>NZ_JABZEE010000024.1 GCF_013387495.1 Streptomyces sp. PKU-EA00015 | reverse complement strand
GGCTCGCCGCCCTCGCCCGCCGGCTCGGCGGCCGTGCCTGGCGGCAGGCCCGGCGCGTCCCGCCCGCCCTGTGGGTGCGGGCCACCGGCCGGTCCCCCGGCACGGGGCGGCCGACCGCCGCGTTCCTGCGGCGCAGGATGCTGGTGCTGCCCGCCCTCGCGCTGATCGCGCTGGCGCTGAGCGCCGCCGCCTACAACGACGTGCACCGGCGCTCCGAGGAGCTGCGGGACCGGTCCGTGCCGGCGCTGGTGGGGCTCGCCCAGGCGCGGACCTCCCTCGGACTCGCCCAGGCCCAGGCGGAGTTACGGCTGCTGAACCCCGAGCACGCCGGGCTCGTCGAACTCGGCGAGACCTACCGTTCGCACCTGGCCGAGGCGACCCAGAGCCTGAACCGGGTCGCCCAGTCCGGGGCTCTGAGCAAGGCCCAGGAGCAGGAGCTGCGGGTGATGTCCGGTCTCGTCGTCGCGTACGGGGACAAGATCGCCTGGGCGGACCGCAACCGCCCGAGCCGGGTGCTGCGCGAGGCGGGGGTGGCGTACGCGGCCGGGATGCTGCGCAGCCCGCAGCCGGCGAACGGCGAGCAGGACCCCACCACCGTGCTGGACCGCATCGAGGTCCTGGAGGAGCAACTCCTCGACGAGAGCGGCGACCTGGCGGACTGGAGCGCGCTCACCCAGGCGGCGGCGGCCGCGGCCGCGCTGGTGGCCGGCCTGTTCGCCTTCACGGTCGTGGGCACGTCGGTGTTCCTGCGGGACCGGCTGCGCCTGGTGAGCCTCCAGATCGTCGCGGCGTCGGTGCCCGTGCTGCTGACACCGGTGCTGCTGACCGTCGGCGGCGCCCAGGAGCAGGCCGCCCAGGAGGACGTGCACGAGGCGGTCGCCCAGCTGGAGTACGTCACGGCCGTGTCCGGGGTCGGGCGCGAGATCGAGAGCGTGGCGGGCGGGGCCGCGGCACGGATGGGGTCGGCGCACCCGGACGGCTGGGCGCTGACCGCGGGCGTCGCCGTGCCCGTGACCGGTCTCGGCGCGCTCGCCTGCGGCGTCACGCTCTACCTGTACGCCCGGCCGTATCCGCCGCACTTCACCCGGCGAAAGGACGCGGACGCATGAAGCGCCTGAGGCTCGCCCTGGCGGCCTGTCTGCTCGCCGTGTCCACCGCCTCGGCGGGCGGTTGCGCGAGCGCCCCCGAGGAGCGGACGCTCGTCGTCCTCGGCCCGTGGACGGACGGCGAGGAGGCCCCTTTCGTGGCGGCCTTGAGGAGCATCGGCCAGAAGACGGGACACCGGTACGTCTACAAGGGCACGCGCTCGCTGCGCGAGACCCTGGTCGCCCAGCTCCAGGCCGGTGCGCCCCCGGACCTGGCGATCCTCAACAGCCCCGGCGAGCTGGCCCAGTACGCACGCTCGGGCGACGCCCATCCGCTGCCGGAGAAGGTGGCCGGGGCGGCCATCCCGCCGTGGGCGCCGCCGGTCACCGTCCCCGGCAGGGGCGGCGCGGCGAGGACGCACGTCTTCTGGGCGCCGGTGCGCGTCGACCTGAAGTCTCTGGTGTGGAGCCGTGCGGGCGTCGGGGAGAGCGAGCCCGTGTGGTGTCTCGGCCTGAACTCCGGTGCCACCTCCGGCTGGCCGGGCACGGACTGGATCGAGGACCTGATCCTGCAGCGCCGGGGCCCGGACGCGTACGAGCGCTGGGCGACCGGCAAGACGTCGTGGAAGGGCACGCGCCCGTTGTGGGAGGAGTGGGCGCGGATGCTCACCGCGAACGGGCGCTCCCCCGCGCCGGACGCGCTGACGGACTCGTTCGAACTGCTCGACGACGGCCGCTACGGTCTGCTGAACCGCGGGGACTGCACCCACGAGCACCAGGGTTCGTTCATCCGCAGGCACTACGGCGACGACGTGCGGCCGACCCCGACGGCCCGCCATCTCGGCGGGGCCGCCTCCGCCGAGGAGGGCGGCGGCGTCTTCGAGGTGTCCGGCGACATGGCCGCGGTCTTCCGGCCGAGCGCCGCCGCCTGGGACCTGCTGGGCCGGCTCACCTCGGCGCCCGCCCGCAAGGACTGGGCGGACGCGGCGATGTCCGGTGAGCGGCCGTTCTTCCCGGGTGGCACGTTCGCCTCAAAGGCGCCGTCGCCGGGGACGCGGGCGGTGCAGGAGCTGTTCGACTCGGCGGGCCGGATCTGCATGGACGCCTCGGACACGATGCCGCCGACGCTGCGCGACGCGTTCTACCGGGCCGTGCTGGAGTTCGTCGGCGACCCGGAGGACCCGGCGCTGCTGACCCGCCTGCTCGAACGGCTGGACGCGGAGACCGCGCTCCAGCGGGAGAAGGAGGAAGAGGAGGAGGGGGCGTTCGTCCTGGACGACCTCTGCGACAACCCGGTGGCCGGGTCGCGGGACGCGGGCACGTCGTAGGGACGCGTCCCCGATCTCCCCGGCTCCCGGGCCGCTCCCGCCGGTTCAGGCGAAGACGACGGTGCGGCGCCCGTTGAGCAGGATGCGGTGTTCGGCGTGCCACTTCACGGCGCGGGCCAGGGCCTGGCACTCCACGTCCCGGCCCACGGCCACCAGCTGCTCGGGCGTGACCTCGTGGCCGACGCGCTCGACCTCCTGCTCGATGATCGGGCCCTCGTCGAGGTCGGCCGTCACGTAGTGCGCGGTCGCGCCGATCAGCTTCACGCCCCGTGCGTGCGCCTGGTGGTAGGGCTTGGCGCCCTTGAAGCTCGGCAGGAAGGAGTGGTGGATGTTGATGATCCGGCCGCTGAGCTGCTTGCACAGGTCGTCGGAGAGCACCTGCATGTAGCGGGCGAGGACGACCAGCTCGACCCGCTCCTCGTGCACGAGGTCCAGCAGCCGCGCCTCGGCCTCGGCCTTGGTGTCCTTCGTCACCGGGATGTGGTGGAAGGGGATGCCGTACGAGCCGACCAGCTCGGCGAAGTCCGTGTGGTTGGAGACGACCGCCGCGATCTCCACCGGCAGGGCGCCGGTCCGGGAGCGGAAGAGGAGGTCGTTGAGGCAGTGGCCGAACTTGCTGACCATCAGGACGATCCGCATGCGTTCGTCGGCCTGGTGGATCTGCCAGTCCATGTCGAAGGCGTCGCCGACGGCGGCGAAGCTGGCGCGCAGCTTGTCCACGGTCACCGGAGCCTCGGCGGAGAAGTGCACCCGCATGAAGAACAGGCCCGTGTCCCGGTCTCCGAACTGCTGGCTGTCCTCGATGTTGCAGCCGGTGATGAAGAGGTAGCTCGACACGGCGTGCACAATGCCCTGTTTGTCCGGGCAGGAAAGCGTGAGGACGTACTGGTCAGTCATCCTTGTAGCCTGCCACAAACGGGCGGCGGGCCCGTCCGGCGTCCGTCCAGCGGACGCGGTCGTGGACAGCCGGCTCACACCGACCGGGTCATGATCCGCAGCACGTCCAGCGAGCGCGGCGGCGCGTCCGGGTCCTCGCCGTCGTTCGACGCGAGGCTCACGTGCGCGTCACGGGCCGCGCGGACGGCCTCGGGCCAGCCGTGGTGCTCCAGGTACGCCGACACCGGGGCGTCCGCGCCGACCTGGTGCATGATGCGCAGCACCCGCAGCACGGCGACGTCCACCAGCGCGGCCTCGCCCGAGTCGCGGAAGATCGTGCCGACGTATTTCTCGGCCGACCAGTTGTCCAGCCAGGTGTCCTCGACCAGGCGGTACACGGCGTCCGTGACGTCGCCGTACCCCTCGCGCCCGGCCAGCCAGCACTCCTGGTGGAAAACGGGGTCGGAAAGCATGTGCAGCGCCGAGCGCACGTTGCTGCGCCAGCGCCACCAGGGCATGTCGTTGAGCGGCATGCCGCCCATGGTGGAGGAGCGACGGCCGCGACGGGAAGGGTTGACCGAACCTTGCTGCACGCCTTCGATCGTACGTTCCCTTTTCGATCATCCGGACCCGCCCCTGCAATTCACCCTCCGGTCACCTTGCGTTGAACAATGCTCACTGTGCCGTTCCCCGGAGGGAGAAAGTGTGTGGAGTCATGACCGGTTGGCGTCGTTCCTCCACCCCCCGCCCCTCCAAGACCCGTCGACGGGCCGCGTTCACCTCGGCCGTGGCGGCAGGAATGTCCCTCGTCGCCGGCTGTGGTGTCCTCCCGGGAGACACCGGGGGCTCCAGGGAGCCCGTCACCGTCATGACGTTCGCCCCGGAGGAGACGAAGGCCACCAACATGCCCGGCATGATGGCGATGGCCAAGGCCTACGAACGCTGGGCCGACGCGCGCGGCGGCATCGACGGACACGACCTGCGCGTCATCACCTGCAACGAGGGCAACACCCCCCAGGGCGCGGCCAACTGCGCACGCCGGGCCGTCAAGGAGGGCGCGGTCGCGGTCGTCGGCTCCTACAGCCAGTACGGCTCCTTCATGGCGCCCCTCGAGGCCGCCGGCATCCCCTTCATCGGCGGATACGGCATGTCCGGGGAGGAGTTCACCAGCTACCTCTCCTACCCGGTCAACGGCGGCCAGCCCGCCCTGGTCGCCGGCAACGGCAGGCAGCTCGCCGACTACTGCGCCGGCGTCTCCCTCGTGCGCCCCGACAGCATCAACGGCGACGACCTCGTCCAGCTGCTCAACTCCGGTCTCGAGGAAGGCAGTCGGGACATACCCTCGGCCGACATCCTCGCGGCCGACGACGCCACCGAGTACACCGAGCAGGCCAAGCAGGCCCGCAGGCGGGCCGCGGAGCCCACCTGGACGTCGACCGCCTCCTCCGACACCCGGCCCGGCTGCGTCACCGCCGCGCTCGGCGACCGCACGGAGACCTTCTTCGACTCCTTCCGGCGACTGCCCGAGGACGGCCGGCACATCCGCATCTCGTCCGTCATCGGCAGCGTCGGCCAGCCCCTCGTCGACCGCACCGGCGGTCGCAAGGGCCCCTTCGAGGGCGCCTACATCACCGGCTGGTACCCGGACGCGAACGACGAACGCTGGGACGGAATGCGCAAGGTGGTCACCGAACACGCCTTCCACGACGACCGCATCGACCCGGCCGACGCCGGCGTGCAGACGACCTGGATCGCCTACACGGTGCTGGAGCGGGTGATCCGCGCGCTCGACAGCGACGCGATCACCCCTGGCCGTATCTCCCACGCCCTCGACCAGGGCCTGGAGGTGACGACCGACGGCCTGACGCCGCCCTTGCGGTGGGGCTACGAGAACATGCTCGGCGCGCCCGGCTATCCGCGGATCGTCAACCGCAGCGTGACGTTCCAAGTGGTGCGGGACGGACGGCTGGTGGCTCAGGGCAAGGACTTCGTGGACGTGGGCACGACGCTGATGGACGCGGCCTGAGCGTTCCGCGGGCGACTCCTCGGCGGAGGCGGGTGAACCGGGTTCACCGCCCCCGCCGTCCGCCTCACAGCTGTTGGCTGCGCCGCTCGGTCAGGCCGTGCTTGCGGGCGATCGCGTTCCACAGCGGCGCGGCCTCGTTCTTCGCCTTCGTCGCCTCGCCACTGGCCTGGTTGCCCTGCGCGGTCTGCGAGGTGACGCGGGCCTTCCCGTCCTTGCACCCCTTCTTGCCCTTGACCTGCTGCGCCCACGCCGCGTAGTGGTCGTCGGCCGACGCCGACGCCTGCCACGCCTTGGTCAGGGCGGCGGTCAGCGCGGCGTTGTCCGGAAGCTTGTCCACGGTCAGGTTGTCGAGCCGGGTCACCAGGCTGCGCCGCTGGGCGGCCGCGCCCTTCAGGTCCGTGACCGCCTGGTCGAGGTTCTTGCAGACCTTGATGTTCTCGACCGAACGGATCACCGCCGCACGGCTGTTGTTGCTGTCCGCGAGCAGCTTGTCGAGCTCCTTCGCCTGCGGCTCGGCGGGGTCGGCGGCCTGGGTGGACGCGCTCTGGCTCGGCGCGGGGGTGGTGGCGGCGACGTTCTTGTCCGGCGCCGGGTCCTCGTCGTCGTCCCCGCCGGACATCACGGCGCCGACTCCCAGTCCGAGCACGGCGCAGCCGATCACGAGCGCGGCCACGACGGGCACGATGGAGCGCCTGCGCGTCACGGGCTCGTCGTCGTAGCGAGGCGCGCGCCCCGGCTCCTGGTACGCGGACGGCTGGGCGCCCTGCGGGGCGTCGAACCGGGGCAGCTGCTGGGTGGAGTCGGCCGGCTGGGCCTGGGGAGCGTCCGAACGGAACAGGCTGTCGAACTCGGCGGGGGGTTGCCGGTCCCCCGGCGCACCCGGCCGGATGCCGAAGGGCGCCGCGGCGGGGGCGGGCGGCACGGGCGCGATGTACTGCGTGGCCTCGGAGTCGCCCCCGCCCGCGCGCACGGTCCCGAGGAACGTCGTCGACTCGGCGGGCGCCTCGGGCGGCAGAGCCCCGGGCGGCGTGGCGGAACCGCCGGCGACGGGCTGGATGTACTGCGTGGGGTCGGACGCCCCGACAGAGCCGGGCCCGCCCTGGGGCGGCAGCATCTGGGTGCGCTCCTCCTGCCCGGGAGCGTCCTGCGGCGGCAACGGCTGCGACGTGACACGCTGCGGCGCGGGCGCGGCGGGGGCCTGCGGGGCCGGGGCGCCGTAGCCGGGATAGCCGTAGCCCGGCTGTCCCTGCGGGGCCGGGGCGCCGTAGCCGCTCGTCTGGCCGTGGGCGGGAGCACCGGGGTGACCGGGACCACTCGCCTGCGGCATCGGCGCACCGGGGTAGCCGTAGCCCGGCTGCCCCTGCGGGACCGGGGCGCCGTAGCCGTTCGCCTGCCCCTGCACCGGAGCACCGGGGTGACCGGGACCACTCGCCTGCGGCATCGGCGCACCGGGGTAGCCGTAGCCCGGCTGCCCCTGCGGGACCGGGGCGCCGTGACCCGGCTGCGGCGCCGAAGGGCCGGGCGCGCCTGGGACGTCGGGGTCGCCGTAGCCCTGCGGGGCCTGCGGGCCGGCCGCGCCCGGGTAGCCGTAGCCCGGCTGGGGCGCCGGCGTACCGGGCACGCCGCCCGGTGCCTGTGGCCCGGGCGGCTGCTGCGGTCCCCACGGCGCGCCCCACGGCTGACCGCCCGCAGGGGTCGCCTGCGCTCCCGGGGATCCGGGTATGAGGGGCTCACTGCCGTCGGCGGGCAGCACGACGCCTTCGTACGCGGGCCGCGCGGCCGGCAGCCGCTGCTCGTCACCCTGTCCGCTGTGCGTCACCGGGACTCCTACGTGTGGACCTACGGAATCGTCGGTTCACGCTACCGGGTGCCCGGAGCGCTCCGCACACACGTGCCCGAGCAGTGACAAGATGCGGACACAGGACGCTGTTCATGCCCTGTGCGGGCAGGGGAGAGAGCCCCTTCCGGCACTCCCGCCCCAGCGGACCCTCACGCCGCCCGCATCTCCAGGCGCGCGCCCAGCTCCCGCACCGCCGGCTCGGCCGCGTACGGCTCGAGCCGGACCTGGAGGTCGTCCAGGTACTCCGCTCCCCGGCTGGAGCGCAGCGTGTCCAGCAGGTCGACGGCGCGCCCGGCCGTGTGGCAGGCGTGCTCCACCTCCCGTTGCTGGACCTGGGCCGACGCCAGCAGCACCAGCCCGATCGCACGCCGCCGCGCCCGGGAGGCCGGGTGGCCGGCGAGCGCGTCCTCCGCCTGCCGGGCGGCCTCCTCCGCCTCGCCGAGGTCACGGTGGCAGTGCGCCAGCTCGTCCGCGAGGTACGCCTCGTCGAAGTGGGTGATCCACGCCGGGTCGTCGCCGGTGTCCGGCTCGGCCCGCTCCAGCGCGGCCACCGCCTTTGCCGCCGCCTCGTGGCAGGTGCGGGAGTCGCCGAGCAGCGCGTGTCCGCGGGCCTCGGCCGCGTGGAACATGGCCTCGACGCGTGGCGTGACCTGCCCGCGCGCCCCTTCCTGCGCGGCCCTGGCCAGTTGCGCGATCTCGCGCGGGTTGCCGAGCTCGGCGGCGAGGTGGCTCATGGACGCGGCGAGCACATAGCCTCCGTAGCCGCGGTCCCCGGCCGCCTGCGCGAGCCGCAGCGCCTGGATGTAGTAGCGCTGGGCGAGCCCCGGCTGGCCGGTGTCCACGGCCATGTACCCGGCGAGCTCGGTCAGCCGGGCGACCGCCGCGAACAGCTCGCGGCCGACCGCCTCCCGGTAGGACCCCGAGAGCAGGCCGGAGACCACGCTGTTGAGATAGTGCGCGAGGACGGGCCGCACGTGTCCGCTTCCGAAACGGTGGTCCAGCTCGGTCAGGGCCGCGGTCATGGCCCGTACCGCCTCGACGTCCGAGGTGCCGACGCGCGCCCCCGCCGTACGCGCCACCTGGGCGTCCGCGCCGGTGATCAGCCAGTCACGGCTGGGCTCGACGAGCGCGGAGGCGGCGACGGCGGAGCCGGACAGGAACTCGCGGCGGCCCACGTCGGACCGCCACAGCTCGCAGACCTGCTCGATCGCGCCCACCACGGTCGGGGAGAACTGCAGGCCGACACCGGTCGCCAGGTTCTTGCCGTTCGCCATGCCGATCTCGTCGATCGTGACCGTGCGCCCGAGCTTGCGGCCCAGCGCCTCGGCGATGATGCCGGGCGCCCGGCCGCGCGGCTGCTGGCCGCGCAGCCAGCGGGCCACCGACGTCTTGTCGTAGCGCAGGTCCAGGCCCCGTTCGGCGCCGACCATGTTGACGCGCCGGGCGAGACCGGCGTTCGAGCACCCGGCTTCCTGGATGAGTGCCTGCAACCGTTCGTTCGGCTGTCGGGCGACGAGAGGCCTGGCTGCCATGAACTACCCCCTGATGCCGCGGTGATCGATGAATTGATCACTGCCCGGCTGATATACGGAGAATGCAGAGTTGGTCGGGTTGGTTCCGTTTCGTCGTCGCACGGGCCCGCTCCCGCCTTTCCCGTACGCGTCCCGTACGCGTCCCGCTCTGGCTACCCGTCCCTGCGGGCGCTGCCCCCTGCGCGCCCCCGGCCGTGCATCCGTGCGCCCCATGTGCAGGATCGATGCTCCACCGTCCACCGCGAGAAGCCCCGTAACCCGAGGTGGGGGCGGTAGTTGAGTGTGTCGTGGAAGAGACCATGTCAGTCAGTCAATCCGCGTGGATCCCCCAGCAACGAGGCGAGCAGATGCTGGACAACGCCGTGCGGTACGCGGAAGAGCGGCACTGGGACGTGCTCCCCGGCACCTGGCTGGAGGCCGTGGACGGAGCGGAGCGCTGCTCCTGCGGAGACGCCGGCTGCGCGACGCCCGGCGGCCACCCGGCCACGCCGGACTGGGCGAACCACGCGACAGGCAGCGCCACGGCCGTCAGACGACTGTGGGACGACCGGCCCAATGCGTCGATCCTGCTGCCGACGGGCCGCACCTTCGACGCGATCGACGTTCCGGAGTCCGCCGGGTTCCTCGCCCTGGCACGACTGGAGCGGATGGATCTTCCCCTCGGCCCGGTGACCTGCACCCCCGACCGCCGCATGCTCTTCTTCGTACTCCCCGGCGCCTCCCTCAAGGTCCCCCAGCTGATCCGCGAACTGGGCTGGGCGCCCTCCTCCCTCGATCTCGCCGCCCGCGGCGAGGGCCATTACGTCGCCGCGCCGCCGACCCGCATCGGCGGCCGGGGCGCCGTGCAGTGGGCACGCCGCCCCACTCCCGCGAACCGATGGCTCCCGGACGCCGACGAGCTGATCAGTCCGCTCGCCTACGCCTGCGGCAGGGATACCGCCGCCGCACGATCCCGGCAACGCTGACCAGCGAGTTACTGCCCGGATCACACCTGCGCCCCTGGCGCGGCCCTCCGTAGGCTGTGCCCGTACCAACGGGGACCACGGGGACAGTGAGAGGCAGTGACCATGCCGGAACAGACAGTTGGCGGAGCGGGCGGCACGGACGGGGGCACGGCACCGCCCGCGGTGCGGGTGGAAGGTCTGTGGAAACGGTTCGGCGACCAGGTCGCCGTCGGGGGGATCGATCTGACGCTTCCGGCGGGCAGGTTCATCGGCCTGGTCGGACCGAACGGCGCGGGCAAGACGACCACGCTCTCCATGGTCACCGGGCTTCTCCGGCCCGACCAGGGCCGGGTACTGGTCGGCGGTCACGACGTGTGGCACGACCCGGTCGAGGTGAAGTCCCGCATCGGCGTCCTGCCGGAGGGGCTGCGGCTGTTCGAACGCCTCTCGGGCCGCGAACTGCTCGCGTACAACGGCCGGTTGCGCGGCCTGCCGGGCGACGAGGTCGACAAGCGCGCGGCCCAGCTGCTCGACGTCCTCGACCTCGCCGGCTCACAGCACAAGCTCGTCGTCGACTACTCGACCGGCATGCGCAAGAAGATCGGGCTCGCGGCCGCGCTGCTGCACAACCCCGAAGTGCTCTTCCTGGACGAGCCGTTCGAGGGCGTCGACCCGGTGTCCGCGCAGACGATCCGCGGCGTGCTGGAGCGCTACACCGCGTCCGGCGCGACCGTCGTCTTCTCCAGCCATGTCATGGAGCTCGTCGAGTCGCTGTGCGACTGGGTCGCCGTGATGGCCGCGGGCCGCATCCGCGCGCAGGGACCGCTCGCCGACGTGCGGGGCGACGCGCCGACGCTGCAGAGCGCCTTCCTGGAACTCGTGGGCGCGCGGGACCGCGACACCGGGGACTCGCTGGACTGGCTCGGCGGCGGTGCGCGTTGAGCACCGCGTCGCTGACCCGGGTCTTCGTCGGACTGAAGCTGTCGCTGCTGCGCAACGGGCTGCGCCAGTCGTCCGGCCGCAAGGCCGCGTACATCGTCTCGCTCGTGTGCGCGCTGCTGTTCGCGGCCGCGCAGCTCGCGGGCCTGATCCTGCTCCGCGGCGAGGCGCACGCCGCCTCGCTCGTCGTGCTGCTCGCGGGTGTCCTGGCACTCGGCTGGGCCGTGATGCCGCTGTTCTTTCCCAGCGGCGACGAGACGCTGGACCCGACCCGGCTGGTGATGCTGCCGCTGCGGCCGCGGCCACTGGTGACGGCCCTGCTCGGCGCGTCGGTCGTGGGCATCGGGCCGCTGTTCACGCTGTGCCTGGCGGTCGGTTCGGCGATCGCCGTCGCGCACGGGTCGGGTGCGGTCCTGGTGTCGGTGCTCGCCGTGCCGCTGACGCTGCTCGTGTGCGTGGCGTTGGCCAGGGCGGTCGCCGCCGCCAACATCCGGCTGCTGACCTCGCGCAAGGGCCGCGACCTGGCCGTGCTCAGCGGACTGGTGATCGCGGTGGGCTTCCAGCTCGTGAACTTCGGCGCGCAGCGCATCGGCGAGGCGGGCGGGCTCGCCACGCTGGACCCGGTGGCCGACGTCGTGCGCTGGGTGCCGCCCGCGTCCGCGCTCGGCGCCGTCGCCTCGGCGGGCGACGGCGCGTACGGGACCGCGCTCGGCCAACTCGCGCTCGCGGCCCTGGCCCTGGCCGCCCTGCTGTGGTGGTGGCAGCGCAGCCTGACGAAGCTGATGACGACCCCCGACGGCTCGACGCTGGCGGCGGCCTCGGAGCCGACCCGAAAGGGGACGTCGACCGGCCTGCACCGGCTGCTGCCCGAGGGCCGTACGGGCACGGTGATGCAGCGCAGCCTGCGCTACGTGTGGCGCGACCCCAAGACGAAGGCGGCGTGGGTGACGTCGCTGGCGGTCGGCATGATCGTGCCGGTCTTCAACGCGCTCCAGGGCACCGGCTCGATCTATCTCGTGTGCTTCGCGTCGAGCATGCTGGGCCTGCTGATGTACAACCAGTTCGGCCAGGACACGTCGGCCTTCTGGATGGTCGCGCTCACGATTTCGTCCCCGCGGGACGCGTACGCCGAACTGCGCGCCCGCGCCCTGGCGTTGCTCCTGATCACCGTGCCGTACATGACGCTGGTGGCCGCGGTCACGGTGGGCCTGCTCGGCCGGTGGGAGGACCTGCCGGAGACGCTGGGCCTGTCGTTCGCGCTGCTGGGAGCGATGCTGGCGACGGGGGCGGTGGCCTCGGCGCACTTCCCGTACTCGATCCCGCAGGACAGCGCGTACAAGAACGTCGCGCCGGGGCAGGGCGGCATCGCCTGGATCTCGATCTTCGGCGGCATGCTCTTCTCGGCGCTCCTGTGCACGCCGCTGCTGGTGCTGACGATCTGGCTGCACGTCTCGGAGTCGGCCGCGCTGTGGCTGCTGCTGCCGGTGGGCACGGCGTACGGAGCGCTGCTCACGTGGGCGGGCCTGCGCCTGTCCGCGCCCCGGACGGCGGACCGGCTGCCCGAGATCCTGACGGCGGTGAGCAAGGGCTGAGCGCCTGGGGCAGCTCCCCTTCCGGACGCCCTGTGTCAGGGCGCGCCGCACAGGCCGCAGGGCCTCGTGTGGTCGCGCCCTGGCCGGGCGCCTCCGGAGGCCGTCACGGTGTCAGGACCCCGTCCAGGAAGGGCTCGATCGCCGCGCGCCAGCCGTCCGGGTGGTCGTAGTGGACGAGGTGGCCGGCGTCGGGGACCTCCCCGTACTGCCCGAGGGGGAGCACGCGGACCATCTCCTGGGCCTCCGCACGGCCCAGTTCGCCGTCAAGTCCGCGCACCACCAGAGTCGGGCAGCGGACCTGGGCCAGCTCCTCCCAGTGCGCGTCGAAGACCCAGGTCTCGCGGGACGTGAGCATCTGGCGGCGGGAGAACACCGGGCGCCAGCCGTCCGCCCGCTCGGCCATCACCTCGGCGAAGAACTCGCCCCGCGCCGGATTCGGACGCTCCACCCGGGGGTCGTCCTCACCGAACCACTTGCGGACATCCGCCAGCGTCGCGAACGGCACCGGCCAGGAGCGGAACCAGTCCTCCCATTCGCGCTGGGACGCCACCCCGAGCGCCGACGCCCGCATGTCGCAGATGATGAGCGCGCGCACGAGGTCAGGACGCCTGGCCGCGAGCTGCCAGGCCGTGAGCGCCCCCATGGAGTGACCGATCAAGGTCACCGGGGCCAGCCCCAGTTGCTCGACGGCCGCCTCCGCGTCCGCCACATACGCCTCGCGGGTGAACGGCCCGTCGACCGGCTTCTCGCTGCGGCCGTGGCCGCGCTGGTCGAGGGCGACCGCGCGGTGCCGCTCGGCCAGCCACCGCGCCGTGGGCGCCCAGTGCGAGGCGCGGCCCATCAGCCCGTGCAGCAGTAAGACCCCCGGCGCACTCTCGTGCTCCTCGCGCCCTTTCGGCGGATCCGCGAACTCCCAGGCAGCCAGGCGCACGCCACCGGCTCCGGTCACATCGATGCGCCGCACCATCTGGCCTGGCACCCCCTTGTCTCCCCCGGATCGAGTGGCTCGTGTCGAGTCGAGTGGCTCGTGTCGAGATGACGCCAGACTATCGAACCTGTATTCGAAAACGCGGCTCTGCCGCGTAACACCCCTCGTTCGAGTGACCAGGCCCGGGGATTGGACGGCGCAGCCGAGGGGAGATTCCCTGCGGGAGGCGGGCCGCTCGGGGAAAACGGTCCGACGGGATTGACCCTGGGAGCTCGGGGCTCCGGGTCAGCACCGGGGAGGACAGGTCCCGGCGCCCTCGGGCGTCGGGACTCCTCCATGTCAGGACGTGCGAGACGTACGGCAGGCGGCGCATCACCCTGGCTCCCCTCCCCGAACCGTGGTCATATGCCTCGGCTTCAGAGTGGCACGCGATCCGCCCGCCCGCTGCCATTCCGGGCGGAAAACGGCTTCGGCACGGTGAAAGTCCGGCAGTGCGCCGGGCGACCCGCGCCGGCGACACACGTCGGGCGGCCCCGGAGCACAGGACCCCGGGGCCGCCCGACATCGTTCACCGCCCGGTCCCCCGGGCGCGGCCTCAGCGCTTCGCCACGAAGACGTGCGAGGCGATCTCCGCCTGCAGCTCCGCCGCCTCCCCGCTGCTGCCCACCAGCACACCACCCGGCGACTCCGTCACGCTCACCACCGAGCCGGGCTGCACGCCCGCCCTGCGCAGCGTGTACATCAGCTGCGCATCGGTCTGGATCGGCTCGCCGATCCGCCGCACGACCACCGTCTTGCCCTCCGTGCCCGGGTCGAGCTCGGCCAGCGAGACCATGCTGTCGTCCAGGAACGGGTCCGCCTCCGCCTTCTCGCCCAGCTCCTCCAGGCCCGGGATCGGATTCCCGTACGGCGACTCGGTCGGGTGGCGCAGCAGCTCCAGCACACGGCGCTCCACCGCCTCGCTCATCACGTGCTCCCAGCGGCACGCCTCGGCGTGGACCTGCTCCCACTCCAGGCCGATCACGTCGACCAGCAGGCACTCGGCGAGCCGGTGCTTGCGCATCACGCGCGTCGCCAGCTGCCTGCCCTCGCCGGTCAGCTCCAGGTGCCGGTCGCCCGCCACCGTCACCAGGCCGTCCCGCTCCATGCGGGCCACGGTCTGGCTGACCGTGGGACCGCTCTGGTCGAGCCGCTCCGCGATACGGGCCCGCATGGGTACCACACCTTCCTCTTCGAGCTCGAGGATGGTGCGGAGATACATCTCCGTCGTGTCGATCAGTCCGGACATACGTGCCCCTCGATGAAATCGTGCGCTGCGGCCCCGGCTCAATTCTTACGCATCCCACCGACAACCGTGCCGCGACGGGTGAAGCCCGTATTGACAGCGCAATGGTCCAGACCGCAACGTGATCGGCGGCACGGTTGTTCCCGGGCCGTCACGCACTCGTACGGTTCCTACCCACCTCCCACCCTCCGGAAAGGGCTCGGCGATGAGCGAGAGCAAGCTGGCCGGTCAGTTCTTCGACGCCGCGATCGGTCTGCTGCAGCGCGCACGCGACGAGGAGTCGGCGAACATCGCCGCCGCCGGCTCGGCCGTCGCCGACGCCGTCGCCGCAGGCGGCCGGCTGTTCGCCTTCGGCGCCGGCCACTCCTCCCTCGCCGCCCAGGACGTCGTCTACCGGGCCGGCGGCCTGGCCCTGATGAACCTGCTGGCCGTGCCCGGAGCCGTCGGCGTCGACGTCATGCCCGCCACTCTCGGCTCCGCCCTCGAGCGCGTCGACGGCCTCGCCGCGGCGGTCCTCGACTCCAGCCCCGCCACGGCCGGCGACGTCCTCGTGATCGTCTCCCTGTCCGGGCGCAACGCCCTGCCCGTCGAAATGGCGATGAACGCCCGCGCCCTCGGACTCACCGTCATCGGCGTGACGTCCGTGGCGTACGCGGAGCAGACCACGTCCCGGCACGCCTCCGGCACCTTCCTCAAGGACCACTGCGACATCGTCCTCGACTCCAAGATCGCGGTCGGCGACGCGGAGCTGACGCACGAGGGCATCGAGGCGCCGTTCGCACCCGCGTCGACGGTCGTGACCAGCGCGCTGATGCAGGCCATGACGGCCGCCGCCGTCGAGCACCTGGTCGCCCGCGGCATCGAGCCCCCGCTGCTGCGCTCGGGCAACGTGGACGGCGGACACGAGTGGAACGGCCGGGTGATGACGGAGTACCGCGACCGGATCTTCTTCCGTCACTGAGGGGCCGCGCCGCGCACCGGGGCACTGGGCGCCGCCCCCGTGCTCGGCGCGGCGCCGCTAGTTCGGCGGGTCTTCCTGCTCCGTCTGCTCCGTCTGCTCCGCCTGCTCCGTCACCCGCGCCAGATCCAGCGAGGCGGCCACCAGAACCGCCACGCTCTCCGCGTACACCGCGTCCGGGCGCTCGAACGCGGGACGGCTCGCGGTGCGCAGGAACGTCAGCACGCCTACTGTCCGGCCCCGACTGCGCAGCGACGTGCACAGCGCGTGGGCCGCGTCCCCGGGCCACTGACGGCGCTCCGCCCAGCCGCCCGGCGTCGCCTCCTTGCCCGCGCTCGCCCGCACCGACCCCGTACGCTCGATCGCCTGGAACACCGGATGCCCCGGCTCGTACCGCACCGGAAGCCCGCTGCCCGCGGCCTGCGCCGAAGGACCCGACGCGCCCGACGGCGAGACCGCCGCCCGCACCAGGCGCTGCCCGTCGTCCTCCGCCAGGTCGAGCAGCGCGTGGTCGGCGAACCCGGCGAGCGCGAAGTCCAGCTGCACGGCCGCGGCCTCCAGCGGGTCCTCGCACTCCGCGGCCACCCGCCCCGCCCGGTGCAGCTGCCCCGAACGGAACCGCAGCCGGTCGGCTTCCTGCTCCGCCAGCTTCACGTCCGTCACGTCGTGGAACACCCAGCCCACCCCGAGCGGCACCGGCTCCTCCGCGAGCGGCGAGGCCAGCCGCAGGAACCCGCTGCGCCAGCAGCGCCTGCGCTCGCCCTCCGGCGTCGCAACGGTCACCCACAGGTCCACGAGACCGCGCGGCGCGCCCTCCGCCAGCACGTGCTGCAGCGCGCCCTCCAGCTCCTCGACCCCCTGGGAGACGAGCTCCCCGAGCGGGCGGCCCAGCACGTTCGCCCGGCCGGCGCCGAGCACCCGCGCGGCCTCGCTGTTGACCACGGCCGGACGCAGATCCACATCGACCATGACGACACCCCAGGACGCGTCGTCGAAGAGCGCCTCGCTCAGTGCGATGGACCGCTCCAGATCGATCTGGGCATGGACCTCGCTGAACGCGCAGTACACCCCGGCCGGCTTCCCGTCGGCGCCGAGCACCCGCGCGGACTGCGTGCGCACCAGCACCCGGCCCCCGTCCTTGCGCAACAGCGCGAACTCGTGGACCTGCCGCCCCGGCACGGCCATCGCGGCCATCAGCCGCTCCTGCACCTCGTCCGCGTCGGCCCGGCGGACCGCCCACCCGGCGAACCCGCGCCGGCCCACGGCCTCCTCGGCGGTCCAGCCCAGAATGCGCTCCGCCTCGCGGTTCCAGTGCGTGACGGTCCCTTCGGCGTCGAACGCGCACAACGCCGCGTCCATCCCGTCGAGCAACGCCGCGAGCAGGTCGGCACCGGGCGGCCCCGTGGCCCCGGCCCCGGGCTCCGGCTCCCCGGACCCGAGCGCGTCGGTGATCTCACTCCTGGAAGCACTCATCCCGGCACCCCTTGCAGGACGTGTCCACGTGTACTGACGCACCTAGGCCCATTGAACTTCAACGTGACACAGGACACACACCGTTCCCCGAAATCGCCCCCACCCCGAGAAAGTGAGCCTCCTAATTCGCTTGAACCGTGCCGCAGCGCTTCTTAAGGTGTGGGCACACGCGAAAGGAGGTGATCCGAAAACATGGTTTCTTTTCGGACTCGTGAGGTGACTGCGGGCTAACGGCCTGCCGTCGCACTCTGTGCACCTCGGCAGGCCACCTGCCGAAACCCAAGCAGTCACCCGACCCGTGGGCCGCCGGTAAGTCCGGCCGGCTCCCTCCGTCCGGACGGAGGGACCAAGGCCCACGGGTCGTCTGCGTCTCCGGGCGTCCGCGCAGCGGCTCGGGCCGGGCGCAGGGCGCCGTGGAGCGCCGGGCCTCAGGGCGCGAGGCGTTCCACGCGCCAGGCGCCGTCGGTGCGCACGTAGCGCAGGCGGTCGTGCAGCCGGTTCTCGTGGCCCTGCCAGAACTCGACCGCGTCCGGCACGACCCGGATGCCGCCCCAGTGCGCGGGGGCGGGGACCTGCTCGCCCTCGGGGTAGCGTGCGGCCAGCTCCTCGTAGCGGCGCAGCAGTTCGGCGCGCGAGGCGATCACCGACGACTGGTCGCTCGCCCAGGCGCCGAGCTGCGAGCCGTGCGGGCGGGTGCGGAAGTACGCGGCGGTCTCGTCGCGGCCGATGCGGGCCGCGGTGCCGGTGACGATGATCTGGCGCTCGAGCGGGTGCCAGGGGAAGAGCAGCGAGACGTACGGGTTGGCGTCGATCTCCCGGCCCTTGCGGGAGTCGTAGTTCGTGAAGAACACGAAGCCGCGCTCGTCGTACTGCTTGAGCAGCACCGTCCGCGAGGAGGGCCGGCCGTCGGGCGTGGCCGTGGCGAGGATCATGGCGTTGGGCTCGTGCAGCGCCGCCGCCGCGGCCTCGGCGAACCAGCGGGAGAACTGCTCCATGGGTCCGGTGGCCAGTGCCGACTCGTTCAGCGGTGTGGAGCGGTACTGCTCGCGCATGACGGCGGGGTCGGGGACGACGAGCTCGGTCTCGGCCGGGTCCGGCAGGGGGAGGCCGGAGACGGTCACGTCCGGCGCGGCGTGGTCCGGGCCCGGGCGGCGCGGGCCGGCGGCATCGTGGGCGGCGTGGTCGGTCACGGGGACATCCTGCCGCAGGCCCCAGTTTGCCCGGCACGGAGTGCCGCCAATCCTCCCTGGGCGAATCGGGGCAGTGTGCCGGATGTCACGCTTCCCCGCATCGGACGGACCGGCCAAAATCTTGGGTCGGGCCGCTGTGACCTCCCTACAGCAGGGGATATCGTGCCTGCCTCCCGGCGGTTGGATGACCACCGGCCGCACGGGGCAACACCGGGGTGACCGCCCCCGCCGTCCATACGGCACACGCACACCACCCGTGCACACCATGTCGTACACATCTCGAGGAGCCGCCTGATGTCCGACTTCGTACCTGGACTCGAAGGAGTCGTCGCGTTCGAGACGGAGATCGCCGAACCGGACAAGGAGGGCGGCTCGCTCCGCTACCGGGGCGTCGACATCGAAGACCTGGTCGGGCACGTCTCCTTCGGCAATGTGTGGGGTCTGCTCGTCGACGGCGCCTTCAACCCCGGTCTGCCGCCCGCCGAGCCGTTCCCGATCCCGGTGCACTCGGGTGACATCCGCGTCGACGTCCAGTCCGCGCTCGCGATGCTCGCTCCGGTGTGGGGTCTCAAACCGCTCCTCGACATCGACGAGGCGCAGGCCCGCGACGACCTGGCCCGCGCGGCCGTGATGGCGCTGTCGTACGTCGCCCAGTCGGCGCGCGGTCAGGGCCTGCCGATGGTGCCGCAGCGGGAGATCGACAAGGCCGAGTCGGTCGTCGAGCGCTTCATGATCCGCTGGCGCGGCGAGCCGGACCCCAAGCACGTCAAGGCGGTCGACGCGTACTGGACCTCCGCCGCCGAGCACGGCATGAACGCCTCGACGTTCACGGCGCGCGTCATCGCCTCCACCGGCGCCGACGTGGCGGCGGCCCTGTCCGGTGCCGTGGGCGCGATGTCGGGACCGCTGCACGGCGGCGCGCCCTCGCGCGTGCTCGGCATGATCGAGGAGATCGAGCGCACCGGCGACGCGGGCGCGTACGTGCGGCAGGCCCTCGACAAGGGCGAGCGTCTGATGGGCTTCGGTCACCGTGTCTACCGGGCCGAGGACCCGCGGGCGCGCGTGCTGCGCCGTACGGCAAAGGAGCTGGGCGCGCCGCGCTTCGAGGTGGCGGAGGCGCTGGAGAAGGCGGCGCTGGAGGAGCTGCACAACCGCCGTCCGGACCGGGTGCTGGCGACGAACGTGGAGTTCTGGGCGGCGATCATGCTGGACTTCGCCGAGGTTCCGGCGCACATGTTCACGTCGATGTTCACGTGTGCCCGTACGGCGGGCTGGTCGGCGCACATCCTGGAGCAGAAGCGCACGGGCCGCCTGGTGCGCCCGTCGGCGCGCTACGTGGGCCCGGGCACGCGCAGCCCGCGCGAGATCGTGGGCTGGGAGGACATCGCGGGCTGATCGCCGTCACCGGCGGGCGGGGTGCGCGTGACGGGTCACGCGCACCCCGGTGCTCAGATGCCGATGAGCCGGACCCGGCCCCCGCACAGGCGGGCCATGTCGTCGACGTCGGAGGTGAGCATCACGACCGGCCCCGGCTGGCGCAGAGCCGTCTCGGCGACCGTGGCGTCGATGGCGTACTTGTGGCCGTGCAGGCCGGTCTCCTTGAGGAGGCGGGCGGCGGCGCGTGCGGACTGTTCGGTGACGGGCTCGACCTTCACCCGCGACAGCAGCCACTGAAGCCGAGGAAGGCTCACTCCGTCGTACATCACCTCGACGATGGTGTTGGCGCAGACGACGATCCCCGCTTCTACGTTGTAGAAGTGCTGGATCTTCGCCGTGATTTTGCGGTCCTGCGCGATCCAGGCCGACAGCCCCTCGGAGTCGAGGACGACGGTGTTGATGCGGTCCGTCACGCTGCCGTGGCCGAGATGTTGTCGGGGTCCATCGCCTGGTCGATCTCTGCGCGCGCCTCGGCCAGCTCCTCCTCGGTGAAGGCGCCGTGCTCCGCCTGATAGCGCTGCAGTTCCTCACCCAGCAACACGTGCCTTATCCGGCGGTCGACCGCCTCGGCCACGAAGGCGGACACGTTGTCCGTGAGCTTCTTCAGCTCCTCCACATGCTCTGTGGGGAGAGTCACCGTGATACGCGTGGTCTCAGCCATGCGGTCAGCATACCGCGCGAATGCATACCCCCGGTATGCAGATACGTTTCACCCCAGCCCCTCCTCCACCAGCGCCGCCCACTGCGTCACCACCCGCTCGCGCCGGGCCGCGTCGTCGGTGAGGAGGTTGGCGAGGCCGAGGCCGCGGGCCATGTCGAGCAGGCCCTGGACCGTCTCGCGCACGCCGGGGCGGGACTCGTCGGCGTCCAGCAGGCGGACCGCGATGCGGTGGGTCTCGCGGCCGACCCTCGCCTCCAGCTCGGTCACGCGCGGACGCAGCTGCTCCTCGTTGGAGGCGGCCACCCACAGCTGGAGCGCGGCCCGGAACAGCGGGCCCGTGTACAGGTCGACCAGGGCCGCGACGACCGAGGCCCGGTCCTGGACGGGCAGGTCCCGCAGGGCCTGCGAGCGTTCCTCGGCGACGTATTCGACCGCGGCCGTGAACAGGTCCTCGCGCGTCGGGAAGTGGTGCTGCGCCGCGCCGCGGGAGACCCCGGCGCGCTCGGCGACCACCGACACGGTCGAGCCGGCCCAGCCGACCTCGGCCAGGCAGGCCACGGCGGCCTCCAGCAGCCTCTGCCGGGTCGCCCGGCTGCGGTCCTGCTTCGGGGCCTTCGCCGCCGGGGGCGGCGTCACAACACCCATGCGGGATCCCGTCGTTCGAGAAAGGCTGTCATCCCCTCGCGCGCCTCGGGCGACGCGAAGAGCGACGCCGAACGCCGGACCAGGTCTTCGGCGTCCCGGTCGAAGGTTTCCAGCACCCTAGCCGTGACCAGCGCCTTGGACGCGGCGAGCCCCTGCGGGGACGCCCTGCGCAGCCCCTCGACCAGCGGCGCCAGTGCCTCGTCCACATCGGCGGCGGCGAGCGTGAGCAGCCCGGTCCGGGCGGCCTCGGCGGCGTCGAACCGTTCTCCGGTGAGGTAGTAGCGCTCGGCGGCTCGGGGGTCCATCCGGGGCAGCAGCGGCAGCGAGATCATCGCGGGCGCCACCCCGATCCGCACCTCGGTGAACGCGAAGTCCGACGTGTCCGTCGCGGCGGCGATGTCGCACGCCCCGACCAGACCGAGCCCGCCGGCCCGTGCATGGCCCGCGATCCGCGCCACGACCGGTTTGGGCAGCGTCACGATCTGCCGCAGCAGGGCGACGAACGCGTACGGGCTCGGCGGCGCCTTCAGGTCGGCGCCGGCGCTGAAGGTGGTGCCGGTGTGCGTGAGCACCACGGCCCGTACGGTCTCGTCCTCGCCGCACCGGGCGAGCGCCTCGGCCAGCTCGCCGACGAGCCGCGCGGACAGCGCGTTGCGGCTGTCCGGGTCGTCGAGCGTCAGGGTGGTGATGCCGCGGTCGCGGTCGGTGCGGATCGTCATGGGGGTCTACTCCTTGGAACGGTTCTCGCGGTCCCTGAGCTCTCGCCGGAGGATCTTCCCCGACGCGGCGCGCGGGATGCCGGCGGTGAACTCGACGCGGCGCACTTTCTTGTACGGCGCGACGCGCTCGGCGACGAACGCGAGGACGTCGTCCTCGGTCAGTTCCTCGGCGTCCGGCTGCCGTACGACGTACGCCTTCGGGACCTCGTTGCCGTCATCGTCCGGGACGCCGATCACCGCGGCGTCGGCGACGGACGCGTGGGTGAGCAGCAGCGCCTCCAGCTCGGCGGGGGCGACCTGGAAGCCGTTGTACTTGATCAGTTCCTTGACGCGGTCGACGACGAAGAGCCAGCCGTCCTCGTCGACGCGCCCGATGTCGCCGGTGTGCACCCAGCCGTCGGCGTCGATCATGGCGGCGGTGGCGTCGGGCCGGCCGAGGTAGCCCTTCATCACCTGGGGTCCGCGGATGGCGATCTCGCCCTCCTGGCCGGCGCCGGCGTCCTCGCCGGAGCCGTCGAGGGCGAGGACGCGCATCTCGGTGTTCGGCAGGAGCAGCCCCACGGCGCCCGGTGGAGGGTTCTGCGCGGCGAGCGGCACGACGTGGGTGCCCGGGGAGAGTTCGGTCATCCCGTACGCCTGCCGCACCGGCGGCACGCCGAGGCGGCGCGAGCAGGCCTCGGCGAGCCGGGCGTCCAGCGGGGCGGCCGCGCTGACGATGTACCGCAGGGACGACAGGTCGTACTTCACGACGGCCGGGTGCTTGGCGAGCGCGAGGACGATCGGCGGGGCGACGTACAGGCCGCTGATGCGGTGCTCCTGGATCGCCGACAGGAAGGGGTCGAGCTCGAAGCGGGACAGCACGACGACGGTCGCGCCCTGCCGCAGCGGGGCGTTCATCAGGGCGGTCAGCCCGTAGATGTGGAAAAAGGGCAATACGGCCAGGATGCGGTCGCCGGGGCCCATCGGGATGAAGGGCTCCAGCTGCGCCAGGTTGGTGGCGACGGACCGGTGCGTGAGCATCACGCCCTTGGGCACGCCGGTCGTGCCCGACGAGTACGGCAGGGCCGCGACGTCCTCGGACGGGTCGATCGTCACCTGGGGCTCGGGGGCGGTGGAGCCGAGCATGTCGAGGACGCTCGCATGCCCGTCGGCGCGGTCGCAGACGAAGATCTCCTCGATCCCGGCGGCGAGTTCGGCGGCGCGGCGGGCGACCTCCAGCAGCGGGGAGACGGTGACGATCCAGCGGGCGGAGGAGTCGCGCAGCTGCTTCGCGAACTCCTCCGCCGTGGAGAGCGGATGGACGGTGGTCACCGACGCACCGGCCCGCGTCGCCCCGTAGAACACCGCCGGGTAGGCGACCGTGTTGGGGCTGTGCAGGGCCAGCACGTCGCCCTTGACGAGGCCGGCGTCGGCGAGGGCCGCGGCGATCCTGCGGTGGAACAGGTCGAGCTGCCGGTAGGTGACGGTGGTGCCGTTCGCACCGTCGACGAGGGCGACCGTGTCGCCGTACTCGGCGGCGCGGCCCAGCACGGCCTCGTGGATGGGTTCGACGACGGCCGGGACATCTGCGTAGCTGCTGCGGAACACCATGACGGCCCCCTCGGCGGGTGGATACGGACGGCCAGGATGTCGTCTGTCAGTACGACTTGGGGAGACCCAGGGACTGGTGGGACACGTAGTTCAGGATCATCTCGCGGCTGACCGGGGCGATACGGGCCACCCGGGCCGCGGTGACAAGCTTCGCGAGGCCGTACTCGCGGGTGAGCCCGTTGCCGCCGAGGGTGTGCACGGCCTGGTCGACGGCCTTCACGCACGCCTCACCGGCCGCGTACTTGGCCATGTTCGCGGCCTCTCCCGCGCCGGCGTCGTCGCCCGCGTCGTACAGGGCGGCGGCCTTCTGCATCATCAGCCGGGCGAGCTCCAGCTCGATGTGGGCCTGGGCGAGGGGGTGGGCGATGGCCTGGTGGGCGCCGATGGGGTCCTTCCAGACCTGGCGTTCCTTGGCGTAGTCGACGGCCTTGGCGAGGGCGTAGCGGCCCATGCCGATGGCGAAGGCGGCGGTCATGATGCGCTCGGGGTTGAGCCCGGCGAACAGCTGGAGCAGGCCGGCGTCCTCCTCGCCCACCAGCGCGTCGGCGGGCAGCCGCACGTCGTCGAGCACGAGCTCGAACTGCTTCTCCTGCGCCTGCAGTTCCATGTCGATGACCGAGCGGTGGAAGCCCTCGGCGTCGCGGGGGACGATGAACAGGCAGGGCTTCAGCGCCGGTGCGGCCCCCCGGGAAGATGCCGTCTCGGTCCGGCCGACGATCAGGGTGGCGTCCGCGATGTCGACCCCGGAGACGAAGACCTTGCGGCCGGTCAGCGACCAGCCGTCGGCGGTCCGGCGGGCGGTGGTGGTGATGCGGTGCGCGTTGGATCCGGCGTCGGGCTCGGTGATGCCGAACGCCATGCTCAGGCTGCCGTCGGCGAGACCGGGCAGCCAGGTGCGCTTCTGCTCCTCGGTGCCGAACCGCGCGATGACGGTGGCGCAGATCGCGGGCGAGACGATCATCATGAGCAGGGGGCAGCCGGCCGCGCCGGACTCCTCGAGCACGATGGACAGTTCGCTGATGCCGCCGCCTCCGCCGCCGTACTCCTCGGGCAGGTTCACGCCGAGGTAGCCCAGCTTGCCGGCCTCGGCCCACAGCGCGGCGCGGTCGTAGGACTGGCCGTGGCGCCTGCCGAGGGCGGCGACGGCGGCGCGCAGGTCCCGGTGGTCCTGGCTCTCGATGACGGTCATGACGCGATGTCCTCCTGGGCTTCCGGTACGTCCTGTACGACGGCGAGCAGGGCCCCGACCTCGACCTGGCGGCCGGGGCGGGCGTGGAGCGCGGTGAGCGTGCCGGAGGCGGGCGAGACGATCCTGTGCTCCATCTTCATGGCCTCCAGCCAGACGAGCGGCTGTCCCTGGACGACCCGGGCGCCCTCGTGGACGCCGTCCCCGACGCGCACGACGGTCCCGGGCATGGGAGCGAGGAGCGAGCCGGGCTCGGCCCGGGCGGTGGGGTCGGTGAACCGGGGGCGCGCGGTGAGGGTGTGGGCGCCGGAGGGGCTGTCGACGTACACGGTGCCGCCGTGGACGGCGACGTCGTAGGCCCGCACGACCCCGTCGGTCTCCAGGCGCACGCGGGCCGGGGTCGCCTCGACGACGCGTACGCCGGGGGTGCCGGGGAGCTCGTAGCCCCCGTCGCGGGCGGGCCGGTAGCGGACCTCGTGGCCGTTGTAGGTCTTGGCCTGGTCCTGGGAGGCGAGGTTGCGCCAGGCGCCGCCGAACCGGCCGCCGCGCGCGGCGGCGTCCGCGAGCGCGGCCGCGACGGCGGCGTGCTCCTCGCCGGGCCGGGGGGCGGTGAGGTCGCCGAGGTGGCGCTCGTAGAACCCGGTGTCGAGGCGGGCCCCGGCGAAGTCGGGGTGTTCCAGGGACCGCACGAGCAGGTCCCGGTTGGTGACGGGTCCGTGCAGCCGGGCCCGTCGCAGGGCGTGCGCGAGCCTGCGGACGGCCTCGGCGCGGGTGGGCGCCCAGGCGACGACCTTCGCGATCATGGGGTCGTAGTGGACGCCGATGGTGTCGCCGGACGCGTACCCGGAGTCGACGCGGACGGCCGGGGGGCCGCCGGGTACGTCGAAGGCGTGCAGCACCCCGGTCTGCGGGGTCCAGCCGGAGGCCGGATCCTCCGCGTACAGGCGGGCCTCCACGGCGTGGCCCGCGGCCTCGGGCGGGGCCGGCGGCAGGGCCGCCCCCTCGGCCACGGCGATCTGGAGGGCGACGAGGTCGATGCCGAAGACGGCCTCGGTGACCGGGTGTTCGACCTGCAGGCGGGTGTTCATCTCCAGGAAGTGGGCCCGGCCGTCCCGGCCCACCAGGAACTCGACCGTGCCCGCGCCCGTGTAGCCCACGGCCCGCGCCGCCCGCACGGCCTGCCCGTGCAGCGCGTCGACGAGCCCGTCCGGCAGTCCGGGCGCCGGTGACTCCTCGATCACCTTCTGGTGGCGGCGCTGCAGCGAGCAGTCCCGCGTGCCCAGCGCCCACACCGTGCCGTGCGTGTCGGCGAGGATCTGGACCTCCACGTGGCGGCCGTCCTCCACGTACGGCTCGACGAACACCTCTCCGTCGCCGAACGCGGACGCCGCCTCCGAACTCGCCGCCTCCAGTTCGCCCGGCAGCGCGGACAGGCAACGGACGATCCGCATCCCCCGGCCGCCGCCGCCGGCCGCCGCCTTCACCAGGACGGGGAGGTCGGCCTCGGTGAGCGTGCCGGCGTCCAGGGGCGTGAGGCCCATCAGCTCCTTGGCCCGCGTCTTCGAGGCCATCGCCTCGATGGCCTCGGGAGGCGGGCCGATCCAGATCAGGCCGGCGTCCAGCACGGCGCGCGCGAAGTCCGCGTTCTCGGACAGGAATCCGTACCCCGGGTGCACCGCGTCCGCGCCGGCCGCCAGCGCCGCCTTCACGATCAGTTCGCCGCGCAGGTACGTCTCCGCGGGCGCGGCGCCCGGCAGCCGTACCACCGCGTCCGCCTCGCGCACGTGCAGGGCGGAGGCGTCGGGGTCGGAGTGGACCGCGACCGTCGCGATCCCGAGGTCACGGCAGGTGCGGAAGACGCGGCAGGCGATCTCGCCGCGGTTCGCGACCAGGACAGAAGCAATCACGGAAGGGTCCTCACATCCGGAAGACGCCGAAGCCGCCGCGGGCGCCCTCGACCGGTGCCGTGTGGATCGCGGACAGGCACAGGCCGAGCACCGTCCGCGTGTCGCGGGGGTCGATGACCCCGTCGTCGTAGAGCCGCCCCGACAGGAACACCGGCAGCGACTCGGCCTCGATCTGCTGCTCGACCATCGCCCGCAGCCCGGCGTCCGCCTCGTCGTCGTACGGCTGTCCCTTCGCCGCCGCCGACGCACGGGCCACGATCGACAGCACGCCGGCGAGCTGCTGCGGGCCCATCACCGCCGACTTGGCGCTCGGCCAGGCGAACAGGAACCGCGGGTCGTACGCCCGTCCGCACATGCCGTAGTGCCCGGCCCCGTACGAGGCGCCCATCAGCACCGACAGGTGCGGTACGCGGGAGTTGGACACCGCGTTGATCATCATCGCGCCGTGCTTGACGATGCCGCCCTGCTCGTACTCCTTGCCGACCATGTAGCCGGTGGTGTTGTGCAGGAAGACCAGGGGGATGTCGCGCTGGTTGGCGAGCTGGATGAACTGGGCCGCCTTCTGCGACTCGGCGCTGAACAGCACGCCCTGTGCGTTGGCGAGGATCCCGACGGGGTAGCCGTGCAGCCGCGCCCACCCGGTCACCAGGCTCGGCCCGTACAGCGGCTTGAACTCGTCGAAGTCCGAGCCGTCCACGATCCGGGCGATGACCTCCCGAGGGTCGAACGGCGTCTTCAGGTCCTCCGGCACGATGCCGAGCAGCTCGTCGGCCGCGTACTTCGGAGGCTCCGCCGGAAGGGGATCCGCGTGCGCCTTGCGCCAGTTGAGGCGGGCGACGATCCGCCGCGCCTGACGCAGCGCGTCCTGCTCGTCGAGCGCGTAGTGGTCCGCGAGCCCGGAGGTGCGTGCGTGCATCTCCGCGCCGCCCAGCGACTCGTCGTCGCTCTCCTCACCGGTCGCCATCTTCACCAGCGGCGGCCCGCCGAGGAAGACCTTCGACCGCTCCTTGATCATCACGGTGTGGTCGGACATGCCCGGGACGTACGCGCCGCCGGCCGTCGAGTTGCCGAACACGACCGCGATCGTCGGGATGCCGGCCGCCGAGAGCCGGGTGATGTCGCGGAACAGCGCCCCGCCGGGGATGAAGATCTCCTTCTGGGACGGCAGGTCCGCGCCGCCCGACTCGACGAGCGCGATGCACGGCAGCCGGTTGGCGTACGCGATCTCGTTGGCGCGCAGGGCCTTCTTGAGCGTCCACGGGTTGGACGCACCGCCGCGCACCGTCGGGTCGTTGGCGGTGATCAGGCACTCGACGCCCTCGACGACACCGATGCCGGTGACGATCGACGCGCCCACGGGACAGTCGCTCCCCCACGCGGCGAGCGGTGACAGCTCCAGGAAGGGGGTGTCGGGGTCGAGCAGCAGCTCGATCCGCTCGCGCGCGAGCAGCTTGCCCCGCTTGCGGTGCCGGGCGACGTACTTCTCGCCGCCGCCCGCGAGCGCCTTGGCGTGCTCCGCCTCCAGGTCTGCGATACGGGCGAGCATCGCCTCGCGGTGGGCGGCGTATTCGGGGCCCGTCACATCGAGGGCCGAGCCGAGGACGGTCACAGCAGTGCCTCCGGGATGTCGGCGTAGCGGGCGCGCAGCCATTCGCCCAGCGCCTTGGCCTGCGGGTCGAAACGGGCCTGCGCGGCGACGCCTTCGCCGAGGATCCCCTCGACGGAGAAGTTCAGGGCGCGCAGGTTGGGCAGCACGTGTCGGGTGACGGGCAGCCGGGCGGTCTCCGGGAGCAGGACGCGCAGCCGCTCGGTGGTCAGCTCGTGGGCGAGCCAGCGCCAGGCGTCGTCGGTGCGGGCCCAGACGCCGATGTTGGCGTCGCCGCCCTTGTCGCCGCTGCGGGCGCCCAGGACGAGACCGAGGGGAGCGCGACGGGTCGGGCCGGGCGGCAGGGGGTCGGGCAGCGCGCCGGGGGGCACGTCGCCGTCCGGCTCCGTGCCGGCGGCGGACGGGATGTCCACGCGCTCCCCGTCCGGCAGCACGGCGGTGTGCGGGACCGTGGCGGCCGGGACGTACGCCGCGTCGAACACCCCGTACGGCGCGCCCCTGCCCGGCGGGGCCGTCACGTGGAAGCCGGGGTAGCTGCCGAGCGCGAGCTCGATCGCGGCGCTGCTCACCGCGCGCCCGACGCGTTCGGCGTCCGGGTCGCGCACCACGAGCCGGAGGTAGGCGCTGGCGCGTTCCTCGGTGTCGGCGTCGGCCGCCTCGGTGCGGGCCAGCTCCCAGCGCACCTCGGCGGGCCGCTGCTTGCCGAGCGCGTCCTCCAACTGGTCTCGGACGAGGCGGGCCTTGGCCTCGACGTCGAGACCGGTCAGCACGAACACGACCTCGTTGCGCCAGCCGCCGATGCGGTTGAGCCCCACCTTGAGGGCGGGCGGCGGGGCCTCGCCGCGTACGCCGGAGATCCGCACCCGGTCCGGGCCGTCCTCCTCCAGGCGTACGGTGTCGAGCCGGGCGGTCACGTCCGGCCCCGCGTACCGGGCGCCGCCCGTCTCGTACAGCAACTGCGCGGTGACGGTGCCGACGTCGACCAGGCCGCCGGTGCCGTCGTGCTTGGTGACGACGCAGGTGCCGTCGGCGTGGATCTCGGCGAGGGGGAAGCCGGGGCGGCGCACGTCGTGACCGGTGAAGAACGCGTAGTTGCCGCCGGTGGCCTGGGTGCCGCATTCGAGGACGTGCCCGGCGACGACCACGCCCGCGAGCCTGTCGTACTCCTGCGGTCCCCAGCCGAAGTGGGCGGCGGCGGGGCCGGTGACGAGGGCCGCGTCGGTGACGCGGCCGGTGACGACGACGTCCGCGCCGGCGCGCAGGCAGGCGGCGATGCCGGCGCCGCCGAGGTAGGCGTTGGCGGTCAGCGCGTCGGGGAAGCGGGCGGACAGGTCGTCGCCCTCGACGTGGGCGACGCGGACGGGGACGCCGATCCGTGCGGCGAGGGCGCGGACGGCGTCGGCGAGTCCGGCGGGGTTGAGCCCGCCCGCGTTGGTGACGATGCGGACGCCGCGTTCGCGGGCGAGGCCGAGGGTGTCCTCCAGTTGCCTCAGGAAGGTCTTGGCGTAGCCCAGGCGCGGGTCCTTGAGGCGGTCGCGGCCGAGGATGAGCATGGTCAGCTCGGCGAGGTAGTCGCCGGTGAGCACGTCGAGGGGGCCGCCGGTGAGCATCTCGCGCACGGCGTCGAACCGGTCGCCGTAGAACCCGGAGGCGTTCCCGACGCGCAGCGGCGCGCTGCTGCCGAGGCGGGCCTCGCCGTCGTCCGGGGCCCGGTTCACCGGCGTCCCCCCTCGTCGGCGGTGCCGCCCGTGGAGCGGCCGGCACCGGGCTCCCGGTCCGGGGCCGCGCCCGCGCCGGGCTCGTCGGCCCGCGGTTCGCGTCCCTTGCCGGGCGGGCCCGCGAACGCCTGGGCGATGTCGAGCCAGCGGTCGGCGTCCGGACCCGTCGCGTGCAGCGACAGGTCCGCGCGGTGCGCCCGCTGCGTGACCAGGAGGCAGAAGTCCGACGCCGGGCCCGAGACCCTCTGGGCCGCGTCCTCGGGGCCGTGAACCCACAGTTCCCCGCCGGGTCCGGTCAGTTCGACGCGGAACGGCTCGGCCGGCGGGGTCAGTCCGTGCACCCGGTACGCGAAGTCCCGCGTCCGCACGCCGATGCGCGCGATCTGGGCGAGCCGTGCCGTCGGTTTCCGTACGACGCCGAGCGCGTCGGCGACGTCCTGGCCGTGCGCCCACGTCTCCATCAGGCGCGCGGTCGCCATCGTCGCGGCGCTCATCGGGGGCCCGTACCAGGGGAACCGGGCGCCGGGCGGGGCCTCGCGCAGGGCGGTCAGCAGCAGTTCGCGGCCCTCGCGCCACCGGTGCATCAGGTCGGCGGGTGGCAGGGCCGCGCCTTGGGCCGCGCCGTCGTCGACGAACGAGTGCGGCGCGGCGAGCGCCTTGGTGATCTCCGCGGCGAAGGAGTCGGGATCGGTGACCGCCGTCAGCGCGGCCCGGTCCGTCCAGGCGAGGTGGGCGATCTGGTGGGCGACGCTCCAGCCCTCGGCGGGGGTCGCGGCGGCCCACGCCTCGGGGGTCAGACCGGCGACCAGCCGGTCGAGTTCATCGCTTTCGTCGCGCAGGTCGTCGAGCACGGCAGTCGGATCGGACACGTAACGCTCCCTGGTGGGCACGACGGTTCGTGCCCCGGAGCATGGCAGCGTTCCAGAAAACAAGCAAGCGTGCTTGCTTTGAATTTTTGGCCTGCCGTCCCGGCCTTTCCGGCCGCAGCATGTATCAGGACGTCAAGAACGAACCCGGCTGCCTCGCCCCATCAGGACTGCAGCGACCACCGGCACCCACCACCAACGGCCCCTGCCCCGGTCAGGGACGGACCCGGCTGCCCCGCACGGCTCCCATGCTCGCCACCACGACCAGCGCGATCGCCACCACCTCGGCGGGCGCCAGGCCCTGCCCCAGGACGAGGAATCCGGCCGTCGCCGCGATCGCGGGCTCCAGGCTCATCAGCACGGCGAACGTCGCCGCGGGCAGCCTGCGCAGCGCCAGCAGTTCGAGGGTGTACGGGAGGACCGACGACAACAGCGCCACCGCGAGGCCGAGCCCCAGCGTGGACGGCACCACCAGCTTCGACCCGGCCTCCATCAGGCCCGGCGGCAGACTGAGCAGCGCGCCCACGGCCATCGCCAGCGCGAGCCCGTCCGCCTGTGGGAAGCGCCTCCCGGTGCGGGCGCTGAAGACGATGTACGCCGCCCACATCGCGCCCGCGCCCAGGGCGAACAGCGCGCCCACGGGATCGAGCCGGTCGAAACCGCCGCCGCTCAGCAGGAACACGCCCGCGAGCGCGAGTCCCGCCCACAGCAGGTTGACGAGCCTGCGCGAGGCGATCACGGACATGACGAGCGGGCCGAGCACCTCCAGGGTGACGGCCGCGCCCAGCGGGATGCGGTGGGCGGCCTGGTAGAAGAGGACGTTCATCGCGGCCATCGCGGCGCCGAAGGCGACGACCGTGCCCCAGTCGGCGCGCGAATGCCCCCGCAGGCGCGGCCGGCACACGAGGAGCAGCACGAGCGCGGCGAGCACGAGCCGCAGCGTGACCACGCCGAGCGGGCCCGTGCGCGGCATCAGCATCACGGCGATCGCGGCGCCGAACTGTACGGAGAGCGCGCCCGCCACGACGAGCGACACGGGCCCGAGCTTTTGCCGCGACCGTCCCGCCTGCGCCTCGGCCACGGGCCCGGCCCCCTCGGGCAGCACGACGACGGCCCCGGCGGCGCCGGGCCCGCCCGCCCCCGCCGGACCGCGCCCCGTGGATACGCCCGCGCGCCCGTGCGCGGACCCCGCCTCGTTCACCGCCCGGCCTCCCTGCTCACCTCGTCCCACGACCATCCCCTCCACGCTACGGACCCGCCACGTGCCCCGTGAAATGCCGATCTCGCTGCTCTTATGCTCGGGACGTATGAGCATCGAGCTGCGTCACCTCCGCTGCTTCCTCGCCATCGCCGAGGAGTCGAGCGTGACCAGGGCCGCCGCCCGGCTGAACCTCACCCAGCCCAGCGTCTCCCGCTCGCTCGCCGCCCTCGAGAGGCACCTCGGCACCCGGCTCGTCGACCGCTCCACGCACCACCTCGCCCTGACCGCCGAGGGGCGGGCGTTCCGCGACAAGGCGTCCGCCGCCGTCACCGCGTTCGACGAGGCCCTCGACGCGGGCCGGCTGCTGCGCACGCCGCTGCGGCTCGGCCACGCCTGGGCCGCGCTCGGCCCGTACACCACGCCGCTGCTGCGCCGCTGGGGGCGCGAGCACCCGGAGACACCGCTCGAACTGCTCCGTATCGACGACCGCACGGCCGGGCTGACCAGCGGCCGGGTCGACGCCGCCGTCCTGCGGGGTCCCGTCGACACGCCGGGGCTGGTCACGGCGCTGCTGTTCACCGAGGCGCGCGTCGCCGCGGTCACGGCGGACGGCCCGCTCGCGGCGCACGCCACGCTCACCCTCGCCGAGGTGGCCACCGGGCCCGTCGTCCTGAACACCGTCTCCGGCATGACGACCCCCGATCTGTGGCCGCCCGACGCCCGGCCCGCCGGCACGCTCACCGTCGGCAACACCGACGACTGGCTGACCGCGATCGCGGCGGGCCGCGGCGCGGGCGTCTCGGCCGCCTCCACCGCCGAGCTGCACGCCAACCCCGGCGTCGCCTACCGCCCCCTGACCGACGCTCCGCCGGTCCCGGTCCTGCTCGCCTGGCGCGCCACGTCACCACACCCGGCGATCACCGCCTTGCTGCACCTGGCCCGGCAGGTGGCGACCGCGCCCCACTGACGGGATCCTGCGGCAGCAGTGTGCGGACGAAGCCCCGCGGCCCGCGCCCGCCGGCGCGCACGTCGCGCAGGCCCGGCCCGAGAAGCGCTCACAGACCGTCCGCCAGCACCTCCGCCAGGTGCCGCGCCCGGCGGTCGGCCAGCTGGTCCAGTTGGGTGCGGCAGGAGAAGCCGTCCGCCAGCAGCACTGTCTCCTGCGACGCCGCCCGCACCGCCGGGAGCAGCTGCTCCTCCGCACACGCCACCGACACCTCGTAATGGCCCGCCTCGAAACCGAAGTTGCCGGCCAGGCCGCAGCAGCCGCCGCTCAGCTCCCCGCTCAGCCCGGCCTTCTCCCGCAGCGCCCGCTCGGCCGCGTCGCCCAGCACCGCATGCTGGTGGCAGTGCGTCTGGCCCGCCACCGGGCGGTCCAGACGCGGCGGGCTCCAGTCCGGGGCGCACTGCCCGAGGGTCTGCGCGAACGTCCGCACCGAGGCCGCGAGCCGGGCCGCCCGCGGATCACCGCCCATCAGTTCCGGCAGGTCCGTCTTCAGCGTCGCGGCGCAGCTCGGCTCCAGCACCGTGACGGGCGCGCCCAGTTCGAGCAGCGGCTCCACCGTGTCCAGGGTGCGCCGCATGACCGAGCGTGCCCGGTCCAGCTGGCCCGTGGAGACGTACGTCAGCCCGCAGCAGACCCGGCCGGGCGGCATCACGATCCCGACGTCCGCCGCCTCCAGGACCCGAACCGCCGCCATGCCCACGGACGGCGACAGCCGGTCGGTGAAGGTGTCCGGCCACAGCACCGTCGTACGGCTCCTCGCGAACACGCCCGTGCGCTCCCGCAGATGCTCCCGCAGCAGGCGGCTCAGCGGACGGGGCGCGAGGACCGGCAGCCGCCGCTCCGGCGCGATCCCGCACATCCGCTTGGCCGACGCGGCCACCGGGCCGAAGCGGGCGAGCGCGTTGACGGCCGGCGCGAACGGTCCGGCGAGCCGCAGCCACTCCGGCAGCCTGCCCATCGCGTAGTGCGCGGCGGGCCTGCGGCGGCCCGCGTAGTGGTGGTGCAGGAACTCCGCCTTGTACGTGGCCATGTCCACGCCCACCGGGCAGTCGCTGCGGCAGCCCTTGCACGACAGGCACAGGTCGAGCGCGTCCAGCACCTCCGCCGACCGCCAGCCGTCCGTGACGATCTCGCCCGCCAGCATCTCGTGCAGCAGCCGTGCCCGCCCCCGCGTCGAGTGCCGCTCCTCGCCGGTCGCCCGGTACGAGGGGCACATCACGCCGCCGCCGGCCGCGGCCTGCTCCGTACGGCACTTGGCGACGCCGACACAGCGCCGCACCGCGCCCGCGAAGTCGCCGCCGTCGTGCGGGTAGCCGAACGCGACGTCGACCGGCCGCCTGGGCAGCACGTCGAAGCGGAGGTCGGTGTCGAGCGGGCCGGGGCGGACGAGCACGCCCGGGTTCAGCAGGCCGTCGGGATCCCACAAATCCTTGAAGGCGCCGAAGAGGCCGACGAGTTCGGGCCCGTACATCCGTGGCAGCAGCTCCGCGCGCGCCCGGCCGTCGCCGTGTTCGCCGGACAGCGACCCGCCGTGCGCGACGACGAGGTCCGCCACCTGTTCGGAGAATGCCCTGAAGCGCGCCACCCCCTGTCGGCTCATCAGGTCGAAGTCGATGCGGACGTGGATGCAGCCGTCGCCGAAGTGGCCGTAGGGGGTGCCGCGCAGGCCGTGCGCGGCGAGCAGGGCGCGGAAGTCGCGCAGGTACGGCCCGAGCCGCGCCGGCGGGACGGCGCAGTCCTCCCAGCCGGGCCACGCCTCGCCGCCGTCCGGTGTCCGGGTCGCGGTGCCGGCCGCGTCCTCGCGTACGCGCCACAGCGCCCGCATGCCGGCCGGGTCGTCGACGACCGCGCCGTCGAGCGCGTCGGCGGCCCGTACGATCCGCGCCGCGCGCGAGCGCGCCTCGACGGCGGTGTCCCCGCCGGTCTCGACGAACAGCCAGGCCGCGCCGCGCGGCAGGCCCGCCGCGTCCGGCACGAGGTCGTCGGCCATGCCCTCGACGGTCAGCGGCCGGTGGGGCAGGAGGCCGGGGGCGGCCTCGGCGGCGGCGCTCTCGTCGGGGTAGCCGAGCACGGCGAGGGCGCGGGCGGCCGGGGTCTCGACCAGGCCGACGGTCACCTCGGTCAGGACGGCGAGGGTGCCTTCGCTGCCGCAGAAGGCGCGGGCGAGGTCGGCGCCCTTCTCGGGAAGCAGCGCGTCGAGGGCGTAACCGGAGATCCGGCGCGGCAGGCCGTCGGGATAACCGGTGCGCAGGAGCGCCAGGTTGGCGCGGACGAGGTCGTCGAGGCCGGGCGGGACGCCGCTGGAGCCGGTGCCCCGGCCGAGGGTGACGGGGACGCCCGCCGAGGTGACGGCCTTCAGGCGGCGGACGTTGTCCGCCGTGGTGCCCCAGCGCACGGAGTGGGCGCCGCACGAGTTGTTCCCCACCATCCCGCCGATCGTGCACCTGCTGTGCGTCGACGGGTCCGGCCCGAAGGCGAGGCCGTGCGCCCGCACCGCCGCCTGGAGCGTGTCCAGCACCGCTCCCGGCTGCACGACGGCCGTACGGGCCCGGGGGTCGACGGAGACGATCGCGTTCATGTGGCGCGTGAAGTCCAGGACGACGCCGACGCCCGTGGCCTGGCCGGCGATCGACGTACCGGCGCCGCGCGCCACCACCGGCACCCCGTGCTCGCGGCACACCGCCAGCGCCGCCGCCACGTCGTCCGCGTCGCGCGGCGCCACCACGCCGTCCGGGACCCGCCGGTAGTTGGAGGCGTCCATGGTCATCAGGGCCCGTGCCGCGACGCCGAAGTCGACGTCGCCGCGCACGGCGGCTGTGAGCGCCCGCGCCACGTCGTGCGTATCCCCTGTCATGTCTCCCAGGATGACCCGCGCTGCACGCCTCACACCTGCGTCTCCCCCGGCGAGCCGGTCCCGGTCACGCACGGAGTCCGGCGGAGAACGGAAAGAGACGCGCCGGACCCCTTGCCCAAGTGATCGCCAACTCTCCTATAGTGACCTCCACTTGATCAGCATGCAGCGGCTTCGACACTCCCCACCGCATCCCCGGAAGGCACCGTTCGATGACCGGCACCGACGAGAAACGATGACCTGCGCCGGGGCACAGCTCAGCGCGATGAAGATCGTGGTGGCCGGTGGTACCGGCACGGGAAGCACGACGATGGTGCGGTCCGTCAGCGAGATCCGCCCGCTGCACACGGAGGAGCCGATCAGCGTCCCCGCCGCCGTGCCGGGCCGGACGGTGACGACGGTCGCGCTCGACTTCGGGCGCCTCACCCTCGACGAGCGCACGGTGCTCCACCTCTTCGGCATGCCCGGGCAGGACCGGTTCCGCTTTCTGTGGGACCCGCTCATGGACGGCACGACCGGCGCCGTCGTCCTCGTCGACACCCGCGCGCTCGACGGCTCGCGGTACGCGATCGACTGCCTGGAGGGCCGCGACACGCCGTTCATCGTCGCCGTCAACGACTTCGGCGGTCCCTTCCGATCGGAGGACGAGATCCGCGGGGAGCTGACGCTCGGGCCGGACGTCCCCCTCGTCGAGTTCGACGCCCGGGACCACTCCTCCAGCAAGTTCGTCCTGATCGCCCTGCTCAAGCACCTCAAGGAGCTCGCCGGCTGATCCCGCAGCTCAGGGCCGCGCCGTCGTCTCATGGTCCGGACCGGGTCGGCGTCGGGCAGCCTGAGGGGATACGCTCCGGCTCGTGGCTGATATCCAGATTCCCGCTGACATCAAGCCCGCCGACGGCCGTTTCGGCGCGGGCCCCTCCAAGGTGCGTACGGAGGCGCTGGACGCCCTGGCCGCCACCGGCACCTCCCTGCTCGGCACCTCCCACCGCCAGGCTCCGGTCAAGAACCTGGTCGGTGAGGTGCGCGACGGTGTGCGCGAGCTGTTCTCCCTGCCCGAGGGCTACGAGGTGATCCTGGGCAACGGCGGCTCCACCGCCTTCTGGGACATCGCGACGCACGGGCTGATCGAGAACAAGTCCCAGCACCTGTCCTTCGGCGAGTTCTCGTCCAAGTTCGCCAAGGCCTCGAAGCTGGCGCCGTGGCTGGCCGAGCCGACGGTGATCTCCTCCGACCCCGGCACGCACCCCGAGGCGCAGGCCGAGGCGGGCGTCGACGTCTACGCCCTGACCCACAACGAGACCTCGACCGGTGTCTCGGCCCCGGTCAAGCGGGTCGCCGGCGCCGACGAGGGCGCGCTCGTCCTGGTCGACGCCACCTCGGGCGCGGGCGGTCTGCCGGTCGACATCGCCGAGTCGGACGTCTACTACTTCGCCCCGCAGAAGTCCTTCGCCGCCGACGGCGGACTGTGGCTCGCCGTGTTCTCCCCGGCCGCGATCGAGCGCGCCGAGCGCGTCCACGCGTCCGGCCGCCACGTGCCGGAGTTCTTCAGCCTGCCGACGGCGATCGACAACTCCCGCAAGAACCAGACGTACAACACCCCGGCGCTGGCCACCCTCTTCCTGCTGAACGAGCAGCTGAAGTGGATCAACGGCCAGGGCGGCCTCGACTGGTCGGTGCGCCGCACGGCCACGTCGTCGCGCACGCTCTACGGCTGGGCCGAGGCGTCGAAGTACGCGACCCCGTTCGTCGTGGACCCGGCGAAGCGCTCGCAGGTCATCGGCACGATCGACTTCGCGGACGAGATCGACGCGTCGGCGGTGGCGAAGGTGCTGCGCGCGAACGGCATCGTGGACACCGAGCCGTACCGCAAGCTGGGCCGCAACCAGCTGCGCATCGCGATGTTCCCGGCGGTCGACCCGGCGGACGTCGAGGCGCTGACGGCGTGCATCGACTACGTGATCGAGAAGCTGTAACGCGGACTGTACGGCGAAGGGCCCGGCGGCCGAACACCGCCGGGCCCTTCGCGTCACCCGTGCCCCCCTCGGGCCCTCATCCCATGTGCGCCTTGACGTGGTCGATGACCTCGTCGAACTCCTTGGTCGGCGAGAAGTCCAGGTACTCGCAGTCCTCCAGCGCCTCCGGCACGTGGCCGGCCGGCCAGTAGAAGGCCTGGCCCGCCTCGTAGATCTCGTCGCCGGAGGCGGTGCGCATCTTCAGCCGCCCGGAGAACAGATATCCCCAGTGCGGGCACTGGCACATGTCACCGGGCAGGCCCTTGACCGCCTCGGTCATGTCGGTGCCCTTGGGGAAGCGGACGAACGCGGCGGTCATGTCACCGCCGACCTCCGTCATACGGAGTTCCACGCCACCGCCTTCGATGGCTACGGGGGTGTCGTCGCGGGTGGCTGCCGTCATGTTTCCTCCACTGCCGAACGCGGTCCCGGCACCGGGTTCTCCGGCCTCCTCTCCAGTCTCGGCCCGGTGGCGCGAGGGGTCGACACGGGAGAAGACCCCCAGGTCAGCGGCAGCGGCGCGGTGATCACTCGAAGTATGACGATCGGCCTACCGAACACCTGGCGGCCCCGCGCCCTACGATGATGCTCTCGACACCAGCCACCAGGAGGCCCGCATGTCTGCCGCAGCAGTCGAGCACCCCTGTGACCCCTGTGACGGCGAGCCGCCGACGCTGCTCGAAGAGGCCAACCGCCTCATGGAGCTGCTTCCCGGCCACCGAGTCGAGATCATCGGAGGCATCCTCACCGTGACGCCCTCTCCGGACAGCGCGCACGCCAGGGCGCTCACCAAGATCATGCGTCCATTCATGCTGGCCGGACTGGACGGCGAAGGAACCGAAGTACTCCAGGGCGTGGGGTTGTGGCTTCCGGACGGCCCCGAGGATTACGCCATCCCCGACATGGCCATCGTGGATGCCGACATCGACGAGCACCTGATCCAGAACAACTACTACGACCCCGCCGTCTTCCGGCTCGTCGTCGAGGTCACCTCCAGCAACTACCGCAACGACCTGCGGAACAAGGTCACCGCCTACGCCCGGGCCAAGATCCCGGTCTATGTGATCGTCGACCGCAAGCACAACCGCGTCCATGTCCTGACCGAGCCCCTCCCCGACGGATACGACAGCCACGAGGTCTACGCCCCCGGCCAGCAGGTCACTCTCCCCGACTCCATCGGCGCCGAGGTGAAACTGGACGTTGCCGAGGTCCTCAAAGCCGGGCAGCGCCGGGCCCCGGACAAACCCGTCACCGACTGAGCCGCCGGAAGCGCCGCACCGCGAGTGGCAGGAACACCGCCGTGATCGCGAGCGGCCACACCACCGCTGACCGCGCTCGGGGGCATGGGCCTGTGGGTACCTCCGGCTCGGGTCCGGTCGGCGGTCCGACGCGGACAGCGGTCAGCCCTTGAACAGGTTCGAAACCGTATGTCGTGCGGTGATCCCTCCTGCTACTGTCGCCCTGCTCGCGCAGGGACGAGCGGCGGTTCCGTGAGCGCCCCCCCTGCGTCGATCGCCCTGGGGAGGGACTTTTCGTGATTCGTCCGCTGAACAGGCGGGCCACGCGCCACCAGCGCGCGCTCGGCCGTATCGCTCTCACCGTCACGCTTGCCGTGACCGCCGGAATCGGCACCGCCGCGGGGACGGCCGTCGCCGAGATCCCCGGCGCGGCCGCCGATCCCGTCGTCATCAGCCCGGGCGCACGCTTCGTGCCCCGCGCCACCATCGTCCTGAACGCCGGCGAGACCGGCTTCCTCACCGCCCAGGAGGGTGACGACCGCCTCCGCTGGATCGACTACGCCACCGGCACGACGACCGTCCTCGACCACCGGCTGCCCGAGCCGCTCGCCTACGACGTGGACAACTTCCGCTTCACGAAGTACCCGGCGGACTTCGGCCACGGCTCCGACACCGTCGCCCTCTACACGGAATCCCCGGCCCCGCACGTGACGCTCCAGCAGCGGGCCGGCGGCGGACCGTCGGCCACGGTCCCGATCCCGGAGGGCCAGTCGTACGTCGCGACCTACGGCGACACCGTCATCACCCGGACCGGTGCCGCGAACGCCGTTACCAGCCTGCACCTGCTGCGACTGGAGAACGGCGAGGTGCGGGACCGGGAACTGGAGGGCCTGCCGGTGGGGTGGAACCTCACCATCAGCGAGGGCGACGCCCGGTCCGTGGCCGTCCGCGGCATCAAGTGGGAGGACAGCACGATGTCCCAGGGGTGGTGGGTCGTCGACCTCGCCACCGGGAGCCTGAAGGCGCTCTCCACGCAGGGTGAGAGCGTCTCCTTCGACCGGGACACCGTCTTCCACCTCGGCGCCCCGTCAAGCTACGCCGCCCAGGTGTACCGCCGTGACGACCTGGACGCGGAGCCGACCACCCTCGACCTGCGGGACGTGGCCTACGACGACATCGTCCGGCGCTTCGGCGACGGCTTCGTCACCGTGTCCCCGCCCAACCCGGGCAACAACGAGTACCGGGGCAACCAGCTCGTCCTGCGCGACGCCACGGGGAGCCGGCATTCGCTGCTGGCCGTCGCCTCCCCCTCGGTGCACCGCACGCCCGACGGCTCGCTCCTGGTGGCCGGAGCGGAGGAGAGCACCGCCTACGGCGCACTCGACTGGGGGTACTACCTCTTCACCCCTGCCGGGGACGGCGTCACCCGCAAGCGCCTCGCGGACATCGAGGACCGGGAGGCCAAGCCGGCCGGCATCTCGCTGGGCAGCGGCATCCTCACCACGGCCGACGACTCGCAGTACTACAGCCCGGGCACCTACATCGGTGGCTATCGGAGCACCTGGCTGAAGACCGCCGGCCGTCCGGAGGAGCTGAACTCGACCGTCGACGGCCTCGTGTCCGGCCGGGACGCCAACTGCAGCCCCTCCGAAGGCATCTACTGCGTGACCATGTTCGCGAGCGGCGACGGCCATCACGGCCGCAAGGCCGCGACCGAGCAGGACGTCACCATGCTCTACCGGAACGGCGCCGCCTCGTGGGGTCCGAGGGTGACCTCCGGACTCGGCAGCCCGGAACTCGTCGACCTCTCCGGCCGGTTCGGTGTCGTGAACCAGGCGTGGGGCGGCCAGCAGGCGGTCCTCCACTTCAAGGACGCCGACACCGGGAGCGTGCTCCTGAAGCGGGAGCCGGTCGCGGCCTCCGTCTGGGGCAACACGCTGTGGAGCGCCGACGGCGGCTGGGACGACCCCAGCTCGGACGTGCCGACCACGGTGGCGGCGAAGAACCTGTCGACGGGTGCCGCCGGTGAGACCTTCGACGCGGGTTGCGTCCCCCGCGAGCTCCAGGCCGTGGGGCGCTGGGTGTACTGGCAGTGCGACGACTCCTGGCCCAACTACAAGGGCGGCGGTGTCTACGACCGGCAGGCCAAGCGCTCCCTGAGGCTCGGCACCGACTCGACGCTGCTCGGCGACGGCTACCTGGTCCGCCGCTCGGACACGGCCGGTCTCACCCTCGTCGACCTGCACAACGGCCTCCCGGCCGGCGGCACGGAGGCGGACCTGCCCCAGCGGGTGGTCGCCAGCGCCGCCGAGCTCGGAGACCGGACCGGGCGCCGGTCCGGGTGGACCGTCGACCGCTTCGGTGGTCACGTCGCCTACACGGGCGAGGACCGCCGGGTGCGGATCGTCCCGTCGGGCGTTCCGGCCTCCCGGATCGCCGTCATCGACGCCGACACGCCCGCCATGAACATCAAGGCGGGCGTGTGGAAGCCGCGTTGGTGGCTGTCGAAGCCGGCGGCCTCGTGGTCGCTGACGCTGAGGAACAAGGCGACCGGGAAGACCGTCCGGACGCTCTCCGGCGGGGAGGCCCGGGGACTGGTCGCGCCGTCGTGGGACGGCAAGGACGCGGCCGGGAAGTACGTTCCGAACGGGGCCTACACCTGGGCCCTGACCGCGAAGCCCGCCGACGGCGTCCAGGCGGATCTTTCCGTCCTCGGGACGGTGCCGGTGACCGGCGGTGCCGCCGTGTGGCGGGACATGGTCGGCGACGACGGGTTCGGCGACCTGCTGGCGATGGACACGACCGGGGCAGTGTCGCTGTACCGGGGTACCGGTACCGGTGCGCTGTCGTCCCGTATCGCCGGGTCGGGCAGCAAGTTCGCCACCGATTCCGTGCTCGTGCCCGTGGGGGACGTGGACGGGGACCGGTGCGCCGATGTGTTCGTGCGGGTGGGTGACCAGCTGCGGGCCCACCGGCCGGGCTGCGGGAAGATCGTCACCGCCTCGTCGCCGTACACACTGATCGGTGCCGGCTGGGCCCAGTACGACCAGTTGACGTCGCCGGGTGACGTGAACGGGGACGGGTTCGTCGACCTGATCGCACGTAAGGCGTCCACCGGTGATGTGTACTTCTATGCCGGCACGGCTGATCACCGGCTGAAGGCCCGGGTGCGGATCGGGACGAACTGGAAGCTGTACAAGCGGATCGTCGGGGCCGGGGACCTGAACGGGGACGGGCGCGGCGACCTGCTCGGGCTCGACTCAGCCGGTGTGCTGTGGCGGTATTACGGGACCTCCACCGGTGGCGTGACCACGCGGGTGCGGGTCGGCGGCGGGTGGGGCGGTTACTCCGCTCTCGTCGGAACCGGTGACCTGTCCGGTGACGGACGCGCCGATCTGCTGGCGCGGGACACCGCCGGGAAGCTGTGGCGGTACGCCTCCACGGGGGCCGGTACGTACGGCGGCCGCGTACTGATCGGCACCGGTGGCTGGAACGGATTCAAGGGCCTGTTCTGACGCCGAGGTGAGGGGAGTTCGCCGTCGGCGCAGTGACTGCGCCGACGGCGAATTCCGTCCGAACGAATCGGCCTAGCCGCGCCTGCGGCGGCGCAGGGCGAACACCAGCAGCGCACCTCCGCCCAGCACGAGCAGGCCGTACGTCGTCACGTCGGCCTCCTCGTCCCCGCCTCCGGCACCGGACGCCTCGCCGCCGCCGGGCCGGGCCGAGCCGCCGCCGGAACCCTCTTCCTCCCGCGGCAGCTCCACCCGCTCGACGGTGCTCTGCTCGCCCTCCGTGCCGAACAGCAGCGCCTTGCCGTCGAGCGTGTACGTCACCGACTCCGCCTGCCCCTGGATCGGTGCGCGCACCCGGTGGTCGGCGCCGAGGCGGCCGTTCTCCCAGGCGTAGCCGCGGGCGCTGAAGTACGAACGCAGCACCAGCTCCTCACCGTCCGGGGAGAACGCGCCGTCGGTCACCCACGGCACCTCGCCGATCCGCCGGAAGGTGTTGGTCCCCGAGGCGCTGAGCCGGGCCGGGCCCTCGTAGAGCCCGCCGCCCTCCTCGTTCTTCGAGGCGATGTACACGCGGCCGGTCTTCGGATGCACCATCAGGGCCTCGGCGTTGCGCGGCCCGTCGGCGTACTTCACGACGAACTGCGTGGCGTGCACCGTCTGGTCGTGCAGCCGCGACGGCTCGCGGAAGCGGTAGATCCACACGTGGTCCCAGCCGCCGTCGAGGTTGTCGCCGATGTCGCCGACGTAGACGTTCCCGTCCGCGCCGACGGAGACAGCCTCCATGTCCCGAGGTGTGCCCACGCCTTGCAGGGTGATCGTGGCCACCGTCTTCCCGGTCGCCGAGTCGACGGCGAAGACGCGGGGCTCGTCCTGGTCGTTGTGCGTCCAGTAGATCCCTGGGTGCGCCCGGCTCGCCGCGAGTCCGCTGGACTCGGTGATCCTCGGGTCCTCGATGGTGAACCTGCCGTCCTCGTCCGCCCCGGCGGGCACGGCGGCGGCGAGGACGAGCGCGGCGGCGAGGCCGGTGACGTACGGAAGCGAACGCATGCCCCCAAGCCTGCCACCTCCTCCGCCGGCCGCCAGGACGCGGAAGAGGCGCCCTACGGGTGCACGCCGGTGACCAGCCAGGCCGTGCTGCGCATCCGGACCGCGCCGTCCCTCTCGTACGCGCGCAGGACGTCCACGAGCTCGCGCCGGGCCCGCTGCCCCGTGGCCTCGTCGACCTGGGCGAGCAGATGCCGTCCGGGCCCGGAGCCCATCAGGAACGCGGTGGCGTCCTCGGCGTCGCTCCCCCACCTCCCGTCCGCCTCCACCCGCTCGACGGCGACCCCGCCGAACCCCGCCCCCGCCAGCACCTCGTGGACGCGACCGGGGTCGGCGAGCGAGAACATGCCGGGCCCGCCGGTCACACCGAAGCCGCCCAGGGGCAGCAGGCCGCGCAGCCGGGCGAGGGCCTGGAGCCACTCGTTGTCCTCGGCGGCGGCCGCGACGACGAACGCGGCGCGGCCGCCCGGCCGCAGGCCGGCGCGGATGTTGGCGAAGGCGGCGACGGGGTCGGCGAAGAACATGACGCCGAACCGGCTGATGGCCACGTCGAAGGCCCGGCCCTCCAGCGGATGCACCTGGGCGTCACCGCGCTCGAAATCCACGTTGCCGAGGTTCTCGGCGCGGGCCGAGGCGCGGGCGCGCTCCAGCATCGGGGCCGACAGGTCGAGGCCGGTGGCCCGGCCGCCGGGCGCGCACCGGGCTGCGAGACGGGTGGTGGCCCCCGCCCCGCAGCCGATGTCGAGGACGGTGTCATCGGCGAGGATCGCGGCGGCCGCGAGCAGGGGCTCGTCGAACCCCTCGTTGACGGCGTCCCAGCGCTCCTGGTGACGGGCCCAGTGGGCGCCTTCGTCACCGTTCCACGCCTGCTCCTGCTCGGTATTGACGACGTTCTGCACGGCAGTGCCTCCCGACTAGTATGGGCGTACGCCCAAACAGTATGGGCACATGCCCATACTGTCCACTGGAAGGGAACCGGATGTCACCGCGTGGAGTCGCCGTACCCAACGCCCGCGAGCGGCTGTTCGCCGCCGCCGAACGCGTCGTCGCGGCGGCCGGCCCCGGCGCCCTGACCAGCAGGGCGATCACCGACGAGGCGGGCTGCTCCAAGGGCCTGCTGCACGCGCACTTCGCGGGCGGACTGGACGAGTTCGTCGCGGAACTGGTCCTGGACCGCTTCGCCCGGACGGCCGCGCTCGCGGCGGACCTCCCGGCCCACGCGGGCACGGACACGGTCGCGGCCAACCTCACCGGCGTCGCGTCCGCCCTGCTCACCGCCACCGGCCCGGTCGTCTCGGGCCTCGCCCTGACCCGCCCCGGCGCCGCCGAACGCTTCCGCGACGCGATGGCCTCCGGGGCGCCGGGCTTCGCCGCGATCCAGGAGTCCGTCACCCGGTACCTGGACGCCGAGCGGTCCCTCGGCCGCGTCCCCGCGGACCTGGACACGGCCGCCGCGGCACTCGCCCTGGTGGGCACGGTCCACCACCTGCTGATGACGACGTGGCCAGGCGCGCCGGACCCGCGCGAGCAGGTCGAACGACTGGTGGCGCTGCTGACCCGTACGTGACCTCACGGGACCGGACCGGTCGCGGGTTCGGTCAGCGACCCGGACCGCCGGTCGCCCGAACCGTCAGCGCCCCGACGGCTCCCACACCGCGCAGTCGTGCGCGAACAGCACCCGCGCCGGGTCGAAGCCGGCCAGCCGCTCCACCCACGCCGGGTACGGCGGGAGCGGCTGCGCCACGCCGTCACGGGCGGCCCGCCGCGCGAGGCCGACCGCACCCAAATCACCCGCGGTGTCATACGCCTGCCCGGCCGGCACGTATGCCCCGCCGAGGTGCTCGACACCAGGGACTGGTGCCCCAGCGCCTCGACGAGCGGTCTGCGCCGCGGCCGGTACCGCGCCCCGACACCGTCGTGCTGCGCACCGACCCCTGTGTCGAAGAGGATCAACTCGCTGTCGGTGCACACCGGATACGCGAGGACGGGCTCGACCCGAGGATGCGGGCCGCCGCCCGCCTCGTCAGCCGAGCGGACGAAGGAGCCGAGATGGAGCCGGTGCACCCCGGTGTCGGCCGCCATCGCCCCGTCCTCCCCTTGCGGGTCGGGGCCGTGTCCAGCCTCACATCGCAGATCGCTGACGGGTTACCGACGAGTTCGGCGATGATGACGCCCATGCGTTTCCTGTTCGTCGGCGACTCCATGACCATCGGACGCGCCGGCGACTACAGCTGGCGCTACCGGATGTGGCAGCACCTCACCTCCCTCGGCGAGCCGTACGAGATCGTCGGCCCGCGCACCACGCTCTACGACACGGAGGCGAACGCCCCCGTGTCGACGGCGTACGCCGACCCGTCCTTCCCCGCCGAGGCGCGCCGCCACCTGGCGGGCTGGGGCGAGGGCTGGCTCCACATGGCCCCCGTCATCGGCGAGACGGTCGCCGCTCACCGGGCGGACATCATCCTGGCCTCCCTCGGCCTGATAGACCTCGGCTTCTACACCAGCAGCGACCAGACGGCCGCGAACGCACGGGAGTTCATCGCCCAGGCACGCCTCGCCGACCCCCATGTCCGCATGGTCCTGCTCCCGGTCATCCCCAACGTCCGCGCCGAGTCCGACGCCCCGTTCGCCGCCGAGTGCGACCGCTTCAACGTGCTCCTCGCGAAGGCGGTCGCGGACCTGGACACACCGGCGTCCCCGATCCTGCTGGCCTCGCGCCCGCCGTCGTACGACGTCCATCGCGACACGTACGACGGCACCCACCCGGGCCCGACCGGCGAGCACAAACTGGCGGCCGCGTTCGCCGACGCGATGCACCAGGCATGGGGGCTGGGCCGACCGTACCGGGCGACGGCCTGAGGGGTACGGTGCGGCCGGGGGACGCCGAACCGGAAGGGCACGCAGACGGACTCCTCCCTGCTGGAGGAATGCGTTCTGGGCGAGACAAAGGCCGGGGCGGAGGAGTTGCTCCACGTCCGCGCCTTCTTCGGCCCCTTCGCGCAGGCCCAGTACCCGGACTACGAGTCCACCCGGGACGCGGGTCGATCCGGAAACAACTTCTCCTGGGCCACCGCCAAGTGCCCCGGCACCAGCGCCCGCGCGCTCTTCACGGTCTCCGCCACCCAGTACACGGACGAAGAGGTCGAGGACTTCGCCCGGTCGGCGCTGACGGAGTTCGCCGAACGCTCGGCGAAGCAACACGGCTGCACGGACCTGAAGCTCCCACGCTGACGCGGGGTCGGCGTTCCGCCTCAGTCCTCGACCTGCGCCTCCGTGAGTCCCGCGCCGTCGGCCGACCGGACAAGTGCGCCTTCGCACGTAGGGGGATTCCGGCCGCGGGGAGACCTCACGCGGCGGCCCCGCCGGACCACATGTCGGTGGCATGACTTACTCTTCGCTCACTCGCCACCCGCGGCACACAGGTCGTACACATCGGCTGTCACCTGTCGGATGCCGCGGCGGCACCATATCTTTTTCGTTCCGGGGGGTTCGAAATCACCGTGCGTATGCGCACTCTCCCGGCCGCCACAGCGCTGGCGGTCCTCTTCAGCTCGGTGGCGCTCGTCGCCACACCGGCGTACGCCGACACAACCAGGCCCATCGCGGTCTCGGACGCGGACGACACTGTCGTCGACGGCGTCCACCAGCGCCTGTACTTCAGTGACAGGTACCAGAACAAGATCGTCGTCACCGACTACACCGGCACGGTCGTCACCACGCTCACCGGGCTGCCCCAGGTGCGCGACCTCGAACTGAGCCCCGACTCCGGCACGCTGTACGCCGCGGTCCACGGCGCAGACAAGATCGTCGCCTTCGACACGGCGACACTCACGCAGACCGCCGAGTACCCGACCGGCGACAGGACCATCCCCTCCCGGCTCGCCCTCGCGGGCGGCAAGCTGTGGTTCGGGTACGGCGACCAGTGGGACTCCGGGCTCGGCGCGGTCGACCTGACCGCCGAGACGCCCACCGTGACGCTCGACCTGGCGGCCGGCCACGACTGGGCCAGCCCGCCCATGCTCTACGCCGACCCCGACAACGCGGGCACGCTGCTGGCCCTCGACGGCGGCATCAGCTCCGCCCCGATCGTCGTCTACGACATCTCCTCCGGCACTCCGGTCGTCCGCGTCTCCGCCGAGAAGGGCGGGTTCTACAACGACGCCGCCCTCACCCCGGACGGACAGTCGGTCGTCGTGGCCGGCCCTGGGAAGCGGGCGCTCACCGAGTACCGCCTCTCCGACCTGGAACAGGTGCGCACATACCCGGTCCCGGACGAACCGGAGACGGTCAGCGTCGCTGCGGACGGCACGGTCGCGGCGACCGTCCTCGATGTCGACGACCTGGGCGATACGTACGTGTTCAGCGGCGGTCCCGACCGGCCCGCCAGTATCCGCAACCTGTCGCACAACTGGATGCCCTGGTTCGGGCACTCGATGAGCTGGTCGGCCGACGGCGGGAAGCTGTTCGTGCTGAGCGGGTCCAACGACTCCACCCGGTTCCACGCCGTCGACGAACCCCGCAAGTACCTCGGCACGCTGAAGGTCGACGCCCCGGCCACCGCCGCCCGCGCCAAGTCCCTCACCGTCAAGGGCTCGCTCGCCTCCGCCCTCGCGCTGCCCGCCGGGACCCCGCTGAACGTCACCCGCACCGACATCGAGTCGCCGGGCGGCAAGTCGCTCGGCACCAAGGCCCTCGGCACCGGCGGCACGTTCTCCTTCACCGACGTCCCGCCGGCCGGCGGCAAGGTGAAGTACACGGTGAGCTACGCGGGCGACGCCTCGCACATCGCGGCGACCGCGTCCGACACCGTCGACGTCTCCCGGGCCACGCCCACGCTGACGCTGAACAACAACGGCAAGGTCTACGCCCACGGCACCGACGTCGACTTCGCCGCGCACCTGGGCACGACGTACAAGAACCGCACGGTCGAGATCTGGGCCGACCCGTACGGCGCGGACAAGCCCAAGCGGCTGGTGAAGAAGGGAACGGTCAACGCGAACGGCAACCTGTGGGTGACGCTGGACATGTCCCGCGACACCACGCTCACCGCCGTGTTCGCCGGCGACGCCCGGTACGCGCCGAGGTCGGTCAAGTCCACGGCGTACGCCAAGGTGCGGGTTTCTACGGCGCTGTCCAAGCACTACAAGACGGGCAAGATCGGGTCCACGACGTACCACTACTTCCACAAGAACACCGACGTCATCTCCACGACGACGATGAGCTACCACACCGGCCGCAAGCAGCGGCTCGAGCTCCAGGTGTACTACGACGGCAGGTGGGTCAGCGGCGCCACCGAGTACTTCGCGCTCGGCACCAACGGAAAATCGGTCGTCAACCTGGGCCATTCCGGCAGGTCCGGCATCCGTGCCCGGGTGCGGTCGTCGTACATCAACGGCACCTCCGGTGACACGGTCAACTCGACGACGCACGGCGCCTGGAAGTACATCTACTTCTCCAACTAGCCCGCGGCGACCGGTCGGACCGGGCAGGCCCGCGCGTGCGAGGACCTGCCCGGGACGTGATCCCGGCCGGCGTCCGGCGTCAGAAGACGAACGGCCCCGGGTTCTGCGGCGACGTCGCCGTGCACTGCACCGTGACGCCGAAGACCACCACCGTCAGGGACGTCGCCTCCAGGCTGTCGCCCGAGGCGACCGTGCCGTTCAGCGGGCCCGTCGAGACCGCGCCGCCGGCCGGGATCGCCGGGTTGGCGTTACCGGTGAACGTCGTGGTTCCGGAGCCGTTCTTCGTGAGGGTGAGCGTGGACTCGACCGAGTTCTCCGAGAGGGCGATGGGCGCGGTGATCGCCTCCGTCGAGACCTCGATCGTGGCGGCCGTGCCGTCCTGCGTGGCCTTGAGCGTCGCCGTACCGGAGCCGTAGGAACCGCAGTCGAACGACAACGTCGCCGTCTCCGGCGTCACCCGAGGCGCGGCGTATGCCGTGGTCGCGGTCGCGAGCGTGCCGGTGGCGAGCAGGGCGGTGAGAAGCAGGGTGCTGTGTTTCATGGGGGGATCCCGCCTTCGTGTGGGGGTCACGGGCTGGCGGACGTCATTGCGGCACGGAGGTCCCAAGAAGGGAAGGGGCACACTCCGGCGCGCCCCCACAACGGCCGGAATCCGCCCTCGCCACAGGAGCGGCTAGGGTCTTTCGTTTGGATCAGGCCGGATCAGAGAGCGGGGGCTGGTGCGTGCGATCGCAAGGCGGAGGAGGGAGACAATGGCGGAGCCATGGCGACCGACGACAACGCGGCGAGCGTGCGTGCCAGGGCCCGCGAGCCTGGCATGATCCAAACGAGAGGCCCTAGGCGCGCACCAGCCGGTTGGCGAGCGTCGACATCGTGTACGTGCCGATGCCCATGACCACCTCCAGGGCGTTCTGCGCGGTGAACCCGTGGGCGAGGAAGGCGCGCAGCCCGGCGTCGTCGACCGCGCCCGCCGTGCGCAGCACCTCCAGCGTGAACTGCCGTACTCCTTCCAGTCGTTCGTCGGCCAATGGGCGCTGTTCGCGCAGCGCCGCGATCACGTCGCGGTCCGCGCCGAGCGCCCGCAGCTTGCCGGTGTGCATGGCGATGCAGACATGGCAGTCGTTGCGCACGGCGACGGTCATGACGACGGTCTCGCGGGCGAGCGGTTCGAGCGTGGTCCGCTCGAAGGCGGCGCTGAGCGTCAGGAACCCGTCGAGCAGGTGGGGCGAGGTCGCGAGCCGGGCGACGGCGGCCGGCAGGTGGCCGAGCCGCTGGGCGGTGGCCTCCATGGCGGGACGGGAGGCGGGCGGGGCGGTGGCGAGGGTGTGCTCGACGAACATGACCGGCTCCTACAATGGACAACATGGTTGACGATCCCGATGCCGAAAACGTAAACCAGGTTGTCGAAGTGCGCAAGGCGGTTTCCGAGACGCCCGGTTACGAACTCCCGCTGCTCCTCTTCGCCGGGTTCCGCTCGCTCATCGACAAGCTGCATGCCGAGCTCGCCGAGCAGGGGCATCCCGACGTGCGGCCCGCGTACGGCTTCGCCATGCAGGCGATCGGCCCGGCCGGCGCGAGCGCGAGCGACATCGGACGGAGGCTGGGAGTCACCAAGCAGGCGGCCGGCAAGACCGTCGACCGCCTGGTCACGCTCGGCTACGCGGAACGCGCCGACGACCCCGCCGACGCCCGCCGCAAACTGATCCGCCTCACCCCGCACGGCCTGGACGCCCTGGCCCGCTCGGCCGCGGTCTTCGACGAACTGCGCGCGGAGTGGGCGGCGTCGATGGGCCCCGACCGCCTGCGCGACCTGGAGGACGCCCTGCGCACCGTGACCGGGCCGGAGAGCTTCCGCCTGGACGCGGCGGGGTGGCTGGGCGGCGCGTGACGGCAGCGGTGTGACGGCAATCAAGGGCGTGACCCGGTCACCGTGCGTATCGTTGTCCTGCGCGGCTGCGTGCGTTCGAGCGGCAGCCGGGGAGGAGCGCCACGATGACCGTCGCAGATGTCGTAGAGACCGACAGGATCGACATGGCCGAAGACAACGACGAGCGAACCTTGGACGAGATGTTCAGGTGGCTCGAATCCGCCCCCGAGGGATTCAAGGTCGAGGTCGTCGAGGGGGCCGTCTTCATGTCGCCGCAGCGGGACAACCACTGGGAGATCATCGCGGATATCTACGAGCAGTTGCGGACCAAGTATCCGCGCAAGCGCGTGAAGTCCGACGTGCGCGTCGACTACCCAGGCCACCTCAACGGATTCGCCAGCGACGTGACCGTCATGGCGGAGGGCGCGAACAAGACACCCGAAGGCCGCTGGCGCTATCAGGACGTCGAGTTCGTGGCCGAAGTGATCTCCAAGGGCACCGGCCACAACGACTACGGCCCCAAGAAGGCCGCGTACGCCGTCGCCCAAGTTCCCGTCCTCCTGATCGCCGACCCGTACCAGGGCAAGGTTCACCTCTACACCGATCCCAAGGACGGCGACTACACCACCGAGACCACCGTCGCCTTCGGCACCGACGTCGACCTCACCCACACCCCCGTCGGCCTCACCCTCACCACCTCCGAATTCCCCCGCGAATAGCGGCGGTTGCGGCTCCACCCGGCTCGGGCGTTACCCTCCGGAGACGGCATCCCCCCACGCACGTCTCCGCCGCCCCGCGTCCGATGGAGTCCCACGTGGCCGATGACATACCGCAGTTGACCGTCACGTCCCAGGAGGCCGGCCGCCTGTGGACCCTGCGGGCCCCGGCCGGGACGCTGCTCGGGCCCGTCGTCGCGGGCGGCGCCGTCTACGTGCCCCTGGCGGGGGGCCGCATCGCCGCCCTCGACGCGAACAGCGGTCACCTCCTGTGGTGCAGCAGGCAGCTCACCGATCCCGGCACCCGCGCCCTGGCACGGGCGGACGACACGATCGTGCTGCCCGTCCAACGGGACACCGAGCGCAGCGCGTTCACCGCCCTGGACGCCGCGACCGGCGAGGTGCTCTGGACGCGGCGCAAGAGCGCACTGAACAGGTTCGCGACCGCCGGTCCCACCGTGGTGCTCTGGGGCGAGGCCGGAGAGGACCGCGGCAGGATCGCCGGCGTCGACGCGCGGACCGGCGAGACCCTCTGGGAGGACGAGTTCAGCCGGATCTGGGGCCTGCTGGTGCGCGGCGTACGCGTCGTCCTGGACGTCGGCGGGCTCCGCGCCCTCGACACCCGCACCGGCGAGGAGCTCTGGAACCAGCCCTCCGCCGGATACGGCTCCCTCATCCGGCCCGCCGGCCCGAACGACGCCGCCCTCTTCCACAGCTGGAGCACCTCCGCGGTCCTCTCCGTCCGCGCCACCGGCACCGGCGAGGAGGTGTCCCGCACCCGCTTCCCGAAGCGGACCGTGCAGCGCTTCACCTACGACCCCGTACTCCTCGACGGGGGCCGCGCCCTGTTCTCCGCGTCCCTGAAGCGCGGGGCCCTGCTGTACGCGTACGCGGGCCGGGACACCGCCGAACCACTCGCGACCCCGCGCCTCGGCTGGTGGCGCTTCACGTCCTTCAACGGCCCCGCCGCCTGCGTCGGCGACCGGCTGTACGCCGTCACCTGGCGCGACCGGCTCTACGAGGCCGACGCGAGCGGCGGCCGACGCGGACTGCGTCCCGTCCCGCTCACGGCGCCGGACGGCCGGACGCTGCGCCGTCCGTCCGAGCCGGTCGCCGGACCGGGGCACCTGTTCGTCGGCGGGAAAGAGGCGGTCGCGGGCGTCGTCGACGGGGAGGTCCGCTGGGTCGTGCCAACGAACCTGTGGAGCAACACCCCCGTCCCCCTCGGCGCCGACCGGGTGCTGTTCCTGTCCCGGAGCAAGGACGGCACCACGGCCCGACTGCACTGCGCGGACGCGGACACCGGCCGCCGCCACCCGTGACACCGGGCCGCGCGCCCTTGCCTGGAGTGGACTCGAAGCAGTTGGCTTGGGATCCATGAGGTACACGCAGCTCGGACGCACCGGACTCAAGGTCAGCCGACTCGTCCTGGGAACGATGAACTTCGGGCCCCAGACCGACGAGCCCACCAGCCACACCATCATGGACGCCGCACTCGACGCGGGCCTGAACTTCTTCGACACCGCCAACGTCTACGGCTGGGGCGAGAACAAGGGCCGCACCGAGGAGATCATCGGCAACTGGTTCGCCAAGGGCGGCGACCGCCGCGACAAGGTCGTGCTCGCGACCAAGGTCTACGGGAACATGGCCGCCGACGGCGACCCGTGGCCCAACCACGACCGGCTCTCCGCCCTCAACATCCGCCGCGCCGTGGACGCTTCGCTGAAGCGGCTGCGGACCGACTACATCGACCTGTACCAGTTCCACCACATCGACCGCCGCACCCCCGTCGAGGAGATCTGGCAGGCGATCGAGGTCCTGATCGGGCAGGGCAAGATCCTCTACGCCGGCTCCTCCAACTTCCCCGGTTGGAAGATCGCCCAGGCCAACGAGACCGCGCGCAGGCTCGGCTCGTACGGGCTGGTCAGCGAGCAGTGCCTGTACAACCTCGCGGAGCGTCGCGCCGAGATGGAGGTCATCCCGGCCGCACAGGAGTACGGCCTAGGGGTCATCCCCTGGTCGCCGCTGCACGGCGGACTGCTCGGCGGCGTGATCAAGAAGGAGAGCGAGGGGGGCCGCCGCACGAGCGGCCGCTCGGCCGACGCGCTCGCGAACTCGGCCGTGCGCGAGAAGGTGCAGGCGTACGAGGACCTGCTCGACAAGCACGGTCTGGAGCCGGGCGAGGCGGCGCTGGCGTGGCTGCTGACGCGCCCCGGCGTGACCGGCCCGATCGTCGGCCCGCGCACGGCCGGCCAGCTGGAGTCCGCGCTGAGGGCGGTCGAACTGGAGCTGTCCGAGGAGGTCCTCACGTCCCTGGACGAGATCTTCCCGGGGCCGGGGCCGTCGCCGGAGGCCTTCGCCTGGTGACGCCGTCACCGCGCCGTGGCGGCCGTGACCGGGCTACTTGCCGGCCAGGGCCGCCACCGCGACGATCACGAACATCAGCACCAGAACGGCGGCCATGATCTGATTCCGGGTCTTCGGGTTCACCCGTCGAGGTTAACCCGCGGGCCTCAGCGGCCAGGAATCGACCACCTCGTAGCGGGGGCCCGCGCCCGGCACGCCGCCGCCCGGGAGGTTGCTGCGGACCAGCGAGAGCTCCTCCACGTGCCAGGGGGAGCCCTCGAAGTCGTCGAGCGCCTCGACGTACGGGCGCAGGTCCGTGTCCTCACGGGCGCGGGCGATGGTCAGGTGGGCGTGGTAGCTGCGGTGCTCGTTCATGTCGATGCCCGAGCGGCGGGCGGCCGCGTCGGCACGCTCGGCGAGCAGCCGCATCGCGTCCAGCCCGCCGGCGGCCCCGGCCCACAGGGCGCGCCGCCCGAAGCGCCCGCCGCGGTGCAGGCGCAGGGGGAACGCCTCGGTCCGGTGCGCGGCCCGCGCGAGGCGCTCCCGCAGCTCGGGCACGAGCTCGTCGCCGACCTCCCCCATGAACGCGAGCGTGAAGTGCCACCCGTCCCGCCCGGTCCACCGCAGCCGGTCGGCCCCGGCCATGCTGCTCAACCGGTCGACGGCGAGCCCGAGTTCGTCGACGGCGGGGTCGGGCGGGAGGACGGCGGCGAAGAGTCTCATGCGCCCAGTGTGCCGCGTCCCCCCACCCGGGGGCTCGGCCCCCGAAGCCCCCGCGCCTCAATCGCCGGCGGGGCTTCTTGCGCGCGGCGCTCGCGTTGGGACTCCGCCCCAGGCCCCGCGCCTCAATCGCCGGCGGGGCTGAATTCAGGGGCTCTGCCCCCGCGCCCCCGCGCTGCCCCTGGAGGGTTGGACTTCGCTGAGCGAAATCCAGCCCGTCCGGGGGCACCTCCCACGGCCGCCAGGCTGTAGGGAGGGCGGGGTGGGGAAGAGCCCTCCGCAGGCCCCACCCGCGGGAGCCACGCCCCTGGGCGTGAGCCCTGAACGGGGCCCGGGGGTAGCGCCCCCGGGTTCGGGATGGAGGTACCGCCCACGGCCGCCAGGCCGTAGAGGGAGGGCGGGATAAAGGAGTCCACGGGGGCAGCGCCCCCGGTTTCGGGCTGGCGTCGCCCACGGCCGCCAGGCCGTAGGGGGAGGTTGAGGACACCGCGCGAAGCGCGGTACGGGGTCTGGGGCGAAGCCCCAGTCCGGGGAGGGGCAGGGTGGGGGAAGGGCCCACCGCTAGGCCCCACCCGCAGGGGCCACGTCCCGGGGCCAGCCCCGAAAAGGGGCACAGGGCGCAGCCCCGAAAGAGGCCCGGGGCAGCGCCCCCGGCTTCGGGGTGGGCACCGCCCACGGCCGCCAGGCCGTAGGGGACAGGCGGGGTCGGGGAAAACGCCCCCGTACCGCGGCCCCCGGGCCGCCTACGCCGCAGTCGTCAGGCGGTCCCGTTCCACGAAGCGCACCTGTGGGTGGCCGCGGTGCCAGCCCACCGAGAGGCGCAGGCCGCCGACCCGCGCCAGCATCACGCCGACGCCCGCCGCCGCGAGCGCCGCCACCGCGCCGCCCGCCGCGAAGCCGACGCGCGCGCCGTACGTGTCGGTGACCCAGCCCACCAATGGCGCGCCCACCGGCGTACCGCCCGTGAACACCATCATGAACAGGCTCATCACACGGCCCCGCATCAGCGGATCCGTCGCCATCTGGATGCTGGAGTTCGCCGTGACGTTGACCGTCAGGCCGAACATGCCGATCGGGACCATCAGCGCCGCGAAGATCCAGAAGGCCGGGGCGAACGCCGTCACGACCTCCAGCGCACCGAACAGCACCGCCGCGCCCACGAGCATCCGCAGCCGGGACGTGCCGCGCCGGGCGGCGAGCAGGGCGCCCGCCAGCGAACCGGCCGCCATCAGGGTGTTCAGCAGGCCGTAGGTGCCGGCTCCGGAGTGGTAGACGTCGTCGACGAAGGCCGACAGCCAGATCGGGAAGTTGAAGCCGAAGGTGCCGATGAAGCCGACGAGCACGATCGGCCAGATCAGCTCGGGCCGGCCCGCGACGTAGCGCAGGCCCTCGCGCAGCTGGCCCTTGCCGCGCGGCGCGCGCTCCACCTTGTGGAGTTCCGAGGGCCGCATCATCAGCAGGCCGGCGACGGGCGCGACGAAGGACAGCCCGTTGAGCAGGAAGGCGTAGCCGCTGCCGACGGCGGTGATCAGCACACCGGCGACGGCGGGGCCCACCAGCCGCGCGGACTGGAAGTTCGCGGAGTTCAGCGAGACGGCGTTGCGCAGCTGGTCGGGGCCGACCATCTCGGCGACGAACGACTGCCGTGCCGGGTTGTCGACGACGGTGACGAGGCCGAGCAGGAACGCCGTGAGGTAGACGTGCCAGACCTGGACGTGGCCGCTGAGCGTGAGCACGGCGAGCGCCAGGCCGGTGAGGCCCATGGCGGCCTGGGTGACGAGGAGCAGCCGCCGCTTGGGCATCCGGTCCGCGATCACGCCGCCGTACAGGCCGAACAGAAGCATGGGGAGGAACTGCAGCGCGATGGTGATGCCGACGGCGGAGGCGGATCCGGTCAGGCTCAGTACCAGCCAGTCCTGGGCGATGCGCTGCATCCAGGTGCCGGTGTTGGAGACCACCTGTCCGGTCGCGAAGAGCCGGTAGTTACGGATCCTCAGCGAGCTGAACATGGTCTGCTTGCGGTCGGGTCGGTCGGTTGTGGAGTCGTTGGCGGTCGGTGCGGGGGCGGAGTCTGCTCCGGATCCCGTACTCAAAGGGGTTCGCCTCCTCGGCGTCGGCGGTCACTGCAGGTGTGCGAGCTTCTCCAGCACGGGGGCGGCGGCGCGCAGCGCGGCCCACTCGTCCTCGTCGAGGCCCTCGGCGAGGGACGCCAGCCAGGCGTTCCGCTTGCGGCGGCTCTCTTCGAGCATGGCCTCGGCCTGCTCGGTCTGGCTGACCACCTTCTGCCGGCGGTCCTCGGGGTGCGGCTCCAGCCGGACCAGTCCCTTGGCCTCCAGCAGCGCGACGATCCGGGTCATGGACGGCGGCTGGACGTGCTCCTTGCGGGCCAGCTCACCGGGAGTGGCCGAGCCGCAGCGCGCCAGGGTGCCGAGCACGGACATCTCGGTCGGACTCAGCGATTCGTCGACGCGCTGGTGCTTCAGGCGCCGGCCCAGCCGCATGACGGCGGAGCGCAGGGAGTTCACGGCGGCGACGTCGGCGTCAGTACCGTGGGACAGGTCAGGCATGTTCATTAGCATAACTCATTACCCTCCCTAAGGACCAGTCCCCTTCTGCTCCACCGGTCACGGCTGCGATCGATGCATCACCCATATGAGTGAGAGTGAGTCCGAAAGTGACGCGCGGTCTCCGGCGGTGCGGCGACCCTGGCTCGCATGGGATCGACAGTGCTCAGCCTGCGGATGGACGGTGAGCTGCTCGACCGGCTCCGGCAGCACGCCGCCAAACGACAAATGAGCGTCCAGGACTACGTGGTCCGGACGCTCATTCGCGACGACTTCGACGAACGCTTCAAGGCGGCCGTCGACGAGACGGAGAAGTTCTACGGGATGGCCTGAGGGCCCGGGCTCACGTCAGACCGAGCGCCGGCATCGCGTAGAAGAAGACGAACACGGCCGACACCGCGTACATCGCGACGGGCACCTCGCGCCCGCGCCCCGTCGCCAGCCGCAGCACGCTGAACGCGATGAAGCCGAGGCCGATACCGTGCGTGATCGAGTAGGTGAACGGCATCATCACCATCGCCAGGAACGCGGGCGCGGCGATCGTGAAGTCGCTCCAGTCGATGTCCTTGACGGAGCCGGCCAGGATCAGGAAACCGACCGCCACCAGCGCGGGCGTCGCCGCCTGGGACGGGACCATCGTCGCGAGCGGCGTGAGGAACAGCGCCAGCGAGAACAGCAGACCTGACACGACGGACGCGAGTCCCGTACGGGCGCCCTCGCCGACACCGGCCGTGGACTCCACGAAGCAGGTGTTGGCGGAGCAGGAGGCTGCGCCGCCCGCGGCGACGGCGAGGCCGTCGACGACCAGCACCCTGTTGATGCCGGGGTAGTTGCCGTCCTCGTCCATCAGCTCGGCCTCGTCGCCGACGGCGAGGATCGTGCCCATCGCGTCGAAGAAGCACGACAGCAGCACGGTGAAGACGAACAGGACACCGGTCAGCACGCCGACCTTCTCGAAGCCGCCGAACAGGCTGACCTGGCCGAGCAGCCCGAAGTCGGGCGTCGAGACCGGGTTGCCGGGCCACTCGGGCGTGGTCAGGCCCCAGGACGCGACGTCCGCCACGGCGTTGACGATCACCGCGAGGACGGTCATCACGACGATCGAGATGAGGATCGCGCCCGGCACCTTGCGGATGATCAGCGCGAGCGTGAGCAGCGTGCCGAGGGCGAAGACCAGGACCGGCCAGCCGAGCAGGTGACCGCCGGTGCCCAGCTGGAGCGGCACGGTGGTGTGGGCGGCGTCGGGGATACGGGTGACGAACCCGGAGTCGACGAGACCGATGAGCATGATGAACAGGCCGATGCCGATGGCGATCGCCTTGCGGAGCCCGAGCGGCACCGCGTTCATCACGCGTTCGCGCAGGCCGGTGGCCACCAGCAGCATCACCACGAAGCCGGCGAGCACCACCATGCCCATCGCGTCGGCCCACGCCATCTGGGGCGCGAGCTGGAGGGCGACGACCGTGTTCACGCCGAGTCCGGCGGCGAGCGCGATCGGGACGTTGCCGATGACGCCCATGAGGAGCGTGGAGAACGCCGCCGCGACCACGGTGGCGGTGACGAGCTGGCCGCCGTCGAGCTGGTGACCGTACATGTCCTTGGCGCTGCCGAGGATGATCGGGTTCAGCACGAGGATGTAGGCCATCGCGAAGAAGGTGGCGAACCCTCCGCGGACCTCGCGCGCGACCGTGGAGCCGCGCTCCGAGATCTTGAAGAAGCGGTCGAGACCGCCGACGGGCTGCGGGGGCGTGGGAGGCAGGCCGGGGGAAGCGACCTCGGCGGTGACCGTGGGGGACATGCGGGACCTTTCTCGCCCGGTTCCGTGGGGGTCTCGTACGGAGGTTCATACGAAGGAAACCGGTCTGACGCAAACTCGTTCAGTATGAACGTATAAAGTTGAAGATCGGTATCTTCGCGCGTAGACCCCTGTGGGGACCGGCCCTCGCAGCCGCCTCGGCCCCCGGTCCTACACTGTGCGCATGGCGAAATGGACCCCCAGGCACGAGGCACCCCCGCCCCTTGAGGGGCCGGTCGTCGCCACCATCACCGGCGGCACGATCCTCTGGTTCGTCATGTTCCTCGTCCAGGTCCCCTTCTACGGCTGGTTCGCCGACCGCGACCTGACCTGGTGGGTGTGGACCTGCCTGGCCGGCGGCGGCCTCGGCCTGATCGGCATCTGGTACGTACGCAGCCGGGACGCGGCGATCAGGCGTGACCAGGCGGCACGGGAGGCCGAAGCGGCGGGGCCGCAGGAGACCGGGCCGCGGGAGGCCGGGCCGCAGGCCTGACCCGACGACCGTCGGCTCCGCGAGCTGCCGCAGACCCGCCCGCGGACCCCGTCGAACGACCCGGCCCGTAGTACCCGGGACCCTTCGCGTCCTCCCCCGGTCCTCTCTTCCGCCTGCCCGGGGGGTGAAGCGGCCGCGTCCGCCGTACCGTCGAAACCATGACGCAGCGGGCGGAGATCGACATGGACGGACAGGAGCCCCGCAGACCCGTCATCGACGCGGGTGCCGAACTCGACCCCGTACACCCCCGGCAGCCACCGCGCCCCAAGGCTTCGGCCACCACGCCCGTGACCGGGCTGACCACGGACCAGGTCGCCGAGCGTGTGGCCCGCGGCGAGGTCAACGACGTGCCGGTGCGCAGCTCCCGCTCGGCCGTCGACATCGTCCGCGCCAACGTCTTCACCCGCTTCAACGCGATCATCGGCGTGCTGTGGGTGATCATGTTCTTCGTCGCGCCGATCCAGGACAGCCTCTTCGGCTTCGTCATCATCGCCAACACCGGCATCGGCATCGTCCAGGAGCTGCGCGCCAAGAGGACCCTCGACTCCCTCGCCGTCATCGGCGAGGCGAAACCGCGCGTACGGCGCGACGGGGTCGCCACCACCGTCTCGACGTCCGACATCGTGCTCGGCGACCTCGTCGAACTCGGGCCGGGGGACAAGGTCGTCGTCGACGGCGAGCTCACCGAGGCCGACAACCTGGAGATCGACGAGTCGCTGCTGACCGGCGAGGCCGACCCGGTGCTCAAGCAGCCGGGCGACCAGGTGTTGTCCGGCAGCTTCGTCGTGGCCGGCGGCGGCGCGTTCACGGCGACCAAGGTGGGCCGGGAGGCGTACGCGGCTCAGCTCGCGGAGGAGGCGTCGCGGTTCACGCTCGTCCACTCCGAGCTGCGCTCCGGTATCTCCACGATCCTCAAGTACGTGACCTGGATGATGGTCCCGACCGCGATCGGCCTGATCATCAGCCAGCTCGTCGTCAAGGACACCGACCTCAAGGACTCCGTCGCCCGCACCGTCGGCGGCATCGTGCCGATGATCCCCGAGGGGCTCGTGCTGCTGACGTCCGTCGCCTTCGCGATCGGCGTGATCCGCCTCGGCCGCAAACAGTGCCTCGTCCAGGAGCTTCCCGCGATCGAGGGCCTGGCCCGCGTCGACGTCGTCTGCCTCGACAAGACGGGCACGCTCACCGAGGGCGGGATGGACGTCACGGAGCTGCGGCCGCTGGGCGGGACGGAAGAGGCGTACGTACGGCAGGTGCTCGGTGCGCTCGGGGAGTCCGATCCCCGGCCGAACGCCTCGCTGCAGGCGATCATCGAGGCGTATCCGGACAGCGAGGAGTGGCGCTGCACGGAGTCGCTGCCGTTCTCCTCGGCGCGCAAGTACAGCGGGGCGAGCTTCAGCGAGGGCAACGGGGAGACGTCCACATGGCTGCTCGGCGCGCCCGACGTCCTGCTGCCGGACGACGACCCGGTCCTCGACGAGACCGACGCCCTCAACCGGCAGGGCCTGCGGGTCCTGCTGCTCACGAAGGCCGCCGAGGAACTCGACGCGCCGTCCCCGGCCGACGGCGCGAAACCGGCGGCCCTGATCGTCCTCGAACAGCGGCTGCGCCCGGACGCGTCGGAGACCCTGCGCTACTTCGCGGCCCAGAACGTCGCGGCGAAGGTCGTCTCCGGGGACAACGCGGTCGCGGTCGGCGCGGTCGCGGACAAGCTGGGGCTGCCGGGCTCGGAGCGTACGGTCGATGCCCGCCGGCTGCCGGCCGAACGGTCGGCGATGGGCACGGAGATCGACGCGAACGCGGTCTTCGGCCGGGTCAGCCCGCGGCAGAAGCGCGACATGGTGGGCGCGCTCCAGTCCCGCGGCCACACGGTCGCGATGACCGGCGACGGCGTCAACGACGTCCTCGCGCTGAAGGACGCGGACATCGGCGTCTCGATGGGCTCCGGCTCGGAGGCCACGCGCGCGGTGGCGCAGATCGTCCTGCTCAACAACAGTTTCGCGACGCTGCCGTCCGTGGTGGCCGAGGGCCGCCGGGTGATCGGCAACATCACCCGTGTGGCCACGCTCTTCCTGACGAAGACGGTGTACTCCGTCCTCCTCGCGATCCTCGTGGTCTGCTCCCAGGTGGAGTACCCGTTCCTCCCCCGGCATCTGACGCTGCTGTCCACGCTCACCATCGGCGTCCCGGCCTTCTTCCTCGCCCTGGCGCCCAACAAGGAGCGGGCGAAGCCCCACTTCGTACGGCGGGTGATGCGCTACGCGATCCCGGCGGGCCTGATCGCGGCGGCGACGACGTTCTCCACGTACCTGCTGGCGCGCTCGCACTACAGCGGCCCGGGCGCGCTGGACGCGGAGACGAGCGCGGCGACGCTGACGCTGTTCCTGGTCGCGATGTGGGTCCTGGCGATCATCGCCCGGCCCTACACATGGTGGCGGATCGGCCTGGTGGCGGCGATGGGCGCGGGCTTCCTGCTGGTGCTGGTGGTCCCGTGGCTCCAGGACTTCTTCGCGCTGAAGCTGGTCGGCGTGACGATGCCGTGGACGGCGGTGGCGATCGCGGCGGGCGGCGCGGCGCTGCTGGAGTTCGCGTGGCGTGCGGTGGGGCGGCGGGTGCCGGCGTAGGGGGCGGCGGGGCCCGGACGTTCCCCGACGTGGCGACCATCTGCTCGGATCCCGCGCCGAGCGCGGCGGCGAGGCTGTCCCCTCTGGAGCTCCCGGACGACCCGGAGGCCCCCAAGTACGCGGCGTCTATTTCGCGTCAGAATTCCCCATGGCGCACGGTGACTTGGCAACATCTGAGGCTTTGACAGCGATTCGTCCGATATCCACGGTTCGCTCTCGGGGCGCTCACGGATCGCCCGTGAATCGGCCACCGGCAGGGCGCTGAGGACAACTCCGCCCCGCGGCGCCATGTGATCAATCCGATGTTTGAGACACCGCACCTCTGCAGGACCAACGCCGCCACGGCCCGCGCAATCCGAAGCCGCCCGCACGGCCAGAAGTGCCCTACTGCCCTCCTCTTGACGCGCATAGCGTCCTTCAACAGTGCGTCCCGCACATGTGTTTGAATTTCCAAGAGGAAGGCATCACTTCGTGTCTCCTGACACACAGATCTCCGGGCACGGACGGCGCAGACGGATGTCCCGGACGGCGGCCGCGGCAGCGCTGCTGCTGGTCGCCGAGGCCGCGTTCGTCGCCGGCGGCACGGTCGTCGCGGCGAACCCCCAGACGAAGGCGGCGGCCCTGACCTCGGGTCACCAGCCGTCCCAGGCCGAGATCCTCGCCTCCGACATGGCGTGGGCCGCCGCACACGCCAAGGGCTCCAAGGCGTGGGCGATCCTGGAGGCGGAGAAGACCGGCAAGAAGGTCGTCGTCACCGACGAGACGACCGAGACCACGTACACCGTCGCCAACCCCGACGGCACCTTGACCACCGAGCTCACCTCCGGCCCCGAACGCGTCTGGCGCGGCGGCACGTGGCAGAAGGTCGACGTCACCCTCGCGCGCGGCGCGGGCGGCAGCGTCCAGGCGAAGAACCACCCCAAGGGCCTGCGCCTCGGCGGCAAGGGCGGCACCAGGGCCACCTCCTTACGCGCCGCCAAGGACGCCGCCCCGCGCGACCTCGTCACCCTCGGCCAGGGCGACGAGAGCGTGACCCTGCAGTGGAAGGGCGGGCTGCCCGCCCCGGCGATCGACGGCACCACGGCCCGGTACCGCGAGGCCGTGCCGGGCGCCGACGTGATCGTCGAGGCGACCCGCACCGGCTTCGAGCAGTTCGTGGAGATCCGTGAGCGGCCTGCCGCCGACGGCTACTCGTACACCCTCCCCGTCCGGGCCAAGGGCCTCAAGGCCAAGGCCCACAAGGACGGTTCGGTCACCTTCACCGACGCGAAGACCGGTGCCGCACGGGCCACCATGCCCGCCCCGGTCATGTGGGACGCGTCGGTCGACAAGCGGTCCGGGAAGCACGAGAACCGCGCCCGCGTCGGGATGAAGGTCGTCGACAAGGGCCGCGGCCTGATCGACCTCGTCGTCACCCCGGACGCGAAGTTCCTCGCCGACCCGAAGACCGTCTACCCGGTCACCGTCGACCCGTCGACCTCGGCGCTGGCGAACACCTTCGACACGTACGTCCAGCAGGGCGAGACCGTCGACTGGTCGGCCGACACCGAGCTCGACTTCGGCAACCCCGGCACCAAGAACGCCGACGGCACCTACCGCACGGCCCGTTCCTTCATCACCTGGAACACCTCCGCGATCGCGGACTCGCTGATCGTCGACACCAACCTGTCGCTGTACAACTTCCACTCGGGCAACAGCGACTGCACCGCGCAGAGCTGGACCGTGTGGGACACCAGTGCCCCGTCCACCGCGTCCCGCTGGAACAGCCAGCCCGCGTGGAACCAGCAGTACCACTCCTCCACCGAGACCAAGGGCAACCCGTCCTGCGGCGCCGACGGCTGGATCAACGCCGACGTCGACACCCTCGTCCAGACCTGGGCGTCCGCCAAGGCCACCCGCGGTCACATGGGCCTGCGCGCCGCGACGGACGACACCCGGGCGTGGAAGCGGGTCAACTCGGCCAACAACGCGGCCAACCAGCCCAAGCTGTCGGTGACGTACAACTACCGCCCCTCGGACGGCACGGCCCGCCAGGCCGGCGCCCCGTTCAAGTCCTACGCCGGTGTCTGGGCGGTCAACACCACCACCCCGATCCTGCGCGACACGTTCACCGACCCGGACGGCGACCAGGTCAACGGCACCTTCCAGGTCTACGACGCCGCGACCAACACGCCCATCACCACGCCGCTCGGCGAGGGCCTGCTCCTGTCCCCGTACGGGGACCAGGGCAAGCCGGTGAGCGTGACGGTGCCCGCCGGGCAGCTCAAGGACGGCCGGACCTACAAGTTCCGCACCAACGCCTACGACGGCACGCACTACAACCTGAACTGGTCGCCGTGGACCCAGTTCGTCGTCGACACCACCGCACCGGTGGCCCCGGCGAAGATCGCCTCGACCGACTACCCCGAGGGCGCGTGGACGCCGAACAACGGCGCCGGCAGTTTCCAGATCACACCTCCGGCCGGTGACGATGTCCGAGGCGTCGAGAGCCGTACCAACGGTGGCGCCTGGACTGCGGAGAAGCCCGCCGTGGCCGGTCAGCCCACCACGGTGACGGGCACACCGGACGAGCGGGGCATGAACCGTACCGAGGGCCGTGCCGTCGACCGGGCCGACAACAAGGGATCGCAGAAGGTCTACGACTACGGCACCGGCAAGGCGCCGATCAGCGGCGACACCGCCGTCCCGGACGGCGGCGCCGACCCCGACCCCATCCCGGACGAGGAGCCCTACGAGGCGGAGGACACTCCCGAGAAGCAGCCGAGCCCGCATGGCGCTCCTCCGGAGCCCGGAAGCCGGGACAACTGCTACACGACCGACAACCCCGAGATCGAGATGTGCCAGAGTCGTCAGTACGACGCCGGGATCGCAAGGGCGGCAATGGCACTGCCGGCGCCCACCGATCCTCTCGTCTCCTGGTGCAGTGACCCGGCGATCGGTGGATACACGCTCACCCGCCGTGAAGGCTGCCACAAGGTCGGTGTCGTGGCCGACTGGTGGCAGATCAGCAACAACCAGCCGCCCAAGCACATCGGCACCGCCATCTTCCTCGTCCGCGAAGAGATGAAACTGGACAACACGGGTGCCTGGCACCAGCGGAACTTCATCGCTCCGCTTTCCGTCGACGGTGCGCTGGGAACGGTGACCCTCGACTACTGGGACGCCACGTGTGGCGGTGACACCGTCTGCGATCGGGCGTTCGTCGGCCCCGAATTCACCGGACCGACTTCCTGGACCACCACCTCGCCGGTGACCGAGCAGACCGTCCAGACGCGCAAGTTCACCTGGAAGACGGCTGCCCTTGGCAAGTCCCAGGAGTTCGACCGAGGCAGCTTCCTCGGTTTCAAGGCGTCCGCTGCTCCTGGCGCGGTGAAGGTCACCGAGCCGAGCTGGGTGTTCTGGGACCAGATCCGCTGTGACCAGATGATGCCGAACGCGGCGTCCGTCGGCTGTGTGTTCCCCAAGTACACGCCGACGTTCGAGCTGAAGCACAAGTACGCCGAAGGTGCCGCGCTGTACTACATGGAGATGCGCGACAAACTCGACTGGCATCCCGGCAGCAAGGCACACAACAGTCCGCTGCACCGCGAGTTCGACCCGGCCAAGCGAGACGCGAACCGCGCTGTCGTCTGCCCGGACAGTGGTCAGTACGCGCTGGTCCTGCACCCGCTGGCGACCGGGGACAAGAAGGCAACTCAGTGCGACGAGTATGCCTTCGCGGCCTCCAAGGAGAGCGGTGGATCGCAGGCGGGTGTCACCAACGGTTCACAGTGTCTCCAGGCGTATGCCCGTAAGGACGCTGACGGCAAGTGGCGTCTCTACGACGACCTGAGGGCGCCGAACACGGCACCCACGTACAAGGAGAAGTGCGCCCGCGCCACCATGGCCGGTGCCCAGAACGAGCGTGCCGGCTCCCGCCTCTCGGGCTTCTACACCAAGAACCGAATGCTGGACAATGACGCCTACTTCATCGATGTCCCCGGTCTGGTCAGGCCGTAGCAAGTAGACGGAAAGAAGCCCCCTCCTACCGGCCGGCGGGAGGGGGTCTTCTCGCGTCCTTGGTGCTAGGCCTTCTCCAACTTCCAGTTGAGGTGCCTGGGTGGGCCTTCGTCCAGTTGAGGAACGCGGGAGTACTGGCGCGAGTACGGCATAGGGGATCCGGACTCCAGGGACTCGGCCATCAGCCCGATCATCTGCCCCAGAGTCTTCCAGCGGACTGCGGTGACCTCGTTGCCCTCGTAGTCGAGCTCGATGATGTTGCCGTAGGTGTCGCCGGGCCGGTGGTCGATGATCAGGCTCTCCCCCGTGTTCGTACCGGCAATGGGGAGCCACAGCGGGTCCGCCCACGGATCCAGAATCCAGTGCTCGGGATCCTCGTCCCGCTGCTCGTCGAACTCTTCGAGCATCTCCTCCATGTACTCCGGCCCGCCCTTGAGTCCGTCGATGCCGTACGGGACGTAGCCGCCCGGCCAGATGGGAGCGTCGTACAGGGGGGCGCCGTCGTGGATTCCGAGCCACTGCACGAGATGCGGGTGGAGCGGGTACGGGATGGCGTCCCGGAGGGACTGGATGGCCTCTTCGGAGGCAGGCGGGTGCAGCTCGGACAGAGCACTGGTGCACTGGTGCTCCCCGAGCCAGGTCTCGATGCGTTCCCAGGCACGTATGAGATCGTCCACCAGCGCATCCTGACACGTTGGTGGCGAGTCCGCCCCGGCGGCAGCCGCTACGCGTCGAACCAGCGCGCCCGTTCCAGCTCCGCCGTCCGGGACGCGTCCTCCAGCAGCGCCGCCACCTCGAAGCGGCGCGGCCACTGGGCCGTCGACCAGGCCAGGGCAGCCGCCACGCCCTCCAGCGTCGCGGCGTGCAGCACACCGTCCGGGGTGCGGCGCCAGTCGAGCTCGACGCCGCCCGCCATCAGCTCCTCGTGTTCGACGTACGTCGCGGGCGTGGAAGGGCCCAGCAGGGTCCGTACGGACTCGGGGACCTCGTGCACCTCGCCCTCGGTCGTGACCTCCGCCGTGACCGCCTCGCTCAGGCGGCGCACCTGGAACAGGTCGGCAAGGTCCGCGGCGCGCGAGGGCGCCACCGGGAGCAGGGGCAGCCCGGCGGTGAGCGGCAGCAGGTCCGGGGTGTCCGCGACGACCGCGTCCCCCGCGTCCACGACCACCACCTCGCCGTCCACCACGGCCCGCAGCTCGTCGGGGAGCGTGACCTGCTCCGGGTCGAGCTCGGCCAGCGCCGTGTACAGGGCGTGCAGCCGGTCGGCGCGCACCTGGCGGCCGGGGTCGGCGAGACGGGCCAGCAGCTCGGCCGCACCGCCCGGCTCGTCGAGCAGCGCCGCGACGGACGTCCGTACGCCGAGGGCGTGCAGCACCTGCGCGTCCTCGAAACCCGTCGTGTCGGCCGACTCGTACAGGCCCTCCAGCAGCGGGTCCGCGGACGCCGCGCGCAGGCCGGCGGGGCGGCGACCGTCGAGCACCGGATGGTCGCGCAGCCACCACGCCGTGTACGGCCGCACCGTCTCCGTCGTGCCGTCGGGCAGCAGGATGCGTACGGGCTGCGTCAGCGCGTCCCGCAGCGGCGGCTGCGCCAGCAGGGCGAGGGCCTGCGGCCAGCGGTCGTCGTCCACCAGGTCCAGGTCGCGCACCGCGACGATCTCCGTGGCGACCGGCGGCACCGGCGTGTCGGGCAGCCGGTCGAGCACGTCCTCGCACCACACGTCGACCGCGTCGAGCAGCCCTGCGTCGTCGGGCTCGGCGAAGTCGCCCCCGCGAGGGTCCAGTTCGTCGGGGTCGAGCACGACGTCCGTGGCCCGGACGAGGGCGAAATTCGCCAGGACACCGCAGGCGGCGAGCGGCTGCTCGCCCCAGCGTTCGGCCAGTTCGGCGTCGCACAGCGCGAGTTCGCCCTCGCGCATGACCGAGGCGAACGGGCTGCCGGGCAGCACGAGTTCGCCCGCGGGCGCGAGCTCCCCGTCCTCGTCCGTCAGCGCCAGCGCGCCCAGCCACGGCTCGTCACCGGGCTCCAGCTCCGCGTCCCGTACGAGCGCGAGGACCGTCTCCGCCAGTTCCTCGGCGTCGAGGGTGTCCGCTTCCTCGTCCCAGATCTCGCCCTCGTCGAGCGACGCCGCCACCGCCGCCCGCACCTGCGGCGTCGTCAGCACGGCGCGCGGGGTCGCGGGCAACGCCCCCAGCTTCTCCAGCAGGGGGTGCGCGGCGTCCGGGTGGACGACCTTCAGCCCGAGACGGGCCAGGTGGGGCGGGGTGTCCGCGAGAGGGAGCAGCGTCTGACGGGGGCCGATGGTCGTCCGGTCGTCCGCCAGCGGCACCGGCAGACCCGACAGCCGGTCCGGGTCGACGCCCGCGAGGCTGTCGTAGAGCCTGCGCCACCAGCCCGGTTCGCGTTCCAGACCGGCGAGCCGGTCGATCGCCTCCGTCAGCGGCACCCGCGCGACACCGAGCGTGCGCAGCTCGACCCGGCGCTCGAGACCGGCGGGCAGCAGGCTCGGCAGCACGTCGGCCATGACGCGTACGGTCTCCGCGCCGGCGCCCTCCAGGACCTCCGCCTCGATGGGCCGCAGAGCCCGGGGCGCCTCGCGGCCGGGCAGACCGGAGTCGTCGTCCGCCTGCTCCCGCGGCGCGGCGGCCTCCAGGAACGCCGTGCGCGGCAGCCGCGTGAGGATCGCCGCACGCAGCGCCCCGTCCAGCTCGCCCTTGCCGAGCGGGCCGGGCACCAGGTCGATCGTGCCGGTGCTCACCGGCTGCCACTCGCCGAGCAGTTCGGCGTACGCGTCGGCCGCGCGCTCCACGAGGAAGTCGGTCAGCGGTCCGGGCGCCGGGTGCCGGCGCGTCGTGTCCAGCGGCAGCGAGGCGATCAGCAGCGCGGGTACGCCCAGGGGTTCGTCGGTGGGCGTCGGCGCGTGGACGACGGGCGCGGTGCCCGGACGGGCCGGTGCGCCGTCGACCTCGACGGGCACGGCCCAGGTGACGGACCAGTGCGGGCGCAACCGCTCCTCGACGGGCCGGTCGGCGAGCAGCGCGGGCTCGATCGGCCCGGCGTGGCTCACCACCCGCCAGCGCCGTTCGCCGCGCGCACTGTCCTCGACCCGTACGTACGCGCCGTGCGTGCTGCGCCGCAACTCCCGTACGCCGTCCGGCGTCTCGACCACGACCTCGGCGAGTCCCGGGAGCGTCAGCAGGAGCGCGTCGTCGATCCCGGCGAGCAGCCGCTCCACGAGATCGACGGCGGCCCCGTCCCGCAACGGCAGCACCACGACCGTGTCGTACCCCTCGGGCGCGCTGCCCTCGGCGGGCAGCGGCAGCCGCAGCAGCGGTACGTGGCCGTCCCGGCGGCGCAGCTCGTCGCCGAGTCCGGGGCTGGCCACGGCCGCCTGCCAGGCGAGCTCCCGCGCCTCGGCCAGGGACCAGCGCACACCGCCGTGGCGGCCGACGACGGCGGGCTCGTCGCTGACCGCGAGGACGGCGGCGAAGCCGACGCCGAAGCGGCCGACGGACGTCTCGTGGCCCTCGCGCTTGGCGGAGGCGCGCAGGGTGCTCAGTGACTCGACACCGGTCGCGTCGAGCGGCGCGCCGGTGTTCGCGGCGGCCAGCACGGCGGGCTCGCCGCCCGTGCCCGGCCGCAGCGTGAGGCGCAGCCGTCCGCGCACCTGGGCGCGGGCCGCGGCGTCGGCGGCGTTCTGCGCGAGCTCGACGACGAGCCGGTCCCGGTAGCCGCCGAGCGCGAGGTCCTCCTCGGCGTTGGCGTCCTCCCGGAAGCGGGCCGGGCTGGCCGCCCACGCGTCGAGCACACCGCGCCGCAGCCGCGCCGTCCCGAACGGGTCGGCCCACTCGGTCGTCCTGACGCTCACGCTGTGACTCCGCCCTGCCGGTGCCGCATGCCTGCGGCGGCCTGTGTGTTGCTGCTGGGGCCGAAGGTACCGCGTACGGGAGTTCCCTAACGTGGCGGGCGGCTGCGGGGGCGTGCCTTTCAGCCCGTCCGGCGATGGAAGGCACGCCCGCAGGACATGCGCTGTCCACCGGCCGACAGCCGTGCCCGATCGCGCAACCCACTCCGCGGGGCCCGCGCCTCACACGCCGGCGAGGCTGAAATCGCCCGCCCCCGCAGGCCCGACGCGCTTGCTCCCAGCCTGTCTGGGGGGCTCTTCCCACGGCCGCCAGGCCGTAGGGGAGATGGAGAACACACCCGCAGGTCATGCCCCCGCCCATCGGACAGCAGCCCGATCCCCACGCGCAACGCAGGCCGCGCGTCCCGCCGGGCACAGCGCCGACGAGGCTGATTCAGCCCGGTCCGCGGGCGCAGCGCGCTTGATCGCGGCCCGCCCTCGGGTGGGACCCCGTGAGGGCGGACCTGCCGGCCGGAGAGGCTAGGAGTGGCCCAGGTCCTCCGACTCCGCGTCCGTCTCCGGCGACACCGACCCGCTGTCGCGCGCCGGCCGCAGCGGGAACTCGTCCGCCGCCATCGAGTCGAGCACCGGCGGCGGCGGCACCGGCGGCTTCGGCATCACGGCCGCCTCCGAGTGACCACCGCAGCCGTACGCCAGCGACACCACGCGTCCGTCCGCCGGCGAGAACTCGTTCGCGCACACGCCGAACGCCTGCCGCAGCGACCCCGCGATCGGCACCAGGAAAGCGCACGTCACGCACGCCGCCGGCGCCGCCTGCGCCATCGCGGTCTTCGGGCCGAAGGCCTCGTCCCAGCGGTCCGCCGCCGTGTGCAGCCCGTACCGGGACAGCACCCGGGCCCGGCGCATGCCGAGCTCCTCGGCGAGCGCCGCGATCTGGCCGCGCCCGCTGTTGTCGGTCGCCTCGATCGCCGGCCTGCGGTCGGTGAGCTCGGCGTCCTCGGCGTCGACCCGCTCGGCCAGGTCGTGCGAGGGCGGGTGCTCGGCGAGCACCGAGTTCGGCGGGGGCTCGTCCTCCCCCGTGTAGCCGGGCTCCAGCCGCAGGTCGTCCGCCTCCGTGGGCAGCAGGTCCCCGGGCCCCATGTCGCCCGGCCGCAGCCGCTCGCTCCACGGCACCCATTCCGGCGCGAGCAGCGCGTCCGGACCGGGCAGCAGGACGGTTTCGTCGAGCGTGACCACCTTGGCGCGGGACGCGCGGGCGACCGTGACGGCCCAGCGCCAGCCCCGGTAGCCCGGTTCCTTGCACTCGAAGAAGTGGGTGACGACCCGGTCTCCCTCCGAGACGAGGGACACATGCTCGCCCACCACTCCAGGTGCAGCGGCCTCCTCGGCCGCCTCCCGGGCGAGGTCTACCGCCTCGGCGCACAGACGGTCGGGGGTACGGCTTCGCGTCGTCGCACTCACAGGTCTCGCTTCTCTCCTACGCCGTCTCACGGGTGCGCCTGCCAGGCCGACAGGTACGGGGCCGTGGGCGGAGCGGACCAGAGGGCCGCATCGACGTCCACGCCCGGACCGATCCGTTTTCGGGCACACCTGACGTCATCCATTCTGCGGGATGCCGAAGAGGCGCGCGGCCGAGAACAACCGCCGGTGGCGCGCTACGCACGCTACCCCCTTCACAGCTCCCCGCCCACCTGCCCGTCGCAACACGGGATGAACCGACGGGCCGCGCTGTCCGCATCGCGGACGCGATCGGCGGCCAACACGCGGCCCGTCGGCGCGGAGCACGGTTCGCGCCGAGGGGGCTTGGGGCACTATGACGAGGTGGCAGCCGCGAGGTCGTCCGAGGCGTCCGGGCCGCTCCGAGGAGCGGGCCGGAAGGTCGGGCGTGCCCTGCACCTGCCGTTCACCGGCACCGCGCGCGGCATCCGCAAGGCGACCCACGCGCACGGCGCGGGCGAATCGGGCCTCGGAAAACTGATCGAACTGCACGCGGTCAACGGCGCGGGTGACGTCATGATCACCGTCGCGCTCGCGTCCACCGTGTTCTTCTCCGTGCCGACGGACGAGGCCCGCGGCCGGGTCGCGCTCTACCTCGCCGTCACGATGGCGCCCTTCACGCTGCTCGCTCCGGTCATCGGCCCGCTGCTCGACCACCTCCCGCACGGACGGCGCGCGGCGATGGCGGGCGCGATGCTCGCCCGCGTGCTGCTGGCGTTGCTGCTGTCGGGCGCGGTCGCGACCGGTGACCTGGAGCTGTATCCGGCCGCGCTGGGCGTGCTCGTGTCGTCCAAGGCGTACGGCGTGGTGCGCAGCGCCGTCGTGCCCCGACTGCTGCCGCCGGGGTTCTCGCTGGTGAAGGCGAACTCCCGGGTCACGCTCGCCGGCCTGCTCGCCACGGGCATCGCCGCGCCCGCCGCGGTGGGGCTGCAGCAGATCGGGCCGCAGTGGCCGCTGTACGGGGCGTGCGCGCTGTTCCTGCTGGGCACCTACTGGGCCTTCACGATGCCGCCCAAGGTGGACTCGGCGAAGGGTGAGCACAAGGCGCACATGCTGACGCACGGCGAGAAGAAGCCGAGCCTGCGCACGGTGGGTCCCTCGGTGCTGCACGGCCTCCAGGCGAACGCGGCGCACCGCGCGCTGTCCGGGTTTCTGATCTTCTTCCTGGCGTTCCTGCTGCGCGACCATCCCCTGGGCGGCCAGTCGGCCGCGGTGTCGCTCGGCATGGTGGGCGTGGCGGCGGGCGTGGGCAACGCGCTGGGCACGGCGGTGGGCGCGTGGCTGAAGGCGCGCGGCCCCGAGCTGATCATCGCGACGATGCTGGCGCTGGTGCTGACCGCGGCGATCCTGGCGGCGGTGTTCTTCGGCGCGGGCATGGTGGCGATCCTCGGCGCGGCGGCAGGCTTCACGCAGGCGCTGTCGAAGCTGTCACTGGACGCGCTGATCCAGCGGGACGTGCCGGAACAGGTCCGTACGTCGGCGTTCGCGCGCTCGGAAACGCTGCTGCAGATGTCGTGGGTGCTGGGCGGGGCGATCGGCATCTCGCTGCCGCTGAACGGCTCGCTGGGGATGTCGGTGGCGGCGGCGATCGTGGCGGCGGGTGCGGTGTCGGCGGGCCCCGGCCTGTTCTCGTCCGCCCGCCGCAGCGACGCCCCTCGCACCCGCGTGGCGTGACACGCCCGCCGCACTCGCGGACCGGGCCCTTCCACCCCCGCGGGCGCGCCGTCCAGCTTCGTCAGCGGCTGTGCCTGCGGACCGGCCCATTCAGCCCCGCGAGACCGCCGCGCCTGCGGACCCGGCAAGTCCAGCCCCGTCGGCGATTGAGGCGCGGGGTCCGGGGCAGAGCCCCGCAGGTGCGCCGCGCTGCCGGGCCCGTCCGGCCCCCGCAGGTGCGCCGCACTCGCGGACCCGGCAAGTCCAGCCCCGTCGGCGATTGAGGCGCGGGGTCCGGGGCAGCGCCCCGGCAACCCGGCCGAGGCATCGGACCCGGCCACCACCCGGTGGCACGGCATGCCCTGGGGGCAGCTCAATCTCCAGGGGGACTCAGGCCGGCTGGAACCGCACGCCCCGCCTGCGCAGCGCATCCGGGCGGGGCCCGGGCGGGCCGGAAGCAGCCCGCCGGCGAAGGCCACCGGGCTGAAAAGGCCGCCGCGCCGTACCCCCGCGCCGCCGTGCCCGTCGCGCCCGATAGCCTTCGGGCCATGACCGTTGCGTTCTTCTCCGGCAAGCGCCGCCGGACCGCTGCCGCTCTCGGCGCTGTCTCCGCCGGGCTCCTCGTCCTCTCCGCCTGTGGTGACAAGCCGACCCCGCTCGCGACCGTGACGGTCGGATCGGACTCGGTCCACACCGAAGCGACCTGCTACAACGACGGCGAGGCGCTCAAGGAGTCCGAGATCCAGAAGTGCCTCACCAAGGGCACTCCCACCAAGATCAAGTTCGCCGCCGACGACAAGGTCCGCCTCGGCGTCGACCCGGAGATCGCCGACAACGGCTGGACGCTGCTCTTCGGCGTGCAGCCCGTCGAGCAGGAGCCGTACAAGAAGTCGTACCGGACCATCCCGGGCAACGCCTTCTTCTCGTCGCAGACCGGCGAGCCGACCACCAAGGCCGACGTCAACATCATGGAGACGAAGGGCAAGAAGGTCATCGGCATCTACCGCTTCCAGTTCGAGAAGGCCTCCTGACCCGGAGGACCCGCAGGACCCGGAGGGCACCCTCGTGCGCGTCCTTGTCGTGACCGCCGTGGCGGCGGAGGCCGAAGCCGTCGCCACGGGGGACCCCGGCGTCCTCCCGGGCGGCTACGCCCTCACCCGTACGCCCTCGCTCGACGTCCTCGTCGCCGGCGTCGGACCGGCCGCCGCCGCGGCGGCCACCGCCACCGCGCTGACGGCCGCGACCGAGCCGTACGGCCTCGTCGTCTCCGCCGGCATCGGCGGCGGCTTCGCGGCGCACTGCCCGGTCGGTTCTCTCGTCGTCTCCGACGCGATCGTCGCCGCCGACCTCGGCGCCGACACCCCCGACGGCTTCCTCCCCGTCGACGCGCTCGGCTTCGGCCGCACCGTGCACCTGCCGCCCGCCCGGCTGTCCGCGCGCATCGCCGAGGCGGTGGGCGCGGTGCACGCACCCGTCCTCACCGTCTCCACGGTGACCGGCACGGCGGCCCGCGCCGACGAGCTGACCGCACGTCACCCGCGCGCCGCCGCGGAGGCCATGGAGGGCTTCGGGGTCGCCGAGGCCGCCGCCGCCCACGGCGTGCCGGTGGTCGAGATCCGCGCGGTCTCCAACGCCGTGGGGCCCCGCGACCGCGCCGCCTGGCGCATCGGCGAGGCGCTCGGCGCGCTGCGCGGTGCGTTCCAGCAGCTCGCCCCCGTCCTCCAGGAGCAACCGTGACCCTGCAGATCGCCTACTCGCCCTGCCCGAACGACACCTTCGTCTTCGACGCCTGGGCGCACGGCCGCATCCCGGGCGCGCCCGAGCTGGACGTGACGTTCGCGGACATCGACATCACGAACGGCATGGCCGAGCGCGGCGAGTTCGACGTCCTGAAGGTGTCGTACGCGGTGCTGCCGTGGGTCCTCGACGAGTACGCGCTCCTCCCGTGCGGCGGCGCGCTCGGCCGCGGCTGCGGCCCGCTCGTGCTGACCCGCGAACCGGGCGCCGCCCTGGAGGGCAGGACGGTCGCGGTGCCGAGCGAGCGCTCGACCGCGTACCTGCTGTTCCGGCTCTGGGCCGCCGACGTCGTCCCGGCCGGGGTCGGCGAGGTGGTCGTGATGCCGTTCCACGAGATCATGCCCGCCGTGCGCGACGGCAAGGTGGACGCCGGGCTCGTCATCCACGAGGCCCGCTTCACCTACCAGCAGTACGGGCTCCACGCGCTCGCGGACATGGGCGAGCACTGGGAGCGGACGACGGGGCTGCCCATCCCGCTCGGCGCGATCATCGCCAAGCGCTCGCTGGGCGCCGAGATGCTGCACCGGCTGGCCGACGCCGCGCGGACGTCCGTCCGCATGGCCTGGGACGACCCCGACGCGTCCCGGCCCTACGTGCTGGAGCACGCCCAGGAGATGGATCCGGCCGTCGCGGACCAGCACATCGGGCTGTACGTGAACGAGTTCACCCACAACCTGGGCGACGACGGCTACGCGGCCGTGCGCGGCCTGCTGACACGCGCGGCGGCCGAGGGGCTCGTACCGCCCCTCGGCCGGAATGCGCTGTCGTTCGTCTGAGCGCCGGGCGTCACACGTCCAGCTGGTCCGCGACCGCCCGCAGCAGGCCGGCGATCTTCTTGCCCTGCACCTTGTCGGGGTAGCGGCCACGCTCCAGCATCGGCGTGATGTTCTCCAGAAGGGTCGTCAGGTCCTGCACGATGGACGCCAGCTCGTCCGGCTTGCGCCGCTGGGCGGCCGCCACGGAGGGGGTCGGGTCGAGCAGCGTCACCGACAGCGCCTGGTCGCCGCGCTGGCCCGCCACCACGCCGAACTCGACGCGCTGGCCCGGCTTGAGAACATCCACGCCGGAGGGGAGCACGGAGGAGTGCACGAAGACGTCGCCGCCGTCATCGCGTGAGAGAAAGCCGAAGCCCTTCTCGCTGTTGAACCACTTGACTTTGCCGGTGGGCACGTCTGTCCTCGTCCTCGTACTCGTCGGGCGCTGTGGGCACCGCGGGCGGGCGCCGAAAAACGGCTCTGGATAGCACTACAGCGGGTCGCCTGACCCGCCACCCCCAAGGCTAATGGTCCAGAGGCTGGTGACAAGACGTCCCCGATCGGTTCCTACGCGCAAGGGAACTACCCTGGCCGAATGACTGCTACTCCTCCCGCAGCCGCTCCCGCCCCGGGTGACGTGCTGGTGCGCGTCGGCGGCATCGTCTTCGTCGTCGGCGCCGTCGCCACTCTCGTCACCGTCGCCCCGCTGTTCCTGGGAACCGAGCCGTTCCCGACAGTGGCGTACGCCGTGAGCATGCTGATGGGCGTCGGATTCCTGATCGCCGCGGCCGGGGTGCTGCGGTCGGTCGCGGCGCAGCGGCGTCAGGCCAAATCCGCTCGGTCGCGGTAACGACCGCACCAGCATTCGGTTTACGGGGTCGGGTGGCGACCCCGGCGCGGCGGTGCGGTGGCGTCAGGACCGGGCGCCGCTCCGCAGCCAGTCCGGGAACGCGGTGAGGTCGTCCAGGATCACGTCCGCGCCCGCCCCGCGCAGTTCCTCCGCGTCGCAGGGCCCGGTCGGCACGGCCACCGAGAGGGCGCCGGCGACCCGCGCGCCGCGTACGTCGCCGATGTGGTCACCGACGTACACGCTCGCGCCGTGCTCGCGCAGCGCCTCCGCCTTGGCCTCCGCCCACAGCCAGCCGACGACCTCGTCCGGGGCGATGCCGAGGTGGGCGAGGTGCAGCTTGGCGTTGGGTTCGTGCTTGGCGGTGACGACGATGGCGCGTCCGCCGAGCTCCTGGACCGCCTCGACGGCCTCGCGGGCGCCGGGCATCGCGAAGGTCGGCGCTATCGCGTGCTCCGGGTAGATCTCCCGATAGCGGTCGGCCGTCTCCTGGATCGCCTCGTCCGGGAACCAGTGCGCCAACTCCTGCTCCAGCGGCGGCCCGAGACGGGTGATCGCCAGGTCCGCGTCGATCCACACCCCGGTCTCGGCGGACAGCGCCCGGAAGGCGGCGTGGATGCCGGGGCGCGAGTCGATGAGGGTCATGTCCAGGTCGAACCCGACGGTGGGCGGCTGCGGTGCGCTGTGGATGGCCATGCCGGCCATTGTGCCCGGGGCTTGCAGCCCCCTCGGGGCGGCGAATTCCGGACGCATAGACTTAGCCAAGCCTTACCAACCCTGGGTCCTCTCTGCGATAGGTGTTCATGTCAGCCAGACGCGCTCAGGCCGTCCGCCGTATCGGCTGGACGGCGGCGGCCGTGGCGGCTCTGCTGCTGGCGGCCCTGCTCAGCCTCGCCGTCGGGGCGCGCGCGGTCGCGCCGTCGGCGGTGCTCGACGCCCTGCTGCACGACGGAAGCGGCCCGGACGCCGAGGTCGTCCGGGAGCTGCGCGTACCGCGCACCCTGATCGGCCTGATGGTCGGCGCGGCGCTGGCGATCGCGGGCACGGCCCTGCAGGGCATCACGCGCAACCCGATCGCCGACCCGGGCATCCTCGGCATCAGCCAGGGCGCGTCGGTGGGCGTGGTGCTGGCGATCGCGTTCGCCGGCGTCCACACGCTCACGGGGTACGTCTGGTTCGCGTTCGCGGGCGCGGCCCTCGCGTCGGTCGCGGTGTACGCGATCGCCTCCAGCGGCCGCGGCGGTGCGACGCCGGTGAAACTGGCGCTGGGCGGCGCGGCGATCAACGCGCTGCTGGTGTCGGTGACGATGGGCGTCCTGACGACGAAGGCGGCGGCGCTGGACGAGTTCCGCTTCTGGCAGGTCGGCTCGGTGGCCGGACGCGACGCGGAGATCGCGCACCAGGTCTGGCCCTTCCTGCTGGTGGGCACGGTGCTGGTGGTCGCGGTGGCCCGCGGCCTGGACGCGCTGGCCCTCGGCGAGGACGTCGCGAAGGGCCTCGGCCAGAACGTGGCGACGGTACGGATCGTGGGCGGCGTCGGCGCGACGGTGCTGACGGGCGTGGGCGTGGCGGCGGCGGGCCCGATCGCGTTCATAGGCCTCGCGGTCCCGCACATCGCCCGCGCGATCGTGGGCGGCGACCACCGCTGGGTCCTGCCCATGGCCGCGCTGATCGGCCCGGTGATGCTGCTGGTGTCCGACGCGCTGGGCCGCGTGGTGTTCCCGCCGAGCGAGATACCGGCAGGCGTGATGACGGCGCTGATCGGCGTGCCGTTCCTGGTGACGCTGGTCCGCCGCAAGGCGGTGCCGGCGTGACGTCCTCCCCTACCCGCCCTGCCCTGCGGTGCCGATGTGCGGCTCCGCCGCGTGGGGCCTTCGCCCCGGACCCGGCCCCGCGCACGAGGAGGACGCATGACCGCTGAGACCCTCACCCCCGTCCGCCCCGCCGGATACGCCCTCGCCCGCGCCGGGCGCGCCAGCTTCCTGCTGCACCGGCGCGCCGCGCTCACCGCCGTCGGGCTCACCGCCGCGCTCGCCGCCGCCTGCGTCGCCTACCTCAGCGTCGGCGAGAGCTTCGTCGCGCCCGCCGAAGTGCTGAAGGTGCTCCTCGGGCAGCCGTCCCCCGACGAGCTGGTCGTCGGCACCCTCCGGCTTCCCCGGCTCGTCGTCGGGCTGCTCGTCGGCGCCGCCTTCGGGGTCGCCGGCGCGCTCATCCAGACCGTCGCGCGCAACCCGCTCGCCAGCCCCGACATCATCGGCATCAGCCAGGGCGCGAGCGCGCTCACGGTCACCGCGCTGACCTTCGGCGTCACCTCGTACACGGCACTGCCGTACCTCTCCGTCACGGGCGGCATCGTCGCGGCCGCGCTCGTGTACGTCTTCGCCTGGCGCGGCGGCCTGCACGCCACCCGCTTCGTCCTCATCGGCATCGGCTTCGCGATCGCGCTGCGCTCCGTCACCACCCTGGTCATGACCAAGGGCGACTATCTCGTCGCCCAGCAGGCCCAGATCTGGATGACCGGCTCCCTCAACGGCCGCGGCTGGGAAGAAACCGCGCCGCTCGGCTGGACACTGCTCGTCCTGCTGCCCGCCGTGCTGTGGGCGGCCCGCGCGCAGCGCACCGTCGCGATGGACGACGACACGGCGACCGCGCTCGGCGTGCGGCTGGGGCGCGTACGGCTCGGGCTGGTGCTCCTCGGCGTCGTCCTCGCGTCCGTCGCCACCGGCGCCGCCGGACCCGTCGACTTCGTCGCCCTGCTCGCGCCGCAGATCGCCCGCCGCATGACCCGCACCGCGCAGATCCCCCTGTTCTGCTCCGCGCTGATGGGCGCGGTGATCGTCGTCCTCGCCGACCTGCTGGCCCGGCGGCTGTTCTCGCCGACCGAGCTTCCCGTGGGCGTGCTCACGGCCGCCGTCGGCGCCCCGTATCTGATCTGGCTGATCGTCCGCAGCCACACCGGTCGTACCGCTGGAGGCAATTCGTGAGCAGGCTGACGGCGCGCGAGCTGACGCTCGCCTACGAGGACCGCACGGTCGTGCACGAACTCGATCTCGCCGTGCCCGACGGGCAGGTCACCGTCATCGTCGGCCCCAACGCCTGCGGCAAGTCGACGACGCTGCGGGCCCTCGGGCGGCTGCTGAAGCCGAAGGGCGGCGCGGTGCTGCTCGACGGCCAGGAGCTCGCGAGGACCCCGACGAAACGGATCGCGCAGGCGATCGGGCTGCTGCCGCAGTCGCCCGTCGCACCGGAGGCCATCACCGTCGCCGACCTCGTCTCGCGCGGCCGCCAGCCGCACCAGGCGTGGTGGAAGCAGTGGTCCGACGAGGACGAGCGCGCGGTCACCGACGCGATGGCACGCACCGACGTCACCGCCCTGGCCGACCGCCCGGTCGACGAGCTCTCCGGCGGCCAGCGCCAGCGCGTGTGGATCGCTATGGCGCTCGCGCAGGAGACGGATCTGCTGCTGCTGGACGAGCCGACGACGTACCTCGACATCGCTCACCAGGTCGAGGTGCTCGATCTCGTACGCCAGTTGAACCACGAGCGCGGCCGCACCGTCGTCGCCGTCCTGCACGACCTCAACCAGGCCGCCCGTTACGCGGACCATCTCGTCGCCATGAAGGCGGGCCGGATCGTGGCCGAGGGCCGGCCGGGGGACGTCGTCACCGCCGAACTCGTCCGCGACGTCTTCGCCATGGAGTCCGTGGTCGTCCCCGACCCGGTGACCGGCTCGCCGCTCGTCGTACCCGCCGCGCCCTACACCCCCCCGCAGACACCCCCCGTTGCCCCGACCGAAAGGGTCTCCTCCTCATGACCACGTCCATCCGCCGCCACGGCCTCGCCGCGGGTTCCCTCGCACTGGCCGCCGCGATGACGCTCACCGCGTGCGGGTCGTCGGACTCGTCCTCGAAGTCCGGCTCCGCGGACGCGTCCGCGGGCAGCGGCACGCACACGGTGAAGACAGCCATGGGAGAGGTCGAGGTTCCCGACGCCCCGAAGCGCGTCGTCGTGCTCGACACCGCCGAGCTGGACTCCGCGATCACGCTGGGCGTCGAGCCGGTCGGCGCGACGCACGCCGACGCCACGTCCGGCTTCCTGCCCTACCTGCCGAAGGACAAGGTCGCGGGGATCAAGGACGTCGGCGAGATGATGACGCCGAACCTGGAGGCGATCGCGGCGCTGAAGCCCGACCTGATCCTGACGTCCAAGGTCCGGCACGGCGCGCAGTACGCCGAGCTGAAGAAGATCGCGCCGACGGTGATGACGGAGACGACCGGCTACCCCTGGAAGGAGAACTTCCAGCTCCACGCGGACGCGCTCGGCAAGAAGGCCGAGGCCGGGAAGGTCGTCGCGGAGTACGAGACCCACGCGAAGAAGGTCACCGACGCGCTCGGCGGCAAGGAGAAGGCGGCGGCGACCGAGGTGAACGTGGTCCGCTTCGTCGAGGGCGCGGACATCCGCATCTACGGCAAGCAGAACTACATCTCCACGATCCTCGCGGACGTCGGCCTCGGCCGCCCGGCCGTGACGGACAAGGCCAAGGACGGCTTCTCGTACGACGTGAGCCCGGAGAAGATCGACCTGGCGGACGCGGACGTGGTCTTCCACTCGACCTACGGCGACCCGAAGAAGGCGAAGCAGACGCAGACGCTGGACGGTGCGCTGTGGAAGGGGATGTCGGCGGTGAAGAACGACAAGGTGTTCGCCGTGGAGGACCAGCTGTGGATCCAGGGCATCGGGTACACGGCGGCGACGAAGATCCTGGACGAGCTGCAGGCGGATCTGACGAAGTGACGTGACCGGGGGGCGGGGCCGGGGGGGCTGATTTCGCTCCGCGAAATCCAGCCCCGCCGGCGCTTGAGGCGCGGGGGCCCGGGGGCAGAGCCCCCGGTTACGGGAAGGGGCGGGGTGGGGAAAGCGCAGGCGCTACGCCCGCGCCCTCCTCCGCCGCCACAGCAGGTACAGCGCCGACGCCACCGCCGCCCCTCGCAGCACCCACGGCCACGTCCCCGTCAGCGCCTCCCGCATGCCGTCGTCCGGGATCGGCGGGCCCCAGTGGCCGTTGATGCGGCCCCACAGCCATACGGCTCCGGCCGCCGCCGCCGCTCCCGGGAGGCCCGCGACCGCCAGTTTCGACTGGGCGGTGGACAGGCGGCGTGAGCCGTACGCGAGGAGCCAGCCGCCCGCCAGGGCGAGCAGCGAGCCGAGGGCCGCGCCGACCAGCAGCAGCGCGGCGGCCAGCAGCAGCACCAGGTCAGCGGGCCCGCCCCGCTCCCGTCGCGGCAGCCACCGCCGCCGCACCGGCACAGCCTCCTCCGCCGCCTCCTCGCCGGGAGCCGGATCGCCGTCGGCCTCGCCGTCGGGCTCGGTGTCGGCCTCCTCCTCCGGCGGCGGCTTGAGTATCTCGGGGACCTCCACGCCGCCCACGAACCCGGCCACCCGCTCTCCCGCCCCGAACGGCCCCGGTTCGATCCGCCACCAGTCCGGCTCGGAGCCCGAGGGGCCGAGCTCGTCCATCCCGGCCAGGTGCGGCGGCGACGCGGCCGTCTCCCGGGGCGCGGAGTCCGTGCGCGGGCGCGGGATGCGGCGCCACCCCCGCTGCCGCGGCATCGCCGGCCGCCGGCCGGCGGTGTCCGGCGAAGGCGAAGGCGACGGCGGAGCGGAAGACGCGGACGAAGGCGCGCCCGGAGGCGGCGAGGGCACGGCCTCCTCCGCCGCCTCGGCCACCACCGCCTCCGGCGCACCGAGGCGCCCGAGGATCCGGCGTACCGCCGCGGGGCTGTCCCCGCCGAACCGCGACCTCTGCTTGTCGATCTCGCCCCGCAGCGACGACACGAGCCGCATCCGGGCGCCGGACGGAAGCTGGGCCTGCTGGGCCAGGTCCCCGACCCGGCTCAGGTAGTCGTAGACCAGCTGATCGCTCTCGATCCCCACGGACGTTCCCCTGCGCTCCCGGCGTATCCCACGAATCACGGCCCCTTCCGCGGGCCCGCCCTGTCCCCGACGGTAGCGCTCCAGGGGCTACCGTGGGGCGGATGGGGACCAAGCCCGAACCGAGCGGCGGCGCCGCCCCGCGCACGCTGGCCGAAGCGCTGCGCGCCCGCACCGACGAGGAACTGGCCGCGCTGCTGCGTGCCCGGCCCGATCTGCTGAGCCCGGTGCCGACCGACGTCACCCAGCTCGCGACCCGGGCCGGTACCCGCGCCTCCGTCGTCCGTGCCCTGGAGCGGCTCGACCGGTTCGCGCTGCAGACCGCCGAGGCGCTGGCCGTGGCACCGGATCCCGCCCCGTACGAGACCCTGCTCGCGCTGGTGGCCGGCGACGAGGGCGACCCGGAGGTCGAGGCGGCGCTGCCCGGCGCGCTGGGGGTCCTGCGCGCGCAGGCCCTGGTGTGGGGCGGTGACGACCGGCTGCGGCTGGTGCGCACCGCCCGCGAACTGCTCGCGCCGTCCCCCACACGTCCCTCGCCCACCGGTCTCGGTCCGTCCGTCGCCGAGGCGACCGCGGGCATGTCGCCGGGCAGGCTGCAGGAGATCCTCGCGGCGGCCGGACTGCCGCCGACGCACGACCCGGTGTCCGCGGTGGCGGCGCTGACGGCGCTGTTCACGGACCGGCGCCGGATGGCGCTGCTGCTGGACACGGCTCCGCCGCAGGCGCTGGCGGTGCTGGACCGGCTGGTGTGGGGTCCTCCGTACGGGGAGGTGACGTCCTCCCCCGCGCCGCCCGTGCAGTGGCTGCGGGACCGCGGGCTGCTGCTGCCCGCGTCGCCGCGGACGGTGGTGCTGCCGAGGGAGGCGGCGCTGCATCTGCGGGCGGGCCGGGCGCACCGGGTGCCCGAGCCGGTGCCGCCGTCGGTGGCGCAGGCGGCGGAGCGCCGTCCACAGGTTGTGGACAGTGCGGCGGCCGGGCAGGCGTTCACGGCGCTGACGACGGTCGAGGACCTGCTGAAGGACTGGCACGAGGGCGGCCCGCCGGTCCTGCGCGCGGGCGGTCTGTCCGTACGCGACCTCAAGCGGACGGCCGCAGCGCTGGACACGACCGAGCAGCTCGCCGCGTTCTGGGCCGAACTGGCCTACGCGGCCGGTCTGTTGGCATCCGACGGCGAGGCCGACGAGCGGTACGCCCCGACGCCCGCGTACGACGAGTGGCTGGAGCTGCCCCCGGCGCAGCGGTGGGCGCGGCTCGCGGTCGCCTGGCTGTCGGCCACCCGTGCGCCGGGGCTCGTCGGCAGCCAGGACTCCAAGGGGCGCACGCTCTCCGCTCTCGGCCCCGACCTGGACCGTTCGGCCGCGCCCGCGGTCCGGCTGCGGGTGCTGGAGCTGATGGCGTCCCTCCCGGCGGGCGCGGTCCCGGACCCGGAGACGCTGCTGGACCGGCTGCGCTGGGAGCGGCCGCTGCGGGGCGATTCGGTGAGCGGCGGCCAGAACCTGCGGGCGCGCATGGCGACCTGGACGCTCGCGGAGGCGGAGCTGCTGGGCGTGACGGGCCGCGGCGCTCTCGCCTCCCACGCCCGCGCGCTGATCGACCTGCCGGACCCGCACGGCGCCGACGACGGGACGGCCGGGTCCGCCGTGCCGCGCCCCGGTCCCGTCGCCTACCGCGCCGCGGCCGACAGCGCCTCCGACTCCGGCGCCGCCGCGCGCCGGGCCCGTGCCGTCGCCCTCCTCGCCCCGCTCCTGCCTGAGCCGCTGGACCACGTCCTCCTCCAGGCCGACCTGACGGCCGTCGCCCCCGGCCCGCTGGAGCGGCCACTGGCCGAGACCCTCGCCGTCCTCGCCGACGTGGAGTCCAAGGGCGGCGCGACCGTCTACCGCTTCACGCCCGCCTCCGTGCGCCGCGCGCTCGACGCCGGGCGGGCGGCGGCCGACCTGCACACGTTCCTGGCCAGGCACTCCCGTACGCCCGTGCCGCAGCCGCTGGCCTACCTCATCGACGACGTCGCCCGCCGCCACGGCCACCTGCGCGTCGGCGCCGCCTCCGCGTACGTGCGCTGCGACGACGACGCGCTCCTCGCCGAGATCCTGGCGGACAAGCGCTCGCAGGGCCTGCGTCTGCGCCGCCTCGCGCCCACGGTCCTGGCCGCCCAGGCGGACCCGGCGGCGCTGCTCGACGGGCTGCGGGCGATGGGGTACGCGCCGGCCGCCGAGTCGGCCGAGGGCGACGTCGTGATCACCCGAGCCCACGCCCGCCGTACCCCGCCGCGCACGGCGCCGGCCCCGGTCCCCGAAGGGCCGCCGGTGCCCGACGCCACACTGCTCGGCGCGGCGGTGAAGGCGATCCGGGCCGGCGACCTCGCAGCCACGGTGGAGCGCAAGCCGGTCACCGAGGCCGCCGTGCCCGTCCCCGACGGCGAGATGCCCCGCACCACCCCCGCCGAGACCCTGGCGACCGTGCAGGCGGCGGCCATGACCGGCTCGGCGGTCTGGATCGGCTACGTCAACGCGGACGGCGCGGCCAGCCAGCGCGTGATCGCCCCGGTCCGGGTGGAGGGCGGCTTCGTGACGGCGTACGACCACACGGCGGACGAGGTGCGCACGTACCCGCTGCACCGCATCACGGGCGTGGCGGAACTGGCCGACGACTCGGCCTGAGCCCGTCTCTGCCGGCATGCGGCACACTTGAGGTTTGGCCTCACCGGCCTCAAGCGGCCCCGAGCCTTACCGAAAGGGCGCAGGTGTGAACGGTCCCCTCATCGTCCAGAGCGACAAGACCCTCCTTCTCGAAGTCGACCACGAGCTGGCGGACGCCTGCCGTCGCGCCATCGCGCCGTTCGCGGAGCTGGAGCGGGCGCCCGAGCACATCCACACCTACCGGGTCACCCCGCTCGGTCTGTGGAACGCGCGCGCCGCCGGGCACGACGCCGAGCAGGTCGTGGACGCGCTGGTCGAGTTCTCCCGGTACCCGGTCCCGCACGCCCTGCTCGTCGACGTCGCCGAGACGATGGCCCGCTACGGCCGGCTCACCCTCACCAAGCACCCCACCCACGGGCTCGTCCTGACCACCACCGACCGGCCGGTGCTGGAGGAGATCCTGCGGTCGAGGAAGGTCCAGCCGCTCGTCGGCTCCCGGATCGACCCGGACACGGTGGCCGTGCACCCCTCCGAGCGTGGGCAGATCAAGCAGACGCTGCTGAAGCTGGGCTGGCCGGCGGAGGACCTCGCGGGCTACGTCGACGGCGAGGCGCACCGCATCGACCTCGACGAGACGGACTGGGCGCTGCGCCCGTACCAGAAGCAGGCCGTCGAGGGCTTCTGGCACGGCGGCTCCGGTGTCGTCGTCCTGCCCTGCGGCGCCGGCAAGACGCTGGTCGGGGCGGGCGCGATGGCGCAGGCCAAGGCCACGACGCTGATCCTGGTCACCAACACCGTCTCCGCCCGGCAGTGGAAGCACGAGCTGGTGCGGCGGACGTCGCTGACCGAGGACGAGATCGGCGAGTACAGCGGCACGAGGAAGGAGATCCGCCCGGTCACCATCGCCACCTACCAGGTGCTGACGACCAAGCGGAAGGGCGTCTACCCGCACCTGGAGCTGTTCGACTCCCGCGACTGGGGTCTGATCCTCTACGACGAGGTGCACCTGCTGCCCGCGCCGGTCTTCAAGTTCACCGCCGACCTCCAGGCGCGCCGCCGGCTGGGCCTGACCGCGACCCTCGTGCGCGAGGACGGCCGGGAGTCGGACGTCTTCTCGCTGATCGGGCCGAAGCGGTTCGACGCTCCCTGGAAGGAGATCGAGGCGCAGGGCTACATCGCGCCGGCCGACTGCGTGGAGGTACGGGTCAACCTCACCGACTCGGAGCGGCTCGCGTACGCGACCGCCGAGACGGAGGAGAAGTACCGCTTCTGCGCGACGACGGCGACGAAGCGGAAGGTGGCGGAACAGCTGGTCCGCAAGCACGCGGGGCAGCAGATCCTGGTCATCGGCCAGTACATCGACCAGCTCGACGAGCTGGGCGAGCACCTGGACGCCCCGGTGATCAAGGGCGAGACGTCGAACGCGCAGCGCGAGAAGCTCTTCGACGCCTTCCGCAACGGCGAGATCAGCGTGCTGGTCGTCTCCAAGGTCGCGAATTTCTCGATCGACCTCCCGGAGGCGACGATCGCGATCCAGGTGTCGGGCACGTTCGGTTCGCGCCAGGAGGAGGCGCAGCGCCTCGGCCGCGTCCTGCGCCCGAAGGCGGACGGCCACAAGGCGCACTTCTACTCGGTGGTGGCGAGGGACACGATCGACCAGGACTTCGCGGCGCACCGCCAGCGGTTCCTGGCCGAGCAGGGCTACGCGTACCGGATCGTGGACGCGGACGAGCTCCTGGCGGGCGAGGCGGAGGGCCCCGCGGACCCGGTCCACTGAGGGAGGGCGTCGAAGGCGTCCGCCGCCGGGCTCGGCCGAGCCCGAGGAAACCACCCCCCGGCAGCGACCACCAACGGCCCCTGCCCTGGTCGACCACGGCCCGGGCTGGCTCGGCCGAGCCCGAGGAAACCACCCCCCGGCAGCGACCACCAACGGCCCCTGCCCTGGTCGACCACGGCCCGGGCTGGCTCGGCCGAGCCCGAGGAAACCACCCCCCGGCAGCAACCACCAACGGCCCCTGCCCTGGTCGACCACGGCCCGGGCTGGCTCGGCCGAGCCCGAGGAAACCACCCCCCGGCAGCGACCACCAACGGCCCCTGCCCTGGTCGACCACGGCCCGGGCTGGCTCGGCCGAGCCCGAGGAAACCACCCCCCGGCAGCAACCACCAACGGCCCCTGCCCTGGTCGACCACGGCCCGGGCTGGCTCGGCCGAGCCCGAGGAAACCACCCCCCGGCAGCGACCACCAACGGCCCCTGCCCTGGTCGACCACGGCCCGGGCTGGCTCGGCCGAGCCCGAGGAAACCACCCCCCGGCAGCAACCACCAACGGCCCCTGCCCTGGTCGACCACGGCCCGGGCTGGCTCGGCCGAGCCCGAGGAAACCACCCCCCGGCAGCGACCACCAACGGCCCCTGCCCTGGTCGACCACGGCCCGGGCTGGGTCACCGACGGTGGACGCCCGCCTCCTCCGCGTACTCGCCGAGGACGGCCACGGAGAACACGGCCTCGGCGAAGACCTTGATCGCGCGCAGAGCGTTGCCGACGCGGTGGGACGAGTGGCGGACGGCGCCCGTGGCGGTGGCGCCGCCGGGGGGCGTGGTGCCTGGGGCGAAAGTCGCTGTGCTCATGTCTCCATGGTGGCCTCGTCACCCGTCCGGAGCATCGCTCTGCGGGCTGAACCGCGCACCGGGGCGCCTCCTGCTCCCGACCGACGGCGTCCCCTACGGGGAGGACCGCCCCGGAAAAACCGTTCGCCTCCCTCCGGGGCCCCAACTACAATCGCGGGCTTGCCCCCGACGTGGTCGGGGCCTCTCCCGCCTCCCCCGAGGAGCGCCACCGCCCGGACGGAAACCGGCCGGTCTGCCATGTCGTGACCACACAGCATCAGCCCGGAGGCAACCCGTGCCCGCGCACGCCCCTGTACCCGACGTCACTTCCGCCACGGGAGCGCTCACGGCCGACGGCGATCCGCTCGGACGCGAGCGGGCCCATCTGGCCGCCTCACGCGCCGCGTTGCGCGCGATGCGCGAGGACGTCGAGTCGCTCGACATCAAGGACGTCACCGCGAACTGGGTCAACGCGGTCGTCCTGGAAGCCCAGATCGAGGAGCGCATCAAGGCGCTGGCCGACCTGTCGCACACCCCGCTGTTCTTCGGCCGCCTCGACTATCTGCACACCGCGCAGGAGGGGCAGCGCTTCTACATCGGCCGCCGCCATGTGCACGACGCGGTCGGCGACCCGATGGTCATCGACTGGCGCGCCCCCGTCTCCCAGCCGTTCTACCGCGCCTCGCGCAAGGACCCGCAGGACGTGGGCCTGCGACGGCGCTTCGGTTACACGGGCGGCGAGCTCACCGCGTACGAGGACGAGCACCTCACCGACCCTTCGGAGGCCGAGCAGACCTCCAAGCTCCTCCAGGCGGAGATCGAGCGGCCGCGCGTCGGCCCGATGCGGGACATCGTGGCGACGATCCAGCCCGAGCAGGACGAGATCGTCCGCAGCGGCCTGTCCGGCACGGTGTGCGTCCAGGGCGGTCCCGGCACCGGCAAGACGGCCGTGGGCCTGCACCGTGTCGCGTACCTGCTCTACGCCCACCGGGAACGGCTCGCCCGCACCGGCACCCTCGTCATCGGGCCGAACCGCTCCTTCCTCCACTACATCGAGCAGGTGCTCCCGGCTCTCGGCGAGTTGGAGGTCAGGCAGTCCACCGTCGACGACCTCGTCGCCCATGTGGAGGTGCGCGGCGAGGACACGGCAGCGGCGGCGGTCGTGAAGGGGGACGCGCGGATGGCCGAGGTGCTGCGCCGCGCGGTCCGCTCGCACGTCACGCTGCCGACCGAGCCGCTGATGGTGGTGCGCGGGTCGCGGCGCTGGCGGATCCCGGCGTACGAACTGGAGGAGATCGTCCGCGAGTTGCTGGACCGGGACGTGCGGTACGGCGCGGCGCGCGACGCGCTGCCCCAGCGGATCGCGCACGCGGTTCTGGTCCGCATGGAACAGGCGGGCGAGGCCCCGGACGACCGCGTCCAGGACGCCGTGGCACGCAACGCGGCGGTGAAGGCGGCGGTCAAGGCGGTCTGGCCGCCGGTGGACCCGGCGAGACTCGTCCTGCGCCTGCTGTCCGACGCGGAGTTCCTCGCCGCGCACGCCGACGGCATCCTCACCGCCGAGGAGCAGGCCACGATCCTGCTGCCGAAGCCGCCCCGCGGCGTGAAGTCCGCGCAGTGGTCGCCCGCCGACGCGGTGCTGATCGACGAGGCGACGGATCTGGTGCAGCGCACGCACTCGCTCGGGCACGTCGTGCTCGACGAGGCGCAGGACCTGTCGCCGATGCAGTACCGGGCCGTGGGCCGCCGCTGCTCGACGGGCTCGGCGACGGTGCTGGGCGACCTGGCCCAGGGGACGACGCCGTGGGCGACGGCGTCGTGGGCGGAGGCGCTGTCCCACCTCGGCAAGCCGGAGGCGGCGGTCGAGGAGCTGACGGCGGGCTTCCGCGTGCCGCGCGAGGTGATCGCGTACGCCTCCCGCCTCCTCCCCCACATGTCCCCGGGCCTGGCCCCGGTCTCCTCGGTGCGCGAGAACCCGGGTTCGCTCTCGGTCCGCGCCGTGTCGGACCTGGACGCGGCGGTCGTCTCCGCCTGCCTGGAGTCCCTGACCCGGGAGGGCTCGATCGGCCTGATCGCCTCGGACGCCCGCGTGCCGGCGCTGGCCGCGGCACTGGCGTCGGCCGGCCTGCCGTACCTGTCCCCGGGCGAGGAGACGACCCCCGACACCCGCCTGACGCTGGTGCCGGCGTCACTGGCGAAGGGCCTGGAGTACGACTACGTGGTCCTGGACGAGCCGGCCGCGGTGGTCTCGGCCGAACCGGACGAACGCACGGGCCTGCGCCGCCTGTACGTGGCGCTGACGAGGGCGGTCTCGGGCCTGACGGTTCTGCACGTGCAGCCACTTCCGGTGCAGTTGGGCTGACGGGGAGGGTCGGCGCGGCGCGGGCCCGGTCGAGGGTGTGACAGGGAAGCGCTGCTTCGGCCTCCATCCGGACGACGCTCACCGGGCCCCGGCCCTTCTGATCCACTTCCGGCTGGTTAGGTTCCGTGCGGAAGTACGGACGGCCGAGTGCCGACGCGCGGCGGAAGGGAGCGGGGCCCGTGATCACGTACGGCAAGGCCGGGGCGGCGGGGGAACAGGAGCGGGCCGAGAGGTGGCAGCGGATCTGGGGGCACCGGGAGGCGCTGCTGCGGGTGGCCCGGCGGCGGTCGGCGAGCCCGGAGGACGCCGAGGACGCCGTGCACGAGGCGATGGTGCGGGCCATGGAACGGCCGGAGCTGGACGACGAACGGCTCGGCGGCTGGCTGACCACGGTGACGATGCGGCTGTGCGTCGACCGGCACCGTCAGGTCGTCCGGGAGGCGGAGGTGCACCGGCGGGCGGCGTGGGGGCTGCCCGGGTACGTCACCGTCGAGGACCGGGTGTGCGACCGGGCCGAGGCGCACTGGCTCACCCGGCGCGGCCGGGAGGAGTTGCCCGGGCGGCAGGCCGAGGCGCTCGGTCTGCAGGCGCAGGGCTTGGAGCTGGGGCAGATCGCGCAGCGGATGGGGCTCAGCTATCGGGCCGTTCAGTCGTTGCTGGCCCGCGCCCGCAAGACGCTGCGCGGTGTGCTGGCCGGGACCCTGGCCGTCCTGCTGTGGCCGTGGCGGGGCAGCCGTTCGACCTCGGTGGGCGGTGGCGTACCGGCCGGAGCGGCGCCGCTGGTGACGGCCACCGTGGCGCTGACGGTCGCCGGGCTGACCCTGCTCGCCCCGGGAACGGCCGCCCCCGCGCCGGGGAGCGGTCCGGGGCGCCCGGTGCCGGGGTCGGCGGAGCCGGGCAGCCCGACGGCACAGACGGTCCTGGAGCGGGGGACGCCGAAGGATCCGGCCACCCCGGCGGCCGACCCCGGTGCGGGGCTGCCCTACGGCGGCGCGCTATCTCGTCCGGGCGACAACGGGACGGGCACTGCGGGGGCACCGGGAACGCAGGGGGAGCCGGGCGGCCCGGGGCTGCCGGAAGCGCCGGGACTGCCGGAGGTCGCCGGTCCGGCGCTTCCGGGTACGCCCAGGCTGCCGGAGGTCACGGAGCCCGCCCTGCCGGAGGTCACGGAGCCCGCCCTGCCGGAGCCGGACGTTCTGGGCGCCCGGGAAGCGGCTTCGGCGGCGTCCGCCGAGGCCACTGGCACCACCCTCCAACGAGCCGTCGAAGAGGCCACCGAATAAATCGCGAATCCGTGCGACGCAAGCCCCGCCTCTCCCCGTAGAGCGGCTGACAGTGCCATCAGCGGTGGCAACAGCTGCGAAGGAGAGGTCACTCAGTGGCTCACAGCAGAACCGGAGGGGGCAGCGGCGGCGTGACGCGTGCCCTGCGCGGCGGGCTCGCCCTCACGCTGGCAGGAGTGGCGTCGGCGACTCTGCTGTCGTCCCCGTCCCAGGCCGCGTCCGGCGTGAACATCGGGCAGCGCTACAACGACGGGCTGGACAGCCGCTACAGCGTCACCAGCTTCACCAGCGCCGCGAACGCGATGGGCTACGACACCCTCGGCTACACGGGCGGCCGCAGCGCGACCAACACCTTCAACGACGGCACCGGGGCCGCCGTCCTCGGCTTGTTCGGCCACGCCAACGCCGGGATCTTCCAGACCGACGAGGGCCCCACCGACGCCGAGGACGCGATCCTGGCCGCCGGTACGGCCACCGACGTGGTCAGCCCGTACGCCAACCTCCGCTTCGTCTCCGAGTACTTCCCCTACGTCGAGGTCGACGACATGCGGCTGATGGTGCTGGCGGGCTGCTACACCTCGCTGAACGGCCCGTGGGGCAACTTCAACGACGCCGCCGTGTCCCGGGGCGTCGACTCGGTCATCAGCTTCAGCGGCCTTGTCTACTTCCCGGCGACCTCCTCCGGAACGTCGATCGGCCTGACCAACTACTCGGGCAACTACTTCTGGGACCGCTTCGGCTACCACACCAAGACCGGCGTGACGATCAGCACCGCGCTGTACCGGGCCCGTACCGACCTGGTGGCCAAGGAGGGCAGCGCCGGGGGCTGGAACAACTACGTGATCCGGGGCGCCGTCGGCAACCCGGCTGATGTCCGGCTCAAGCCCGCCGGGAACGGTGAGCCGCTGAACAGCCAGCCGCTCGCCGCCCTCCCCTTCACCACCTTCAGCCGGCTCACCCCCACCGCGTCCACCACCACCGAGGGCCCGGACGGCGCCGAGCTGACGGATGTGACGACTGCCGAGGGCATCCAGTACCGGCAGCGGCAGGACGGCACCGTCCTGGACGCCGTGGGCACTGCGTCGACCGAGGGCGAGGTGACCCTCTCCGCCGCCGAGGCCCGTACCGCCGCCCAGGACTTCGCGAAGGCCAACGTCCCCGGCTTCGGCGCGGACTGGCGGCTGGTCACCGACGAGACCACCAGCCACATCGAAGGCGACGCGGTGCGGCTGCTGCGCTGGCGGACCGTCGTCGACGGCCGGGACGCCGCGCGCGAGGTGACGGTGGAGCTGGACCGGCGCACCGGCGCGGTCGTCAGCTTCTCCGCCGCCCGGGGCACGGCCGACAGCGCCGCCTTCCCGGTGACCGCGGAGCAGGCCGAGGCCACGGCCCGCGAGCTGACCGGCGACCGCACCACGGCCGCCACGGTGGTGGCCGACACCTGGAACGCCAGCCGCTGGACGGTCACCTTCGACCGTGCCCCGACGGGCTGGTCCGAGGCCCGCGTCCCGGACGCGGACCGAGTCGAGATCGACGCCCGCACCGGCGAGGTCCTCTCCCGCACCACGGCCTGAAAGAAAGAAGAACAGCGACATCATGAGACCCCACCCCGCCCGGCGGCTGCGCCGGGTCCTCCTCGCGCCGGTGCTCGCCGTCGGCCTGCTGCTCGGTGGCGCGATGCCGACGCAGGCCGCCACCTCGGCGGCCCCGGCGGCCGTCTCCGTCACCGACGACAGCGTCGAGCTGAGCTGGTCCTCCGTCTCCGGCGCCACCGCTTACCTCGTCATCGACGACCGGGCACACGAAGTGCTCTGGCGCGGCGAGCAGACCGCCGCCACGCTTCCCGTCCAGGCCCCGACCTCCGTCTCCGTCCTCGTCGTCGCGCTGACCGAGCAGGGCCCGCGCCTGATCGCCAAGGCGCTGGCCACCGTCCCCGACGCGGCCTCGGGCCTGACCCCGCTCACCGCCGTCACCACCCCCACCGGCACCACCGTCGGCTGGGGCGCCCTGCCGGACGCGGCCGACTACGAGGTCACGGCCGACGGCACGAAGCTCACCACGACCGCCGCCACCCAGCTGCAGACCGAGACGGCGCTGGGCGAGAACGCCGAGTACACGATCGACGCCGAGCTGGTCCTGCCCGCCGAGGAGGTCACCGAGGACACCGTCACTCGCTCCACCTACGGCGTCGAGGTGACCCCGGCGACCACGGACGTGGCGCAGACCCCCAGCGACGCCCGGCCCGGCGACACGCTGCCCGCGAACGTCCGCACCCTGACGACGTCCCGTACGACGTACGAGACGTACATCCCCATGAGCTACCTGCAGGGGGAGAGCTGGGGCTTCGGCTTCCCCTGCGAGTCGGCCGACGACAACGCCCCCTGGTTCTCCGGCGACGGCCGGAGCACCGGCTACGACACCGGGAAGAACCGCACCAAGGCCGCGTCCAACCACTACTGGACCAGTGCCTCGACCTGGACGTCGAAGGGCGTCAGCCCCACCAAGCGCTACCGGAAGGTGGGAAGCACCTACTACTACGACTCCCAGCGCACGGCCGGCGGCGACGGCTTCGTCATCCGGCCGCTGCAGAACGACGGCCGGTATGCCCGCACGGTGATCGAGCACAATGTCGGCAATCCGTACTGCACCGGGATCGCCGATATCAGCTATGACAACCAGCAGGACCTCTATCAGAACGGTTCGCACTGGATCTACGGTGCCCATGACAAGATGCCGAATCACCAGTTCTACCGTTACGACCAGTACTCCGACGGGACCTCTTACCTGAAGCTGGTCTTCGATCACGCGCTGGAAGACCCGAAGTGCCTCGCGGGCTGGATGGGCGGCTGCTCGGCACAGCAGTACCAGTACACCCGCTGAGAAAATGCCGAATGCGCCGTGGACCGGCGCCGGCCTGCGGCTTCGGCCGAAGGTCCCGCGCCGGTCCACGGCCATCACCACACAGGAAAGATGACATGAACGAGCAGCAGAAGGTCGGCATACGGATCATTCGCTGGGTGCTGGGACTGGCCTTTCTGGGGTTCTTCCTGTTCGCGTCCGTGGTCGCGGCAAGTTTCGCCGGGTGGGGGTTCGGTGAGCGGACGGCCGCGGAAAGGTTCCAGGACGCGATTCCCTCGCTGTTGATGTCATTGGCGTGGGGGGCCGTGGCCATCGCCGGTTTCCGCCTGTCGGTCGGCTACCGCCTGCTCTCCTGGTGGCTCGCCTGCGCCCTGATCATCCCGGCCTATGCGGCGCTGCACGCCGCGGACGTGCTGTAGAGCGGGCCGGTACCCCTCAGCCACCGGTCGACTCCCTGGGGGCGTCACGCGCCCCCCGCCGAACCACTACGCGTCCAGCGCCTCGCGCCACTCCGCGACCGCCTCGGGCGACACCGGGCGGGACCAGCCCGCCGGGCGGGACGCGCCGCCGATGTGGAACGCCCGGACGCCCGCCGCCCGCAGCTCCGGAACGTGGGCGAGGCGCAGGCCGCCTCCGACGAGGAGCGCCGCCTCGTAGCCGGGTTCGCCCCGCCGCGCCGCCTCGGCGAGCAGCGCCGGCAGCCCGTCGTCGACGCCCTCCGGCGACCCCGCCGTCAGGTACGTGTCCAGGCCCGGCACGTCCGCCAGCTGCTTGCGCAGCGCGTCGCGGTCCGCCGCGCGGTCGATCGCCCGGTGGAACGTCCAGCGGCTGCCGCCCAGCACCGCCACCAGCCGTTCGACGGTCACGAGGTCCGGGTGGCCGTGGTCGTCCAGGAAGCCGAAGACGAACTCGTCCGCGCCCTCCGCCCGCAGCCCTTCCGCCGCCCGGACCAGCGCGTCGACGTCTTCCGGGCCGCCCGCCGAGAACCCGTCCGTCAGGCGGAGCATGACGCGCACCGGGATGTCCACGGCCGCCCGGACGCGGGCGAAGGTCTGCCTCGCCGGGGTCAGACCGTCGGCCGCCATGTCGGCGACCAGCTCCAGCCGGTCGGCCCCTCCGGAACGCGCTGCGACCGCGTCCTCCGCGTCGAGGGCGATCACCTCCAGGAGTGCACGGTTGCTCATGGGCCCATTCCTCCAGGAGAGACGGCTGCGGCGGTTGCCCGGCCCTTCGGGCCGAGAGGTCTAGTCCAATATCCCAGCCTAATGCCCATCGCACCCCCATGGCAGCCGCACACGGCACTCCGGCACCCGGGTTCCCCGCTCACGCCGACCCTCACCCCTTGCGCCTCTTACGGGGAGGGGGTATACAGGACATGAGTCGAGGATACCCCCTAGGGGTATCACCCCTTGGACGAGGAGCAGGAATGCCGACCGCAGCCGCCCACCCGGCCACCACCGCAGCACGCGAGGTCGAACTCGCCATCGGCGGCATGACCTGCGCCTCCTGTGCCGCCCGCATCGAGAAGAAGCTGAACCGCATGGACGGCGTCGAGGCGACCGTGAACTACGCGACCGAGAAGGCGAAGGTCACCTTCGCCGACGGCACCGAGGTCGCGGACCTGATCGCGACCGTCGAGGCCACCGGCTACACCGCCCACGAGCCCGCCCCGCCCCGAGTCACTCCCGAGGAGAGCGGCGAACCACCGGAGAGCGACGCACTCGCACCCCTGCGCCAGCGCCTGATCACGGCCGTGGTCCTCTGCGTCCCGGTCATCGCGATGGCGATGGTCCCGGCCCTGCAGATCGAGTACTGGCAGTGGCTCAGCCTCACCCTCGCCGCCCCCGTGGTCACCTACGCCGCCTGGCCCTTCCACCGCGCCGCGTTCACCAACGCCCGCCACGGCGCGGCCACCATGGACACCCTGATCTCCGTCGGCACCTCGGCGGCGTTCCTGTGGTCACTGTGGGCCCTGTTCTTCGGGACCGCCGGCACGCCCGGCATGACGCACCCCTTCGAGCTGACGATCGGCCGCAGCGACGGCGCGGGGAACATCTACCTGGAGGCGGCCGCCGGGGTCACCGCGTTCATCCTGGCCGGGCGGTACTTCGAGGCCCGTTCCAAGCGCAAGGCCGGGGCCGCCCTCAAGGCGCTGCTGGAACTGGGCGCCAAGGAGGTCACGGTCCTGCGCGGCGGCCGGGAGGAGACGATCCCCACGGCCGAGCTCCGGGTGGGGGACCGGTTCCTGGTGCGTCCCGGGGAGAAGATCGCCACCGACGGCACCGTCGTCGAGGGCGCCTCCGCCGTCGACGCCTCGATGCTCACCGGCGAGTCCGTTCCCGTCGAGGTCACCGTCGGCGACGCGGTGACGGGGGCGACCCTGAACGCCGGCGGCCGCCTGGTCGTCGAGGCCACCCGCGTCGGCGCCGACACTCAACTCGCCCGTATGGCCGAGCTGGTGGAGGACGCGCAGAACGGCAAGGCCGCCGCCCAGCGGCTCGCCGACAGGATCTCCGCCGTCTTCGTGCCCGTCGTCATCGGCCTCGCCCTCGCGACGCTCGGCTTCTGGCTCGGCAACGGCGCGGGCCGGACCGCCGCGTTCACCGCCGCCGTCGCCGTCCTGATCATCGCCTGCCCCTGCGCCCTGGGCCTGGCCACGCCCACCGCGCTCATGGTCGGCACCGGCCGCGGCGCCCAGCTGGGGATCCTGATCAAGGGCCCCGAGGTGCTCGAGACCACCCGCAAGGTCGACACGATCGTCCTCGACAAGACCGGCACCGTCACCACCGGCAGGATGACCCTGCTCGCCGTCCACACCGCCGACACCACCACCGAGACCGAAGTCCTGCGGCTGGCGGGCGCGTTGGAGCACGCCTCCGAGCACCCCATCGCCCAGGCCGTCGCCACCGGGGCGTCGGACAAGGCCGGTGCCCTGCCCACCCCCGAGGACTTCGCCAACATCCCCGGCCTCGGCGTCCAGGGCATCGTCGACGGCCACGCCGTCCTCGTCGGCCGCGAGAAGCTGCTCGAGGAGTGGGAGATCCCTCTCCCCGTCCAGCTGGAGCGCGCCAAGGCCGAGGCCGAGGCGGCCGGCCGCACCGCCGTCGCCGTCGCCTGGGACGGCGAGGCCCGCGCCGTCCTGGAGGTCGCCGACGCCGTCAAGGACACCAGCGCCGAAGCCATCCGGCGGCTGCGCGGCCTCGGCCTCACCCCGATCCTGCTCACCGGCGACAACAAGGCCGTCGCCGAGACCGTGGCGAAGGAGGTCGGCATCGACGAGGTCGTCGCCGAGGTCATGCCCGAGGACAAGGTGAACGTCGTCAAGCGCCTCCAGGCCGAGGGCCGCAGCGTCGCCATGGTCGGCGACGGCGTCAACGACGCCGCCGCACTCGCCCAGGCCGACCTCGGACTCGCCATGGGAACCGGCACCGACGCCGCCATCGAGGCCGGCGACCTCACCCTCGTACGGGGCGACCTCAACGCCGCCGCCGACGCCATCCGCCTCTCCCGCAAGACGCTCGGGACCATCAAGTCGAACCTGTTCTGGGCCTTCGCCTACAACGTCGCGGCCCTCCCCCTCGCCGCCGCCGGCCTCCTCAACCCGATGATCGCCGGAGCCGCGATGGCCTTCTCCTCCGTGTTCGTCGTCGGCAACTCCCTCCGGCTGCGCAGCTTCGAGGCGGCCGGGTGACGCCCCTGCCCCCGGGTCGGGGCCCCGCCCGTCCCGCTCCGCACGGGAGCCGCTCTAGAGTCGGCACATGAGCGACGCCGCCGCCGATCTCCGTGCCCGCTGGACCCAGGCCCTCCTCGCCGCCCGCGGAGGGGCGGACGGACCCGACCCCGTGCCCTATGCCGACAACCTCCTCGGCCGCTGGGCCGAACCGCAGCGGCGCTACCACACCACGGCGCATCTCATCGCGGTGCTGGACCATGTCGACACCCTGGCCGCCCACGCCGCCGACCCCGACCTCGTGCGTCTCGCGGCCTGGTTCCACGACGCGGTGTACCTGCCTGACCGATCCGAGAACGAGGAGCGCTCCGCCCGGCTCGCCGAGCGTGCCCTTCCCGAGGCCGGGCTGAGCGCCGGGGCCACCGCCGAGGTCGCCCGGCTCGTCCGCCTCACCGTCACGCACGACCCGGCCGGCGACGACCGCAACGGCCAGGTCCTGTGCGACGCCGACCTGGCGATCCTGGCCGCGGCCCCGGAGGCGTACGCGGCCTATGCGGCGGCGGTGCGCGAGGAGTACGCGTTCGTCCCCGAGGAGGCGTTCCGCGACGGGCGGGCGGCGGTGCTGCGCCAGTTGCTGCGGCTGCCGCGCCTGTTCCACACCCCGTACGGCGCGCGCGAGTGGGAGGAGCCTGCCCGCCACAACCTCACGGTGGAGCTGGAGCTGCTGGCCGCATCGTGAGACACCGGCCCGGTGGGGAACGACAGGGACGACCGTCGTGGGCAACACGGGCGGCCCGTGGCTCGGTGGCACGGTCATCGACGCGGACCTCGGTTTCGCGTCGACGGCGTGGGCGGGCGCGGCGATGACCGTCGTGGCCATCGTGCTCGTCGCCGTGTCGCTGCGGCCGCACAGCAGGTCCCGTCTGGTGACGGGCTCGGCGGCGGACCCGCGGGGCGCGGCGGCCCTGACCGAGCACGCCTGACGACAGGCCCTACGCGGACGGGCGGTTCTTGGGCCTGCGCAGGCCCGCGTCGGTCAGGCGGCGTACGAGCTCCTTGGAACCGATCTCGACCGCGCCCGCCGCCACCGCGTCCGCGTACCGGTGCGAGGGCACGTCGTAGTGATCGCGTTCGAACGCGCGGCGCGGGCAGCCGATCGACTCGGCGAACGCGTGCAGTTCGTCGAAGGACACGTCGCTGACCATGTGCGACCACATGCGGCCGTGGCCCGGCCAGCTCGGCGGGTCGATGTAGACCGTCACCGCAGGCCGCCCACCGGTGCCACCACGACCCCGGCCTTGCCGCACACCCAGTGCGGGTCCGGCCCCAGTTCGGGCTCGATCTCCAGCGCGTGCGGGTCGCCCGCGTCGCAGACCGGGCACAGCGGCCAGCGGCCGTGCCGCTCCAGCAGCGCGTCCTGGACGTCCTGGGCGACGAGCCCCGCGACGTACGCGACGCCCTCGGGCCACTGCTCGGCCCACCACCGGCGGTGTGACACCGCCTCCTCGACCAGCGAGACGACACCGGCGTCGGCCACGTCGCGGGCGGCGAGGTCGGCGAGCACCAGCGCGCGGGCGGCGTGCAGTGCCTGTTCCAGTGGGTTCGTCCGATCCATGTCCCCATTGTCTACGGGTCTTGACGGCACCCGAAATACGAAAATATCTTTCAGATGTGACCAATCCAGTGAAGGAAATTTTCAGCGGTGAGGCACCCCTCCCTGCCGCTCCCGGCACGCGGGAGGTCCCCCCTCCCGCCGCCCTCGCGGCGAAGGTGCGCACGCTCTCGCCGTCCATGACCCGCTCCATGCAGCGGGTCGCCGAAGCCGTCGCCGATGATCCGGCAGGCTGCGCCGCCCTCACGGTCACCGGACTCGCCGAGCTCACGGGCACCAGCGAGGCGACCGTCGTCCGCACCGCCCGTCTCCTCGGCTACCCCGGCTACCGCGATCTGCGCCTCGCGCTCGCCGGTCTCGCCGCCCACCAGGAGTCGGGCCGCGCGCCCGCCCTCACCACCGACATCGCCGTCGACGACCCGATCGGGGACGTCGTCGCCAAGCTCGCGTACGACGAGCAGCAGACGCTCGCCGACACCGCCGCCGGCCTCGACACCGTGCAGCTCGGCGCGGCCGTGGCCGCCGCGGCCACGGCCCGCCGCATCGACATCTACGGCGTCGGCGCCTCCTCCCTCGTCGGCATGGACCTCGCCCAGAAGCTGCTGCGCATCGGCCTGATCGCGCACGCGCACAGCGACCCGCACCTCGCGGTGACCAACGCCGTACAGCTGCGCTCCGGCGACGTCGCCGTCGCCATCACGCACTCCGGCTCCACGGGGGACGTGATCGAGCCGCTGCGGGTGGCGTTCGACCGGGGCGCCACCACGATCGCGATCACCGGCCGCCCGGACGGCCCCGTGTCGCAGTACGCCGACCACATCCTCACGACCTCCACCGCGCGCGAGAGCGAACTGCGCCCGGCCGCGATGTCCTCCCGCACCAGTCAACTGCTGGTCGTCGACTGCCTGTTCATCGGTGTGGCACAGCGCACGTACGAGTCGGCGGCGCCTGCCCTCGCCGCGTCGTACGAGGCTCTCGCGCACCGCCACAGTCCGCGCACCCGCTGACCCCCACACGCCGTACGTCCCGAGAAAGCAGAGCCGCTCCTCATGACCCCCACCTACGGTGAACTCCGCGCCCAGCTCGCCACGCTCACGACGGAGGCGTTCCGTCCCGAGCTCGCCGACATCGACCGGCTGCCGACACTGGAGATCGCGCGCATCATGAACGGCGAGGACGAGACCGTCCCCGCCACCGTCGCCGCCCAACTGCCCGTCATCGCCGCCGCGATCGACGCCACGGCCGAGCGCATGTCCCGAGGAGGCCGGCTGATCTACGCGGGTGCGGGCACGGCGGGCCGCCTCGGGGTCCTGGACGCCAGCGAGTGCCCGCCCACGTTCAACACGGACCCGTCGGAGGTCACGGGCCTGATCGCGGGCGGCCCGACGGCGATGTTCACGGCGGTCGAGGGCGCGGAGGACAGCAAGGAGCTGGCGGCGGCGGACCTGGACGCGCTGAAGGTGACCGAGGACGACACGGTGGTCGGCATCTCCGCGTCGGGCCGCACACCGTACGCGATCGGCGCGGTGGAGCACGCGCGGTCGCTGGGCGCGCTGACGATCGGCCTGTCCTGCAACGCGGCGAGCGTGCTGGGCGCGGCGGCGGACCACGCCGTCGAGATCGTGGTCGGTCCCGAACTGCTCACGGGCTCGACGCGGTTGAAGGCGGGCACGGCGCAGAAGCTGGTCCTCAACATGATCTCGACGATCACGATGATCCGCCTCGGCAAGACGTACGGAAACCTGATGGTGGACGTGCGCGCGTCGAACGACAAGCTGCGGGCGAGGTCCCGGCGGATCGTGTCGCTGGCGACGGGGGCGGCGGACGAGGAGATCGAGGCGGCGCTCGAGGCGACGGGAGGAGAGGTGAAGAACGCGATCCTGGTGATTCTGGGGGGAGTCGACGCGGGCACGGCGTCCGCCCTCCTGACCCGCTCGAACGGTCACCTGCGCGCGGCGCTGACGTCATGCGCGCCCGGGTCCCCGGGCGCGTGAGGAGCGGGGATCCGGGGCAGAGCCCCGCAACCGGGTCCCGCTGAGGACCCGGCCCCTTGACGCCCGTTCACGGGCGGGGCCTCATCGCGGGCCGTCGTGCACGTTGTGCTGCTGAAGCTCGACGGCGAAACGGGCCGCGGTCACGAAGTCCTTGTCGTCGTGCAGCACGATGAGACCGTGGTGGGCGGCCGTCGCGCAGATCTGGAGGTCGACAGCTGACAGCGCCTGGTGCGCACCGCGCTCGGCGGCACGCAGCTGCAGGCCCCCGATCCACTTCGCCGCTCCCTTTGGAACGGGAACGTCGTCGTACAACTCGGCGAACATGGCGCTGTACGCCTCGAACTCCTTCAAGTCCCGGGCAGACCGCAGAAACTCGACCCGCTGCGGGTAGCACGACCGGACATCGCCGTTCATGACGGTTGACTGCCACGCTGCGCGCAGCACCTTGTCACGCGTCATTCGCCACAATGCGGTGGAGTCGAGTAGATAGACGTTCACCGACCGTACGCCTCCTTGTCGGCGCGGTGAGCAGCCTCAGCACCCTCGATGTCCCAGTCCTGTGCGAGCTCGAAGTACTTCTCGTAGGCAGCGGCGCGCATAAGACGCTTGTTGTACTCCTCGAGCGCCTTCGCCACCGCCGCCGTCTTCGTGCGATGCCCACCCAAGCGTTTGGCCGTCTCCAGCGCCTCGTCATCGATATCGATGTGCGTCAACGACATCCCCGCCTCCATCCTGTACATGATGAACACCAAACGACGCCTCCGAGTGTACATTGGCGCCCCTCTCGACCCCCGTTCCGCACGCCGTCGCTTCGTCGCCGCCACCGGGCTCTTCTGGCTCCCGGTCGGCCTCTACATCCCCTCCCAGGTCCTGCTGATGACCGAACGCGGCATGAGCCTCGCCGTCGTCGCCGCGCTCTTCGCCGTCCACTCGGTCACCGTCTCCGTCATGGAGCTGCCCACCGGCGGCCTCGCCGACGTCGTCGGCCGCCGGCCCGTTCTCGCCGCCGCCGGGCTGCTCAACGCCGCCGCCCTCACCGTGCTCGCGCTCGGCACCACCGTCTGGATGCTCGCCGTCGCCATGCTCCTGATGGGCTCGGGCCGCGCCCTGTCCAGCGGCCCCGCCGAGGCGTGGTACGTCGACACGGTCCAGGCCCACTCCGGTCCGGGCGCCGAACTGCGCACCGGGCTCGCCCGCGCGGGCACCGCCTCCGCCGCCGCGCTGGCCGCCGGCACCCTCGTCGGCGGCGGGCTGCCGCTCCTCCTCCGCCTCGGCCCCGACCTCGGCGCGGCCACCGGCGGCCTGCTGCTGCCGCTCTCCGCCCCGGCCCTGCTCGGCGCGGCCCTCGGCGCCGGCTACGTCGCGTACGTGCTGCTCGCCCTCCCCGAGCCGCCCCGGCCCCGCACCACGCTGCGCGCCGTGCTCCGCGGCGTCCCCGCCACCGTGCTCGGCGGACTGCGTCTGGGGGCGGGGGACGCCCTGGTCCGGCGTCTCCTGATGACGGCGGGCGCGGCCGGTGCCGGTCTGGCCACCGTCGAACTGCTCACCCCGGGCCGCGCCGCCGGCCTGACGGGCGCGCCCGAGTCCGGTGCCGTGCTGTTCGCAGCCCTGGCCTGCGCGGGGTTCGTCTGCACCGCGATCGGCAGCCACTTCGCGCCCCTTGCGGCCCGGGTGACGGGCAGCGGCGAACACGCGGTGCTCGCGAGCATCGGGCTGAGCTCCGCCGGTCTGATCCTGCTCGGTGTGACCGCCGCGTCGCACGGACCGGTGGCCCTCGCTCTCGCCGCCCTGGGGTACGGCCTGATCTACCTGGGCCTCGGCTCGGCCGGACCCAACGAGAACGACCTGCTGCACCACCGCGTCGACAGCGACGTCCGCGCCACGGCCCTGTCCGTGCGGTCCCTCGCGCTCCAGTCGGTCGGCGCGCTGGCGGGTGTGGTCGCGGGCGCCCTGCCGGCCGGCCCGCCCGCGTGGCTCCTGGGCGGCGCGGTCCTCTGCGCGGGCGCGCTGCTGTGGGCCCGCCGCTCGGCTCCGCGCCCTCCCCTCACAGCGCACCCGGAACCGCCCCGCGCGACAGAGGCAACCGCCGGGCGTTGAATGGAACGCATGGGTGTCCGACGGTACGGAAGGCACCGCAGGGGCAGGCCACGCGTGTACGCCGCGGCAGGTCTGGCCTCTGTCCTCGCGGCGACGTACGCGACGACGACGGCCACGGCCGGCCCGCCGCCCCGCTCCCCTGCCGCCCATCGGGCCGTCGCCCCGATGCTCACGGACAAGCAGGTGGCCGACGCCGTCGCCGAGCTCGACGGGCAGATCCGGGCGGGCATGGAGAAGACCGGCGTGCCGGGCGTCGCCGTGGCCGTCGTCCACAAGGACGAGGTCGTGTACCTGAAGGGCTTCGGCGAGCGTGAGGTCGGCAAGGCGGGCGCCGTGTCCCCGGACACGGTGTTCCAGCTCGCCAGCCTGTCGAAGCCGATCGCCTCGACCGTCGTCGCCGACGCGGTGGGCGACAAGGCCATTGGCTGGGGCACCCCCGTGACCCGGCATCTGCCCGACTTCGCGCTCAAGGACCCGTGGACGACGCGGCACGTGACGGTCGCCGATCTGATGTCCCACCGCAGCGGGCTGCCCGACCACGCGGGTGACCTGCTCGAAGACCTCGGCTACGACCAGCAGTACATTCTCGGCCACCTGCGGCTCGAGCCCCTGTCGCCGTTCCGTGCGAGCTACGCGTACACCAATTACGGTTTCACCGCGGCGGCCGAGGCGGTCGCCGACGCGAAGGACACGACGTGGGAGAAGCTGGCCGAGGACTCGCTGTACCGGCCAGCCCGCATGACGGCGACCAGCTCATCGTTCGCCGACTACGAGAAGGCCGCGAACAAGGCGGTCACCCACGTGCAGAACGCGCAGGGCGACTGGGAGGCGAAGTTCGTCCGCGACCCCGACGCCCAGTCCCCGGCCGGCGGAGTCAGTTCCACGGCCCGTGACATGACGCGGTGGCTCCGCCTGCAACTCGCGAACGGCAAGCTCGCGGGCGAGCAGATCGTCCCCGCCGAGCAGTTGCAGCGCACCCACCTTCCCGAGATCGTCTCCCAGCCGCCCGCGCCCCCCACGGACCGGGCCGGCTTCTACGGCCTCGGCTGGAACGTCAGTTACAACGACCAGGGCCGCCTGCGCCTGAGCCACTCCGGCGCGTTCGAGCTCGGCGCGAACACCAACGTGACGATGGTGCCGGCCGAGCAGCTCGGCATCGTCGTGCTCACCAACGGCAAGCCGGTGGGTCTCGCCGACTCCGTCGCCCTGAACTTCTTCGACACGGCACAGCAGGGCAGGCCGACGCAGGACTGGCTCCCCCTGGTCGCCCGGATCTACGAGCAGGAGGAGAACGCCGGCCGCTCCCCCACCGACTACACGAAGCCGCCGTCGGGCGCCGCCGACGCGAGGGCCGACGACGCGTACACCGGGACGTACCGCAACGACTACTACGGTCCGCTGACGGTCACCGCCGACGACGGCGCGCTGTCACTGCATCTGGGGCCCAGGCCCCTGCGGTTCGCGCTCACCCACTACAGCGGTGACACGTTCAGCTTCGAGACGGTGGGCGAGAACGCGGTCGGCCGCACGGGCGTCACGTTCACCGTCGGCGACGACGGACAGGCCTCGCGGGTGAGGGTGGAAAGCCTCGACACGAACGGCCTGGGCACCTTCACCCGCGAGTGAAGCCGGGCCCCTTCGCCCTCGACCGGGCCCGCCCGGACTACGCCTCGGCCACCGGCCGGTAGGTGCACACGTTCACGCCCGTACCGCTGGTGACCGTGGAGACCAGCTCCAGCGTCCGCAGCGCACCGTCGTCGGGGAAGATCCTCTTCCCGCCGCCGAGGAGCACCGGCATGATCATGAGCCGGAGCTCGTCGACCAGGCCCTCGCCCAGGAGGGTGCGCGCCAGTGCGGAGCTCCCCATGACCAGCAGGTCGCCGCCGTCGGCCTCGCGCAGCTTGCGGATCTGCGCCACGGCCTCGTCGCCGGGGATGCGCGTGGTGTTGTCCCATGTCAGCTCGTCGTCGCCGAGCGTGCGCGAGACGACGTACTTCGGGAGGGAGTTCATCCGGTCGGCGAACGGGTCACCGGCGCGGTCGGGCCACGCCGCGGCCATCGCCCGCCACGTGCGACGCCCGAACAGCAGCGCCTCGGCCTGGGACAGCGCGTCGTCGAAGGTGCCGCCCACCACCTCCGGGTCGAAGAACGGATGCGTCCAACCCCCGTGCGCGAAGCCGCCGTCGGTGTCCTCACCCTGACCGCCGGGCGCCTGCACGACGCCGTCCAGGCTCATGAACTCACTGATCACTATGCGCACGGGACTCGCTCCTGTTCCTCACGGTGGTGGGTACGGCAGAAGAGACTGCCGGGCCGTTCGAAAATCATCGCGCCTCACGCACCCTGCCCCCGCAGCGTCACTCCGTACCGGGTGCGCAGGCGGCCGATCTCCCACCACGCCACCGCCGACACCGATGCCGGGCCGCCGATCACGGCACAGATCTGGACGAGCGGCGGGCCGGGCGGCATGCCGGCCGTCACCAGGTTGATCGCCGCGAGCTCCCACACCAGCACGCCCGTCAGCAGGGCGGGGAGCGCGGCATGGATCTCGGCGGTGTCGAACGCCCCCCGGACGACCGTCGACGAGGCGAAGGCGACGAAGAACAGCACCCACAGGACGGGCAGGAGCAGCGCGAAGGTGAGCAGCGTGCTGAGCACGCCGTCGGGCAGGGCCCGGCTGAGGAACATGACCCCGGCGAACAGGATCGGCACCGCCGTGAAGGCGCCGAAGTACCGCAGCGCCAGGCGGACGGCGGGGCGCACCCGCGCACGCATCGCCGCCCGCGCGTGGGCGGGCGCGAGGCGGAACAGGACGGCGATCACGACGGGGGCGGTGAGCAGCAGCAGCCAGGGCGTGACCGCGAGCCGGAAGAGCACCTGGTCCTGCGCCTGCGACCAGTCCGCCTCGGTGCCGTACGCGGCCAGGATGGCGAAGGACGCGGCGAGCGCGATCCAGGCGCGGATCTTCTGCACCCGCACAACGTCCGGGTCCTGGATACGGCGGTGGCTGTGCACGGGGAAGACCGAGCGGGCCGTCCGCCGCGCCGAGCGGGCGACCGGGTAACAGATCACCACGAAGAGCGCCGGCCAGACGCAGAAGAGGATCGCGACCCACGCACAGCCGGGAACCGGCAGACGGCTCATCACCTCCCGCAGCGGCGGCCACTCGTCCTCGCGGAACCGCTGCCACAGCGTGGTGGCGGGCGGGCGGTACGGCGGCGGTCCGTACGGCGAGGGAGGCGGCACGTACGGCGGCGGGCCCCCGTTCGGCTGCCACGTCGGGCCGTACGGATTCTGTCCCCCGAAGGTCACGCCGGATTCCTCCCTGCGGTGAGTGATGCCGAGTGACGATCTTGCTGGATCCCGGGGGAGAGTCAACTCCCGGCCGCATCACGGCAGATGCCGCGGGGACGCGAAAACGGAGAGCCGCCGGACCCGCATCGGCGTACCCTCGACCGTATGAGCCGACGACGACATTGATCCACGGCAGCAGGTCCCGGAACGGGCTGTCGCGGGCCGCCGCGCGGGTGAGCACCCGGCGTCCCCGTCCGTTCCGCAGAAGGACCACACACCATGCTCACCGCTTCGCCGCGCCCGTCCGGCCGGCCGGTCTCCTCCGGCTCCCCCGACCCCCGCGTCCGCGCCCTCGCACGCAGGCTCTACGCCTACGCGGGCCTCGAGGACTTCGTCCTGCTCTACCCGCTGTACGCGCTGCTGTTCGCCCGGAACGGCCTGACCACCGCCGAGATCTCGTCCCTGTTCGCCGTCTGGTGCGTCGTCGGCCTGCTGGTGGAGGTCCCCTCGGGCGTCTGGGCCGACGCCGTCTCGCGCCGGGCCATGATGGTCGCCGGTCCGCTGCTGTCCGCCGCCGGCTTCGCCCTGTGGGCCGTCACACCGTCGTACGCCGCGTACGCCGCCGGCTTCACGCTCTGGGCCGTCGGCGGGTCCCTGCGCTCGGGCTCGATGGAGGCCCTGGTCCACGACGAGCTCGAACGGCTCGGCGCCGCCGACCGGTACGGCCGGCTCATGGGCAGGGCGGCCGCCGTGAGCATGGCCGCGGCGGCCGGTGCCACCGCGGCCGCCGCCCCCGCCCTCGCCGTCGGCGGGCACACCCTGGTGTGGGGCGTGAGCATCGGCGCCTGCGTGCTGTGCGCGGCGGTCGGCGCGACGCTGCCCGAGCACCGGGACCGCACTCGCCCCGAGGGCACGCAGGGGCCCGGCTACCTGGCGACGCTGCGAGCCGGCCTGTCCGAGGTGCGCGGCAGCCGGCCCGTCCGGCACGCGATGCTGCTCGCCGTCGTGATCACTTCGCTGTGGGGAGCGCTCGACGAGTACCTGCCCCTGCTCGCCGCCTCCACGGGGGTGGCGACCGAGACCGTTCCGCTGCTCGTGCTGGTGGTGTGGGTCGGCGTGACGCTCGGCTCGCTGCTGGTGACGGCAGGCGAACGGCTCTCCCCACGTGCGCTCGGCACGCTGGTCGCCGCCGCGGCGTGCGCGCTCGCGGCGGGCGCCCTGTCGGGCAGGCCCTCCGGTTTCGTGTGGGTCGGCGCCGCGTTCCTCGTCTTCCAACTGGCGGACGTGCTGGCCGACGTACGACTCCAGGCGGCGATCACCGGCCCGAGCCGCGCGACGGTCACCTCGCTGACCGGCCTGGGCACGAGCCTGGCGTCCCTGGCCGCCTACGGTGCCTACGCGGCGCTGTCGCCGCGCGCGTCGCACGGCGTGGTCTTCGCGCTGCTGGCCGTGCCGTACCTCGTCGTTGCCGTGGCGCTGGGGCGGCGCCGACCGGCCGGTCCCGACTCCTGAGGAGGGTGCGGAGACGGGTCCGCTCTCCGCTAGCCTGTCGGCCATGCACGGGGGATTAGAAGATCACTCTGATGTGAGCGGCAGCGGGGCGAAGCCTCTCGAGCCGTCGGATCCGCGGCGGATCGGCTCGTTCGCCCTGCTCGGCGTCCTCGGCTCGGGCGGCATGGGCCGGGTCTACCTCGGTACGGCGGCGGGGCGGTACGCGGCGGTCAAGCAGGTGCTGCCCGCCCTCGCCGAGGACCACGACTTCCTGCGCCACTTCGGGCACGAGCTCGACAACCTGGCGAGGCTGCCCGCCGGGGTCAGCGCGCGGCTGCTCGCCAGTGACCGCGTCGTGCAACCGCCGTGGTTCGCCACGGAGTACATCCCCGGGATCACCCTGAGCGAGGCGCTGCGCCTGCACGGCGGCCCGCTGCCGGTCGACAGTCTCTGGCGGCTGCTGCGCGACGCGGCGGACGGCCTCCGCGCCGTGCACGCCGCCGACATGGTGCACCGCGACCTGAAGCCCTCCAACGTCATGCTGACCCTCGACGGCCTGACGCTCATCGACTTCGGCGTGGCGCGGGCGGCCGACCAGAGCAGGCTGACGCGGACGGGCATGGTCATCGGCACACCGGCGTACATGGCACCGGAACAGGCCGTGGCCGACCGCCGGTTGTCCCCTGCCGCGGACGTGTTCGCGCTCGGCAGCCTGCTGCTGTACGCGGCGAACGGACGTCCGCCGTTCGGCGACGGATCCGGGCCCGACCTGCTCTACCGCATCGTCCACACCGATGCCGACCTCGGCCGGCTGCCCGACACCGACCCCGAGCTGTCGGCCGTCGTCGAGTCGTGCCTCGCCAAGGATCCCTCCCAACGGCCCACGGCGGCCGAACTGTTCGACCGCGCCCGAGGTCACGTGCCCGCCGCGACGACCTCGCCCTGGCCCCCGGCCGTCATGGACCGGATCACCGAGCGGGCCGCCTTCGCCGCGAACCCGCCGCCGGCCGTCGGGCCCGAGCCCAAGTCGCCGGGCCCCGAGACCCCGCGGCCGGCGCGCGGACCCGGATCGACGGAACCCGACACACCCCCGGCCGAGGCGGCCGGCCCGGCCTCCCGCAAACCGCGTGAGCGCCGCACCCGCGTGCTGTTCCTCGCAGTGCCCGTCGTGGTGGTCGTGGGCACGACCCTCACCCTCGTCCTCGGCCCCTTCGACGGCTCTTCCGAGGGCGCGGGCCCCGGTCCCTCGGCGCCGACGGCCGTCGTCCCGCCCTCCGAGTCGGCGGCAGGCGGGCGGTCGCCGAAGCCCACCCCGCCGTCGTCCCGCCCTCCGGGTTCCCAGCCGGGATCGAGCTCGTCGCCCGCTTCCCCGGGCACCCCAGGCGGTGGCGGGGACGACGACACGGGAGACGCCGGCGCCGGCAACGCAGCCGGAGGCTCGACCGGCTCCGACGGTTCCGGCTCCGGCGGTTCGAGCGGCTCGGGCGACTCCGGCAGCGGGGACGGGGACAAGCCTCCGGCCCAGCCCGCGCCCTCGGGAACACACCTGCTCAGGGGCGCCTCGACGGGCCGGTGCCTGGCGGACTCGTACTCCGCCTACTCCGGCTCCTCCGTCTCCAACTCGGTGTGCGGCGCGCCGTCGGGCAACGGGACCACCATGAGTTATCGGTGGACGTACACATCGGTCTCGGGCGGCACATTCCGCCTGGTCAGCCAGGGCACCGGCCGTTGTATCGAATCCCGGAGCTACGCGGGGATCGCGATCGTGGAATGCAACGGCTCCGAGGCCCAGGCATGGCAGGTCACCGCGACGAAGCCGAACGGCCACACCCTGCAGAACGTCGCCGACAAGACCTGCCTGGCGATGTCCAGCTCCATCGGCTTCGAGTCGACCTCCTGCAACCCCTCCCAAACGGCGCAGCTCTGGCGCAACTCCTGACCGCTACGGCAGCCGGCCCTCCGCGTTCCGCTCCCGCACCCGGGCGCGCACGATGTCCGCGGGCGGGGCCGGCCGTACGTCCCCGGGCGGGCAGTCCCACTCCCGGCCCCCGCCCGGCGGCCGCAATTGGACATACGTACCGACCCACCCCATCACCACACCCACCCGCCCGTCGCGCGCGTCGACGGCGTAGGCCCCGAGCTCCGGGACGTCGGCCGTCATTTCTCGAGCCCCTGCAGAACGGCGGCCAGTCGCAGCGCCGTGTCGAGGTTGCAACGCCCCAGGTCCACCAGCGGACACGGCATCTCGCTCGCGAGCGAGACGAGGTCGACCCGCAGCGACGGGAGTGCCACCGACACCACGTGGAGCCCGTCCCTGAGCTGGGCGACCACCTCCTCGGCGGCCCGCAGCCGCTCCGCCGATCGCACCGCATCCACCATGCCTGGCACCTCCACCACCGAGTGTTCGCTTTCCTCACCCAGCGTGTGCGCGTCTCGCTAGCCTGGGAAGAGACAGCGGCCCAACAACGCGACCTGCTGATCCAGGAGTTGCACCATGCCCGGACCCAAGGATCTCGACCCGTCCACCTCACCCCGGGCACTGCTCGGCGCGGAACTGCGCCACGCCCGCATAAAGGCCGGCCTCACCCAGGACGAGTTGGGCCGACCGCTGTTCGTGAGCGGCTCCTACATCGGCCAGATGGAGGCGGGCACACGCCGCATCCTGCGCGAGCACGCGGTCCAACTGGACGAGGTGTTGGGTACGGAGGACTTCTTCACGCGCAACTGCGAGGTGTCCAACAAGTCGCGCTACCCGGACCACTTCGCGGAGGCGGCGGAGGCGGAGGCGATGGCGGAGACGATCAGGGAGTACGCGCCGCTGCTGATTCCCGGATTGCTGCAGACAGAGGCGTATGCGCGAGAAGTGTTCCGTGCATACCAGCCGACAGCCCCGGAGGACGTCATTGACGAGCTGGTGGAGGCGAGACTCGACCGCGCCCGCCTGCTGGCTGATCCGACAAAGCCCTTGTTGTGGGCGGTGTTGGACGAGGCGGTGTTACGCCGCAAGGTCGGCGGCACGTCCGTGACGGCAGACGCCCTGCGACATGTGGCGGGGCTGGCACGGCGTCATCGCATCATCGTGCAGGTGCTGACCTTCGACGCTGGAGCACACGCGTCCATGGGCGGCGCTCTCAAGCTGATGAGCTTCCCCGACGCACCCCCGCTCGCCTATCTCGAGGGCCCTGGCACCGGCCAGTTGGAGGACTATCCAGCCACGGTCAGACGCCACCAGCTGGCCTACGATCTGCTCGGGGCCAGCGCACTGTCGCCGGAATCATCCTTGGCCCTGATCGAGTCAGTGGCGGAGGATTACACACATGAAGACCAGCAGTCCTGAGTACGACCTGACGACGGCAGTCTGGCTCAAGTCCAGCTACAGCGACGGCAGCGGCGGCAACTGCGTGGAGGTCACCACCGCCCACCCCGGCATCGTCCCTGTCCGCGACTCCAAGAACCCCGACGGCCCGCGCCTGGTCTTCCCGGCCGCCGCCTGGTCGGCCTTCGTCGCGGACCTCAAGCGCGCGTAACCGTCCCGGATCTCGGGCGTCGAGAGCCGAGCGCCTTTTCTGCGGAAGGGGAGAAAGGGCCTCAACCCACCCTCCCACCCTGCCGGTTGACATGCACGCGGACTTTCCGCGACCGACTTGCCACGGAGCGTCATCACGCTCTAGCGTTCCGATAAACGAACAACCCCCGACAGGTGCGGGAACACCTGCGGGGGTCTGACCATCGAGATCGAATCGAGCGATCCCATGGATGACATCCAGCTTAGTGCTGCCCCGCACCCCCTCGCCAACCCCGGCTACGGCAAACGGACGGTTTCCGACCAACTTCCCCGTACCGCCGACGACTTCACGCACCTCCCGCCCCGCGAGGGGGCGATCGCCGCGTACATCGACAGGCTGCCGGACAACAGCGACATCTCTGTGAAGACGCTGGCCAAGTACACCCCGTACGGCCAGACGGCAGTCGGGAAGGCGCTCAACCACCTGATCGCGGCGGGCCATCTGCGCCGCGGCCTGGAGGCGGTCACGGTGGCCTCGGGCAGCACACAGTGGGTCACCCGCACGTGGTGGTCCCGTACCGCGCGGGACGACGCATGGTGGGCGGCGTACGCGAAGGGCGACGTCCCGCCCGAGGAGGCCGACAGACGTCGGCCCACCCGCTCACGCGCATACATCCTGCTGGCCGCACTGGGCCGGACGAACCCGGTGATGTCGCTGTCCCACGCCGACTGCACGGCCCTCGCGCCGCTGGTGGACGAGTGGTTCGCCCGGGAGGCCACCGAGCGGCAGGTGGTGCACGCGCTCACGGACGGCCTCCCGGTCCCGGTCCACCACCCTGCAGCCCTCGCCCGCCGCCGCCTGATCGACAAGCTCCCACCCGCACCGCCACCGAAGCCCCGCCCGGTCCGCATCCTCGAATGCGCCGAGTGCGGACGCCCGGCCGGCGCGGGAGACCTGCGGTCCGGCAAGTGCGCCCGCTGCCGAGGCGCCCGCACGACCCCACCCCCGACGCTCCCCCCGGCCCGCGTCCACGCCCTGGCGACCCTGGCCCGCGCGGCGGCGGGCCACGAGCGGAAAGCGCTTCCGTGAGGAGAGCTCACCGCCTGACCGCCTTGCTTCACACTCACCCCTCACGTACGGCTTTCTGTACGTACAGGATTTTGTACAGAAGAGGGAGTCGACGATGCGCACCATGACCTACACAGAGTCCCGGGCGAAGTACGCCGAGACGCTCAACGCGGTGGTCGACGACCGGGAAGAGGTCATAGTGACACGGTCCGGCCGCGAGCCGGTGGTGATCGTGGCGCTCGCGGAGTACGAGTCCTTGAAGGAGACGGCCTACCTTCTGCGCAGCCCCGAGAACGCCCGGCGCCTGCTGGCGTCCATCGACCGGCTGGAGAACGGCGGCGGCACGATTCGGGAGCTTGCCGAATGAAGTTCGTCTGGGACGAGTCGAGTTGGGCGGACTATGTCTGGTGGCAGGCCCAGGACCGCAAGATCCTCGAGCGGATCGACACCCTGCTCCAGGACATCGCCCGCAATGGCAACGAGGGCATCGGCAAGCCCGAGCCATTGAAGCACGGCTTCCAGGGCTACTGGTCCCGCCGCATCACCGACGAGCACCGCCTCGTCTACAAAGTCGTCGACGACGAAATGCGCGTCGCCGCCTGCCGTTACCACTACGAGCGCTGAGGAGGAGTGCCGCCTCCGGGAACGCCCGAGGGCGGCACCCCTGGGAGTGGGGTGCCGCCCTCGGTCCGTACAGCTTCCGAACTGCCGATCCGCGAAGGATCAGAAGTCCATGTCACCGCCCGGCATGCCGCCACCGGCAGGCGCGGAGGCCTTCTCCGGCTTGTCGGCGATGACGGCCTCGGTGGTGAGGAACAGCGCCGCGATGGAGGCCGCGTTCTGCAGAGCGGAACGGGTGACCTTCGCGGGGTCGATGATGCCCTCGGCGATCATGTCGACGTACTCGCCGGTCGCGGCGTTCAGACCGTGGCCGACGGGCAGGTTGCGCACCTTCTCGACGATGACGCCGCCCTCGAGACCACCGTTGACGGCGATCTGCTTGAGCGGGGCCTCCAGCGCGAGCTTCACGGCGTTGGCGCCGGTCGCCTCGTCGCCCTGGAGCTCGAGCTTCTCGAAGACCGAGGAAGCCTGGATCAGCGCCACGCCACCACCGGCGACGATGCCCTCCTCGACGGCCGCCTTCGCGTTGCGAACGGCGTCCTCGATGCGGTGCTTGCGCTCCTTGAGCTCGACCTCGGTCGCGGCGCCGGCCTTGATGACGGCCACGCCGCCGGCCAGCTTCGCGAGGCGCTCCTGGAGCTTCTCGCGGTCGTAGTCCGAGTCGCTGTTCTCGATCTCGGCGCGGATCTGGTTGACGCGACCGGCAACCTGGTCGCTGTCACCGGCACCGTCGACGATCGTGGTCTCGTCCTTGGTGATGACGACCTTGCGGGCGCGGCCCAGCAGGTCCAGGCCGGCGTTCTCGAGCTTGAGGCCGACCTCCTCGGAGATGACCGTGCCGCCCGTGAGGATGGCGATGTCGTTCAGCATGGCCTTGCGGCGGTCGCCGAAGCCCGGGGCCTTGACGGCGACGGACTTGAAGGTGCCGCGGATCTTGTTCACGACGAGCGTGGACAGGGCCTCGCCCTCGACGTCCTCGGCGATGATCAGCAGCGGCTTGCCGGACTGCATGACCTTCTCCAGCAGCGGAAGGAGGTCCTTCACGTTGCCGACCTTGGAGTTGACGATCAGGATGTACGGGTCGTCGAGGGACGCCTCCATACGCTCCATGTCGGTGGCGAAGTACGCCGAGATGTAGCCCTTGTCGAAGCGCATACCCTCGGTGAGCTCCAGCTCCAGACCGAAGGTCTGGGACTCCTCGACGGTGATGACGCCTTCCTTGCCGACCTTGTCCATGGCCTCGGCGATGAGCTCACCGATCTGGGTGTCGGCGGCGGAGATGGAGGCCGTGGAAGCGATCTGCTCCTTGGTCTCGACATCCTTCGCCTGCTCGAGCAGGGCGCCGGAGACGGCCTCGACGGCCTTCTCGATGCCGCGCTTGAGGGCCATCGGGTTGGCGCCGGCGGCCACGTTGCGCAGACCCTCGCGGACGAGCGCCTGGGCGAGAACGGTCGCGGTGGTCGTACCGTCACCGGCGACGTCGTCCGTCTTCTTGGCGACTTCCTTGACCAGCTCGGCGCCGATCTTCTCGTACGGGTCCTCGAGCTCGATCTCCTTGGCGATGGACACACCATCGTTGGTGATCGTGGGGGCGCCCCACTTCTTCTCGAGGACGACGTTGCGACCCTTGGGGCCAAGGGTGACCTTGACGGCGTCGGCGAGCTGGTTCATCCCGCGCTCGAGACCGCGCCGTGCCTCCTCGTCGAACGCGATGATCTTGGCCATGTGAAGTGGTCCTCCCGGACTGGGGTGGATTGCTTCGGATCGCATCCGGCGCCCGCGACGGACGGCCTGCGCGCCGTGTGGTTCCTTGCCCCACCCGGCCTGCGGACCTCACCGACCCGATCCAAGTTCTGTCACTCTCACTGGGAGAGTGCTAACGCAATGATTAGCACTCGACCCCTGAGAGTGCAAGCGCCTCCCCCGCATCGGACCCACGGAACACGCACGAGGGGCCCGCATCCCCGTCTGCGGGATGCGGACCCCTCGTGTGTGACTGCGTCGGTGGCCGAACGCGCCTGGATCAGTTGGATCAGACGGCGAGCTTGACCATGTCAGCCTGCGGACCCTTCTGGCCCTGCGAGATCTCGAACTCGACTCGCTGACCCTCTTCAAGGGTGCGGTATCCGTCCATCTGGATCGCACTGTAGTGGACGAAAACATCCGCACCACCGTCGACCGCGATGAAGCCGTACCCCTTCTCCGCGTTGAACCACTTGACGGTGCCCTGAGCCATGCCTAACTCCCCTATTACTGGCCCTTGCACAGGACCGCACTTCGCGGACCCGGGTCAGACCTCACCCCAGCAGGAGGGGTGTGCGCCGGAACGCGTCGACCGCGGCTGAATGTATCTGCCCAACTGCCCTCTGCAACAGGTCAATCGGACGAGAAATCTGGGCAGGACCGATCGGCCGATTCATGCGAATTCATTGAATTCCGGGGCAAGTCGGGCCCGGCAAAGTGCCACTTTCGACGCAATTCGATCGCTTACTTTGGCGCATTCTCGTGGAGCGCGGAACGCATTGCCGAGCGGCCGGCGGAGGGGGCTTCCCAGACTCTACCGCGCTCAACCATGCAGAATTGCCCCCTCCGCTTCTCTCGCGGAGGGGGCAATACCGATAACGCGGGGTGACGCGGAGGAGATCAGCCGCCGGCGACGGCGGGGATGATCGAGACGCCCGCACCGTCCGGCGTCGCCGTCTCCAGGCCCTGCTCGAAGCGGACGTCGTCGTCGTTCACGTACACGTTGACGAAGCGGCGCAGCTTGCCCTGGTCGTCCAGGACGCGGGCCGCGATGCCCGTGTGGTTCTTCTCCAGGTCCGCGATGACCTCGGCCAGGGTCGCACCCTCCGCGGGGACCTCGGCCTGCCCGCCCGTGTACGTGCGGAGGATGGTGGGGATACGGACGTTGACGCTCATGCGAGGCCAGCCTCTCGGAAAGAGTCCAGGTTGGGTCGGATGACAGCGGTCATACCCGTCGTGGGCGCCACCGCGTCGAGGGTCTTGAGGCCGTCACCCGTGTTGACGACGACCGTGGTCAGGGACGGGTCGATTTCACCGGCCTCGATCAGCTTCTTCGCCACGCCGAGGGTCGTGCCGCCGGCGGTCTCCGTGAAGATGCCCTCCGTGCGGGCCAGCAGCTTGATCGCGTCCACGATCTGCTCGTCGGTGACGTCCTCGACCGCGCCGCCGGTGCGGCGGCAGATGTCCAGGACGTACGGGCCGTCGGCCGGGTTGCCGATCGCCAGGGACTTGGCGATGGTGTCGGGCTTCTGCGGCTTGACCACGTCGTGGCCCGCCTTGAAGGCGACGGACACCGGGGAGCAGCCCTCGGCCTGGGCGCCGAAGATCTTGTAGGGCTTGTCCTCGACGAGACCCAGCTTGATCAGCTCCTGCAGCCCCTTGTCGATCTTGGTGAGCTGGGAGCCGGAGGCGATCGGGATGACGATCTGGTCGGGCAGCCGCCAGCCGAGCTGCTCGCAGATCTCGTACGCGAGCGTCTTGGAGCCCTCGGCGTAGTACGGGCGGAGGTTGACGTTCACGAAGCCCCAGCCCTCGCCGGCCGGGTCCCCGATGAGCTCGGAGCAGAAGCGGTTGACGTCGTCGTAGTTGCCCTCGATGCCGACCAGTTCACCGCCGTAGACCGCGGCCATGACGACCTTGCCCTGCTCCAGGTCGTGCGGGATGAACACGCAGGAGCGGAGGCCGGCGCGGGCCGCCGCGGCGCCGACCGCGCCCGCGAGGTTGCCGGTGGAGGAGCAGGAGAGGGTGGTGTAGCCGAAGGCGCGGGCGGCTTCCAGGGCCTGGGCGACGACGCGGTCCTTGAAGGAGTGCGTCGGGTTGCCGGAGTCGTCCTTGACGAAGAGCTTGCCGGCCTCGACGCCCAGCTCACGGGCGAGGTTGTCGGCCTGGACGAGCTTGGTCCAGCCGGGGTTCAGGTTCGGCTTGTCCGCGACGTCGGCCGGGACGGGCAGCAGCGGGGCGTAGCGCCAGATGTTCTCGGGGCCGGACTCGATCCGCGCTCGCAGGGCCTCGGGGTCGCCGCTCGGCACGTCGTACGCGACTTCGAGCGGCCCGAAACAGACCTCGCACGCGAAGATCGGACCGAGGTCGAACCGCTCGCCGCACTCGCGGCAGGAGAGCCCGGAGGCGGGGCCCAGGTCGACGGATCCGGTGGAACCAGCGGATTCGTTCGTGGTGGCGACAGTCTGCACAGCCATGGAGGCGAGGCCCTTTCTCCTCATCTTCCCCGCGGCGCATCTCGCCGCGAGACGGAATTGGCACCTTCCCTAGCCGTGAGCCTCGCGCGATGAGCGCAGAGATCGGCTGGAGGGTTGCCGGGGCTTCAACGGGCCGTGTCCCTCTGCCCCTCTGGATGAGCGGTATTCGATTGTCGGCGCGGTGACCCCGACATGCGGCGGCCCTGCGCGTTGTTCAAGACTGTAACCGAACCCCTGGACGCTTGAGATGGTCGTCCGATCCGCGAGATGGAGATCACGTGCTGGATGAGGTGGAGCGCTGGCTCACCCGACGGTCCTGGTCGGTGGCCGACCGCCCTCTCGGCCGGCTGCTGGCCGCCAAGAAGAACACCACGGTCAGCGTGGTGCTGCCGGCCCTGAACGAGGAGGAGACGGTCGGGGAGATCGTCACCACGATACGCGGCGCGCTGATGTCGGGCCCCGTTCCGCTGGTCGACGAACTGGTGGTGATCGACTCGGCGTCGAGCGACCGCACGGCCGAGGTGGCCGCCGCGGCGGGCGCGCGGGTGGTCCACCGGGACGCCGTCCTGCCGCGCATACCGGCGGTGCCGGGCAAGGGCGATGTGCTCTGGCGGTCACTGATGGTGACCACCGGTGACATCGTGTGCTTCGTGGACGCGGACCTGCGCGAGTTCTCCCCGGACTTCGTCGTCGGGATCGTGGGGCCGCTGCTGACCGACCCCGAAGTGCAGTTCGTCAAGGCGATGTACGACCGCCCGCTCGGTGCCGCCCCTGCTCAGGGAGGCCGGGTGACCGAGCTGGTGGCGCGGCCGCTGCTGAATCTGCACTGGCCGCAACTGGCCGGTTTCGTCCAGCCGCTGGGCGGCGAGTACGCGGCCCGGCGCTCCCTGCTGGAGCAACTGCCGTTCCCGGTCGGTTACGGAGTGGAGCTGGGCCTGCTGGTGGACGCCCTCAACCTGGTGGGACTCGACGCGCTCGCACAGGTCGACGTGGGCACGCGCAGGCACCGCCACCAGGACGGGCAGGCTCTTGGCCGGATGGCGGCGACGATCTACCGCACGGCGCAACTGAGGCTGGCCCGCGGCCATTTGGTGCGGCCCGAGCTCACCCAGTTCGTGCGCGGCGAGCACGGATTCGTAGCGCGGGACCACCCGGTGGACACCGAGGAGCGGCCGCCTATGCGCGAGATCGGTGAGTACGCGGCGCGTCGCGCGGCATAAGCCGTACCCTCTGTTCCTTTTGTCTAACTTTCCTATGTATGAACCTCATGGACCTCACCGACTTCATGGACGTCATGCGCCAGCTCCAGGGCACGGCGCCGGCCCTGGCCGCCGAGGGGCCGCGGCACACCGGTGCGCCGGCCCTCACCGGTTCCACCGCCGAGCAGCTGTGGCTGCTCGGCGGGGTCGCACTCAGCCTGACAGCGGCGGGCGTGGTCGCCGTCGCGGCCGCCCGTGGCCGGAAACGTGACCACTGACCGACGGCGCGGCCGCACGCACGTTTGAGGCCATACAGGACGGGCTAGGTTCGCCACATGGTCACCGACGCTGCTCAGATCCTCGTCGCCTCCAACCGCGGCCCGGTCTCCTACTCACCGGACGGCAAGGGCGGGCTCGACGCCCGCCGCGGCGGAGGCGGCCTCGTCTCCGGCCTCTCCGCGATCGGCTCCGACGCGCAGTCGCTGTGGGTGTGCGCCGCCCTCGGCGAAGGCGACCGCGAGGCCGTGCGGCGCGGGGTGAGCGAGCCGGGCGTCAGGATGCTCGACATCGATCCGGCCATCCACTCCGACGCGTACAACGGCATCGCGAACTCGGTGCTGTGGTTCGTGCACCACATGCTCTACCAGACTCCGCTGGAGCCGGTCTTCGACCGGGAGTTCCGCCGGCAGTGGGGAGCCTACCGGGCCTACAACCGCGCCTTCGCCGAGGCGCTGGCCGCCGACGCGGCACAGGGCGCGGCGGTGCTCGTGCAGGACTACCACCTCGCGCTGGTGCCGGGGATGCTGCGCCAGATGCGCCCCGACCTGCGGATCGGCCACTTCACGCACACACCGTGGGCGCCCCCGGACTACTTCGGGCTGCTGCCGGACGACGTCGCCGAGGAGCTGCTGCGAGGGATGCTGGGCGCGGACCGGCTGGGCTTCCTGACGCGGCGCTGGGCGGACGCGTTCGCCGCGTGCTGCGAGCGGGTCACCGGCGGCACCGGCACGACGGCGATCGGGGTCCACGGGCTCGGCGCCGACGCGGACTTCCTGCGCGAGCGGGCGCACCGGCCGGACGTGGCGGAACAGATGGCACAGCTGCGCGAGCAGGTGGGCGAGGGCCGCAGGACGATCGTGCGCGTCGACCGGACCGAGCTGTCCAAGAACATCGTGCGCGGTCTGCTGGCGTACCAGGAGCTGCTGGAGACCCGCCCCGAGTGGCGCGAGCGGGTCGTCCACATCGCGCTCGCCTATCCGTCGCGGCAGGACCTCGCGGTCTACCGGGAGTACACGGCCGAGGTCTCCCGGATCGCCGCCGAGATCAACGAGCGGTACGGCACCGCGGGCTGGACCCCGGTCGTCGTGCACGTCAAGGACGACTTCGCCCGCTCGCTCGCCGCGTACCGGCTGGCCGACGTCGCCCTCGTCAACCCGATCCGGGACGGCATGAACCTGGTCGCCAAGGAGGTCCCGGTCGTCTCGGACGCGGGGTGCGCGCTGGTGCTGTCCCGGGAGGCGGGGGCGCACTGGGACCTGGGCGAGGAGGCGATCACGGTCAACCCGTACGACGTGACCGGCACGGCGGAGGCGCTGCACGCGGCGCTGACGATGCCGGACGGCGAACGGGCGGAGCGCACGAAGCGCCTGTCGGCGGCGGCGACGTCGCTGCCGCCGCGGCGCTGGTTCCTGGACCAGCTGGAGGCCCTGCGGGCGTGACGCCCGGGGCCGTGGCCGCTGCGCGGGGCCGTTTCCCCACCCCGCCCCTTCCCGTAACTGGGGCTTCGCCCCAGACCCCGTACCGCGCTCCGCGCGGTGTCCTCAATCGCCGGACAGGCTGGATTTCGCTGCGCGAAATCAGCCCCGCCGGCGATTGAGGCGCGGGGGTCCGGGGGCAGCGCCCCCGGTTACGGGAAGGGGCGGGGTGGGGAAAAGCAGCCCGCAGGGCTAGACCCGTTCCGACAGCGCCGCCAGCAGCGACGCCACCGCACCCGGCCCCGGCACCACCAGGTCCGCGCGGGACGCCAGTTCCGGGACCTCGGTGCCGCTGCACACCAGCAGCCCCGGCACCCCGTCCGACCGCAGCTTCTCGACCGCGCCGTACGCGGGCAGGTCGCCCAGGTCGTCCCCGGCGTAGAGCACGGCCGTGGCGCCCACCTCCCGCACGTACTCCGCCAGCGCGACGCCCTTGTCCATGCCCGGAGGGCGCAGTTCCAGGACCATGCGGCCCGGCTCCAGGATCAGGCCGTGGCGGGAGGCGAGCGCGGCGAGCGGTTCGCGCAGGGCCTCGTAGGCGCCCTGCGGATCCTCCGCGCGGCGCGTGTGCACGGCGACGGCCCGGCCCTTCTCCTCGATCCACGTGCCGTGCCAGGCACCGTGGCCGTCGAGGAAGCCGGGCAGCTCCGCACGCGCGGCGGCGACACCGGGGTGCGGCGCGGGCGCGTTCACGGTCCCGGTGAGGGCGTCCCAGCGCTCGGCGCCGTAGTGCCCGAGGACCACCAGGTGGTCGAGCCCCTCGACGCCCGCGAAACCTCCGTAGCGCACGGCGACACCGGCCGGCCGGCCCGTGATCACCGCGACGGACGCGATCTTCGGGGCGAGGGCGGCCAGCGCCGGTACGGCGGCGGGGTGGGCGCGCGCCTGCTCGGGGTCGGGCACGATCTCGGCGAGGGTGCCGTCGAAGTCGAGGGCCACGACGGCACCGGCCGGCCGGTCGAGCAGTGCCGCGAGCCCGTCGCGGCCAGCGGGGGTGGACGGCGTCGGCAGGGTGTGTGCGTACGGGGAGCTGCCCATGTACCCGACCTTATCGGCGACTTCTCCTGGCGTCCCTCACACGGCGAAGCCGGTTGACGGTGACAGGGTCGTGGGCGAGGGCGCGCGGGTCGTCGAGGAGGGCGTTGAGGAGCTGGTAGTAGCGCACCGGGGACATCCCCAGCTGCTCCCTGATCGCCCGCTCCTTGGCCCCGGGCCCGGACCAGGACCGTCGCTCCACCCCTAGGACGGCGCGCTCACGCTCGGTCAGCGTGGGCTCGTCGGTCATACGATCCAACCTATCGCCGCAGGGGGGTGCACGGGGACACGCTCGGGGACATCGATACCCGCTCGCCCCGCCCGGGCGCGGCTACTCCGCGGCTTCCGCCGCATCGGCCTCGCGGGCGATGCGGCCGAGGACGCTCGCGGGGCTGCCGCCCGGCTCCACCGCCTTGCCGATGTTCTTCTTGACGCTCTCGCTGACCGCGGCCCACGACGTCTTGCCGACGGGGGGCAGCACCGAGCCGGGCAGCTCCCGCAGGAACGCCTTCAGGTCCTTGTGCGCCGGGTCCAGCTCCATCGCCTCGGAGGCGGAGACAGTCACGGGGAGCAGGTCGTTCTGGTCGGCGAAGTCCAGGACGTTCCTGTCGGTGAAGACGAAGTCGAGGAACGTGCCGATCTCCTTGCGGTGCCCGTTCTCCTTGAAGCCCATGATCCAGTCGGCGACGCCCATCGACGCCTTGGCCTCGCCGTGCCGGCCCGGCAGGGCGACCTTGCCGACCTCGATGCCCTTCTTCTCGGCGGCCTGCATGAGGGAGGGGTGACCGTTGAGCATGCCGACCTCGCCGCGCGTGAACGCCGCGAAGGCGTCCTTGCGATTGAGCTTTCCGGGCGCCACCGGACCGGTCAGGCCCTCCTCGACGAGGTGGTCCTTCAGCCACTGGAAGGTGTCGACGTTGCGCTGCGAGTCGATCGTGTACTTGTCGACCGGGTCCGTGTAGCCGTCGCCGCCGCTGAGCAGCCACATCATCGTCTCGGCCTGGGCCTCCTCGGGCCCGAGCGGCAGGGCGAAGGGGTAGGCGGCGCCGGTGCCGGCCTTCAGCTTCCGGGCGGCCTCCTCCAGGTCGGCCCAGGTCTTCGGCTCGTCCTCGACGCCGGCCTCGGCGAACAGCTCCTTGTTGTAGAAGAGCAGCCGGGTCGAGGCGACGAAGGGCAGTCCGTACTGGGTGCGCTTGTGCTCGCCCGCCGTGGTGAGCGGACCGAGGAAGTTGGACTGCACGGGGATGGAGAGCAGCTGGTCCGCGGAGTAGAGCTTGTCGGCGGCCGCATAGTCGGCGTAGGCGCCGATCTGCGCGATGTCGGGGGCCTCTCCGGCCTCGACCATCTCGGCGACCTTGCGGTCGACGTCGTTCCAGGACTCGATCTGGACCTCGACCTCGATGCCGGGGTTCTCGGCCTCGAACGCGGCCGTGAGGTCGGCCCAGTAGGTCTTGCTGCTCTCGCCGCCGGCGACGTCGTAGTCGGCGGCCACCAGCTTGAGGGTGACGTGGTCGGATCCGTTGCCGCAGCCGCTCAGCGCGACCGTCATGCCGAGTGCGGCGACTGCCGCGGTCAGACCTATGAAGGGCCGCTTCACGGCACTCCCCCACCCTCTGCTGTCAGTTGTCGATTTGCCACGGTCGGTCCCCCGCGACGCCCTGCGAGACGAGCATCGATTCTTCCACGTCCGTTCATGAGGTCTACACCATTGCCGGTATCGCTTTCACAACGTCCCGCCGGGATGCGCCCCCTCGCGGCTCCCGGTTTTGTATGGCGTGACAACAATCCCCTCTACTGGACTAGACCTGTTCCCGGTCCACGCGCCACACTGTCTTCGTGAGACACGTCATCGCCCTCGATGTGGGCGGCACCGGCATGAAGGCCGCCCTGGTCGGGGCGGACGGGACACTGCTGCACGAGGCGCGGCGCGCCACCGGGCGGGACCGGGGAGCCGACGCCGTCGTCGCGTCCATCCTCGACTTCGCGGCGGACCTCCGCGCCCACGGACAGGCGCACCTCGGCCGCCCGGCCGAGGCCGCCGGACTCGCCGTGCCCGGCATCGTCGACGCCGAACGCGGCATCGCCGTCTACGCCGCCAACCTCGGCTGGCGCGACGTCCCCCTCCGTGGCCTGCTCGCCGAGCGGCTCGGCGGCGTGCCCGTCGCCCTCGGCCACGACGTCCGCACCGGCGGCCTCGCCGAGGGCCGGATCGGAGCCGGCCGCGGCGCCGACCGGTTCCTCTTCGTCCCGCTCGGCACCGGCATCGCCGGCGCCATCGGCATCGACGGGACCATCGAGGCCGGCGCGCACGGCTGCGCGGGCGAGATCGGCCACGTCGTCGTACGGCCCGGCGGCCCCGAGTGCGGCTGCGGCCGGCGCGGCTGCCTGGAGACCCTCGCCTCCGCCTCCGCCGTCACGCGCGCCTGGGCCGCCGCCTCCGGCGACCCAGGCGCCGACGCCGCCGACTGCGCCAAGGCCGTCGAGTCCGGCGACCCGGCGGCCCTGCGGGTCTGGCAGGACGCCGTGGACGCGCTCGCCGACGGGCTCGTCACCGCGCTCACCCTGCTGGACCCCCGCACGCTGATCATCGGTGGCGGCCTCGCCGAGGCCGGGGAAACCTTGTTCACACCGCTGCGGGCGGCCGTCGAGGAACGCGTCACGTTCCAGCAGCTGCCCGACATCGTCCCGGCGGCCCTCGGGGACACCGCCGGATGCCTGGGCGCAGGGCTGCTCGCCTGGGATCTACTCACGGAGGTAACCGCCTGATGGCCGCCAGCACCGGAAGCACCACGAGCACCGTTCTCGCCGGAGCCCGTGTGGTGCTGCCGACCGGGACCGTGGAGAACGGCCGGATCGCCGTCGAGGGCACGAGGATCGCCGCGGCCGCACCCGGGGATGCTCCCGCGCTCGACCTGTCCGGTCACTGGATCGTTCCCGGCTTCGTGGACCTCCACAACCACGGCGGCGGCGGAGCCTCCTTCACCTCCGGCACCGCCGACGAGGTGCTCCAGGGCGTGCGAACGCACCGGCAGCACGGCACGACCACCCTGGTCGCCTCCACCGTCACCGGCGACATGGACTTCCTCGCGCACCGCGCCGGTTTCCTGTCCGAGCTCGTCGAACAGGGCGACCTCGCGGGCATCCACTTCGAGGGCCCGTTCATCTCGCCCTGCCGCAAGGGGGCCCACAGCGAGGCGCTGCTGCGCGACCCCGACCCGGCCGAGGTCCGCAAACTGGTGGACGCGGCGCGCGGCACCGCGAGGATGATGACGCTCGCCACCGAACTGCCGGGCGGCATCGACTCCGTACGGCTGCTGGCCGAGCACGGCGTCATCGCGGCGGTCGGGCACACGGACGCCACGTACGAGCAGACCCGTGAGGCGATCGACGCCGGCGCCACCGTCGCCACGCACCTGTTCAACGCCATGCCCGCGCTCGGCCACCGCGCGCCCGGACCGATCGCCGCGCTGCTCGAGGACGAGCGGGTCACCGTCGAGCTCATCAACGACGGCACCCACCTCCACCCGGCGGCCCTGGAGCTAGCCTTCCGCAGCGCGGGCGCCGGCCGGGTCGCGTTCATCACCGACGCGATGGACGCGGCGGGCTTCGGCGACGGCCGCTACCAGCTCGGACCGCTGGAGGTCGAGGTCAAGGAGGGCGTCGCGCGGCTCGTGGAGGGCGACTCGATCGCCGGTTCCACGCTCACCCTGGACACGGCCTTCAAGCGGGCCGTCACCGTCGACCGCATCCCGGTCGCGGACGTCGTGACCGCCATCTCGGCCAACCCGGCGAAGCTGCTCGGCGTGTACGACGAGGTCGGCTCGCTGGAGCCCGGCAAGTACGCGGACCTGGTCGTCCTCGACGAGGAGTTCGCCCTCAAGGGCGTGATGCGCCGTGGTGAATGGGTGATTGCACCACAAGTGGTGTGATTTCTGCGCAAACCCCGGCAAGGCGGTTGGTCACCAGGTCTTGGGCCAACCGCCTTCTGTTTGGCATGATCAGGACTCGTACGAGTACGGCAGGCGCGCTATCCGGGGGTACAGACGAGTGATCCTTACGGTCACACTCAACGCCGCCCTGGACATCACGTACAAGATCGCCGCCCTCGCCCCGCACACCACGCACCGCGTCGCCGAGGTCCGCGAACGCCCCGGCGGCAAGGGCGTCAACGTCGCCCGCGTGCTCAGCGCCCTCGGCCACGAGACCGTCGTCACCGGCTTCGCCGGCGGGCACACCGGCGCCGTGCTGCGCGAGATGCTCGCGCCGCTCGCCCCGCGCGACGCGTTCGTCCCCGTCGCCGGCACCACCCGCCGCACCATCGCCGTCGTCGACGACGCGAGCGGCGACACCACGCAGCTCAACGAGCCGGGCCCGACCGTCACGCCCGAGGAATGGTCCGCGTTCCTCGCCGCGTACACATCCCTCCTCGCCGAGGCCCACGCGGTCGCGCTCTGCGGCAGCCTGCCTCCGGGCATCCACGTCGGCGCCTACGCCGAACTGGTCCGCCGTGCCCGTGCCGCCGGCGTGCCCGTCCTCCTCGACACCAGCGGCGAACCGCTGCGCCGCGGCATCGCCGCCCGCCCCGACGTGATCAAGCCGAACGCCGACGAGCTCGCCCAGCTCACCGGCTCCCGCGAACCGCTGCGCGCCACCCGCGACGCCCGCCGCCGCGGCGCGCACGCGGTCGTCGGCTCGCTCGGCCCCGACGGCCTGGTCGCGGCCACCCCCGACGGCATCTGGCAGGCGTCCCCGCCCACGGCGGTCCGGGGCAATCCGACCGGCGCGGGCGACTCCGCCGTGGCAGGTCTTCTGTCCGGCCTGGTCGAAGGGCTCCCCTGGCCCGACCGCCTGGCCCGCGCGGTCGCCCTGTCGGCGGCCACGGTGCTGGCCCCCGCGGCGGGCGAGTACGACGCCGCGGCGTACGAGAAACTCCTGCCGCAGATCACGGTGACGGAGCACCTGGCGACGCTGTGAGCCGACCGACACCTTCTCAACAAGCTCGCTAGCCGCCCCCAAAGGTCGCATAACATACGACAGTTAGTTCGATTCATTACCTAGGGGGGATTGTGCGTTCTCGCATGCCGATCGCAACTGCCGCATTGACTGCGGCGGTTGCGCTCACCATTGGCACAGCCGGTCCCGCGCAGGCTGACGGCACCAGCGGCTACCACGGATGCAGCACGACCGGCGCATCTGGCGGCTACGACTTCAGCAACTACTACGGCCCCGACGCCAGGGTCAAGTTGTCCTTCAGGCTGTATGACACGCAGGCAGACGGACACCACGTACGCATTCGCCTCATCTCAAAAAACGTACACGGCACCATCAAGAGATGGGGGTGGCGCAGCCACACCGGCGGATCCGGAACGTCGCAGACATGGGAGACCTACGCCGAAGACTCCTCCGGGCTCTTTGACATAGGTGTCGAAGTAGCGCGGTTCGAGGGCAACACCATGCTCAACCAGTGCTTCGACTGGTAGGTCCTCAGGTCTCGCGTGCTCTGGCCTCACCCCGACTCGGGGTGAGGCCAGACTTCTTCTGCGGCAGCCGATGCATCCGGGGGCACGGCATCCTCGCTGACACCAGGGGCTTGCGGCAAGCCTCAGCCCTTCTGGCCCGCCTCCAGCCACACCTGGTCGAGGTACGCCTCACACTGGTTGCCCAGCTCGCAGGAGATCTTGAGGTCGTTCTTGCCCTTGTCGAGGTTCACGAAGACGTAGGTGTTGGTCCAACCCTTCGCCCAGTCACCCTCGGCGGCCTTGGAGAAGTTCGCCATGTTGATCTCGCGGGGCGTCTGGCCATTGATCGTGAGCGAGGTCTTGGCGTCCTTACCCGGCACGCTGTAGGTCAGGTACATGGTGTAAGCGCCCGCCTCGGGCACCTCGACGGACCAGCTCGCCGAGCCGCCCGGGCCGTTGAACATCACATAGCCGCCGCCGGTGCCCTTGGCGCCCGGCACGGTGTTCGCCGCGGTCGCCGGGGCACCCAGCTTCAACGACGCCGCGTCCTGCTTCGGCAGCTCGGCCGGCTCCTCGGGCTTGTCCGAAGGACCGTCGCTCGGCTTGACCGATTCCGCCGCCGTCGGGCCCGTGCTCGCGCCGGGGTCGCCGCCCGCGTCGTTCTTCTCGTCGCCGCTCGTCAGCAGCGCCGCGCCGATGCCGATCACGACGACCGCGACGACCGCGATGGCGCCGATGAGCAGGCCCCGGGTGTTGGGACCGCGGCCGCGGCCCTGCGGGGGCACCGCCGGGGTCTGCCGGGTCTGCGCACCGCCGGGGTACGTCTCCGGTGCGGCGTACGCGGCGGTCGGCTGCTGGCCGTAACCCTGCTGCGGGCTGTAGCTCTGCTGCGGGAACCCCGGGGCGGGCGGCTGGGCGTACTGACGGCGTTCGCCGACCGTGCGCACCTGGTTGTACGAGGTCCGCGGGACGCCGGGCTGCGGGGCGGGACCGGGGTAGCCGTAGCCGCGACCCTGCCCCGGCGGGGTGGCGCCCGCGGCCTGCCCGTCCTCGTACAGGTAGCCGAACGGGTCGTCGTCCTCGGGCGTGCTCGCGCCGTTGTTCGCGGCCGTCATACCGGTCACTCCTCACCATCTCGTCAGCACGTCGCCGACCCGGCGAGCCTACCCGGTCGCAGTGGTCCCAAGGGGTGGCCTGCGCCTCATCCGGCCCGACGGTGCACCTTGGCGCGGGACCGCTTCTCGACGTACATCCGCTGATCGGCGGACTGCAGGACCTCCTCCACGGACATCCCGCAACTCGCCCAGCCGATTCCGAAGCTCGCCCCGACGCGCACCCCGCGGCCGCCGACCCTGATCGGCAGGATGATCGCGTTCCGCAGCCGTACGGCCAGATCCGCGGCGTCCGCCGCGCCGAGGCCGTCGGCGAGCACGACGAACTCGTCACCGCCGAGCCGCGCGACCGTGTCCCCGTCCCGTACGCCGGTGGTGAGCCGGCGCGCGACCTCGACCAGCACCGCGTCACCGGTCTGGTGTCCGAACCGGTCGTTGATCGACTTGAAGCCGTCCAGGTCGCAGAAGAGCACCGCGAGGCCCTTCGCGCCGTCGTCGATCTCGTCGTCCGGGGCGACGGTGTGCACATGGTGGTCGTACGGCCGGCCGCCGACCGCGCCGAAGTCGAAGCCGTCCGCGCCGAAGCCGCCGTCGCCCTCGTACGCCGCGTCCAGCGACTGGATGTCGCTTGCGTACGGCGCGTGCGGCCGCTCGCACAGCCGCGCGCTCAGGCGCGCCCGCAGCTCGGCGCTGTTCGGCAGTCCGGTGAGCGCGTCGTGCGAGGCCCGGTGCGCGAGCTGGAGCTCGTGGCGCTTGCGGTCCTCGATGTCCTCGACGTGGGTGAGCAGGAAGCGCGGCCCGTCGGCGGTGTCGGCGACCACCGAATTGCGCAGCGACACCCATACATACGTGCCGTCCCTGCGTCCCAGCCTGATCTCGGCGCGGCCGCCCTCGGCGGAGGTCCGCAGCAGCGTGCCGACGTCCTCGGGGTGGACGAGGTCCGCGAACGAGTAGCGCCGCATCGCGGAGGCGGGCCGGCCCAGCAGCCGGCACAGGGCGTCGTTGGTCCGCAGCAGCCGCCCGTGCTGGTCGCCGCCCATCTCGGCGATGGCCATCCCGCTCGGCGCGTACTCGAACGCCTGCCGGAAGGATTCCTCGCTGGCCCGCAGCGCCTGCTGCTCGCGCTCCAGGCGGACCAGGGCGCGCTGCATGTTGGCGCGCAGCCGGGCGTTGCTGATCGCGATCGCGGCCTGCGACGCGTACATCTGGAGGGCCTCCTGGCCCCAGGGGCCGGGCCTGCGCCCGTTGCGGGGCCGGTCCACGGAGATCACGCCGAGGAGCTCCCGCCCGCCGCCCGACGCGTACATGGGCGCGTAGAGCCGGTCCTGGGGGTGCCACTCGTCCTCGAAGCGGGGCTCGGGGCCCTCGGTGTGCCACTGCGGGACGTCGTCCTCGATCAGGACCCAGCCCTCGGTGTGCGGGATGAAGCGGAGCTCGCCCCACGCCTCGCCCATCGACAGCCGCCGCTCCCAGGACTCGCGGGAGCCGACGCGCCCGGTGATCAGGGCCTCGGCCGCGGCGCTGCCGGCGAAGGCGGCGACGACGAGATCACCGTCGGGGCGGACGAGGTTGACGCACGCCAGCTCGTATCCGAGTCCGGCCACGACGCCGTCGGCGACGGTCTGCAGGGTGTCGGCCAGGCTGCGGGCCGTGTTGAGGTCAGCGACCACCTGGTGCAGCTGCCGCAGGGTCGCAAGACGGACGTAGGGCTCCGACTCGGTCTCCATCGCTTGCTCTCCCCGAGACTTCGACAGCAAAACTCCAGGGTTCTGATTGGCGTACTTGTTGCGGTATACGAGCCACTGAATCACAGCGAGCTGCCCCGCCGGTACAGAGGGTCAACAAATACCGGCCTCTGTGACTCAAGTCACATCAGAGGATGAAGGGTCGAATGGGTCCGCCATGGGCACACCCTCGCTTTCTTGAACACACAACCATCTGTGGGGCGGCCCCCGTCGGCTGGACCCATGGTCCTAGGCCCCGGCTGGTTCCCTGGCCCGATGCGGGTACGGGAGGGCCGAGACTAGCGTTCCGGGTGTGCTCCAGACGACCCCTTCCACCGATGCCGCCGCCATCCCCCATGCTGAGGGGGTGAGCAACGAGGAGTTCCGCGCCGCCATGTCCCGCCTGGCCGCCGGTGTGGTGCTGGTCACCGCGCACGACGCCGACGACGGCCCGCGCGGCGAGGACGTGGGCATGACCGCGACGGCGTTCCTGTCGGTCTCCCTGGACCCGCCCCTGGTGATGGTGAGCCTGCGCAACGGCTCCCGCATGGACGACCTGCTGGCGGAACAGCCCCTGTGGGGCGTCTCGCTGCTCGCCGAGAGCCAGCGCCAGGTCGCGGGCCGCTTCGCGATGAAGGGCCGCGTCAGCGACCGGCTGCTGTTCGAGGGCCTGGCCTACGAGCGGGGCGAGGTGTGCGGGGCGCCGCTGATCACGGGAGCGCTCGCGACGCTGGAATGCCGCACGGAACAACGGGTGGAGGCGGGCGACCACACGCTGGTGATCGGCCGCGTCCTGAGGGTGGGTCTGGCGGGCTCCCACACCGGCCCGCTCACGTATTTCAAGGGCCGCTACCGCCACTTGGCCTGATACCGGTCGCCCCCGGGGTCACGACCAGTCGCGGCCCGAGCGCCCCCGCTTCGTCTCCGCCCGCTGCTTCTTCTCCCGCAGCCTCCGCTCGTTGATGCCGCGGGGGATCTTCGTCGCCCGCCGCGGCCTCGGCGGCGGCGCCGTCGCCTCCGCCAGGAGCGCCGCAAGGCGCACGGCCGCCGCCTCTCGGTTGCGCCACTGAGAGCGGTGCTCCGAAGCGCGTACGGCGATCACCCCGCCCACCAGCCGACCCGCGAGCCGCTCCAGCGCCCGTGCCTTCCACACCGGCGGCAGCGCCTCCGTCCTCGCCAGGTCGAAGCGCAACTCGACCTGGGAGTCACTGGTGTTGACGTGCTGGCCGCCCGGCCCCGAGGAGCGCGAGAAACGCCACAGGAGCTCGGCCTCCGGCAGGGAGACCGAACCACGGATGATGTAGGGCCCGGACATGACACCCATGGTCCCGCGCCGCGCGGAGCCCGTCATCCGCTTTTCCCCGCGTCCCCTGCCGTTCCCCGCCGTTCCCCGGCATTTCCGTCGGCGGACGGAACCTGCCGGTCCCCTGCCCGCGTTATGACGGATGACGGTAGCTTCGCAAGGACCCGAAGCCCGCACACTCGAACAAAGGGGACTTCCCAATGGCAGTAAGCCTGTCCAAGGGCGGCAACGTCTCGCTCACCAAGGAGGCACCGGGCCTGACCGCCGTCACGGTCGGCCTCGGCTGGGACGTCCGCACCACCACCGGCACGGACTTCGACCTCGACGCCTCCGCCATCGGGGTCAACCCGGCGGGGAAGGTCGCCTCCGACGCGCACTTCGTCTTCTTCAACAACAAGTCGACGCCGGACCAGACCATCGTCCACACCGGTGACAACCGCACCGGCGAGGGCGGCGGCGACGACGAGCAGATCAACGTCAACCTGGCGGCTCTGCCGGCCGACGTCGACAAGATCGTCTTCCCGGTCTCCATCTACGACGCGGTCTCCCGCTCGCAGAACTTCGGCCAGGTGCGCAACGCCTACATCCGCATCGTCAACCAGGCCGGCGGCGCCGAGATCGCCCGCTACGACCTGAGCGAGGACGCCGCCGTCGAGACCGCCATGGTCTTCGGCGAGCTGTACCGCAACGGCGCGGAGTGGAAGTTCCGCGCGGTCGGCCAGGGTTACGCCTCGGGCCTCGAGGGCATCGCCCGCGACTTCGGCGTCAACATCTGACCCGGCCGTCCGACCGGCGAGGGCCCCGACCGCTCCGGCCGGGGCCCTTCCCGTTCACGGGGTCTCCGGCCGCCCGTCCCCGTACAGCCACACGTCCCACACCTCGCTGAGGTCCTTGCCCGACCGCTCCTCGGCGTACGCGGTGAAGTCGTCGGTGGAAGCGTTGCCGTGCCGGTGCTCCGCCGCCCAGCCGCGCACGATCCGGAAGAAGGCGTCGTCGCCGACCGCCTCGCGCACCTGGTGCAGGACCATCGCGCCCCGGCCGTACACCGGCGACGCGAACAGGTCGTCGGGGCCGGGTGGTTCGGCGGGCGGGAAGGCCCAGTTCTCGTCGTCCTCGTACGCCGCCTCGAAGCTGTCCTCGACCGGGACGTCCTCGAAGTCCTCCCGCCACATCCACTCCGCGTACGTGGCGAAGCTCTCGTTGAGCCAGATGTCCCGCCAGGACTCGGGCGAGACGGAGTTGCCGAACCACTGGTGCGCCAGCTCGTGCACCAGGGTCGTCCCGTCGAACTGGTCCAGCGGGAAGACGGGCCTGGTCTGCGTCTCCAGCGCGTAGCCGATCCGCTCGCTCGGCACGACGATCGCACCGGCCGACGCGAAGGGGTACGGGCCGAAGTGCCGGGCGCACCAGTCGACGTAGTCGGGGAGTTCGCCGAGCAGGTCCGCGCTCGCCTTCGCGGCCTTCGGGTCGACTGCCGTGACGACCGGCAGCCCGGAGGGCGTGCGCGAGGTCGTCACCCGCAGGTCGCCGACGGCGAGGATCGCGAGGTAACTGGCCATCGGCTCGGCCGAGTGCCAGCTGTGGGTGGTGCGGCCGCCGACGGTGCGCTCGCCGGCCCGTTCTCCGTTGGAGACGGCCTGGACGCCCTTGGGCACGGTGACGGCGATGTCGTAGGTGGCCTTGTCGGACGGGTGGTGACTGCCGGGGAACCACGCCATGGAGCCGGACGGCTCGCCGACCGCGAGCGCCCCGGACGGTGACCTGAGCCAGCCCTCGTGGGCGTCGTCGGAGTCCGTGACGGGCCGCGGGAAGCCGGAGTAGCGGATGACCGTACGAAAACGGGAGCCGTCCTCGATGTCCTGGCGCGGCCTTACGGTCAGCTCGTCGCCGGCCCGGTTGGCCGCCGCGCGCCGCCCGTCGACGGTGGCGCTCTCGACGGTCAGGCCGTGCAGGTCGAGATGGAAGGCGCTGAGGTCCTGCGTGGCCCGCGCGGTGATCTCGGCGGTGCCGTCGAGGCGGCCGGTGGCGGGGTCGTAGTCGAGGGCGAGGTCGTAGTGCTGGACGTCGTAACCGCCGTTGCCGAGCCGCGGAAAGTACGGATCCCGCACCCCGGCGGCTCCCGGCTCCCCCCGCACCCCCACGGACCCGGCCGTACAGCCCGCGAGGACGAGCACGCCGAGGGCGACGACGATCCGGACAGCAGCACGCGGTTCCACGCCCTGATCCTAGGCGGGGGAGCCTCCGGCCCCGCCGCCGCTTGAGGCGCGGGGTCCGGGCGGCGCCCCGAGGGCCGGGAGCCTCCGGCCCCGCCGGCGCTTGAGGCGCGGGGTCCGGGGCGGCGCCCCGGCAGGCGCGCCGCGCGGACAGGCGCGGTAACGCCGCGGGGCCGGGGCCCGCCACGGACCCCGGGGCCATGCCCCCGCCCCGCCGTCAGCGTCAGCGCCCCAGCGCCGCCACCCCCGCCTGCGCGAACTTCTCGTCCAGCGCCCCGCTCGGCGCACCCGCCACACCGATGCCCGCGATCGGGGCGCCCCCGGCGGTGACGGGGGCACCGCCCGCGAGGAACAGCGTGCCCGGGATGTCCTTCAGGTTCGGCGCCTGCTCCAGGCGCCGAACCAGCTCGGAGGTCGGCGCGTTCCACGACACCGCGGTGTACGCCTTGCGCTCGGCGGACTCGTACGACTGCGGGCCCGCTCCGTCGCCGCGGAGGGTGACGATCGTGTTGCCGTTGCGGTCGACGACGGCAACCGTGACGCGCTGGTTCTCCTTCTCCGCGGCCTGCAGCGTCGCCTGCGCCGCCTTCGTCGCGGCCTCGACGGTCAGGTACGTGGACTGCTGCAGGTTGCGGTCGAAGGCGTCGGCCGTGACCGCGGCCCGGGTCTCGGCGGCCGGGGCCGACGCGCTGGCGGAGACCGCGCCGAACGTACCGGCGGCGACGACGGCGGCGGTGGCGGCACCGATGAGGATCTTCTTCACGGGATGGCTCCTTGGGAGGTACGGGCTGCGTTTTCGCCCTGCCGTCGATCCTCCGGCCGCCCCCGGCTCCGCACGGTCCACGGTCCGGCTGCCCCTGTGACCCGTGACGGACGACGGGCATGTCGACCGATCGGCTGATGCCGCCCTGGTCCGCCCGGGTCACGATGGATGCCTACGACCTGCATCACGACCAGGTCGGCGCCCGACCCGAGGAGCGAGCCGTGCACGAGCAGGACCCCGACGCCCGGTGGCTGGCGCGGGTCATGCACGCCGCGTTCTTCCTGCTGCTCGGCGCCTCGCTCGCCCGCTACCTGCTGCGCCACCCCTGGGAGATCCGCTCCCCGTGGATCATCGGCCTGTCGGCCGCGCTGACGCTGCTGTACGTCCTCGGGCCCGTCTTCGGGCCGCGCGCCACACCCCGCCGGTTCGTGCGGCCGTGGCTGTTCACGGTCGTCACCGTGTGGATGGTGCTCGTGGTGCTCGCGCCGAGCTTCGCCTGGTGCGCGGTGCCGCTGTTCTACACGGGTCTGCGCACGCTGCCGATGCGGGCCGCGCTCGTGCTCGTGGTCCTGCTCACCGTCTTCGTCGTCACGGCGCAGGTCCAGCTCTCGCACGGCGGGTTCGACCCCAACCTGGTCATCGCGCCGCCCGCCGTCGCCGCGATCGCCACCGCCGTCTTCGTCCACGCCGAACGGCTCGTGACCCGGCAGCGCGCCCTCATCGACGACCTGATCAGGACCCGCCGCGAACTGGCCGCCACCGAACGCCGCGAGGGCACCCTCGCCGAGCGCCAGCGCCTGGCCATGGAGATCCACGACACGCTCGCCCAGGGCCTGTCGAGCCAGCAGATGCTGCTGCAGGCAGCCGACCGCACGTGGGACGCCGACCCTCGGGCCGCGCGCCGCCATGTCCGTACGGCAGGGTCGATCGCCGAGCACAATCTCGCCGAGGCCCGCCGCTTCGTGCACGACCTGGCGCCCGCCGACCTCGCCGAGGGCGGCAGCCTGGAGGAGGCGCTGCGCAGGGTCGCGGCCCGCGAGTCCGCCGGTTTCCGGGTCGACGGCGCACCGGTCGCGCTGCCGGACCGGGTCCAGTCGGCGCTGGTGCGCATCGCGCAGGGCGCGCTGGCGAACGTGCGCGAGCACGCGGGCGCCGCCACCGCCGCGGTGACGCTGACGTACCTGGACGACCAGGTCGTCCTCGACGTCGCCGACGACGGCCGGGGCTTCGATCCGGGTGACGTGTCCGGCGCCGCGGCCGACGCGCCCTTGGTCGTCCGAGGGCATGGCCTGCCCGCGATACGCGCACGGGTGCGCCAGCTCGGCGGCACCCTGACCGTCGAGTCCGCGCCGGGCGAGGGCACGGTGCTCTCGGCGGCGATTCCCCTGGAGGTGTCATGACCGTACGGATCCTGCTCTGCGACGACCACGCCGTCGTACGGGCGGGGTTGCTGGCCCTTCTCGGCAGCGAAGGGGACATCGAGGTCGTCGGCGAGGCGGGCAGCGGCGAGGAGGCGGTGGCGATGGCCGCCAAGCTGACTCCGGACGTGGTCCTGATGGATCTTCAGCTCGGTGCGGGCATCGACGGGGTGGAGGCGACGCGGCGCATCGCCTCGCCCGACGTGCATGTGCTGGTGCTGACGACGTACGACACGGACGCGGACATCACCCGAGCCATCGAAGCCGGGGCGACCGGATATCTGCTCAAGGCGGAACGGCCGGAGGAGCTGTTCGCCGCGATCCGCGCGGCGGCCGAGGGCCGCACCGCACTGTCGGCACCGGTCGCCGGCCGCGTGATGGACCGGATGCGGGGCGCCGCCGGACCGACCCTGACCGAACGGGAACGGGACATCCTCGGCCAGCTCGCCCGCGGTCTCGGCAACCGCGAGATCGCACGCGCGCTGTTCATCAGCGAGGCGACGGTGAAGACGCACCTGGGCCGTATCTACGCCAAGCTCGGCGTGGACACGCGGGCGGGAGCGGTGGCGGTGGCGAAAGAGCAGCGGCTGCTGCCGTGAGGCCGCAGTGGCCTCCTTCGCTCAGCGCGACACTCCCCGCGTCGGCCGTGCCGCCGGCCGGAACCGGACGCCGTTCACTCGAATACGCGTGCGGTGACGTTTCTCCAGGTCCCATGACACCATCACCTACGTGCTCGACATCGGCTACTCCCTCTCGCGCCGCTTCCCCGACCCCCCGCAGACCGACTACCGGCGCGCGGACGTCCACGCGCTGCGCCACGACCTGTTCTGCGGCGACGTCTACCTCGCCGACACCAAGGCGGACCGGGAGGTGTCCACAGCCTGGGGATGGGTGCCCGTGCTCGACTTCGCGTGGGCGCTGTGCGACATCGTCGAGCAGCTCGACCGCGACCCGCTCGGCAGCCGCGCCGCACGGCCCCAGCACGCCGAGCTCGACTTCACCGAGTCCACCGACCGCATGCTCTTCGAGCGGCGCTTCGGCTGGGTCGACGTCGAAGCCGACTGGATGCCCGGCGACGAGCCGCCCCTCACCTTCGGCCACGCCGAACTGCGCCGCGAGGCCCGCGACTTCCTCCACGACCTGATCGCCGACCTGACGGACATGCACGAGGGTCTCGCCGACAACCCCGCGATCTGGGACCTCCAGTCCCGCTTCCCCCGCACCCAGTAGCCCCGGCCCACCGGCCCGCACGGGACCGCTTCCCCCGGGGTCCGACGGCGCCCCCGACCGCCGCCGCCTCTGCCCCTGGCCGGCCCGGCATCCCCCCGACCGCCGCCTCCCCCGGCCCCTTCCGCCCCCGCCTACTCCACCCGCAGGCCGACCTGCGCCGCCAACGCCGGAGCCAGCTTCAGCAGTTGCGCCGGACTGATCACCGCACCCGCGAGCCGCTCCACACCCCGCGCGATGTCCAGCTCCGTCGCCCCCCGCAGGTCGACGTCCTTCATGAGCACCGTGCCGAAGTCCACCTGCCGCAGTGCGCAGTCCCGGAACTCCACCCTCTCCAGCCGCGCCCCCGCGAAATCCGCCTCCATCAGCACACAGCCCTCGAACACCACGTCCGTCAGCTTCGCCTCCCGCAGATTCAGAAAGTCGATCTTCCCTCCCCTCACCACCACTCCCGTCAGCACCGCCCCGTGCAGCTGCGCCCCGCCCAGCCGCGCGTCCCTCACCTCCACGTCCCGCAACGACGCCCCCGCCAGCTCCGTCCCCACACCCCGTACACCCTCCAGCACGCAGTCCACGAACCGGGCCCCGGCCAGCTCCGTGCCGTCCAGCGCACACTCCCGCAGCGCGCAGTCGATGAACCGCGCCCCCGCACCCCGCTGCCCGCCGAGATCCAGCCCGGCGAACTCCACCCCGTCGTAGTCCCCGTCCGGCTCAAGCGCGCCGCCCCCGAACCTCTCCAGCGGCGGCAGCCGCACCTCGGCCACCCGAGCCGCCGCCACCTTCGTCCCACGCGCCTTCGCCATGGTCCCCATGGTGACGTGTGCCACTGACAACGCCCTCGGGCCGCGGCGATGTCACACATCGCGGCACCGGATCCGTCGCATCCACGAGAACGGACCGAGCCCCCCAGGGAGAGACAGCAATGCAGGAGATCACGGTCGTCGGCGGCGGATTCGCCGGCCTCACCGCCGCCATCACCGCCGCCGAGTCCGGTGCCCGCGTGGCCCTGTACGAGGCGCACCACACGCTCGGCGGCCGCGCCCGCACCGCGGAGGGCCCCTACCGCACCAACGAGGGTCCGCACGCCCTCTACAACCGCGGCCCCCACTGGACCTGGCTGAAGCAGCGCGGCCTGCTCGGCCCCATGGCCGCGCTCCCGCCCCTCGAAGGCGCCCGCTTCCGCTTCCGCCGCGGCGGCGCACTCCGCAGGACCCCGCCGCTCGCCCTGCTCAGGATCGCGCGCCGCCGCGCCGAAGACGCCCCTGTGGACACCGACTTCATGACCTGGGCCACCGGCGTCGCCGGCGAGAGCGGCGCCCGCGCCGCCGCCCACTTCATGGGCGTCGCCCTCTTCCACCACGACCCCGGATCGCTCTCCGCCGCCTTCGTCCAGGAACGGCTCCGACGCACCACCGCCCTGCCGCCCGAGGCCCACTACCCGCGCGGCGGCTGGGGCCAGGTCATCGAACGCATGGCGGCGCGCGCCTGGGACCTCGGCGTACGCATCGAGACCACCTCCCGCGTCGACGCCCTGCCCGAGCGCCACGGACCCGTGATCGTCGCCACCTCCCTCGACGCCGCGCGACGGCTCATCGGCGACGACACCCTGCGCTGGCCCAGCGGCCGCACCACCCTCGTCGACCTGGCGCTGCGCGCCCGGCACGGCGACCCGTTCGTCGTCTCCGACCTCGACGCCCCCGGCTGGCTGGAACGCTTCACCGCCCAGGACCCGTCACTCGCCCCCAAGGGGCAGTCGCTCATCCAGGGCCAGCTCCCGACAGCCCCCGACGAGTCCAGGGCCGACGGCGTCGCCCGCGCCGAAGCCCTCCTCGACCTCGGCTTCCCCGGCTGGCGCGAGCGCACCGTGTGGCGCCGCGAGGCGCTGGCCAACGGCCGGACCGGAGCCGTGGACCTGCCCGGCACCACCTGGCGCGACCGGCCCGCCATCGACCGCGGCGACGGCGTCTACCTCGCCGGCGACCAGGTGGCCGCCCCCGGACTCCTGTGCGAAGTGGCGTTCAACAGCGGGATCGAAGCGGTTTCGCTCGCCCTGCGCGACATCAAGTACGCGGGGACACGAACACCCCTTGACCTCAAGCAAAGTTGAGGTTGAACAGTGGGTCCCGCAACCGACAACGAGGGAGCCCACCATGCACGCCGTCCGCCTCCACGCCTTCGGCCCCGCCGAGAACCTCACCCACGAAAGCGTCGCCGACCCCGTACCCGGCCCCGGCCAGGTACGGATCGCCGTCGCAGCCGCCGGCGTGCACCTCCTCGACGCGGCCCTGCGCAAGGGCGCCCAGGGCCCCTACCCGGCCCCGGTCGAGCTCCCCACCGTGCCCGGCCGCGAGGTCGCCGGAACCGTCGACCGGATCGGCGCCGGCACCGACGACACCTGGCTCGGCAAGCGCGTCGTCGCCCACCTCGGCATGAACCCCGGCGGCTACGCCGAACTCGCCGTCACCGACGCCGACCGCCTCCACGAGATCCCCGACGGCCTCGACGAGGCCGAGGCCGTCGCCATGATCGGCACCGGCCGCACCGCGCTCGGCATCCTCCAGTTCACCGACCTCGGCCCCGCGGACACCGTCATCGTCCCCGCCGCGGCCGGCGGCATCGGCACCCTGATCGTCCAGTACGCCAAGAACGCCGGTGCCACCGTCATCGGCCTCGCCGGCGGCCCCGCCAAGACCGCCCGCGTCCGCGCCGGCGGCGCCGACCTCGCCGTCGACTACCTGCACCCCGACTGGCCCGACACCCTCCGCACCCACCTCGGCGACCGCCGCGCCACCGTCCTCTACGACTCCGTCGGCGGGGACACCGCCCGCGCCGCCGCCGACCTCCTCGCCAAGGGCGGACGACACATCGTCTTCGGCTGGTCCAGCCAGGGCATCACGACCGACGCCGCCCCCCTCTTCACCGACCAGGAACTCGCCGAACGCGGCATCACCTCCGAGGGCGTCCTCGGCCCCGCCATGCTCGAAAAGGCCGGCGGCCTGCGCGCACTCGAGACCCGCGCCCTCACCGAAGCAGCCGCCGGCCGACTGCGGCCCACCGTCACCCGCTTCCCCCTCGACCAGGCCGCCGCGGCCCACCGCGCCCTCGAAACCCGCGACACCGTCGGCAAGGTCGTCCTCGTCCCGTAACCCGACAGGCCCGCCCTACGACCCCAGACTCGCGAGCGCCCCGTCCGTCAGCCGGTACACCGTCCACTCGTCCTGCGGCTTCGCACCCAGCGACTCGTAGAAACTGATCGACGGGGCATTCCAGTTCAGCACCGACCACTCCAGGCGCTCGTAGCCACGCGCCACACAGATCCGCGCCAGCTCCGTCAGCAACGCCTTCCCATGACCCCCACCACGCACCCGCGGCCGCACGTACAGGTCCTCCAGATAGATCCCGTGCACCCCGCGCCACGTCGAGAAGTTCAGGAACCACAGCGCGAACCCGGCCACCTCGCCCGCGTCCGTCTCCGCGATGTGCGCGAACGCCGCCGGACGCTCCCCGAACAGCGCCTCCCGCAACTGCTCCTCGGTCGCCTTCGCCTCGTGCAGAGCCCTCTCGTATTCCGCGAGCTCCCGGACCATCTCATGGATCACGGGCACGTCGTCGGGTACAGCAGTACGAATCATGGACACAGCCTGCCCCGACAGCCGCCTACCGTGCCAGCAGCGCCCGAGCGATGAACACCTGGCGCTCGTCGAGCTCGCACTCCCCGTCCCCGATCTCCCACAGCCCGTTCTGCAGCAACCGACCCAGCGTCCACGCACGCGCCCGCTCACGATCCAACCCCAGCACCTCCGTCAACAGATCGAAACGCCACAGCACAGCGTCCTCGTCGAACCGGTTCCACAGCGCCGGCAGCAACTCGAACCCCGGATCCCCCGCGAGCGGCTTCGGATCGATCGCCAGCCACGGCTCACGCTCGGCCGCCAGGATGTTGTCGAAGTGCAGGTCCCAGTGCAGCAGCCGGTCACCCGGCTCCCCCGCCACCTCCCGCACCGCCGCCGCACAGTCCCGCAGCAGCCTCCGCTCGTCCTCCTCCGCCAGCTCCCACACCGCATCCGTCACCTGAACCAGCATCCGCGCCGCCACGTCCCCCAGCCCGCGCAGCCCCTCCGGCGCCGCCACCGACGACAACCGCGCCAACAACCCGGCCAGCACCTCCGTCGCCACCCGGTCGTCCGCCACCGTCGACAGATGCCGCCCCGGAGCCACCCTCTCCAACAGCAGCGTCCCCGTGTCCGCGTCACACTCCAACAGCCGCACCACCCCGTCACCGGCCCACGTACGCAGCGCCAGCCACTCCCCCTCGGTCTCCTCGTCCCGCTGCTGCAACTTCAGCACCGCCCGCGAACCGTCCCCACGCACCACAGGCAGCACCAGCGACACCCCGCCGTACATCGACGGCCCGTCGATCCGCAGCCCCCACCTGTCGAGAAAGGCCTCCGCCCGCCCGGGCAGAGCCGCGACGAGCGCCCTCCCCGACTCCTCCCCGTACGACAGCAACGAAGCGACCAGCTCGTCCGGAATGTCGATCACGCCGCGATCGTACGTCGCGAAACCCCGCCCGGAGCAGTAAATTCCCGCCACACGAACGCGTCCACCGGCAGGGAAGCAGCAATCGACATGAGCACCGTCAACGGCGGCATATCGTTCTGGTACGCACAGGACGGCACCCCCACCCCCCGCGAACCCCTGCCCGGCGACACCACCGCCGACATCTGCATCGTCGGCGGCGGATACACCGGCCTGTGGACCGCCTACTACCTCAAGAAGGCCGTCCCCTTCCTCAACATCACCGTCCTCGAAGCCAAGTTCTGCGGCTACGGCGCCTCCGGACGCAACGGCGGATGGCTCTACAACGGCATCGCCGGACGCGACCGCTACGCCCGCCTGCACGGCCACGACGCCGCCGTCCGCCTCCAGCAGGCCATGAACGACACCGTCGACGAAGTCATCCGCATCACCGGCGAAGAGGGCATCGACGCCGACATCCACAAAGGCGGCGTCCTCGAGATCGCCCACACCCCCGCCCAACTCTCCCGGCTCAAAGCCCTCCACGCCGTCGACATCGCCTTCGGCGAGAAGGACCGCCTCCTGCTCGGCGCCCGCGAAACCGCCGAACGCATCCACATCACCGGCGCCGTCGCCTCCAGCTGGACCCCGCACGGCGCCCGCCTCCACCCCGCCAAACTGGTCAAGGGCCTCGCCACCGCCGTCGAAACCCTCGGCGTCACCCTCCACGAGTCCACCCCCGTCACGGAGATCAGACCCAAGCACGCCGTCACCCCCTACGGCACCGTCCGCGCCCCCTACATCCTGCGCTGCACCGAAGGCTTCACCGCCTCCCTCAAGGGACGCCGCCGCACCTGGCTCCCCATGAACTCCTCCATGATCGTCACGGACCCCCTGCCCCAGCACGTCTGGTCCGAGATCGGCTGGGCCGGACGCGAAACCCTCGGCGACATGGCCCACGCCTACATGTACGCCCAGCGCACCGCCGACGACCGCATCGCCATCGGCGGCCGCGGCGCCCCCTACCGCTACGGCTCCAGGACCGACAACGACGGACGCACCCAGCCCGCCACCATCGACGCCCTGCGCGAGATCCTCATACGCTTCTTCCCCCAGCTCGCCGGCACCGGCATCGCCCACGCCTGGTCCGGCGTCCTCGGCGTCCCCCGCGACTGGTGCGCCACCGTCACCCTCGACCGCTCCACCGGCCTCGGCTGGGCCGGCGGCTACGTCGGCTCGGGCGTCGCCACCGCCAACCTCGCCGCCCGCACCCTGCGCGACCTCATCCAGCAGGACTCGGGCCAGTCCGGCCCCACCGACCTGACCTCACTGCCCTGGGTCAACCACAAGGTCCGCAACTGGGAACCGGAACCACTGCGCTGGCTCGGCGTCCACACCCTCTACGCCGCCTACCGCGCGGCGGACCGCCGCGAATCCACCACCCACACACCCACGACGGACCCCCTCGCCCGCCTCGCCGACAAGATCTCGGGACGCCACTGATGCCCGCCGACACCCCCACTCCCATCACCGCCTGCTGGCTCCACTGGCTGGCGATCCCCACCGGCGACCAGGCGGCCGTACTCGACGCGATGGGCCTCACGGACCCACGCCCGACCGACTTCGCGCAGGCCGTCGAAGCCGTCGACGACGACGCCCACGACCCGGACCACGGCTACGACAGAGTCTTCGTCACCCCCGAACTCGACGGCTGGACCCTCGTCGTAGGAGCCTGGTGCGACCCCACCGAGGACGACATGCCCGCACTCTGCGAGCAGCTCAGCGCCCGGTTCGGCAAGGCCCAGGCCTACTACCACGGCGCGCAGTCGGACGGCTCCGCCTGGCTCGTCGCCGAGAACGGCCACGTCGTACGCCGGGCCGCCTTCACCGGCGAGCCCGACGACGAGGAACTGACCATCGGCGAGCCCCTGCCCTTCGAGGTCCAGTGCCGCGCGGAGGCCGGCGACGACGACGAGTGGGACTGGCTGTCATCCGAACTCGCGCCCAAACTCGCCGAGGCGCTCAGCATCAACCCCCACACCCTGGGCCCGCACACCCCCACCCGAGGCCACGGCGTACTGGCCCGCACCCCCCAGGCGCCCGAAGCCTGAAAACGCCCGGGCCGGACAGCACGCCTCCCGCTGCCGGCGATACACGGCCTGCTGCTCCCTGTGCATACGCACCATGTCCCGCCCCCGCAAAACAGAAGTGTCCCGGACCTGAAGGGTCCGGGACACGTGTGTGGTTGGAGCCGCCTGTCGGAATCGAACCGACGACCTGAGTCTTACAAGGACCCCGCTCTACCGATTGAGCTAAGGCGGCAGCTTCACGCAGTGTGATCCGCGCGGGAAGGCGCTCCCACTCTACACAGAGCCCCGAACCACTCGCGAAGAACTTTGCGTCGACCGTAACCACCCATCCGCACGTTCGTTGAACGGACTGACGTTCTGTTCCGACTATCGGACGGCAGGGGGTGTATGACGGAGTCACCTGCTCGCGTCGTCGGCGAGGAAGCCAAGCGCATCAAGCGCGAGGCCCTGGGCATCGCCGACCGAAGCAAGCACCACAAGCGCCGGGCCGTTCCCTTGCGGCGCCGCGCCAAGGAAACCGGCACCCAGCAGCGCGTCTACCAGTACCGCTTCTATCCGACCGTGGAACAGGCCGCGCAGCTGGAGCAGACCTTCGGCGCCTGCCGGTGGGTCTACAACGAGGGGCTTGCCCTGCGGGCGCGTGCCTGGGAGCAGCACCAGGTGTCCGTGGGTTTCGCGGAGACATGCCGGGCGCTGACGGGGTGGCGTCGGGCGGAGGGGACGTCGTGGCTGCGGGATGTGTCGTCGGCGGTGTTGCAGCAGGCGCTTCGGCATCTGGACGGTGCGTTCTCGCGGTTCTTCAAGGGCACGGCGAAGTATCCGAAGCGGAAGAAGAAGCGCCGGTCGCGGGATTCCGCGACGTACGTGCGGACCGGCTTCCGCTGGGTCGAGGATCCGGAGCGGCCCGGTACGGGGCTGGTCACGCTGGCCAAGCAGACCGAGCCGCTCGATGTGCGGTGGTCGCGGCCACTTCCCCGTGGTGAGGTGCCGGTGAAGCTGACGGTGACGCGGGACCGGGCCGGCCGGTATTTCCTGTCGGTGCTGGTCGAAGAGCTGATCGAGCCGCTGCCTGCAGCGTTTCTGCCGGGTGGGACAGAGCCGAAGGCGGTGGGTCTGGATCTTGGCCTGGCGACGTTGGTGACGTTGGACGACGGTTCGAAGCTGGGGCATCCCCGGCTGCTCAGGAAGTACGCGGACGAGCTGGCCCGGCGGCAGCGGGAGCTGCACCGCAAGGAGAAGGGTTCGAGGAACAGGGGGAAGGCGAGGGAGCGGATCGCACGACTGTATGCGCTGATCAGCGACGTTCGCAGGGATCTGTTGGATCAGTTCACGACCCGCCTCGTGCGCGAGAACCAAGTGCTCGTGGTGGAGGACCTGCCCGTCGCCAATCTGCTGCGCCCGGCCGTGGGCAAGGGACGGCGGAGGAAGGCGAAGCTGAACCAGTCGATCATCGATGCGTCGTGGGGCGAGCTGCTGCGTCAACTGCGCTACAAGTGCGCCTGGTACGGGCGCACGCTGGTGATCGTGGACCGCTTCTTCCCGTCGACCCGCCGTTGCTGCGCATGCCATGCGAAGGGTCCGAGGCTGGATGTGTCGGTGCGCGAGTGGACCTGCGAGGAGTGCGGCGTGCTGCACGACCGGGACGTGAACGCCGCGGTGAACCTTCGGGACGAGGGGATGCGGCTGTTCTGGTCGGTGGCGATGGCATTGCCGCCGGGCAGGCCCATGCCGCCGGTGATCAAGGCTTCGGAGCTGCCAGAGGTCCATCTGGCAGCGTGAGACCCACGGACCGACGGGCCGTCGGCCGTCATGCCTGTGGAGCCCGCGTAAGACCGTACGGGAGTGACCCTCAGGGCCATTCCGGTCCGGCGATGGGCGTCGAAGCAGGAAGAGCTGTCCGCGAGGACAGCACCGGAGCCGCACGAGCGGCCGGGCCAAAAAGCCGTGGCTCTACCGCCCGGGGCTCAGGTAAAAAGCGCGTTGCTCTGGACCGCTGGCCAAAAGTCAGCCGCTCTGCCGTAGCGGCTCGCGCAGAGGGGTTCGAAAATTTCCCCGCCCACCGACTGCTGACAGATCCCACATCGCCAGGTAGCGTCACCGCAAGTCCATCCACGGGTGGACTGGACCACTCCCTCTACAACGGATCGTCCGGCACGTTCCTGCCGGTGAAGGGAGCCATTCACCATGGCTACTGTCACGTTCGACAAGGCGACCCGGATCTACCCGGGTTCCGACAAGCCCGCCGTCGACCAGCTCGACATCCAGACCGAGGACGGCGAGTTCCTCGTCCTCGTCGGTCCCTCCGGCTGCGGAAAGTCCACCTCCCTGCGCATGCTCGCCGGGCTCGAGGACGTCAATGGCGGCGCCATCCGCATCGGTGACCGCGACGTCACGCATCTGCCGCCCAAGGACCGGGACATCGCCATGGTGTTCCAGAACTACGCGCTCTACCCGCACATGACCGTCGCCGACAACATGGGCTTCGCGCTCAAGATCGCCGGCGTCAACAAGAGCGAGATCCGCAAGAAGGTCGAAGAGGCCGCGAAGATCCTCGACCTGACCGAGTACCTGGACCGCAAGCCCAAGGCGCTCTCCGGTGGTCAGCGCCAGCGTGTCGCCATGGGGCGGGCCATCGTGCGTGAGCCGCAGGTCTTCCTCATGGACGAGCCGCTGTCGAACCTCGACGCCAAGCTGCGTGTCTCCACGCGGACGCAGATCGCCTCGCTCCAGCGCCGTCTCGGCATCACCACGGTGTACGTCACGCACGACCAGGTCGAGGCCATGACCATGGGCGACCGCGTCGCGGTGCTCAAGGACGGTCTGCTCCAGCAGGTCGACTCGCCGCGCAACATGTACGACCGCCCGGCCAACCTCTTCGTCGCCGGCTTCATCGGCTCCCCGGCCATGAACCTGGTCGAGGTCCCGATCACCGACGGCGGCGTGAGGTTCGGCAACAGCGTCGTCCCGGTCTCCCGCGAGGCCCTGTCCGCCGCCGCCGACAAGGGCGACACGACGGTGACGGTCGGTGTCCGCCCCGAGCACTTCGACGTCGTCGAGCACGGCGGCGCCGAGACCCGGACGCTCTCCAAGGACGCCCCGGCCGGCCTCGCCGTGTCCGTGAACGTCGTCGAGGAGCTCGGCGCCGACGGCTACGTGTACGGCTCCGCCCAGGTCGGCGGCGAGCACAAGGACCTGGTCGTCCGCGTCGGCGGCCGCAGCGTGCCGGAGAAGGGCAGCGAGCTGCACGTCGTGCCGCGTCCGGGCGAGATCCACGTCTTCTCGACGACGACGGGCGAGCGCCTGAGCGACTGACGCGCCGGCCGGCTTCGGTTCGCCGGCGCAGAGGCCGGGCTCCGCACTCGACGTGCGGAGCCCGGCTTTTCGCACATTCGGACATATTTCGCGCATTCAGCAGCATTTCACCCCGTGCGTCAACGTGGGATTCGAAAAGAACCCTCGAACCATCGCCCGCCTGAGTGACTGGATGTCGCCAAACCATTACTGGCCGCTACGCTCGCTCGCGTGACCCACACAGCCCGCCGAATCGGCCGCACTCTCGCCCTCGTTCTGCCTGTCGTCCTGGTGCTCTCCGGAACCCTCGCGGTCTCCACCGTCCCGTGGGCAGGACAGGCCACCAAGTCGCAGATGCTCACGGCCTCCTCCGAGCACGTCTCGACACGGGCCACGTCCCGTGCCCCGCAGGACGTTCTGCGGGACAGGCTCCTCACGGAGCTGCAGGCGAAGGACCCGGGCGTCGCGCTCACGCATCTGCAGCGCGAGGTCGAGGCGCGTCCGTCGCTCGCCCAGCACTGCATGTCGATCGCCCGCTCCCTGGGCCGGGCCGCCGTGGACCGTTACGGGCCCACGCGCGCGCAGCGGTTCTCGCGGCCCGTCTGCGACACCTCCTTCGCCACGGGCGTCCAGCAGCAGGCGCTCGGGCACTGAGGGTCCGGCGCCGCGGGCAGCCGGCGCACCGCACGGACCGGTTCGACGGACCGGGCCCGCACTCGCGGGTCCGGTCCGTGTCGTGTCCGGCGGTGCGCATATCGTTCACGGCATGCAGACGCCTACGTATCCGACGCAGGCCGTGGTCCTGGCCGGTGGCCAGGGCTCGCGGCTGCGCCCGTACACCGACGACCGCCCGAAGCCGATGGTGGAGATCCCCGGTACGGGGATGCCGATCATCGGGCACCAGCTGGCCTGGATGGCCGCGGAGGGCGTGACCGATGCGGTGGTCTCGTGCGGCCATCTCGCCGAGGTGCTCCAGAAGTGGCTGGAGAGCGCCGATCTGCCGCTGCGGGTCACGACGGTGGTGGAGACGGAGCCGCTGGGCCGTGGCGGCGGTCTGAAGTACGCGGCGGAGAGCCTGCCGCATCCTGAAGAGCCGTGGTACGCGACGAACGGTGACATCTGGACGCGGTTCTCGCTGCGGGAGATGGCGGCGTTCCACGAGGAGCGCGATGCGACGGCGACGCTGGCGCTGGCGCGTCCGCGGATCCCGTGGGGCGCGGTGGAGACGGACGCGTTCGGGCACATCACGGACTTCATCGAGTCGCCGCCGTCGCCGTATCTGATCAACGCGGGCGTGTACGTGTTCTCGGCGGCGTTCACGGGGCTGCTGCCGGACGTCGGCGACCACGAGCGCACGACGTTTCCGCGGCTGGCGCGTGAGCGGCGGCTGGCGGGCTTCCCGCTGCCGCAGGGGGCGTACTGGCGGGCGATCGACACGGCGAAGGATCTGACGGAGGCCGCGAAGGAGCTCGCTTCGCAGGTGCGCTGAGCCGGCGTCTGCAGGCGGCGCGGGCAGGCGGGGAACCGTTGCGGGAGGGCGGTCACCGGACGTTTCCGGTGGCCGCCCTCCTGGTGTGTGCGGTCTCAGCCCAGCAGGCCGCCGATGACGGCGCCGCTTCCGGAGCCGCCGCTGCCGCCGCTGCCTCCGCCGGAGCCTCCGGTCGTGCCGCCCGAGGTGCCGCCGGAGGTGCCGCCGGAGCCGGTGCCGCCGCTGGACGTGGGGCCGGCGCTGGTGGGCGGCGGGGCGGGCCGGGAGCCCGTGGGGGGCTGCTGGCCGGTGCCCTGGGTCTGGCTGGGGACGCCGTCGGCCGGGACGGTCTCGCGGACGGTGTCCTCGGCGGGTGCGGAGGTCGTGGAGGTGGGCGTGCCTGAGCGGCTGGCGGACGGGGACGGCCTGTCCTGGCGCGGGCTCGAGGAGCTGCGCTCGATGCTCGATTCCTGCGGGAGCGAGGCGCCGGGCAGGTGGTTGCTGGGGTTCTGGCCGGGGCCGGGGACGGTGACGATCTCGGTGGAGCGGACGGCTCCGCCGAGCATGGAGCCGACGAGCATGGTGAGGCCGACGACGACGGCGGCGACGAGTCCGCCGCGGCACAGGACGCGGCGGCGCAGGTCCCAGATGTCGGAGCGCGGGCCGAGGGTGCGCCAGGCCTCGCCCGCGAGGCGTCCGTCGACGGAGTAGACGGGGGCGCCCGCGATGATCAGCGGGGACCAGGCGGCGAGGAAGATGAAGTCGGGGGCGTCGTAGACGGGGACGGTCCGCCAGCTGACGGTGAGGATCAGCACCGAGGACAGCAGCGCGCCGACGACGGCGGCGACGCGCTGCCACAGGCCGAGGACGGTGAGGACGCCGACGACGACTTGGAGGAAGGCGACGGTGAGTCCGGCGCCGACGGGGTGGGCGAGAGCGAAGTCGCGCAGGGGCTCGGCCAGTGCCCAGGGGTGGAGCGAGCTCAGCCACTTGACCAGGGAGCCGCGGTGGCCGCCGTCGAAGTAGACGGGGTCGCAGAGCTTGCCCATGCCGGCGTACACGGAGATCAGTCCGAGGAACACGCGCAGCGGCAGGAGCACCACGCCGAGGTTCAGGCGGCGGCCGGGGTAGTAGGCGTGCCGTGTGGGGTCGCCGGCGGGCCGGTGGCTGGCGGGCGCGTGGGCGGCGGGCGAGATCTCGGTGTACGGCCCCGGATCGTACATGCTGTGGCCGTACGGGTCCGTGCCGTACGTGTCCGGGCCGTACGTGTCCGAGCCGTACGTGTCCCTGCTGTACGTGTCCTGACCGCCCTGGCCGCCCTGGCTGTCGGAGTCGTACGAGTCGTAGGCGCCGACGGCTTGGCGCATGGGCGGCAGCAGGGGTCGTGCGTCGGTGACAGCGGGGTACTGCACGGTGTCGCCGCCGAGGTCGACGCGCGGCATGACCTGGGTGGCGCCGGAGTTGTACGGGTCGTGCTCCAGGGTGGAGTTGCGCACGGCCTGGAGGAGGCCGGTCGCGCCGGAGTCCCCGGGGGCTGACCTGCCGCTCCACACGACGGGTGCCCTGCGCCGCGCGGCGCCCGCGCCGACGGAGGCGAGCCGTGCGGTGTCCGCCAAGCCACGTGCGGGGCGCGCGCTCTGGGCGAGCCGCACCCGGAAGCTGGCGTGGTTGACGATGACCTGCGCGGGATCGCAGTCCACCTTGACCATGCTCAGCGCAGGCTGATCATCGAACCCGGACCGGGGCGTTCTGGTGTCCACACTCATCTAACCGAGTGATGTGTGTTTAGGGCACGGCCCCGACAAGCCCGATCTGTCCGAGACCCGTCAAGCGCTCCTCTTGAGCCTTTTCGACCGCGCTGTACCGGGTCTGCCCGATAGGGACGCGCCCTGGGAACGCTTGCGTTCCCGGGGCGGCCCCGACGTTCCGGGGCGCGGAGGCCCGGCCCGCCCCGAGGAAACCACCCCGGACAGCAACCACAGAGTCAGCGTCGCTTGGCCGCCTCGTAGAGCACGACGCCCGCGGCGACGCCCGCGTTGAGGGACTCCGCGCCGCCGGGCATCGGGATGCGGACCAGGTGGTCGCAGGTCTCGCCGACCAGGCGGGACAGGCCCTTGCCCTCGCTGCCGACCACGATCACGACCGGGCCGCCGAGCGCCTCCAGCTCGCCGACCTCGGTGTCGCCGTCGGCGGCGAGGCCGACGACGGTGAGACCGGCCTTCTGGTACGACTCCAGTGCGCGGGTCAGGTTGGTGGCGCGCGCGACCGGCGTGCGCGCGGCCGTGCCGGCCGAGGTCTTCCAGGCGCCGGCGGTCATGCCGGCCGCCCGGCGCTCGGGCACGACGACGCCGTGGCCGCCGAACGCCGATACGGAGCGGACGACCGCGCCGAGGTTGCGCGGGTCGGTCACGCCGTCGAGCGCGACGATCAGCGGGTCCTCGCCGTCGTCGAAGGCGGCGGCCGCGAGGTCCTCGGGGTGGGCGTACTCGTACGGCGGGACCTGGAGGACCAGGCCCTGGTGGTTGAGCCCGTTCGTCATGCGGTCGAGCTCGGGGCGCGGCGCCTCCATGATGTTGATGTTGCCGCGGCCGGTGGCGAGCTGGAGCGCCTCGCGGACGCGCTCGTCGTTGTCGATGAACTGCTGCACGTAGAGCGTGGAGGCGGGCACGCCGTCGCGCAGCGCCTCGAAGACCGGGTTGCGGCCGACGACCATCTCCGAGGCGCCCTTGCCGCCGCGGCGGGCCACGGGACGGCGCTGGGCCTGCTTGGCCTTGGCGTTGGCGAGGCGGTTCTTGACGTGTCCCTTGCGGGCGGAGGCGGGCGGCGTCGGCCCCTTGCCCTCGAGTGAGCGGCGCCGCTTGCCACCGCTGCCGACCTGCGCGCCCTTCTTGTTGGACGTGCGGCGGTTCCTGCGCTGGCTGTTCCCGGCCATGACCTACCTGTTTCTGTAAAGCTCGCTCAAACAAATGTGTGTACGTAAGGAAGTGTGCCGCCCGGCGCTCCGGGCGGCACATCGCGCCTGTGGCTCAGCGGGGCCCGAGGGTCCACCGGGGTCCGTCGGGGCTGTCCTCGATGACGAGCCCGGACTGGCCGAGCTGGTCGCGGATGGCGTCGGCGGTGGCCCAGTCCTTGCGGGAGCGGGCGGCCTCGCGCTGCTCCAGCACCAGGCGCACCAGGGAGTCGACCACGCCGTGGAGGTCGTCGCCGCGGTCGCCCTCGCCCGCCCAGCGTTCGTCGAGCGGGTCGAGGCCGAGGACGCCGAGCATGGCACGGACCTCGGCGAGGCGGGCCACGGCGGCTTCCTTGTCGTCGGCGGCCAGGGCGGAGTTGCCCTGGCGGACGGTGGTGTGGACGATCGCGAGGGCCTGCGGCACCCCGAGGTCGTCGTCCATGGCCTCGGCGAACGCGAGCGGCACCTCGTCGGCGGGCGCGACGACGCCCCCCGCCTTCTCCACGACGCGCTGCACGAAGCCCTCGATGCGGGCGAACGCGGACTCGGCCTCCCGCAGTGCCTCCTCGCTGTACTCGATCATCGAGCGGTAGTGCGGGGTGCCGAGGTAGTAACGCAGGACGATGGGGCGCCAGTTCTTGACCATCTCGCTGACGAGCACCGAGTTGCCGAGCGACTTGGACATCTTCTCGCCGCTCATGGTGACCCAGGCGTTGTGCACCCAGTACGCGGCGAAGTCGTCGCCGAAGGCCTTGGCCTGGGCGATCTCGTTCTCGTGGTGCGGGAAGATCAGGTCGAGGCCGCCGCCGTGGATGTCGAACGCGGAGCCCAGGTACTTGTGGGCCATGGCCGAGCACTCGAGGTGCCAGCCGGGGCGGCCGCGTCCCCAGGGCGTCTCCCAGTCGGGCTCGCCCGGCTTGGTCGCCTTCCACATGGCGAAGTCGCGCGGGTCGCGCTTGCCGGTGATGCCTTCCTCGGCGGGCTGGCGCAGGTCGTCGATGTCCTGGTTGGACAGCGCCAGGTAGTCGGGGAAGGAGCGCACGTCGAAGTAGACGCTGCCGTCCGCCTCGTACGCGTGGCCGCGCTCGATGAGGCCGCGCATCATCTCGACCATCTCGGTGACGTGGCCGGTGGCGCGCGGTTCGTAGGTGGGCGGGAGGCAGCCGAGTGCCTCGTAGCCGTCGTTGAAGGCGCGCTCGTTCGCGTAACCGATGGACCACCAGGGCCTGTTCTGCTCGGCCGACTTGTTGATGATCTTGTCGTCGATGTCCGTGACGTTGCGGATGAACGTCACGTCGTAGCCGCGGTACTCGAACCAGCGGCGCATGATGTCGAAGTTGAGGCCCGACCTGATGTGCCCGATGTGCGGTGCGGCCTGCACGGTGGCGCCACACAGGTAGATCGAGACGCAACCCGGCACGAGGGGGGTGAAGTCACGGATCTGCCGGGCGCTGGTGTCGTACAGGCGAATAGTCACGCATCAAGGGTAGTGGGCGGATGGCAGTGCCCCGCGCCCCCTGTGGGGTTCGCGGGGCAACTTGTGATATCGCCCGGGAAACGGATTCAGCCTCTCCGCACGATGAGCGCGGTCGCGACGGCGGCGAGCCCCTCGGCCCGTCCGGTCAGACCGAGCCCGTCGGTGGTGGTGCCGGACACGGAGACGGGGGCGCCCGCGGCGGCCGAGAGCGCCTTCTGCGCCTCGTCGCGCCGCTTTCCGATCTTCGGCCGCACGCCGATCACCTGAACGGAGACATTGCCGATCTCGAATCCCTCGGCACGCACGATCCGCGCGGCCTCCGCGAGAAGGGTGGCGCCGGAGGCGCCGGACCACTCGGGCCGGGAGGTGCCGAAGTGGGCGCCGAGGTCGCCGATGCCGGCGGCGGAGAACAGGGCGTCGCAGGCGGCGTGCGCGGCGACGTCACCGTCCGAGTGGCCGGCGAGCCCGTATCCGTCGGCGTCCTCCCAGAGCAGACCCGCGCACCACAGTTCGCGGCCCTTCTCGAAGGCGTGCACATCAGTACCGATGCCGACGAGGGGGAGGTTCAGCGGCTCAGAAGCCATCGTTGGCCCTCCTGCGGGCGAGTACGGCCTCGGCGAGGACGAGGTCGAGCGGCCGGGTCACCTTGAAGGCCTCTTCGTGGCCGGGGACGACGACGACCTTCAGGCCGAGTTGCTCGACCATGCCGGCGTCGTCGGTGACGTCGCCGGTCACGGTGCGGTGCGCGCGGACGAGGGTGTCGTGGTCGAAGCCCTGCGGGGTCTGCACGGCGCGCAGACGGGCTCGCGCGGGGGTGGCGACGACCGGCTCGGGTTCGCCCTCCGGTGCCGGCTCGACCTCTTTGACGGTGTCGGCGAGCGGGAGCGCCGGTACGACGGCGGGCGCGCCGTCGCGCACGGCCTCGATGACGGCGTCCACGGTGTCGACGGGCACGAGCGGGCGCGCCGCGTCGTGGACCAGGACGATGTCGATGCCGTCGGGGAGGGCGTCGAGCCCGAGGCGTACGGATTCCTGGCGGCTGTCGCCGCCGGGGACGACGAGGTAGTCCGTCCGCTCGGGCAGGGCGTGGGCGTCCATGAGGCGCTTGACGTCGGCGGCGCCGTCCGGCGGCGCCACGACGACGACGAGGGAGACGGCGCGGGACGCGGCCATGGCGCGGACGGCGTGGACCAGGATGGGCGTGCCGTTCAGCGCGCGCAGGGCCTTGGGGGCGCCCGGTCCGAGGCGCACGCCCCGGCCGGCGGCCGGGATCACGGCTGCGGTGCGGTAGGGGCGCGGTTGGTCTGGCATCGGTTGCACTCCCGCAGGTTTGTTTCCTCGGCCGACATGGGTATGGCCTGGGCATGCCCCCGGCCGTCAGGTGGGGGGAGTGCCGGGCGCGACGCCTTGACCGGACCCTTCCGTGACCACTGGTCTGCGCCAGCCGCCCGGGCCCGGCACACCACAACAGCGCACGGTGTGATGTGCGAGCGGCGGTGGTCGACGGGAGACGTCGACATGACACTCGTGGACGAACATGCCGCAGCGCCCGGCGACAGGCTGGATCGTCCAGCGTGTCAGCGGGCACCGCGGCATCAATCGTGCGTCAGGACGCGAGGACCTCGTCGAGCAGGGCCTCGGCCTTGTCCTCATTGGTGTTCTCCGCGAGGGCGAGCTCGCTCACCAGGATCTGGCGCGCCTTTGCGAGCATCCGCTTCTCACCGGCGGAAAGCCCGCGCTCACGCTCTCGCCGCCACAGGTCACGTACTACTTCGGCGACCTTGATGACATCGCCGGAGGCGAGCTTCTCGAGATTTGCCTTGTAGCGCCGGGACCAGTTCGTCGGCTCCTCCGCGTAAGGTGCGCGAAGAACCTCGAAGACCCGGTCGAGCCCGTCCTGACCGACCACATCGCGAACGCCGACGAACTCCGCATTGTCCGCCGGTACGCGAACCGTCAGGTCGCCCTGGGCGACCTTGAGCACCAAGTAGGTCTTGTCCACGCCTTTGATCTGGCGAGTTTCGATGGCCTCGATCAGCGCGGCCCCGTGATGGGGATAGACCACGGTGTCGCCAACCTTGAACGTCATGTGACAGGTACCCCTTCCGTGGCTATCCAGGGTAACACGGATACAGCTTCTTCTGAATGGCGTTTTCGCAGGTCAGGGCATATCTCGGGGCTTGACAACAGCGACACGAACGTGCTGCGGACGGCTTGCGGAGGGGGGTATTCGCAGGTCGGAGCGGCTGCGCGGGCACACAGAAACGCACACGTTACACACCGCACACCCCCCTTCCAAGGGGTTGAACGTCCTGATTTGCCGGGTTCTCGATGGCCGAGTTCATGTAGTCCGTTCGAGGATCGGTCACCCGTACGGCCCTGGCGGCGCAGAATCCACAATTGATCACTTCGGGCTATTCGTAAGGAAAGCATGGCCGCCCGGGAAATTGATCACCGGCGTTATGTGAACGGCGTGCGTATCGGCATGATCGGGGCAGCCGTCCGAAGTCCGAAAGCATGCTGCCGCCGCTGCCCCGCGACCCCCGGTACGCGGGCCGCGCGGGCAAAGGGCGGGTCGGGTGCGGGGCGCGACCTGCGGCTCGGTAACCTGAGCGCGAGCTGACGCCACAGGCCGGTGACAGCCAACCAACAGTCCGTACGTCCAAGGAGAAGCCGCCGCCGTGAGCAGCAGCCTTCGACGCGGTGCCCTCGCCGGCGCTGCCATCGTCTTCTCGATCGCCTCGCTCTCCGCCTGCGGTGCGGGCAACGACGCGCAGACCCTCGGCGTCAGGCCGGACAACGCCGCGACGGCCGTCGACGACCTCAAGCTCCAGAACGCGACCGTCATCACGCAGCCCGAGGGCGCGGCGGCCGTCAGCGTCACGGTCTTCAACGAGGGCACCCAGAAGCAGACCCTCGACTCGATCACGCTCCCGGGCTCCGACGCGAAGGTCGCGCTCAAGGCGGCCCAGGGTTCGGGCCCGATCACGGTCCCGGCCGGCGGCTCGGTGATCATCGGCGGCAAGGGCAACGCGTCCGCCGTGATCGCGGGCGGCCACGAGGCGGTGAGGAACGGCGACACGCAGGAGGTCGTCTTCCGCTTCAGCGAGACCGGCGACGTGAAGATGGTGACGTTCGTCGTCCCGGCCACCGGCTACTACGCGGGCTTCGGCCCGTCCTCGTCGCCGAAGCCGACGGCCGAGCAGCCGGCCGCGCCGTCGCCGTCGGGCTCTCCGGCCGGTTCCCCGTCGGGCTCTCCGGCCGTCTCCGACCAGCAGCGCGAGGCCGCGGGCGGCGAGGCGGCGTCCCCGTCGGACTCGGCGTCCGCGTCCCACGGCTCGGGTCACTGACACACCGCGCACCAGGCGTACGGGAAGGGCGCCCACCGATCTCGGTGGGCGCCCTTCCCGGCATGTGTGCCGGCCGCGCTCGGCGCGCCTGTGGCGCCGGTCGTACGCGTTCCGCTCGTTCCGCGGTCTACGGCTCGAACTTGTAGCCCAGGCCGCGGACCGTCACCAGGTAGCGCGGGGCCCCCGGGTCCGGCTCGATCTTGGCGCGCAGGCGCTTGACGTGGACGTCGAGGGTCTTGGTGTCGCCGACGTAGTCCGCGCCCCAGACCCGGTCGATGAGCTGCATACGGGTCAGGACCCTGCCCGCGTTGCGCAGCAGCATCTCCAGCAGGTCGAACTCCTTCAGCGGCAGGTCGACCTTGCCGCCGGAGACGGTGACGACGTGGCGGTCCACGTCCATCCGGACGGGGCCGGCCTCAAGGGCGGCGGGGGTGACCTCCTCCGGCTCACCGCGGCGGCGCAGCACCGCGCGGATGCGGGCGACCAGCTCCCGCGAGGAGAAGGGCTTGGTCACGTAGTCGTCGGCTCCTATCTCCAGCCCGACGACCTTGTCGATCTCGCTGTCCTTCGCGGTCACCATGATGACCGGGACGTTCGAGCGGCCGCGCAGCTGGCGGCAGACCTCGGTACCGGGCAGGCCGGGCAGCATCAGGTCGAGGAGCACGAGGTCGGCGCCATTGCGCTCGAACTCGTCGAGACCCTCGGGACCCGTGGTCGCCACGGCGACCTCGAAGCCCTCCTTGCGGAGCATGTAGGACAGGGCGTCGCTGAAGGATTCCTCATCCTCGACGACGAGCACTCGGGTCACGGAAGGACCTCCGGGGCAGGAATTTCACTGTTCGGATCGGTGTCGTAAGGCCGGTCGTCGTCCTCGTCGAGGCGATCCGGGCCGGTGGTGGTGGCGCGGTCCCGCGCGGCGCCCGCCTCGGGCAGCCGCAGGGTGAACGTGGAGCCCTGTCCCTCGGAGCTCCACACCGTGACCTCCCCGCCGTGCGAGGCGGCCACGTGCTTGACGATGGCAAGGCCCAGGCCGGTGCCTCCGGTGGCACGGGAGCGGGCGGGATCGACGCGGTAGAACCGCTCGAAGATCCGCTCGCGGTCCTTCTCGGAGATACCGATGCCCTGGTCGGTGACGGCGATCTCGATGAGGTCGCCCCCGGGCGCGCTGACCCGGCGGGCGGAGATGCCGACGCGCGTACGGGCCGGTGAGTAGTTGACCGCGTTCTCGACGAGGTTGCCGAGGGCGGCGGCGAGCTGGCCGCGGTTTCCCCAGATGCTGAGGTCGGCGGTGCCGCCCGAGGCCATGGTGATCTGTTTGGTGGACGCGGTGTGCCGGGAGCGGTCGATGGCCTCGGCGACCAGTTCGTCCACGCGCACGGGCTCGGAGTCCTCCAGGGGGTCGTCGTTCTGGACCCGGGAGAGGTCGATGAGCTCCTGTACGAGGTTGGTGAGCCGGGTCGCCTCGATCTGCATGCGGCCGGCGAAGCGCATGACCGCCTCGGGGTCGTCCGAGGCGTCCATGACCGCCTCGGAGAGCAGGGAGAGCGCGCCGACCGGGGTCTTGAGCTCATGGCTGACGTTGGCGACGAAGTCGCGCCGCACCGCCTCTATCCGTCGTGCCTCGGTGAGGTCCTCGACGAGGAGGAGGACGAGGCGCGAGCCGAGCGGGGCGACGCGGGCGGAAACGGCCAGGGCCTCGCCGCGGCCGGTGCCGCGGCGGGGCAGGTCCAGCTCGACCTGCCGTATCTCGCCGTCGCGGCGGGTGTCACGAGCCATGTGCAGCATCGGTTCGACGGCGAGCTTTCCGCCGCGGACCAGACCGAGTGCGTACGCCGCGGAGCTGGCCTTGACGACCGAGTCGGACTCGTCCAGGACGACCGCGGAGGAACGGAGGACGGACAGCACGGTGTCGACGCCGGGCGGCAGCACGGCATCGGTGTGGAGCGAGGTGCGGGTGGGGCGCTTCTGTTCCCGCTCGCTCCAGCGGAACGCCAGCACCGCGATGACGCCGGTGCAAAGACCGGCGATCGCTGCCGCTGCGGCGACCGCCGCGTTCACGTCCATGCATCCCAGGTTATGCGGGGTCCCGGACACTCTCCCAGCCAAACGGGTGGCACCTCGAACAGTCGTCGCTCAGAGTTCACCAAGGGGAAAGTGGTGGTTCATTTGCGGGGGAGCGTTCGGACCACTACAGGGCCGAACGTGGGAGCGTGGGGGTTCGGAGCCCCACCCGGACCCGGTCGCATCAAGAGAGGGACACCCAATGCGTGACGCGTACCACGAGGAACTGGACTCGATCGGCGAGGGCCTGGTCGAGATGGCCCGGCTGGTCGGGTCGGCGATCGGGCGCGCCACGACGGCCATGCTCGACGCCGACCTCAAGCTGGCCGAGAGTGTGATCGCCGCCGACCAGAAGGTCGACGACCTCCAGCACGACCTGGAGGCGCGTGCGATCGCCCTCCTGGCCCGGCAGCAGCCGGTCGCGACGGATCTGCGGATCGTGGTGACCTCGCTGCGGATGAGCGCCGACCTGGAGCGCTCGGGCGACCTCGCGCAGCACGTGGCGAAGCTGGCGCGGCTGCGCTTCCCGAACCGCGCGGTGCCGAACGACCTGCACGCGACGATTCTGCAGATGGGTCAGCTGGCGCAGCGCCTGATGGCGAAGGCGGCGGAGGTCATCATCACCAAGGACGTCGACCTGGCGCTCCAGCTGGAGCAGGACGACGACGAGATGGACCTGCTGCACCGCACGCTCTTCCAGCACCTGATGGACGACCGCTGGAAGCACGGCATCGAGACGGCCGTGGACGTGACGCTGCTCGGCCGCTACTACGAGCGTTTCGCGGACCACGCGGTGTCGGTGGCGAAGCGCGTGGTGTACCTGGTGACGGGCGAGCACGCGGACGAGCTCCAGCAGCAGACCGCCGTCGAGGGCGCGTAGTCGAGGGCGCGTGGCGGCATCCGCGGCGCGCTGGGGGGCGCTTGCGCATGTGCGCCGTTGATGCGCCGGGCCTGCCGGGCGTGCAATGGGCGAAGGCGGCATTTCCGTATGCCGGTGATGCGTGCGCGCGGCAGCGCGCGCCCATGAGGAGGCACCCATGGCCGAGTCCCCCGTGACCGACTCCCCGCAGGAAGCGAGCTCCGTCGAAGTCGTCTTCCTGCCCGTTCTCGGCGCCTGCGGGTGCGGCTCGGGCTGCGGCTGCGGCTGCCAGTCGGGCGCGCCCTGCCAGTGCGGCGGCTGCTGCGGGTAGCCGACGACGGCGGCACGCGGAGTAGGTCCCGCCCCAGGAGAAGGGGGGCGGGACTTCCGCCTTCCGGAGCGCCGGCACGGCGACGCGTACGGTGCCGCGATGTACGTCCGCGGCGGCAGCAACCGGGGCGCCCGGTCCCGGGTGCCCCGAGGTACAGGCACGACTGCCGCCGTCCGCAGTAGCGGGCAGCAGGGACACGAAGCCCCCGGCCTCGGCGACGAGGTCGCCGAGGCCGGGGGCTCGGATGTGCGTGCTTACTTCTTCTTGCCCTGGTTCTTCACGGCCTCGATCGCCGCCGCCGCCGCGTCCGGGTCGAGGTAGGTGCCGCCCCGGGTGATCGGGTTGAAGTCGGCGTCGAGCTCGTAGACCAGCGGGATGCCCGTCGGGATGTTCAGGCCCGCGATGTCGGCGTCGGAGATGCCGTCGAGGTGCTTGACCAGCGCGCGCAGGCTGTTGCCGTGGGCGGCGATCAGGACCGTGCGGCCGGCCAGCAGGTCGGGGACGATGCCGTCGTACCAGTACGGCAGCATGCGCTCGACGACGTCCTTGAGGCACTCGGTGCGCGGGCGCAGCTCGCTCGGGATCGTCGCGTAGCGGGCGTCGTTGGCCTGCGAGAACTCGTTGTCGTCGGCGAGGACCGGCGGCGGGGTGTCGTACGAGCGGCGCCAGAGCATGAACTGCTCCTCGCCGAACTCGGCCAGGGTCTGGGCCTTGTCCTTGCCCTGCAGTGCGCCGTAGTGGCGCTCGTTCAGGCGCCATGAGCGGTGGACCGGGATCCAGTGGCGGTCCGCGGCCTCCAGCGCGAGCTGCGCGGTGCGGATGGCCCGCTTCTGGAGCGAGGTGTGGAGAACGTCGGGGAGCAGGCCGGCGTCCTTGAGCAGCTCACCGCCGCGGACTGCCTCCTTCTCGCCCTTCTCCGTGAGGTTGATGTCCACCCAGCCGGTGAACAGGTTCTTCGCGTTCCATTCGCTCTCGCCGTGGCGGAGGAGGATCAGCTTGTACGGTGCGTCGGCCATGGGCCCGAGCCTAATCGACGGCCCGCGCCACCCGCGCGGGTGACCGAGGAGCGGACTCGATTGACGGTCGCCGTCAAATGAGTGGCAGCGCCGAGGCGCGGCTCAGTAAGTTACGGATGCCGCTTGAGCCGCTTACACCCCGGGGGGTCTCCGCCATGTCCGTCGCCTCGTTCAGACGCGCGTTGCGCGGAACCGTCTCGGGGCTGCCCGGGGGCTTCTGGTGGCTGTGGACCTCGACGCTGGTGAACCGTACCGGCGCTTTCGTCCTCACCTTCCTGTCGCTCTATCTGACCCAGGAACTGGGCTACTCCGCGTGGTACGCGGGCCTTGTCGTCGCGCTGCACGGACTCGGCGGCGTCGCCGGGTCGCCGCTGGGCGGCATGCTGACCGACCGGTGGGGCCGGCGCCCCACGATGATCTCCATGCACCTGGCCGGCGGCGCGTGCGCCGCCGCGCTCGCCGTGGTGACCAGCGCCTGGGGCATCGCGGTCGTGGTGCTGCTGATGGGCGTGGCGATGCAGGCCGTACGGCCCGCGATCAGCGCCACCATCGCCGACCTCGTGCCCGAGTCCGGGCTGCGCCGGGCCTACGCGCTGAACTACTGGGCGCTCAACCTCGGCTTCGCCATCGCCGCCCTCGGCGGCGGCGCCGCGATCTTCCTCGGCTACCGGACCCTGTTCGTGGTCGACGCCCTCGCCACCGCGCTGTGCGCGCTGATCGTCTTCCTGCGGCTGCCGGAGACCCGCCCCGAGAAGCGGTCCGACGCCGTCGCGGGCGCCCCTGAGGACGAGCGGCTGACCGTGCTCGACGTCCTGAAGGACGCACCCTTCAGGACGCTGGTCCTGCTCAATCTGCTCGTCTGCCTGATCTTCACCGCCCCCTGGGTGGGTCTGCCGCTGACCATGGCGGGCGAGGGCCTGTCGGCCGACGCGTACGGCATGGTCATCGCGGTCAACGGGGTGGTGATCGTCGCGTTCCAGCTGCTGGTCAACAGGATCACCGAGAAGCGTTCGCCGGCCGCGCTGCTCACCGTCTCCTCGCTGCTCTTCGCCGCCGGTACGGGAGTGACGGCACTGGCCGGCACGCCTCTGCTGTTCGCGGCCACCGTGGTGGTGTGGACCGTCGGCGAAATGGTGCACGTGCCGACCAACGCGGCCGCGACGGCCCGCCTGGCCCCCGAGCACGCCCGCGGCCGCTACCAGGGTGTGATGGGCATGTCCTGGGCGGTCGCCGGATTCGTCGCGCCGATCCTGGCCGGCTGGGTGGTCGACGGCCCCGGCCCGGACGTCCTGTGGATCGGCTGTGCGGCCGTGGGCTGCGTCGCGGCGGCCGGGTACACACTCCTGCTGCGCCGGGCGCTGGCCGAGAACGCCCGGCCCGAGGCTTCGGAGACCGCCTCCGAGAAGGCCGAGGCCGTCGAGGCCTGAGGTCTCGCCCGGGCCTCAACCGGGCGGCGGTCCCTCCTGCGCCGACCGGCCCGTCACCCGCGTGCTCAGCCGAGGGCCGCCGATGTCGGACAGCCGCCCGCCGAGGGCGATCGTCCCTCCGGTCGGCGCGTCCCGCATGCGGGCGGTGCACCGGCCGGAGAGACGGGTTGTCACCAGCGCAGTTCGCGCTGGGCCTCGTAGAGGTTCGCGGGGCGCACGCCGCCCGGAGAGCCGTACGCCTCGAGCCGGGTGCGGAGATCCCCCGCGAAGTCCGGCACGTCGATCTGGTCGAACTCGCGCACCGTACTGATCGCGACGGTCGCGCTGTATGGGGCGACCCCGCCGATCCTGACCAGTCCGGCGCGCTCGTTGGTGACGGTCACGTTCCAGTGCGTAAAGCGCGCCCCGTACAGCGGTCCCGCGCCGGCGTCGCCGCCGTGCCTGCCGGTGTTGTTCACCGTGATGTCGGTGCGGACGTTGGCGAACGGCACCCCGCGGTGGGTGTCGAAGGTGCCCATCTCCATCACGCCCCGCGACCAGACGTTGTGGCTCGACAGACCCTCCACGTTGATGCCGTGCAGCTGGGTCCCGGCGGGCGCGGGGACCGTGCGCTGCGCGACGGTGAAGTCCTCGATCAGGTTGTCGTGCGAGCCCTCGCGGCATGAACGCCGTTCATGTCTGCGTCGGCGGTGAGCATGCCACGGCGTCCCGGTGCACGGGCAGGGCCGTGTGCACCGGGAATGAAGGTGGGTCAGACGAAGCGTGGAGGTGTCTGCGGGATCAGTCGGCGGGCCGCTGGGTCAGGTTCGTGAACGCGTCCAGGTTGCGCGTCGATTCGCCGCGTGACACGCGCCACGCGTACTCACGGCGGATCGCGCTCGCGAAGCCCAGTTCGAGGAGCGTGTTGAAGGAGCCGTCCGCCGCCTCCAGGATCGACCCGAGCAGCCGGTCCAGTTCCTCGGGAGTGACCACCGACAGCGGCAGTTTGCCGACGAGATAGATGTCGCCGAGCCGGTCGACGGCGTAACTGACCCCGTACAGCTTGAGGTTGCGCTCCAGCAGCCAGCGGTGGACGGCCGCGTCGTTCTCGTCGGGGTGGCGGATGACGAAGGCGTTGACGGAGAGCGAGTGCCTGCCGACCAGGAGGGAGCAGGTCGTCGACAGCTTGCGGGTGCCGGGGAGTTTGACGACGTACGAGCCCGTGTCCGGGCTCTCCCATTCGAGTTCCGCGTCCTTCAGGGTCTGCTCGATGACCTGCATCGCGCGCTCTGCGTCAGCCATGCTGGGAGCGTACGTCAGTGGTGATGGGCCCGCGTGCGGTGGCGGTGCTCGTACATCGCCGCCGTGTACACGTCCGCCGTCGCCGACGCCGCCGTGCCCCAGCCGAAGGACTGCGCGTGCCGGGCGGCGGCCGCGCCCATGCGGTCGGTCAGCGACGGGTCGCGCACGAAGCTCGCCAGGACGTCCGCGTAGTGGGCGGGGTCGTGACCGGGGACCAGGAAGCCCGTCTCCTCGTCGCGCACGGCCACCGGCAGCCCGCCGACCGCGGCGGCCACGACCGGGGTGCCGGCCGCCTGGGCCTCGATCGCCACCAGCCCGAAGGACTCGCTGTACGAGGGCATGACCAGGACGGACGCGGCCCGGAACCAGTCCGCGAGCCGCACCTGCCCGACCGGGGGCCGGAAGTGGACGACGTCCGCGATACCGAGCCGGGCGGCGAGCTTCTGCAGCCCCTCGGGCTTGGCCAGTCCACTGCCGCTGGGGCCGCCGACGACGGGCACATGGATGCGGTGACGCAGGGACGGGTCGCGCTCCAGCAGCAGCGCGACGGCGCGCAGCAGGACGTCGGGGGCCTTGAGCGGCTGTATGCGGCCCGCGAACAGCGGGATGAACGCGTCCTGCGGCAGCCCGAGCCTCGCCCGTGCCGCGGCCCGCCCGTCGTCCGGCCGGAAGACGTCGAGGTTGACGCCCGGGTGGACGACGGCGACCTTCGCCGGGTCGGCGTCGTAGAAGCGGGCGAGTTCGTCGGCCTCCTCCGCCGTGTTGGCGATCAGCCGGTCCGCGGCGCCCACTATCTGGGTCTCGCCGATGACGCGGGAGGGGGGCTCGGGGGTGTCGCCCTCGGCGAGCGCGGCGTTCTTGACCTTGGCCATGGTGTGCATGGCGTGGACGAGGGGGACGCCCCAGCGTTCGGCGGCGAGCCAGCCGACGTGGCCGGAGAGCCAGTAGTGCGAGTGGACGAGGTCGTAGTGCCCGGGGCGGTGGCCGGCCCACGCCTGCATGACACCGTGCGTGAAGGCGCACAGCTGGGGCGGCAGGTCCTCCTTGGCCAGGCCCTCGTAGGGGCCCGCGTCGACGTGCCGGACGAGGACGCCGGGGGCGAGCTCGACGACCGGCTGCAGACCGCCGGTGGTTGCCCGGGTGAAGATCTCGACCTCGATGTTGATGGCCGCGAGCCGCTTGGCGAGCTCGACGATGTAGACGTTCATGCCGCCCGCGTCGCCCGTGCCCGGCTGGTGCAGCGGCGAGGTGTGGACGCTGAGCATCGCGACCCTGCGCGGCTTGCGGGGGCCGCCGGGGAACCGGAGGCGGGGCGCCATCCGGCTGCTGCCGAGGCGGGAGACGTACTGGCTCACGTCGGCGGTCCTCTCGCTGCGGGCACGACAAACTGCGGGGCTGAGGTCCCGCACGCCTGCACAACAGCGGAGCGGACACTTCCATTTCCCGGCTGCTCCCACTTTGCCAAATCATTGCCGTTTAGGCGGACCGGAACGGGCCGGGCGGCCGGTCTCAGGGGCCCGCGGCGCGAACGCTTACCCTCGGTGACATGAATCGCCCCGTCGGCACCGCGACCCGCGGGACGACCAACCCGAACCGGCTGCGCCGCATGGACCGCTGGATCGCCGCGACGCACGGCCCCGCCCTGCGCCGCAGCGCCGCGGTCCCCCTCGCCGTCGACCTCGGGTACGGGGCGGCCCCCTGGACCGCCGTGGAGCTGCTCCAACGGCTGCGCACCGCCGAACCGCGGTGCGAGGTCGTCGGCGTCGAGATCGACCCGGCCCGCGTCGCCGCCGCGAAGCCGTACCAACGCGCCGGGCTCACCTTCCGGCACGGCGGCTTCGAGGTGCCGACACGGGACCGGCCGGCGCTGATCAGAGCGGCCAATGTGCTGCGCCAGTACGACGAGGACCAGGTCGCGGCGGTCTGGTCGCGGCTCTGCGGGCGACTGGCGCCCGGCGGGCTGCTCGTCGAGGGCACGTGCGACGAGATCGGGCGGCGGCACGTCTGGGTGGCGCTCGGACCCGAGGGGCCGCGGACGGTGACGTTCGCCACCCGGCTCGGCTCCCTGGAGCGCCCCTCCGACCTGGCCGAGCGGCTGCCGAAGGCGCTCATCCACCGCAATGTGCCGGGCGAGCCGGTGCACGCGTTCCTGCGGGACTTCGACCGCGCCTGGGCGGCGGCCGCGCCGTACGCCTCGCTGGGGGCGCGCCAGCGCTGGATCCGGGCGGTGGGCGACCTGGCGGGCGAGTGGCCCGTGAGGGACGACCGGCGGCGGTGGCGGCAGGGCGAGGTCACCGTCGCGTGGGAGGCGCTGGCGCCCGCCTCCGGCTGAGGCGTGGCAGGGGCCGGCCCTCGGCCGACGCACCGCGGAGGCACTGGCCCCCGCCCTCGACCGGGGCAAACCGCCAATACGGGTGAACACGTCCTGGTTTGGGGTGAACGGGACACCGTGACAGGTGAACGGATCCGGCCACGGGAACACCGGGACGGGCCCGCTCGTAGTGACGGTGGGGACGAGCGGCAGGCATCGCCGGGGTGGGGAAATCCGCGGGGGACGAAGTGCCGGTCGTGCCTGTCGTTTTGGCGGTCGCCATGACACCATCACGACGTCGCACTCAAGTTACTGACGGTCAATCACATGCGATTGACCAGCGCCCGTCCGGAGGGGGAGTCGTGAACCGACGCCGCTGTGCCACTGCCGCAGCGATCAGCCTGGTCTGCGCACTGACCGTGCTCGCGGTCCCCGGCCAGGCGCTCGCGGCACCGGAGCCGCAGCCGCCTGTCTCGGTCACCGTGCCCGGACCGATGGCCCCTCCCCCGCCGAGCGCCTCGCTCGAAGCGGTGCGCCTGCAGATCGACGCGCTCTACCGCCAGGCCGCGTCCGCCACCGACGCGTACAACCTGGCCAAGGAACGGACCGAGAAGCAGTCGGCCGAAATCGTGAAGCTGGCCCAGGAGATGGCCAAGGGCCAGGCCCGCATCGAGGACCTGAAGAACCGCGCAGGCGCCGCCGCCCGCGCGCAGTACCGCGCCGGCGGCCTGCCGCCCGAGGCGCAGCTGGCGCTCGTCGACGACCCGCAGCTGTTCCTGGACGGCGTCGGCCGTATCCAGCAGGGCCAGAAGGCCACGAAGGACCTCATCGCCGAACTGACGCAGACGCAGGCCGATTTGGCTGCGTACAGCAGGGACGCCAGCGCCCACTGGGAGCGGCTGGAGGCCGGCAGGCTCAAGCAGGAGAAGGCCAAGAAGCAGATCAAGGCCAAGATCGCCGCAGCCAAGAAGCTCGAGGACAAGCTGGAGAAGGAGGAGCTCCGGCACCTCCTCCAGCTGGAGCAGCAGGCGCAGTACAAGGCCCAGAGCCAGTGGCTCGACTCGGGCATACTCGACGAGATCGACGGCCGCGCGAGCGAACAGGGCAGGAAGGCCGTCGAGTTCGCCACCGCGCAGCTCGGCAAGCCGTACGTGTGGGGAGCCGAGGGCCCGGGATCGTACGACTGCTCGGGGCTGACCTCACAGGCCTGGGCGGCCGCCGGGCGCGGCATTCCGCGCACCTCGCAGGAGCAGTGGCGGCTGCTGCCCCGGATCGCCCTCCAGGACATGCGCCCCGGCGACCTGATCATCTACCACGCCGACGCGAGCCACGTCGGGATGTACGTCGGCGATGGCGCGATCATCCACGCGCCCCGCCCGGGAAGGAACGTCACAGTCGCCGGCGCCGGGTCGATGACCATCCTCGGAGTCGTGCGCCCCGACAAGTGACGTGGGTCGCCCTCCGGGGCCGACGCGTGATGTGCGTCCCATGCCCGCACGCGCCCCGGTGCCGGCCGGATACCGGCTCCGCGGCGCAAGTGACGTGCGCCACCCGGCACATGGGGCGAAAGGGGCGGCCGGGGCGATGACGGCGTGATGTTCGTCATGACGCGCCCGGTAACTACCTCCCTATGCGCGGCATATGCCAGTGGCTCTTCGTTGATCGGCATTCCGTTCGGCCACCGCCTACCGCTATGGTCCCCGTCTGGCGGGACGTCGATCGTCGCCCTGCCGCCCTCGGGGGGAGGGAAGGAAACAGAACCGATGCCCGTACCCGTACCGCGACAGAGGAACGTCCCCGTCGCGGAGACCGCCCCCGGCGGGACGACCAGCGGCGGCGACCTCACGCTCCTGATCATCGAGGACGACCCGGCGGGCACCATCAGCGTCCCGGAGCTGCTCGACGCGGCCGGTACCCGCGTGCGTATCCGCACGGCCCGGAATCTCACCGAGGCCGAGCGACTGCTCACCGACGACGTGCACTGCGTGCTCGTCGACCTCGCCCTGCCCGGTCGCACCACGGGCGACGAGCTGGGCGCCCTCAAGCACGTCCTGCGCCTCGCGCCGCGCCACGCGGTGCTGGCCCTGACCGCGTCCGGCGACAGCCGGCTGGCCGCCGAGGCGGTACGGGTCGGCGCCCAGGACCACCTCGTCCGCGAGGAGCTCGACGGACGGCTGCTGAGCCGCGCCGTGCGCTACGCGGTGGAGCGAAAGCGCGCCGACACCGCCCAGGTGAAGCTCGCCGAGTCCCGCATGCGCGCGCAGGAGAACGCCCGTCTGGAGCGCGGTCTGCTGCCCACTCCCCTGCTGGAGGGCTCGGACCTGCGTTTCGCCGCGCGCTACCGCCCCGGGCGCTCACGCGCGCTGCTCGGCGGCGACTTCTACGACACGGTCCGCACGCCCGACGGCACCGTCCACGCGATGATCGGCGACGTCTGCGGCCACGGACCGGACGAGGCGGCGCTCGGTGTGGAGCTGCGCATCGCCTGGCGGGCGCTGACCTTCGCCGGGCTGTGCGGGGACGAGCTGCTGTCCACGCTCCAGCAGGTGCTGGAGCACGAGCGGGAGAGCGACGAGATCTTCGCGACGCTCTGCACGGTGGACATCGCGCCGGACGGCCGGCGGGCCGGGCTCTGCCTGGCCGGCCACCCGAGCCCGCTGATCGCCCGGCACGGGCGGGCCGCGCAGCTGCTGCCGTACGACGACGGCGGCCCGGCGCTGGGCCTGCTGCCGCGCGCCCGCTGGCCGCGCCGCCAGGTGGAGCTCGGCGGCTCGTGGAGCCTGATGATGTACACGGACGGCCTGATCGAGGGTCGCCAGGGCCCGGACACCAAACAGCGCCTCGGCCAGGACGGCATGGTCGCGATGATCAACCGCCAGCTGGCGGCGGGGCTGCACGGCGAGTCGCTGTTGGAGGCGGCGGTCGGCGAGGTGCGCGAGCTGAACGGCGGCGACCTGACGGACGACGTCGCGGTCCTGCTCCTGAGCCGCGGCTCCCGGGCCTGACACGACGGGCGCGCGCTCCTCGACGAGCGGGGGCGTGAGCGGGCGGGCGAAGCAGCCCCTGGCGAGAGCCGACGGCTGGCCGCGGGTTGCCGATCGGCCCGCGCGGCGCGCAGAAGGGTCGGTTTCGGCGCGGGGTTCCCTCGCCCGCGGGCAGGCTGCTGCCCCGGTCGAGGCAATGCGGACCACCGGCACACGCGCACGGCGCGCATGAGGCACCTGTCCACGAAGTCGGACGAGCGGCCTGCCGTGCACAGCAAGGACGGCCCCGGTCCACCGCAGACCAGGGCCGTCCGAGCAAGGAGAAACGCCCGCCTGGGCGCGCTGCGCCCGAAGGACGGGCCCGCTGCCTAGCGGCCGCCGTTGTACGGGCCGTACGGACCGTCGCTGCTGGATCCGCCCCGGCGGCGGCCGCCGCCGGACACCTGCGCCAGCGCCGGGCGCACGTCCACGAAGAAGACGATCGCCGCGATCAGTCCGGCGATCGACAGGAACAGCATCGGGATGAAGAGGTTCACGGCGACGGCGACACCGAGGATGATCAGCCAGAAGGACTTCGTCTTCTTGTCCGCCGCCCGGTAGGCGTCCTCACGGGCCACAGCTGCCATGACCAGGGCGGTCACGGACGTCACGAGGAAGACGAGCCTGGTGATCATCCACAGCCCGAAGTCGAAGTTGTCAGCCAGCATCCCGAACACCGCCTAGTCAGTGGTTTGTGGCGCCTCGCGCCAAGGTACCTCCGGGAACGCCTCCGAGGCGATGCGCCTGCCGGGGGCGGGGCGCCGCGTCGCCGCGGCGCCCGTGCTCCTGGGGTCACTCGGCCGAAGGCGTCGCCTTCTTCGCCACCGGCTTGCGGGGGGCCGGCTTACGCGCCGGGGCCGGCTTCCTGGTCTCGGCCTTGGCCTCCGCGGGCTTCGCGTCCTGCGCCGACCCGGCGGGCTTCGCGGGCTCCGGCTCGACGGCCACGGCGATCTCGGTGAGCTCGTCGGCGGCCTCGCCGCGCCAGGCCCTCACGGTCTGCTCGCCGTGCTCGGCGACCTTCTCGTACGCCTCACGCGCCTTGACGGCGTACTCGGCGGCCACGCCGACACTGCGCAGCGCGAGGTCCTGGGCGCTCTCGCCGAGCTTCTTCAGGTCGGTGTCGATGTTGCCGAGCACCTCGGTGACCTTGGCCTGCACGGTGGCCTGCGCCTCCTTGGCCTGCGCGGTCACCTTCTCCTGCACGACCTTGGGGTCGGTGTTGCGCACGGCCTCGAAGCGGCTCGGCGCCTCGGCCGCGAGCTGCTCGAGCAGCGCGGGCACCTTCTTCGCCTGCTGCACGGCGAGGTCGGCGGTGCCGGCGGCGAAGTAGAGGGGAGTCGGGTCGCTGAAGGTCTTGCGCAGGTCATCGGTGATGGCCATGACTGTCGTCCTCCCGGAAGGCAGATCGGTACGTCTCAGTCGTTCTTCGGATCGGCATCGCCCGCGCCGGCCGTGCGGGGGCCGTCAGCGGTGGTGTCCTCGGGGGCGCTCGCGGGTCCGCTCGCGCTGTCGAGCCCGTTCTCCTTGCGGAAGGACTCGTAGATCTGCAGCAGCACCTGCTTCTGCCGCTCGTTGATCGAGGGGTCGGCCAGTATGACGGCACGCGTCTCCAGCTCGTCCCGCTCCTGCTCGTCGAGGATCCCCGCCCGGACGTAGAGGGTCTCGGCGGAGATCCGCAGCGCCTTGGCGACCTGCTGGAGCACTTCCGCGCTCGGCTTGCGCAGTCCGCGCTCGATCTGGCTCAGATACGGATTGGACACCCCGGCGGCGTCGGCGAGCTGCCGCAGCGAGAGCTGCGCGCTGCGCCGCTGCTCGCGGAGGTAGTCACCGAGGTTGCCGACGTTGAGCGATGCCATGCTTCGATGGTGCCCGACAAGCGCTAACAATTGCAAGCATCTGCTTGCAAGAGTGTTCCATGCCACCCTGATGCCGGGTCGGGGCCGAGCCGGGACGCGAGCCGTCCACGAGGGCGTCGGCACGGCCGGCGACCCGCCCCCGTGAGCGGAACAAGGTGCTCCACGAGGTCGCGTCCAGTGGGGTGAGGGAGTGCTCCACGCGGGGCAGTGCCTGGCAAGGGGTGCGGCGCCAGTCCCGGGGCGCGTACCCGGTTGACGCTCCGTCATGCACCCGGTTGTCTGCTGCGATGACCGAGCTGCGCATCGAAAAGGCTCACGGCGACGACGCCGTGCTCAGGGACTGGCAGTACGTCCACAACGTGATCATCCCGACCGCCACCCTGTCGCTCGACGAGGTCCGGGAACGGTCCGGGCGCTACCACCTGGAGGTCGCGTACCTCGGCGACGAGCTCGTGGGCTGCTCGACGGTGCGCCCGCCCACGAGCGAGGAACCGGTGGTCACCGTGATCGCGCGAGTGCTCGCCGCCCACCGTGGGCAGGGCTTCGGCACGGAGCTCTACGCCCGCGGTCTGGCGCGGGCGCGCGAGCTAGGCGGCGAGGGAATCGAGACGGTCGTCCTGGAATCCAACCCCGACGGTCTGAGGTTCGCGCTCCAGCACGGATTCGTCGAGGTCGAGCGGTACCTGCTGCCCGGCGACACCGTGCCGTGGATCGCGCTGCGCCTGGCCGCCGAGAGCTGACATTCCCTTCAGGGCCGACGCGCGCCCCGGGCGGAAGGCCTCTGGTCAGCGTCCGCAGAAGGCTCTTCCGCCGTCGTGTCACACCTCGCCGTGCTCCGTCAGTGCAGTGACGGAGCACGACACGAAGAGGAGACAGCAGTCATGCAGGGCACGTATCGCCGGCGCCGCGGGCCCTGTCCAGTACACCGCCCGCCAGGGCCGCGCGGACCACCGCGCGGGACGGGGAGGACCACGCCGGGACCGCCGCACGATCACGGCGCGGTGGCGCCTCCCGACCGCTTGAGCCAGCCCGCATAGGCCGACATCACCTGCGGCACCGTCGGCACCTGCGTCAGGCCCAGCGGTCCCTTGGCCGCCTCCAGCACACGCCGGACCTTCCAGGCCGCGACCGGGAGGACGACGCGGTGGGGATCGTTGCGCGGGCCCAGCCCCACGGCCGCGCGGACGACATCGGTGAAAACGGACTGGACCCGCTTGTAGGCGAGCAGATACGGAAGATCCCGCTGCCATTCCCGGGAGGCACCTGGGCGGACTTCTTCCACCGCACCGGCCCACATCGTGCCGACGCGTTGCGCGTCACGAGTCGAGTAGCGCATGAGATGGAGGTGGGTGGCCAGCTCGTAAAGGGGATCGCCGATCATGGCCAGCTCCCAGTCGATGGTCCACAGATCACCCGCGTGGTCGACGATGAAATTGTGGCGGTGCAGGTCCCCGTGCACGAGCGCGAAGGGGCGGTTCGCCAACCGCCCTGCGGGCAGCGCCAGAGCCTCCAGTGCCCTTCTGCGCACCCCGAGCCTCTCGAACAGCTCGCCGTATTCCTCGGCGTGCCGGTCGTACACCTGGGTGGCGGTGAAATCCGTCAACCGGTTGAGGAACACCGTCGAATCGTCGTCGAGCACAGGGTGGCCATCGGGCAAACAGGTTCGGGGCAGGTCGTCGAACTCATCGGTCTTGATCGCGACCACCTGCTGAAAGAGCCGTGCGAGCTGGCCCTCGTGGTGGCCGGACAGCGGCCGGCCCGGCAGCGGCCCGCCCCCGGGCGGCCGCCCCTCCACGAATCCCTGCAGATAGACGCCTGGCGTGACCTCGACGGACTCCGGAACCCGGTCGACGCGCCCTTTGAGCATCAGCAGAAGTCGGTCCTCGGACGCGAAGCACCTGCGGTCGTACCAGAGCACACCACTGCGCGGTGATCGAAGTTTGCCCCACGCGTAACGGGGGCGCAGCGGGCTCTCCGGCGGCAGGGGAAAGGCATACGTCTCGTGGTGGTAGCCCTTGAGCGGTCCCACGATCACGCGGTCACCGCCGTCGCTCCACATCACGGCCCGCCGACGAGCCTCGGAGTCCGTTTCCGCGCCGACTGTCATCACTGGTGCCCTTGGTGCTCCGGATCAGGTACTGATTCGAGGAAAACTACCCTCCCGCTCCGGGTTCCGTGGGGAGCTGCTGCCGACATCATCAGACCGGAGTCATCGCTCCTGCTCGGCACGTCGGGAACGCAGAGCTGTCCCGGCCCGGCACTCCGCTCGGCTGACGGCCCTTCAGTGAAAATACAACGGCGTACAACTCATGTCAGTTGGTCGGAGAAGTCGACCAGCTTTCGGAAGAACCGGAACGCTTGTCACCTCCGAGTGGACGGCCGGTCTCCAGCGCGCCCAGGACCGGTAGCAGAGCCGCCATGCTGGAGACGATCTCCGTGGCTCCGGCTTCCTTGAGCTCGGATCGCTTCCTCTCGTTACTCGCATACCCCAGAAACGGAACACCGAGATGTGCGGCCGCTTCATAGTCGGCCGCCGAGTCCCCGATCATCAGGGACTCGGCGGCGGTCGAGCCGGTCGTCTCCAGAGCCTGGCTGAGGCAGTTCGGATGCGGCTTCATCAGGTGCGGATCCGGCAGTCGGCCGTGGATGTGGGGTCCGAAGTGGACGCTCAGCCCCTCGCGGTCGAGATAGCTTCGCACCGCGCTCGCCGAGTTGTTCGTCGTGACGGCGAGACGGAAGCCCGCGCCGTCGAGCCCGCGTATGAGGTCTCCGGCGCCTTCGGCCGGTTCGGCCGCCACGACGGCCCGGAGCTCGTGCTCGGTCAGTTGTCGCTCCATCGCCGTCACCAGGTCGCTGCCCGGGAACCGGGTCGCGGTGGCCCTGAGCAGGGCGAGTGGATCGTGGCTGCGGCCGGCGCCCACCGGCACATCGCCCGGAACGTTCTGCACGATCCAGTCCCGGAGCTCGGCCGCCACCTGCTGGGACGGATGCCCGCTGAAGAGATGGCAGATCGGACCGTCGAAGTCGAACAGGACGCACTTCGCAGTGGCGAGAAGGGCGAACACAGCGGTCGGGTGCGAGTCGGTCACATCGCTCCGTCCGTCGGGGCAGCGTCGTCGGGCTGCCGGTGCCGTCACTCCCCATACTGCCCACAACTATGCGTGTTCTAGGCGTAGTTGACGGCTGCGGCGCTTCACACGGGAGGCGGCCGGTCAGCTGCTCAACTCGATGTTGTCCTCGGCCAGCGTGCCCCAAAGACTGTCGAACCACGCCTGCGACTGCTGGACGAACGCCTCGTCCCGGCGACCGGCATGCAGTTCGAAGGGAAAGAGCATCGATTCCGCGCCGAGCGTGTCGTAGATCGCGGACGGTGTTCCCGCAATCTGTTCCTCGCGCCTGGCGACGTTGTAGAACGCGAAGAGCGCCTCCGAGCCGTTCAGCAGATAGAGCTTCGCGATCGGCGTCACCGGCAGGGTCCTGAGCGTCACGTCGACATCGATGCCGCGGGACGTGATCTCCCGGGCCCTCTTCAGCAGCTCACTGCCGTACCTGTTCCGCAGCGTGAGCCAGTGCTCGTGAACCGCGTCCTCGGTGACCGAGTCCTCGGCCGGCCGCGGAAACGCCAGGCTCAGGGAACGGGCGGGAACCAGCACCCTGATCCGGATGCTCTGCGGTGTGATCTGCCGTGCCTGCACCCGCCGCAGCGGCTCGGCGAGCGCCTGGTTCAGCGTCTCGGTGGTCAGGCAGATCGCGTCGATGCGCACGTCCTGCACCTCGAACGCCTCGATGACGCGCGGGCCGAGGACCGCCACCGTCTCCTGCGGTTCTTCCGGCACCACCCCCTGGGCATGCGGTGACGCAACGCGGGCCGGAGCTCCTTTGCCGCCACCGGTGATCAGACCGGCTTGGCGCAGCAAGGCCTGTGCCTGTCGAACCGTGCGCCGCTCCACCTTGAATTCCTCGACCAGCTGCCCCTGGGTCGGAATCCGCTCGCCCTCTTTCAGCCGGCCCGACCGGATGCGCTCGGCCAGGGCGTCCGCCACCTGATCCGGTGAGGGCGTTCCGGCGCCGTTCACTGCATGGTGCTCAAGGGTCACAACAGAACGTTACAACTTCCAGCCAGGTATGGGGAGTTACCGGCATCCTGTTTATTACCACCGGCCAAGTGGGGACAACTTCAGTGAGTTGGCCGACAAGTTGGCCAACCAGTGCGTGAGGTGTCAACACTCGCCCACGCTCGCTCCTGCGCCATCTGCTCGCCCGTCCAGAGTCGTACGGGTGCCGCGCGCGGACTCGTCCGCACATCCCTGAGCCGCTCCACTCCTAACCGAGGAGGGATCGCCGTGCCCCTGATCACTCTTGTCATCGAGCAGTACGTGCAGTGGCGCTTCGGCCTCACGGCCGCGCTCGGATGCGCCCTGCTGGTCGTCGGTGTAAAGGCGGAGAACGCCACCTGCGCCGGTGTCGGCGGCCTCCTGCTGGTGGCGCCCGCCGTGGCCCCCGGCGCCTGACCACCCCCTCAGAAGACGTCCGGGCACCAGGCGCGGCGCGCCGTGCGGAACACCCTGTCGGCCAGCGCCGCCGCTCCCGGGCTGTGCTCCTCCACGCGGCCCAGCGCCGCCAGCCGCAGCGCCGAGGCGTCTCCCAGGTACAGCGCACCCAGCTCCCGTACATCCAGCGTCAGATCGGGCGCGGACGAGGACGGGGCGCAGGCCGCCCCGTCCGGCGACACCGTCAGGCCGAAACGGCCGCCCGTGATGCCCGAGGCGTCGACGACCTCCAGCACCAACGACGCCGGCACCGCATACGTCCGCGCCTCCAGCGCCCGCACGACGTCCAGCACGCGCACCCACAGGAAGTCCGCCTGCGTGACCACGCGGGCCGCCCTCGGGTCGGGCAGCAGATCCGGAAGCAGGTCGTCGGGGGCGCGCCCGCCCGAACGGACCGTGGTGACCCAGTCCACCGAGCACACGAAGCGCCACAGCGCCCGCTCGGCCGCCGGCGTCACCGCGATCAGATCCCGGACCGTGGCCGTGTTCAGCGGCTGCTTGGCGTCGCCCCACTTGTCGTCGGCCGCGTACGTCAGCAGGCCCTCCACGTCCCCTGCGGCCGACCGGTACACCGCGTAGAACGGCTCCGTCCACGGGAACGCGGATGTCACCGCCCGGCCCGTGTTGACCTGCCACCACCGATCGTCGCGGCTGACCACGCCGTGCTGCCGTGCCGCGAGCCGCCCGTGCAGCTCCGGGCCCAGCTTGCGGACGTCGGAGCCGTCGGCCAGGTCGACACGGCCGCCGTCGTCCGGCCGCGACCAGCGGCCGTCGAGGCCGGCGCGCGGCACGTCGACGGACCACTCGGTGAGCGAGGCGGCGGGGCCGTAGCCGTACCGCCCGTAGATCGGGTACTCCGCGGCGATCAGCGTCGAGACCGCGTCGCCGCGCTCCTTGGCCTCCGCCAGGTCCTCGCTGATCATCCGGGTGAGCAGGCCGCGGCGGCGGTGGGTCGGCGAGACGGTCACGTTCGACACGGCACTCGCCGTGATCCGGGCGCCGCCCACCACGGTGAGCTCCTGGGCGAACGAGCGGTACGTCGCCACACAGCGGCCCTGGTCGAACGCGCCCCGCGTGCGGGTGAGGTCGGTGTGCGGGAGGCGGCCGGCGACCTCTTCGTCGGTGACGACCGGCGGCCGCAGCAACCCGGTGGCCAGCGCCCTCAGCCAGTCGGGGAACTCGGTCTCGGCGATCCGACGCGTCTCGACACTCATGCGTCCCACGCTAGGCCGCCCGCCGAGCGCCGCGCATGCCCTTTTCGGGCGGGCGGCAGGTGCGCGAACGCCCTGCTGGCTGCGCGGGGTTGGCGCCGGCCTTCCGGACGGGCGAGCACCCCGTCCGCGTACCCGTTCCCGTCCCCCGGAGAATCGCCCGGAGGCCCGTGTCAGGTCAGCAGGTCGTCGACCTGAGCTTCGCCCTCACGGTACCTGCGGGTGATCTCGGCGCTGCAGTCGTCGGCGGTCCGCTGGAGCTGCTGCCGGCGGCGCGAGACCTGCTGCTCGTAGGCGAGCAGCCGCCCCATCGCGGTGTGCAGCTCCTCGTCCGTGCGGGCGTCGAGGTCGGACAGGCCGACCTCGTCGAGCATGTCGGACGCGAGGCGGCGGTACTCCTCCCCGTGCGGCGTCGACAGCGTGACGTGCCGGGCGGACGAGCCTCGCCGCGACGGCGTGTCGGCGAGGATCTCGGAGAGCCGGTCGACGACCGGCGCCTCCGGGTCGGCCCTGCGCTCCAGTTCGGCCCGCAGGATGTCGATCCGGCCCTGCACCAGCCGCCGCACATAGCTCAGGTCGGCCTCGTCGCGCTGCGAGTCCCGGCGCAGGGCGCGCAGCTCCGGCAGCTGCAGCGTGGCCAGATCGTGCCGGACGGGCTCGGGCAGCTCGGCGCGGGCGCGCTGGTGGGGTGGCCGGGCGGCCGGGGCGGCTTCCGTCGCGGACGCCGCCCGCCGGTCCGCCACGAAGACCGGCGCTGAGACCGGCGCGGAAACCGATACGGGGCCGAGCGACCGCCCGGCGCCAGATGTGCTCATGTGCGTATGTCCGTCCCCTCGCAACCGGTGCATGGGCCCTTTCCCGGCCCGGAGGGCCCGGGGATGCACCGCCTGCGTGCATCGTGCCATCCCGATACGTCCCGTCGCAGGCGGTCTGCACCTGTTCGGCCCCGAATGGCGGCCAGGTAGTTTTCTCGGTATGCGTGCAGTGGTGCAGAGGGTGGACGGCGCGAGCGTCGTGGTGCCCGGTGAGTCGGGGCCGGAGACGGTCGGCGAGATCGTCGGCGAGGGACTGTGTGTGCTGGTGGGGGTCACCCACGAGGACACGAAGGAGAAGGCGGCCCAACTGGCCCGCAAGCTCTGGTCCGTACGGTTGCTGGAGGGGGAGAAGTCCTGCTCGGACACGGGGGCGCCGCTGCTGGTGATCTCGCAGTTCACCCTCTACGGGGACGCCCGCAAGGGCCGCCGCCCCACCTGGAACGCGGCGGCGCCGGGCCTCGTCGCCGAACCGCTGGTCGACGAGGTGGTCGCCCAGCTGCGGGCGCTGGGCGCGCACGTGGAGACGGGCCGGTTCGGAGCGCAGATGCGCGTCTCGCTGACGAACAACGGCCCGTTCACGATCATCGTCGAGGTGTAGCGGCGGGCCCTACGGCTCGACGACCGTCTCCTGGGCGGCGGCCGTGTCGCCGGCCAGGAGCTCCGCGTCCACCGGTACGTTCCGCTTCACCAGCGCGAGCGCGATCGGCCCCAGTTCGTGGTGGCGGCCGGACGTGGTGACGAAGCCCAGCTGGCGGCCCTCCTCGTCCGCGGCCAGCCGCACCGGCGTGCCGGGGGCGGGCAGGTGCACCTCGCTGCCGTCCAGGTGGAGGAAGACCAGCCTGCGCGGCGGCTTCCCCAGGTTGTGGACACGCGCGACGGTTTCCTGGCCGCGGTAGCAGCCCTTCTGCAGATGGACCGCGCTGCCGATCCAGCCCAGCTCGTGCGGGATGGTGCGGTGGTCGGTCTCGAAACCGATCCGCGGCCGGTGCTGCTCGATCCGCAGCGCCTCGTACGCGAGGATCCCGGCCACCGGACCGTGCTGCGCCGCATACGCCTCCAGGTCCGCGCGCGGCAGGAACAGGTCGCGGCCGTACGCGGTCTCCCGGACGACCACGCCGTCCGGCACCTCGGCTATCGACCCGGCCGGCAGGTGCACGACGGCGAACTCGTCGGTGCGGTCGGCGACCTCCACCCGGTAGAAGAACTTCATCGATTCCAGATAGGCGATCAGCGCCTCCTGGGTGCCCGGCTCCACATGGGCCCACACCGTCTCGCCGTCGTCGACGAGGTACAGGGCGTGCTCGATGTGCCCGTGTGCGGAGAGGATCAGCGCCTCGGTGGCCTGCCCAGCCGGCAGCTCGCTCACGTGCTGGGTGAGCAGCAGGTGCAACCAACTCAGCCGGTCGTCGCCGGTGACGGTGACCACGCCGCGGTGCGAGAGGTCGACGAGACCCCTGCCGGCGGCGAGTGCGCGCTGCTCACGGAACAGGTCGCCGTAGTGCGCGGCGACCCCTTCGTCGCGTCCCTCGGCGGGGACCGCGCCGGGCAGGGACAGGAGAGGGCTCTTCATACGAGCAAGACTACGTCTCGGCGGACGGTGTCCCGCCGGGCGCCTTGGCCTGTGCCTTCTGTGTGCAGTCCGCGCACCGGCCGAAGATCGCGAAGTGCTTCATGTCCGTGTCGAAGCCGAACGTCGCGCGCAGCTTCGCGGTGAAGTCGGCGGCCACCTCGACGTCCGCCTCGATGACGTTCGTGCAGTCCCGGCACACCAGATGCAGGTGGTGGTGCCGGTCCGCGAGGTGATAGGTGGGGGCGCCGTGCCCGAGATGGGCGTGCGAGACCAGGCCCAGCTCCTCCAGCAGCTCCAGCGTCCGGTAGACCGTGGAGATGTTGACCCCGGACGCCGTCTTGCGCACCTCGCCCAGGATCTCGTCCGGGGTGGCGTGCTCGAGGGTGTCCACGGCCTCCAGGACAAGCTGGCGCTGTGGGGTCAGCCGGTAGCCGCGCTGCCTCAGATCGCTCTTCCAGTCGGTGCTCACCACAGCCCCAGTCTAGGCAGCGGCACGCCGCCCGGCCCCGGCTGCACCCCTGGCTTGGCCGAAAGCCCTGCCTACCTGAAGAACGCGATGCCGTCGTCGGGCAGGTCGCCGAGGTCCTTGGCCCAGGACGCGACCTGCTCCGGGGTGACGACCTTCTTCAGGTGCGCCGACATGTACGGCCGCAGCGGGACCTCCGGGGTGGCCTTCTCGCCCACCCACATCAGGTCGCTCTTCACGTAGCCGTAGAGCCGCTTGCCGCCGCTGTACGGGCCGGAGACGGCAGTGCGCGCGACGGCGTCCGTCACCAGGTCGATCTGCGGCTTCTGGTCGGCGAGCTCGCCGTACCAGATCTCCACGATGCCCTGGTCGCGGACCATGACGACCTCGACCTTGCGGTCCTTGTCGATGCGCCAGTAGCCGCTCTCGCTCTCCAGCGGCTTGACCTTGTTGCCCTCGCCGTCGAGGACCCACGAGTGCGAGACGTACTCGATGAAGTCGCGGCCGTCATGGCTGAAGGTCACTGACTGGCCGAAGTTGCACTTCTCGGCGCCGGGGAAGTCCGATACGCCCGCGCCCTCCCACGTGCCGAGGAGGAACGCGAGGGGGACGAGGTCCGGGTTCAGGTCGGACGGGATCTCGATCATGAGCAGCTCTGTGGGTCGGTGACGGTACGGGCGGTCAGCGCTGGCCCTGGTACAGCTTCTTCACAGCCAGACCGGTGAAGGCGAGGACGCCGACACAGACCAGAACCAGCAGGGCTTCGAAGAAAACGATCACGGAGTGCTCCTCGAATGAGCGGTGAAGGCAGAACGGGCCGGGCCCCAGCTTAGTAGGCCGGGGCGGGGCCCGTTCTGTGAGGTCCGTGTCAGCCGAGGAGCTGGTTCTGCAGGACGAGCGTCTGGTGGAAGGGGACGGCGGGAGCGGTTCCCTTCCGGGAGTGCACGACGAGCGCCAGGGTGTCGCCGGCGAGGACGTACGCGTGACGCACGTGCTCGTCACCGTACGGCTTGGCCTCCCTGTAGGCGTACACGGACGTCATCGGCACCTTGCCGACCGCGTCGTACGCCTCGTCCAGCTCGCTCTCGGGCCCCTGCGCCGGCTCGGCACCGGCCGCCACCCCGAGCGCGAGCTGCTGGTCCTTGTACGCCTCGGCGTACGCGACCGAGGTGAAGCGCAGCAGGTAGACACGGGAGCTGGTGCCGTCGGGCATGGTCCAGCCGCGGGCGGCGATGTGCCGCACGGAGAGGTCCGTCAGCGCCTGCCGCAGGTCGCCCCGTTCGTCCTCGGCATACTCGGCCAGGTACCGGTCGGTGGGCACGAAACCGCCGTCGAGTTCCCCGTCCGCGGTGGCCCCGCGTGGGGCAGGCAGAAGCAATGTGCGCAGGTCGGCGTGGTGCACCTCGCCCGCGTTGCCGTCGGTGAAGGGGCGCTGGACACCAGCCGGGAGCGCGGGCAGCGACAGCTCCGGGTACGTCCAGCGGCCGTCGTCCTCGGTCGCGAGGCCCGGCACGTCGGTGCGTTCCATGCCGATGAGGCCGAACGCCGTACCGCTGCCGACCGCGCCGCAGATCAGTACGGCGGCGGACCATCGCAGGGCGGCGCGCAGCAGGCGGCGCTGCGGCCGGGCAGGGCCGGCCGCCGACGGGGCGGGCGTCGCCCCGTCGGGCTCGGCGTCGGACGGCGTGACCCCGGGGGCGGGCGGGACCAAGCCTGTTTCCCGGCCCGCCTCGGCAGCCGCGGGAGTGATCTGCTCGGTCATACGTACTCCCCCGGGGATGCGATGTGGTCGAGCTGGTCCTTCACCAGCCCGGCGGCGGCCGACCTGTCGAAGGGCGTGCTGCCGGAGGTGTTGACGGTGACCAGCAGATCGCCGTCGTAGGCCGAGCAGGTCATGCCGTCGACGTCGACCTTCTCGTCGTCGTTCTCCGCCTTCTCGTCGAAGGTGGGCATCAGGAAGCACTTCGCCTTCCTGTGGCCCTCGATCTTCGGGCCCTTGCGCATCTCGTCGATGGACTCGTACAGGTCGATCCGGTTCTCGTACATTTCGTGGACCCTGCCCTTGTTCTTCATGCGGGTCACGAGGATCTCGACGACGAGGTCGTTGCCGTCCGACGCGTAGGAGCGCATGGCGAAACCCCGCACCCCGAGCTTGTCGATCTGACGCTCGTACTCCCTGCGCTGCTTGCCCGAGATGCCGCGTACGGCCGACTTGAGCAGCGCGGCGGCCTGACGCGGGCCGAGCTCACTGTCGTTGCCGTACGACTCGATGTCCGGGCCGAGCCGGAAGCCTTCCGGCACCGGCAGCAGGGTGCGGCTGAGCTCGGTGTCCGTACGGCCGCGGCTCGCGGAGGCGGCCGGGTCGTCTGCGGGCTCGTCCGCGGGCTCCTCCCACACCTGGGTGGCCGCGGTGGTGTCCGCGCCGTCGACGGTCGTCTTGACGAAGACGATGCCGCCCCCGAGCGCGCCCAGGACGAGGACCGTGGGGAGCACGGTGGACAGCAGCCGCCGGGCGGAGCCGCGGGGCCCGGTGGAGGCCGGCTGGGGAGCGCCGCTGTCGGCACCGGTGCTCAGGCCGTCGGTTCCAGCACTCAGGCCGTCGGTTCCGGCGCTCAGGCCGGTGCTCTCGTTGTCGCTTTCGTGCATCACAGGCGCTCCAGCTGCCGCTCGGCCAGCGTCCGGATGACCTTCTTGCTGATCGGCTCGGTGTCGAAGATGTTGATGTCGAGCATGACGTCGCCGCGGTAGGCGATGGCCCTGGCGCGGTAGGACGGCAGGTACCCGGGCTTGTTCTTGACCTTGTAGAGGAAGTAGCGCCCGTCGGCCGTGCCCTTGATCGGGTCGCCCTCGTTCCCGGCCCCGCGCTCCGGGTCGTCCATGTAGTCGAGCTGGCCCTCGGCGTGCTCCACGGCGCCGAGCACCGGTCCGGGGTGGAACTGCACGAGCCGCACCGTTGTCCGACGGTGCTCGCCCTGCGTCCACGAGGTCGACGCGGTACGGCGGAAACCGCCCTCGGCGAGGCTCTCGAACATGTAGCCCTCACTCTGGAAGTCGAGCACGTAGCCGTCCAGTCCGGTCCAGCCGTCCTCGAGCCAGGCCAGCTCCGACTCACGTGCCCCGGCCGGGCGCGGCACGAGCACCTTGGTGAGGTCGCCCGATGTCCTGGCCCGGCGGTCCTCCTTCGCGGACAGCGGCTCGACGCCCTGCCCCTTTGGCAGCGGCTCGGCCGGATACGAGAGTCTGGGCTGGGACAGCGGCGGGAGCGGAGTCGGGGCGCGCTCGGCCTGCACGGCGTAACCGACCGCGGTGCCGCCGACGAGGCCGAGAGCGACGGCCGCGGCGATGACCAGTGCCGTACGGCCGCGCCGCCGTGGCCGTACGGTCGCACCGGCAGCGGGATCCGCTTCCTGTTGTGGTTCCAAATGGACCCCCACGAGAAATGAAGCACGGATTCCGTTATCCGCGCATGTACCTGACACACAGGTGACGCGTGAGGTTGCCCGTCGGCGGATTACAGTTCGGCATATGGCGAAGAAGCTCGTGATCAAGGTGACCGCAGGTGCCGACGCACCCGAACGCTGCTCCCAGGCCTTCACCGTGGCGGCCGTCGCCGTGGCCAGTGGGGTCGAGGTCTCGCTCTGGCTGACCGGTGAGTCCTCGTGGTTCGCCCTGCCCGGGCGCGCGGCCGAGTTCGAACTGCCGCACGCCGCGCCGCTGCCCGATCTGCTCGAGTCGATCCTGGCCGGCGGGCGCGTCACCCTGTGCACCCAGTGCGCGGCCCGGCGCGAGATCACGGAGAAGGACGTGCTGGAGGGCGTACGGATCGCGGGCGCGCAGGTCTTCGTCAGCGAGGCCGTGCAGGACGACGTGCAGTCCCTCGTCTACTGACGCGGTCTGCGCTTACCGTCGATCTCGTCCCACCATTCGTCGGACTGAGGGTCCCCGGACGGGTCGTCCCACCAGCGGTCGTCCGGGCCCCGCCGGTTGGCGATCACCGCCGCGACCGGCGGGACGACCATGGCGACGAGGCACATGCCGACGGCCACCGGGACCGACCACAGCCGCACGACGGCCCAGGCGGAGACGAACAGGACGAGGCATCCGCCCATCATCAGCAAGTAGGTGCGACGCCGTCGCGCGTACATGTCTTCAGCGTACGACCGAAGGGCCGCACCTCTTTCCCGGTAAGCGTCCAACCCCCAGGAGGTGCGGCCCTTCGGCCGGTCAGTCGGCGATCAGACGGCGATCGCGACCTCGGAGAGTCCGCCGGTCTGCGCGACGACGGTACGGTCCGCCGTGGCGCCCGGGACCAAGGCGCGCACGGTCCACGTGCCCTCGGCCGCGTAGAAACGGAACTGTCCGGTCGCCGAGGTCGGGACCTCGGCGGTGAACTCGCCGGTCGAGTCCAGCAGGCGCACGTAGCCGGTGACGGGCTCGCCGTCGCGGGTCACCTGGCCCTGGATGGTGGTCTCACCGGGCTTGATCGTCGAGGCGTCGGGGCCGCCGGCCTTCGCTCCACACATGTCTTTCGTCCTTCTTATGGGTCGGGTCGGGGCGGATTACTTGTTGGCGCCGAGCTCGATCGGCACGCCCACGAGGGAGCCGTACTCGGTCCAGGAACCGTCGTAGTTCTTGACGTTCTCGACACCGAGCAGCTCGTGCAGCACGAACCAGGTCAGCGCGGAACGCTCACCGATACGGCAGTAGGCGATGGTGTCCTTCGCCAGGTCGACCTGCTCCTCGGCGTAGAGCTCGCGGAGCTCCTCGTCCGACTTGAAGGTGCCGTCGTCGTTGGCGTTCTTCGACCACGGGATGTTGCGGGCGCTCGGCACGTGGCCGGGGCGCTGCGACTGCTCCTGCGGGAGGTGCGCCGGGGCGAGCAGCTTGCCGCTGAACTCGTCGGGCGACCGCACGTCGACGAGGTTCTGGCTGCCGATCGCGGCGACGACGTCGTCACGGAAGGCGCGGATGGACGCGTCCTGCGGCTGGGCCTTGTACTCGGTGGCCGGGCGGGCGGGCACCTGGGAACCGTCGACCAGGTCGCGGGAGTCGAGCTCCCACTTCTTGCGGCCGCCGTCGAGGAGACGGACGTCGCTGTGGCCGTAGAGCTTGAAGTACCAGAAGGCGTAGGACGCGAACCAGTTGTTGTTGCCGCCGTAGAGGACGACCGTGGAGTCGTTCGCGATCCCCTTCGCCGACAGGAGCTTCTCGAAGCCCTCCTGGTCGATGAAGTCACGGCGGACCGGGTCCTGCAGGTCCTTGGTCCAGTCGATGCGGACCGCGTTCTTGATGTGGTTCTTGTCGTAGGCCGAGGTGTCCTCGTCGACCTCGACGATGACGACCTTCGGGTCGTCGATGTGGGCCTCGACCCAGTCGGCGTCTACCAGGACGTCGCTGCGGCTCATGCTTCTTCTCCTCCGGGGCAGTGTGCGGCGGTGGTGCGCGAGGGTTGTGCGCGAGAGGTGTGCGGGTACGCGGAAGGCGCGTGGATCAGCACGGCGGCCCTGACAGAGGTCGAAGGGCCTGAGGGATACGGGAGTCGGGGCCCGCTCAGACAGTGCGACAGAGCATGGCGGCGACGCGGCACAGGTCTACTGCCCGCCGCTTCGTGAGATCCGCCTGTCGCTGCTTCATGGGACCGATCGTAGGGACGAGTCGGCTGCCATGTCACCGGCGTGTCGTATGGTGAGACGCGATCGTCCACTATGCGGGACAGATGGCTCCGGGAACGTGCGCCCGCCCCGTCGCCGACGAGGCTCGCGCCAGCCTCTCCTGCCCCTCGGACGCGGCCGTCTCACCATGCGGCCGCCGACCCGTCCGGCGCGTCGGTCCTGCCCCTCCGACCGGACTCAGCCGGTCAGCGCCACGTCCTTGCCGGTGCCCGAGAACCGCAGCCCCTCGTCCGTCACCGCGACCTTGTCGAGGGTGATGCTCGACGGCAGCCCGTCGATCTTCAGGTCGTAGTCCACGGCCTCGCGCAGCTTGTCGTCGAAGCCCGGGACGGGCAGCCGCGGCAGCTCCTGCGCCTTCAGCCGCACCGTGGTCCCGTCACTCAGGCCGACCGTGCTGTACGTGCTGACCTGACGGTCGCCGAGCAGCGCCTTCAGCGTGTCGGGCACCGGGACGCCCGCGCCCTCCAGCAGCCCGGTCAGCGGACCGGTCACCTTGACCTGCCCCTTCGCGGCCCGCTCGGGACCGGCGTATGCGACAGCGGCGCCCCTGGGGGCCGCCTCGCTCAGGTCCGCGTACGAGATGCGGGCCGACCCGTCGGCCCGGCCGGCGGTGGCGGAGGAGAAGCTCCCGTCGACGCGCACCTGGCGCAACTCGGCCTTCACCTCGGTGACGTTGACCTCGCGGCCGCCCGCGGTGGCGGTGATGCCGGAGAGGCTCACGTCGACCTCGTCCAGCTCCCTGCCCAGCACCTGGGTGAGGAACGGGAAGCCGCCGATGGACACCTCGGGCGTCGTGGACAGCCCCTGACTGCTCTTGATCCTGTCCGCCGCCTCGGACTCGGCCAGGTTGACCGCCAGCCGGTCGGCGGCGACGAAGAGGCCGCCGAGGATCACGCCGACGATCAGCAGTATCCGCAGTGCACGCATTGCTCGGAGTCCCCCACCTTGTCCTGGCCCTGTCCTGTCGGCCCCCGGCCGCCCGCGGGCGTGAATCGGTCCGGACGACGCCGTCTGCTCAATGATCGACGTCCGGGGCCCGGCATTGGTTCCGTACCGGGCCTGCGTCGCGCACCGAGACCGCCGGGCCGGCGCCCGCTCAGACCAGTGCGCGGCCGAGGAGATACACCACGGGAGCCGCGGCCGTCAGCGGCAGCGCCACGCCCGCCGTCATGTGCACGAAGCGGGACGGGTAGTCGTAGCTCGCAACCCGCAGCCCGATCAGCGCGCAGGCACCGGCCGCGCACCCGAGCAACGCGCCCCCGGATCCCGCACTCGTCAGCCCGCCCGCGGCGATGCCCGCTCCGGTGGCCGCGAGCAGCGCGACCACGACGGAGACCACGCCCGGCAGCGGCAGCGCACGGGCGACGACGGCCACGGCGACGGCGATCGCGGCGATCGTCACCGCGTCGGCGTCCGCCGCGAGGAATCCCGTGGCGAGGATCGCCAGCGCGGCCGAGGCGACCGTCGCCATCAGCCCGGCCATGCGCTCGTCCGCGCTCGCGAGGCTGCGCAGCTGCAGGACGAGCGTGAGCAGCACCCACACGCCGAGCGTGCCGATGATCGCGGCCGGGGCGCTCCCCCGGCCCACCGCGAGCAGCGCGGCGTCGGCGACGAGGCCGCCCGCGAAGGCCAGGGCGATGCCCTGCCGCGCGGGCCACATCCCGTTCAGCCGGAACCAGCCCGCCGCGGTGACCGCCTGGAGCAGCACGAGGGGGACGAGCAGCCCGTACGTGCCGAGGGCGGCGCCGCCCGCGAGCAGCAGACCCAGCAGGGCGGTCAGCCCGGCGGGCTGCAGACCGGGCGCGATGATCGGCGAGCGGCCTTCGGCACGGGCCCGCTGGGCTTCAGTGAGCCGCGGCTGTGGAGCGTCCCCGGGCGCGCCGTGGCTCATGCCGGCCGGCGCCGCAGGGGACTCGGGCGGCAGCGGAGCGGCCGCCTCGGCGGGCGGCGGCGGCAGGAAGGCCGTGCCGGCCGCGGCAGCGGGCTGCATCACCGGCTGGTACTGGGTGTCCCAGGTGTCGCCCTGCCAGGTCTGCGTGGCGCCCGCGTCCGGGTAGGGCTGCTGCCCGTACGCGTCCTGCTGTGCCGGGTACGGCTCCGGCTGCTGCTGCCGGTACGGCTCGTAGGAGCCGGACGGATACTGCTGATCGCTGCTCATTCTGTGCGGTTCACCCTCCTGCGAACGGCGGGAGCACCTCGACCGTGCCGCCCTCGGCAAGGCGTACGGTCTCATGGCTCCGGGTCCCGACGGGGTCACCGTCGACGAGGAACGAACACCGACGGAGTACCCGCGTCAGCTCGCCCGGGTGCCGTTCGCGTACCGCGTCGAGCGCCTCGGCGAGCGTCTTCGCGGCGTACGGCTCCTCCGCGACGCCGGCCGCCGCCTTGGCCGCGGCCCAATAGCGGATGGTTCCCGCTGCCATAGCGGCACTCCTCTCATTCGTGTCGCGCCGCCCTCCATCATGGGTCATGCGGCGACCAGCCAGTCCGCGAGGCGGACGAGCAGCGCCTCGTCCGCGGCGTTCTCGGCGTGGCCCATGCCCGCTTCCAGCCACAGCTCGGCCGAGCCTGCGGCGGCCGCGGCCAGCATGCGCGGATGGTCGAGCGGGAAATAGGGATCGCTGTCGCCGTGGACGATGAGCAACGGGGTCGGCGCGATCAGCGGCACCGACTCGACCGGCGAGAGGGGAACCGGGTCCCAGTCGCGGTGGTGGATACGGGTGCGGAAGCCGTAGCGGCCCACCAGCCGGCCGACCGGGCGCGTGACAACCCAGTGGAGGCGGCGCATCGGGGCCGTACCCCGGTAGTACCAGCGCGCGGGGGCGCTCACGGCGGCCACCGCATCGGTCCGTGCTTCCGTGCGCCCCTCGCGCTTCTGCACGGCCGCGTGGCGCAGGACGACGGAGCCCCCCATGGAGAACCCGACCGTCACCACCCTGGCGTAGCCGAGCGAGCGGGCCCACTCCACCGCGGCGGCCAGATCGAGCACCTCGCGGTCGCCGACGGTGGAGCGCCCTCCGGAGCGGCCGTGCCCCCGGAACGAGAACGTCACCACACCTGCCCGCCGCGCGAAGACGCCGGCCGCACGCCGCAGCGCGGGTCGGGCCACGGAGCCCGTGAAGCCGTGGGCGACGACGATCGCCGTCGCGGCCGGACCGGCCGAGCACGGCTCGTGGAACGCCTCGATCGGGACGCCGTCGAGAGCCCGCAATATTGCGCGCCGGGGGCCGCGAGAGATCGAGGACACGTCCACAGTGTGAAATCGGCCCTCTTCCGCGCAACTCATGTGGGCTATTCTGCTGGGCAGAGGATCCGGGCAATGCCGCCCCCGGGTCCTTTTGTGTTTTCCGGCCGTTGTTACAGCAAGGTGAACACAAGCTCACAAAGGCTCTCGGGCGCGAGAGAGCCGCCGTACGAAGCAGTGCCGCAGGCGTCCTCGCAGGGACCGAGGAGGAACCGACGTCATGGACGAGCGAACCGAGCACCGATCCGAACACCGATCCGAAGACATGCACCGCACGACGATCCGGACGGGTGGAATCCGATGAGCTCTCTGCTGCTCCTGACCAATGCCCTCCAGCCGTCGACGGAGGTTCTCCCCGCCCTCGGACTGCTGCTGCACAACGTACGGGTGGCCCCCGCCGAGGGCCCGGCCCTCGTCGACACCCCCGGCGCCGACGTCATCCTCGTCGACGGCCGCCGCGATCTGCCGCAGGTGCGGTCGCTGTGCCAGCTGCTGCGCTCCACCGGGCCCGGCTGCCCGCTCGTCCTGGTCGTCACCGAGGGCGGCCTCGCCGCCGTCACCGCCGACTGGGGCATCGACGACGTCCTGCTCGACACCGCCGGACCGGCCGAGGTCGAGGCGCGGCTGCGGCTCGCGATGGGCCGCCAGCAGATCACTGCCGACGACTCCCCCATGGAAATCCGCAACGGCGACCTGTCGGTGGACGAGGCGACCTACAGCGCGAAGCTGAAGGGCAGGGTCCTGGACCTGACCTTCAAGGAGTTCGAGCTGCTGAAGTACCTCGCCCAGCACCCCGGCCGGGTCTTCACCCGCGCCCAGCTGCTCCAGGAGGTCTGGGGCTACGACTACTTCGGCGGTACGCGCACGGTCGACGTCCACGTACGGCGGCTGCGCGCCAAGCTCGGCCCCGAGCACGAGTCCCTCATCGGAACCGTACGGAACGTGGGCTACCGCTTCGTCGCCCCGGAGAAGGTGGAACGGGCCGCGGAGGAGGCCAAGGCGAAGACGTCGGCGGCCGTCACCCACTCGGACGAACCTCCTGTGATCGAGGAAGCGGCCGTACGCCCTGCCCAGAGGTAGGTCACCCCGCGTAGACTTCGCGCCGTGGCCAAGGTGACGCGGGACGACGTTGCGCGACTGGCGGGTACTTCGACCGCCGTCGTCAGCTACGTCATCAACAACGGACCCCGGCCGGTCGCCCCGGCCACGCGCGAGCGGGTTCTCGCAGCGATCAAGGAGCTGGGGTACCGGCCCGACCGGGTCGCGCAGGCGATGGCCTCGCGACGGACGGATCTCATAGGCATGATCGTGCCGGACGCCCGGCAGCCGTTCTTCGCCGAAATGGCGCACGCGGTGGAACAGGCTGCCGCCGAGCGCGGAAAAATGGTGCTCGTCGGCAATTCGGACTACCGCGACGAGCGCGAGGTCCACTATCTGCGGGCGTTCCTCGGCATGCGCGTCTCGGGACTGATCCTGGTCAGCCAGGGCATGAGCGAGCGGGCCGCGGCCGAGATCGAGGCGTGGGACGCACGGGTCGTGCTGCTGCACGAGCGGCCCGAGGCGATCGACGACGTCGCGGTCGTCACGGACGACGTCGGCGGCGCGCAGCTCGCGACCCGGCACCTGCTGGAGCACGGCCACGAGTACGTCGCCTGTCTCGGCGGCGTCCCGAACACCCCGGCGGTCGGCGACCCGGTCGCCGACCACGTCGAGGGCTGGCGCCGGGCGATGAAGGAGTCCGGGCGCTCGATCGACGGCCGGCTCTTCGAGGCGCCGTACAACCGCTACGACGCCTACCAGATCGCGCTGAAGATCCTGTCCGGGCCCGACCGGCCCCCGGCGATCTTCTGCTCGACGGACGACCAGGCCTTCGGCGTGCTGCGGGCGGCGCGAGAGCTGCGGATAGACGTGCCGGGCGAGCTGGCGGTGGCGGGCTTCGACGACGTGAAGGAAGCGGCGCTCACGGATCCGCCGCTGACGACGATCTCCTCGGACCGGCCCGCGATGGCCCGTGCGGCGGTGGACCTGGTCCTGGACGACGGCCTGCGGGTGGGGGGCTCGCGTCGCGAGCGGGTGAAGCTGTTCCCGTCGGGCCTGGTGATCCGCCGCTCCTGCGGCTGCAACGCCTGACAGGGCGGCGCGCGCCGCCCTGTGGTGACTGCATGCTCGACGTGACGCACGCCCGACGTGGGCGCGCGGTCACGCAGGCCGTGACCGCGCCCGCGAGGGCGCTGCGCCTGGCGGGGCGCCGCCCCGGACCCCGCCTCCACCTCCCCTTACGGCCTGGCGGCCGTGGGTGGTGCCCCAGCGGGGCTGGTGTTGCTCCCGGCGACGCTGCCCCCGCGAGCGCCACGCCAACGCCCGCGGGGCCGAAGGTATCGCCGTGCCCCATGGCGCAGGGCAAGGGGCGGCGCGGAGCTGCCGCCCGTCAGGGCCGCAACCCGCCCGGGGTCCGGAGCCGAGTCCCCGGCAAAGGGCCGCGACGCTTATATCGGGCATACACCCTTCTGTCGGGCTTCTCAGCGGCGCCTCAGACTTCTCTCATCTCCGGCCACGACAGTCGTTTCCATGAGCGATCACCACCGCCGAACCGGCGACGAGGGAACCCACCACACCCACCACCTCGGCGCCTACCCGCCGTCACCGCCCCTGCCCCCGCTCCCGCCCGGTGCGGCGGCGCATCGGGCGGACCGGGCCAAGCGGCCCGTCGCGCTCGTCGCCGCCGTCGCCATCGTCGCGGCGGCCATCGGCGGCGGCGCCTCCGCCCTCGTCGACCGGTTCGGCGACGGCGACAGCGGCACCGTCGGCGGCTCCGTCGCCTCCGGCACCAACGTCTCGCAGAGCAGCAAGGGCACCGTCGCCGGCGTCGCCCAGGCCGTCTCGCCCAGCATCGTCGAGATCAACGCCGCCTCCGCCTCCGGGCGGTCCACCGGCTCCGGCGTGATCATCACCTCCGGCGGCGAGATCGTCACCAACAACCACGTCGTCTCCGGCGCCGAGACGATCAAGGTGCGTCTCAGCGACGGCAGGACGTACACCGCCGACATCGTCGGCGCCGACCCCGACAAGGACCTCGCCCTCATCGAGCTGAACGGCGCCAAGGGCCTCAAAGCCGCCGCCCTCGGGGACTCCAGCAGCGTGAAGGTCGGCGACGAGGTCGTCGCGATCGGCTCCCCCGAGGGCCTGACCGGCACCGTCACCAGCGGCATCGTCTCCGCGCTCGACCGTGACGTGACGGTCTCCAAGGAGGAGGACCAGGGCGGGCAGGACCCCCGTGAGAACTGGCCCTTCGAGTTCGGCGGGCAGCAGTTCAACGGCGACACCGGCGACTCCAGGACCACCTACAAGGCGATCCAGACCGACGCCTCCCTCAACCCCGGCAACTCCGGAGGCGCGCTCATCGACATGAACGGCGAGGTCATCGGCATCAACTCGGCCATGTACTCGCCCAGTTCCGCCACCGGCTCCACCGCGGGCAGCGTCGGGCTCGGCTTCGCGATCCCCATCGACACGGTCAAGGCCGACCTGGACGATCTGCGCTCCGGCGGGGACAACTGATCGCGTGCGAGGCTGGATCCATGACTGAAGGCGACCGCATCCTCATCGTCGACGACGAGCCCGCCGTGCGCGAGGCGCTGCAGCGCTCCCTCGCCTTCGAGGGGTACGGCACCGAGGTCGCCGTCGACGGCGTCGACGCGCTCGCCAAGGCGGAGGCGTACGCCCCCGATCTCGTCGTCCTCGACATCCAGATGCCCCGGATGGACGGCCTGACCGCGGCCCGCCGACTGCGGTCCGCCGGGTCCCGGGTGCCGATCCTGATGCTGACGGCTCGCGACACGGTCGGCGACCGCGTCACCGGCCTGGACGCGGGCGCCGACGACTACCTGGTCAAGCCGTTCGAGCTGGACGAGCTGTTCGCCCGTATCCGCGCCCTGCTGCGCCGCAGCGCATACGCTGCTGCGGCCGAGGCCGCGGGGGACGAGGACGTGCTGTCGTTCGCCGATCTGCGCATGGACCTCGCGACCCGGGAGGTCACCCGCGGCACCCGCCGCGTCGAGCTGACCCGTACCGAGTTCACCCTGCTCGAACTGTTCCTGGCCCATCCGCGCCAGGTCCTCACCCGTGAGCAGATCCTGAAGTCCGTCTGGGGCTTCGACTTCGAGCCCAGTTCCAACTCGCTGGACGTGTACGTGATGTATCTGCGGCGCAAGACGGAGGCGGCCGGTGAGCCGCGGCTCGTGCACACCGTGCGCGGCGTGGGCTACGTCCTGCGATCGGGCGGCCCGGAGTGATCGCACGCTTCCGTGCCCTGCCGCTGCGCTCCCGGCTCGCGCTGCTGGTGGCGACGGCGGTCGCGGCGGCGGTCGCTGTCGTCTCCACCGTGTGCTGGTTCGTCGTGCGCGGCAAGCTGTACGACGAGGTGGACGGCAAGCTGCACTCGGCGAACGAGAACACGCCGCTGCGGGCCATCGACATCGCCACCACGCTGAGCAACTGCGCCCGCAAGGCCACCGACCCGGCCGATTTCCAGGGGCCGAGGTCCGACTACTACTTCCAGCTCGCGCGCACCGACGACGACCGGCCGTGCGTCTTCGCCAGGAACTACGCCGGCACGGTCCGCGTCACCGCGGCCGACCGGGACGTGGCGCGGGCCGGGGACCCGGCGATCGAGGCGTACCGCAACGGCACGGACACGGAAGGCCGGTCGGTGCGGGTGCTGACCGTCGCGGCCGTCGCGGCCCCGCCGGGCGGCGGGGTGGTCCGGGACACGGCCGTCATGTACGCGTTCCCGCTCGCGGAGACCGAGAACACGCTGCGCGAGCTGGCCCTGCTGCTGCTCGTCGTCTCCGGCATCGGGGTGTTCGGCGCGGGCGCGGCCGGGCTGTGGGTCGCGCGCACCGGGCTCGCGCCCGTGGACCGGCTGACCGGCGCCGTCGAGCACGTGGCGCGCACCGAGGACCTGAGCGTGCGCATCCCGATCGACGGGAACGACGAGATCGCCCGGCTGTCGCGCTCGTTCAACGCGATGACCGCCGCGCTCGCCTCGTCGCGCGACCTCCAGCAGCAGCTCATCGCCGATGCCGGTCACGAGCTGCGCACGCCGCTGACCTCGCTGCGGACGAACATCGAACTGCTCGCCCGCAGTGAGGACACGGGACGCGCGATCCCGCCGGACGACCGCCGGGCCCTGCTCGCTTCGGTCAAGGCGCAGATGACGGAACTGGCGTCGCTGATCGGCGACCTGCAGGAGCTGTCCCGCCCGGACAGCGCGGCCCACGGCCGCCAGGTGCAGGTCGTGGCGCTGCACGAGATCGTCGACGGCGCGCTGGAGCGGGCCCGGCTGCGCGGACCGGAGCTGAGCTTCGAGGCCGACGTCCGGCCCTGGTACGTACGCGGTGACCAGGCCGCCCTGGAACGGGCACTGGTCAACGTCCTGGACAACGCCGTGAAGTTCTCGCCGCCGGGCGGCGCGATCGAGGTGCGCCTGCGGGACGGCGAACTGACCGTCCGGGACCACGGGCCCGGCATCCCGCGGGAGGAACTGCCGCACGTCTTCGAGCGGTTCTGGCGCTCGCCGTCGGCGCGGTCGCTGCCGGGCTCGGGTCTCGGGCTGTCGATCGTGGCCCGTACCGTCCAGCAGGCGGGCGGCGAGGTGGCGCTCGCCGCGGCGGAGGGCGGCGGAACGCGCGCGGTGATCCGCCTGCCGGGCGCCGCGACGCCGCCGCCGTCCACCGTTCAGTAGGGCGACGGCCGCCGCGGCGGTCCCGCTGCCCCGTCAGCCGTTGTGGCGGATGAGGGAGTCGACCAGTCCCGCGCGGGTGTTGGGGAAGTCCATGGGGACGATTCCCAGCCCGCGCCAGCCGCCCGCCACCGAGCCGTCGAGGAAGGCGTGGACGCGCGGGTTGAGGTTGTCGGAGTTCCAGCGCGGTGGCAGGTAGGCCGCCGTGCTGACGTAGTTGACGAACAGCTTCCCCGGCTGCTCCACGGCCTTGCGGAAATGCGCCTCGATCTTCGGGTACTTGGCGTTCGGGGCGGCGTTCCAGTCGTCCTGGATGTCGAAGAGCGCGCCGTCCGCGTACCGCACTCCGGGCAGGCCGCCGTTGTCGCCGAGGAGGACGACCCTGCCGCGCGCATGGCCGAGCGCGGGAATGCCGTCGCCGATGCGGAACAGCGACCGCCAGCCCCGGCGGTCGAGGTAGTCGTCGAAGACCGCGCGGAAGGTCGCGCCGCTCTCCTCGGAGTACTCCTGCTTGACGCGCATCAGCACCGTCTCGGACGGGTGCGCGGCGAGGAAGTCGCGGCAGGCGATGAGGATGTCGCCGAACATCAGGTTCTGGTAGTACGGCCCGTGATGGATGGCGAACGAGCCGCCGGTCACCCGGCACCGTACGTCGAGGAAGCGGATGCCGCTGTTCAGTTGCTCCGCGACGGTCGTGTTCTGGCACTCCGTCCACAGCCCGCCGAACCGGGCGCCCGAGTCGTGGGTGCCGGGAATCGTCAGGCGCTGGAGGGGAGTCGAGTCGGCGGCACCGGCCATCCAGTCCTGCGCGGACAGGGTGCGGCGCGGTGCGGCGGCGGCGTGGGGGGCGCCGATGAGGGCGGCGGCGGAGAAGGCCGCCGCGCCCGCGAGAAATCTCCGTCGGTCCATGGCCGGGAGTATGACGCGTTCACGACAAGACGCGCCAGGGTCCGGACGCCTCGCTCCGCCCAAAGGTCTGGACCGGCCGGAAAGTGCCCGCGGAAACGACGGTGGGGCGGCGGGCCCCCGGCCCGCCGCCCCGTCGTCCGGCACCGACCGCTTACCGGACGACCGTGATGCGGTCCGCCGCCGGCGGCGCGATCGGCGCGGACGCCGAGGAGTTGGCCGCCAGGTAGGCGTTGAAGACGTCCAGGTCGGAGGCGCCCACCAGCTTGTTGGTGTGCTCCTTGAGGACCGTGAAGCCGTCACCGCCGCCCGCGAGGAACTCGTTCATCGCGACCGGGTACGTCTTCGCCGGGTCGATCGCCTCGCCGTTGAGCTTCACCGAGCCCACGACGACCCGGTCGGTGCCGGTCTTCGTCAGATCCAGGGTGTAGGTGAAGCCCTTCGAGACCTGGAGGATCTTCGGCGACGCCTCGTTCGGGCCGCTGACCTGCTGCTGGAGCGCGGTGATCAGCTGCGCGCCGGTCAGGTCCACGACATTCATCATGTTGGTGAACGGCTGGACCGTGAAGGCCTCGCCGTACGTCACCACACCGTCGCCCTCGCTGCCCGACGCCTTGTGGACCAGGTCGGAGCGGATACCGCCCGGGTTCATCAGCGCCAGCTGGGCGCCGCCCTTGTCGGCCGGCGCGAGGCCCGCCAGCTGCGCGTCCGCGATCAGGTCGCCGAGCGGCTTCTCCGGGGTGGTCGCGCCGCGGCCGTTGATGTCGGCGGAGATGAAGCCCTGGGGGCGGTTCGCGATCGGGGCGGCCAGCTTGTTCCAGCGCGTGATCAGGTCCGTCATGTCCTGGGCCTTGGCCTGGTCACGGCTGACGATGTGGTTCGCCGACTTCACCGACGTACGGACGATGTCGCCGGTCCACCGGTCGTAGGTGAGCGTGGTGTCCGTGTAGAGCTTGCCGTACGAGGACGCCGAGGTGACCATGCGCGGCTTGCCGGCCGGGTCCGGGACCGTGCACACGTACGCCTGGTGGGTGTGGCCGGTGACCAGGGCGTCGACCTTGGGCGTGATGCCCTTGGCGATGTCGACGATCGGGCCCGAGATGCCGTCGCCCGCGCCCGGCGAGTCGCAGTCGTAGTTGTACGAGGTGGAGGCGGGCGAGCCGCCCTCGTGGATGAGCGCGACGATCGACTTCACGCCCTTGCGGTCCAGCTCACGGGCGTACTTGTTGACCGTCTCGATCTCGTCGTGGAACTTCAGGCCCTTGATGCCGTTCGCGCTGACGATGTCCGGCGTGCCCTCCAGGGTCACCCCGATGAAGCCGATCTTGACGCCGTTCTTCTTCCAGACCGTGTACGGCTTCAGGATCGGCTTGCCCGTCGACTCCTTGGTGACGTTCGCCGCGAGGTAGGGGAAGTCGGCGCCCTCGAACTCCTTGCCCTCCTCGAAGCAGCCGTCGGTCGGGTGGCAGCCGCCGTTCTGCAGGCGGGCCAGCTCGACGGCGCCCTCGTCGAACTCGTGGTTGCCCACGCCCGCCACGTCGAGGTCCAGCTTGTTGAGCGCCTCGACGGTCGGCTCGTCGTGGAAGAGACCCGACAGCAGCGGGCTCGCGCCCACCAGGTCGCCGGCGGCGGCGGTGACGGAGTACGGGTTGCCCTGGCGCGCGGTGCGCAGCGAGGTCGCGAGGTACTCGACACCACCGGCCGGGATCGTCTTGACCGTGCCGTCGGCCTGCTTCTCGGAGACGGTGCCCGCGGAGCCGGCCGGCGGCTCCAGGTTGCCGTGCAGGTCGTTGAAGGAGAGCAGCTGCACATCGACGGTCCGCGGGTGGTGACCGGAGCCCTGCCGGTCGGCGCCGGTGGCGCCGGCCGGCAGCGCGGCCGCGAGCGCGCCGACCGTGGCCAGGCCGGCGGCGGCGACGAGCACGCGCCGGGTCCGCCTGTCCGCGCAGTGATGGGGTGGTGTCGCTGACATCTGTCTCCTTGTCAGGTCAAACGGGGAGAGAGGGGCGAGCGGCAGCCTAGAGTCAACGCGCGTAGCGCGACAGGGGGATACGGGTTACGACCTGGTTGCCATCACTCAGGAACCGGACGTACCGGTCGAATTGACCGTCTGGCCCGCCATGCCCCTCCAATGCGGGGCACATCGGCGGCACGTCGCGGGTGGGCGCATCGGCGGGCGGGGCTGCCGCGGGCGGGGCGTCTCGCCTCAGGCCGGTGCATCGCGGGTGGGGCGCGGCGGGGGTATCCGCACCCGCCCGTGCGGCGCGTCCCGGCTCGGGGTGAGGCGGGGAGGCCCTCGCGGGGGCGCACGCCTCGGCGGGCCGCGTCACTCCGACGGCGTAGCCGCACTCTGCGGCACCCCCGCTCGGGTGCATGACTCGGCCACGCGGCCGGAGCCCGCCCCCGTCGGGTGACACATCCGGTGGCGGACGCTGCCCGCGGTGCCACCCACCGCCGTACCCTCGACACATGACGATCGACGCAGTGATTCCGGAGCCCGGCCGGCAGATCCAGTCCCTGGAGGAACTCACCGCCGAGCAGGCCGAGGCCGTGTCCGAGCTGCTCGCCGAGGCCGCCCGGTCGGACGGGATGCAGGCCGTGTCCGAGCAGGGCCGGCTGCAGCTGCGCGGCGGCCGGCGGGAAGGCGTGCAGCACTTCCTGGTCTCCGTCGAGGGACAGCTCGTCGGCTACGCGCAGCTGGAGGACACCGACCCCGTCGAGGCCCCGGCCGCCGAGCTCGTCGTCCACCCGAGCCACCGCGGGCGCGGCCACGGACGGGCCCTCGGGACGACGCTCCTCGACGCCTCGGGCAAGCGGCTGCGGATGTGGGCGCACGGCGGGAAGTCCGCGGCCCGGCACATGGCGCAGGTCCTCGGCCTGACGCTCTTCCGCGAACTGCGCCAGTTGCGCCGCCCGTTGGGCCCCCAGAGCATTCCCGAGCCGACCTACCCGCGGGGTGTCACCGTACGGACCTTCGTGCCGGGGCAGGACGACGCCGAATGGCTCGCGGTGAACGCCGAGGCGTTCGCCCACCACCCCGAGCAGGGCTCGCTGACGCAGCGGGACCTGGACGACCGCAAGGCCGAGCCGTGGTTCGACCCCAAGGGCTTCTTCCTGGCCGAGCGGGAGGGCCGGATCGTCGGCTTCCACTGGACGAAGGTGCACGCGGAGGAACAGCTCGGCGAGGTCTACGTCGTCGGCATCAGCCCCGACGCCCAGGGCGGCGGCCTCGGCAGGGCCCTCACGGCGACCGGCCTGCGCCACCTCGCGGCCCAGGGTCTGCCGACGGCGATGCTCTACGTGGACGCGGACAACCTGGCGGCGCTGCGGGTGTACGAACAACTCGGCTTCGTGACCCACGAGGTGGATCTCATGTACCGCACCGAGACCTGATCCGGCCCGCCAACGGGCGAAGGGGGCGGCGTCATTGACACCGCCCCCTCTCTTGCACCACCCTTTCACTACTCAATTAGTGAAAGGGTGGTGCAGTGACGTGGTCGAGTTCCGCATCGACCGGCGCAGTGGCGTCGCCACCTATCTCCAGATCGTCCAGCAGACCAAACAGGCCCTGCGCCTCGGACTGCTGCGGCCGGGGGACCGCCTGCCCACGGCCCGCGAGGTCGTGGAGGCCACGGCGATCAACCCGAACACCGTGCTCAAGGCCTACCGCGAACTCGAACGCGAGGGACTCGTCGAGCCCCGCCGCGGCCTCGGCACCTTCGTGACCCGGACCCTCGGCGGCCAGGCGGCCGGCACACCGCTGCGCGCGGAGCTCGCCGACTGGGTCGCGCGGGCCCGCTCGACGGGACTGGAGACGGACGACATCACCGCGCTCCTCGCCTCCGTGCTGGAGAAAGAGGAACCGTACGGACACAAAGGGGACGGCGCATGACCGCGACCGCGATCGAGGCGAACGGCCTCGGCAAGACGTACCGCAGACAGGGCCGCCCGGCCCTGCGCGACTGCTCGTTCCGGGTGCCCGCGGGGCGGGTGTGCGCCCTGGCCGGGCCCAACGGCGCCGGGAAATCCACCCTGCTCGCCCTGGCTGCGGGGCTCACGCGCCCCGGCGAGGGCGCCCTGCGAGTGCTCGGCGCCGAGCCCGCTGCCGTGCGCGACCACATCGCGTACGTCGCCCAGGACAAACCCCTCTACCCCCAGCTGACCGTCGCCGACACCCTCCGCCTGGGCCGCGAACTCAACCCCGGCCGCTGGGACCAGGCCCTCGCCGAGCGGATCGTCGAGGAGGGCGGCCTCGGCGCCGGCACCCGTGTCCGTACGCTCTCCGGCGGCCAGCGCACCCGCGTCGCGCTCGCCCTCGCGCTCGGCAAGCGCCCCGAACTGATGCTGCTGGACGAGCCGATGGCCGATCTCGACCCCCTGGCGCGCCACCGGCTCATGGGCACCCTCATGGCCGAGGCCGCCGAGCACGGCACGACAGTCGTGATCTCCTCACACATCCTGTCCGAGCTGGAGTCGACCTGCGACTACGTCCTGCTCGTCGACGGCGGCCGCATCCGCCTCGCCGGCGACACCGAGGACCTGCTCGCCGCGCACACCCTCCTCACCGGCCCCGTCTCGGACCTCGCGCCGCACACCGTCGTGGAGTCTCGTACGACAGGGCGTCAGCTCACCGCGCTGATACGCCCGCAGGGCGCCCTCACCCCCGTCTGGCAGACGTCGACCCCCTCCCTGGAGGAGCTGCTCATGGCCCATCTCCGCTCCCCCGAGGCCCCCGCCCTGCTGACGACGGACGCGGCGGTGGCGGCATGAGTGCGCTGTCCTCCGGCACCGGCGGCATCCTGCGCGGCACCGCCTGGGTCGTCGTCCGCCAGCACCGCACCGTCCTCGGCGTCGCGGCCGGGGCACTGGTGCTGTCCGCCGCCGTCGCCGCGGGCCTGCGGATCTGGTTCGAGGCGACCCCGCCCGACGACTTCGACCGCAACCTGTTCCCCCGTTCCGATGTACGCAGCACGCTCCTGGTGATCGTCGAGTACGCCGGCCTGGCCGCCATGCTGCTGCCGCTGCTGGTCGCGGCCGCCGTGGCGGGCCCGGTGGTCGCCCGGGAGCTGGAGAGCGGGACGTACAAGCTGGCCTGGTCGCAGTCGGTGACGCCGCTGCGGTGGTTCGCGACCAAGGTGACGGTCCCCGCCGTGACCGTCACGGCCCTCATGGCCGCCCTGATCGGCGTCTTCCGCCTGGCCTGGGAACCGGTGTCCACCAACACGCACCTGCGCTGGTACTCGCGCCATGTCTTCCTCGCCATCGGGCCCACGGCGATCGCGTACGGCCTGCTCGCGGTCGCGGTGGGCGCGCTCACCGGGCTGCTGGTGCGCCGCACGCTGGCCGCCATGTCCGTCGCGGGCCTCGCGACCGGGGCCGTCCTGATGCTCATGTCCTCGCAGTGGCACAAGCTGTGGACGACCAGGAGCGGCAGCAGGTCGGACCCGGAGCGGTTCCCCTTGACGGAGGACTGGTTCTTCACCGACACCGGGCTGCTGACCGTGTCCGGCGAACGCCTCGGCGGCGACACCTGCCTCGTCCTCGACCGCGAGGCGTGCCTCGCCGAGCGCGACATCGTCGGCCGCTGGTACGACTACCATCCGGCATCGCACCTGTGGCCGCTCCAGCTCGTGGAGACCGGCATCGTCCTGGCCCTCGCCGCGGCCGTGGCCTGGGCCGCGTTCCGGATCTTCCGGCGGCGGCACGGCTGACGCCCTGGCGGGGCCCCCGCGTCCCCCCGGGGCCCCGCCACGCTTTCCCTCACGTCATGTCGTCGTTACCGGGCATTCAGACACCCTTGCGACCCTCGGCCAATGCAGCCCGCTGTGCCCGACTCCCCCAACGGGAGAAAAGCCCTCGCTCCGGCCCTCTCCGACGCGCCGGTGACTCTTTCCGCGCGGAAGAATGGGTCCATGAGCCAGCAGCCCGCCGAGGTCCCGGTCCAGCATCCCCAGCCGTCCGTCGCGTCCATAGCCGCGCACCGGCCGCACACCGTCGCCGCCACCGTCTCCGATCTCGAACCCGATCTCGACGCGGATCTCGACACCTACGTCGAGGACTCGGAGCACATGCTCGCCGGCGAGCTGCCCCAGGGGCGGTTCCTCGACCGCGAGCGCAGCTGGCTCGCGTTCAACGAACGCGTCCTCGAACTCGCCGAGGACCCGGCCACGCCCCTGCTGGAGCGGGCCAACTTCCTCGCCATCTTCGCGTCCAACCTGGACGAGTTCTTCATGGTCCGGGTGGCCGGACTGAAGCGCCGCATCGCCACCGGCGTCGCCACCCGCTCGGCCTCGGGCCTCCAGCCCCGCGAGGTCCTCGACCTGATCTGGACACGCTCGCGCGAGATCATGGCGCGCCACGCCGCCTGCTTCCAGCAGGACGTCGCCCCCGCACTCGCGGACGAGGGCATCCACCTCATCCGCTGGCCCGAGCTCACCGAGAAGGAGCAGGCCCGCCTCTTCACCCTCTTCCGGCAGCAGATCTTCCCGGTCCTCACGCCGCTGGCCGTGGACCCCGCGCACCCCTTCCCGTACATCTCGGGACTCTCGCTGAACCTCGCCGTCGTCGTGCGCAACCCGGTCAGCGGCCACCGCCACTTCGCCCGGGTCAAGGTCCCGCCGCTCCTCTCGCGCTTCCTGGAGGCCTCCCCGCAGCGGTACGTGCCGCTGGAGGACGTCATCGCGGCGCACCTCGAAGAGCTGTTCCCCGGCATGGAGGTCCTCGCCCACCACATGTTCCGGGTGACCCGGAACGAGGACCTGGAGGTCGAGGAGGACGACGCCGAGAACCTGCTCCAGGCCCTGGAGAAGGAGCTCATGCGGCGCCGCTTCGGCCCGCCGGTCCGCCTGGAGGTCGAGGAGTCCATCGACCCGTACGTGCTCGACCTGCTGGTACGCGAGCTGAAGGTCTCCGACGCCGAGGTGTACCCGCTGCCCGGGCCGCTGGACCTCACCGGCCTGTTCGGGATCTCGGCGCTGGACCGGCCCGAGCTGAAGTTCCCGAAGTTCGTCGCGGGCACGCACCGGGACCTGGCCGAGGTCGAGTCCGCGTCCGCGCCCGACATCTTCATGGCCCTGCGCGAACGGGACGTGCTGCTGCACCACCCGTACGACTCGTTCTCCACCTCCGTCCAGGCCTTCCTGGAGCAGGCCGCGGCCGACCCCGACGTCCTCGCCATCAAGCAGACGCTGTACCGCACCTCCGGCGACTCCCCGATCGTCGACGCGCTCATCGACGCCGCCGAGTCCGGCAAGCAGGTCCTCGTCCTCGTCGAGATCAAGGCCCGCTTCGACGAGCAGGCCAACATCAAGTGGGCGCGCAAACTGGAGGAGGCCGGCTGCCATGTCGTCTACGGGCTCGTGGGCCTCAAGACGCACTGCAAGCTGTCGCTCGTCGTACGCCAGGAGGGCGAGACGCTGCGGCGCTACTCGCACGTCGGCACCGGCAACTACCACCCCAAGACCGCCCGGCTCTACGAGGACCTGGGGCTGCTCACCGCGGACCCGCAGGTCGGCGCGGACCTCTCCGACCTCTTCAACCGGCTCTCCGGCTACTCGCGCCGCGAGACCTACCGCAGGCTGCTGGTCGCGCCCAAGTCGCTGCGGGACGGGCTGATCTCGCGGATCAACAAGGAGATCACCCACCACCGCGCCGGACGCCCCGCCTATGTCCGCATCAAGGTCAACTCCATGGTGGACGAGGCGATCATCGACGCCTGCTACCGGGCGGCGGCGGCCGGCGTCCCGGTCGACATCTGGGTACGCGGCATCTGCGCGATCCGCCCCGGCGTGGCGGGCCTCTCGGAGAACGTCCGGGTGCGCTCGATACTCGGCCGCTTCCTGGAGCACTCCCGCGTCTTCGCCTTCGGCAACGGGGGCGAGCCGGAGGTGTGGTTCGGAAGCGCCGACATGATGCACCGCAACCTCGATCGCCGTATCGAGGCACTGGTACGGGTCACCGACCCGGCCCACCGCGCGGCCCTGACCCGGCTGCTGGAGACGGGCATGTCCGACACCACGTCGTCCTGGCACCTCGGCCCGGACGGCGCGTGGACCCGGCACGCCACGGACTCCGACGGTCAGCCGCTGCGGCACGTACAGGAGATGCTCATAGACGCCCGGAGGCGCCGGCGTGCACAGCCCTGAACTTTCCCGCGACACCGCCACGGCGGGCGAGGCGGTGGCCCACTACCTCCACGCGCAGGCGGGGGACTTCCTGCGCAGCCTGCGGCTGCACGGCGAGAGCGGTGCGGACACGGCGGGAGCCTCGGAGGCGGCGCGAGCCCTGCGGGCGGCGTCGCGCCGGATCAGCGGGACGCTGTACACCTTCCGCCCGCTGGTGGACCCGGCCTGGGCGGACGGCCTGCGGACGGAGCTGGGCTGGCTCTCCTCGACGCTGGCGCTGGAACACGCCTGCACGTCGCGCCTGTCCCGCCTGCTGGACGCCCTGTCCCGCCTGTCGGGCGCGTCCCCGCTCCCGCCGACGAGGACGGAGCTCTCCCCGCTGCACGCCGCCTCGGGCGGCCGCTGCGCCATGGCCTCCGGCCCAGGCGGCACGGGCACCGGGCCCATGCTCTCCGCTCCGACGGCCGCGTCGGGCACAGCGGACGCCGCCGCACGCGGCGTGAACGACGGAGGGAGCGCCGGGTCGAGCGCCGCGGGCAGCCGCGCCGGGCGGGACGCAGCAGGCGGCGAGGGATCCCCGGCCGACGACAACCTCGGCGCAGGTCACGGGGCCGGGGCCAACGGCCCCGGCAGCCCGGGGCGCGGCGCCGGGGCCGCGCGCGGTGGCGTGCTCAACGTCGGGGCCGCGCGGGCCGGCGCCCTGCTGGAGCGGCAGCTCACCCTCGCCCGGACGAGGGCGCACTCCGCCGCGCTGCAGGCGCTCGGCTCCTCCCGGTTCCACGCCGTCGCCGACGCCGTCGCCTTACTGGCCTCCGACCTCCCGCTGGCCCCCGCAGCCGCCGGCCCGGCCGTCGACACGCTCGGCCTGCTCGCCGAGGTCGCGGAGCGTCGCCTGCTGGACGCCGTCGCCCAGCTCCCCCTGGGCCGCGCGGCCCACCCGTACAACGCGGACGCCCTGGTCAACGGCCTCGCGACCGCCACTGCCGGCGAGGAGCAGGACGCCCCCTGGCACGAGGTCCGCAGGCTGGTGCGGCTGCACCGCTACGCCCAGGAGGTACTGCACCCAGGCGCCGAGCCGGTCCTGTGCCACGCCGGGCGGGTGCTGGACCACCACCGCGACGCCGCCGAGGCGTCCGAGGCCGCCGCGGCGGCCGCCCGCACGCCCCGGATCGCACCGGCCACCGCGTACGCCCTCGGTGTGCTCCACGCCGACCAGCGGCACGAGGTCGAGGCCGCCAGGTTCGCCTTCCAGCAGGAATGGCGGCACGCCACGGTGACGGTCAGCGCGCCATGAACGACGGCACGGTGCTCGCCGCCGGCGTCGTGCTGTGGCGCCGGTCACCGCACGGACACGGCGACATCGAGATCTGCCTCGTCCACCGGCCCAAGTACGACGACTGGTCGCACCCCAAGGGCAAGCTCAAGCGCGGTGAGGACGCCCTCGGCGCCGCCCTGCGCGAGGTCCTGGAGGAGACCGGCCACCGGTGCGTCCCCGGGGCCCGGCTGCCCTCCGTCCGCTACATCGCCGGCGGGCGACCCAAGCACGTCACGTACTGGGCCGCCGAGGCCCGCTCGGGGTCCTTCGCCGCCAGCCGCGAGGTCGACCGCATCGTCTGGCTGCCGCCCGCCGCCGCGCGCGAGCGCCTCACGCAGCCCCGTGACCGCACGCTGGTCGACGCGCTGCTCCAGGCGCTGCACACCGCGTGACCCCCACCTCGCGCCACCGCCCCCCGACGCCGCCGGCGTGACCACGCCCGCGATCGGCCCAATCCCGGGAGCGGCACCGGGTCGCCGGACACGGTTCACCTTGCGTTCACTCTCCCCCGTTGGTCACTTCACCTGATCTGCCTAATTTCGGCCGTACACGGTGACCGGTGCAGTGCCGGCCCCCCACCCCGACGCACGCCGCACACGATCGCGGCAACTGGAAGGAACACCCGAAAGTGAAGCTTCAGCGCAAGAACGGGCTTCGCGCCACCGCGCTCGGTGCCCTCGCCCTGTCCGGCGCCCTGGTCCTCACGGCGTGTGGTTCGGACGACAACACCGCGCCCGGCGGCTCCGGCGAGAAGACCGGCGCTGCGTCGAACATCAAGTGCGACGACGCCAAGGGCCAGCTCCTCGCGGCAGGCTCGACCGCCCAGAAGAACGCCATGGACCTGTGGGTCAAGAACTTCCAGGCCGCCTGCTCCGGCGTCGAGGTCAACTACCAGGCCATCGGCTCCGGCGGCGGCATCACCAAGTTCAACCAGGGCCAGGTCGCCTTCGCCGGCTCCGACTCCGCGCTGAAGCCGGAGGAGGTCGAGGAGTCCAAGAAGATCTGCAAGGGCGGCCAGGGCATCAACCTGCCGATGGTCGGCGGCCCCGTCGCGATCGGCTACAACCTGGACGGCGTGGACAACCTGGTCCTCGACTCCACCACCCTGGCGAAGATCTTCGACTCGAAGATCACCAAGTGGAACGACAAGGCCATCGCCGCGCTCAACCCCGACGCGAAGCTCCCGGCCACCGAGATCCAGGCCTTCCACCGCTCGGACGAGTCCGGTACGACCCAGAACCTGCACAAGTACCTCAGCGAGGCCGCCCCGGCCGACTGGAAGCACGACCCGAAGTCGAAGTCGTGGCTGGCCCCCGGTGGCCAGGCCGCCAACGGCTCCTCCGGCGTCGCCGCCCAGGTCAAGCAGACCCAGGGCTCCATCGGCTACTTCGAGCTGTCCTACGCGACCTCGCAGTCCATCGACACCGTCAAGCTGAACACCGGTGCCGCGGCCCCGGTCGAGGCCACGACGGAGAACGCCTCCAAGGCCATCGCCGCCGCCAAGATCAAGGGCACCGGCAACGACCTGGCCCTGTCCCTCGACTACAAGACCAAGGTCGAGGGCGCGTACCCGATCATCCTCGTGACGTACGAGATCGCCTGCGACAAGGGCAACAAGGCGGAGACGCTGCCGACCCTGAAGGCGTTCCTCAACTACACCGTCAGCGACGAGGGCCAGAAGGTCCTCGCCGAGGCCGGCTACGCGCCGCTGCCCGCCGAGATCGCGGCCAAGGTCCGCGAGATCGTTCCCACCCTGGCCTGACGTCCGGCCGGGGCCGGTCCGCCACCGCGGGCCGGCCCCGGCATCCGGTGCACCGCCGCCTGGAGCCGTACGGCTCCGCAGACCGGAGACTGAAGATGGATACAGCAACCACCACCAAGAACCCACCGCCCGGCGCGCCGCCGTCCGAGGGCACCGCCCGAGGAGGGCTCCGCCCCGGTGACCGCATCTTCCTCGGCATGTCCCGGGGTGCGGGCGTCTTCCTCCTGGTGATCATGGCCGCGATCGCGGGATTCCTCGCGTATCGCGCCGGCATCGCCATCTCGAAGGACGACGCGAACTTCCTCACCACCTCCGAGTGGAACCCGGCCGGCAGTCCGCCGGTGTTCGGCATCGCCGTGCTGGCCTTCGGCACGGTCGTGAGCTCGGTCATCGCCATGGTCATCGCCGTGCCGGTCGCGATCGGCATCGCGCTGTTCATCTCGCACTACGCGCCGCGCCGGATCGCCGCCCCGCTCGCGTACGTCGTCGACCTGCTCGCCGCCGTCCCCAGCATCATCTACGGCCTGTGGGGCGCCATCTTCCTGGTCCCCTACCTCGACGGCATGAACAGCTGGCTCGACGAGTACCTCGGCTGGACCTACATCTTCGACAAGACCGGCGAGGGTGTCGCCCGCAACCTGTTCACGGTGGGCGTCCTGCTGGCCATCATGATCCTTCCGATCGTCACCAACGTCACCCGTGAGGTCTTCCTCCAGGTGCCGAAGATGCACGAAGAGGCCGCCCTCGCCCTCGGCGCCACTCGCTGGGAGGTCATCCGCATGTCGGTGCTGCCCTTCGGCCGCTCCGGCATCATCAGCGCCTCCATGCTGGGCCTCGGCCGCGCGCTCGGCGAGACGATGGCCGTCGCCGTCGTCCTGTCCCCCAGCTTCATCATCTCCGGGCACCTGCTGGACCCGGGCGGCGGCACGTTCGCGCAGAACATCGCCGCGAAGTTCAACGAGGCGGACGAGTTCGGCCGTGACGCGCTGATCGCCTCCGGCCTCGTCCTCTTCGTCATCACCCTGCTGGTCAACGGAGCGGCCCGCGCGATCATCGCCCGCCGCAAGGAGTACTCGGGGGCCAACGCATGAGCCAGGTCATTGAGGACACGCGTCCGGCGCCCGCCGTGCGCACCGCCCCCCTGTCGCACGCGCGCATGCCGCGCTGGGCGCCGGCGGCCATCGCGGCCGGCTCGATCGCCGCGGGATGCGGCATCGGCCTGGGCGCCGGCTGGCACAGCCGCGTCCAGTGGGGCCTGATCGCCGCGCTGCTCTTCGTCGCCGCTACCTACGTCATCACGGCGAAGGTGGAGAACGTCCGCCAGGCCAAGGACCGCGTCGCCACCAGCGTCGTCTGGGTCAGCTTCGTCGTGGCCGTCGTGCCGCTGTTCTCCCTCGGCTGGGTGACCATCAGCAAGGGCATGGAGGTCGTCGACGGCTACTTCCTCAGCCACTCGATGAACGGCGTGCTCGACGCACAGCCCGGCGGCGGCATCTACCACGCGCTGCTCGGCACCGTCGAGCAGGTCCTGATCGCCACTGTGATCGCCGCCCCGATCGGCATGCTCACCGCGATCTACCTGGTCGAGTACGGGCGCGGGAAGCTGGCGAAGGCCGTCACGTTCTTCGTCGACGTCATGACCGGTATCCCGTCGATCGTCGCGGGCCTGTTCGTCCTCGCCACGTGGAACCAGATGCTCGGCTTCGGCCCCTCCGGCTTCGCCGGCGCCATCGCACTCGCGATCCTGATGATGCCGGTGGTCGTCCGCTCCACCGAGGAGATGCTGAAGCTGGTCCCGAACGAGCTGCGCGAAGCCTCGCTCGCCCTCGGCGTGCCGAAGTGGCGGACCATCGTCAAAGTGGTCCTGCCCACCGCGATCGGCGGCATCACCACCGGCGTGATGCTCTCCGTGGCGCGTGTCACGGGTGAGACCGCCCCCGTGCTGCTCCTCGTGTTCGGTACGAAGCTGATCAACCCGAACCCCTTCGAAGGCGCCCAGTCCTCGCTGCCGCTGTACGTGTACGACCAGTACGCGGTCGGCACGGACGCCTCGATCGCGCGCGCCTGGGGCGCCGCGCTGGTGCTGATCGCCTTCGTCATGCTGCTCAACCTGGTCGCCCGCGGCATCGCCCGCTGGAAGGCCCCGAAGACCGGCCGCTGAGGCCACGACATCGGCTCCGCCGACGCGGGGCATTCTGGAAGTGAAGTGACATGGCCAAGCGAATCGACGTCAGCGGCCTGACCGCCTACTACGGCTCCCACAAAGCGATCGAGGACATCTCGATGACGGTGGAGCCCCGCTCAGTGACGGCCTTCATCGGCCCGTCCGGCTGCGGCAAGTCCACGTTCCTGCGCACCCTGAACCGCATGCACGAGGTCACCCCCGGTGGCCGCGTCGAGGGCAAGGTGATGCTGGACGACGAGAACCTCTACGGCTCCGGTGTCGACCCGGTCGCGGTGCGCCGCACGGTCGGCATGGTCTTCCAGCGGCCGAACCCGTTCCCGACGATGTCGATCTTCGACAACGTCGCGGCGGGGCTGCGACTGAACGGGAACTACAAGAAGTCCGAGCTGAGCAACATCGTCGAGAAGTCCCTCAAGGGCGCGAACCTCTGGAACGAGGTCAAGGACCGCCTCAACAAGCCGGGTTCGGGTCTGTCCGGCGGTCAGCAGCAGCGTCTGTGCATCGCCCGCGCGATCGCGGTCGAGCCCGACGTGCTGCTGATGGACGAGCCCTGCTCGGCGCTCGACCCGATCTCGACGCTCGCGATCGAGGACCTGATCGGTGAGCTGAAGGAGCGCTTCACGATCGTCATCGTGACGCACAACATGCAGCAGGCGGCGCGCGTCTCGGACCGCACGGCCTTCTTCAACCTGGCGGCGGTCGGTCAGCCCGGCAAGCTCATCGAGATCGACGACACCGAGCGGATCTTCGCCAACCCGTCCGTCCAGGCGACCGAGGACTACATCTCGGGACGCTTCGGATAAGACGTCTTGGGGTGCTGCATGGCGGTGCCACCCACAAGACGACGGGCCCGCCCCCTCTCCCAGGGGGCGGGCCCACGCATGTCCCGCCCCCCCGTGCTCTCGGCGCGGCTGCGCCGAAGCCCGGAACTGGCGTCTTCCAGGACGAGCGGCTCTGGGAAGCCCTCACCCGCCAGGGCGCAGGGCCGAAGCGAGCCCCGAGGCTCTCGCCCCGCCAAACCGGGCCCCGGAGGCCACGGGCCCGGGGCCTGGAGCGAAGCCCCTAAAGGCCCCGCCCGCCAGGCGCAAAAGGCCAGGTCGGGGCGGAGCGCCAAGTCGCACCTGTCAGAGCGGTTTCGGCTCCTGGGGCGAAGCCCGGGAGCTCGGCCTGCCTGGCGGCCAGGGGCCTGGGGCAGAGCCCCTCAGTCCACGTCCGTCAGGGGCGAAGGACCACGGGGTCCGGAGTCGCACCCGCCCAGGCGGGGCCGGGGCCCCGGGGGCGGAACCCCGGAGACGCACCCGGTCAAGGCCACGGCCGGGTCAGAACCGCGGAGTTCGGGCCCGTCAGCGGCGCAGGACCGCAGAGCCCGAGGCACCCGGAGTCACACCTGCCAGGGCGTGCCCGGGATGTCAGCTCGGGGCGAAGCCCCGGGCTCCCGCCCCGCCAAGCCGGGCCCAGGGTCCACGGGCCGAGCCGGGGACGCGGAGCGCGAAGCCCCCGCCAAGCCCGCGCCCGCCAGGGCGCAGGGCCACGGGTCTGGGGCGGAGCCCCAGTTCGGGAAGGGGCGGGGTGGGGAAAAGCCAAAGGCCCCCGCCACCCCGAAGAGCGGCAGGGGCCCCGACACAGCACCCCGGCGTCAGCCGAAGACCAAATACACCACGCCGTAGCTCAGCGCAGCGACCGCCGCCGCCGCCGGCATCGTGATGAACCACCCCAGCACGATGTTCTTCGCGACACCCCACCGCACCGCGTTCACCCGCTTCGTCGCCCCGACGCCCATGATCGCCGAGGTGATCACATGCGTCGTCGAGATCGGCGCGTGGAACAGGAACGCCGAGCCGAACATGATCGACGCCCCCGTCGTCTCCGCCGCGAACCCCTGCGGCGGGTCGAGCTCGATGATCTTGCGGCCCAGCGTCCGCATGATGCGCCAGCCGCCCGCGTACGTCCCCAGCGACAGCATCAGCGCACAGGCGATCTTCACCCACGTCGGGATCGGGGCGCCCGCGTTCTCCACGTCGGCGATGACCAGGGCCATCACCACGATGCCCATGGTCTTCTGGGCGTCCTGCAGACCGTGTCCGAGGGCCATACCGGCCGCCGACACCGTCTGCGCGATGCGGAAACCGCGCTTCGCCTTGTGCGGATTGGCATTCCGGAACATCCACAGGATCGCGACCATCACCAGATAACCGGCGATCATGCCGACGAACGGCGACACGAACATCGGGATGACGATCTTCTCGACCACCCCGGTCCAGATCACCTCCGTCCCGCCGGCGAGCGCCGCGCCGACCATCCCGCCGAACAGCGCGTGCGACGAGGAGGACGGCAGCCCGAAGTACCAGGTGATCAGGTTCCACACGATCGCGCCGACGAGGGCGGCGAACAGGATGCCCATGCCGCGGTCGCCGTGCGGGGTCTCGATGAGCCCCTCGCTGACGGTCTTGGCGACGCCCTGTCCGAGGAACGCGCCCGCGAGGTTCATCACCGCGGCCATCGCCAGCGCCACGCGCGGTGTCAGGGCACGCGTGGAGACGGAGGTCGCGATCGCGTTCGCGGAGTCGTGGAAGCCGTTGGTGTACGTGAATCCGAGCGCGACACCAATGGTCACGATCAGGGCAAAGGTGTCCACTGAGCTCAGGACTCCTTGACCGCGATGGTCTCCACCGTGTTCGCGACGTGCTCGAACGCGTCGGCGGCCTCTTCCAGCACGTCCACGATCTGCTTGAGCTTGAGCACCTCGATGGCGTCGTACTTGCCGTTGAAGAGCTGGGCCAGCAGCTTGCGATGGATCTGGTCCGCCTGGTTCTCCAGCCGGTTGACCTCGATCCAGTACTCGGTGAGGTTGTCCATGGTGCGCAGGTGCGGCATCGCCTCGGCGGTCAGCTCGGCCGCCCGCGCCAGGACCTCGATCTGCTGCTCGACACCCTTGGGGAGCTCTTCGATGTTGTAGAGGACGACGAGGTCGACGGCCTCCTCCATGAAGTCCATGATGTCGTCGAGCGACGACGCGAGCGAGTAGATGTCCTCGCGGTCGAACGGCGTGATGAACGAGGAGTTCAGCTGGTGGAAGATCGCATGGGTGGCGTCGTCCCCGGCGTGCTCGGCTGCCCGCATCCGTTCCGCGATCTCGGCCCGCGCGGAGGAGTCCGCACCGAGCAGTTCCATCAGGAGCTTCGAGCCGGTCACGATGTTGTCCGCGGATGCCGCGAACATGTCGTAGAAGCTCGTCTCCCTGGGGGTCAGACGAAATCGCACGTGGGGTCCTCGGGGTGCTTTGGATTCGGTCAGGCTGATGCTAGGCGCATCATCCGGCCACGGCTAACCGGCAAGGTCCCAGTGTCGCCCATGAACCACCGTGATCAGCACAGACCCCCACGAGATCCCGCACGATTCGTTACCATATACCCACGAGGGGTATACGACCCCTTTCTGGACAACGGGAGGACGCGATGACGACCACCGAGGCGGCCGGCCCCCCGGTCACGGACCCCGGCACCGACCACGACCACGGCGTGCACGGCTACCACAAGCAGAAGAACGAGCACCTCAAGCGGCTGCGCCGGATCGAGGGGCAGATCCGGGGCCTGCAGCGGATGGTCGACGAGGACGTCTACTGCATCGACATACTCACCCAGGTATCGGCCTCGACCAAGGCCCTGCAGTCCTTCGCGCTCCAGCTCCTGGAGGAGCACCTGCGGCACTGCGTCGCGGACGCGGCTGTCAAGGGCGGCGACGAGGTGGACGCCAAGGTGGAAGAGGCGACGAAGGCGATCGCCCGCCTGCTGCGCACCTGACCAGACTGTTTCGGCCCGTTTCGCCCTGTCCTGCCCGGTGGCCATCCGCGCGGCGCGGGGCGCCGCGAGTGGCTTGATCCGTACGCTCCGGTCAGCGAGGAGTGGCGATCATCACCCGCCGAGCGCCCCCGCCGGCCTCTCCGCCGCCACCATCAGCACCTCGTCGATACGGTCGGCACTGAGCCGGTCCTCGTCGGCGGCGGACGCGGCGATCATCAGCTCGCCGCACAGTTCGATCTCGGCGAGGGCGACGGCAGCATGGTCCTCCTGGACCGTCGTCGTACTGGGCGGAGCCACGTGCAATCACCTCTTCCGGCCGATGTCCGTTCCCTAGCGTAGGGAGCGGGACACAGACCGCGCATGGCACGTCCGGACCATTTGGAACCTGGCCTTCCCGGGCCCCTTCGACCCCGCCCGCACACCGGCGCGCACGCCCGAGCGCCGGCCCGCCCGGCCCGCACGCCGACGTGGCTCAGGCCCTGACCTTGCCGGAGTAGATGTCCTCGGCGGCCGGAAGCCGTACGTCCACGGGCGTCCCGAAGTCGAACAGCACGGTCGTCGAGGTGACCGCCACGGTCCGGCCCTCGTTCGCGAAGGTGAAACGATGCCGCACCTTGAGCAGCCGGCCCGACTCATCGAGGTATGCGTCGAACGGGACCACGTCCTTGGTGAACCCTCTCGCCGCCGCCGCCAGCGACGCCCGCGCGTGCGGCTGTGCCGCCGACGCCGCCCTGCCGATGTCCGTCGTCCCGCGGAAGTGCCGCACCTTGTGGCCGGACATCTCCGTCTCCCGCACGTACGTCACCTGCTCGGTGCCGCGCAGCAGCTCGGCGGCGGCCAGCGGGTCGGTCGCGCCGCCGGTGACGAGGTTCCCGTCCTCCAGCGTGGTCGTGTCGACCCGTACCCACTTGTCCGCGGGCACACCGGCACCCCGGTTCTTCATGTACAGCGCGCCCGGAGTGAACAACTCCGTGATCGGCTCGTGCCTGGCCTCACCGGCGGGGTCCGGCGGGAGGACGACGGTGAGCCGGCCCATGCGCCGGGCGAAGTCGTAACCACCCTCGCCGCGGATGGTGACCCGGGTCCCGCCGGCCGCCATCTCCATCGAGGTGCGGGCCCTGGAGCTCTTCGCGCCCGCCAGCACGTCCGCCGCCCTGCGGACCTCCTCGGCCGAGCCCCGGCGCTTGCCGTCCTCGGCGGCACCCGCGCCGGAGCACCCGGTGGCGGCCATCACCCCCACCACGGTCGCCGCGACGGCGATCGCGCCGCCCCTGCGCCTGTGCTGCTGCACCACCATCGCCTGCCAACCCCCAACGCCGGACCGCTGCTTGGACGAATCCCACCCGCGCCCCTCGGCCCGAGGGGCCTGTGGGCACCCGCCTCGCATAACGACGGCCCGGTCACCTCGTCACGCCGGGCCCCGGGCATCGCGACACGCTGGGGCGCAGTACGGTTGACAGGTGCCCCAGCGAGACGTGCCCGTCGGTAATCCGGCGCACCTGACCACGACCGTCGAGCGTGGTTCCTTCGCCCTCGCCCGTTGCAGCTGCGGCTGGTCGGGGCCCGCCCGACGGTCCCGCGACCGGGCACGTACGGACGCCCGTACGCACGCCACCGCCTCCTGACACGACCTGGGCGCCGGCAGGACTCGCGGGAACCCGTCCCGGCCCCGTACCGTCTCCTTTCCCAGGAGGCCCCATGGACCGGCGTGCGCTGCTCACCACCGTTGTTGCTGTCACCACCGCTCTGACCACCACCGCCTGCAACCGCAGGGACGGCGGTACCGCCGAGGCGAGCGGGACCACGGCCCCGGCCGCCCGCACGCCGACGGCCGCGCGGACACCGGCCGGTCCCGCCGACTGGAGCGCGCTGGCCCGCGGCCTCGACGGGAAGCTGATCCGGCCGGGAGACGCCGACTACGCGAGCGCCCGGCAGCTGTACAACACCCGCTTCGACGGTCAGAAGCCGGCCGCGGTCGCGTACGTCGCGGGTGAGGACGACGTCAAGGAGTGCCTGGCGTACGCGAAGGCGCACGGCGTCCCGGTGTCCATCCGCAACGGCGGCCACTCCTACGGCGGTTGGTCGTCCGGCAACGGCAGGCTCGTCGTCGACGTGTCGTCACTGGACCGCATCGGCGCCGACGGCGCCATCGGCGCGGGCGCCAAACTCGTCGACGTCTACAAGGCCCTCGCACGCCGCGGCCGCACGATCCCCGCGGGCTCCTGCCCCACGGTCGGCATCTCCGGCCTCACACTCGGCGGCGGCCACGGTGTGACCTCGCGTGCCTACGGCTTGACCTGCGACAGCCTGACCGAGGCGACGCTCGTCACCGCCGACGGCAGGACGCTGACCGCGAGCGCCACGCAGAACAAGGAACTCTTCTGGGCGCTGCGCGGCGGCGGGAACGGCAACTTCGGCGTGGTGACCGGTTTCCGGTTCCGTACGCACCCGGCGCCGCCGACCGTCACCGCCTACCTGACCTGGCCCTGGTCGAGGGCCGCGGCCGTCATCGCCGCCTGGCAGCGCTGGGGGCCGGCCCAGCCGGACGAGATCTGGTCGTCGCTGCACCTGGCCGCGGGTCCGGGCGGCGTACGTCCGACACTCTCCGTCGCCGCCTTCACGCTCGGCCGCGAGAGCGACCTGCGCAATGCCCTCGACCGGCTCGCCGATTCCGCGGGCTCGCCCGCGTCCTCGGCGGCGCTTCGGCCGCGCAGCTATCTGGACGCGATGCTCGCCTACGCGGGCTGCCTCTCCCTCACGGACGAGCAGTGCCGCCTGCCCGGCACCACCCCGGGCCGCGGCAAGCAGGGTGCGCTGCCGCGCGAGACGTACGCGGCGGCGTCGGACTTCTTCGACCGGGACCTGTCGCCCGCCGGGGTGCAGGCGCTGATCGCGGCGGCCGAGGCCTTCACCCGCATCCCGGCGGGCCGGGGCGGCGGCGGCTCGATCGCGCTGACCGCGCTCGGCGGCGCGGTGAACCGGGTGGACCCGCTGGCGACATCGTTCGTGCACCGGCGTTCGCGGATGCTGGCCCAGTACATCGCCGCCTGGCGGCCGGGCACATCCGGCTCGGCCCAGCAGTCCTGGCTGAGGGACGCCCACGCGTCGATGCGGCGGTACGCGTCGGGCGCGGCGTACCAGAACTATCCGGACCCGAACCTGCGCGACTGGCGCCGGGCCTACTTCGGTCCCGCGGCGGACCGGCTCACGCGCGTGAAGCGGCAGTACGACCCGGACCGGCTCTTCGCCCAGCCGCAGGGCCTGTGAGGACGCCTGCCGCCGAAGACGCCTACGCCGCCAGCCCGTTCTCGCCCGCTCCCGCCTCCTCCGTACGCGACTCCGGGATGTCCAGCGGCTCCGTGACCAGCGTGGTGCCGGGGACGCGCCGGGAGCGCACGAGCCGGGACAGGCGGCGCGATCCGGCGACCGCGGACACCAGCGGGGTGAGCAGCGCCAGGGCCGGCGGGGCGAGCAGCAGGGTCACGGCGGTGCCGAGCGCGAAGCCGCCGATGACGTCGGTCGGGTAGTGCACACCCATGTAGACGCGGCAGAAGCCCTCGGCAGCGGCGAGGGCGAGGGCGGCGAGACCGAACCCGCGGTGGGCGATGAAGAGTCCGGCGCCGAACGCCATCGCCAGCGTGGCGTGGTCGCTGACGAAGGAGAAGTCGGTCTTGCCCGCGACGAGGACCTCCAGGCCCTCGTGGTCGACGAACGGCCGGGGCCGTTCGACGAATCCGCGGATCGGGATGTTGACCAACAGGGCGATCCCGGCCGCGAGCGGCGTCCAGACCAGTGCTGCGACGGCGGCGACGGAGTCGTCGACGGTGCCGCGCCTGCGGACGCTCCACCAGCACCAGAGGGTGACCAGCACCAGGCCGAGCATGATGCCGTACTCGCCGACGAACTCCATGGCCCGGTCGAACCAGTCCGGTGCGTCCTTGGCCATGCCGTTGATGTCGTGGAGCAGGCCGACGTCGGGGTTCGTCCCGCCCCTCGTCTCCGTCAGGGGGAACCCGATTGCGAGTCCAGACATCTGCCGCGGCCCCTTGCCTTGTGCCACCGGCGCACGTGCCTGTGCGCCGCTCTGCCAACCCCCGTGCTCAGTCCGGTGTGCTGCATGGTCAGTGCGGCCGTCCCTGTCAAGGGAACGACATGCTCCCCGGTGTCGTTCCACTCTCCACCGAACGATCACCATGACGTTATCGAAGAGTGACACGTCGTCGCAGCTCAGAGCGCCGACTGAGCAGTCGCATTCCAGCCACCAGTCAGCTGTCTCACGCTGCCGGCAGATCGGTCGGCAGGGCCGCCGCACCCTCCTTCGTGACGCGGGTCGCACCGAAGTAGTCCGGAGTGTCGATCTTGTCGAACCGGATCACCGCGCCGGTGTACGGAGCGTTGATCATGTACCCGCCGCCGACGTAGATGCCCACGTGCCGGATCGCGCGCGAGTTGGTCAGGTCGTCCGAGAAGAAGACCAGGTCGCCCGGGAGCAGTTCCTCCCGCGTGGGGTGCGGACCGGCGTTGTACTGGTCGTTGGCCACACGCGGCAGCTCGATGCCCACCGTGCGGTACGCGGCCTGGGTGAGGCCCGAGCAGTCGAAACGACCGCCCTGCTCCGGCGTGCCGTTGCCGCCCCACAGGTACTTGGTTCCGAGCTTCTGCTGCGCGAAGTAGATGGCCCCGGCGGCCTGGCGCGACGGCTCGACCCTGCCGACGGGCCGCGCGAAGCTCTTCTCCAGATTCCGGATGACCTTCACGTAGTTCTGCGTCTCGCGGTACGGCGGGACGCCGCCGTGCTTGATGACCGCGTACGCACCGGCGTTGTAGGCGGCCAGCATGTTGTCGGTCGGATCACCGGGCGCCTTGCGAACATATCCGGCCAGTTCGCAGTCGTACGAAGCGGCGGACGGAATCGCGTCGGCCGGGTCCCACACGTCGCGGTCGCCGTCGTTGTCGCCGTCTATCCCGTGCGTGGCCCACGTCCCCGGGATGAACTGCGCGATGCCCTGCGCGGCGGCCGGGCTCTGCGCCTTCGGGTTCCAGCCGCTCTCCTGGTAGAGCTGGGCGGCGAGCAGGGCCGGGTTGATGGCGGGGCACAGATTTCCCCACTTCTGCACCAGCGGCTGGTAGCGCGCGGGCACGGCTCCCTTCGCGAGGGCGACCGCGCCGCCCTTGACGCCCCCACCGAACAGGCCGGCGGCCGCCGAGTAGGTGCCGACGACGAGCAGCGCGACGAAGCTCAGACACAGCCCCACGGACGCGCCCGCGATCAGCCACGCCTTACGCACCGTCAACCACCTTTCACCCCACGGTAGTACGCCCGGTGTCAGTGTAGGTGGACGGTGCGTCGTTCCGGAGGTGGACGACTCCCCCTGTCCGAACCGCATCGGCGCGGCGGCGGACACCGGCGCACGCGTCGGCGGTCACGCCAGGTGCCCCGGCCAACTCCACTCGGTAGCAGGGCGCTTGGCGTGAAAGAGCATCGCGCCCAGGGGCGGGGGTTACGGTCGCGGGTGGGGCAGCGGCAGGGCGGCCGGCGCCGGTCGCGCGGACACCTACCCGCGCAAGTGGTCTGAACCAATTGCCGCTACTCTGTGTAATGCAGCCAGGAAGGCTGAGGTCAAACCCCTCCGGCGACCACGGCGGGGCCAGCAATACAGGAGCACACGTGAAGAACTCTGCGATCGTGACCGACGCGCCGGGCACGGAGGACACGCAGAACGGGGGCCTGAAGGGGGCTGTTGCCGCACGCCGACAGGGGCGCAGCAACGACGCCGGCGGCACCGCCGCCACGGTGACGTTCATCGCGCTGCTGGGCATCGCGGTCGCCCTGCTCGGCTACATGGTCGTCTCCGGCTGAACCCCGGAGCCGCCAGGAGGGGCCCGCGTTACCCGCAGGGGTCACGCGGGCCCCTTCGCGTACCACCTGCCTCTGGAGCATCCCGTTACCGGCAGGTAGCGTGTGCCGTACACCCATCCCCCGAGGTGTCAGGGAAGGCGGCCCCGCATGACGGACCTCCAGGCGTTCTTCGAGCGACTCTCCGAGGACCGCTACGCGCCCACCGAACACACCCGTGGCCCGTGGGACGCCGCTTCCCAGCACGCCGGCCCGCCCGCCGCGCTCCTCGGCCGCTCCTTGGAGGAACGCCCCGGCGCGCGCACCGACATGCGGCTCGCCCGGATCACGTACGAGATCCTGCGCCCGGTGCCGATACGCCCCCTGACCGTCGCCGCCTCGGTCGTGCGCTCCGGCAGAAGCGTGGAGGTCGCCGAGGCCACGCTGACCCCCGAGGGCGCGGACGCACCCGTGATGCTGGCGAGGGCGCTGCGCGTGCGGACCACCGAGGAGCCGGGCCCCTCCGTCGCGGAGGGCCCGCTCCTCCCCTCGCCCGAGGACACGTCCGCCACGCCCTTCTTCGGCGTCCCGTGGGACGTCGGCTACCACACGGCGATGGAGACCCGGTTCGCCGAGGGATCCTGGCTGGACCAGGGGCCTGGGACATGCTGGATGCGCATGCGGCTGCCACTCGTCGCGGGCGAGGAGACCCGTCCGCTGGACCGCGTCCTGGTGGCCGCCGACTCCGGCAACGGAATGAGCAACGTCCTCGACTTCTCCCGGCATCTGCTCATCAACCCCGACCTGACGGTCCATCTGCACCGCCACCCGGTGGGCGAGTGGGTCTGCGTCGAGGCACGCACCAGCGTGGACGAGGCGGGCATCGGCCTGGCCGATGCCCGGCTCCACGACGAGAAGGGGCCGATCGGCCGCAGCGCCCAGAGCCTGTTCATCGGCCCCCGCTGACCCCCGCCGTGCCGTTACGCCTTGCGTCCCACGCCCGCGAACATCGCGACCTCCTCCGGCATCGCGGGGTCTCCCGCGTCCGGGCGCCAGCGGTTGCAGGAGACGATGCCCGGTTCCAGCAGGTCGAGCCCCTCGAAGTAGCGGGTGAGCTGGTCCGGGGTGCGCTGCGTGAGGCGGGGTGTACCGTGCTCGTTCCAGAACGCGACCGCGGCGTCCACGTCCGGCATCGCGGGGCTGGTGATCGTGTGGGACAGGACGAGGTGGCTGCCGGGCGCCAGAGCGTCCATGAGCCGGCGCACCAGGGCGTACGACTCCTCGTCGTCCTCGACGAAGATGACGACGCCGAGCAGCATCAGCCCGACGGGCCGGCTCAGGTCCAGCGTCTTCGCCGCGCGCTCCAGGATCGCGTCCACGTCCCGCAGATCGGCGTCGAGATAGTCCGTGACGCCTTCCGGACTGCTGGTGAGCAGGGCGCGGGCGTGCACGAGGACGAGCGGGTCGTTGTCCACGTACACGATCCGCGACTCGGGCGCGACGCGCTGCGCCACCTCGTGGGTGTTGTCGGCGCTGGGCAGCCCCGTGCCGATGTCGAGGAACTGCCGGATCCCGGCCTCTTCGGCCAGGTACCGCACGGCCCGCCCGAGGAACCGCCGGTCGGCGAGCGCGTACTCCCCGATCCCCGGATGCAGCGTCCGGATCTGGTCGCCGGCCTCCTGGTCGACTGGGTAGTTGTCCTTGCCGCCGGTCCAGTAGTTCCAGATCCGGGCGGTGTGGGGCCGGGACGTGTCGATGCGGTCGAGAGCGCGCGCGTTGTCGGTCACGCGCGTCAGCCTAGTCAACTCCCGTTGCGGTGAGGAGGGTTGGGCACGTGGCCGAAAAGCACGCGGCGGTGCAACGGCCTCGCCGGCCCGGTCGTCGTACCTCGTGCACCTGCATTCGGCTCTTCTTGGAGGTACGTCATGCGACGGTTGACGACGGTCGCCGCGGCGCTCACGCTGACGGGCGCCGGGCTGGCGGGCGCGTCCTGCGCCGCGACCGGCCAGGCGGACAAGGCCGACGCCGTGACCCGCACCGCCACGGGAGCGGCGAGCACCCCCGGCCCGGCGCGAACGACCACCCCGACGGACACCACCGGCCCGACGGACACCACCGGCAAGGCAGGTCCGGCCGCCACGGGAACGGCGTGCTCGATCGCATGGGGCAGCGGCGTGAAGTCGGCCCCGGAGTCGGAGCCCGGGCCGCTGAAGAACGTCAGGACCAGCCGGCACGCCTGCTACGACCGCATGGTCTTCGACATCGGCGGGACGGCACGCAGGACCGGCTACCACGTCGGTTACGTCGACACGTTCCACCAGGACGGCTCCGGCGAGCGGATCCCGGTGAGCGGCGGAGCCGTCCTGCAGGTCCACGTCTCCGCCCCGAGCTACGACCCGGCGACGCTCGAACCGACCTACCTCGGGAAGGCCGGCAAGCGGCTGCCGGGCGTGAACGTCACGGGCTACAGCACCTTCAAGGACACCAGGTTCGGCGCGAGCTCGGAGGGGCAGACACAGATCGCCCTGGGCGTCCGCGCCAAGCTGCCCTTCCGGGTGCTCCGGTCCGCCGACCACCTGATCGTGGACGTCGCACACAGGTGGTAGCCCGGAGGACGTCAGCGGGGCCGGGCGCCGCCCCCGTCCCCGTACAGGGGTAGTTCACCGGTGGCCACGGACAGGGCGAGCGGGTCCGGCAGCGGAATCTCCTCGCCGTACGTGCCCGGCAGGGTCTCCTGATAGCCGCCGTTCGACGGGCTGGTGTGCACGCAGCAGTCGCCCGATCACCGCGCACCGCCGCCCAGTTCCACCCAGAGGAGCTTCCCGCCCTGCGGCAGCGCGGTCGCACCCCACGCGTCCGCGCACACGGCGACGAGGCAGAGCCCCCGGCCGCCTTCCGCATCCGGCGCGGGCCGGCGCGGCAGCCCCTCGAAGGGCGCCGGGATGTCGGGACAGGTGTCCCACACCCCGAGCCTGAGCCGTCCCTGCTCGGGCGCCCGCAGCCGAAGCCCGTACGGACCGTCGGTGTGCCGAAGGGCGTTGGTGACGAGCTCGGAGGCGAGCAGCTCGGCGATCTCGACGAGCGCGCCGAGCCGGTGCGCGTGGAGGACGGCACGGAGGGTGCGGCGGGCGATGCCAGGTGCGCGGGGATCCTGCGGGAGTTGGAGGGCGTAGGTCCAGGGCGGGGCTACGGTGGTCATGGAAGTCTCCTCGACGGAGTGCGAGTTGTCGCGGGAATGCGGGTGCCTGGTGACCAGGTCGCTCCGTCGAGCGGGGTGCTTCCAGGCGGGTGGCCTGAGGCTTAGGCTAGGTGGACGCAAAGAAACTTTGCATCGATTCGAGAGATTCCATGCTTGAATCCCTCGTGTGGGTGACCTGACCCCTGACACCGAAGGAGTTGCATGCCTGCGAGGCCGGCCCCCACAGCGCGGCGAGTGCGCCTCGCCACCGAGCTGCGTCGCCTTCGCGAGCGGGCCGGAATGACAGCCACCGAGGCGGCAAGGGAACTGGGCACCAGCTCAGGTCAGTTGAGCAACGTCGAAACGGCTCGCTTCGGCGTCAGCGCCGACCGGGTCCGAGCCATGGCCCGCGCCTATTCCTGCGCCGACCAGGCCTTTATCGATGCCCTCGCGGCCATGGCCACCGAGCGAGCCCGCGGTTGGTGGGAGCAGTACCGAGACATCCTCCCCGCGGGCCTGCTGGACCTCGCCGAGTTCGAGCATCACGCCATTGGGCTGCGCACGGCATACACCTCGCACATCCCCGGCCTCCTCCAGACCGCCGAACACGCTCGGGAGGTCTTCCGCCAGGTGGTGCCGGAGCTGACCCCACCCGAGGTCGAACATCGTGTGTCGCATCGCATCAAGCGCCAGGACGTCATTTACCGGTCAGACCCGATCCCGTACGAGGCTGTCGTGCACGAGGCAGCCTTGCGGATGCAGTTCGGCGGACGAGAAACCGCTCACCGCCAACTGGACCACCTGCTCCGCATGAGCGAGCGGCCACACATCACACTGCGAGTGATCCCCTTCGCGACGGGCGCGTTTCCCGGGTCGGGACAATCTCTCGCCTACGGCTTCGGCCCCGTGCCCCAGCTCGACACAGTCCACCTCGACCAGTCACATGGCCCTGTTCTCCTGGATGCAGAAGCACAGCTCACCCGCTACCGGACCCTGCTCGACCGGATGGAGGCCGTAGCTCTCGCCCCCGAAGCATCGCGGGACTTCATCCACAAGATTTCCCGCGAACTGTGAAGGGACCGACCATGCCCACACTCGAGTGGCAGAAGTCCTCGTACTGCGGCGAGGGCGACGCCTGCGTAAACGTTGCTGCGGACGCCACCGGCGTCAAACTCACCGAGAGCAGCGACCCGAGCGGGGTGATCCTCCGCACCACCCCCGCCGCCTTCGCGACCCTCACCCACGCCCTCAAGACGGGCGCGCCGAGCCCATACATAGACGTCACCCACACCCCGGACGGCCTCGTCCGCGTCGGCGGGGTCGTCACGACGACGGACGAGAAGTGGGCCGCGTTCGCACGGGGCGTACGCGCGGGAGAGTTCGACCACTTCGGCCGCTGCCAGTAATGGCCCGGCAGCCACGCAACCCGTGCATGGTGACCTTGCTGATGGTGCGGCTCATCCCCTCCTCGGCTTGCGAGGCCTGGTCCAGGTGCCGTGCGGCCGGTCTCGTTCCCGGGCCGGCATCACCGCGTCGAATTCGGCCTTGCTGGTGAGCTTTCGCGGTTCGGGTTCAAGCACGGGTGCAGTTGCTCGCCACGGGACAGTCGAGGCCCAGCCGAAACGAGGGGCATGGTCTCGTTGTAGTGGGGGCGAACTCTGCGGTGACCAGCGGGGGCATCTGGTAATTCCGGCCTCGTACGTGCGCGATGAACGCCTCGGGGAGCAGGACGTGGTGCGTCTCCACGTAGTGCGGGAAGTCCTGGCGCCAGAGCCAGGTGCCGTCGGTGACCAGCGATGAACAGCCCAAGGAATGGCGGTGCGCGTCCCCAGTGATGACGTCGTGGCCCGCTTCCATAACATCGATGAGGACGTGGCCGGCATCCAGGTAAGCCACCAGGCCCGCCTCGTCCGGCTCACCGCCGGGCCGGACGGCTTCACGGATGGATCCGTTCGGCCGACCGGGGAGGTCGTCGAGTTCGTCGTAGAAGCCCAGAAGTCCCAGCACCGTACCCCCTTGCTACGACGGGGCCGTTCCCTCCGTCGCTCGCCTCGGAGGATGCGCCCGAGCCAGTATCACCAGTATCAATCGAGCTGGACCGCTCCCCAGACACTCACGCTCCACACATCCTGGTGCCCGACCCGATATCCGCGTTCGTCCTCGGGCTCGTCCACGGCCAGCACGGAGACGTTCGATGCCGGAGCTCGGTACTCGACGAACCCGCCCTGCTCCCGAGTGGTCAACTCGAGAGTCGGCGCGACCCGCCGCAGCTCGCCACGCAAATCGTCCCAGGCAAGGTAACGGGGGAACTCCACGCCCAGGCGCTCTGCCCACTCCTCCGCCAGGCTCGGCTCCGCGGCCAGCCGTCACGGCTGGTTGTCCAGTCCCTCGATCAGACTCACATCCCCGTCCGCCCCTTTCTCACACTCACGCAGCATCTGTGCGATCTCGATGTCCCGCTCCAGTGCGCTGAGCCGAGGAGGTGTCCTGGAGTCGTCGAGAACCACGGCACGCAGGTGATTGCCGACCTGCGGAGGGGCCACATCGGCCGACCACCAGGACGAGTGCTTGACCTGGTCGATGAAGCCGACGACGCCCGCGGCATCGACCTGCGAACCGACAAAAGCCACGGCTGTGACCACGACAACTACTTCCTGATGATCCACCAAGTACGCCGCACGGCTGATTTCATCCAGCGCTTCATCACCACCCGTCGCAGTGCCCGCCTCGCCCGCCACCTGACGGTGAACCAACTCGACGAATGGGGTGCCCCTGGGTCGAGATACTCTCGCGTGACTCATTGAACCGTTCCCGCCCCAGGATGGGCATAGGCGGCAAGGGTGACGCCTGCTGTAGACCAGCCGGTCGACCCTCAGATATTTCGAGTGTTGTCAAGGAACTCCTTTACGTCTGACTGGATGTATGGAGAGAGATCCACGAGTTGGTGGAGAATGCCGCTCACCTCTTCAACCCACTGTGGCGACGTCCGCCAAACCTCGGAGGAGCAGGTCAAAACGGCGGAAAGCAACTCTTCGTCGTAGAATCCGCCGCCGGCCTGCGCGGGTGCCGTCTCGCTCAGAATTTCCAGCGCCACAGGCATCAGCCACGGCAATCCGACCTCCTGGCCGATCATCCTGCTCAATTCATATGCACTGAGCTCACCGATCGGACGCTTCCTCAAGGCATGCACAGTGCGCACCAGCCCGGTGGAACCAGCCGGCGGCTGGGACAAGGTCCTGTTACGAGTCATCAAGAAAGCGCCTTTCTTCGGTTCGAATGTCAGCGGCGTCCGATAGAGTGAGGGAATCCGTTCATATTGACGCTGCAGCCCGACCCCTACCTGATCGACCAAATCACCTCACTGGAAATACTCACTCATCAGGTACGAAAGATGCTCGCGTGCCGAAACATCGAGCCGCTCCATCGACAGGCTGCAAAGCGGCGTGAGCTGAACTGCCTCCACCAAACCGGTCTCCGTCAGTTCACCGATGGCATGGAGTTCACTTTCCAGGCAGTCCGCATCACTCTCCAAGACTGCCACCGAGGAGAGCAGCGAACTCACAACCGACACTTCTCGCTGATCAAATGATTGCAGCCAATCACAGACTCTCTCGCAAGTCTCTTCCCTGACCTGCGGATTTGTGGAGACCAACCCCTTGACGATTTCGATCAAATTCTCGTTGCCTACCATGACGCCCCTCCGTCGAGCCCGGAGTACATTCGACTAGAGTCCGGGGAACTCATCCGGCCAAACGATGTGCGTCGCCTCGGCAGCCGCGTCGTTGTGATGCGGACTCTTCGGGTTATGCACCTGCTTGTGATAGAGATTGCCCATCATATCTTGATACTGCCCAGAGATCTGAATCCTATATATTTCATTCCAGCGCGAAGGCGAGTCGAGCGGAACATTATCTCCACGGTCGGGCCCGTGTATCCTAAGTCGCACTCGTCGCCCTTCCGAATCTCGCCAAATATACTCCAGCCCGTACTGTGCTCCGCCATTCGGGTCCGGTGTCATCTCACGAATTCTCGCACTATCAGGAACCACGCTCATGGGATCCCGACCTGTCATGTCCCAGGGCCCAGGTCCTGCTGGTGAATCCTCCATCTCCTCTCCGTCAGGACACCCCCCGGGCGCCAAGCCCAGGGGATCCACTTGCCCTTGAGGGTTCTTGACGTACGAATTCGGATTTGGCGCTGGTATCAGCCCGAGAGGATCCGACGAAAGATACTGCGCAACCTCGGGGTCGTAGTAGCGATAGAAGTTGTAGTGAAGGCTGGTCTCGGCGTCAAAGTATTGACCGGGGAACCGCAGGGGCGTGTACGTCGTACTCGACTTACTCCAAGTGGTCGCTCCCCACAGGGTGTTACGTGCCCTCCAAGTGACCGCGCCCGACTCGTCGATCAGTTCGTTCGGCGCACCAATCAGATCCGTGACAATGGAGAAGAAACGCTCGTCAATGACCTGCTGCGATGCATCGGGCGAAAGGATGCGTTCCGTCTGACTCAGCGGACGGAGGCCCCGGTGGTCCCAAGTAAGGGCCACGCGGTTCGGCAGGGCCTCGCTCTCCTTCGTCTCTTCGCACAGCGTCGTCCCATCCCAGGTGAACGTGACCTGTTCCAGAACGATCGTGCCGTCTTCTGCCAGCCGTCGCTTGGCGATCCGTCGCCCCAGCCCGTCGTACGCGTACCGCCAGACCGCCCCGTCGGGTGTGGTGACCGACCGCATGCGGCTCTCGGCGTCCCATTCGTAGCGCCAGGTGTCCGGCTTGCGGGACAAGCGGGTCTTCTGGCGCAGCGAGATGCGGCCGAGTGCGTCATGTTCGTAGCGGACGTTGCCCGCGCGCGTGATCGTCGTGCCGGTGTACTCACGTGCACCGACGGCTTCCTGGCCCGGATGGGAGGGCGGCCAGGACGCATGCGTCTGATTGCCTGCCTCGTCATAGGCATAGCGCTCGGTCCAGCGCCCCGCGTGGACAGCGGTGACGCGGCCGGCCGGGTCCAAGTCGAAGGCCTTGGGACCGGCAAGTAGGTCGTTCAGGCCGATGAGGTTGCCGTCGGCGCGGTAGGTGTAGTCGCGGCGCTGGATACTGCGACCGGCGCCCGTGACGTGCTGGCTGGTGAGGCGACCCATCACGTCGTACTGGGATGCCAGCGTGACCGTGTCGCCGATGTGGCGGGCGATTTCCTGGCCCGCCGCGTCGTGTTCGAAGGTGAGCGTGCGGCCCGAGGTCGCCAGCGATGTGCGGCGGCCTGCGGCGTCGTACGTCCAGGTACTGACCGCCCCGGTCGGGGTCATGCGGCTGACGCGGCGGCCGAGCGCGTCGTACGTGTACGACATCGTGCGGCCGTTGACAGTCTCGGAGACCAGGCGACCGTAGCGGTCGCGGAGATACGTGATCGTGGCGTCCGCGTTGACCGCTTCCGCGAGCTGGTCCGTGAAGTCGTACGCGAACGTCGTGACGGCCCCGGCAGCGTCCTTGCGGACGACGCGGTCGAGGTCGTCCCGCTCGTAGCGGATGGTCTGGCCGAGCGCGTCGGTCCGGGCGGTCAGGCGGCCGGCCGCATCTCGCTCGTAGACGAGGGGCCGGTTGTCGAAATCCGTCTCGGATATGAGCCGGCCGGCCGCGTCGTACTCGTAGTCCCAGGTCAGCCCCTGGGGGTTGAGCACCTGGGTCAGGCGCAGTTCGTGGTCGTGGGTGAACTCGTAGCGCACGCCGTCCGGGCCGGTGCGGGCGCTCATGAGGTCGAAGTGGGTGTACTCGAAGCGGGACACCTGGCCCATGGCGTCGGTGTGGGTGAGGCAGTTGCCTTCGCCGTCGTACGTCCATGACTGCTCGCTGCCGTCGGCATCGATGCGGCGCGCGAGCCGCCCCTCCGGGGTCCACTCCATGCGCGTGATCGCACCGAGTGGGTCGGTGACGGCGACGGGACGGCCGAAGGCGTCCCGGTCGATGCGAGTGGTCGCACCGAGGGGGTTGGTGACCTCGACGGGCAGGCCGGCCGCGTTGCTGCGGACCCGGGTCGTGTTCCCAAGCGCGTCGGTGACGGCGGTGACGTGACCGGCTTCGTTGTAGGTGTAGTGCGTGACGGCCCCGGACGGGCTGGTCATGCTGGTGCGGTTGCCGCGTTCGTCGTACTCCTGCCGGACCGTCGTCCGGTCCGGGTTGATGACGCGCACCGGGAGGCCGAGGTCGTTGTACTCAGCGGTGGCTTCGCGGCCATCGGGGCGCACCACGGTGGTCAGCCGGCCGGACCCGTCGTACGCGAAGCGGGCCGTGCGGCCGAGCGGGTCGGTCTGGCTCAGGAGCCGGTCGTAGCGGTCGCGTTCGAAGCGGGTGACCGCCCCCAGCGGGTCGATCTGCTGGACGACCTGGTGCGCCTCATTGACGACGTACCGGCGGACCGCCCCGCCGCTGGTGGTCGCCGTGGTGACGCGCAGGCCGGTCTCCGGGTCCGGGTCGCTGTAGGCGAGCCGCAGGGCCATGTGGCCAGCCGAGCCGCCTTCGGCGATGCAGCGGTCCTGGTCGTCGTACTCGTACGTGTACGAGCTGCCGTTGGTGTCTGTCCACGACGTGACACGGCCGCGCTCGTCGTAGGCGAACTGCAGCGGCAGACCGGAGGAATTGGTGACGGAGGTGAGATGGCCGTCGGTGTAGCCGTAGCGCAGGACTTCCTGGTCCGAGCCGTCCGGGGCCGCGCCCGCCAAGTGAAGGGCGGTGATCCGTCCCTCACTCGTGGTGAGCTTCAGGTGGTAGCCGCCGTGGTGGACGATCGAGGTCGGCGCATCGGACTCGTCGTACTCGAAGGTGATCCAGTTGCCGTTGCGGTCGTCGATCTGAGCCAGCAGCGCCAGCTCATTGCCGTGTGGCGTGAAGTGCCAGACGCTGCCCGTGTCCGGATCGGTGACGGTGTAGTCGCCGTCCGGATCACGGTCGAGGGGCCAGCGTGGGCCGTGGCTCGGCAGGACCGGGACGCCGGGCGCGGGGTGCGGGTAGGCGATGAGCCGCCCGTCCTCACGCACGAAGACGACACCCTCAGCGTCGATCTCCAGCCGCTGGTCGGCCGTGGACGCCCACGACGGGCCGAACCAGCGTCCGGCCCGGTAATCGGAGGCTACCCTGCGGCGGAACGACAGGGGCAGGACGCCGGGAAGCGCGACGTCCGTCTGCGGCAGGTACATCACACCCGTGGCAAGGTCAATCGGGTCCGTGCCGTCTTTGCAGACCGAATCCTCTGTGCGGGTGTTCTTCGGTGGATCGTTACGGGCGCCCTTCTGCGCACCTGACTCGGCGGCTTCGGTGACCGCGTGCTTCGCGCCACTGCGCAGGCCCGCTGTGGCCACGCCCTTGACGACACCAGCACCCTTCGTTCCCAGGATTTCGGGGACGAGGCGGCCGAGGAATTCGGCGGGGTCGCCCTTGGCTGCGTCCCAGGCGTTCTTCAGGGCGCGGTCGGGGTTCGCGACAGTGGACACCAGGCCGGCGAGCGTCGTGTTGACGCCCTTGTAGTACTCGGCGGGGTGGGTCAGGTTGTACATGTCGATCGGGTTGACCGAGCGGACGAAGTTGACCAGCCCCGCGGTGCCCTTGATGATGCCGCCGCCGAAGTGGGCCAGCTCGATGCTCTGGCCCAGGCTGTAGTCCATGAGCTCGGTCTGGAGCTTGTCCAGTCCGGTCTTGTCCTTCGGTGCGTGGGCCATGGCAGCCTTGACCGCGCCCTTCGCCGTCTCCGCGGCCTGGTTCCGCGCAGTGCGGGCGTCGTCCAGGATCTCCTGCGCCTGCTTGCGTTTGGCCGTGCTCGGATCCTTGAACTCACCCGGGTGCGGCAGCGGATTGTCACTGTTGCGGGCGGCGTCGTAGGCATCGGCCTTCTTGTTGAACTCCGCAGCCGCCTTCTCGTAGTCCTTCTTCGCCTCGTTGTAGAGGGCGATCGCCTCACGCGCCTTGCCCTGCGCCGTGACAATCGCCTTCGAGTACGTCTCCAGGGCCTTGGCCGCGTCCTCGAACGCGTCCGCCGCGCGGAGCCAGTCGGTGGGAAGCGTCTGGAACTTCTCCCGGAACGCGTTGGCGGCCTCGCCCTTCCAATGACTGGAGTCGAGCTTCTTCATCCCGCCGCCGACCAGATCGAACGCCTTCTGGAAGTCCCGCAGGTTCTTCACCGTCGAGGCGATCTTCTCCGGCTTGCCATGGATCAGCTCGTTCGCTTCCTCGGTCTGCCCGAGCTGCTTCTCCCCGACCTCCGCACCCAGAGAGGAAGCGGTCTCATCTCCCCAGTCCTCGACCGCGTCCGCCCAGTCGTGCGCACCGACCTTGTCCAGCCCCTGGCCGGCCTTGTCGGTCACATAGTCGACACCCTCGCCGACCACTTCCTTGCCCTTGTCGACGGCCTTGTCGAATCCGTCGACAAGGCCATCGCCGATCCCCCGCCAGTCCACCATCAGCGACTCTCCCCCCACCGCGGCTGCTCAGCCTGATCGATCGTGGCCTGATCAGGGTCGAGGTCTTCCTTCAGCTGCTCGTCCATCGCGTCCCGGATCTTCGGGTCGATCAGCCCGGAACGCTCCATGGAGTCCATCTGCGCGTCCATCACGTCATACGTGGTGTTCTTCCAGGTCTGCTTGACCTCGCCGTGAGCCTCACGCATCGACTCCGCGCTCCAGTCCGCGTTGTCCCAGGCGTGCTGGTCACGAATCGTGTCCCAGCTCATCTGCTTGACCTCGTCCTCGGACAGATGAGGATTGCCGTTCAGCGAGTTCACACCGATCTTGATCGCGTCCTTGACGTACTGCTCCTGCTCCGCGAACGACCCCGCCGACAGACCCACCCCCTTGGCGAAGGCGTTGCCCTTCAGCGTCAGGGTGCGCACCCCCCACTCCCAGCGGCTGCAGAACGTCTCGAACTCCGCCGCCAGCCCGCCGTGACCCAGCTCCAGCCCCGACAACGCGAGGTCCGAGAACCCCCGCCCCACCGACGCCTCGCCGATCATCCCGAGCTCCTTCAGCTCGGCATGCGCCAGATTGATACCGTTCGCGATCTCCGCCAGCGCCGCCGGCGGAGCCTTCAGCTCCGGCTCGCCCCCACTCACCGCATCCCCCCGAGATCCACCGCCACCGCATCGGGCACGATGCCCTCCACCGGCGGGAACAACATGCCGTCATCACTGCCCGCGTCCAGCGCAACCCCGCCCGGACCCGGCAGCATCGGCACCATCACATCCAGCAACCGGGCACCCAGAACCGTCCGGTACGCCCACTCGCGGCCCGCATCCCCCTGCGCGACCGCGAACCGCGCCAACGCCTCCTCGTCCGAGAACGCACAGATCCACCGCACCCCGTTGAAATCCGCCGTCCACAAACTCCCGTGCGCGTCGAACGGCACCAACACCGCCGACCGCCGGAACTCCCCCAGCAAACGGGCAAACGCCCGCCGCGCCACCGCCACCTCGTCCACCGGCTCAGCGGCCACCGGCACTGCTGGTGTTACCGGCGGAATCGTTGACGGCTCAAACAATGCGGTCGGACCCGGTACGTCCACCAAGTCGGCCAACCGTGAAGCCGGTCGAGGCTTCGGTATCTCATCCCCGTTGTCAGTCACCCACGAATGCTGCCACGTGCACATTTCCGCAAGCAACGAAGAATGGTCCGAATCACGTCCGACTGACCTTGGGCGCACGGAAGCTGACTCAGCATCACCGGACCGGCATGCCACGGCAGGGCGTGCGATGGGCGCACGTCCAGGCCCGATCCCAGGCACCAGGCGCGCCCGCCAGGTGGGACTCCCTTCGCTGCGCTGTCGCTAGTCTTGCCCCGATATGGCTGAGGACGACGAGATCCACATCGCCGACGAGGGCGACAGCGTGGACGCGATGATGGCCGAGTGGCGCAGCGAGTGGCCGGAACTGGACGTGTCGTCCAGCGCGGTGATCGCCCGCCTGCTGCGTGCGGCCCAGCTGCTGGAGGACCGGTTCACGAGCGGGTTGCGTCGCCCCGGCGGGATGCCCATCGCCAACGTCGGGGACTTCGACCTGCTGCAGGCACTGCGCCGCAGCGGTCCTCCCTACACGCTGACCCCCGGACAGTTGCGCCAAGCCCTGATCGTCTCCTCCGCCGGCATCACCGGAAGGCTCAACCGGCTCGAGCGGGAGGGCTGGATCGAACGCGGCCCCTCCCCCGCCGACGGCAGAAGCACTCTGGTCCGTCTGACGGAGGAGGGCCGGGCGAACATCGACCGGGCTCTGGGACAGCACTTCGGCCTGGAACGCGACGTGCTCTCCGTGCTGGAGCCGGAGGAACGCGCAGGGGTCGCGGACGCCCTGCGCAAGCTCCTGGCCGCCCTGGAGGCGGACTCCGCCTGAAAAGACCGGGCCGCTGAACGACCTCAGGCCGCTCCCGCCGCCGTCCCGAGGATCACCGCGATGCAGAGCGCGACCATTCCCATGGTGACGACGGCCATCGCGGCGGCCATGGACCGTGTCAGGCGGCGGTGGCGCGCCTCGTACTGCGCCTCGATCTGCTGTATGCGTTCCGCGATGTGGCGGGTGACCTGACGGGCGTTCTCGACCTGTACCCGGGCGTACGCCTCCTCGACGTCGAGGCGCTGGTCGGTGGTGAGGCCGGGCAGTTCCGAGGCGAAGTCGCGTGCCTTGCGATGCGCCTCCCGGACGTGTGCCTCTCGGTAGAGGTAGCCCTCGATCTGGCGCAGGCCGAGGTTGGCTTCATGACGGGCATCCATGGAAGGCTCCTGAGCGGTGGCGAGGTCGGAAAAAGGTGTTCTCAGCGCAGGCCTGGGGCGGTCGCCCGGTCCTCTCCTGTGCCGTCGGCGGCGAACTCGGGATGGTTGAGGTCGAAGGCGGGTGAATCGCTGCGGATGCTCGGCACCGTGGTGAAGTTGTGCCGCGGCGGCGGGCAGGACGTGGCCCACTCCATCGAACGGCCGTAACCCCACGGGTCGTCGACCTCGATCTTCTTGCCGTACTTCGCCGTCTTCCAGACGTTGTAGAAGAACGGCAGCATCGACAGACCGAGCAGGAACGAGGCGATCGTCGACACGGTGTTCAGCGCGGTGAAGCCGTCGGCGGCCAGGTAGTCCGCATAGCGGCGCGGCATGCCCTCCGCGCCCAGCCAGTGCTGGACGAGGAAGGTGCCGTGGAAGCCGGCGAACAGCGTCCAGAACGTGATCTTGCCGAGCCGCTCGTCCAGCATCTTGCCCGTGAACTTCGGCCACCAGAAGTGGAAGCCGGCGAACATCGCGAAGACCACGGTGCCGAAGACGACGTAGTGGAAGTGCGCGACGACGAAGTACGAGTCCGTGACGTGGAAGTCCATCGGCGGGGACGCCAGGATGACGCCTGTCAGACCGCCGAACAGGAACGTGACCATGAAGCCGATGGACCACAGCATCGGTGTCTCGAAGGACAGCGAGCCCTTCCACATCGTGCCGATCCAGTTGAAGAACTTCACGCCCGTCGGCACCGCGATGAGGAACGTCATGAACGAGAAGAACGGCAACAGCACAGCACCCGTCGCGTACATGTGATGTGCCCACACGGTCACGGAGAGACCTGCGATCGCAATGGTCGCCCCGACCAACCCCATGTAGCCGAAGATCGGCTTGCGCGAGAAGACGGGGACCACCTCGGACACGATGCCGAAGAACGGCAGCGCCAGGATGTAGACCTCGGGATGGCCGAAGAACCAGAAGAGGTGCTGCCACAACAGCACACCGCCGTTGGCGGGGTCGAATATGTGGCCACCGAACTTCCGGTCGTACTCAAGAGCGAGAAGCGCGGCCGCCAGCACGGGGAAGGCCAGCAGCACCAGCACACTGGTCAGCAGCACGTTCCAGGTGAAGATCGGCATCCGGAACATCGTCATGCCGGGGGCACGCATGCTGACGATGGTCGTGATGAAGTTGACCGCTCCCAGGATGGTGCCGAAGCCCTGCAGGGCCAGCCCCGTGATCCACAGGTCGGCGCCGGCTCCCGGCGAGCGGACCGTGTCGGACAGGGGGCTGTAGGCGGTCCATCCGAAGTCGGCCGCACCCTGCGGGGTCAGGAAGCCGGCCATCGCGATCACCGAACCGAACAGGTACAGCCAGTACGCGAGCATATTCAGGCGGGGGAACGCCACGTCGGGGGCGCCGATCTGCAGCGGCATGATCCAGTTCGCGAAGCCCGAGCATCGTGAACGCCTGGTTGAACTGTTCGTTCGACATGATCTGCGTGCCCGGCCGGGCCAGCTCGGCCCGCATGAGCAGAGCCATCAGGCCACCGACGCAGAAGAACGCGAACGAGGTGATCAGGTAGAGCGTGCCGATCTTCTTGTGGTCGGTGGTGGTCAGATACGCGACCACCGCGCGGCCCGGCGAGCTGCGCTGAGCCGTAGAGGTCGCCCGGGGCGACGCGGCGGGCGGTGACGGAGCGGGCATGACCACAGCAATCCTCCAAGCGTGCGAGATGTCCGGGCCTGCGGCGCTTGCTCAACCGTGGACCGGACCTTCCCAGGGTATCTCGCTCGCGAGAGAAATAAATGGCGAGGGTCGTCGACCCCTCCCGCACCCACCCAAAGAACCCCAAAGGTGGCACAACGACAGTCATTGCCCGGAGTCACCCTGCGTGATACACAGAGTGACGATATGTGTACAGGGATCGAATCGGGCCACGCCTTCGCAGGTCAAGGCAGCCGCTTCGGTCAAACGTGCGGAGATCGGGTAAAGAGACCCTCGAAGTCGGCTTACGCGGGCGGTTTCATCAGCGAAGATAGAACCTGGCCCGTGCCGAGTGGTGGGGGCGGCGAACAACCCAACAGGGGCGGTGAGTTACATGATCCTGGCAGCCGAAAAGGGCGACATCACCACCATCATCGGCGGTATCGCCCCGAATTGGGGGCCCTTCGGAAGCCTGGGCAACGAGGCTCGAGTGATGATCGAGGTGGTGATGGCCGTTGCCATCCTCCTCTGCCTCGGCATCGCCATCTGGGGCGCGGCCAAGCAGCGCATCGGCGCGACAGCGCTCCGCGACACCTTCAGCGCGGAGCAGGGCAAGGGCCTGATCGTCGCCGGACTCACCGGCGTCTTCATCATCGGCTCACTGGGGACCTTGTTCACCATCGTCTACGGGATGGCCGTCTAGCCCGGCCGCCCGCCCGTCCTCTCCGGGCTCGCCCGGCCCACCTCCGAGGTTGCGTCTCCCCTGATGTCCCCCATCCTGCTGATGTCACGTCACCACACCGCGTCCGCGCGGCCCGCAGCACGTCCACTACCGGTTGAGGGGGCCTGCCCGAGATGAGCCTCGGCGACGAGCACGACAGCCGTACGAACGAGGGCTTCGGCGGCTCGGGCCAGACCCGCACCCGGCTCCCGGGCACGAGCGAGGACATCTACGGCGGCGCCCGCCGCCCGGTGCGCACCTCACGTTCGCTCATCGGGGTGGTGGGCGTGGTGGTGCTGCTGATCGCGGCGATCGCCTTCGCCAACAAGGGCGGTGGGGCGGAGGACACGTCGGGCGACACCGGCAAGTCCCCCGACAGCCGCCCGACGGCGGCGACGGGGGTGCGCCCGGTGAAGGGCAACGAGGGCGGCATCCCGACGGGGTACGCGCGGGACGAACAGGGGGCGCAGAGCGCGGCGGCGAATTACGCGGTGGCGCTGGGGTCTGCCGAAATGTTCGACAAGGCCAAGCGCGACGGCATCCTCGACGTGGTGATCACGCCCACGGCTGTGAACACGTTCCGCACCACGTTGGACAAGGCCTATTCGCCCTCGTTCTTCAAGAACGTCGGTCTCAACGAAGACGGTTCGACACCGAACGGCTTCACCTTCATCTCGCGCACTTCGCCCATCGGAACCAAAATCACCAACTTCGCGGGCACGCGGGCGACGGTCGAGGTGTGGTGCACCGGTCTCATCGGTCTGGCCGGTGAGGGCTCCACCAATCCGGTCACCGACGGATGGTTCACCATCACCATGGAGCTGGAGTGGGTCAACGGTGACTGGAAGGCCGTAACCCACTCACAGAAGGACGGACCCGCTCCTGTGGGAGGGGACACTCGGGCATCGAGCGCCGAAGAAATCGCTGGTGCGGTCAATGGGTACGGAGGCTTCACGTATGCCCGCTAGTACGCAACGCCGCATCACGTCCGTGGGTACACTGCTGGCTGCCGTCCAGGCAGCCGCAGTCGTCTTCGCCACGCAGGTGTTCGCCGCGCCGACGCCGAGCCCCGGCCCTAGCAACAATCCCTGTGATTTGATCCACGGCCCCGCCCGCGACTACTGCGAAGACGGCGACGCCCCCGGCGGCCGCAGCCCCGCCGGGGTCGACGACCCCACCGCCGCCCTCGACCCCCTCTCCTCCCTCGCCCGTGGCTGCGCCGACGCCGCCGTCACCCTGCTCGACTACCTCTCCGGCGCCGTCAAGGAGACCGCCGAGGTCGACTTCACCAACCCCGCCTTCCTCGCCCGCTACGCCATCGTCTTCGCCGCCGCCACCGTCCTCACGCTCATCCTGTGGCTGCTCGCCGTCGCCAAGCGCGCCATCCGCGGCGTACCGCTCACCACCGCGATCTCCGAGGCCGTCGGCTTCCTCTGGCTGACCGTCCTCGCCTCCGCCTTCACGCCGCTGATCCTCTACACCGTCGTCACCGCCACCGACGCCGTCACCGAGGTCATCGCCTCCGGGACCGGTCAGCAGACCGACATCTTCTTCGGCAGCTTCAAGGAGGCACTCCAGAAGGGCGACAGCATCAGCGGCGGCCCGATCATGCTGATCATCGTCGCGCTGGTCACCGTCCTCGCCGCCGGCATCCTCTACCTCGAGCTGTTCATCCGCGCCGTGCTGCTCTACGTCGGCGCCCTCCTGGGCGTAGTCGTCTACGCAGGGCTCGTCGACAAGAACATGTGGGGCCACGTCCGCCGCTGGGCCGGGATCATGATCGCCATCATCCTGGTCAAGCCCGTCATCGTCATCGTGCTCGGCCTCGCCGGCGCGCTCTCCGCGGGCGAGGGGCCGGACTCCTTCTCCGCCGTCGTGTCCGGGCTCTCGATCATCCTGCTCGCGATCTTCGCCTCCGCCATGATCTACCGCTTCGTCCCCGGCTTCGGCGACGAGATCGCCAACTCCCGCAACAACCGCATCCAGAACGCCGCCGAGGGCAAGGCCGCCGCCGTCATCAGCTCCCCGGCCGCCCTCGTCTCGCAGGGCATCAAGACCCACAGCTCCCGCGGCAACCAGAACACCGGCGGCGACTCCGGCGCAAGCACGCCCCGCCCCGCCAACCCCGTCAGCGGCGGCGTCGCAGCACACGGCAGCCGTACGGGCCAGGGGGCCGCGCCCTCGCCCCGTAGCAGCACCCCGACCAGCGGCACCCCGCACAGCAACCGCAACAGCACAGGAGGTGGCCGGCGTTGACGACCCAGTCCCCACCCATCGCGCCCCGCCGCACGTACCTCATCGGCCGCGCCCGGCCGAACGCGATCGTCGGCAAGAACCGCGAGACCGGCGAGATCGCACTGATCATCGCCGGCGCGTTCCTCGGCATGATGAGCGGGCTGCTGGTCCCCGTCCTGTCCCTGCGGATCGTGCTGCTCACGGGCTTCCCGATGCTCGCGCTCGCCGCCGTGTACGTCCCCTACAAGGGCCGCACCTTCTACAAATGGTTCGAAATCAACCGCAGCTACAAGCGCACCCTGCGCCAGGGCACCACCTACCGCTCCGGCGCCGTCGAGGCCGGCACCCGGATCGACGGGCGGGAGATCGAGGTCGGCCCGCCGCCGGGCATCGGGCGGATCAACTGGCTCGCCGCCCCCTTCGGCCCCGACGAGATCGCCGTCCTGCTGCACGCCGACCGGCGCACCGTCACCGCGGCCATCGAGATCGAGGGCCCCGGCGTCGGACTGCGCGACAGCGAGGACCAGGAGGCCCTGGTCGACCGGTTCGGCACGCTGCTCAAGCATGTCGCGAACGGCGACGGCTTCGTGACGCGCATTCAGATGCTCGCGCGCACCCTGCCCGCCGACCCCGACGCACACGCCAAGGACGTCGCCCAGCGCGGGGACGAGAAGGCGCCGGCCTGGCTCCAGGAGTCGTACGAACAGCTCCAGTCCATGGTGTCCACCTCCAGCGAGCAGCACCGCGCCTACCTCGTCGCCTGCATGCACTACTCGCGCGAACTCGCCGCCGAGGCCCACGCCATGGCCCGGGCCGCCAAGCACGCCTCCGGCGTCAGGCGGCTCGACAAGGACGCCGGCCTCGCCGTCGTCATGGCCCGCGAGCTCACCGACATCTGCGCCCGGCTGGCCGAGGCGGACATCCGCGTACGGCAGCCCCTCGGCCAGGCCCGCCTCGCGTCCCTCGTGCATTCCATGTACGACCCGGACCACCCCATCGACCACATCCAGGCGATGACCAAGCGAAACGCCTGGCCGGCCGAGCTGGACGCCGTCGAACCCACGTACCTCCAGGCCAAGACCCGCGAGTCCTCCACCCGCGCCCCCTGGTGCCACTCCACCGCGTGGGTCAAGGAGTGGCCGATGACGCCGGTCGGCGTCAACTTCCTCGCGCCGCTGCTCGTCCACACCCCCGACGTGATCCGTACGGTCGCGGTGACGATGGACCTGGAGCCCACCGAGGTCGCCATCGAGCGCATGCTCACCGAGAAGACCAACGACGAGGCGGACGCCAGCCGAGCCGCCAAGATGAACCGGACCGTCGACCCGCGCGACATCGCCGCGCACGGACGGCTCGACCAGCGGGGTGAAGATCTCGCGAGCGGTGCGGCGGGGGTCAACCTCGTCGGGTACATCACTGTGTCGTCGCGTTCGCCCGAGGCCCTGGCCAGGGACAAGCGCACGATCAGGGCCTCTGCCGGCAAGTCGTATCTGAAGCTGGAGTGGTGCGACCGCGAGCACCACAGGGCCTTTGTGAACACCCTTCCGTTCGCGACCGGCATCCGCCGATAGGGGCCTTGAGCCATGCGTGATCCGCTGTCCGTCCTCACGGATGCCTTCACCTCCTTCCTGTTCGGAAAGGTGGAGACGACCCGTCTGCCCGTCCGCACCTCGACCGGGCAGGCGCAGGCCGTCTACCTCCCGACGGCCGCACCCGGCCTCGGAGACTCGGGCGTGATCATCGGCCGCGAGGTCTACAGCGGCAAGGGCTACATCTACGACCCCTTCCAGCTGTACGGGCAGCAGCTCCCCGCCCCGCACTGGCTGGTGCTCGGCGAGTCCGGCAACGGCAAGTCGGCGCTGGAGAAGACGTACGTCCTGCGGCAGTTGCGCTTCCGCGACCGCCAGGTCGTCGTCCTCGACGCACAGGGCGAGGACGGCGTCGGCGAGTGGAACCTGATCGCGCAGGAGCTGGGGATCACGCCCATCCGGCTGGACCCGATGACGGCGCTCGACGGCGGCATCCGCCTCAACCCGCTCGACCCGGCGATCACCAGCACCGGCCAGCTCGCCCTGCTGCGGACCATCATCGAGGTCGCGATGGGCCACGGCCTCGACGAGCGCAGCGGCTTCGCGCTCAAGGTGGCCCACGCGTACGTGAACGAGTCGATCACCGACCGGCAGCCCGTCCTCATGGACATCGTGGAGCAGCTGCGCCACCCCGAGGCGGCGTCCGCCGAGGCGATGAACGTCGACATAGACGATGTACGCGCCTGGGGCCTGGACGTGGCCCTCGTCCTCGACCGGCTCGTCGACGGCGACCTGCGCGGCATGTTCGACGGACCGACGACGGTCGGCATCGACCTGGACGCGCCGCTCATCGTGTTCGACCTGTCCCACATCGACCGCAACTCGATCGCGATGCCGATCCTGATGGCGATCGTCGGCGTGTGGCTGGAGCACACCTGGATCCGGCCCGACCGCAAGAAGCGCATCTTCCTGGTGGAGGAGGCGTGGCACATCATCAACAGCCCGTTCGTCGCGCAGCTCTTCCAGCGGCTGCTCAAGTTCGGGCGGCGGCTCGGCCTGTCGTTCGTGGCGGTCGTGCACCATCTGTCCGACGTGGTGGACGGCGCGGCGGCACGGGAGGCCGCGGCCATCCTGAAGATGGCGTCGACGCGGACGATCTACGCCCAGAAGGCCGACGAGGCGCGGGCCACCGGGCGCGTGCTCGGCCTGCCGCGCTGGGCCGTCGAGATCATCCCGACGCTCACCCCCGGCATCGCCGTCTGGGACGTCAACGGCAACGTCCAGGTGGTCAAGCACCTGGTGACCGAGGCCGAGCGGCCCCTCGTCTTCACCGACCGGGCGATGACGGAGTCCTCGCGGCCCGCGGTGCCGGAGCACGTCCAGGCCGCGGAGTGGGAGGCGGAGCAGCGGGCGGCGCTCATCGAGCGGCAACAGCAGATGGACGAGTCCTCAGAGTCGACGGTGGCGTGAGATGGAGCAGGGGCGCCAGGGGCGGGGCCGAGGCGGGGAGCGTGAAGGGGGCATCCCCGACGGCCTGTTGGTCGGGCTGCTGGGCTTCCTGCTCGGGCTGACGGTGCTGGTGTGGACGGCGACGGGCCTGGCGGGTCTGTTCGCACACGGCGCCTGGCCGACGGGCGTGACGTTCACCAGTACGCCCGTGGCCATGCGGTCGCTGGCCTCGGCCCCGCAGGACCTGCCCGCCGCCTGGCCCTCGACCCCGCCCGCCGAGCTCTCCGGCTACGGGCTGTTCTGGGGCCTGGCCATCGGCGAACTGATGGTGCTGGTCGTGCTGACCGTGTTCACGCTGGGCACGGTGGCACGCTGGCGTGCGGTCCGCGCGAGGACCAGCGCCGAGAGGCACGCGATCGCGCGGACGTCGTCGGAGCCGCACGGCAGGGCCGACAAGACGCCCCCGCCCGCCCCGGCCGTGGAGACGGCATCCGAGGCCCCGGCGCCGCCCGCACCCGCGCCGCCCGTGCCCGAGCAGTCCGTGCCCGCGGCCCCCGCGCCCGTCCCCGCATTCCAGCCGGCCGACCCGGCGGCGACGGCGGCTCCCGCACCGGCTCCGTACCCGCACGCGCCCGCTGTCCCGTCCACCGCAGCGGCCCCAGTCCCCTACCCGCCCACGAGCGTTCCGACCACCGTCCCCGGCCCGCGCGGCACCGGTTCCCGCGTCCTGTACGGCGATCCCGCCACCCGCCGGCCCTCCACCGTCCAGGCGCTCCTCGACGCCGAGGGCCCCGTCCTCGTCGTCACCTCCGACGCCTCCGTGTGGGCCGAGACGAAGGGCGCCCGCGCCAAGCTGGGACCCGTCCTCGTCTACGACCCCGGGCACCTGTGCGACACCCCTTCCCGGCTCCACTGGTCGCCCACCGCCGGCTGCGAGGACGAACGGACCGCGGCCGCCCGCGCCACCGCCCTCCTCGCTCCCGTGCGCCCCCGGGCCCTGATCGACGCCGCCATGGCCGACACGGCGGAAACGCTCCTGCGCTGCTGGCTGCACGCCGCCGCCGTGGACGGCCGGCCGTTCCGCCAGGTCCACCGCTGGGCGCAGGGCACCGGCGCCCACGAGCCCGTACGCATTCTCCGCACGCATCCCAAGGCCGCCGCCGGGCTCGCCGGACTGCTGGAGTCCGCGCTCACCGCGTATCCGGAACGCCGGGACATCGCCCAGCAGTTGACCGGCCGTGCCTTCGCGGCACTGTCGTCGGTCCACATCCGTGAGGCATGCACCCCCAATCGAACCGATTCGCTGGCCTTGGAATCTTTTGTGAACGAAGCGGGCACGCTTTACGTGGTGGGTGAACCGATCGAGGATCCGCGCTCCCACCCCGGTGCGATGCCGCTGCTCACGGCACTCGCCTCAGACGTGGTCGAGCACGGCCGCCGCATGGCCGCACGGTCATCCGACGGTCGGCTCGACCCACCACTGACCCTCGTCCTCGACGACGTGGCGGCCGTGGCACCGCTGCCCGTGCTCCCCGACCTCCTCGCCACCGGCCAGGACCAAGGCCTGCCGACGCTCGTCCTGCTGCGCTCGGCCGAACAGGCCCGCGCCCGCTGGACGGCCCCTCTGCCCTCCCACTGAGCCGCTAGGCCACCTCGCGCCTGACCTCGTACTCGCGCGCCATCTCGTCCCCCGGAATCGGAGACCTGTCGACGCTCGGTACAAAGCCCGCGCGCCGGTAGAGCGCCTCGGCCCGCGCGTTGTCCAGGTGGAAGATCAGACGTACCCGCTCCACCCGCGGCGATTCCAGCGCCCACGACCACTCCAGGGCCGCACGGAACAGCGCGTCCGCGAGACCGCTGCCTCGCGCCTCCGGCCGAACGAACACGCCCACCACATGCGTCTGTTCCACCGACGCCGGCTTCCCGACCCGCGCCTCGGCGCCCGGCCGCTCGACCAGCAAGGACACCGTGCCGTCCCAGCTTCCGTCCGGGGCCTCGCCGATGAACTGGATCACCTCGCGGCCGGCCGCCGCCGAAGCCGTGCGCTCCTGCCAGAAGGAGTCCGGCCGCGCCACGGCGTCCTCGTACGTCTCCAGAAAAGCTATCGAGGCCAGTGGGTCCTGAAGGGCGGCAAGCCGCAACTCGCGGGCCTTGGCCCATTCTTCGGCGCGCACGGGCCGGATGACGTAGTCCATGCCCCGATAGTGGCCAAGGCCCCTGCACCACGGCAACGAGGTTTCCGCCTCGGCGCACTGTGCCGCTGCGTCCCCTGCTGCACCCGGACACACCCCGGAACGCAGGAAAGCCCCGG
>NZ_JABZEE010000023.1 GCF_013387495.1 Streptomyces sp. PKU-EA00015 | reverse complement strand
CTCCGGCTCCGGCTCCGGCTCCGGCCGCCGCTGCCCCGGCCGCCCCCGCGGCCCCGGCTCCGGCGCCCGCCGCGCCCGCGCCCGCCTCCGTCGAGGCGAGCGACGCGTACGTCACCCCGCTGGTCCGCAAGCTCGCCGCCGAGAACGGCGTCGACCTCGCCACCGTCAAGGGCACCGGCGTCGGCGGCCGTATCCGCAAGCAGGACGTCATCGCCGCCGCGGAGGCCGCCAAGGCCGCCGTCCCGGCGCCCGCCGCCGCTGCCGCCCCGGCCGCTCCGCAGGCTCCGAAGCTGGAGGCGTCCCCGCTGCGCGGTCAGACCGTCAAGATGACCCGCATGCGCAAGGTCATCGGCGACAACATGATGAAGGCGCTGCACGACCAGGCCCAGCTGACCTCGGTCGTCGAGGTCGACATCACCAAGCTGATGAAGTTGCGCGCCCGGGCGAAGGACGCGTTCGCGGCGCGTGAGGGCGTCAAGCTCTCCCCGATGCCGTTCTTCGTCAAGGCCGCGGCCCAGGCGCTGAAGGCCCACCCGGTCATCAACGCCCGGATCAACGAGGCCGAGGGCACCATCACGTACTTCGACTCGGAGAACATCGGCATCGCCGTGGACTCCGAGAAGGGTCTGATGACGCCGGTCATCAAGGGTGCGGGCGACCTGAACATCGCCGGTATCGCGAAGAAGACGGCCGAGCTCGCCGGCGCCGTGCGCGCCAGCAAGATCACGCCGGACGACCTCGCCGGTGCGACGTTCACCATCAGCAACACCGGCTCGCGCGGTGCGCTGTTCGACACGATCATCGTGCCGCCGAACCAGGTCGCCATCCTGGGCATCGGCGCCACGGTCCGCCGTCCGGTGGTCGTGAACCACCCGGACCTCGGCGAGACGATCGCCGTCCGCGACATGACGTACGTCGCGCTCTCCTACGACCACCGTCTGGTGGACGGCGCCGACGCGGCCCGCTACCTGACGGCCGTCAAGGCGATCCTGGAGGCGGGCGAGTTCGAGGTCGAACTCGGTCTGTAACCAGCCTCACGAACGGCGCCCCCGCTGGGAGTACATTCCGGCGGGGGCGCCGCCGTATTGTCTAGGGGTCACAGGTCGACGCGGCTTTAAGGAGCGCTCCATGACCGTCCCCGTCGTCCACTCGCTGCGCGATCAGATCCGCGAGCACATCGTGGAGGGGATCGTCAGCGGCCGCTGGAAGCCCGGGGAACGCATCGTCGAGCGCCGTATCGCGACCGAGCTGGAGGTCTCCCAGACCCCGGTGCGCGAGGCGCTGCGCGAGCTGGAGTCGCTGCGGCTGATCGAGTCGGCGCCCAACAAGGGTGTGCGGGTGCGGAATCTGACGGCCGCCGACCTGGAGGAGAGCTACCCGGTCCGGGCGGGCCTGGAGCAGATCGCGGCCGAACTGGCCGCGGAGCGGCTGGCGGACGACTGTTCGGCGCTGGAGCCGCACGTCACGGCGCTGTACGAGGCGGACCGCACGGGCGACTCGGCGGCCCAGGTCCGGCACACGGTGGCGTTCCACCGCGAGCTGGTGCGTGCCGCGTCCAACAAGGTCCTCCTGCACACCTGGGAGGGGCTCGGGATCGAGGTCTTCACGGCGCTGTCGATCCGGTGGCTGGGGACGGTGCAGAAGTCGTACGCGGAGGAGCACCAGGAGCTGGTGGAGGCGTTCCGCAGGCGCGACCCGGCGATCGGCACGCTGGTGAAGTCCCACGTACTGGGCTGCGCGCCGCGCGCGTAGCGCGCGTGGCCCTTGGGCGGGCGGCGGACCGGGGCACTCTCCCGGGCTCGGCCCGCTCCAGGAGCGCAGCGTCGGGCCGCTCCGGGGCCGGGCCCTTGAGCGGGCAGCGAACCGGTGCCACCCCGGGCCGCGCCGGTTCGTGACCCCAGCGTCGGGCCGCTCCGGGGCTCGAATTCAGGACTGCTTCCACGAACCTGCGTCGCGGTGACCAACGACGCCTTACGTCCCGAACCACGACCCCTGCGCGTCCCCGCCCCCGCCGGGCGGTACGTGGCCGAGCGTCACGCAGGCCGGGGCCGAGTGCGGCGCGCCCGGAAAGGGTGCATTCGCACCGGCACCCCGTGCCCACTTTTGCGGCACCGGATGCCAATTTCTCCCCAGGCTTTGATCGATCATCGATCAGAGACTTACAGTCGTCGACGGGTTCACCCACCCTCGCCCTGTCCTGCCAGACACGGCACCCCCTTTTCTCCACCCCCCTCCTGTCCGGAAGGCGGCGATCATGACCGACCCCGTAGGCAAGCTTCCGAGCGAGCTCGACCAGCTCCCGGACCGTGACGCCGAGGAAACCGCCGAGTGGGCGGCGTCCCTCGACGCCGTCGCGGAGCATGCCGGCCCGCACCGCGCCGCGTACCTGATGCGCCGCACCCTCCAGCACGCCGAGAAGGCGGGCGTCGCCCTGCCCCGGCTGCTGGAGACGGACTACGTCAACACCATCCCCACCTCCGCCGAGCCCGCGTTCGAGGGCGACGAGGAGATGGAGGCGCGCATCACCGCCTGGAACCGCTGGAACGCGGCCGCCATGGTGACCCGCGGCTCCCGCTTCGGCGTCGGCGGCCACATCGCCACCTTCGCCTCCGCGGCCTGGCTCTACGAGACCGGCTTCAACCACTTCTTCCGCGGCAAGGAAAGCGACGGCTCCGGCGACCAGCTCTACATCCAGGGCCACGCCTCCCCGGGCATCTACGCCCGCGCGTTCCTCGACGGCCGGCTGAGCGAGCAGCAGCTCGACAACTTCCGGCAGGAGGCGGGCGGCAACGGCCTCCCCTCCTACCCGCACCCGCGCCGCCTGCCCTGGCTGTGGGAGTTCCCCACCGTCTCCATGGGTCTCGGCCCGCTCTCCGCGATCTACCAGGCGCGCTTCAACCGCTATCTGCACAACCGCGGCATCAAGGACACGGCGAACTCCCACGTCTGGGCGTTCCTCGGCGACGGCGAGATGGACGAGCCCGAGTCGACCGCGGCCCTCGCCCTGGCCTCCCGTGAGCGGCTCGACAACCTGACCTTCGTCATCAACTGCAACCTGCAGCGTCTCGACGGCCCGGTCCGCGCCAACTTCAAGATCGTGCAGGAGCTGGAGGCCCAGTTCCGCGGCGCCGGCTGGAACGTCGTCAAATCGCTGTGGGGCTCGGCCTGGGACGAGCTGTTCCAGCTCGACACCACCGGCGCCCTCGTCCGCCGCCTCCGTGAGGTGCCGGACGCGCAGTTCCAGACGTACGCGACCCGCGACGTCGCGTACATCCGCGAGCACTTCTTCGGCGCCGAGCCCGCGCTCGTCGAGCTGGCCAAGCTGCTCACCGACGCGAAGATCGCCGAGTGTTTCTACACCTCCCGCGGCGGCCACGAGGCCCGCAAGGTGTACGCGGCGTACAAGGCGGCCGTCGAGCACAAGGGCGCGCCGACCGTGATCCTCGCCCAGACGGTGAAGGGCTACACGCTCGGCAAGGGCTTCGAGTCCAAGAACGCCAACCACCAGATGAAGAAGCTGACGATCGACGAGTTCAAGGGCATGCGCGACCTGCTCGGGCTCCCGATCGCCGACAGCGCCTTCGCCGACGGCCTCGTGCCGTACGGCCACCCGGGCGCCGACTCCCCCGAGGTCCGCTACCTCCAGGAGCGCCGCGCCGCCCTCGGCGGTCCCGCCCCGGCCCGCCGGGTCCACGCGGCGGCGCTGCCGCAGCCTCAGGAGCGCGCGTTCAAGGCCCTGTACAAGGGGTCCGGCAGGCAGGAGATGGCCACGACCATGGCCTTCGTCCGGCTGATGAAGGACCTGATGCGGGACAAGGAGACCGGCAGGCGCTGGGTGCCGATCGTCCCGGACGAGGCCCGCACCTTCGGCATGGAGTCGCTGTTCCCGTCCGCGGGCATCTACTCGCCGCTGGGCCAGACGTACGAGCCGGTCGACCGTGACCAGCTGATGTACTACAAGGAGGCCAAGGACGGCCAGATCCTCAACGAGGGGATCACCGAGGCCGGCGCCATGGCCGACTTCATCGCCGCCGCGACGTCGTACGCGACGCACGGCGAGACGATGATCCCGTTCTACATCTTCTACTCGATGTTCGGCTGGCAGCGGACCGGCGACCAGATGTGGCAGCTCGCCGACCAGCTCGGCAAGGGCTTCATCGTGGGCGCGACGGCGGGCCGTACGACCCTGACCGGTGAGGGCCTCCAGCACGCGGACGGCCACTCGCACCTGATCGCCGCCACGAACCCGGCGTCGCTGAACTACGACCCGGCCTTCGCGTACGAGGTCGCGGTGATCGTCAAGGACGGTCTGCGCCGGATGTACGGCCCGGACGCGGAGGACGTCTTCTACTACCTGACGGTCTACAACGAGCCCAAGCCGCAGCCCGCCATGCCGGAGGGCGTCGAGGAGGGCATCGTCAAGGGCCTGTACCGCTTCAAGGAGGGCTCGGCCGACGCGGACGCGCCGCGCCTGCAGCTGCTCGCCTCCGGTACGGCCATCCACTGGGCGCTCGAGGCCCAGGAGCTGCTGGCCGCCGACTGGAACGTGGCCGCCGACGTGTGGTCCGCGACCTCGTGGGGCGAGCTGCGCCGCGACGCGCTGGAGGCCGACGAGGCCCTGCTGCGCGGCGAGCAGCGCACGCCGTACGTGACCGAGGCGCTGGAGGGTGCTCCGGGTCCGGTGCTGGCCGTCTCCGACTGGATGCGGCAGGTGCCCGACCAGATCAGTCAGTGGGTCGAGCAGGACTGGTCGTCGCTCGGCACGGACGGCTTCGGTCTGTCGGACACCCGTGAGGGCGCGCGCCGCCACTTCGGCGTCGACGCGCAGTCGATCACGGTCGCGGCGCTGGCACAGCTGGCCCGGCGCGGCGAGGTTCCTGCCTCGGCCGTGAAGGAGGCGCGCGAGCGCTACGGCCTGTAGGACCTGTTGCGTGTGCGAGGGCCCCGGAGGCAGCTGCCTCCGGGGCCCTCGCACACGGCCGGGCGCCGGGCGCGGACTTCGCGGTCGTCGATCTCCACGCCGTCGAGCGGGCGGCGACGATCGTGCACCGCGGTCCCGATGGACGCGATCGTGCCCACCGCGCAGAACCCGGCGCAGTGGATCGAGGTGGGCGGGCACCGCTCGGCGGGTTACGCCCGGGAGGTCTGCCCGGAGTGCCCGCAGGACCAGGAGAAGTGGGTGACGCAGCTCCAGGAGCCGCCGGCCTGAGCTGCGCGACAATGCCTCCATGCGCGCTGCCCGGCTGATCAAGATGGTGCTGCTGCTCCAGGCGAGATCCGCCATGACCGGGGCCGAGCTGGCACGGGAGCTGGAGGTGTCCGAGCGGACCGTGACGCGGGACGCGCTCGCGCTCTGCGAGGCGGGGGTGCCGGTCTACGCGGACCGTGGGCGCAGCGGGGGCTACCGGCTGATCGGCGGGTACCGCACCCGGCTGACCGGCCTCGGGCGCGACGAGGCCGAGGCCCTGTTCCTGTCCGGACTGCCGGGCGCGCTGCGGGACATGGGCCTTCAGGACGCGGCCTCCGCGGCGCGCCTGAAGGTGTCCGCGGCGCTGCTCCCGTCCCTGCGGGACGCCCCGCACTCGGCGGCGCAGCGGTTCCATCTGGACGCGCCCGGGTGGTACCAGGAGCCGCGGACGCCGGAGCTGCTGCCGCTGATCGCGGAGGCGGTGTGGGCGGACCACCGGATCCGGGCGTCGTACCGCCGCCGGGACACCGAGGTGGAGCGGGAGCTGGAGCCGTACGGTCTCGTGCTGAAGGCGGGCGTCTGGTACTTGTGCGCCCGCGCGGAGGGCTCGTTCCGGGTGTACCGGGTCGACCGGTTCTCGGCGGCGGAGGCGGACGGGGAGGTCTTCGAACGGGACGAGGACTTCGACCTGCCCGGCTTCTGGGCGGAGCGCGCGGCCGAGTTCGCGCGCTCCATCCTCCGCGCGGAGGTGGTGGTGCGGGTGACGGAGGCGGGTGCGGAGCGCCTGCCGTACGTGACGGACCGCTCGGCGGCCGAGGAGGCGCTCGCCGCCGCGCCCCCGCAAGACGCCCGGGGCCGCGTGACGCTCACGCTCCCGGTGGAGTCCCTGGATGTGGCGTACTCGCAGTTGCTGACGCTGGGCGCGGAGGCGGAGGTCCTGACACCGGCGGCGCTCCGGGAACGCTTCGCGACGACCGCGACACGGCTGCGCGACCTGTACCCCTGACGGCCCCGCGCCGCCGAGGCAGACCACCGGCGAGCCCGGCGCCCGGGCCCGGACCCGCCCGACGCCACCGCGCCGCCGAGGCAGACCACCGGGCGCGCCCGGCACCGGCCACAGGGTGGTGAGGCAGGCACGCCGCCCGCGGACCCGGGCGCATGCGCCGGGCGGCGCCCGCGGGCGCGACGCCCCCGCGCCCGCGGGCGGAGGGTCAGCGGTACGCGTCCACGCGCGGGGTCTCGCCCGCCTTCTCCGCCAGCATGAAGCCCCAGACGTCCGGGCGGCTGCCGTCCGTGTCCGTGACGCCGTACTCCTTGGCCAGCCGGCCGCTGTCCAGCGATGCGCCGTTCCAGCGGGCCCGGTCCGGGTCGGCGGCCAGAGCCGCCACGCCGCGGCCCAGGTACGCCGGGGACTCGGACAGCGCCCAGTGCCGCTGCTTGGCGATGCCGTCCCGCCAGGTCTCCTCCGTGAGGCCGAAGATGTCCAGCATCTCCTCGGAGCGGAGGAACCCCGGGGTGACCGCCACCGCCGTCGCGCCCACCTCCTTCAGTTCCTCGCCGAGGAGGTACGCCATGCGGATCGGCCCGTTCTTGGCGAGGTCGTAGTAGAAGTTCTCGCGGGGCTCCCTGTTCGTCTCCGCGGTCCCGTCCGTCACCTCGACGACCAGGCCGCCCGGCTCCCGTACCAGCAGGGGCAGCGCGATGCTGCTCGTGATGATGTGCGTCCGCACCCCCAGGTCGATCATGCGCAGGCCGCGCTCGAGGTCGACGTCCCACATCCTGGTGTCGAAGTCGAGCAGGAAGTTCCCGCCCCAGATGTCGTTCACCAGGATGTCCAGGCGTCCTTGGTCGCGGTCGATGCGGTCGACCAGCGACCGGACCCGGTCGGCCTCCAGGTGGTCGGTGGGGACGGCGATGCCCGTCCCGCCGGCGGCGGTGACGAGTTCGGCGGTCCCCTCGATCGTCTCCTGCGCGCGGCCCACCTCGCTGACGTGCTCGCGGGTGGTGCGGCCACTCACGTAGACCGTGGCGCCCGCGGCGCCGAGTTCCACGGCGATGGCGCGGCCCGCGCCCCGGGTCGCGCCCGCGACCAGCGCGATCCTGCCGTGCAGCGGCCGGCCCCGGGGGCCGGCCGGCGACTCCTGCGAGTGGTGCGGGGGCTTGTCCACGGATCCGTTCAACGGCTCGTTCGTCGTCATGGAGCGACCGTCGCACGGAATCCCGACACCTTCTGTCCGGCATTGCCGCCCGTCGCCCCGATGGACCGCTCATCTCGATACGGCCGCTTTCCCCGGCTCCGCGTGCGCCGCCCTCCCCCAGACACGATGCTTGTCCCGTGATGGACGAGACGGAGTTCTGGGAGATCGTCGACAGCACCCGTGAGGCCGCCGAGGGCGACCCCGAGGACCATGCCGAGCTGCTCGTCGAGCGGCTGCTGCAGCTCGATCCCGACTCCGTGCTGGACTTCGCCCGGCACTTCGAGGCTCGCTACAACCGCGCGTACACCTGGGACCTGTGGGGCGCGGCGGCCGTGCTGCTCGGCGGCGCGAGCGACGACGCGTTCGACTACTTCCGCTGCTGGCTCATCGGCCAGGGCCGCGAGGTCTTCGAGGGCGCGGTGCACGACCCCGACTCGCTGGCGGAGCTGCTGGACGACTTCGACGAGGACATCGACGGAGACGGCGAGGAGCTGGGCTACGCGGCGGACGAGGCGTACGAGCAGCTGACCGGTGTCGACGCGCCGGACCTCGGTATTCCGGTGCAGGCGACCGAGCCGGCGGGCGTCCCGTTCGCCTTCGACGACGACGCGGCGCTGGCGCGGCGCTTCCCGCGCCTGTGGGAACGTTTCGGCGGCTGACCGCCCGGCGGTACGTCCGCGCGGGTCACGCCTCCAGGGAACGGCCCATCAGGACGTCGTCCACGTAACGCCCCTCCAGCAGGAACTCACCCGGGAGCACGCCCTCGACCCTGAAGCCCTCCGCCTCGTACAGCGCGCGCGCCGGGGCGTTGTGGCCGAGGACGCGCAGGGTGAGGCGGATGGCGCCCTGGCGGCGCGCCTCGTCGCACGCCGCGCGCAGCAGGGCCCGGCCGACGCCGCGGCCCCGTGCCCGGTCGGCCACGGCGAGGCCCTGGATCTGGCGTACATGCCGGTTGCAGGCGAGGGGCGTCGGTCGCACGAGGCGGATGTAGCCGAGGAGCGTGCCGTCGGTGTCCTCCGCGACCAGGAAGTCCTCGGGCCGGTGGGTGGCGTCGAAGAACGGGCCGTACGGGGGCTCGGGCCGCGGCTGCACGGCGTGCAGGGGCGACCAGGTCGCCCGGTCGAGTTCGCCGAGGGCCGTGTCGTCGGCGGCGCGCGCGGGACGTATCGCCGGGGGTATCGCTGGACGTGTGTGCGACTCGGGCATGGGGGCAACTGTGCCATGCGGTACGGGCGGGGCAGGATGGGGCCATGCAGAGATCGCGTATCGCCGTCACCGGCGCCTCGGGGCTCATCGGCAAGGCGCTCGTGCGCTCGCTGCGCGCGGACGGGCACGAGGTGGTGCGGCTGGTGCGGCACCCGTCCGGGGCGGGCGACGAGGTCGAGTGGGACCCGCGGCGGCAGTACGTCGACGTCGCGGGCCTCGTGGGCTGCGACGCGGTCGTGCACCTCGCCGGCGCGGGGGTGGGCGACCACCGCTGGACGCAGGCGTACCGCAGGGAGATCCGCGACAGCCGGGTGCTCGGCACGGCGGCGATCGCGGAGGCGGTGGCCTCGCTGGACACCCCGCCGAAGGTGCTGGTCAGCGGCAGCGCGGTCGGCTTCTACGGCGACACAGGAGACCGTCCGGTGGACGAGGACGCGCCGCCGGGGGAAGGTTTCCTGCCGGGTGTGTGCGTGGAGTGGGAGGAGGCGGCGGCGCCCGCGCAGGAGGCGGGCGTGCGTACGGCGTTCGCCCGCACCGGCCTGGTGGTGGCCCGGGAGGGCGGCGCGTGGGGCCGGATGTTCCCGCTGTTCCGGGCGGGGCTCGGGGGACGGCTCGGCAGCGGGCGCCAGTACTGGAGCTTCATCGCGCTGCACGACGAGGTGGCGGCGCTGCGGCACATCCTGGACACGGAGTCGCTGTCGGGCCCGGTGAACCTGACGGCGCCGGAGCCGGTGACCAACCGCGAGGTGACGGAGGCGATGGGCCGGGTCCTGCACCGCCCGGCGCTCTTCGCGGTCCCGACACCGTTGTTGCGGCTGGTGCTGGGCGAGATGGCCTCGGACGTCCTGAGCAGCCAACGCGCGCTGCCGGTCCGCCTGTTGGAGTCGGGCTTCTCGTTCGCGTTCCCTCATATCGACGACGCCATCCGCGCGGCCCTGCGGTAGCCGCCCGGGGGCGGCACGGCCGGGTCGCGCACCCCGGCGTGGACCCGGGCGGGGCGGGCGGCGTCCCTGCCACCGGAGGTGCGACGTAACGCCCTGTGGCCCCGACGGCTCCGCCGCCACGCGCCGCCACCGCCGCCCGGCGGCGGACCGGTAAAGGCCGGCGACAGGCAACGCCGAGCCCGCAAGGCGCTGCCATCGCACCGCGGTATGCCGCCGGGGACGCGCCACGGCCGCAAGCCGTCACGGGCGAGGCCGCCTCGCGGGCGGACAGGGCATCGCGACGCGGTACGCGGCCGATCGCCGCGACGCGGCGGCGGCGCGCGGCCGGGCGACGGCCGCGGCGGTGGGCGGCGTCCCGCACGGGGACGACGGACGACCGGCGCCGTGCGCCCCCGCGCTCCGGTGCTCCGTCGTGTGCGCGACTGCAGGTCGGGGTCCCGGTTCCTAGTCTCGGTGCGAACTCGGGTATTCCCCGGGCCTGATGGGGGCATGAGGTTCCCACCAGCCGCGCCGACCTCGGGGAGGGGCACGTGCTCAGCACCGCTCAGCATGCGGATCACGCGGACGTCGTCATCGTCGGGGCCGGGATCGCCGGACTCTCGGCAGCTCATCGGCTCGCCAGTGCGGGGGTGACGGTCAGGGTCCTGGAGGCCGCCCCGGTCGTGGGCGGGCGCATGGCCACCGAGCGGATCGACGGATTCCGGCTCGACCGCGCAGGTCAGTTGCTCAGTACCGCGTTCCCGGAGCTGCGGCGCATCACCGCGCTGCGCGACGCCGAACTGCGGTTGTTCTCGCCCGGTGTGCTCGTGCACGCCGAAGGGCGGCTCCAGCGGACCGGCGAGGTCGGGACGTCGCCGCACGCCACCCGGGGCGTAGGGGTCGCATTCACCGTCGCGCGCGCCCTTGCGAGCGCCCCTCGGCCGCGGCATCTCGACCAGGCCCGGCTGGGGGCGTCGCTGGCGCGACTCGCGGGCACCTCCGTACGGCGGGTGCTGGCCCGGCCGGAACGCGCCGCCGCCGACGCCCTCCACAGCCGTGGACTGCCCGCCCGTACGGTGCACGGCTTCCTGCGCCCCCTGCTGGCCGCGCTGCTGTGCGACCCGGAGCTGACCACCTCCAGCCGGTGCGCCGACCTGGTGCTGCGCGGTTACGCGCGCGGCAGGCTGTGCGTCCCGGCGGGCGGTGCGTCCGCCCTGCCCGAACTGCTGGCCGCCGCGCTGCCGGAGGGGACGGTCCGCACGGGCACACGGGTCACGGCCATCGCGACCAACAGGGTCACGACCGAGGAGCACGGCGAGTTCCGCTGCCGTTCCGTCGTGGTCGCCACGGACGCGCGGACGGCGGCGGAGCTGCTGCCGGGGCTGCGGGTGCCTTCGTTCCGGCCGGTGACGGTGGTGCACCACACCGCGCCGGAGCCTCCGCTGACCGATCCGTCGCTGGTCCTGGACGCGGACCGCGTCGGGCCCGTCTCGCACACGGCGGTGATGAGCGAGGTCGACCCGTCCCGCGCGCCCGAGGGCCGGGCGCTGATCTCCTCCACGGTGGTGGGGGGCCTGCCCGACGACGTGGACCGGCAGGTGCGACGCCACCTGGAGACGCTGTACGGGACGCCGACGACCGACTGGGAGCTCCTGAGCGTCCATCACGAAGCGGCGGCCGTACCGGATATGAGGCCGCCGCACGACCTGCGCCGCCCGGTGCGCGTGCTGGCGGGGCTCTACGTCTGCGGCGACCACCGGGACACGGCGACGGTCCAGGGCGCGCTGTTCTCGGGCCGCCGGGCCGCGCACGCGCTCCTGTCGGACGTCGGCATCCGGCCGGGCTGCGTGACGCCCGCGCTGGCGGCGGCCTGAGTCACCGAGGGCGGCCGCCACCGCCCTCGGACGACTCGCTCCAGAAGTCCAAGCGATACATCCGACCTCTCCCTTGGCAGAGGTTCGACCCCGCACTACGTTCCCGGTGCCCCTTGATGCCGGGAGACAGTAGTGCGACGCTTCACGCCCATTTTCACTCTCACCCTGAGTCTGGTCATCGGAGCTATCGCTCATCGGGTGCTACAGCTGCCGACCAGCCGCAATCAGCCGGACCACCCCCGAACGTCGTCCCCCGCCCGACCGAGTGGTCCGATCTCGGCGGCACCACGGCCCTCACCCCGAACACCCGCATCCCCGTCGACCCGCACTCCCGCACACTGACCGCGCTTCCCGGAGGGCGGGCCGAATTCCCCGGCCCGCACGCCAGTCGGTCCGGGAGCTCGCCGAGCAGCTGCGCGGCGAGACCACGCGCACCAGCGGCTTCACACCACGGATCGGCTCGGCGACCGAACGACACCCCGGTCACGGCGGACACCCGGATCACCCTGCTCGGCTCGGACGCCGGGCCGCTGCCGTGGTCGCTCCGCGCGGTGTTTCGGGGGCTCCGCCCCCGGACCCCCGCGCCTCAATCTCCCCCTACGGCCTGGCGGCCGTGGGAGGTGCCCCCAGCGGGGCTGCATTGCAGCCCGTCCTGCGATTGAGGACACCGCACGGAGCACGGTACGGGTCCGGGGCTCGCCCCGGTTTCGGGAAGGGGCGGGTAGGGGAAAGCGCACCCGCAGGGGCTACCCCAGCGCCGCCACCCTGTCGCGGTACGTGCGGACCGGGCTCGCGTCCCGGTACGGCTCCAGGCGGCGCTCGAATTCCCGCACGTACTCCGACGCCCGCGCCGACCGCATCTCCGACGCCTGCAGCGCCGCCTCCGCCCCCAGCGCGCACGCCTGCTCCAGCTCCCCCAGGCCCAGGCGCGCCGTCGCGAGGACCACCCGGCAGAACAGCCGGCTGCGGGCGAAGGCCGGGGCCCGCAGCCTGAGCGAGCGCTCCGCGTGCTGGACCGCCGAGCGGTACTGCTGGAGATCACGGTGGCAGTGCCCGATCTCGTCGGCGAGCTGCGCCTCGTCGAAGAAGCTCGCCCAGTGCGGCACGTCGTCGCCCGGCCTGGCCGACTCCAGCGCGCGCTCCGCGCGGGCGAGGGCCGCGTTGCAGGCCCGCGCATCGCCGAGCACCCCGTGGGCCCGCGCCTCGGCGGCGTTCAGCAGTGCCTGTACCAGCGGCGGCGCCGAGGAGCCCACGCCCTGCTGCGCGACCCGGGTCAGCTGCACCGCCTCGCGGCCGTGCCCGAGGTAGACGGCCTGGCGGCTCATGGTGACGAGCACGTACGAGCCGTACGCCCGGTCCCCCGCCGCCTGCGCGAGCCGCAGGGCCTGGACGAAGTACCGCTGGGCGAGGCCGTGTGCCGCTATGTCGTACGAGGTCCACCCGGCGAGCCGGGTCAGATCGGCGGCCGCGGCGAAGAGCCGGCGGCCCAGCGCCTCCCCGTACGTGCCGCGCAGCATCGGCTCGGCCTCGTGCTCCAGGTAGCGGACGAGGGCCTGCCGGGCGTGGCCGCCGCCGTAGGCGTGGTCGAGGGCGCGGAACAGTTCGCCGACGGAGCGCAGGGCGGAGATGTCGCCGCCGGAGACCTTCTGGCCGGGTCCGCGATCGGTGCCGCGCTGCCGGGGCACGGTGAGGCGGCCGCCCTGGGGCGGGACCCGGCCCGGGCCGCTGTGCGCCGTCTCGCCGCGGCCCACCCGCTCGTCGGCGCGGCCGATCAGCCAGTCCCGGCTCGGCACGACCAGACCGGCGGGGGTGAACGCGATCTTCCGCAGTTCGGCGTGGCTGCCGGAGTCCTTGCGCCACAGCCCGCTGACGATGTCCACGGCTTCCTCGGGCGTGGCCGCGAACTCCAGGCCCGCGTAGACCGGCGCACAGGCGTCCAGGCCGAGGTCCTGGGCGGACAGCCGCCGCCCGAGCCGCCGGGTGAACACCTCGGCGATCAGCGCCGGGGTCGTACCGCGCGGCTGCTGACCGCGCAGCCAGCGCGTGACGGAGGTCTTGTCGTAGCGCAGGTCGAGGCCGTGTTCGAGGCCCAGCTGGTCGACTCTGCGGGCGAGCCCGGCATGGGAGAAGCCCGCCTCCGCGATGAGCGCGGCGAGCTGCCGGTTGGGGGTGCGCTGTGGGGCTCGTTCCGTCATCTGCTGTCGGGTCTCCTGCCTTCCGGGCCGGGAGCAGCCCATGGGGGTACCTCCTGGGGTCCCCCCATGCGTAGCTCTGGGGGAGAAGCCCTGGGGGAGGAACGGCGCGAATTTAGCGGCCCTCCCGGCCCGTTCCGCCGTCTTCGCCCCACATTCATCCGATCGTGTGAGGATTGGCGGCGGCAGTGACAGCTGCGCTGACGGACGCGGGGCGGAAGCCACCTGCCCGGTCACCGGCTTCCGGGCCGCCGTACAGTGGCATGGGCCCGGATGACAGCTGGGCGAAGGTTCGAGGGAGGCTCTGCCGTGAGTGAGCTGCGGTTCGTCCGACTGGGGTTCGGCGAGAACGCCGTCGAGTACCAGGAGGCCTGGCAGAAGCAGCGCGAGGTCCACGCCGCCCGCTTCGCCGACGAGATCCCCGACACCTGCCTGCTCCTGGAGCACCCGCCGGTCTACACGGCCGGACGGCGCACGGCGGACAGTGAGCGCCCCCTGGACGGCACGCCCGTCATCGACGTGGACCGCGGCGGAAAGATCACCTGGCACGGCCCGGGTCAGCTGGTGGGCTATCCGATCCTGAAGCTGCCGCGCCCGGTGGACGTGGTCGCGCACGTACGCCGCCTGGAGGACGCCCTCATCCGCACCTGCGCGGAGTTCGGCGTCGAGACGAGCCGGGTGGAGGGCCGCAGCGGTGTGTGGGTGCTGGGCGACCTGGTCAGGGAGCGTCCGGCACTCGGCGGCCTGTCGCTGGACTTCGACCCGCGGCTGCAGGACGAGGAGTTCGACCCCCGCCTGAACGGGCCGGAGTACGCCCCCTCCAACGCCGGCCAGCGCCGCGAGGACCGCAAGCTCGCCGCGATCGGCATCCGGATCGCGAAGGGCGTGTCGATGCACGGCTTCGCCCTGAACGTGAACCCGGACAACACCTGGTTCGACCGGATCGTGCCGTGCGGCATCCGCGACGCGGGCGTGGCCTCGCTCGCGAACGAGCTGGGCCGTGACATCACGATCGAGGAGGTGCTCCCGGTCCTGGAGAGGCATATGCGCGACGTCCTGGAGAACGCGGAGCCGCAGCCCCGCGTGATCGAGAAGGCGTCCGCCTGACGGCCGTCGGCGGCCCTGGGGAATGCGTCCCTCTGGCCACGGGTTGGCCACACGTAAGGCCGCACTTTTAACGGGCGTACTCTGGTGTTCGCCGAAGAATCGAAGCTGTAGGGAGCCGGTCGTGTCCGCAGTCGCACCCGACGGACGCAAGATGCTGCGCCTGGAGGTCCGGAACAGCCAGACCCCCATCGAGCGCAAGCCCGAGTGGATCAAGACCCGGGCGAAGATGGGTCCCGAGTACAACCAGCTGCAGAAACTGGTCAAGAGCGAGGGTCTGCACACGGTCTGCCAGGAGGCTGGCTGTCCCAACATCTTCGAGTGCTGGGAGGACCGCGAGGCCACGTTCCTCATCGGCGGCGACCAGTGCACCCGCCGCTGCGACTTCTGCCAGATCGACACCGGCAAGCCGCAGGCCCTCGACCGTGACGAGCCGCGCCGCGTCGGCGAGTCCGTCGTCACGATGGACCTGAACTACGCCACCATCACCGGCGTCGCCCGCGACGACCTGGAGGACGGCGGCGCCTGGCTGTACGCCGAGACCGTGCGCCAGATCCACGCGCAGACCGCCGGCCGCGAGGCCGGCCGCACCAAGGTCGAGCTGCTGATCCCCGACTTCAACGCCGTGCCCGAGCAGCTGGCCGAGGTCTTCTCCTCCCGCCCCGAGGTGCTCGCGCACAACGTCGAGACGGTGCCGCGCATCTTCAAGCGCATCCGCCCCGGCTTCCGCTACGAGCGCTCGCTCGAGGTCATCACGCGCGCCCGCGAGGACGGCCTGGTCACCAAGTCGAACCTGATCCTCGGCATGGGCGAGACCCGTGAGGAGGTCAGCGAGGCCCTGCAGCACCTGCACGACGCGGGCTGCGAGCTGATCACGATCACCCAGTACCTGCGCCCCTCCGTGCGCCACCACCCGGTCGAGCGCTGGGTGAAGCCGCAGGAGTTCGTCGAGCTGAAGGAGGAGGCCGAGGAGATCGGCTTCTCCGGCGTCATGTCCGGTCCGCTGGTCCGTTCGTCCTACCGCGCCGGCCGCCTCTTCCAGCAGGCGATGGAGGCCCGGGGCACCGCGACGGCCACCGACTCCGCGCAGGCCGCCCAGGCCGTGTGAATTCAGGCACAAGCAACTACCGGCCAGTAATGGCCAGTTGGGCACGGCCCGCACCCTCCCCGCAGGTCGGGGACGTGGTGCGGGCCGCGTCCGCGTTCGCGACGGCTTCGCAGCGCGCCCATCGGTGTTTCATCGGCGTTTGACCACCCGGTCATGCCCTGGTAACACCGAACAGTGACGCTGAATGCACGCACAGCTCCCACTCATCGACTCCCGCCCCGAGGGGGACCTTCACGATGCCGACCTCCAGCATGCAGGCCGCGCCGGTACGTCCCGTGATCGCCACAGCCATCCCGTCCGTCACCGACGCCCTGCGCGCCATGGAGTCCCTGCTGCTCGGCGGCGGCCAGCGCACCGCCCGCCGCAACGCCTGGGCCGCGGTGCTGGAGGACCGGCGCCGGGCCAAGGACCGCGTCGAGGCCGAGCACGTTCTGGAGGCCGTGGCTGACCGCACTTCTTAGGCCACGTAAACTTCAGGTATGGCGAGGAAGGCAAACTCAGACAGCGCTGACGCTGCTGCGAACCCCGGGCGACTGAAGCAGATCGCCCTGACGTACAAGATGACCCGTAAGGCCGACCCCAAGGTCGGTCTTGTCGTCGCGGCTGTGGGAATCGTCACCTTCGGTGTCTTCCTCGCGATCGGTTTCTTGATCGACCACCCCATCTACCTGGGCATCCTGGGCTTCCTGCTGGCCTTCCTGGCGATGGCGATCGTCTTCGGACGCCGCGCCGAGCGGGCGGCCTTCGGGCAGATGGAGGGCCAGCCGGGCGCCGCCGCGGCGGTCCTGCAGAACGTGGGGCGCGGCTGGACCACGACACCCGCGGTGGCGATGAACCGCAACCAGGACGTGGTGCACCGCGCGGTCGGCAAGGCCGGCATCGTGCTGGTCGCCGAGGGCAACCCGAACCGGGTCAAGACACTGATCGCGGCCGAGAAGAAGAAGATGAACCGGATCGTCGTGGACGTCCCCGTGCACGACATCCTGGTCGGCAACGGCGAGGGCCAGGTGCCGCTGAAGAAGGTGCGCACCACGATGCTCAAGCTGCCCCGCGTCCTCAGCGGCCCGCAGGTCACCTCGACCAACGACCGGCTGCGCGCGATGGGCGACCTGATGAGCAACATGCCGCTGCCCAAGGGTCCGATGCCCAAGGGCATGCGGATGCCGCGCGGCGGAAAGATGCGCTGACGCATCCAGGACACGCGAGAGGCGGCCGGGACATCGTCCCGGCCGCCTCTCGCGTTCTCCGCTGTCTCCCGCGGCTCTCTCGTTCTCCGCTGTCCTGCGCGGCTCAGATCCTGACCTGGACCGCGCGGGCGAGACGGTCGTGCAGGCCGCGGCCGTCGCGGTCCCAGACGAGCGCCGGCACGGCGAGGCACAGCAGGACGCTGCGGACGACGACCCGGCCGAAGCCGAGACGGCCGCCGTTCTCGGAGACGACGCGCAGTCCGAGGAGCCGCTTGCCGGGGGTGCACCCGACGGTGCCGACGGTGAGCACGCTCATCACGAGGAAGACGATCAGGGCGCGGTTGGACGTCGCCTGCTGGTTACTGCCTGCGAACAGTCCGTATGCGATCAGGAAACACAGTCCCCAGTCGAGGAACAGCGCTCCGAAGCGACGCCCGAGCGGTGCCACGGAGCCCGGCCCCGTCTCCGGCAGACCGAGCCGCTGGCCGCGGTACCCGAAGTCGACACCCATGTCCTCGGCCGCCGCGCGGGGCCCGGAAAGCCACGATCCGATTGCTTGCCTGTTGTCCACCCGACCACGGTACTGCGCCCGCTTTGGATCACTTCGGGCCGGGCCCCCGAGCCGGCCACGGGCGCCCTCGGCACCCGTGCCGGTTAACTTCGTCGAAACAAATGGGTCATGCTTGAGAAATCCGGTCTGCCTATGGTCGTGTCCAGCGTGTGCCACCGCACTGGCCGCACGGACGAGCTGCAACCCCGCCCCTCCCGGGTGGGAGTAGGAGGAGTTGGATGTTCCAGAACGCCGACGAGGCCAAGAAGTACATCGCTGACAACGACGTAAAGATGGTTGACGTCCGGTTCTGCGACCTTCCTGGCGTCATGCAGCACTTCACGATCCCGGCGACGGCCTTCGACCCCTCGGACGAGCTGGCGTTCGACGGCTCGTCGATCCGCGGCTTCCAGGCGATCCACGAGTCCGACATGGCGCTGCGCGCCGACCTGTCGACCGCCCGTCTGGACCCGTTCCGCCGTGACAAGACGCTGAACATCAACTTCTTCATCCACGACCCGATCACGGGCGAGCAGTACAGCCGCGACCCGCGGAACATCGCCAAGAAGGCCGAGGCCTACCTCGCCTCCACCGGCATCGCGGACACGGCGTACTTCGGCCCCGAGGCCGAGTTCTACGTCTTCGACTCGGTGCGCTTCAACACCGCCGCGAACGAGGGCTTCTACCACATCGACTCCGAGGCGGGCGCCTGGAACACGGGCGCGGTCGAGGACAACCGCGGCTACAAGGTCCGCTACAAGGGCGGCTACTTCCCGGCCCCGCCCGTCGACCACTTCGCCGACCTTCGTGCGGAGATCTCCCTGGAGCTGGAGAACGTCGGCCTGCAGGTCGAGCGCCAGCACCACGAGGTCGGCACCGCCGGCCAGGCGGAGATCAACTACAAGTTCAACACGCTGCTCGCCGCGGCCGACGACCTGATGCTCTTCAAGTACATCGTGAAGAACGTCGCCTGGCGCAACGGCAAGACCGCGACCTTCATGCCGAAGCCGATCTTCGGCGACAACGGCTCGGGCATGCACGTCCACCAGTCGCTGTGGCAGGGCGGCTCCCCGCTCTTCTACGACGAGGCCGGTTACGCGGGCCTGTCGGACACCGCCCGCTACTACATCGGCGGCATCCTCAAGCACGCCCCGTCGCTGCTGGCCTTCACCAACCCGACGGTGAACTCCTACCACCGCCTCGTCCCCGGCTTCGAGGCCCCGGTCAACCTGGTGTACTCGCAGCGCAACCGCTCGGCGGCGATGCGTATCCCGATCACCGGCTCGAACCCGAAGGCCAAGCGCGTCGAGTTCCGCGCCCCGGACCCGTCGTCGAACCCGTACCTCGCCTTCTCCGCGCTCCTCCTCGCGGGCCTGGACGGCGTGAAGAACAAGATCGAGCCGGCCGAGCCGATCGACAAGGACCTCTACGAGCTCGCCCCCGACGAGCACGCGAACGTCCCCCAGGTCCCGACCTCCCTCCCGGCGGTCCTCGACGCCCTGGAGCAGGACAACGAGTACCTGCAGGCGGGCGGCGTGTTCACGTCGGACCTGATCGAGACGTGGATCGACTACAAGCGCACGAACGAGATCGCCCCGATCCAGCTGCGGCCGCACCCGCACGAGTTCGAGCTCTACTTCGACATCTAAGATCGCCGCAGGTCGGAGCGGTTTCCGCTCGCCTGGGCCGTCTGTGGGCCGTCGGCCGTGCCCTTCCCTCACCGGAAGGCACGGCCGACGGCCTTTCCCGTACCCGGCCCGGCTCCGCCGCGGCGGCGCTCCCCGGTCGCGGGCCGCCCGGCGCGGGGCGAATCTGGGGACATGAGCGAGCCGAGCAACCACCCGCGGTGGCACGCGGCCGTGCCGCCGCAGCCCCCGGTCAGCAAGCGCCGGAAGTGGCCCTGGGTCGTACTCGTCGTCCTGGTGCTGGTCGTCGGAGGGTGTCTGGCCGCTGTCGGTCTCGTCGTGAGCGAGGTGTCCGACGAGGACGCGGTGGACAGGACTGCCACGGTGACCTATGAGGTCACGGGCGACGCCCGTGATGTCACGGTCTCCTTCTCCGTCCAGGGCACGGGGGACCTGCGCACCGAGCAGGAGCTGGAGCAGGTGACGGACCTGCCCTGGCGCAGGGAGATCAAGACGTCCGGGCAGGAGATGAGCAGCACGCTCGTCGTCACGGTCGGCGCGGACGGCGGCAAGGCCACCTGCCGGGTGCGGGTCGACGACAGGCCGGTGCGGACCGCCACCGCCTCCGGGCCCGGCGACACCGCCACCTGCAAGGCACCCTGAGACACCCGCGTGCGCCGTGGCCCCTCTACGATCCATGTCCATGGGGATCACTGTGCAGAAGCTGACGTACTACCCGGTCAAGGGCTGCGCCGGGACCGATGTGATGTCCGTCGTGGCCGGGGACACGGGGCTCGAGCACGACCGGACGTTCATGGTGGTCGACGCCGTCGACGGGTCGTTCCGCAGTCAGCGGGCACACCCGGCCCTGGCCGCCGTACGGCCACGGGTCGGCGAGGGCGGGCGCACGGTGACGCTGCGGGCGGGCGGGGTCGAGGATCTCGTGGTCGACGTGGACCCCGAGGGTGCGCCGCGGCCGGTGAGCCTGTTCGACAAGCCGGTCGGGCACGCGATCGACCAGGGCGACGCCGTCGCCGAGTGGCTCTCCGAGGTGCTCGGCGTCAAGTCCCGGCTGGTACGGGTGCGCGACGCGTTCGACCGGGACGGGTGGGGGGAGACGCCCGGCAAGGTCGCCTTCGCCGACGCGCATGCCGTGGCCGTCGTCTCGCAGGCCTCGCTCGACGGGCTCAACGCACGGATCGAGGCCGCGGGCGGGACCCCGGTGCCCATGAACCGCTTCCGGGCCAACATCGTCCTCGACGGCTGCGCCGCGCCGCACGACGAGGACCTGATGCGGCGGCTGGAGATCGGAACCGCCCGGCTCGCCCATTCCGTACGGGCGATGCGCTGTTCCGTGCCGCTGGTCGACCAGGTCACCGGGCGGCGGAAGGGGCCCGAGCCGGTGCGCACCCTCGCGACGTACCGGCGGGAGCCCGCGTACGACAACAAGGTCAGCTTCGGTGCGAAGGTGGCGGTGCTGCGCGGCGGCACGCTGTCCGTCGGGGACACCGTGCGCGCCGAGTGGTACGAGAACGGGGCGCCCGATCCCAGGCGCCCCGTCTCCTGAACCCGTCGGATCAGCGGCCGTAGCGGATCAGGGCCCGGACCATCCGGCACGTCGTGTCGGAGGGGACGTGCACGCCGATGCGCTCGGCCGTGGCCCGTATGCGGCGGTTGTCGGCGGTCGCCGGGTGGTAGACGCCGGAGTCGAGCAGGGCGATCGTGAGGCGCATCGCCTTCAGGCGGCGGTTGTGCGACACGTACCACTCGCGCGGCTGTCCGGCCGGGAGCGGCTTCTTCTGATGGGGGATCAGGGGCTTCGTCGTGAGTGTGGCAACGGCCATCGGCAACCTCCTGGCGCGGTGGCGGGACCATCCCGAACTGCTGTTCATTCTACCGGCGGCCACTGACAATCGCCGCTGGCCAGAAGGCGTTTGAGGCAGCGCGAGCGGTACGGTGTGCGGCATGGAGATCTGGATCAACCCCGCCTGTTCCAAGTGCCGCAGCGCCCTCACGCTGCTCGACGCCGAGGGCGCCGACTACACCGTGCGGCGCTATCTGGAGGACGTGCCGACCGAGGACGAGATCCGGGAGGTGCTGGGCCGGCTCGGCCTCGAACCGTGGGACATCACGCGTACGCAGGAGGCCGCGGCGAAGGAGCTGGGGCTCAAGGAGTGGGCGCGGGACGAGAGTTCACGGGACCGCTGGATCGCGGCCCTCGCGCAGCACCCGAAGCTCATCCAGCGGCCGATCATCACGGCGGAGGACGGCACGGCGGTGGTGGGGCGTACGGAGGAGGCGGTGCGGGACGCGATCGGTCGGGGCTGACGCCCCGGTGCGCCGCGGCGCGCGGCCGGGTCCGCGCGCCTGCCGGTGGCGGTGGCGGTGGCGGTGGCGGTGGCGGTGGAGCCTGTCGCCGGCGCTGCGGATCGGCTGGATGGCGCTGCCGGAGGCGCTGGTCGACGACGTCGTGGCCGCCAAGGGCGAGCGCGAGCCGTACGCGAGCGCCGCCGAGCAGCTCACGCTCGCGGACCTCGTCGCCTCGGGGGCGTACGACCGGCATGTGCGCCGGATGCGGCAGCGGCACCGGAGCCGGCGCGACCGGCTGGTGGCGGTGCTGGCCGAGCGCGCGCCGCACGTGCGGGTGTCGGGCATCTCGGCCGGCCTGCACGCCGTGCTGGACCTGCCCCGGGGGAGCGAGCGGACCGTGGTCGAGGCAGCCGCGTGGCAGGGGCTCGCGGTCGAGGGGCTGGCCGACTACCGGCATCCGCACGACACGGGGGCCGGGCGCGACGGCCTGGTGGTGGGGTACGCGACGCCGCCGGAGCACGTGTACGAGGAAGCACTGGACGCGCTGTGCCGCGCGCTGCCGCCGGGGTGAGCGGCGGCGAAGCGCCAACTGCGGCTTCCTTAAAGAAAGTTAAGGAAGAGGCGGCCGTGACCGGTGAGCAGAGGCCGACGGCTACTCGTACGTAAGGGCACAAGGAAACCAACCGGCCGCCCCCGCGGCCGGGGACAGGAGCCCTTTCGTGTCACGCAAGAAGACCCTCAGCGGCAAGAAGAAGATCGCCCTCCTGGCCGGCGCCGCGGCGCTGGTCGGCGGCACCGCGATTGTCATGACCGGCACAAGCCAGGCGTCCGTCGCCTGCGACGGCCTCGCCCAGGCGATCAACAACAACGAGACCTTCATCGCCGGTCAACGAGCCAATCCGGACGCACAGTCGGCGGCGCGCATCGCCAACCGGGAGGCGGTGATCGCGCAGATCAGGGTCCAGCAGGAGGCGGCGGGCTGCGACGCCGGGGCGGGCGGCGGCGACCAGGCGGCGCCCCCGGCCGAGGCGGCACCCCCGGCCGAGGCGCCGCCCGCCGAAGAGGCGCCACCCGCCGAGGAAGCGCCGCCCGCGAACGACGGCGGCCAGGAAGCCGGCGGCGGGAACGCTGGCGGCGCCGCGGGCGAGGTCGTCTGCGCCGGCTCGACCGTGACGCTCTCCGGCGAGGGCGGCGCACCGGCCGCCTCCAGCAACCAGTTCCCCGTCGGCACCCAGCTGAAGGTGACCAACCTGGACAACAACAAGTCCACGACCGTCGAGGTGACGTCGGTGTCCGGCAGCTGCGCGCTGCTGAACAACGCGGCCTTCGAGCAGGTGCGTGAGGCCGGCAAGTTCCTGATCCGCAACGCGCGGATCGAGCGCGTCGGCTGACGCCGCACGGCCGGGCCCGCAATCCCCCACTCCGGCGGGCCCGGCCGCTGCCGGCCCCCGGGACGGTGCCGTCCGCGCTCCCCCTCCCCGCTGTCCCCCGGCGGAGCGCCCGCCTCCGAGCCGCACACTCGGAGCGCACCGGACGGCACCGTCCCGTCTTTCCCACCCGGCCCGGCACCACCCGTCCCCGCGAGGCGCGGCCCCGCACCGCCGGGCCGCGCCCACGCACGCGCGTCAGCGCGTCGCCGTGTCAGCGCCCCGCCCCGGACGCCTTCCGCTCGCCTCCGCGAGGATCTCCGTGATCCGCAGCCCGAACCGCACGTCGCACGGGTGGGGCCGCCCCGTCCGTACCACGCCCATCAGTTCGTTGACCGCCGTGCGGAACGAGTCCACCGGACTGCCCCAGCCGTCCGGCAGTTCGGCCTTGCCCTGCTCCCCCAGCAGCACCAGGCTCACGCCCGCCGCGTTGAGCGGCGCGCCGAGCCCGAGCGTCACCGTGCTGGAGGCGCCCGAGGCGTGCCGGAGCACCATGTGGGTCGTGTCCGAAGGGCCGCGGGCCGCCGTCAGCTCCACCACGTCCCCCAGCACCGGGAGCAGCGCGGAGAGCGCGTGGGGGCCGGCGTCCCACAGGCCGCCCTTCTCGCGCCGCCACGGGGACGCCGCGAACGGGCTCTCCGCTCCCGGCGAGAACAGCGCGCCGAGCCACTGCGCATGGGCCGTGAACCAGCCGCCGACCGCCGCCTGATCCGCGATCCACCGCGCGGTGTCGGTGGCGAAGCGCAGCGTGAAGAACACGACGGACGCGACCTTCGCCTCCTCCACGGCGTTCACGACGTCCCGGGCGGCGGCGACCGTCGTCGCCACCGGCTTGTCCAGCAGCAGATGACAGCCGGCGGCTGCCGCCTGGGCCGCGAGCGGCGCCTGCACGTCCGGCGGCACGGCGAAGGCGATCGCGTCGTTGGAGGCGAACAGCGCGTCGATGCCGTCCTCACCGGTGAACGCCGTGGTGCCGTGGGCGTCCGCGAGCGCGGCGGCCGCCTCGGACCGCCGCCCCCACACCCCGCCGAGGACGACGTCCGGGTGGCCGGAGAGCGCGGGGGCCTGGGTCATCGCGGCCCAGGGGCCGGCGCCGAGAAGTCCGATACGCAGGTGCTTGGTCATGGAGACCAGTGTGCCCGCGCGACGGCTGCGCGACCCGGCCCCCGTGCGGCGCGTCCGCCCCATGAGAGGCGGGGCGTCCGGCCGGGAAAGAGCCCTGTATACGACGCGGGCGGCCGGCGACGACCGCGCCCCGCACCCGGCGCCGGTCGAGGACCTGTACGGGGAGCCGGTGCATCAGGACGCGCACGGCGACGCCGCCGTGCCCGAGCTTCACGGCCGCGCCCACGCGACAGCCCGCGGCCTGCGGACTCGCGGAGCCGCCGGCCACCGCGCGGGCGCGGGAGCGGCTGTGGCCGAGCAGCACGACACGCTGTTCGCGGGACGGCTGCCGGATCCCTCGTACGCCTTCGAGCGCGTCTGCCGCATGGACGGATCCACGCCGTGGCGGTTCCTGCCCCCCGTTCCGGCGCGGGGTGGCGGAGCAGCAGACATCGGCGAGGTGATCATGGACCACGAGGGGTGTGCCGCATATCTCAGGACGTTCCGTCTGCCGGAGGCGCGGATCGGCCGCGGGCGCCCGCTCCCGGCGCTTCACGACCACGACCGGCGCCTGGAAGGTGCCGCGAAAACCCTGGGTACGGCCCGTGAGGCGCTGGTCGGGCGCATCCGGGACCGCGGGGCTCCGGGTCGCTGCTGAACAGGCATGAGGGGGCCCGTCCCGCACGCGCGACACGCCGGGCATAACGGTGAAATGTTCCGCGTAACACGGGGTTCACAAACGGGCAACGGCCGGGAAATCGCGCGTTGACAAGCTGCGCGGCATACCGCTGCACCCGCAAAGGATGAGGTCCGTGAGCATCAAGGCTGAGTACATCTGGATCGACGGCACCGAGCCGACCGCCAAGCTTCGCTCGAAGACGAAGATCCTGGCCGCCGGTTCCTCCACGGCCCTCGCCGACCTGCCCATCTGGGGCTTCGACGGGTCCAGCACCAACCAGGCCGAGGGCCACGCGTCGGACCGCGTGCTGAAGCCGGTCTTCGTCTGCCCGGACCCGATCCGCGGCGGCGACAACATCCTCGTGCTGAACGAGGTCCTCAACATCGACATGACGCCGCACGAGTCCAACACCCGTGCCGCGCTCGTCGAGGTGGCGGAGAAGTTCACCGCGCAGGAGCCGATCTTCGGCATCGAGCAGGAGTACACCTTCTTCAAGGGCTCCCGTCCGCTCGGCTTCCCCGAGGGCGGCTTCCCCGCCGCGCAGGGCGGCTACTACTGCGGCGTGGGCTCGGACGAGATCTTCGGCCGTGACGTGGTCGAGGCGCACCTGGAGAACTGCCTCGCGGCGGGCCTCGGCATCTCCGGCATCAACGCCGAGGTCATGCCCGGCCAGTGGGAGTTCCAGGTCGGCCCGCTGGCGCCGCTGGAGGTCTCCGACCAGCTGTGGGTGGCCCGCTGGCTGCTCTACCGCACCGCCGAGGACTTCAACGTCGCCGCCACCCTCGACCCCAAGCCGGTCAAGGGCGACTGGAACGGCGCGGGCGCGCACACCAACTTCTCCACCAAGGCGATGCGCGAGGGCTACGACGCGATCATCACCGCGTGCGAGTCCCTCGGCGAGGGCTCCAAGCCGATGGACCACGTCAAGAACTACGGCGCCGGCATCGACGACCGCCTGACCGGTCTGCACGAGACCGCCCCGTGGAACGAGTACAGCTACGGCGTCTCCGACCGCGGTGCCTCGGTCCGCATCCCGTGGCAGGTCGAGAAGGACGGCAAGGGCTACATCGAGGACCGCCGTCCCAACGCCAACGTCGACCCGTACGTGGTGACCCGCCTGCTGGTGGACACCTGCTGCTCGGCCCTGGAGAAGGCCGGCCAGGTCTGAGCACCCGCGTGACCCGAGGGGCGTCCGCCGACCAGGCGGGCGCCCCTCTCGCGTGCGGTCGCGCGCATGGCGCGCATGCCTCCAGGAGCGCCGACTCCGCGCGCCGCCGTGCGGTCCGGGTGGGTACGGGGTCGCCGGTTGCGGTCCGTGGGGCCGAAACACCGCGCACGTAGGAAAGATCACGTACCGACGGGTGGACGAGGCCTGCTGCGGTCGTCGCGGGTCTGCTTCAATAGGCACATGGCCGACTACCGGAACGACGCGACGGGTCGCAGCGACCTCAAGCCGTTCTGGCCTTCCCGGCAGCACCACGACTTCGACCGGGTGTGTTGCCCGCGGTGAACGCGCGGGCCCTCTAAAGCCGTTCTTCCCGGCCTTCGGCCAGCGCGCACGACGTACGTCCGTCCTTGACGACGCATCGACGACTTCCTCCGCGCGAAAGAGCTGACCTCCCATGGCGAACAGCCGTTCCTTCTCGACCGTTTCCGTCGCTTCCGCCGTTTCCTCCCCCGTCCCCCAGGGCCGCGTCACGACCGACCGGGCAGCTCCTTCGGGCCGCCACCGGCTGCGTGCCGTCGACCGGGACGAGGTCGTGGACGTCGCCGACCTCCTGCCGCCGGGCGCCACGTGGCTGCCCGCCCCTCCGCACACCCTGCCCACGCTGCCCGGCCGGCCCCCGATGGTCGGCTACCTCGTCCTCGTACCGGCCGACGAGCAGCCACCCCTGGCGGCCGCCGCGCCGGAGCGGCCGGCCGTCGGGGGCCCGGTGGCGATCGACGCGGTCCGGCGCACCGCCAGCGTGGACGGTCGGGAACTCGACCTCACGTACCTGGAGTTCGAGCTGCTGGCCCATCTGGTGGCACATCCGCACCGGGTGCACACGCGCGACCAGCTGGTGACCACCGTGTGGGGCTACGGGCACGTCGGCGACGGCCGCACGGTGGACGTCCATGTCGCCCGGCTGCGACGCAAGCTCGGAGCCGACCACCGCCGCACGATCCAGACCGTGCGGCGGGTCGGCTACAAGTACGCGCCGTGAGGCGAGGGTCCGGTCCCGGTCAGGCCCGGGACCGGACCTTCGCCACCGCGCCGAGCGCGACGTCCACCGCGAGGAACACCAGCAGGCTGATGCCGAGCATCGGCACGAACCAGCCGACCAGCGCCGTCGCGGCGGCCATCGGCAGCAGCGCCGTGAGCGGCGCCTTGCGCCAGGCGCCGCGCGGCATCGGGCGGCCCACCGACAGGGGGCGTTCCTTCGTGGGCCTGCGCTGCCACCACATGCGGTAGCCCCACACGATCAGCAGGATCAGGGCGACCATCAGCGCGGCGAGCGCGAGCTGGTTGACCGGGCCGAACAGGACGCCCATGTGGCCGTCGATGCCGAACCGGGTCAGCTTGGCGAGCAACGGGTAGTCGGCGAAGCGGAGTTCGTCGATGATCCGGCCGTCCGCCGGGTCGACGGCGACCGAGTCGAGGTGGACCGGGTACTGGGTGTCGGTCTCCTTGACGACGTATCCGTCGCCGTCGGCCGGCAGGGTCACGGAGATCCTGCCGTCGATGCCGTAGCCGCGGGCCGCCGCCACGGCGTTGTCGATGCCGATGTCGGCGCCTTCGTGGCCGTCACCGCTTCCGCCGCTGTGGCCCTCGTGGCCTTCGTGGCCTCCGCCGCTGCCGCCGCCCGGTGCGAGTGCGGCCGTGACGACGGGGGTGGACCCGCCGAGCCGGGCCTGCACCGCGTCGATGTTCTCGCCCGCGTAGCGGGACCAGGTCAGCCCCGTGGCCGACAGCATGACGAGCCCGGTGACGGCCCACAGGCCGAGGGAGCCGTGCCGGGACAGGGTCCTGCGGCGGCCCTTCGCGCCGCGTTCGGGCAGGACCAGATCGCGCTTGGTACGGCGTCGGCGTCCGAACCACAGCACCAGCCCGCCCAGCGCGACGACCCACAGCCAGCTGGCGGCCAGCTCGCTGTAGTGCCGGCCGAGTTCGCCCAGGTGCAGATCGGCGTGGAACTCGGAGAGCCAGGCCCGCAGCGGGAGCGCGCCGGAACTGCCGTACGAGGGGAGTTCACCGCGTACGTCCGCGGTGTAGGGGTCGACGAAGACGGCGAGGGACTTGCCCTCCGCCACGTCGGGGGAGGACATCAGGACACGGGTGGTCGCGCCGTCCTCGTACGAGGGCCACACCGCGGTCACCGTGCCCTCGGGGTGGGCGGCGCGGGCGGCGTCGACCTGGGCCGAGAGCGGGACGGAACGCTCGCCGACGGGGACGCGCAGTTCGTGGCGGTAGACGACCTTCTCCGCCTGGAAGGACAGCGAGTACAGCAGGCCGCTCACCGCGGCGACGAGGAGGAGCGGGGCTGTCAGCAGCCCGGCGTAGAAGTGGAGACGGAGCAGGAGGGGGCGCAGCGCGCCGCGCGCTTCGGGAGCGGTGCTCGCGCCGGATGATGTGGTGCCCTTGCTGGGGGCGTCGATGGACATGAGGGTCCCAAGGGGTCGGTGTGACATGGGGAATCGGCCCCAGGTCAGACAGCGGCTCCAGGGGCCGTGGCACGGGGAACGGGGTACGCGGGCGGGCCGCGGCGGACCACGGTGTGCGCGAGGACGACGCCGTGGCGGCTCTCGTCGGCCGCGTCGTCGGCGGGCTTGGGCGCGGCGTCCGGCTCGGGCAGCCGTACGGCGCCCAGCAGCAGTCGCAGCGGTGTGAACGCGAAGGACAGTGCGGCGTGCGCGAGCCGGAAGAACGCCGCCTCACCGTGGGCCAGCCACAGGGCGCAGCAGGCGGCGGCGAGGAGGTGGACGGCGAGCATGCCGGTGCCGAGGCTCTCGGCGGCGGTCTGCGCGGTGTCGTAGTGCTCGTGCTGCCCGTGGTGGTGGGGTGCCGTGGGTGCCTCGCCGGAGAACAGCAGGTGCAGTCCGCCCTGCACGGCGAGCAGTCCGGCCCCGATCGAGCGCGCGCTCCGGCGGCGGCCGGCCGCGAACCAGCCGGCGGCGGCGGTCACGCCGAGCGCGGCGAGCAGTCCTGAAGCGGGGATGTCGTGCGCAGACAGGGACGAATGCCCTATCGCTGCCAACGTGACGGCCACCGCCGCGAAAAGCGCGGCCCGCAAGGCGCGCATCGGCGACCGGGCATCCGTCATCGTCGGCACATGCTGCCATCCCCGCGCCCGGACCGGGAGAGTGACCGCCGGTACAGACCCTTCCCGCCGGGTTCTCCTGGCAGCGGAATCGCTGAGGACGGCGACCGGCGCCGGGCACAGTCGTGACCATGAGACTTCTGGTGCTGGGCGGGACGGAATTCGTGGGGCGCGCGGTCGTGGAAGGGGCGCTCGCACGCGGATGGCAGGTCACGGTGTTCCACCGCGGGAGGCACCCGGCGCCGGACGGGGTGTCCGACCTGATCGGCGACCGGCTGGCCCCCGGCGGCCTCGCCGCGCTGCACGACGGCGAGTGGGACGCGGTGGTCGACACCTGGTCGGCCGCGCCGTCGGCCGTGTGGGACACGGCCCGGCTGCTGGCGGGCCGGGTGGGTCGCTTTGTCTACGTGTCGAGCTGCTCGGTGTACGCGTGGCCGCCGGCGGCCGGGTACGACGAGAGCGCGCCGCTGGTCGACGGTTCGCCGGACGCGGGCGACGTGCCGTACGCACAGGCCAAGCGGGGCGGTGAACTGGCCGTCCTCGACGCCTTCGGCGCCTCCCGCTCGCTGCTGGTGCGCTCGGGCCTGATCCTCGGTCCGTGGGAGAACGTGGGCCGTCTGCCGTGGTGGCTGGAGCGGATCGCGCGCGGCGGTGACGTCGTCGCGCCGGGACCGCGGGACACACCGCTGCAGTACATCGATGTCCGCGACCTGGCCGAGTGGACGCTGGACGCGGCGGAGGCGGGCCTGGAGGGCCCGTACAACCTGGTGAGCGAGCCGGGCCACACGACGATGGGCGAGCTGCTGGAGGAGTGTGCGGCGGCGACCGGGTCGTCGGCACGGCTGCGGTGGACGCCCGCGGACGTGGTGCTGTCGGCGGGCGCCGAGCCGTGGTCCCAGCTCCCCGTCTGGGTCCCGGCGGCCGAACGCCCGGACATGCACGGGGCGTTGCACGGGGCCGGGGTGTCCCGGGCGCTGGCGGCCGGACTGCGGTGCCGGCCGGTGCGGGAGACGGTGCGCGACACGTGGTCGTGGCTGCTGTCGCTCGGCGGGCCGGCGCCGCTGCGGCCGGACCGGCCGCGGGTGGGCCTGCCGCCCGAGCTGGAGGCGGCGCTGCTGGCGGGGCGGCCGGGGGCGTAGCCGGGTCCCGCCGGCCGGTCAGCCCTGGTACTCGGTCAGGTCGATGGCGTAGACCCGCAGCGGATACCCGTACACCGGGTGGACCGTCTCGCGCTCCGGCGACATGCCCAGCTTGCGCATCACGTTCTCGGAGGCGGTGTTGCCGACGCGGCAGATGCTGACGACCCGGTCGAGGCCCCGGTCCTGGAGGGCGAACTCCAGGACGGCCTGAGCGGCCTCGGAGGCGTAGCCCTGACCCCAGAAGGGACGGCCGAGGCGCCAGCCGATCTCGACGGCCGGAAGCACCTCGGGCAGGAAGTCCGGTACGGACAGGCCGGCGAATCCGGCCAGTTCGCCCGAGGCCAGGAGCTCGACGGCGAACAGCCCGAACCCCTCCTCGTCCCACTCCTCCTCACAGCGCTCGATGCCCTCCGCCGTCTGCTCGAGGTCGCGGACCGAGCCGTCGTCGATCCACCGCATCACCGCGGGGTCGGCGTTGATCTCGGCCATGGGCACGAGGTCGTCATCCGTCCAGCGGCGCAGGCGGAGGCGGGGCGTGAGGATCTCGGTCATCCGCCCATTGTGCCCGGTTTGACGCTGGAGGTTGCTACGAATCAATGGTGGCGGTGAACACCCCGTTCGCCACTCCCGTATGAGACGACGCGCTTCTCCCTCTGCCGGGACCCCCCTTAACCCACACACCCCCCGGCAACAAGCAGAGGAGTTCCATTGGGACGCACATCAAGAAAACGCTCGACGCTGGCCAATCGGGCGATCGCCGCCTCGGCCGCATTGATCCTGGGCGGGGGCGGGCTGGTAGCGGCCAATACGTATGCCTCCGCAGGCGAAGGCTGGTGGCCGGGCGGGCGGAACGACGGACAGCAGAGCAGTACCAAGGCCACGGCCGGTCAGCAGGTGTCCACCATCGACTGTCCCGACGTCGGCAACTCGCTCCAGGAGGTGCCCGACCAGCAGCGCTTGGCGGTCGACCGTGAACTGGCCACGCTGGACACCCAGATCACCACGGCGTACCAGCGGTTCGCCGACAACCGGGAACGGGTGCAGGCGGACCAGTCCTTCGCCGAGAACCAGATCCTGACGCCGTTGCGCAACGAACGCCTGGCGATCATCCAGCGGATCGTGGCGCTGATCGACCGCTCGGCCGAGCGCCCGCAGGGGCTGGAGCAGATGGCTCCGTGCACCCTGCGCGACGACGGCAACGACGACGGCGACGGTCAGAACAACGACGGGGACCAGAACGGAGACGACCAGAACGGAGGCGACCAGAACGACGGTCAGGACCAGAACGACGGCCAGAACGACGGCGACGGACAGAACGACGGGGACGGCGACGACGGCAACCAGGGCGGCGCCGGCCAGGCCGGCAACGGGCCCGAGGCGGGCGACTTCGTCGAGATCCAGAACGTCCAGCCGAACGTCCAGCAGCCACCCAACCAGAACGGTGCCTCCCAAGGCACGTTCACCACGGACTGCGGCGTGAACGCCAACGGCAAGTTCAACCCGGACAACGTCATCGTCGCCCCGGGCGTGAGCAATGGCGCCCACCATATGCACGACTACATCGGCAACCAGGCCAACGACGCCTTCGCCAGCGACGACGACCTGGCTGCCGGTGACACCACGTGCCAGAACCAGGGCGACAAGTCGACGTACTTCTGGCCGGTGCTGCGCCTGCAGAACGGGCAGCAGGAGAACGACGCCAATGCGGACGGCGGCGGCAACGACCAGAACGTCGGTGAGATCCAGACACCGTCACAGGTCACGAATACCTTTGTCGGCAGCCCGGTCAGCGAGGTGACGGCGATGCCGAGGTTCCTGCGCATCATCACCGGTGATGCGAAGGCCTTCGTCAACGGCGACGCCAATGCCAACGCCTCATGGAGCTGCACCGGCTTCGAGGACCGTCAGCTGAAGGACAAGTACCCGATCTGCCCCGAGGGCAGCCAGGTGGTGCGTACCTTCAAGTTCCAGAGCTGCTGGGACGGCCAGAACATCGACAGTGCCAACCACCGCACCCATGTGGCCTTCGCGGACGAGGACGGCAACTGCCCCAACGGCTTCCAGGCGATTCCGCAGCTGGTGCAGCGCATCGTCTACGACGTGCCGCCCCCGGTGTTCGACGGGGAGAACGCCTCGGTGTTCGCCGTCGACTCCTTCCCGGAGCAGCTGCACAAGCCGGTCACCGACCACGGTGACTTCATCAACGTCTTCGACGAGGACCTGATGGACGAGGTGGTGGACTGCATCAACGACGGGCGCCAGTGCCAGTGACCCGTTGAACGGACGAGGCCGGTTCCGCCTGGAGCACTCCAGGCGGAACCGGCCTCACCGTGTCTGCGGACGCTGACGTGCGCGGCCTTCCCGGGCCGGCCGGGATCTCCCGGCCGGCCCGCGGTACGGACCGATGGTCGTGGGGCCTCAGCCCCCGTGGCTCCCCTCGTGCTCCTTGTCGTCGCGGCCTTCGTGGTCTTCGTGGCCGCCCTCGTCGCCGCCTGTGCCGCCGGTGTGCGAGCCGTGGTCGGTGCCCGTCTCCACCGTGCCGCCGAGCCGGCCGCGCAGCGCCGTCACCACCTTCTCGTCGCCGACCGCGACCCACTTGCGCCCGACCAGATACGTGCCGCCGTAGTCGTTGGCCTCGTTGATCCATTCGCGCTGGCCGCGGTCGGTGGCGAAGGTCGCGAGGACGTACCGGCCGTCGGCCGTCGTGCAGTTGGCCTGTCGCAGCTCGGCCGCGTCCGTCTGGATGTTCGGTTCGCATTCGGCCTGGCGTGCGATCTCCTCCAGGCTGCCGGTCGCCGTCCGGGGCTCCTTCGCGTCCCCGCCGGCCCCGACACGCCCGTCGTCGTCGCCTCCCGATGAGCAGGCGGCGGCCAGAGCGAGGACCACAACCGCCAGTCCTGTCCGGGCCGCCCGCCGCGTACTGGTGTTCTTACTCGTCCGCATCCGGCCATGGTGCCTTCCCGCCCTCTCTTCGCGCGGCAAAACCGCGGGTAACGTGCGCTGCGCACGCACCTGTTGTCGCTGGAGCAACACGGAGGAGCGCTGATGAACGAGCTGTCGAGACGTACGCTGCTGGGCACGGCAGGGGCGGTCGGGGCAGGCGCGGTACTCGCCGCGCACGCCCCGGCCGTCGCGTCCGAGGGCCCCGCGGCGGTTCCCGCCACCCGTGCGGCGCAGCCCGAGGCGGCCGCCGACGCCGCGCTCGCGGCGCTGCGGCGGCTGCTGCCCGAGCACGCGGAGCAGTTCCGCCTGCGGGTGCTGGGCGGCACGGAGCGGTTCCGTGTCACCGGCTCGACGGGGCGCGTCGAGGTGGCCGGAACCAGTGCGGCCGTGCTGCTGACCGGCGTCCACTGGTACCTCAAGTACGTCTGCCGGGCGCACATCTCGTGGTCCGGCTCCCAGCTCGACCTGCCCCGCCGGCTGCCCGCCCCGCACGCGCCGCTGGAACGCGCCGCGACCGTCGCGCACCGGTTCGCGTACAACGACACCCACGACGGCTACACCGCCCCCTACGCCGACTGGCCGCGCTGGGAGCGGCTGTTGGACGTGCTGGCCCTGCACGGCTGCAACGAGGTGCTGGTGACGCCCGGCCAGGAGGCCGTCTACCACCGGCTGCTGCTGGACTTCGGCTACTCGGACACCGAGGCGCGCACCTGGCTGCCCGCGCCCTCGCACCAGCCGTGGTGGCTGCTGCAGAACATGAGCGAGTACGGCGGCCCGATGTCCACCGCCCTCATCGAGCGCCGCACCGACCTGGGCCGCAGGATCGCCGACCGGATGCGGGAGCTGGGCATGCGCCCGGTGCTGCCCGGATATTTCGGCACCGTCCCGGACGACTTCCCGGCCCGCAATCCGGACAGCGACGCGCGCGTGATCCCGCAGGGCACCTGGAACGGCCTGCGCCGCCCCGACTGGCTCGACCCGCGCACGCGGGCCTTCGCCGACGTCGCCGCGGCCTTCTACCGGCACCAGGCGGAACTGTTCGGCGAGGTCTCCTGCTTCAAGATGGACCTGCTGCACGAGGGCGGCACGGCGGGCGACGTACCGGTCCCGGACGCCGCCCGCGCCGTGGAGACGGCGCTGCACACGGCCCGGCCCGACGCGACGTGGGTGATCCTCGGCTGGCAGGCCAATCCGCGCCCGGCGCTGCTGGACGCCATCGACACCGACAGGGTGCTCATCGTCGACGGCCTGTCCGACCTGGACACGGTCACCGACCGGGAGGCCGAGTGGGGCGGCGCGCCGTACGCCTTCGGCACCATCCCCAACTTCGGCGGCAGGACGACGATCGGCGCGAACACGGACCGGTGGACGCAGAAGTTCACCGCCTGGCGCGACAAGCCGGGCAGCGCGCTGGTCGGCACCGCGTACATGCCGGAGGCCGCGGAGCGGGACCCGGCGGCGCTGGAGCTGTTCAGCGAACTGGCCTGGCGCGAGGAGAAGATCGACCGGGACGCGTGGTTCGCCGAGTACGCGCACATCCGCTACGGCGGTGACGACCGCTCGGCGAGGTCCGCGTTCGCCGCACTGGCAGCGACCGCGTACAAGCTCACGAGCACCGACGGCCGGCCGTACGACTCGCTGTTCAGCCGCCGCCCGAGTCTCACCTCCTCGATCGGGACGGCCTTCGACCCGGCGGGCTTCGACCGGGCCTTCGCCGCGCTGCTGGACGTGCGGCCGCCGCTGCGGGAATCGGACGCGTACCGCCACGACCTGACCGACCTGGCGCGGCAGGCGCTGGCCAACCGCTCGCGCACGCTCCAGCTGCCGCTGCGCGCCGCGTACCTGGACAAGGACGTCGACACCTTCCGCGCGATCGCCGCGCTGTGGGTGAAGCTGATGCGACTGAGCGACACGATGGCGGGCTGCCATCGCGCGTTCCTGCTGGGGCCGTGGCTGGAGGACGCCAAGCGGCTGGCCACAAGCCCCGAGGAGGCGGTGGAGCTGGAGCGCACGGCCCGTGCGCTGATCACCACCTGGGCGGACCGGGCGGCCGCCGGCCAGCTCAGCAACTACGCCAACCGGGACTGGCAGGGGCTGATGGCCGACGTCCATGTGCCCCAGTGGGAGGCGTACCTGACCGAGCAGGCCGACGCGATGGCGGAGGGCAGGGCGCCGCGGTCGTTCGACTGGTACCCGGCCGAGGAGGCGTGGACGAAGGACCGGCGGGCGTACCCGGTGCGGCCGACGGGCGACGCGTACCGCACGGCCCGGCGGGTGTACGACACCCTGGCCGCCGCGCCGTACCAGGGGTTCGTCTCGGTGCGCGTGGAGCCGTCGGCGTTCAGCCCGGGCAGCACGGGCACGGTGACGGCCTCGTTCCGCAACCTCAACGGGCTGCGGGCGACGGGCCGGGTGGACCTGGAGCTCACCGGGCTCGACGCCGAGCCGCAGGGTGCCGCGTATCTGGAGAGCGTGGCGGCGGGCGGCAGCGGCGAGGTGGCCTGGCGCGTGACGGCGCCGGACGAACCGCTGACCGAGCCGCTGGTGCCGATGCCGTACGCGCTGACGACGCGGTACGGGCCCGCCGGCGAGGAGCGGGTGGCGGTCACCCAGCGCAGCAGTGTGCACCTGGCGGCGCCGCTGGACCCCGAGTGGCGCACGTTCACGTCCAACGCGGCCGTGTTCGGGCAGCTCGGTGACCGGCTGGCGATCAACGGTGCGGGCAACGACCTGTGGCGGGGCACGACGCAGTTCGGCACCGCGTACCGCGAGGGCGCGCTGGGCGAGGGGGGCAGTGTGCTGCTGCGGGTGGACGCGCAGGAGGTGACGGGCAGTTGGGCGCGGGCGGGCATCGTCGTGCGCAACGCGCTCGGGCAGCCGGGCGACGCGGGCTTCGTGAACCTGGCCGTGACGCCCGGGCAGGGTGTCGTGCTCTCGTACGACACGAACGGCGACGGCACGCTCGACACCTACCGGCGCATCACCGGCGTCAGGGCGCCGGTGCTGCTGCGGCTGACGAGGAACGCGGGGGCGTCGTTCACCGGTGCGTGTTCCACGGACGGCGGGACGATGTGGCGGACCGTCGCGACGGTGGCGGTGCCGGGCACGGCGGCGCGGCAGGACGCCGGGTTCTTCATGAGCGCGGTGAACGGCGGCAGCGGGGCGCGGGGGACGGTGCGGTTCAGCGCGTGGTCGCTGCGGGAAGGTGTCGCGCCCGCCGGCTGACGCCCGGGGCGCATACATTTCCGCTCCATGAACGCGATCCCGTCCACCACCGTCGCCAATCTCCGCGACCTCGGCGGCGTCCCGCTGGCGGACGGCGGCACGGTGCGCAGCGGTGTGCTGCTGCGTTCCGGTCAGCTGCACCGGCTCGACCTGGCGGCGGATCCGGCGGTCGCCGCGCTCGGTGTGCGTACGGTGGTCGACTTCCGTACGGCGGCCGAGCGCGACGCCCGCCCGGACCGGATGCCGCCGGGCGGGCGGCTCCTGCTCGCCGACGTGCTGGCGGACGAGGTCGCCGCGGGCCGGATGCCGGCGGCGGCCCGGCTGCGTCAGCTGCTCGCCGACCCGGCCGCCGCCGAACAGGAGCTCGGCGGCGGCCGGGGCCGGGAGATGTTCGAGTCGATCTACCGGGCGTTCGTGACCACGGAATCGGCGCGGGCGTCCTACGGGGCGTTCCTGAACGAGCTGGCGGAGCCGGGCGCGACGCCGCTGCTGTTCCACTGCACGGCGGGCAAGGACCGCACGGGCTGGGCGGCGACGATCGTGCTCAGCGTGCTGGGGGCGTCGCCGGATGCGGTGCGGGCGGAGTACCTGTCGGTCAACGCGGCGGTACGGGAGGCGTTCGCACCGCTGGTTGAGGGCTTCACCCTCCAGGGCGGCAGCCCGGAGACGGCGCTTGGCATCATCGGCGTGGCTCCGGAGTACCTGGCGGCGGCCCTGGACGAGGTCGACGCGCGGTACGGCTCGATGGAGGCGTATGTGACGGACGGCCTGGGCGTGACCCCGTCGACACTGACCCGCCTCCGCGAACACCTCACCTCACGGTGAGGGGGACGCGCCGCGGTGCGCTCGGCTCGCGGCGGGCACGCACCGCACTGCGAGTGCGGCCCGCACCGGCCGGGCGCCGCCCCGGGGTGCGGCCGGCCTCGCGCGCCGGGTCGCAGCGGGTGCGGCGGCCGCTTCCCGGTCCGCGACCGCGCCTTGGTGACCATAGGACGATTCGCTCGTTCTGCTGAACGTGCGACCACAGGATGCCGTCACCGAAGCAGACACCTCCGCCGTCTCCCCGCCACCGCCCGTCCCCCTAGGGGGCGAGGTCGGTGTGGAGGAGGCGGAGGCCGCGCTCGTCGAGCACTATCCGCGGCTCGTGCGGATCGCCTACCTCGTACTGCCGCCGACTCTCGGCCGCAACCGCCGCGTGTTGACAGCGCACGCGATCGCGCAGCGGTCGCTGCCGCGCGGCCGTGGGGCGGTCTCCGGCGGGGCCGCCGTGCCGCGGGCCCGGCGCCCGGCGGGCAGTGCGGACCCCGGCTACGCCTTCGTACGCGACCGGGTGCTGCGCCAGGCGCTGGACGCCGGGCTCCCGCTGCGGCGCCTGGCGCGGCCGCGGCGCGCCCAGTTGCCGCCTCTGCTGCCGCACATCTGGGGCCTGCGGGTCTTCCCCCGCTCCGGCGGCGCGGACGAACTCGCCCTGGACCAGCGGCTGTCCGCGCTCGACGGACCCGCGCGTGCGGCCTACGTGCTGCGCGGCCTCGAAAAGCTCCCGGACCCGCAGGTGCGTGACGTCCTCGCCGCCGCGGGGGCGGCGGACCCGGACGCGGCGCTCGCGGAGGCGGACGCGGTGCCGGGCGGGAAGAAGGCGGCGGCGCTGCTCGGCTCGCCCGAGTTCGACCCGTGTTCCCTTCAGGTGCGGCCCACGGACCTCATGCGCCGCCGCCAGCATGCCAAAGCGGGCCTGGTGGCCGTCACGGCGCTCGCGGTGTGCGGGGCGCTGCTGGGGCTGCCGGGCGGCGGGTGGGGGGCGGACGCGGCGGCCCCGCTCTACGCCCGCAATCCGGCGGCCGAGGCCGCGCTCGACCCGGACAGGCTGACGCGGGCCGAGCCCGGAGCCTGGCAGCACTCCACGCGGCGGGACTTCTCGGTGTGGCCGGCGCGCGGCCCGCTCGTGGGCGACCGGGGCCTGCTGCGGCGGGCGCTCGCGGTGTGGGCGCGACCGGGTGCGACGGTCCAGGTCTCGGCGACGCCGGGCACACCGTCCGGCCCGCCCATGGGACCGCCGCACCTGCTGTTCGCGGGCGAGGTGGACGCGGCGAAGGTGGTGCTGCTGCACGACGGCCTGCGGGTGGCGCGTTACGCCGAACCGCGCGACGGCTCGCCCGGCGCGGCGCTGGACTTCGCGCGGACGGACGGCGCGGACGCGGCCTCCGCGGCGGCGCTCGTCGTGGCCCGCGCGGGCGCGGACGTCCGTTATCTGACGGCGCCGTGGGTGCGTCAGGTGTCCGTGCGGGACCTGCTCGCGCCGGCGGCCCGGCCGCGCCCGCTGCCGCGCGACGCCGACGGGGTCACCGCCCCGCTCCCGAGCCCCGCGCAGGCGCGTGTCTGCCGTGCGTGGCACACGCTGGAGGCCGTCGAGGCGGGCGGCGGCGCCCGGGTCCTGACCGACCTCGGCGAACTGACGCCCGCGCGGCTCACCTTCGGCCCGCCCGCCGCTCCCGAGGACGCCACCGGCCCGGCGGCCCGCGTGTCCTGGGCGCGTACGGCCTGTTCACTGGCAGGGGTGCGCGCGCACGGCGTGCGCAGCGTCAACGCCTGGGAGTACGCCCGCCAGAGGCTGCCGGAGGCCAACGGCACGGCCGCCTGGCTGTGCACGCGGGCCGAGACCTGGCGGGGCGGAGGCGGCCGCGTGATGGCCCAGTTCCATCCCCCGGCCGACCGCCCCGGGGCACCGGGCACCGTGGTGGCGCGGGCGGAGGACGCGCCGTCGTGCGGGGTGCGCGAGCCCAGGGCGCTCGCGGGCGTGCTGTGGAAGTCGCAGGCGGGCCAGTGGTACGTACTGGCCGCGGGAAGCGGACAGTTCGCCTCACTGACCGTCTCGGGCGGGGCCACGGGCGAGAGCGCCGGCCGCGTGCTGGCGGTACGGGCGCGGGAGGGAACGCGCGCGGAGCTGAACGGCCGTCTCGCGGACGGCACCCGGGTCGGCCCGCTGCACTGAGCGGTGGTCCGCGCACAGGGACCAGGAGGGGCGCGCTCCGCCCCGGTCTGTAGGGTGTCGGCATGACGACCGGGGTGCGGCGCAGGATGGGCGTCGAGGAGCGCAGGCAGCAGCTGATCGGTGTGGCGCTGGAGCTGTTCAGCCACCGCTCCCCCGACGACGTCTCCATCGACGAGATCGCTGCGGCCGCGGGCATCTCGCGGCCGCTCGTCTATCACTACTTCCCCGGCAAGCAGAGCCTGTACGAGGCGGCGTTGCGCCGGGCGGCCGACGAGCTGGCCGGGCGGTTCGAAGAGCCGCACGACGGCCCGCTGGGGGCGCGGCTGCTGCGGGTGATGGGCCGCTTCTTCGACTTCGTCGACGAACACGGCCCGGGCTTCTCGGCGTTGATGCGCGGCGGCCCCGCCGTCGGCTCGTCCACGACCAACGCGATGATCGACGAGGTGCGGCAGGCCGCGTTCGACCAGATCCTCGCGCACCTGGGGATCGGGACGCCGTCGCCGCGGCTGGAACTGGTCGTCCGCTCCTGGGTCTCGCTCGCCGAGTCGACCGCGCTGCTGTGGCTGGACGGCCGCAGCATCCCGCGCGCCGAACTGGAGCTCCAGCTCGTGCACGACTTCGCGGCGCTGACCGCGGTGAGCGCGGCGTACGACGAGGAGATGGCGCGGATCCTGGTGGCCATGCTCGCGGACGAGCCGGTCGAGGGCCCCTTCGGAGACCTCGTCGGCCGCCTGCTGGCACTCGCGCCCGCGCTGGCGCAGGTGCCCGCCCAGCGCGCCCACCCGGGCCGTGGCTGACCGGGGCCGCCCGACATCATGACGCCATGATCACCGAGTCTCTCTCCTCCCCCGCGGCCTTCTCCCCCGCGACCCCGTCGGACGTCGACATCCTGGTCGGGCTCCACGACGGAGCCGCGCGGTGGATGCTGCGCCACGGCATCGACCAGTGGAAGCCGGGCGGCAAGGATGCCGCCCATTTCCGCCGCCGGATCGCCGACGGCGAGGTGTGGCTGATGCGGGCCGCGGACGCCCCGGTCGGGGCGTACGAACTGTGGTGGGACGACGAGGGGGCCTGGGGCGCGCAGCCCCCGACGGCCGGTTATGTGCACCGCCTGATGACCGACCGGTCGGCTCCCCCCGGCACGGGCCGGGCGCTGCTCGCCCACGCCGAGGGGCGCGTCGCGGCCGCGGGGCGCACGACGGCCCGGCTGGACTGCCTGAGCAGCAATCCCCGGCTGCGGACGTACTACGAGGACGCGGGCTACACCGTGGTCGGCGAGGAGCCCGCGAAGCGGGCGGCGGACGGAAGCCTGTACGGGGTGCTGCTGCTGGAGAAGCACCTGCCGGCCGCCCGCATCGCATTCGGGGCGCCCCGGCTCTCCCCCTGACGGACGGCTCGTCCGTAAGGTGTACCGCGTACGGCGCGAACCCGTCCAAGGGATGATCAGTGTGGGCCGTGTATCTGGCAGACTCTCGTCCCATGGGTGAAGCGACCGTGAAGACTCTGGACAGCCGGACGGCGACCCCGTCACCCATGGTGGACGACGAGGCCACCGCCGAATCAGTCCACACCGGACAAGTCCGGCGCGCTCCCCGGTCGCCGCGCCGCCCCCGTATCTGGTTCGAAATCCTGCTGATCGCGGTGAGTTACTGGACGTACTCGCTGATCCGCAACGCGGTACCGGAGCAGCGGACCCAGGCCCTGCGCAACGCGGACTGGATCTGGGAGGCCGAGAAGACCCTCGGCATAGCGGTGGAGCAGTCGGTCAACCACGCCGTGAATTCGGTGACATGGCTGATCGTGTCCATGAATTACTACTACGCGACACTGCACTTCGTGGTGACCGTCGGTGTGCTGGTGTGGCTGTACCGCGGACACCCCGGCCGTTACGCCGCCGCCCGCCTCGTCCTCTTCTCCACCACCGGTGTGGCGCTGGTCGGTTACTACCTGTATCCGCTCGCGCCGCCCCGGTTGATGAACGGGCAGCACTTCATCGACACCGTGCTCGTCCACGAGACCTGGGGCTCGATGGCCTCGGGCAACTTCAAGAACATGTCGAACCAGTACGCGGCCATGCCCTCGATGCACATCGGCTGGTCGCTCTGGTGCGGCCTCGTCATCTGCGCGGTGGCGACGGCGCCGTGGGCGAGGATCCTCGGCGTGCTGTACCCGACGCTGACGCTGGTCGTCATCGTGGCGACGGCGAACCACTTCTGGCTGGACGCGGTGGGCGGCATGATCTGCCTGGCGTTCGGCTTCGGGGTGTCGTACGCGTGGTACCGGGCGCTGCCGCACCGGTTGCCCCGGCTGGTGCTGGAGGACCCGAACCGGCCCCAGCGTTTCCGGCGCCTGCTGCCGACGCGCGCCTAGGCCCTCTCTTTCGGATCCTGCGGGCCCGGCGCGCGCTACGCGCCGTAGAACAGCTCCTCCACCACGCCCCGCGCCCGCCGCGTCACCCTGCGGTAGTCGTCCAGCATGTCGCCCACATGGCCCGGCCCGTACCCCAGATAACGGCCCACCGCCGCCAGCTCCCGGCCGTCCGACGGGAACGTGTCGCCCGCCCGGCCCCGCACCACCATCACGCCGTTGCGCACCCGCGTGGCGAGCACCCACGCCTCGTCGAGCGTCGCGGCGTCCTCGGCGGAGATCAGACCGGCCTCCCGCGCCGCCGCCAGGGCCTCGCGCGTACGGGTGGTGCGCAGGCCCGGCACCTTGCTGCCGTGGCGCATCTGGAGCAGCTGGACCGTCCACTCGACGTCGCTCAGACCGCCGCGGCCCAGCTTGGCGTGGAGCGTCGGGTCGGCGCCGCGCGGCAGGCGTTCGGACTCCATGCGCGCCTTGAGCCGGCGGATCTCCCGTGCGGCGTCCTCGCCGAGTCCGTTCTCCGGGTACCGCAGCGGGTCGGTCAGTTCGACGAACCGGGCGCCCAGTTCGGCGTCGCCGGCCAGGGGACGCGCGCGCAGCAGGGCCTGGCTCTCCCACACGAGGCCCCAGCGGCGGTAGTACGCCTCGTAGGAGGCGAGCGTGCGCACCATGGGTCCGCTCTTGCCCTCCGGCCGCAGGTCGGCGTCGATCAGCAGGGGCGGGTCGGCGGTGGGCAGCTGGAGCAGCCGCCGCATCTCGGCGACGACCGTGTTCGCGGCGCGGGCGGCCTCCTGTTCGTCCACGCCGTCGCGCGGCTCGTGCACGAGCAGGACGTCGGCGTCGGAGCCGTAGCCCAGCTCGCCGCCGCCGAAGCGGCCCATGCCGATGACCGCGAACCGGGTGGGCAGCGTGTCGCCCCACTGGTCGCGCACGGCGGCCCTGAGCGCGCCCGCGATCGTCGCCGCGGTGAGGTCGGTGACCGCCGTGCCGGCCCGGTCGACGAGGGCTCCGTGGTCCGCCTCGGCGGGGCTGTCCTCGGTGCCGTACGAGGCGATGAGGTCGGCGGCGACCGTACGGAACAGCTCGCGGCGGCGCACGCCGCGGGCCGCGGCGACGGCGGCCTCGGCGCTGTCCGCGCGCCCGACGGCGGCGAGCACCTCCTGTTCGAGGTGGTCGCGTCCGCGGGGCCGCAGGCCCTCGGGGTCGCCGAGGATCGCGACGGCCTCGGGGGCGCGCAGCAGCAGGTCGGGCGCGAGCCGGCCGGCGGACAGCACCCTGGCCAGGTTCTCGGCGGCGGCGCCCTCGTCGCGCAGCAGCCGCAGGTACCAGGGCGTCTTGCCGAGTGCGTCGGAGACCTTGCGGAAGCCGAGGAGGCCCGCGTCGGGGTCGGCGGAGTCGGCGAACCAGCCGAGCAGCACCGGCAGCAGCGTGCGCTGGATGGCGGCCTTGCGGGACACCCCCGAGGACAGCGCCTCCAGGTGGCGCAGGGCGGCGACGGGGTCGGCGTAGCCGAGGGCTTCGAGGCGCTGTCCGGCGGCCTTGGGGCTGAGCCGGATCTCGCCGGGCGCGAGCTGGGCGACGGCGTCGAGCAGCGGCCGGTAGAACAGCTTCTCGTGGAGCCGGCGTACGACCGAGGCGTGCCGCTTCCACTCCCGGTTGAGGTCGGCGACCGGGTCGGTGCGCAGCCCCAGGGAGCGACCGAGGCGGCGCAGGTCGGCCTCCTGCTCGGGCACGAGGTGGGTACGCCGCAGCCGGTAGAGCTGGATGCGGTGCTCCATGGCGCGCAGGAAGCGGTACGCGTCGTCGAGCTGGGCGGCGTCGGCCCGGCCGACGTACCCGCCGGCGGCGAGCGCCTGGAGCGCCTCGAGGGTCTTGCCGCTGTGCAGGGAGGCGTCACTGCGGCCGTGGACGAGCTGCAGCAGCTGGACGGCGAACTCGACGTCGCGCAGCCCGCCGGGTCCGAGCTTGAGCTCGCGCTCGATCTCGGCGGCGGGGATGTTGTCGACGACGCGGCGGCGCATCTTCTGCACGTCGGCGACGAAGTTCTCGCGTTCGGCGGCCTGCCAGACGAGCGGGGAGACGGCGTCGATGTACTCCTCGCCCAGTGCCAGGTCGCCGGCGACCGGCCGCGCCTTGAGCAGCGCCTGGAACTCCCAGGTCTTGGCCCAGCGCTGGTAGTAGGCGAGGTGGCTGGACAGGGTGCGCACCAGCGGGCCGTTGCGTCCCTCGGGGCGCAGGTTGGCGTCGACGGGCCAGATGGTGCCCTCGACGGTGGTCTCGGAGCAGATGCGCATCAGGTGCGAGGCGAGGCGGGTGGCGGCCTGGAGGGCCTTGCTCTCGTCGGTGCCGTTCGCCGGTTCGCCGACGAAGATCACGTCGACGTCGGAGACGTAGTTCAGCTCGTGGCCGCCGCACTTGCCCATGGCGATGACGGCGAGGCGGCAGGCGGCGGCGTCGTCGGGTGCGGCGGCGCGGGCGATGGTGAGCGCGGCGCGCAGGGTCGCGGTGGCGAGGTCGGCGAGTTCGGCGGCGGCCTGGGCGACGTCGGTGGTGCCGCACACGTCGCGGGCCGCTATGGCGAGCAGACAGCGGCGGTAGGCGACGCGCAGCGACACGGGGTCGTTCGCCCCGGCGAGCCCCGCCTCGAACTCGGCCACGCCCGGGTGCAGGTCGGCGGACTCGTACGTGAACAGCGCCTGCCAGTCGCGCGGGTGGCGGGCCAGGTGGTCGCCGAGCGCCTCGGAGGCGCCGAGGACGCCGAGCAGCCGGTCGCGGAGGGGCTTGGCGGTGGCGAGGGTGTCGAGGAAGCGGCGGCGTTCGGCGTCCTCGTGGGCCTCCACCACGCGCACCAGGCCGCGCAGGGCGAGGTCGGGGTCGGCGGTGGCGGCGAACGCGTCGAGCAGTACGGGGTCGGCGCGGACCGGGGCCATGTCGGGGAGGTCGAGCAGCCGCTCGGCGGCGGAGGGGTCGGTGAATCCGTGCCGAAGGAGTCGCGTGAAGGTACTGCTTCTGCGCCCCGGCGCCGTCATCCCGGTCTCCCGTCCTCGCACTGATCAGCGTGCCGCATCGAGCCTAGTCCCCACCACCCGGCCCGGGCCCCGCGGACCGCGCGCGGTACCTGCCGGACGTGACGCACGAGGCGCGTGAGATTCGCCATGTTCCGCGCACAACGCCCGCGATGAACCGCATGCTCGGTATCTCCGTCTTCACGGCAGGCCGGTGCCGATCTTCGTGCCCGTATGCGACGGGCCGCACACGACGCGCGCCGGCCGGAACCTCGTCCACTGGAAATCCTGAACACCGAAGGCACCACCGCAATGCGCTCGTCCGGGCCCCGCCGCCGCTTCACCCTGCTCTCCCGCCGAGGCCCGACGGCGGCCCTCCTGATCGCCCCGGTCGCCGTGGCCGGCTGGTTCTACGGCGCCGATGCCGCCGGCTCCGGCGCGGCGCACATCCCGCCGAAGGTGCAGACGGCCCGGCCGGCGACCGTCCAGGAGAGCCAGACCCCCGCGGGGCCCGCCCCCACCTCCGTGGTGCAGATCGTCGCGCACCCGGACGACGACCTGTTCTTCATGAACCCCGACACCCGTCAGTCGGTCGACTCCCGCTCCCGGCTGACCTCCGTCTACCTCACGGCGGGCGAGTCCGACGGCGTCAACGCGGCCCGCACCGGCCCGCTCGCCCCCTCCGTCAGGCCCGCCGCCGACAAGGCCCGGTACGCGGAGGCCCGGCAGAACGGCATACGCGCCGCGTACGCGGAGATGGCGACCGGCGACCGGACGAGCCCGTGGCGGCGTACCGCGATACCGACGGCCGGCGGCGGCACCGCCGAGCTGGACGTGCTCGTGGCCCGTCCGGAGTTGTCCCTGGTGTGGGTCCAGCTGCGCGAGGCGGGCTCCATCACGGGCGACCGGCCCGTCAGCCTGCACGGTCTGTGGGACGGCCGGGTGTCCGAGCTGCCCTCGCAGCTGGCGTCGGGCTCCCCGGTGAAGCGGGACTTCGCGTACAGCAAGGCGCAGGTCGTCGACACGGTCGCGGGGCTGCTGAAGCGGTTCGCGCCCACGCACGTACGGATGCAGGACCCGACGCCGGGCCTGGTCGCCGGCACGGACCGGCCCACCGACCACCAGGACCACCTCTTCGGGGCGCGGTTCGCGCAGGCGGCGCTCGCGCGGTACGCGGCGACGCCCGGCCACCCGGCGTTCAGCGTCCAGAACTACCTCGGCTACTTCACCAGCGGCCTGCCGCACACGCTCGACCCGGAGACGGCGGCGGCCAAGCTGCGCACGATGCACACCTACGCGTGGACGGACGACCGCAACTACTGCGGCGCCGAGGCGGGCTGCGGCGACCGCAAGGTGGCGGCCCGGCCCGGCGGCCACGGCTGGACGCAGTCCGTCCGCTACACCCGGGGCGAGTCGACGTCCTGGGTGCAGCTCGGACGCGGCGGCGAGCTGTGGGCCTTCTCGGTCCTCGACACGCGCCTCGCGGTCTGGCACCGCGGCGCGCGGGGCGCGTGGACCGGTCCCGAGCTGCTGCCCGGCACCGGGCTCGACAGCGGCGTGACGTCGGTGCGGCTCGCAGACGGCCGGATCGCGGTCTTCGCGACCCGTACGGCCCTGGGCGCGGGGCCCGCCGACTACCGCCGCGAGGTGGTGACGGCGGTGCAGCGCACGCCGGGCGGCGCGTTCGGGCGGTGGCACTCCCTCGGTACGCCCGAGAAGGACGACGCGTCCGGTCTCTCCGACATCTCGGCCCCCGCGGCGACGGTCGACAAGGCGGGCCGGATCACGGTCTACCTGCGCAACGGCCACTACTCGCTCAGCTCGGTCTCCCAGCGCCTCGACGGCTCGTGGACGGCGTGGCGCGAGCGCGGCGGCGAGAACCTGCACGGCGACCCGGCCGTGGCGTCCGACGCGAGCGGCCGCCAGCACGTCTTCGTCAGCACCCCGCTGTCGGTCTGGTCCTGGACGCAGGCGAGGCCGGGCGCCCCGCTGAGCGGTCCCACCCTGACGGGCCTGCCGCCGACGACGCTCACGCTGAGCGCGGCGCCGGAGGGCGACGGCGTACGGCTCTGGTTCCGCAGGCCCGCCTCCGGCGCGGTCCGCACGGCCCACTTCTCGGGCCCCCTGGCCTCGCCCGTCACCGAGCTCGGCGGCGTCGCGGGCTTCGGCCCGGTCAGCGCGTCCGGCCCCGGTCACGCGCTGCTGGCGGTCCGCTCCCGGACGGGCGTACCGGGCACGTACCTGCCGGCGCCGGGCGGCACGGGCACGGCGGGCCGGTCGGCCGGTACGCCGCGGTGGCGGTCGGGCGGGCCGCTGTTCGTGGGGGCTCCCTCGGGCACGGAGACGGGCGTGGGCGCGATCGGCCACGACGGGCGGCTGTACTGGTCCGGTCCCGGGGCGCCGGCGGCGTGGCAGCCGGTGGGCTGAAGGAACCCGGAGCTCGTGCCGGGGCGAGCGATGAGTACGAGCGCCGCGCGGGGTCTGTCTCTGTGCAGCCCTTCGAAGGCACACGACGTGAGAGGACAGAGCGATGTCCGTGGCCGACCCCGTTGCACAGCTCGATCCCCGTTTCAGCGACCCGAAGGCGGCCGCCGCGTCCTGGCCCGAGGCGGCGGCCCGGGTCGCGGCCGCCGAGGTGTTCTGGCTGACGACCGTACGTGCCGACGGCCGCCCGCATGTCACGCCACTGATCGCCGTCTGGCACGACGACGCCCTGCACTTCTGCACGGGCCCCGGGGAGCAGAAGGCGCTGAACCTGCGCACCAACCCGCACGTGGTCCTCACGACCGGGTCGACGAACTCGCTGAGCGAGGGCGACGACGTGGTGGTCGAGGGGGAGGCGGTCCGGGTCACGGACGAGTCGGCGCTGCGCACGCTGGCTCGGCTGTGGACCGAGAAGTACGGCGAGGACTGGACTTTCGAGGTCCGCGACGGCGTGTTCGCGCACACGGCCGGCGAGGCTTTGGTATTCCGGGTGGCGCCGCGGAAGGCGTTCGGTTTCCACAGGGGAGAGCCGTACGGCCAGACCCGCTGGAGTTTCACCGGCTGACCCGCGTTCCCGGCTCCGCTCCTCGCTCCTCGCTCCTCCGACAACGTAAGGACCCGCCATGGAAATGACCCTCGAAGTCGTCACCGTCCCGGTCACGGACCTGGACCGCGCGAAGACGTTCTACGGGGAGGCCCTGGGGTTCAAGGTCGACCTGGACGACGAGGTCGCCCCGGGCATGCGCATCATCCAGCTCACGCCGCCCGGCTCGCGCTGTTCCATCGCGCTGATGACCGGAATGCCGCGCCACCCGGACCAGCCCGAGATGGCCCCCGGCTCCCTGCACGCGCTCCAGCTGTGCGTGACGGACATCGCTAAGGCGCACTCGGAGCTCATGTCGCGCGGGGTGCCGGTGACGCCGATCCAGCACGTGGGCGCGACGGGCTGGGAGGACGGCCCGGGCGACGTGTGGAACGCGTTCATGTTCTTCAAGGACCCGGACGGCAACACGTGGTGCGTGCAGGAGGCGCCGTCACCGCTGTCGGAACGCTGACAGAGCCGGCGCCCTGTGCGTCACGCGTCGCCCACCTGCTTCGCCGCCGGCGGCTGGGGTCGGAGCTGCCGGACGCCGACTTCTGCCGCCGGGCCCATCTGGGTGGTACCGGCGACTCCCGGCTGCCCACGGGCCCGGGCATCCAGTGGCTGTGGAACGTCTTCCAGGGCGTGCCGCGGCCGACCGCCAACGGCATCGTGGGCGACCCGCACTTCGTGAGCCCCGGCACCGGCGGCGACACGATGCCTGCCGCACGGGGCCACGCGAAGCCACACCCACTCGCACTGCTTCCGAAATGGGGTTTTCCACGGAGCAGCTCGGCGAATCAGGGAAATTGAGAAACAGTCAGGACTGCCCGAGGACCGCTGCCGCACACACGGACGCGCTGTCCGACCCGGCCGTTAAGGTCGTCCCATGACCATCGAATCCGAGAGGGTCCGGCCTCAGGCGCACGGACTTCAGGGGAACGGATCTCAGACGGACGAGGCCGGGGCCACAGGGCCCCGGGAGGGCGAGCCCGCCTTCCTCACCGACACCCGCGCCTCGTACGACGCCATCGCCGCCGACTACGCCGACATCTTCCGCGCCGACTTGGAGGCCAAGCCACTGGACCGCGCCACGCTCACCGCGTTCGCCGAGCTGGTCGAGGGCCGTGTCGTCGAGGTCGGGTCCGGGCCGGGGCGGACGACCGCGTATCTCGATGGGCGGGGAGTGGACATCTCGGGGATCGACCTGTCTCCCGCGATGGTCGCCCTCGCCCGGCGCACGTTTCCGGGGCTGCGGTTCGACGAGGGGTCCATGACCGCGCTCGACCTCGACGACGGCTCACTCGGCGGGCTCGTCGCCTGGTACTCCATCATCCACGTCCCGCCCGCCCAACGGCCCGCCGTGTACGCCGAGTTCCACCGCGTCCTCGCTCCCGGCGGGTATCTGCTCCTGGGGTTCCAGGTCGGTCACGAGCCCGTGCGCCACACCGAGGCGTTCGGGCACGAGGTCTTGCTCGACTTCCACCGGCTGATGCCCGAACAGGTCGCGGAGCAGCTGGAGTCGGCCGGCTTCGAGGTGCGGGCGCGGACGGTGCGGGAGGCGGAACCGGGTGAGAAGACGCCGCAGGCCCATCTCCTGGCCCGCCGCCCGCCTGTCGTGACGGCATGACGACCATCGACGCCTCCCCGCACCGGATCATGTGGGCTGCGGGCCCTCACCGGGGTCGCCCGCATGCCTGATCTCTCCTACCTCGCCGCCGTCCGGGAGTCGTACGACACGGTCGCCTCCGACTACTTCGAGCAGGTCAAGCCTCCGGCGGAGCTGGATCCGCTGTCACGAGGGATGCTGAACGTGTTCGCGGAGGTGGTGCGCACGGCCGGTCTCGGGCCTGTCGCCGACCTGGGATGCGGACCCGGCAAAGTCACGGCCTACCTTGCCGAGCGGCAAGTGCCTGCGTTCGGCATGGACCTCTCGCCCGCCATGGTCGAGATTGCCCGTCATGCCTACCCGGATCTGCGCTTCGGCGTCGGCTCGATGACCTCGCTCCCGATCGAGGACGACGACCTCGGCGGCATCCTCGCGTACTACTCCACCCACCACACGCCACCGACGTTGTTGCCGGTGGTGTTCGGCGAGTTCCACCGCACTCTCGCGCCTGGCGGCTGTGTGATGCTGGCCGGTCACGTAGGGGCCGACCAGCATCTGCGTCCCACACAGGCATACGGCGGTCATCCGGTGTCCTACGAGTCCTACCTGTTGCCGCCTGATCGGATTGCCGAACTCCTGAAGCAGGCCGGGCTCGTCCTCACCGCACGTCTGGTGGAGGAACCCGGCGAAGGGGCTGAGAGGACTTTCGCCACCTTTCTCGCCCACAAACCCGAACGACCTTCACGTTCGAATCCGTCTGGGGTCGTGAAGCGGAGTCGGTGAAGAGGGGCGAACCGAGGTCGGCCGGCTGAGGCCGGCCGCGCGCCGACCTGCGCTGCGTGGTCGCACTCCCGAGCCACAGGACGGAATCCCGGACCTTCGCCGAAGCTCCCTGACGGCTCCCGGCACACCGCGGCCCGGGCCGGGGACGTGCGCCCCCGGTCCGGGCCGGCCGGTCGCAGTCAGGCCCGCGGCGGCTCGTCCGGGCCGCGGTCCGGGCCGGGGGCGGGGCCGGGCCGGCCGCCCTCACCGCCGAGCTGCTCCCTCATCCGGTCCTGGGCCGTGTCCACGTGGCGCCTGTGCTTGCCCTGGGTCCTGTCGTCCACGTAGTCGCCGGCCTTCTCGATGCCCTGGTTCGTCTGCTGAGGGTGGCCTTTGAGCATGCTCTTGATCTTGTCCATCATGGACATGGGGTTTTCCTCCTCGCCGCAGGGTCCCCCGTCCCTCCCAGGGTCACGGCACCCTGCGGACTTCGCATCCGCAGGAGGAAAGGGCCCGCCTCGCAGGCTCTGCGGCGCCGGAAGCCGCCGGGAGCGCGCCCCGGCCCCCGGAAGGCCCCTACAGCACCGGCAGGCTCTTGCGCAGCTCGAAGGCCGTGACCTCGGAGCGGTACTCCTCCCACTCCTGCTTCTTGTTGCGCAGGAAGAAGTCGAAGACGTGCTCGCCCAGCGTCTCGGCCACGAGCTCGCTGCGCTCCATCAGGTCGATCGCCTCGCCCAGGTTCTGCGGGAGCGGGGCGATGCCCATCGCGCGGCGCTCCGCGTCCGACAGCGCCCACACGTCGTCGTCCGCGCCCGCGGGGAGCTCGTAGCCCTCCTCGATGCCCTTGAGGCCCGCCGCGAGCAGGACCGCGTACGACAGGTACGGGTTGCAGCCGGAGTCCAGCGAGCGCACCTCGATACGGGCCGAGCCGGTCTTGCCCGGCTTGTACATCGGGACGCGGATCAGAGCGGAGCGGTTGTTGTGGCCCCAGCAGATGTACGAGGGGGCCTCGCCGCCGGCGCCGGCGCTGCGGGCCGAGCCGCCCCAGATGCGCTTGTAGGAGTTGACCCACTGGTTGGTGACGGCCGAGATCTCGGCGGCGTGCCGCAGCAGGCCCGCGATGAACGAGCGGCCGACCTTGGAGAGCTGGTACTCGGCGCCCGACTCGTAGAAGGCGTTGCGGTCGCCCTCGAAGAGCGACAGGTGGGTGTGCATGCCGGAGCCGGGATACTCCGAGAACGGCTTCGGCATGAACGTGGCCTGGACGCCCTGCTCCAGCGCGACCTGCTTCATGACCAGGCGGAACGTCATGATGTTGTCGGCCGTCGACAGCGCGTCCGCGTAGCGCAGGTCGATCTCCTGCTGGCCCGGCGCGCCCTCGTGGTGGCTGAACTCCACCGAGATGCCCATGGACTCCAGCATCGTGATGGCCTGGCGGCGGAAGTCCATGCCCACGTGCTGCGGGGTGTGGTCGAAGTAGCCGGAGCTGTCCGCGGGGGTGGGGCGGGTGCCGTCGACCGGCTTGTCCTTCAGCAGGAAGAACTCGATCTCCGGGTGGGTGTAGAAGGTGAAGCCCAGGTCGGAGGTCTTGGCGAGGATGCGCTTCAGCACGAAGCGCGGGTCCGCGAAGGACGGCGACCCGTCGGGCATCAGGATGTCGCAGAACATCCGGGCGGTGCCGGGGGCCTCCGCGCGCCACGGCAGGATCTGGAAGGTGCCGGGGTCCGGCTTGGCGATCATGTCCGACTCGTAGACGCGTGCGAAGCCCTCGATCGCGGAGCCGTCGAAGCCGATGCCCTCGTCGAAGGCCTGCTCCAGCTCGGCGGGGGCCACGGCGACGGACTTGAGGAAGCCGAGCACGTCGGTGAACCACAGGCGCACGAAGCGGATGTCGCGCTCCTCGAGCGTGCGGAGCACGAATTCCTGCTGCTTATCCATTTCCACCATTCCTTGCCGGTCCCGCCGCCTGTCTGCCGCCTGCCCACCGCTCCGAGGATGCCACTCACGGGTTTCGGGCACGTTGCGCAGGGCGGTTGTGCCCATTGTGGGCCAGGGCACATCCGGAGACGACCCTGAGGGGTGCCTCACCTCCTCCGGGGCCCTGTGAAGGTCCTCACGGGCGCCCGGGGGTCCCGTCGCTTCGGGCGCCGGGGCCTTCGAGCGGTTCTCGCCGGTTGTCCGCCCCGCGACCCGTGAGGTTTCTCTCCCCGTCCGGCCTGCACCGCCCGTGCGCCTACTACGATCTCGGGCCATGAGGGGTTCGCGGAGCGACCGCGTCTCGCGCAGTGCGCGTCCCACGGCTCTGCTGAGCTCCGTGGCGACGCTGCTCGGTGCGCTCTTCATCTGCCTGGGCCCGTCGGCGCCCGCCCCCCACCGGGGGGCTGCACACGAGGCCGCGGCCGTGCGGGCACCCGGTGCCACCGGTGGCGGCCCCGAGCCCTCGGCCGTGTTCAGCTGCCCGTACGACCGGGGCGACTGCGGTCTGCTGCCGGTGCTGGGTCCGGCCGTGCTCACCGCACCCCCGCTCGACGCTCCGCTGGCCGCGGCCGCCGAGCTCCCGTACACGGCGGCGCCGGCCGACGGCGGCGGACCGCCGCGGACCGGCGCCCTGCCCCGGGCTCCCGACCTGCACGTCCTTCAAGTGCTGCGGGCGTAGTCCGCCCGCTCACTTCCCGCGCACCGACAGACACCCCCGCAGACCTCACGAAGGACGACCCCACGATGGCTTCCCGCAACACGACCAACGACCGCCGGGCCCGAATAGAGCAGATGCGCCGCGCCGAGCAGGCGCGCGAGCGCCGCAACCGCATCATCACGATCAGTGTCAGCACCCTCGTCGTCGCCGCGCTCGTCGGCTTCGGCGGCTTCGTCCTCAACAAGAAGTCCGAGGAGAAGGAACAGGAGGTCGCCGCGGCCAAGGCGCCGGTGACCGACGAGCAGAGCTGGGACGCGAAGAAGCTGGGCCGCAACCACGTCGACACCCAGGTGAAGTACGAAATGGCTCCGCCGGTCGGCGGCGACCACAGCCAGGTGTGGATGAACTGCAACGGCGACGTCTACACCGAGCCCGTCCCGGACGTGAACGCCGTCCACTCGCTGGAGCACGGCGCGGTCTGGGTGACGTACACCGACAAGGCCGCCGAGGCCGATGTGAAGAAGCTCGGCGAGAAGGTCGCGAAGACCCCGTACTCGCTGATGAGCCCGTACAAGGACCAGAAGGGCGCGATCATGCTGAGCGCCTGGGGCAAGCAGGTCACGGTCGACTCGGCCGACGACCCGCGCGTGAACCAGTTCTTCACCAAGTACGTGCAGGGTCCGCAGACGCCCGAGCCCGGTGCGGCCTGCACGGGCGGGCTGAGCGGGAAGTGAGCGGCATGACGCGCACGCACTGGGCCGCGATCACCGCGGTCGTGCTCGCGCTGCTGTTCGCCGGTGCCGCCACGGTGGCCTCCGCGGGCGGGGAGACGTCCGCCGCGCGTACGCCCACGGGGGATTCGGCGGACGCCGGCTTCGCCCGGGACATGTCGGTCCACCATCAGCAGGCGGTGGAGATGTCGTTCATCGTCCGGGACCGGACGAAGGACGAGGAGGTGCGCAGGCTCGCGTACGACATCGCCAACACGCAGGCCAACCAGCGCGGCATGATGCTGGGCTGGCTCGACCTGTGGGAGCTGCCCAAGGTCGTCGCCGGCCGCGAGCCGATGGAATGGATGCACCAGGGCACGGACGCCTCGTCCGCGGACGGCTCCGCCCACGGCGGACACGGCTCGGGCCACGCCGGCGGCGCGGCGGACGACGGCCGGCTGATGCCGGGCATGGCGACGAAGGACGAGCTGGAGCGGCTGGGCGGGCTCAGCGGCCGGCAGGCGGAGGTCTTCTACCTCCAGCTGATGATCAACCATCACAACGGCGGTGTGGCCATGGCCCAGGGCTGCGTGGACCTGTGCACCGTCGCCACGGAGCGCGATCTGGCGCAGGGCATGGTGGACGCGCAGCGCTCGGAGGTCGAGCTGATGGTCGGCCTGCTGAAGAAGCGCGGCGCCGAGCCGCTCGCCTGACCGTACGGAAGACCGCGGGCCCGGCCCGTCACCGCGTGGTGACGTGCCGGGCCCACGTGCTTCGGGGCCGGTGACCGCAGCGGTCGCGTACGCCGAAAGGCGCAACCACAATGGGATGGCTCGGGGTCTTCCGGCATCCAGGAGGCACGTTCGATGACCACGGCCAAAGACATCATGCACGCGGGGGCCCAGTGGATTCCCGCGAACGAGACCCTCGACCGCGCCGCACAGATGATGCGCGAGATGAACGTGGGCGCTCTGCCCATCGCGGACGCCGACGAACGCCTCTGCGGCATCCTCACCGACCGTGACATCGTCGTGGGCTGTGTCGCCATGGGGCACGACCCGTCGAAGGTGACGGCGGGCGAGATGGCCAAGGGCACGCCGCGCTGGATCGACGCGGGCGCCGACGTCGAGGAGGTGCTGCGCGAGATGCAGGGCCACCAGATCCGCCGCCTGCCGGTGATCGAGAACAAGCGCCTGGTGGGCATGATCAGCGAGGCCGATCTGGCACAGCACCTCAACGAGGACCAGATCGCGGGCTGGGCGGAACGCGTGTACGCGGCGACCGGACCTCGTTCGTAGCAGCCTGTCGGTGCGGCGCGCTCGTGCCGCACCGACGCCCCGGGCCCGTGCGTGCGCTGCGCGCCGCGGGTCCCGGCGGCCGGACGACTGCGCGGGGTGCGGTCCGGCGGCCGGACAGCCACCCGCACCCGCGGCCCCTCGCCGCGGGGTGCGGGTGGCTGTCGGTACGGGGCCTGCCGGCACGAGCCGCTCGCCCCCCGTCCCGAGACATCGCGTCAGAAAGACGATTACACTGAGCCGCGTGCCTCAACTACGCATCGCTCTGAATCAGATCGACTCGACCGTCGGTGACATCGCCGGCAACGCCGAGGCCATCGTCCACTGGACCCGGCACGCCGCCGAGCAGGGGGCGCACCTCGTCGCGTTCCCCGAGATGGTGCTCACCGGGTACCCCGTCGAGGACCTGGCCCTGCGCTCGTCCTTCGTCGAGGCGTCCCGCGCCGCGCTGCCGGCGCTCGCCTCGCGGCTCGCCGCCGAGGGGTTCGGGGACCTGCCGGTCGTCGTCGGCTACCTGGACCGCTCCGAGACGGCCCAGCCCAGGTACGGCCAGCCCGCCGGCGCTCCGCAGAACGCCGCCGCCGTGCTGCACGGCGGCGAGGTGGTACTGACCTTCGCCAAGCACCACCTGCCCAACTACGGCGTCTTCGACGAGTTCCGGTACTTCGTGCCGGGCGACACCATGCCGGTCGTCCGCGTCCACGGCGTCGACGTCGCGCTCGCGATCTGCGAGGACCTGTGGCAGGACGGCGGCCGCGTGCCGGCGGCCCGCAGTGCGAAGGCCGGCCTGCTGGTCTCGATCAACGCCTCGCCGTACGAGCGCGAGAAGGACGACACCCGCCTGGAGCTGGTGCGCAAGCGCGCCCAGGAGGCCGGCTGCACCACCGCGTACCTGGCGATGATCGGCGGGCAGGACGAGCTCGTCTTCGACGGCGACTCCATCGTCGTGGGCGCCGACGGCGAAGTGATCGCCCGCGCACCCCAGTTCGCCGAGGGCTGCGTCGTACTGGACCTGGACCTGCCCGCGGCCGCCGCCGACGCGCCCACCGGCGTCGTGGACGACGGCCTGACCGTCGACCGCGTCGTGCTGTCCGAGGAGCCGCTGCCCGCGTACGAGGCCGAGCTCACCGGCGGCTACGCCGACCGGCTCGACGACGACGAGGAGGTGTACTCCGCGCTGGTCGTCGGCCTGCGCGCGTACGCCGCCAAGAACGGCTTCCGGTCCGTCCTCGTCGGCCTCTCCGGCGGCATCGACTCCGCCCTCGTCGCGGCCATCGCGTGCGACGCCCTCGGAGCGCAGAACGTCTACGGCGTCTCGATGCCGTCCAAGTACAGCTCCGACCACTCCAAGGGCGACGCCGCCGAGCTGGCGCGCCGGACCGGGCTGAACTTCCGGACCGTACCGATCGAGCCGATGTTCGACGCGTACATGGGCTCGCTGGGGCTCACCGGGCTGGCCGAGGAGAACCTCCAGTCGCGGCTGCGCGGGACGATGCTGATGGCCCTGTCCAACCAGGAGGGCCACATCGTGCTCGCGCCGGGCAACAAGTCCGAGCTGGCCGTGGGCTATTCGACGCTGTACGGCGACTCGGTCGGGGCGTACGGGCCGATCAAGGACGTCTACAAGACGTCCGTCTTCCGGCTCGCGCAGTGGCGCAACCGCGCCGCCGAGGAGCGCGGCCAGACCCCGCCGATCCCGGAGGCGTCGATCACGAAGCCGCCGAGCGCCGAGCTGCGCCCGGGCCAGGTGGACACCGACTCGCTGCCCGACTACGACCTGCTGGACCGCCTCCTGGAGCTGTACGTCGACCGTGATCAGGGCAAGGACGCGATCGTCGCGGCTGGCTTCGACGAGGAGCTGGTGACGAAGACGCTGCGGCTGGTGGACACGGCGGAGTACAAGCGGCGCCAGTACCCGCCGGGCACCAAGATCTCGGCCAAGGGCTTCGGCAAGGACCGGCGGCTGCCGATCACGAACCGGTGGCGCGAGACGACGAGCTGACCGGCTCCGGTGTACGGGGGCTTCCTGCGGCGATCACGCGGGAGGCCCCCTTTCCGTCGCGGTCGAGCAGTCCGGCCGCGGCGGCGATCGCGAGACCCACGACGGTCAGGACGGCGCCGACGAAGGCCGGCGACGTCCAGCCCCAGCCGGCCGCGATGGCCGCGCCGCCGAGCCAGGCGCCGCCCGCGTTGGCGAGGTTGAACGCCGAGTGGTTGGAGGCCGAGGCGAGCGTCGGCGCGTCCTGCGCCTTGCGCATCACGAGCATCTGCAGCGGGGTGGTGGTCAGGAAGCCGACCGCGCCGAGGACGACGACGGCCGTGAGCGCGAGCCACGTGGTGTGCACGGTGAAGGGGAACGCGACCAGGACGAGGGCGAGCGCGGCGAGGGAGCCGTACAGGGTCGGGCGCAGCGCCCGGTCGGTGAGCGGCCCCGCGACGAGCGCGCCCAGTGTCATGCCGATGCCGAACAGGGCGAGCACGAGTGTGACGGACGCCTCCGCGAGGCCCATGGCCTCGGTGGTCATCGAGGCCAGGTACGCGTACACGGCGAAGACGCCGGCGAACCCGAAGACGGCGGTCAGCAGGCCGAGGACGACCTGCCTGTCGCCGAGTGCGCGCAGCTCCCGGCCGACGCTCTGGTGGGCGTCGAGCGGCATGTGCGGGACGAGCCGGGCGAGGGCGGCCATCGCGAGGAGGCCGATGGCGGTGACGACGAGGAACGTGGCGCGCCAGCCGAGGTGCTGGCCGAGTGCGGTGGCGGCGGGGACGCCGACGATGTTGGCGACGGTCAGCCCGAGGAACATCGTGGCGACGGCGCGGGCCTGCCGGTTCTCGCGGACCAGCCGGGCGGCGACGACGGCGCCGACGCCGAAGAACGCGCCGTGCGGCAGCCCGGCGAGGACGCGGCCCGCGAGGAGGGTGCCGAAGCCGGGGGCGAGCGCGGAGGCGAGGTTCCCGAGGGTGAAGAGCGCCATGAGCAGCAGGAGCATCCGCTTGCGGGGCACGCGGGAGCCGAGGGCGGTCAGGAGCGGGGCTCCGATGACGACGCCGAGGGCGTAGGCGGAGACGAGGTGTCCGGCCGTGGGGACGGAGGTACCGAGGTCGTCGGCGACGTTGGGCAGGAGGCCCATCATGACGAATTCGGTGGTTCCGATGCCGAAGGCGGATACGGCGAGGGCGAGTAGCGCCAAGGGCATGAGGGGAGGGCCTTTCCGAGTAAGTTCGTTCTCGGAACAAATGGTCTCAGATGTTTTGTTCCCGGCGGTGAACGGTGGGTTGCGCAAGGTTTTCC
>NZ_JABZEE010000022.1 GCF_013387495.1 Streptomyces sp. PKU-EA00015 | reverse complement strand
TTTGTTCCCGGCGGTGAACGGTGGGTTGCGCAAGGTTTTCCTCCCCCACCCCGCCCCTTCCCGTAACCGGGGCAGGCCCCGGACCCCGTACCGCGACACCCTGCCGGCCATGAGTGGGAGCCGGTCGCGGGGGGCACCCGCACGGACATCGCCGGCCCGGCCGGGCCCGCGGTCGGAGGCCGGTACTGGGCCGGGGGCGGAGCCCCGACAGGACCACCGCACTCCAGCCCCGCCGGCGCTTGAGGCGCGGGGCTCGGGGCTCGGGGCGGAGCCCCGACAGGACCGCCCCTGGCAGGGCCGTGCCGGTTCCGGGCGGAGCCCCGACAAGACCGCCCCCGGCTGGACGGCGCCGGGTCCGGGGCGCAGACGCGACAAGACCGA
>NZ_JABZEE010000021.1 GCF_013387495.1 Streptomyces sp. PKU-EA00015 | reverse complement strand
CAGCCCCGCCGGCGCTTGAGGCGCGGGGCTCGGGGCTCGGGGCGGAGCCCCGACAGGACCGCCCCTGGCAGGGCCGTGCCGGTTCCGGGCGGAGCCCCGACAAGACCGCCCCCGGCTGGACGGCGCCGGGTCCGGGGCGCAGACGCGACAAGACCGAGAACCAGCCCCCGCCGGCGATTGAGGCTCAGGGCTCGGGGCCGAGCCCCGACAGGACCGCCCCCGGCAGGGCCGTGCCGGTTCCGGGGCGGAGCCCCGATAAGACCGCCGCACTCCAGCCCCGCCGGCGATTGAGGCGCAGGGCTCGGGGCCAGCTCGGGGCCACAGCCCCGACAGGACCGCCCCCGGCAGGGCCGTGCCGGTTCGGGGCGGAGCCCCGACAAGACCGCCGCACTCCAGCCCCGCCGGCGATTGAGGCGCAGGGCTCGGGGCCAGCTCGGGGCCACAGCCCCGACAGGACCGCCCCCGGCAGGGCCGTGCCGGTTCGGGGCGGAGCCCCGACAAGACCGCCGCACTCCAGCCCCGCCGGCGATTGAGGCGCAGGGATCGGGGCGGAGCCCCGACAGGACCGCCCCCGGCAGGTTGAGGCGCAGGGCCCGGGGCGCAGCCCCGACAAGACCGAGGACCAGCCCCGCCGGCGATTGAGGCGCGGGGCTCGGGGCGGAGCCCCGACAGGACCACCCGGCAGGGCGTGCCGGGGCCGGGTCCGGGGCGGAGCCCCGGGTCAGGGAAGGGGCGGGGTGGGGAACGTCACAGACCGACGCGGGCCGCGATCGGCAAGTGGTCGCTGGCCGTCCTCGGCAGGGTCCACGACGACACCGGCTCCACCCCCCGCACCATGATCTGGTCGATCCGCGCCATCGGAAACGCCGCCGGCCAGCTGAAGCCGAAGCCGTCCCCCGCCGCCCCCTGCGTCGAGCGCATCTGCGACGTGACCGCGTTCAGGGAGCGGTCGTTCATCGTGCCGTTGAGGTCGCCGAGCAGCACCACACGGTCGAGACCCTCCCGCGCGATCGCCTCCCCCAGCGCGTCCGCGCTGTTGTCCCGCTGGTTGGCCGTGAAGCCCGCGTTCATCTTCACGCGCACCGACGGCAGGTGCGCCACGTACACGGCCACCTCGCCACCCGGCGCCGCCACCGTCGCGCGCATCGCGCGGGTCCAGCCCAGCCGGATGTCCACCGGCGCCGCACCCGAGAGCGGGTACTTGCTCCACAGCCCGACCGTGCCCTCGACCGCGTGGTACCTGTACGTCTTCGCCAGCGCCTTCTCGTACGCCGCCACCTGTCCGCCCGGCAGCTCCTGCAACGCGAGCACGTCCGCGCCCGAGGCCGCGACGTCCAGGGCGGTGTCGGCCGGGTCGGGGTTGCCGGCGTTCACGTTGTGGGTGGCGACCGTCAGATCGCCGCCGCTCGCCGACGACTTACCCGTGAGCAGGCCGCCGAACAGGTTGAGCCAGACCACGAGCGGCAGGAGCAGCGCGATCAGCGCCGTGGCCGAGCGGCGCACCAGCGCACCGACGAGGATCAGCGGCACGAACAGGCCGAGCCAGGGCAGGAACGTCTCGGTGAGGCTGCCGAGATTCCCGATGCGGTTGGGGATGTGCGCGTGCAGGATCATCAGGAACGCCACCAGTACGGCGATCAGCGCGAGCAGGATGCCCCGCCGCCAGATGCCCCGGTCGCCGCGCCAGCGCTCGCTCCGGAAGCGGGGTCCGGATGGCCGTGTCCCCACCGTGCCGTTCCCCGTCTCCGCTGTGTACGCCTGCGCCATAGAGCTGTCCTCACTGCCTTGCTGTCACACCGGTGGTCGCGCCGCGCCGCTCCCCCGGGCCTCGGGCCCCTTTCCTCGAAGGACCCTAGGCCGTCGGGCAGTCCGGGGTCCCGCGGGCCCCCTCGGCACCCTAGGGGATGACCGGTGGTCACTCCGCCGTCCGCGGACGGCCCTACTGCCACGATGACGACGGGTCCGCATCAGGGGTTCCTGGTATCGCCCCAGGTGGGGCGGCTGTGACAGAACGCGCACATTCTCACGCCGTGTTCAGCCGGGCGGCCGCACCCCGCGCAGCACGGTGTCCACGATCCGCTCGGCGCTGCCCGGTCCGGGCGTCGACTCGGGCCGCAGCACGGTGCGTACGAGCATGGGCCCCACGAACATGTCGCCGAGCAGGTCGAAGTCGACGTCGTCGCGTATCTCCCCGTTCTCGACGCCGCGCCGCAGGACGGCGTCCATGCGCTCGCGGCGGGGAGTGACGGCGATGCGGTGGTACATCTCCCAGAGCCGGGGATAGCTCTGCATCTGCGCGAAGACGTTGTGCAGGAGGGCGGAGGAGCGCTTGGCGAGGCCGCGGCGGCGCAGCATCTCGACGAGGGCCACGAGGTCGTCGCGTACGGAGGTGCCGGGAAGGGGCGGGTCCACGGGCTCCATGGAGCGAACGACATCGACGAGGAGGGACTCCTTGCCCTCCCAGCGGCGGTAGATGGTGGCTTTGCCGACCCCGGCGGTGCGGGCGATGCGCTCGATGGAGAGGTCGGAGATGGCCACGCCCTCTTCGAGGAGGCGGACGACGGCGTCGACGATGGACCGCTCGACGGCTTCGCTGCGGGGTCGCCCGCGGCGGGCCGGCGGCGCGGCGGGCTGGTGCGCGTGCGCCTGGGTGCCCGGCTTCCCCGCGTCGGGTCCGTGCGCGCCGTAGCCCGCCACCCGGGCGTCCGGCCCGTGCGCGTGTGCCCCGGAGCCGGACCCGCGCGCGTCCCCTCCGTGGGCATGCGCGCCGGAGCCCGGCCCGCGCGCGTCCGACCCCCGCCCGTCCCGCCCGTGCGTACCGTGCTGCCCGGGGGGCACCGTCGCTCCGCCTCTCGCCGCCATCCGGCCATTCTCCCGCAGGCTCTTCACACCGCTCACGCCCCTGGTGGCTCGGTCCTCACCGGCACCTGCTCGGGCTCGGGCTCCTCCGCCTGTGGCCCGACCCGGCCGGGCAGGAACAACGCCACCACCACCGCGCCGATCACCGCCACGCCCGCCGAACCGAGCGCCGTCAGGTGCATCGCGCTCAGGAACGCCTCGTGCGCCGGGGTCGTCAGCGCCTTGCCCGCGGGGCCCAGGCGCTGCGCCGCGGCGAGCGTCGACTCGACCGACTCGCCCGCCGCCTCCCGCGCCCCGGCCGGCAGGCCGGTCAGGTAGGGCTCGATCTCGCCCCGGTAGCGCGCGGACAGCGCCGAGCCGAGCACAGCGACGCCCAGGGCGCCGCCCACCTGCCGGAACGTGTTGTTGATCGCCGAGCCCGAACCGGCCTTCTCCCTCGGCAGCGTCTGCATCACGGACACCGTCACCGGCGTCATGACGTGCGCCATGCCCGTGCCCTGGACGAAGAAGACGGCCTCCAGCACCCACAGCGGCGTCGACGCGTCGAAGAACCCGAACGAGCCGAGTCCCGCCGCGACCATCAGCATGCCCACCGCGCACACGGCACGTGCGCCGAAGCGGTCCACCACCAGGCGGGCCCGCGGGGCGAACACCACCTGCGTCACCGCCAGCGGCACCATCAGCATCCCGGCCTCCAGCGCGCTGTGGCCCCGCACGCTCTGCAGGTAGAACGCGGAGATGAAGGTCACGCCCATGAGCGCGAAGAAGCCCAGGGCGCCCGCGGCGATGGAGGCGGCGAACGCCGGCCTGCCGAAGTACGACATGTCGATCGCCGGGTGGTCGCTCCGCTTCTCGTGCAGTACGAAGCCGGCCAGCACCACCACGCCGGCCAGGAGAGGGAGGACCACGGAGGGGGCGGTGAAGTCGGCGAGCTCGCCGCCGTGGATGATGCCGGACACCAGCAGGACGAGGCCGACGATGGACAGGACGACGCCGAGCGGGTCCATACGGCCCGGATCCGGGTCCTTCGACTCGGGGACCAGCAGGACCATCGCCACCAGGGCGATGATCACGACCGGCACGTTGACCAGGAAGATCGAGCCCCACCAGAAGTGCTCCAGCAGCAGTCCTCCGGTGATCGGGCCGATCGCGACGGCGACGCCGACGCTGCCGGTCCAGATGCCGATCGCCTTGGGCTGTTCGTCGCGCTCGAAGACGTTCATCAGGACGGCGAGCGTGGCCGGCATGACGAAGGCCGAGCCGAGGCCCATCATGGCCCGGTAGGCGATCAGCTCGACGGGGGAGGCGGAGAACGCGGCGAGCGCCGACCCCACGCCGAAGACGGCGATGCCGAAGAGCAGCACCTTCTTGCGGCCGATGCGGTCGCCGATCAGTCCCGCCGTGAAGAGCAGTCCGGCGAAGACGAGCGTGTACGCGTTGATCGCCCACTCCAGCTGCCCCTGGGTGGCGCCCAGGCCGGTGGGCGGGGGTGCGGCTATCGTCCGCACCGCCACGTTCAGGATCGAGTTGTCCAGTACCACGATCAGCAGGCTGAGCATCAGGACGGCGAGGGTCGCCCAGCGTCTGCGGTGGACGGCCTCGGGTACGCGGGGCGCCGTGGCGGCCCCGGAGGGGCTGGTCATGGACCCAGCCTAACCATTTCGATACGAAACCGTCTCGTAAAGTAACCCCGCGACACGAGGTCCTCTTCCGTCCGGGCGGCACGTAGTGCCACCATGGAGGCGGTCCGGGGACGCCGTCAGGGCGCCTCGAGATGACAACAAGGAGCCGGATCAGCCATGACGCTTCAGGCTGCGCAGACCCAGCCCGCCGCCCGCCCCTCCGACAGCAAGGCGCTCTACGGCGGCTCGCAGAGGCGGCGCATCACCGTCCACGACATCGCCGCCGCCAAGGAGCGCGGCGAGAAGTGGGCCATGCTCACCGCGTACGACGCGATGACCGCGTCCGTCTTCGACGAGGCCGGCATCCCGGTCATGCTCGTCGGTGACTCGATGGGCAACTGTCACCTCGGTTACGAGACCACCGTCCCCGTGACGATGGACGAGATGACGCTGCTCTCCGCCGCCGTCGTCCGGGGCACCCGGCGCGCCCTGATCGTCGGCGATCTGCCGTTCGGCTCGTACCAGGAGGGCCCGGTCCAGGCCCTGCGCAACGCGACCCGGCTCGTCAAGGAAGCGGGCGTGGGCGCGGTCAAGCTGGAGGGCGGCGAGCGCTCGCTCGCGCAGACCGAGCTGATCGTCGAGTCCGGCATCCCGGTCGTCTCCCACCTGGGCCTGACCCCGCAGTCCGTGAACACCATGGGCTACCGCGTGCAGGGCCGCGGCGACGAGGACGCCCACCGGCTGATCCGCGACGCCAAGGCGGCGCAGGACGCGGGCGCGTTCGCGGTCGTGCTGGAGCTGGTGCCGGCCGAGGTCGCCGCCGAGGTCACCCGCTCCCTGCACATCCCGACCATCGGCATCGGCGCCGGACCGGACACGGATGCTCAGGTCCTCGTGTGGACGGACATGGCGGGCCTGACGGGCGGCAAGGTGCCGCGCTTCACCAAGCAGTACGCGGACCTGCGCCGCGTCCTGGGCGACGCGGCGAAGGCGTTCGCCGAGGACGTGCAGGGCGGGGCGTTCCCCGCCGAGGAGCACACCTTCCACTGACCACTGCCGGTACGGACGACAGCCCGCCGATCTTCCCCCGTCGGCGGGCTGTCGGCATGCCCGGGTGAGGCTGCGGCACGGACCCTCGGCGTACTGTGGAAAGTGGTCTCGGGGGTGCGCCGCAAATTCGCCAGGAGGCAGATGACCATGGCCGGAATTGTGAGCAGGACGTTCGACAAGGCCGACGAGACACGGGAATTCACCGAGGGCAAGGGAAGGCTCGACCTCCTCAACACGGACCAGGGGCCGGTCGGCCGGGCGGTCTTCGAGCCGGGATGGCGCTGGTCCACCCACGTCAAGCCCATCGCCGGGACGGACAGCTGCATGGCGGCCCATACGGGCTACGTCGTCAGCGGCCGGATGAAGATCACCATGGACGACGGCGAGACGACCGACGTGGAACCGGGCCAGTTCGTCACCATCGCACCCGGGCACGACGCCTACGTCGTCGGGGACGAGCCGTGCGTCATGCTCGACTGGGTCGGCTTCGGGGATTACGCGAAGTCCGGCACCTGACCTGCGCGAACACCGGCCGTCGACGGTATGCCGGCCACGTGTCGGCACTCTGTCGGCGGTCTGTCGGTGCGCCCACACCGTGGACCGCATGACAGCCGCCGAGCGCGGTGAGCACCGTCTCGGGCACGGTCTCCGGGTCGTCCCCGGGCCCGAGTTCCGCGAGCCACACGCCGCCCGGCCAGGGCCGGTCGGCGCCGGGCGGCCGTGTGCTCGGCGGCCCCCAGCAAGAGCCGGGTTTGCCCGCGCCGCCGGGCCCGATCAGCGTCACGAGCCGGGCGCGTCCCAAATCGGCCCTGACGTCGCGCAGTTCCGGCTCGCGGCCGACGAGGCTCGTAAGCCGCGGGAGCAGCGGGGGTGAGCAACTCCCCGTACACGGCGAGCAGTTCGGCACCGGGTCCGCGCCGATCCGGTCCGCCGGTTCCTTGCACACCTCGTCGTACGCGGCGAGCGCCTGCGCCGCCCGTCCCGTGTCGCGCAGGGCGCGGATCCGCAGGGCCTGGAGCGGCTCGTCCAGCGGGTGCGCCCCGCACAGGGCGGCCGGCTCCGGGAGGGCCTGTACGGCGCCCTGCGCGTCGGCCGGCGGGCGCCGTCCCACACCTCGTCGACCAGTACGGCGACGGGGGACCGGGCGCCCGGTCAGCAGGGCACGCGGCCGAGCGCCACGGGGGTGCCGTCGGCGCGGACGGCCTGGGTGGTGCCGAGGAGACAGAAGCGCACCGGGTCACTGTCCCCCGTGGGGTCGCGCGCATCCCGCGGGCCGGAACGGGCAGGAACCGGGGAGGCCCCCCGCGACGTTGTCCCCCGTGTCACCGGTACGGTCTACTCCGCACCGCCGTCCCGTCCCCGTCCCCGTCCCACGGTCCCGCACGCCCGCGTCCCAGGAGCCGCCCCCATGACCACCGCTGCCAGGCGCCACAGCGACCGCAGGATCAGTCCCGTGTTCATCGGGATCTCCGCGGTGACAGCGGTGACGGGCTGGGCCGTGTGGACGGACTTCGCGGCCAGCCCCGGTCTCGCGGTCTTCCTCTTCGTGGTCTCGGCGTGGATCGTCTCCCTCTGCCTGCACGAGTACGCGCACGCCCGCACCGCGCTGCACGGCGGTGACATCTCGGTCGGCGCGAAGGGCTATCTGACGCTCAATCCGCTGAAGTACACGCACGTCCTGCTGAGCATCGTGCTGCCCGTCGTCTTCGTGATCATGGGCGGCATCGGCCTGCCCGGCGGCGCCGTCTTCATCGAGATGCACCGCATCAGGCAGCGCTGGAAGCACAGCCTGGTCTCCGCGGCGGGTCCGCTGATGAACGTGCTGTTCGCCGTCGTGTGCACGGCGCCGTTCTGGCTGGGCGCCCTCGACGGGGTACCTCTGCCCTTCCGGCTCGCCCTGGCGTTCCTCGCGATGCTCCAGGTCACCGCCGCGATCCTGAACTTCCTGCCGGTGCCCGGCCTCGACGGCTACGGGGTGATCGAGCCCTGGCTGTCGTACAAGGTGCGCCGCCAGGTGGAGCCGTTCGCGCCGTTCGGCCTGCTCGCCGTCTTCGTGGTCCTGTGGATCCCCGAGGTCAACGGGGTCTTCTTCGACGCGATATACGGCGTGATGGACGCGCTCGGCGTGCAGCAGATCGAGATCTACTGCGGCCGGGACCTGTTCACCTTCTGGGACGGCGAGAACGACTTCTGCGTCGCCGACTGACAGACGTAGGGCGGGCGCCCTGGGGCGTCAGACGGAAAGACGTCAGACGGAAGAGGCCTCAGACGGAAGGCGCGTCGGCCCCGCGCTGCGCCCTCGCGCGGCGGATGTAGTACCAGGCCATGTTCGACGACAGGCCGGCGAGCAGCACCCAGACGATCCCGAGCCACATGCCCTGTGTGAAGGACAGCACCGCCGCGGCGACGGAGAGCGCGCAGACGACGAGGGAGTAGAGGGCGAGGCGGGGCATGGGGTGCGGCTCCTGTCGGGTCCTTCGGAGGGGGTGAGTCCCTCCAGTGTCCCCCATGCCCCGCGGCTCCCGGACCCCGGTCGCGTCCGGGATCCGGTCGCGGCGCCGGTCACACATCGGTGACGCGCAGCCCCGCGTGTGCCTTGTAGCGGCGGTTCACCGAGATCAGGTTGGCGACGAGCGACTCGACCTGGTGCGCGCCTCGCAGCCGGCCGGCGAACACTCCGCGCATCCCGGGGATGCGGGCGGCGAGCGCCTGGACGATGTCGGTGTCCGCGCGGGACTCGCCGAGCACCATCACATCGGTGTCGATCTCGTCGATCGACTCGTCCTGGAGCAGCACGGCCGACAGGTGGTGGAAGGCCGCGGTCACCCGCGAGTCCGGCAGCAGCGCGGCGGCCTGCTCGGCGGCGCTGCCCTCCTCCGGCTTCAGCGCGTACGCGCCCTTCTTGTCGAAGCCGAGCGGGTTGACGCAGTCGACGACGAGCTTGCCCACGAGCTCCTTCTGCAGCGTCTCCAGCGTCTTGGCGTGGCCGTCCCACGGCACGGCCACGATCACGATGTCGCTGCGCCGGGCGCACTCGGCGTTGTCGGCTCCCTCGACGCCGAGGCCGAGCTCCGCCGCGGCGGCCTCGGCGCGCTCGGCGGACCGCGAGCCGATGATCACGCGCTGGCCCGCCTTGGCCAGCCGGTAGGCGAGCCCGCGGCCCTGGTCGCCGGTGCCGCCGAGGACACCCACGACGAGGCCGGAGACGTCGGGGAGGTCCCATGGGTCCTTGGCGGGGGCCTTCGGCGCGGTGCCCGTGCTGTCATTCGAAGTCATGGCCCGACCTTACTTCCTGGTACACGGCTCCCGAACGGGTGAGCCGGGACCGACCCCGCCCGCGGCCGCGGGCCCGTGGTGCAGGATGCGGCTCCATGGATGCCGTACGTGTCGCGCTGCTGCGCGAAGTCCTCGCCGGGACCGAGTGGCCGGCCGCGACCCGGCACTTCGCCGCGGTGCTGCGCACGTCCGTGGTGCAGCGGGGCGGCGGGCTGCTGCTGGTGGGCACGCGGGAGTACGAACCGTGGCATCTGGCCGCGCATCTGGTGGACGAAGCGGCCTGGTCGGGTCTGCCGGAGCTGGAGCCGACGCTCGTACGCCACCGGGTGCGCCCCGGCGACCCGGTTCATCTGACCGTCGGGCTCGGCAGGCTGGAGGCGGCCCGTCGGGGCGAGACGCTGCTGGTCGTGGCGCCCGAGCTGCCCGACGCGGGCTTGCTGGAGCGGGTGCACGACGCCCGGCGGGCCGGTGCGACGGTGCTCGCGCTGGACGGTGGCGAGCCGGAGGTGCAGGGCCTGGCGCACGAGGCGCTGACGGTCCCGGCGGCGGGGCCGGAGGACACGACCGCCGAGATCGACATGGACATGGTGCAGCACCTGGTGAGCGCGGCGGCCGGGGAGAACGGCGGGCCGATGCGGCGGGGGCGCCTGCGTTTCCGCGACCGGCTCTCGCGGCTGGCGGACCAGCTGACGGAGCCGCCGCCGGCGCGCTGGTAGCGCGGCGGGGCGTCCGTGCGGAGGCGGTTCGGTTGCCCCGAGCATCGGGAAGGGGCGGGGAGAACACCCGCGCAGCGGCCCCGCCCCCGCCCCTACTCGCCCTCCGGGCGCGACGCCGCCCCGTCGTGCCAGCGCGGGTCGTTCTCCCACTCCAGGTTCCGTTCCCGCGCCGTCTCCATCGCGTGCTCCGCCTCCGCGCGGGACGTGTACGGCCCGAAGCGGTCCTTCGCCGGGCACTCCGGGCCTTCCTCGACCTTCTTGTGCTGCAGGCAGTAGTACCACTCGCCCGGTTTGCCCACCGTGCGCTTCTTGAACAGGGCCATCGTCGGCTCCTTCCTCCAGGGCCATGCTGCCCCATGGGCCTGGGCCTACGCCCGGCGGCGGGCAGGACGCCCCCGGTTAGACTCGCGGCATGTCTGGCCAGTCGCTGCTCGTTCCCGGGGTGGTCTCCCCCACCCGTTCCGTCCCCGCCTCCATTGCCCGTCCCGAGTACGTGGGCAAGCCCGCGCCGACCCCGTACACCGGACCGGAGGTCCAGGACTCCGACACCATCGAGCGGATGCGCATCGCGGGGCGCATCGCCGCGCAGGCGATGGAAGAGGCCGCCAAGCACATCGCGCCCGGCGTGACGACGGACGAACTCGACCGCGTCGCGCACGAGTTCATGTGCGACCACGGCGCCTACCCGTCCACGCTCGGCTACCGCGGCTTCCCCAAGTCGCTGTGCTCCTCGGTCAACGAGGTGATCTGCCACGGGATTCCGGACTCCACCGTCCTGCGCGACGGTGACATCGTGAACCTGGACGTGACCGCCTACATCAACGGCGTGCACGGCGACAACAACGCCACCTACCTGTGCGGTGACGTCGACGAGGAGTCGCGGCTGCTGGTGGAGCGGACGCGGGAGTCGCTCAACCGCGCCATCAAGGCGGTCAAGCCGGGCCGGCAGATCAACGTCATCGGCCGGGTCATCGAGTCGTACGCGAAGCGCTTCGGCTACGGGGTGGTGCGCGACTTCACCGGCCACGGCATCAACTCGTCGTTCCACTCCGGCCTGATCGTCCCGCACTACGACGCGGCACACGCGACCACTGTCATCCAGCCGGGGATGACGTTCACCATCGAGCCGATGCTGACGCTGGGGACGTACGAGTACGACATGTGGGCGGACGGCTGGACGGTCGTCACGAAGGACCGCAAGCGCACGGCGCAGTTCGAGCACACACTGGTGGTGACGGAAACCGGCGCGGAGATTCTCACGTTGCCGTGACCCGACAGGCGGGTAGCGTTTTACCGACAGGACGTCGGGAACGGGTTGTCTCAGACGAACCTGAGCAGCCCTTCGGCCCTGGAGGCACGCCGTGGACGCAAACGGCACACCCTTTTCGACGCTCATCCGCGTCGCCTCGCACGAGCAGCACACCCAGGTCGGGACCTCCTCGTTCATGAGCGGTCTGCTGGACGGCAGGCTCGGGGTCGCGGCGTACGCGCGCTACACCGAGCAGCTGTGGTTCGTCTACCGGGCACTGGAGGACGCGGCCGGGACGCTGCGGGACGATCCCGTCGCCGGACCCTTCGTCCGGCCCGAGCTGATGCGCGCGCCGGAGCTGGAGCGCGATCTCGCGCATCTGCGGGGTCCCGGCTGGCGCTCGGGCGTGCGCGCGCTGCCGGCGACCGCCGCGTACGCCGCGCGGATCGCCGAGTGCGCCCGCGACTGGCCCGCCGGGTACGTCGCCCACCACTACACCCGCTACATGGGGGACCTGTCCGGCGGGCAGGTCGTCCGCGACCGGGCGGAGAAGGCGTGGGGCTTCGCGCACAAGGGCGACGGCGTGCGGTTCTACGTCTTCGAGGCAGTTCCCAACCCGGCGGCGTTCAAGCGGACCTACCGCGCGCTGCTGGACGCGGTCGACGCGGACGACCTGGAGAAACAGCGGATCGTGGACGAGTGCAGGCGGGCGTACGACCACAACAGCGCCGTGTTCCGCGAGCTCGACGCCGAGTTCCCGCTCAGCGCGTGATCGCCCGGGTCCCGGACGCCGGGGGGCACGGTCAGGGCATCGTCACCGCGTGCGGAAGGCGGGACCGCTCGGCGCGCCGCAGAGGCGCGATACGGCCCACGCTCCCGTGCGCCGGCTGCCCCTCGGACGCGGGCCGTGCGAGGCGCACGCGACCGCCGATCTCGACGATGCCGTCCGGTCCCGGCGCGGTCAGGATCTGTGAGCCCCTGCCCTGGGTGATGTTCAGCGCCCGGCCCAGCCGGTCGGTGAGCAACAGGGCCGCCGCGCCGGTCGCCTCGTCCTCCACGATGGTGTCCTCGCGCCGCGGAAAGGCCCGCGCCCGCACCCGTCCGGCCGCCTCGTCCTCCCACGCCCAGGCGTAGAGCCAGCCCTCTCCGGGCGGCGGCGCGGGCAGGGCGTCGACCTCGGCGGCGGACGCGTACTGCACGAGCTGCCGCGGCGGCGCCCAGTCGGCACGGGCGGTGATCCAGGTGAACTCGCCGTCGTGGCGTGCCCACACCTCGCCGGCCGGCGGGCGGACCGCGTCGAGGTCCAGCAGCCAGGCCGTGCCGACGAGCGGGTGACCGGCGAACGGCAGCCGCAGACCCGGCGTGTAGATGTCGACGACACCACGCTCCTCGTCGTCGACGAAGACGGTCTCGCTGTAGCCGAGTTCCGCGGCGAGCGCCTGCCGGGACACCTGGTCCGGGTAGCGGCGCGCGTCGCGGACGACGCCGAGGGCGTTGCCGAACCGGCCGTCGCCGGCACAGAAGACCTGGAGGACGTCGATGACGTCGGACACGTCGCGTTGGTTCACGCGGGCATTCAAGCACCCGCGTCCGGCGAATTCTTCACCTGGACGGGCGGGATGCGTCACGGTGTGGGTGCTGTATCCGGTCCCGGCGCCCGGCCTGTTCCCGGCCCCGGTAGGGTTCGGACGGTCAGTGCGGGGCGAGGAGCAGAAGGCAACCGATGAGAAGGCTGGGTCGGGCGGCGACGGGGCTCGCGGCGACAGTGGTGCTGTCCCTGACGGCGAGCGCGTGCGTGACAATTCACGGAGAGCTGGAAGTCGTCCCGTCGGCGACGGAGGCCGAGGCCGCGAAGGCGCTCGCCGACTTCACCGCGGCGTACAACAAGGCGGACAAGGCGTACGACCCGGCCCTCGACGCGCAGCACGTCACCGGGGCGCTCGGCGCCATCAACCAGGCGGGCCTGAAGGCCCGGCAGGTCAACTTCCCCGACGGCAACCCGCAGCACGTCCCGCTGGAGCTCGCGGACGCCACGTACGTCATCCCGAAGAAGGCGGGCTGGCCGCGCTGGTTCGTCGCGGACACGGACTCCAACCGCGACCGGGACGACGGCGGCGTCCAGGACAACCGCTGGCTCGTCGTCTTCGTGAAGGCGGGGGTCCAGGACACCTGGAAGGCCGCGTACCTGGCGATCATGTCGCCGAAGGCGATCCCGGCCTTCAAGCGGGACCAGGACGGCCACGCGGAGCCGGTCGCGCCGGACGACGCCGCGCTCGCGGTCGCGCCGCGCAACCTGAGCGAGGACTACGCCTCGTACCTGCAAAGCGGCACGCCGGAGCACTTCAAGGCGGGCCCGCACACCTCGGGCTGGCGCGAGACGCGCAAGAAGAACGCGTCCCTGCTGGGCATGTCCACCCAGTACATCGACCAGCCGCTGGACACCGGCGCCTTCGCGCCGCTGGGGCTCGTCACCCAGGACGGCGGCGCGATGGTGTTCTTCTCGGTGAAGAACTTCGAGCGTCAGACCGCCGCCAAGGGCGTGCGGCTGAAGGTCGTCCCGGATGTGAAGGCGCTGCTCACCGGCGAGGTGAAGTCCACGATCACCAAGGAGCGGGTCTCCAGCCAGGTGGTCACAGTGCCTGTGGGCAGCGGCGGCGGACAGCCGGACATACTGGGCAGGCTGACCGGCTTGACGGCGGCCAAGGGCTCGTAGGGGACCACGCGGCGCGGCCTACCCTCGGCGTGTCCGGCGGTACGCACACGAGGCACCCGCGCCAGGGGATGGTGTACGCGGGCGGGCACGTGGCACTCGGGGCCAACGGGCCATGCCCGCACGGGAGTCGGGCGCGCGCAGGGACGCCCCGTGTGCGGTCGGCGCGAAAGGCCGACGCCCGGGGTCAGCGGCCCAGCGGCCAGGCGGCCTCGTGGCGGCCGGCGTACTCGTCCTCGCCCGCCGCGTAGCGCGCACACGCGTCCGTCAGCGTCTCCAGGAGGGTCAGCGGATCGGGCAGCGGATGCTCCACGCCGCGCACCCAGACCACTTCGGTCTCGCCCGGCAGACGAGCGGGCGGCACCAGCACGTAGCTGCCCCGGCAGTGCCAGCGCAGGCCCGGGTGCTCGTCCATGGTCTCGGGGTGGCAGTCCAGCTCGCAGGGCCACCACTCGTCCTCGTCCTCCGGCGTGCCGCGCGTCGCCGTGAAGAACAGCATCCGGCCCCGCTCCCCGGCGCCGCCGGACTCGGCGACGGGACCGACGTCCACGCCCTGCGCCAGCAGCCGCTCCAGAGCACTGCGACCGGCGTCCAACGGAACGTCCAGGACGTCGTGGACCATGCCGGTCGCGGTGATGAAGTTGGCCTCGGGCTGGTTGCGGGCCCAGCGCTCGATCTGTTGCCGGTCGGTGGTGGACTGCGTCTGCCAGGCGAAGGACACGGGATGCGTGGCCGGGATGGGACAGCCGATGCGCTCGCAGGAACAGCTGGGACCCACGGGATACGCGGCGGGCGCGAGCGGCAGTCCGGCAGCAGCGGTGGCCAGGAGCAGGGCCTCGCGCTGCGAGCCCTCCGCCTCCGTGTTCCCGGTGCGGCGGCGCAACCACTGGGCCAGCCTGCTCTCCCGGGACGTCCTGCCCTCCGTGCCGCGGAAGCGGCCGATACCGTCGCCCATCTATCCCCTCACACCTCACGCTCGCCCCATGCGGACAATGCCATGGTCCCACCATCCTGCGCTGCCGGTGGCCACTGTCCCCAACCGGGGTGCCTGCTCATGTGTTCCCGGCGCGCGCCGGGCGCGCCGGTGCGGGGCCCCGGCGCACGGCGGCTCAGGGGTGCTTCGGGGTACGACCGTTCCGGGAGTGCGGTGCTTCAGGGGCGCGGCGCGAGGCCGTTGACGGCGTAGTCGACGAGCGCGTCGGCGTAGTCGTGGGTGAGCGGCAGGGTCCGCAGCAGCCAGCGGTGCGCGAGGGGGCCGGTGAACAGCTCCAGTGCGATGCGCAGGTCGATGCCACGGCGCACCTGGCCCGCGTCCTGGGCGGCGCGCAGCCGGGTGACGTAGAGCTGGAGCTGCGGTTCGAGGAGCTTCTCCACGAACTGGGCTCCGACCTCGGGGTTCACCACACCCTCGGCGGTGAGGGCGCGGGCGGGGGCGTCGTAGGCGGGGCTGTTCATCTCGTCCACGGTGGCGCGCAGCACCAGGCGCAGGTCGGCCTCGACGTCACCGGTGTCGGGGATCTCGTACTCGCCCCCTCCCGCCTCCTCGGCGGCCTGCTCGGCCAGGTCGAGGAACGCCTCCAGCAGGACGGCGGCCTTGGAGGGCCACCAGCGGTAGATGGTCTGCTTGCCCACGCCCGCGCGGGCGGCGATGCCCTCGATGGTCGTCTTCCCGTAGCCCGCCTCGCCGACGAGGGCGAGCGCGGCCTCGTAGATCGCGCGGCGGGAGCGCTCGCTGCGGCGGGAGGAGTCGGGTGTCCTGGCCTCGGTCATGCCGTCAACCTACCAACCGGAAAGACGAGACGTCTCGCCTAGGGCTGCGCCGGTGCATCCCGCCGAACCACCCCTTCTGCAGAGGGCGGCGCGCCCGCCCAGGCCGCACCATGGCTCCACGCACAACCGTGCCCCCCGCCGCCGTGAGGAGCCCGCATTGCCTCGTGACGCCTCGCCACGCCGTTACCTGATGTGCCCACCCGCGCACTTCGAGGTGACGTACTCCATCAACCCGTGGATGGACCCCACCAAGCCGGTGGACCGGCCGCTGGCACAGCTCCAGTGGGAGAGCCTGCGCGACCGCTACCTTTCGCTCGGCCATCGCGTCGACATCCTTCCGGCCCGGCCGGGACTGCCGGACATGGTCTACGCGGCGAACGGCGCAACCGTCGTCGACGGCCGCGTGCTCGGCGCGCGTTTCGCCCATGCCGAGCGGGCCGCCGAGGCCGCGCACCACCTGGACTGGTTCCGGGCGAACGGCTGGAGCGACGTCCACGAGCCCCGGCACGTCAACGAGGGCGAGGGCGATTTCGCCGTCACCGCCTCCTGGATCCTGGCCGGGCGCGGCTTCCGGTCCAGTCCGCTGTCGCACGCCGAGGCCCAGGAGGTCTTCGGCCGGCCCGTCATCGGGCTCGACCTCGTCGATCCGCGCCACTACCACCTGGACACCGCGCTCGCCGTCCTCGACGACAGGACCGACGAGATCATGTACTGGCCGGGCGCGTTCTCGCCCGGCAGCCGCGCGGTGCTCGCCCGGCTGTTCCCCGACGCTCTCGTCGCCGACGGGAGCGACGCGGCGGCCCTCGGCCTCAACGCGGTGAGCGACGGCCGCCACGTGCTGCTGCCGCAGGCGGCGGTCGGCCTCTTCCCGCCGCTGCGCGCGAGGGGCTTCGAGCCGATCGGCATGGACCTGGGCGAGCTGCTCAAGGGCGGCGGCAGCGTGAAGTGCTGCACCCAGGAGCTACGCCCCTGAGGCGTTGGCCCCGTCACCGTCGTGGGGCGGCCACGTGTCGCCCCACGCCGCGTCGCGTGCCGCGCGGTACCGGTCGCCGTGCCGCTTGGTGACCGTCTCGCGGCGCAGCGCCTCGTCCTTCGCGCACAGGTCCAGCAGGACCAGGCCCTTGCGGATCTGCGGCTTGCGGATCACCCGGGCGTCCGCCGGAGCGGCGGGGAAGCGCACGGCCGCGACATAACTGAACTTCTCGTCCTCGTAGGCCAGCGAGCCGCCCTTGACCTGCCGGTGCAGGGACGAGCGGGAGACACGGGCCGAGAAGTGGCACCAGTCGGCGCCGGGCTCTATGGGGCACGCCGCGCTGTGGGGGCAGGGGGCGGCGACGGTGAGGCCTGTCGCGATCAGCGCGTCGCGGGCCTCGATGATCCGCTCGTAGCCGTCGGGCGTCCCGGGCTCGACGATCACGACGGCCTGCGCCGCACGCGCCGCCTCGGCGACCACGGCGGCCCGGTCGGCCTCGGACAGCTCGTTCAGGACGTACGACACCGTCACGAGATCGGTGCTCTCGATGCGGAGCGCCGAGCTGATCCGAGAGCGCTGCCAGCGCGCGGCCCGCAGCGACGGGAAAGGCGAGGCGAGCGCCAGCTCGCGGCCCAGCTCCAGCGCGGGCTCCGCCCAGTCGAGCACCGTCGTCTCCGGCGCCGACTCCTCCCACGCGTCGGCCACCGCCCAGCTCGCCGCGCCCGTGCCGCCGCCGATGTCGGTGTGCGTGGCCGGCGTCCACACGGGCGCCGCCCCGCGCAGCGCCGCGAGCGCGGACCGTACGGCCTCGAAGGTCGCGGGCATCCGGTACGCGGCGTAGGCGGCGACGTCGGAGCGGTCGCGGAGCACGGGGGAGTCGGTCGGGGTGGTGCCCCGGTAGTTGGCGATCAGCCGCTCGACGGCCTGCGCGGCCTGCCGGGGCGGCAGGCCGTCCAGCAGCCCGGCGAGGGCGCCGCGCAGGGTCTCGGCGGTGGGGGCGGAGGCGTTCACCGAAAGATTCTAGGCACGTCCGGCCTGCCGGAACGGGCGCGCACGGACGGCCCAGGACGCCACCTCCGCGCCCTGCGGCGAACTGCCCCGCGTCCGGGGCCTCTTGCCACGCTGCCGCGCCATGCCCGCGGCGCCATGCCGGCCGCCGCAGGCCCCGACCCACTGCCCGCGCACGTACGCGTGCCGGACGCGGAGATCTCGGGCCTCTTCACCTGGACGGACCCCGGGACCGGCGCCACCTGCTCGGCAGCCCCCGCCGGCGGGCGTAGGGCTCAGCCCTCGGCGGCAGCCGCGGACGGGCCGGACCGGTCGCGCTGCCAGGGGCGGCACAGGACCGCGAAGCACGCCAGCGCCGCCACCCCGCAGCACAGTTGGACCACGGCCATGGGGACCGCCGTCGCCTCGCCCGCGATGCCCACCAGCGGAGACGCGACCGCGCCGACGAGGAACGACGACGTGCCGATGAGGGCCGAGGCCGAACCGGCCGCGTGCGGAGTGCGCAGCAACGCCAGGGCCGTGGTGTTCGGCGAGGCGAAGCCCATCGCCGCCGACAGCACGAACAGGCCCGCGGCCACCGGCACCAGGCCCACCTCGCCGAACACGCCCGCCGTCATCAGCAGCAGCACCGCGGCCGCGAGCGTGAGCACCGTCAGCGCCACGGCGACCACCTTGTCGAGGCCGACCCGCCCGACGAGCAGCTTGCCGTTGATCTGCCCGGCCGTGATCAGTCCGACCGCGTTGAGGCCGAAGAGCAGGCTGAACAGCTGGGGCGATGCCCCGTAGATCTCCTGCATCACGAACGGGGACGCCGAGATGTACGCGAACAGGGCGGCGAAGGCGAGTCCGCCCACCAGCATGTAGCCGGTGAAGGCGCGGTCGCCGAGCAGTCCGCGCATCGTGCGCAGCGCCTCGCCGACCCCTCCCCCGTGGCGCCGTTCGACGGGCAGCGTCTCGTCCAGCCACTTCGCCACGACGAGGGTGAGCACGAGGCCGACGGCGGCGAGGACGACGAAGATGCCGCGCCAGTCGGTCAGCCGCAGCACCTGGCCGCCGATCAGCGGCGCGATGATCGGCGCCGCCCCGGAGATCAGCATCAGGGTGGAGAAGAACCGGGCCATCTCGATGCCGTCGTAGAGGTCCCGGACCACGGCGCGGGCGATGACGATGCCGGCGGCGCCCGCGAGGCCCTGCACCAGGCGGAAGCCGATGAGGAGTGCGGCACTGGGGGCGAGCGCGCAGACCACGGTGGCGACGACGTACACGGTCATGCCGATGAGCAGCGGCCGCCTTCGTCCCCACTTGTCGCTCATCGGCCCGACGACGAGCTGTCCCAGCGCCATGCCGGCGAGGCACGCGGTCAGCGTGAGCTGCACGGTCGCGGCGGGTGCGTGCAGGGAGTCGGTGACCTGCGGCAGCGCCGGCAGGTACATGTCCATGGACAACGGTGCAAGGGCGGTGAGCCCGCCCAGCACGAGCGTGACCAGCAGACCGACGCGGCGGGTGGCCGCGGCTTGCGCACGGGGCCCGGTGACGGGAGAGGAAAGTGCCGGATCGGCTTCGGGGACGGGTCCTTGGGGGCTCTGGCCGCTCTCCGGCATCGACAGCTCCGTTCTTTGAATTCAACGAACCATGCTCTCAGCTCGTCCGTTCGCAGCGACTCCGGAAGCAGTGGACTTCGTCACTCGGACGCTCCGGCGCCGGGTCCTGATCCGCAGGCGGCCCCGCTGGACGGCACCCTCGCCTTAATGCGGACGCTCGACGCGGCGCTGTGACCGCGTCGGCGTCCGCTTCCCGGAGGAGTTCCCGGTGAGTGAGCGTCAGACCTGCCGCAGACCGGGGTCGCCGGCCTCGGTCACGAACGACGCGGACGTGGTGATCGACCCGCCCGGCCTGGTGACGAAGTCCATCGAGCGGAAGTCGGCGCGCGCCTGCTGCTCGCCGAGGGTGACGGTCACGTAGCCGCGCCGCCCGTTGTAGAACCTCATGTGCGGGTTGGCCTTGGTGTAGGTCTCCCAGGTGGCCGGCCGGTCGGCGCCGTCCTTGCCGCTGGAGACGGACGTGGCGACGATCTCGGTGCCGACGGTCTTCGCGCCGGGCGTCTCGTAGTCGCGCTTGATGTCGTAGGCGTACGCGACATGGACGTCGCCGGTGAGGACCATCAGGTTCTCGATGCCGGCGGCCTCGGCGCCGTCCAGGACACGGTCGCGGGAGGCCGGGTAGCCGTCCCAGGCGTCCATGCTGACCCTGGCCGGCTCGATCAGGTCCAGCTTGCGCTGCGAGAAGTTGACCTGCTGCGGCACGACGTTCCACACGGCGTCGGAGGCGCGCCAGCCGTCGATGAGCCAGCGCTCCTGCGTCGCGCCGATCATCGTGCGCGACGGGTCCTCGGACTCGGGGCCCGGGGCGTGCGCCTTGTCGCCGTACGCCTGGTCCGAGCGGTACTGGCGGGTGTCGAGGACATCGAACTGCGCGAGCTGCCCGAAGTGCAGCCGGCGGTAGAGGGTCATGTCCGGGCCGGTGGGCTGCTGGGGGGCGCGCAGCGGCTGGTTCTCCCAGTACGCGCGGTACGCGGCGGCCCGGCGCAGCAGGAACTCCTCCGGCGGCACGTCGTTCTCGGGCGTCTCGTCCGCGTAGTTGTTCTCGGTCTCGTGGTCGTCCCAGGTGACGACGAAGGGGTGGGCCGCGTGCGCGGCCATGAGGTCGGGGTCGGACTTGTAGAGGCCGTACCGCAGCCGGTAGTCCTCCAGCGTGACCGTCTCGCGGTTGACGTGGGCGGGCAGCCGGCGGTCGGTGTAGTTGCGGGCGCCGCCGACGGCGTTGACGGCGTACTCGTAGAGGTAGTCGCCGAGGTGGAAGACGACGTCGAGATCTTCGTCGGCGAGGTGCCGGTACGCCGTGAAGTAGCCGTCGTGGTACGCCTGGCAGGACACGGCGGCCAGCTTCAGCTCGCCGATCCGGGCGCCGCGGGCGGGCGCGGTGCGGGTGCGGCCGGCCGGGCTGATCCAGTTCCCGGCGCGGAAGCGGTAGTAGTAGACGCGGTCCGGGTCGAGTCCGGTGGCCTCCACGTGGACGCTGTGGTGAAACTCCGGGTGGGCGGTGGCGCTGCCGCGCTTGGCGATCCTGGTGAAGCGCGCGTCGTGCGCGAGCTCCCAGAGGACCTGGAAGCGGGCCTGCGGCAGACCGCTGCCGGGCTCCAGCGGGCTGGGCGCGAGACGCGTCCACAGCACGACGGAGGAGGGCTGCGGGTCTCCGGAGGCGACGCCCAGGGTGAACGGGTCCGCGGTGATCTTCCGGCCGTCGGCCTCGGCGGCGTGCGCGGTGCCGGGCAGGCCCACGCTGAAGGCGAGCGCGGCCGCCGCGGAGGTGACGGTGAGAAAGGTGCGGCGGCCCAGGTGCCGTACGGCCGCCGCTCTGAGCTCGGGTGCGTGATTCCGGTGCGACGCGGGTGTCATGTGGCCCTCCCCTTGCGGCTGTTGTCAGTCGCATTGGAGTGGCCGGTGACGAATCGACGTTGTCGGGGACACCACATCCGTATGGCGGTCGGATGAGTTCCGTGTAGGGCACAGGCGCGTACGCTGCGCCCCATGAACGCTGTACGGAGGATCGCGGTGGTGACGGGCGCGGGCTCGGGCATCGGCCGGAGCGTGGCGCTGGAGTTGGCGGCCGCCGCGAAGGACACGGGCGCCCGGCCCGGCTGGGCGGTCGCGCTGGCGGGCCGGCGCGCCGAGGCGCTGGAGGAGACGGCGGCCCTGGCGGGCCCGGACGCCGACGTCCTGTGCGTGCCGACGGACGTGACCGACCCGACCGCGGTGGACGCGCTGTTCGCGACGGTCCGCGACCGCTACGGCCGGGTGGACCTGCTGTTCAACAACGCGGGCACGTTCGGTCCCGGCGGCATCCCCTTCGAGGACGTGCCCTACTCCGCATGGCGCAAGGTGGTGGACGTCAATCTGACGGGTGCTTTCCTGTGCGCGCAGGCGGCGTTCCGCCAGATGAAGGACCAGGACCCGCAGGGCGGCCGGATCATCAACAACGGCTCGGTATCGGCGCAAGTACCGCGCCCGCATTCGGCGCCGTACACGGCGACGAAGCACGCGCTGACCGGGCTGACGAAGTCGATCTCACTCGACGGGCGCCCGTACGCGATCGCCTGCGGCCAGATCGACATCGGCAACGCGGCGACCGAGATGACCCAGGCCATGCAGGCGGGCATCCTTCAGGCGAACGGCGAACTGGCGGCCGAACCGGTGATGGACGCGGCCGATGTGGCGCGCACCGTACGGCACATGGCGGAGCTGCCTCTGGAGGCGAACGTGCAGTTCGCGACGGTGCTGGCGACGAACATGCCGTTCATCGGCCGCGGGTGAGCCGCGGCGGGGCGCGGCTGAGGGCCGTCGCGCGGCCCGGCGGGCCGGGAGCCGGCCCCGACGGCTGAGGGCGGGACCGGACTGATCCGGCCTGATCCAAACGAAAGACCCTAGGCCTGCCCGGTCTCGAAGCGGCCCACCTTCCCGTCCTCGACGGTGAAACGCCACGTGGTGCGCATCTCGCCCCAGGTGTCGTTGCGGTAGCGGGCGACCAGGCCGAGCCCGTCGGCGGTCTGCTTCTCGACGTCCATGTGACCGTTCGACGAGAAGATCTCGTTTTCGGTCCAGTCGTCGACGTCCCGCTCGCTGCCGTCGTCGGACATGGTGGCGCCGGGCGTGAGCGCGGCACGGAAGCTCTCGCGGTCGTGGGCGTTGACCGCGGTGACGAAGGCGCGGACGGCGGGCTCGGTGAGTTTGCTGACGGCGATGGGCACGGCGGTGGTCCTTCCGCTCACGGGTGGGTCGCCTCCATCGGTACACCGCCCCGCCGCGCGGCACCTTCCGGCGGCGGCCACCCGGGCGTCGGCCCGCTCGCCGGGGCGGATCAGTCCTTGTAGTCGGGGGCGATCCGGTCGAGGAGCCGCAGCATCGCCGCCCACGCCAGGTCGTACGCGTCGTCGTCCTGGAAGTCTGCGTCCGCCTCGCCCGCGAGCTGCCGCGCGGTGTACTCGCACACCTCGGCGGGCGGCAGGATGAGCGGCCCGCCGCCGGCCTGCGCGGTGACCTGGATCTCGCACGCCTTCTCCAGGTAGTACATGCGCAGGAACGCCTGGGCCGCGCTCTCACCCACCGTCAGCAGGCCGTGGTTGCGCAGGATCAGCGCCGGGTGCCCGCCGATGTCCGCGACGAGCCGCCGCTGCTCGTCGAGGTTGAGGGCGACGCCTTCGTAGTCGTGGTAGCCGACGCGGTTGTGGAACTCCATCGACATCTGGTTGAGCGGCAGCAGCCCGCCCTCCTGCGCGGCGACGGCGCAGCCCGCCTTGGTGTGGGTGTGCAGGACGCAGTGGGCGTCCGCACGGGCGGCGTGGATGGCGCTGTGGATGACGAATCCCGCCGGGTTCACCGGGTACGGGCTCGGCTCGACCGGGTTGCCCTCCAGGTCGATCTTCACCAGGTTGGAGGCGGTGATCTCCTCGAAGAGGAGCCCGTAGGGGTTGATGAGGAAGTGGTGCTCGGGGCCCGGCAGCCGCAGCGAGATGTGGGTGAAGATCAGGTCGGTCATCCGGAAGTGCGCCACGAGCCGGTACACGGCCGCGAGTTCGCGGCGCAGCCGCAGTTCCTCGGCGGCAGCGGCGGCAGCGGCGGGGGCGGTGGTCGTCACCAGGTCGGCGGTCATGCGGTGGCTCCTCAGGCGGGGACGGCGGTGGACGGGTCGACCACGGGGGTCAGCGGGCGGCCGGTGCGCAGCCAGGCGATGACGTTCTCGGCGGGCTTGCACACGTACGCGCGGCGCGAGGTGTCGGAGAGGTACGCGCTGTGCGGCGACAGCTGGATGCCCGGGTGGCGGCGCAGCGCGTCGCCCGCGGGCGGCGGTTCGACGGGGAAGACGTCGAGCGCCGCTCCGGTGAGCCGCCCGCTGTCGAGGGCGTCCAGCAGGGCGGACGGGTCGACGAGTTCGCCGCGGGCGACGTTGACGAGGAAACTGCCGGGCCGCATCCGTCCCAGCAGCCGCGCGCCGGCCAGCCCCTGGGTCCGCGGTGTGAGCGGGACGTGCAGGGACAGCACGTCGGAGTCCGCCGCGAGCGCGTCGAGGCCGGCGTACCGCCGGACGCCGGCCGGCCAGTGCCCGTCCGCCGCGTGCGGGTCGTACGCGGCGATCCGGCCGAAGACCGGTGCGGCGAGAGCGGCCAGGTGGCGGGCGATGCGGCCGAGACCGACCAGGCCCAGGGTCAGGTCACTGGCCCGGCGCGGCAGTTCGGCGGCCGCGAACTCCGCGTTCCAGCCGCCGGACCGGACGACGGCGTCGGCCTGCGGGAGCCGGCGGACGAGCGACAGGGCGCTCGCGAGGGCGTGGACGGCCACGTCCTCGGTGGCCGCGTCCGGCAGGTTGGCCACCCACAGGCCGCGGCGCCGGGCCTCCGCGGTGTCGACCATGTCGAAGCCGGCGGACATGGTGGCCAGGATCCGCAGCTCCGGCAGGCGGTCGAGCAGCGCGGCGTCGATGCGCGCGTAGCCGACGATCAGCGCCACGGCGTCCGTTCCGGCCCGGGCGATGACCTCGGGGTCGCGGCTGTCGGCGACGCGTACGTCGAAGCCGGCGTCGGCCAGCAGCCGGGCACCGGGCCCTGGATCGAGGTCCTCGGTGTCGGTGAAGACGACGACGGGCCGCCCCATACGATCCTCCACAGATGATTCGTCGGTAAGTGATGCACTGAACTTACGATTCGTTCTCCATGATTGTCCACACCTGTCCGCTGCGGACGTCAGTGAGGCCCGTCACCGACGGGACCCTCGGCACCCGCGGTGCCCGAGAATGTCAGCGGACCTCGGCGCGGCACGCGCCGGGGCCACCGAGCCGAGGGGATCAGCCCAGGTGGATCTGGACCGCATCGACCTGGCCGTCGTCCGCGAACTGCAGACCGACGGCCGCCTCACCTACGAGACGCTGGCGCAGCGCGTGGGCCTGTCGAGGCCGGCGACCCGCGCACGCGTGCAGCGGCTGCTCGAGTCCGGGGCCGTACGGGTCGTCGCCGTGGTCCATCCGGCCGTGCGCGGGCTGACGGCCTCCGCGCACCTGTCCATCGACACCCACGGCCCGGCGGAGACCGTCGCCCGCGAGATCGCGGCGATGCCCCAGGCGCCGTTCGTCACGCTCACCGCCGGGCAGCGCGCCGTCATGGCCGAGCTGCGCACCGAGGACTTCGACGCGCTGGACCGGGCCATCGAGCGGGTCCGGTCGCTTCCGGGCGTCTCGGCCGTCGACCCGCTCATCAGCATCGAGCACCTGAAAGACCCGTACCTGCTCGCGGCCACGCCCGGCGTGAACGAACTCGACGAGACGGACCGGCAGATCCTCGACGAGCTGGAGCGGGACGGGCGCCTGCCCTTCGCGGAGCTCGCCGAACGCGTCGGCCTGTCCCCCGGTGCCACGCGCTCGCGCACGCTGCGCCTGCTGGACGGCGGCGTGGTGAAGGTGCTGGCCCTGGTGCGTCCCGAACTGCTGGGCATGGGCTACCTCTGCGGCTTCGCGGTACGGGTCGAGGGGGCGCGGGATCCGGTGGCCGACGCCCTGGCCGGCCTGGAGCGGGTGTCGTTCCTGTCGGCGTGCGTCGGCCGGGCGGAGCTCGTCGGCACGATCACGGCGGAGTCGCTCGCGGCGGTGCGCGCCACCCTCGACGACATGCGGGGCCGCGCGGGCGTGCGCGGGGTGGAGAGCTGGGTGCACCTGGAGCTGGTGAAGGAGCGGTACGACCTGGGCGCTCCGGCCACCTGATCCCCGAGCGACGCCCTCGACAGACGAATCCGTAAGTGAGAGAGCAGAAAACTTCCGAAGAGTTATTCAATCCAAGGTCTGGCCAACTTGTCGTTCGTTATCTATCGTCCTGACGAACGAATCAGCCGATGCGTGTCGTCCCCGACCCCGGCACCCTCCTCCTTGGCCGAAAGCAGGACCCCATGCACCACCCCCTCGCCGATGCCTCCGCCGACCGCACGCTGCTGGTGACGGGCGCCGACGTGGCCGCCCCCGCCGGCGCCGGCCGTGCGGAGGCGCTCGCCGTGCGCGGCGACCGGATCGTCCACGTCGGCACCGCCGACGACGCCCGCGCGGCCCTCGGCGGCCGGGTGGACGAGACGCTGGAACTGGACGGCGGCCTCGTCCACCCCGGCTTCGTCGACGCCCACTGCCACCCCGTGATGTACGGGCAGGCGCTGGCCTGGGTCGACTGCCGCCCCGAGCGCGTCCCCGACATCGAGACCCTGGTCGCGGTGCTGTCCGAGGCCGCCCGTGAGCTGCCCGCGGGTGTACCCGTGCGCGGCTTCGGCTACGAGCACCGACGCCTCGCCGAGCGCCGCCACCCCACCTGCCACGACCTCGACCGGATCGCCACCGACCGCGAGGTGTACGTGATGAACGCCTCCGGCCACGGCGGCGTCGTCAACACCCGTACTCTGCACGCCTGCGGCATCACCGCGGGCACCCCCGACCCGGACGGCGGCTCCATCGGCCGCTTCGAGAACGGGGAGCCGGACGGACAGCTGTGGGACGCGGCCTGCGACCGGCTCACCGGCCCCGGCGGGGTGAAGATCGGCAACCACGGCCCGAACTTCCACCTCTCCGAGCCGGACGACATCATGGCCGACCACCTGCTGCGCGCCCAGGAGACCTTCCTCGCCGCCGGTGTGACGACGGTCGGCGACGCCCAGGCCTCGCGCCGCGAGATGGAGACGTACCTGCGGGCCCGCGAGAGCGGCGCGCTGCGGATGCGCGTCTCGGCGTACCTGACCTCGGCCCTGCTCGACACGGCCCTCGAACTCGGCGTGGTCCACGGCTTCGGCGACGACCTCTTCCGCGTGCAGGGCGTCAAGTTCTACGCGGACGGCACGCTCGGCGGCTGGACGGCCTACTTCCCCGACGGGTACGCCGCCGACTGCTGCCACCACGGGCAGCTCTACCACTCGGCCGAGGAGTACGCCGAGATCGTCCGGCGCGCCCACGGCGCCGGACTGCAGACGGCGACCCACGCCCAGTCGCCGTTCGCCATCGGCATGGTGCTCGACGCCGTCGAGAAGGCGCAGGCGGACGTCCCGCGCTCCGGCATGCGTCACCGCATCGAGCACTGCGGGCTGCCCACCGACGAGCAGATCACCCGCATGGCGGGCCTCGGGGTCGTACCGGTCATGCAGCCGCAGCACCATCTGCGCACCGGCGACGGCACGCTCACCGCGGTCGGCGACCTCGGCCACCGCTACAACCCCGCGGGGCCGTGCCTGTCCGCCGGTGTGCCCGTGGTGTTCTCCTCCGACGCACCGGTCGCACCGCCCGCGCCGCTGGAGGCCGTCTCGGCGGCCGCGACCCGGCGGACCGTGCTCGGCACGGTGCTCGGCGACGAGTCGCTGCGCCTGCCCGTCGCCGACGGCCTGCACGCCCACACCGCCGCGGCCGCGAGGGCCCTGCACCGGGAGGCGGCCGTGGGCTCGCTCGCGCCCGGCATGCTGGCCGACTTCGCCGTCCTGGACCGCGACCCGCTGCTCGCCGACCCTTCCGAACTCGCCTCGATCGGCGTGCGCGAGACCTGGATCGGCGGCACGCGGGCCTGGGCCGCCCCCGGCCGCTGACCCCCGCCCCCCGCTCGCCCTCCCCGATCCCCGTCCCCGCTCCCCGCTCCTCGCTCCTCGCCGGAGGCCCCCGTGTCCCAGCCAGCCACGCCCACGAAGCCGCAGAACCCCCTGAGAGCCGCCTTCGCCGCACTCGTGGGCACGTCCATCGAGTGGTACGACTTCTATGCCTTCGCCACCGCGGCCGCGATCGTCTTCGACGACGTGTTCTTCCCGGCCGACATGCCGCCGCTGCTCAAGACCCTGTCCGCGTTCGGCACGTTCGCCGTCGGCTTCCTGCTGAGGCCGCTCGGCGGCATCGTCTTCGGCCACATAGGCGACCGCGTCGGACGCAAGAAGACCCTGGTCATCACCCTGCTGATGATGGGCATCGCGTCCTTCGCGATCGGCCTGCTGCCCACCTACGCCCAGGCCGGCGCCCTCGCCCCCGCCCTGCTGATCGTCCTGCGCCTGATCCAGGGCATCGCGATCGGCGGCGAGTGGGGCGGCGCGGTGCTGGTCGCCGTCGAGAACGCCCCCACGGGCCGGGCCACCTTCTTCGGCTCGTTCGCCCAGCTCGGCTCCTCGGTCGGCGCCCTGCTGTCGACCGGCGCCTTCTCGCTGATGAGCCTGTGGGGTGACGAGGCGTTCACCGCCTGGGGCTGGCGCGTGCCGTTCCTCGCGTCCGCCGTGCTCGTCGTCATCGGCCTCGTCATCCGGCTCAAGCTGGAGGAGGCCCCGGTCATGGAGGAGATCCGCGCCCAGCGCACCGAGCGGGACAAGCTGCCGGTGCTGGAGGTCTTCCAGACGTCCTGGCGCACGGTGCTCGTCGGAGTCTTCGCCCTGGCCACGGCCACCGGCGGCTACTACGTCGTCACCAGCTACCTGCTCACGTACGGCACCGGTGAACTGCACCTGTCGGAGGCGATGCTGCTCAACGGCCTGACCCTGGCCGCCTTCGTGGAACTGGCCGTCACCCCCGGCCTGTCCTGGCTCGGCGACCGCGTCGGCCCGCACAAGGTCGTGATCGGCGGCCTGGTCGGTGTGGTGGTCCTGGCCGTGCCGCAGTTCCTGGTGATGGGGACGGGGAGCGTCTTCCTGATCTACGCGATGATGCTGGCGATGCGGTTCGTGATGTCGGCGCTGTACGGCCCGATCGCGGCGATCCTCGCCGAGGGCTTCGCACCTCGCGTCCGCTACACCGGGATCTCGCTGTCCTACCAGATCTGCAACATGATCTTCGGCGGCTTCGCCCCGCTGGCGGCGGTCTCCCTCACCGCCCTGGCCGGCGGCCACTACTGGCCTGCCGCTGCCCTGCTGATGACCATCTCGGTGATGGGCATCTGGTGCACGGCACGGCTGCGCGCCATGCGGTCGCGCGACGCCGGCGTCCCCGCCGACCACGGGGCCGCGGCGGTGACGACGGCGGTCTGACCGAGGACGGGGATACGGCGAGGGGCCCGCGACACCAGGTCGCGGGCCCCTCGGCCACGTCATGGCGGCAGACGAGTCGGGCTGTACGCCGGGTTCTGTCCCCCGGGACCTCGCGGTCGTCGGGGCGACGGCCATCCATCTAGGACCGGCGTTGCCGCCGGCCTCATGCGGTCTACCCGCGGACTCGGGCGGGCAGCCCTCGAACGTCCGCGCAGGGCCACCGAAGTGGCCCCTCTTGACCTTGCTCCAGGTGGGGTTTACCTAGCCGCCTGAGTCACCTCAGGCGCTGGTGGTCTCTTACACCACCGTTTCACCCTTACCGAGGACCGAGGTCCCCGGCGGTCTGCTTTCTGTGGCACTGTCCCGCGGGTCACCCCGGGTGGGCGTTACCCACCACCCTGCCCTGTGGAGCCCGGACGTTCCTCGGGGAGATCCTTCGCAGGACCCCCACGCGGCCGCCCGCCCGGCTCGTCTGCCGTGGCGACCATGCTACCTGGCGTTTCAGAGGAACTCGGCGGTCTCCAGGTCGAAGCCGAAGGGCTCGGGGAGGGTGAGGGGCTTGCCGAAGGGCGCCAGGTTGTGCCGGCGGTAGTCGCCGTCCTCGGGCTCGCTGAAGAGCGTCATTGTGGAGGAGTCCCGGTCGACAAGGAGGTAGCGCGGGATACGGGCACGCGCGTAGCAGCGCCGCTTGGTCTCACGGTCGATGTCCGGACGGGACAAGGTCACCTCCAGCACCATGGACACCCCGGCACAAGGCATCCAGGGGGCCGCGCCGGTGTAGAGGCTGAGATCGCCCGGCGCGAACGTGCCGTCGGGGATGACGTGGTCTCTCGGCCCGCCAGGGGCCTCCTCCAGCATCAGGCCCTTGTGCCCGGAGAAGTCCATGTCAGTCAGTGACCGCCGGTACACCTGCCTGACGATCTCGCTGATGCAGTGCTCGTGGTCCCCGTTCGGGGGCGGTGTCACAACGATCTCCCCCTCGATCAGTTGCGCGCGAAAGCCTTCGGGCGTCTCCAGCGCCATGAAACCTTCCAGCAGGAAGTCGGCCTGCGTCTGCGCTTCGTACGTGTCGATCACGTCGTCAGCGTCGGACATCGAGGCACCCGCCGTCCGTGAGATCGGGGTCGTTCCTTCGATCGTGGCACAGGACGGCGGTCACGTGACCGTGTGCGGGCGACGCTTGACCATGACGTTCTCGCCGACGACGCCCGCGCCTTCGCCGAGGCCCTGCGCGAGGCCGTCACGCGGGAGCGAACAGCACCTTCGCGCGGACCGGGTCGGCCTGTGTGAGCCGCACCCGCAGCCGCTCCCCCAGGGGCAGGCCGGCGCCGTCGCTCTCCACCCGGGCCACCACCGCCGGGTCCTCCAGGTGGACGGTGCCGACGGACGGCTCGTTCTCCTTGACGTCGACCACCACCGCGTCGAAGACCTCGCCGACGCGGTCGCGCAGCACGGCCGCCTCCACGATGTCGACGTACCCGCGCTCCGCCGTGCCCGCCCGCCGGGACCCCTCGGCCATCTCCCTGGGCAGCTCCTCCAACGCCTCGCTCACCCACGGCGGCGGCTCCTGCCCTGCCACCGCCGCCAGGCACAGCTCACCGGCGTAGCGGTCCACGAGGCGGCGCAGCGGCGCGGTGCAGTGCGTGTACTCGTCCGCGACGGCCGCGTGCACGGCGGGCGTGGGCAGCACGCCTCCGGTGAACGCCGTGTACCCCGCCCCCCGCAGCAGCGTCGTGCACTCCTGGAGGAAGGCCGCGTGCCGGCCGTCGTGCGGGTCGAGGGAGCGCACGAGCTGCGCGTACGAGACGTGGTGCGGCCAGTCGATGTGCAGCGCGGTCGCCGAGCGGCGCAGCCGGGCCACCGCACCGTCGGGAGCGGTGGGCAGCGTGCGCAGGATGCCGGTGCCGTACGCGACCATCAGGTCGGCCGCGGCCATGCCGGTCAGCAGGGAGATCTGGGCGTTCCACGCCTCCGCGGGCAGCGGGGCCCGGTACTCGAGGGCGTAGGTGCTGTCCTGCTGGACGACTTCCTGCTCGGGGACGTTGAGGGAGATCCCGCCGCGTTCGACCTCCAGTGCCTCGCGCAGGGCGCCGATCTCCTTGAGCAGGGCGAGCGGCTCCTCGGCCGTGCCGGCGTCGATCTGGTGCTGCGCCCCCGCGTAGTCGAGCCCGGCCCGGCTGCGGACGAGGGCCCGGTGTACGTCCGTCGTCACGGCGCGGCCCTCGGCGTCGAGGTCGATGCGCCACAGCAGGGCGGGCGCGGTTTGGCCGGGGAGCAGGCTGGCTGCGCCCTCGGAGAGCAGCGGCGGGTGCAGCGGGACCTTCCCGTCGGGGAAGTACAGGGTCTGCACCCGGCGGTGGGCCTCGGCGTCCAGCGCCCCGCCGGGCGTGACGAACGCGGCGACGTCGGCGATCGCGTACTGGACGCGGAAGCCGCCGCCCTCGCGCCGGGTCAGGTGCATCGCCTGGTCGAGATCGACCGAGCCCGGCGGGTCGATCGTGAAGAACGGGATGCCGGTCTCGTCGGATCCGGGCAGGCGGGGTGCGCGGGCGGCCTGTTCCGCCTCGGCGAGTACCGCGGCCGGGAAATCCTCGCCGACGCCGATCGTCGCGCGCAGCTCGCGCAGGGCGGCGCGCAGCGGCGGGGCCTCGGCTGCGCCGGTCAGACGGATGGGGCGGCGGGGCATGGACCGAGCGTATGGCGGGGCGGGGGCCGTGGCATTTCGGCGGCCCGCCCGCTTTGTAGGCTGGCTCGGGGGCCGCACCCCCTCCCCCCGTACGTCATGAAGGAGATCTGCCGTGCTCGTGCTGTTGCCGCCGTCGGAGGGGAAGGCCGCTTCCGGCCGCGGGGCGCCCCTGAAGCCCGAGTCGCTGTCCCTTCCGGGGCTCGCCGAGGCACGCGCCGCCGTCCTGGACGAGCTGGTCGAGCTGTGCGCCGCGGACGAGACGAAGGCCCGGGAGGTTCTTGGCCTCAGCGAGGGGCTGCGCGGCGAGGTCGCGAAGAACGCGGGGCTCCGGACGGCGGGTACGCGTCCGGCCGGCGAGATCTACACGGGCGTGCTGTACGACGCGCTGGGCCTGGCCATGCTGGACGCGGCCGCCCGCCGGCGGGCCCGGCAGTCGCTGCTGGTGTTCTCCGGGCTGTGGGGCGCGGTGCGTCTCGGCGACCGCATCCCCTCCTACCGCTGCTCGATGGGCGTGAAGCTGCCGGGCCTGGGCGCGCTCGGTGCGTACTGGCGGGGCCCGATGGCGTCGGTGCTGCCGGACGCGGCCGGGGACGGGCTGGTGCTGGACCTGCGGTCGGCGGCGTACGCGGCGGCGTGGAAGCCCAAGGGGGAGATCGCGGCGCGTACGGCGACGGTGCGGGTGCTGCACGCGCCGACCCGGAAGGTGGTCAGCCACTTCAACAAGGCGACGAAGGGGCGGATCGTACGGAGCCTGCTGGAGGCGGGGACGGCGCCCGGGTCGCCGGGCGAACTGGTGGAGGCGCTGCGGGACCTCGGGTACGTGGTGGAGACACCGGCGACGGGGAAGCTCGACGTGCTCGTGTCGGAGATCCACTGAGTCGTTGCACAGGACGCAACGCTCGTTGCGCTAGATGCATGTCCTGGGCAGGATGGGGCGCATGACCTCCGCCCCGTCCGTACTGGACCTCGCGCCCGTCCTGCCCGTCGTCGTCATCGACGACGCGGCCGACGCCGTGCCCCTCGCCCGTGCCCTCGTCGCGGGTGGGCTGCCCGCGATCGAGGTGACGCTGCGTACGCCCGCCGCGCTCGACGCGATCCGGGCCATCGCGGCGGAGGTGCCGGACGCGGTCGTCGGCGCGGGCACCGTGGTCTCGCCGGGCGGCGTCGACGCGGCGGTGGCGGCCGGGGCGCGCTTTCTGGTCAGCCCCGGATGGACGGCCACGCTGCTGGCGGCCCTGCGCGGGTCGGGCGTGCCGTTCCTGCCGGGCGTCTCGACGGCCTCGGAGGTCGTGGCGCTGCTGGAGCACGGCGTGCAAGAGATGAAGTTCTTCCCGGCGGAGGCGGCGGGCGGCACCGCGTACCTGCGGTCGCTCGCCGGCCCGCTGCCCGGGGCCCGCTTCTGCCCCACGGGCGGCGTCTCGCTCGCGTCCGCCCCCGCGTACCTGGCGCTGCCGAACGTTGGCTGTGTCGGCGGGACCTGGATGCTGCCGGCCGACGCGCTGACGGCCCGGGACTGGGGCCGGGTCGAGACGCTGGCGCGCGAGGCGGCGGGGCTGCGCGGGCAGGACGCCGGCCGAGCGCCGTCGGCCTGACGTCCCGCCCGGTGTCCTACCGGCCGAAGTCCAGCTCCACGTAGGGGGCGAGAGGGCGGTAACCCAGGCGCTCGTACAGGCGGTTGGCGATCGGGTCGTCCGCGTCGGCGAAGAGCAGCACCTGCCGGGCGCCCGCCTCCAGGGCTCCCAGACTCGCCGCGGCGGTCACCGCGCCGGCGAAGCCGCGGCCGCGGCTCCCGGGCGGGGTGTAGACGGGCGCGATCCGCGCATGGCCGACGAGCACCGGAGAGTGGGCGGCCATGGAGACGGGCCGGCCCTCCACCTCCCAGAGGTACAGGCCGCCGTAGGCGATGCGGCGGGACACGTTCGAGGTCTGGTCCGTATCGGTGCCGGACCCGGTGTCGGCGGCGAAGCCCGTCATCCACGCGGCCGCCTGTGCGACGTCCGCGGTGGTGGCCTTGCGGGCACGGCCCGGGGGCGGCTGCTGGGGAGGACAGAGCTCGCCGAGCCGGAACAGCCGCAGCCGCACGTCCACGGACCACTGCCCCGGCCCGGCCCACTCGTCCGCGAACGCCCGGCCGCTGTCGTCGGGTCCCTTGACGCCCGTGACCACGGCCCCGTCGGCTCGCAGGGCGCGGGCGAGTTCACGGGCCTGGTGGGGGGTGAGCGGCCCGAGGAGGGGCGGGTGCGGAGGCGTCTGGAGAAAGGCTCCGGTGACGCCGTCGCCGTCCATCCACCAGCCGAAGCGGGGCGGCGGACCGCCGCTGTCGCCGTACGCGCCCGGTCCGTGGCGCCGGACCGTCTCGCTGACGGTGAGCAGTCCGGTGTTGCGGACGGGGTCGGCGGCGAGGTGGGGGCCGGCGTGGTGGTGGAACTCGTCGACGTCGTGGGTGAGTTGCCAGGTCATGGGGCGATGGTGCTACAGGCCGGGCGGCGGCTGCGCGAGCTTTTCCCCACCCCGCCCTCCCCGAACCGGGGCTCCGCCCGCCCCGGCCCCCGTACCGCGCTCCGCGCGGTGTCCTCAAGCTCCCCCTACGGCCTGGCGGCCGTGGGTGGGGTCCCCCCGGCGAAGACAGGGGGAGGGCCGCGGACGGGCTGCCCGATCCCGCCGGGTCCACCGGGTAGATCGGCGTCGGCGAGGCAGGCCGAGACGTGCTCGGCGGCGTCGATCGGCGTGCCGCGGGCCCGAGCGGTGGGCGCACGAGCAGCGGGAGTCACCGAGGCCCCGGAGGACGGGCGCGGGGCGCTCGACGGGCTGCCAGGCCGGCACTTCCGACCCCGCCGGGACCTTCAGCCCCGCCGGCGATTGAGGCGCGGGGCTTGGGGCAGAGCCCCGACAGGCGCCTCGCACAACAAGCCCCGCCGGCGATTGAGGCGCGGGGGGTACGGGGGCAGAGCCCCCGTACCTCGGCTCAGCGGAGGTGGGACGTGTCGTTCAGGAGACGCAGCGACGCGTTCCCGTCCGCGTAGTACGCCAGCGCCGACAGCGACGCCGCCGAGAGTTCCATACGGAACAGGGACTCCGGCGGGGCCCCCAGCGCCAGACGGGCCAGGGTCTTGATCGGCGTCACGTGCGTGACCAGCAGCACCGTACGGCCCTGGTGGCGCGCCAGCAGCCGGTCCCGGGCCGACGACACCCGGCGCGTCACCGTCGCGAAGCTCTCGCCGCCGCCCGTCGGGGCCGCCTTGGGGGACGCCAGCCAGGCGTCCAGGTCGTCGGGGTAGCGCGCGCGGACCTCCGCGAACGTCAGCCCCTCCCACGCGCCGAAGTCCGTCTCCCGCAGCCCCTCGTCGACAATCACGTCGAGGCCCAGCCGGGCCGCGACCACCTCGGCGGTCTCGCGGCAGCGGCGCAGCGGCGAGGTGACGACCGCCTGGATCGTGCCGCGCGCCGCCAGGGCCGTGGCGGCCGCCTCCGCCTGGCGGCGGCCCGCCTCCGACAGGACGGGGTCGCTGCCCCCGCTGCCGGAGAAGCGCTTCTCGGGGGTCAGCGCCGTCTCGCCGTGGCGGAGCAGCACGAACGTGGACGGCGTGCCGAGGTCCGCCGACACGCCCCAGCCCGTGGCGGGCACGGGCGCGGCCGCCGCCTGGGTCAACGTCGCCGCGACAGGCGCGGAGGTCACCGGCGCCGCGACCGCGCCGGCGCTCGCACCCGCCAGCGCCGCCCGCGCCTTCGCCGCGCCGGCCGCCGCGTCCCCGACGACCCGCGCCGCCTGCGTGTCCAGCTCGGCCGTGGAGCGCGACGGCTCCCACTGCCTGCCCTTGCGTCCGGCGTCCATCGCCTCGTTGGCGAGCCGGTCCGCGTGCTTGTTCCGCTCGCGCGGGATCCACTCGTAGGTGACCTGCGACGACGGGAACACGGACGCGGCCTCGGCCGCCAGCGGCCGCATGTCCGGGTGCTTGATCTTCCAGCGGCCGGACATCTGCTCGACGACGAGCTTGGAGTCCATCCGGACGCGGACGACCGCCTCGGGGTCGAGCTCCCGGGCCGCCTTGAGCCCGGCCACCAGGCCCTTGTACTCGGCGACGTTGTTGGTCGCCACACCGATGTACTCGGCCGCCTCGGCCAGCGTCAGGCCGGTGGCCGGGTCGAGGACGACCGCGCCGTAGCCGGCCGGCCCCGGGTTCCCCCGGGAGCCGCCGTCGGCCTCGACGACCAGTTCACGCACTGCGGGCACTACAGCCCCGACTCGGACGTACGGACGAGGATGCGGCGGCAGTTCTCGCAGCGCAGCACCGTGTCGGGCGCGGCCGCGCGGACCTCGTTGAGCTCGGTGATGTTCAGCTCCAGCTGGCAGCCCTCGCAACGGCGCTGGAACAGGCGCGCCGCGCCGACACCGCCCTGCTGCACACGCAGCTTCTCGTAGAGCTTCAGCAGGTCGGCGGGCACCGAACCGGCCACGAGCTCGCGCTCCTTGGTGACCGAGGCGGCCTCGTCGTCCAGCTCCGCCTGTGCGGCGTCGCGCCGGGCCGTCGCCGCGTCGGCCTTGCCCTGCACGGACGAGACGCGCTCGGTCAGCTCGGCGACCCGCTCCTGCGCGGACTCGCGGCGCTCCATGACCTCCAGGACCACGTCCTCGAGGTCGCCCTGGCGCTTGGCGAGCGAGACGATCTCGCGCTGGAGGTTCTCCAGGTCCTTGGGCGAGGTGACCGCGCCGGAGTCGAGGCGCTGCTGGTCGCGGGTGGCGCGCTGGCGCACCTGGTCGACGTCCTGCTCCGCCTTGGTCTGCTCGCGGGCGGTGTCGCTCTCCTCGGTCTGCGCGGCGACGAGCAGGTCGCGCAGCTGCGTGAGGTCCTTGTTCAGCGACTCGATCTCGGCATGCTCGGGCAGCGACTTGCGCTTGTGGGCCAGCTGCGCCAGGCGCATGTCGAGGGCCTGTACGTCGAGGAGTCGGATCTGGTCGGCGGGCGCGGCGTTCAGTTGGGGGCTCCAGGGGAATCGTGGTGGGAGGACCAGGGGTCGGTGACCGTCGTCGAGACGTGGACCCGCAGGTCCCAGCCGTGCCGGTCGGAGATCTCGTCGAGCTGCGCCGCCGCCTGCTCGCACCAGGGCCACTCGGTGGCCCAGTGGGCGGCGTCGACGAGTCCGAGGGGAGAGTGCTGTGTCGCCTCCGACGCGGGGTGGTGGCGCAGGTCGGCGGTGAGGAAGGCGTCCACTCCGGCGGCCCGCACCTGGTCGAAGAGGCTGTCGCCGGAACCGCCGCTGACCGCGACGGTCCGTACGAGGGCGTCCGGGTCCCCCGCGACACGGATGCCGTGTGCGGTGGCGGGCAGCCGCTTCGCGGCGCGCGCGGCGAAGTCGCGCAGCGTCTCGGGGCGGTCGAGTTCGCAGACGCGCCCGAGGCCGCGGCGCCCGTTCGCGTCGGAGGTGTCGGGCACCAGGGGCCGCACGACCCGCAGGTCGAGCGCGCCCGCGAGGGCGTCGGAGACGCCGGGGTCGGCGGTGTCCGCGTTGGTGTGGGCGACGTGCAGCGCGATGTCGTTCTTGATCAACGTGTGCACGACACGGCCCTTGAAGTGGCCGGCGGCGACGGTCGTCGTACCGCGCAGGTAGAGCGGGTGGTGGGTGACCAGCAGGTCGGCGCCCAGCCGCACCGCCTCGTCGACGACGTCCTGGACGGGGTCGACGGCGAACAGCACGCGCGTGACCGCGGCGTCGGGCTCACCGCACACCGTGCCGACCGCGTCCCACTGTTCGGCCCGCTCGGGCGGCCAGAGGGCGTCGAGGGCGGTGATGACTTCAGACAGACGGGGCACGGGGGAAAGGCTACCTGCCCGGGCCCGGACACCGGTCTGTGCCCGCGGCGCCGCCCGGCGCACGGCGGACGACCGCGGCGCCCCACCGCTGGGGGCGCCGCGGCCGTCCGGTCGGCGGGTGCTACTTGACGAGGTAGCCGCGCAGGTCGTCCAGGACCTCGTTCGCCGCCGTGACGCCGAGCCCGAGGTACCAGGTCTCGTCCGGAACGTCCTTGGCCTGACCGGCCTTGACCGCCTCGAGGTTCTTCCACAGCGGGTTGGAGCGGGCGGTGTCGCGCTGGGTCTTGGCCGGGTCGCCGTAGACGCCGGTGAAGATCCAGTCCGCGTCGGCCTGGTCCATCTTCTCCGGGCTGATCTCGACCGCCAGGTCCTCGATCTGCTGGTTCGCGGGGCGCGGGACGCCCGCGTCGCGCAGGATCGTGCCGATGAAGGACGCCTGGGCGTACAGGCGGATCTTGCCCGGCATGTAGCGCAGCATGGTGACGGTCGGCTTCTTCTCACCGATGTCCGTGCCGAGCTGCTTCGCCTTCTTCTCGTACGCGCCGAGCTGCTCCTTCGCCTCGGCCGTCCTGTCGAGCGCGGCGGCGTTGAGGAGGTAGTTCTCCTTCCACGTGAAGCCGGGGCGGATGGAGAAGACCGTCGGGGCGATCTTGGACAGCTCGTCGTACTTGTCGGCCGCGCGCAGCTCGCTGCCGAGGATCAGGTCGGGCTTCAGCGCGGCGATGGCCTCCAGGTTGAGGCTGTTGATCGTGCCGACGCTCTTCGGGCTGCCGGCCTGCTTCTTCAGGTAGCCGGGGATGCCGTCGTCGCCCTCGGTGGGCGCGTAGCCCACCGGCTCGACGCCGAGGGAGGCGACGTTGTCGAGCTCGCCGACGTCGAGGACCACGACCCGCTTCGGCGCGGACTTCAGTTCCGTCGTGCCGAGGGCGTGGGTGATGGTGCGCGGGAACTGGCCGGGCCGGGCGTCCGTGCCCATGGCTTGCCGCCCGCATCGCCCTGGCTTCCGCTGTCCTTGCCCTTCCCGGAGTCGCCCCCGCCCCCGTCGGCGCCGCAGGCGGCAAGGGACAGTGCGGCGGTGAGAGCGATGGCTGCGGCGGCGCCGCGGCGGCGTAGGGACATGGTGACTCCTGGGGACGAACTTAGGGGTGCCTTACCTTAAGCACTCCTCCGTCACCGAGCACAACCACCCCCTTCGTCTCAGGCAAATCCGGGCATCGCCATCCTTATGTGTGAAGTGCCGCGTCTCGCAGTGTTCGGCAGGAAGTGCGATACCTAGCGTCGACGGACGGAGGTGACGTATCGATGACTGCCTGTGCCATCGAGACCGCCGCAAAGGAAGAGGCGGTGGCGAGTACGGGGTTCACGATCACCGCGGACGGTACGTACGCGGCCCGGCTCGCCGGAACCCGCGACGCCCTGTTCCCGGAGCGCTGGACGCTCGACGGACCCGAGCCTTACGCCGTCCCGCTGCCGCTGGACCAGCCCGAGGAGCGCGATGCGGAGGTGCTGCCGCTGGCCGACGGACGGGTCCTGATCAACCGCCGTGCGGGCGAGCGGCACACGTTCTCGCTGCTGTACCCGACCGGTCCGGGGACCGGTGAACTGGCCCTCGGCGCTGTCGAGGCCGCGGAGCTCACCCTGCTCCCGCCCGCACCGGACGGTGCGTACGCCTATGCCCTGGCGCCCGGGGAGACGTCGACGGCCGTGTGGCTCGTGGCGGGCGGGGCGTTCGGCCCCGAGCGCGTCGCCGACGTGCCCGGCCGCTGCTCGGGCGGCGCGTGGCTCGACCGTACGGGACGGCTGCTCGCCCTGGACCGGCAGCAGCCCGGCGGACCGGTGAAGACGGTGGCGGTGGACCTCGCGCTCGGCGGGGTGGTGACACCGCTGCTGGAGATCACCGACGAGAGCGACGACCGGCTACTGCTCGCGGACGCCGACAGCGGCCTGCTGCTGATCCGCTCGAACGCGCCGGGCGAGGGCCGGGACCGGCTCGGCTGGGGCGTGCTCGGCAGCCTGCGACCGGTCCGGTTCCCCGAGAGCCTGCGGCTGCCGGACGCGCTGGTGACGCCGTTCGCCGTGCAGCCGGGGCAGATACTGGCGCCGGAGAGCTGCGCGGTGGCGCTGCGGATCGACGGGGCGGCGGGCAGCTGGCTGGGGGTATGGCGCCCGGCGGGCCGCCGCCTCCACCAACTGGCACCTCCCCCCGGGTGGTTGGCGGGTTCGGGGACGTGGAGCAGGGACGGGGTGCTCCGACTGCCGTACGCGACCGGCGAAGTGCCGTGCGGAGTGGTGCGGATGGAGGCGCCGGAGGACGGTGCGGGCGGCGGCGAGGCCGGGGGTGCGGCCGGGGGTGCAGAAACCTTCGGCCTGCCGGATGCGAACGGCGTGCGGAGCCCCGGCGAGGGCCCGGCCACAGAACCGGCACAAGCGGAACACGCAGGTGGGGAACCGTGCGAGGCGTCAGGGAGTCCTGCGGTGTGCAAGCCGGTTCCCTTGCAGCAGGCACCCCTCACCGGCCGTGCGGCCCGTGGTTAGACTCTGCGGCCGGGGCTACGCAGCCGCACTGCCCGCGCGCCGACGGTGACGGGTCCACGGGGCTTGCTGCCGGAGCCCTGTGACAGTGCATCAGCGATTGCGACGGGGTGAAGTTCTCACATGTATGAAGTCCGAACCGACACGGCCCACGAGCGCCCGCAGCCGGCGGACGCGGTCGGGGCCGACGCCGGCGGCGCGGGGAAGCATCGTGGTGGGGCGGCCACGGCGGAGGACGGGGCGGCGCCGACGTACGGCCGCCACCGGCGTCCGGGGGCGTCGGAGGGCGGGGGCGCCTGAATCGCGGGGGTGTTTTCCCCACCCCGCCCCATCCCGTAACCGGGCTCCGCCCTGGACCCCTGTAACCGCCGCTCCCCCTACGGCCTGGCGGCCGTGGGCGAACCCCCAGACGGGCTGGCACTGTCGCTGCGCGGCACCCAGCCCGTCGGCCGTTCCGGCCCCCGGGCTCATCCCCCACGAGCCACGCGGGGCGCCTCAGGCGCACGGGGGGCGAAGCAAGCCCAGCCGGCGCTTGAGGCACAGGGGGAAATCATGCCCCGCCGGCGATTGAGGCGCGGGGCTTGGGGCAGCGCCCCGACAAGACCGCCACACACACCAAGCCGCGCCGGCGATTGAGGCGCGGGGCTTGAACCCCCGCCGACCATCGAGGCATAGGTGGGGGCGCATCAAGCCTCGCCGACGATTGAGGCTCGGGGCAGAGCCCCGACAAGACCGCCGCACACACCAAGCCGCGCCGGCGCTTCAGGCACACCCAAGCCCGACGGTCCTTGAGGCACGGGGGCGAAGCAAACCCCGGCGCTCGAGGCACAAGGGGCAAATCAAGCCCCGCCGGCGATTGAGGCGCGAGGCCCGGGGCAGAGCCCCGACAAGACCGCCGCACACACCAAGCCGCGCCGACGCTTCAGGCACACCCAACCCCGACGGTCCTTGAGGCACGGGGGCGAATCAAACCCCGGCGCTCGAGGCACAAGGGGCAAATCAAGCCCCGCCGGCGATTGAGGCGCGAGGCTCGGGGCAGAGCCCCGACAAGACCGCCGCACACACCAAGCCGCGCCGACGCTTCAGGCACACCCAACCCCGACGGTCCTTGAGGCACGGGGGCGAATCAAACCCCGGCGCTTGAGGAACGGGGGGCAAATCAAGCCCCGCCGGCGATTGAGGCGCGGCGACACACGGGGGCAGAGACCCCGCATCACGCGCCGCGCCCGACCCCCTACCCCCTCCTCAACGACAGGACCTCGCGCGCCGCGAACGACTCCCCGTCGAAGTGGGGCGTCAGCAGCGACTCCAGTTCCTCGTACGTGAACACGTCCTTCGCCGTGTCGAACTTCGCCGCCACCCTCGGGCGTTCCATCACCGCCACCATCCCCCCGTGCACCACCAGCACCTGGCCGGTGACCACCGACGCCGCCGGGGACGCGAGGTAGCCCACGAGAGGCGCCACGTGCTCCGGGGACAGAGGGTCGGCCGCGCCCGGGGGCGGGGCGTCGCCGAAGACGTCCGCCGTCATACGGGTCCGCGCCCGCGGGCAGATCGCGTTCACCGTCACCCCGTACTTCGCCAGCGCCTGCGCCGACGACGTCGTCAGGCCGACGATCCCGCCCTTGGCCGCCGCGTAGTTGGGCTGGCCCGCCGAGCCCGCCAGGAACGCCTCCGACGAGGTGTTGACGATCCGGCCGTACACCGGCGCGCCCGCCGCCTTGGCGCGTGCGCGCCAGTGTTCCGAGGCGAAGCGCGTCGTGGTGAAGTGGCCCTTCAGGTGGACGTGGACCACCGCGTCCCATTCGCTCTCGGACATCGAGAAGATCATGCGATCGCGCAGGATGCCCGCGTTGTTGACGAGGATGTCGAGCTTGCCGAACTCCTTCACGGCCAGGTCGATCAGCCCCCGGGCCGTCGCGAAGTCGGCGACGTCGCCGAGGTGGGCGACCGCCCGGCCGCCCGCCGCGCGGATCTCGGCCGCGACCGACTCGGCGGGCGCGGCCGACGCGTCGCCGCTGCCTCCCCCATAGCCTTCGGCATGGGAGGTACCCCCATGGCCCGGCTTCCCGTAGTCGTTGACGACGACGGCCGCACCGAGCCGCGCCAGTTCCCGTGCCTCCGCGCGGCCGAGGCCCCGGCCCGCACCGGTGACGACGGCCGTGAGGCCCGCCAGAGGGAGTGTCATCGCGGCCCCCTCAGATCTCGACGCACGTACGCAGGGCCTCGCCGCTGCGCATCTGCGCCAGGGCGTCGTTGATCCCGGCCAGCGGGACCCGGTGGGTGATCAGCGACTCCAGGTCGATCCTGCCCGCCCGCCAGAGCGCGATGGCCCGTTCGTAGGAGCGCAGCACGTCGCCGCCTCCGTACAGGCAGGGCAGGATGCGCTTCTCGTCGAAGAACAGCTCGAACATCGTGAGCTGGAGGTGGTCGTCCATGGCGCCCGCGCCGACGACGCACAGCGTTCCGCCGCGCCGGGTCGTCTCGTACGCGGTCCGTGCCGTCTGCGACCGGCCGACCACCTCGAAGACGTAGTCGAAGCCCTCGCCCGCGGTGACGCGCTGTTTGGCGTCGGCGAGCCCGTCGGGGGCCACGGCCTCGGTCGCGCCGAACCGCAGGGCCGCCTCGCGCCGGGAGGCCACCGGGTCGACCGCGACGATCTCGGCCGCGCCCTGGAGCCGGGTGCCCTGGATCGCGGAGATGCCGACTCCGCCGCAGCCGATGACGGCGACGGACGAACCGGCCTGCACCTGGGCGGTGTTGATCGCCGCACCGAGCCCCGTCGTGACGCCGCAGCCGATGAGCGCGGCGATGTCGAAGGGCACGTCGTCGGGGATGGGCACGGCGCAGCCCGCGCCGACGACGACCTCCTCGGCGAACGTGCCGGTGCCGGCGAAGCCGAAGACGTCACCGCCGGGGCGGGCGAAGTTGGGCGTGCCCGCGTTCATGAACCCCGCCAGGCACAGGTGCGACTGCCCCCGCCGGCAGGACGGGCAGGCGCCGCACGCGGGCAGCCAGCACAGCAGGACGCGGTCGCCCGGTGCGAGGCCGGCAACGCCGTCCCCGACCTCGATGATCTCGCCCGCGCCTTCGTGGCCGGGGACGAAGGGGGCGGGCTGCGGCAGGACGCCGGTCATCGCGGAGACGTCCGAGTGGCACAGTCCGGTCGCCCGGACGCGGATCCGCACCTTGCCCGGGCCGAAGCCCACCGCCTCGACGTCGTCGAGGACTTCGAGTTTGTCCTGGCCTGTCTCGTGCAGTACGGCTGCGCGCATGACGGATCCCTTCGGAAGATCACGAATGTTCGACGATCGTGTCCGCGAGCACCGGGGCGTCGTCCCGCTCCACCGCCGTCACCGCCGCCTGGACGCCGTCGTCGCGCCGCCACATGCGGATGCGCAGGGTCTCGCCGGGGAAGACGACGCCGGCGAAGCGGGTGGCGTACGCGCGGACCCTGGTGACGTCGCCGCCCAGGAGCGTGTCGACGACGGCCTTGAGCGTCATGCCGTACGAGCAGAGCCCGTGCAGGATGGGCCGCTCGAAGCCGGCGAGCTTGGCGAACTCCGGGTCGGCGTGCAGCGGGTTCCAGTCGCCGGAGAGCCGGTAGAGCAGCGCCTGGTCCTCACGGATCACGCGCTCGACGGTCCGGTCGGGTGCGCGGTCGGGGACGGCGAGGCGCTCGGAGGGGCCGCGTTCGCCGCCGAATCCACCCTCGCCGCGGACGAAGAGCTGGGCGTCGCTGGTCCACAGCGGCCCGTCGTCGTCGGCCGCCTCGGTGCGCAGGACGAGGACCGCCGCCTTGCCCTTGTCGTACACGGCGGCGACGCGTGACGTGGAGGTCGCCGTGCCGCTGACGGGCAGGGGGCGGTGCAGGGCGATGCGCTGGCCGCCGTGCAGGACGGCGGCGAGGTCGACGTCGATGCCGGGCGCGGACAGTCCCCCGACGACGCCCATGCCCGCGCCCGCCACGGTGGCGAAGCTGGGCAGGACGTGGAGCCTGGATTCGAGCGTGTAGCGCAGCTCGTCGGGGTCGTTGGCCGGGACGCCCGCCCCGATGCCGAGGTGGTAGAGCTGGACGTCCTTGTGGTCCCAGCGGATCGTGGTCGAGCGGGGTTCGGCGGCGAGGGCCCTGGCAGGGTCAATGGGCATGGGGCTGCTGCTCCTCGAACGGTTCGAAGACCTCGGCACGGCCGTCCGCACCGTCGGCCGCACCGAGGTCGCCCGGACGGGGCCCAGACGGTTCTAGAACGCGTTCTAGGCCGATGGGCCTATGTATAACGCAGCCACCGGGCATTGGGAAGACGGCTGACGGCTTGTCAGATTCCTGGTTACGGCCCGCAGTGCCACGGCCACGACAGGCGGGCCGGCGCGGCCGGTCATACCCTTGACACCGTGGACGAGATGCCGCGGGAGCACAGACCCGCCAAGTCCGTACGGGTGCTGATCGCCGAGAACCGGAGCACCACGCGCGGCGCGCTCGCGCTGCTCCTCGGCATGGAGCCCGACATCGAGGTGGTGGCCCAGGTGGGCCGCGGTGACGAGATCGTGGACGCGGCGCTGACCCGGTGGCCCGACGTGGCGCTGCTCGACTGCGATCTGCCCGGGCTCAGCGGCGTCGACGCCGCGGCCGAGCTGCGCAAGGAGGTGCCGGACTGCCGGGTGCTGATCCTCACGACCTTCGGCCGCCCCGGGCTCCTGCGCCGGACTCTGGAGGCCGGAGCGGCCGGACTCCTGGTGAAGGACGGCCCGGTCGAGGAACTGGCCGAGGCGATCCGCCGGGCGCTGACCGGCGAGACCGTGATCGACCCGGTGCTGGCCGCGGCGGCGGCCGGGGAGCAGGGCAGGCCGTGACCGACGGACGGCACCGCCGCCGTGCGCAGGGCACGCCTGACCGACCCCCCGCCTGAGGCTAGGGGCACACCACTCTCTCCGGAATGTCCACCGGCAGGCTGCTCACCTCGTCATCCGTGAAGGCGCGGTGGCCGATGACGTCGCACAACGCGCGCTGCCACGCGGCGGCGTCGAGGGCGAGGGGACCGCCGATGCCGTCGGGGCCCGCCTGGATCACGGTTCTGCCGTCCTTGGAGACGTCGAGGAACGCGTGCACATCCTCCGCGCCGGCGATGTTGCGCCGAACGCCGAACTCGTAGGAGTCCGCGGCCGCACGTCCGTCGACCCGGTAGATCCGCACGGAGCGGTTGGCGGCTATCAGGTAGCGGCCGTCGCGAAGGAAGCCCGCCACCCACGGGGTGGTGGAGTCCTCGCCGACGCTGCGCAGCGGCCCGAGCACCTTGCGGGGGGTGGGCTCACGCCGCCACAGCTCGACCACCGCTCCCCGGCGCATCAGAGCGAAGTAGCGGCCGGTGGGCTCGAACTGGACGGCGCGGACGTCTTCGCTGGTCCTCACCTCGGCCGTGACGCGGCCCGTGGTGACGTCGACGACACGGACGACGGGATCGCCCATGACGGTCACGGTGATCCGGTTCGGGGCCGGATAGCCGCCGATCAGAACATCCGGATTGTCCTTCCCCGCGATCCTGCGGAGGAGGGGCCCGGCGTCGAGGCGCGCGAGCTGCTCGCCGGTGCGCGCGTCCCACTGCTGGACCACCGTGCCCGAGACGGTGACCAGACGCCCGCTGGGGTCGAAGAAGTAGCGGAAGTCCCACTGCGGGCCCGGCCGGTTGGGGGACCCGCCGCCGCCTCCCGGGATCGGCGGCCGCGCGCCGAGGGGTGGCGGCTCGGCCGCGGTGATTCTCGCCCGTTGCCGCAAGGTCGCGACCTCGCGGACGGACACCACGTTCCTGCCCTCCCGGTCGGCGACGAGTGTTCCACGGCTGTCGGTCTGGAGCAGGTCGTCCCGTCCCGGCTTCCAGTACGGTTTCGACCGCTGCGCCTCGGCGAGCACCCGCTCGTCGTCCGCGTCCGAGGGCCGCAGCTGGATGCGCGATCCGTCGGCGAGGACGGTGATCGTCCTGCTGGCGTCGTCGGTGAGTGTCTGCTGGCCCACGTCGAGTATGTGGTCCCCGGACCTGGGCACCTCGGTGTAGGTGATCGCGTTGTCGTCGTACTGGAGGAGAAGGAGCTTTCCGCCGGTCGACACCAGGTTCTCGTAGGGGAGGAAACGGACGGGCTCGACCGGGTCCGCCGTCCGCGACACCACCCTGTTCCGGGACAGGTCCAGCAGGCGCAGATGGCCGAGTCCGAGAACGACGAAGCGTCCCGTGGCGTCGACGGCGTCCGCCGTGCACAGATCGGTCCGGTACCTCTCCTCCTTCTCGCGGTACGGACCCCCTTGCCGGGTGCCGTCGGAGACGCGATGGAGGCTCAGGACGGACTGGCCGTGCTGCTCACGGCAGGCGACGACCGCCTTGCGGTCGCCGGACAGCAGGACCTCATCCGTTCCCGACACGACCACCCGCTGCCTGCCGGTGGCCATGTCCACGGCCAGCAGGCTGATCTTCTCCTGCTTCCCCAGGCCGTTCAGGTTCTCGTAGACGGGCGCCAGCAGGGTGCGGTCGTCGGCACCGACCCACAGGTCGAAGATCATGCCCTTGGGTGCGGGCACCTCTCCGCCGACGGTGCCGCTGTCCAGGCTCCACCAGACCAGACGGTCCTTGACCTTGGAGGCGATGATCCTTCCGTCCGGCGACATCGAGGACTTGACGTCCTCGTTCGCGCCGGTGGTCGCCCCCGGCGCCGCGGGCAGTTCGCGCACCCGGCCCACGGGACGTCCGGCATCGGCACGCACGTCGAACCAGGCGGCCTTCCCGTCCTCCTGGACGTAGCCGGCCCGCGTTCCGTCCGCCGAGACCAGGGGGTAACGCACGTGGCCGGTCGAGCGGACCTGTTCACTGCGAACGCGTCCGTCGGCCGCGTGCACGAACAGCACCGCGCTGCCCAGCTGCGAGGAGGCCAGCACCACATTGCCGTCGCTGCTCGCCGCGAGCGTCTTGAAGGTGCCCAGCGCTCCGGTGAGAACCCGTTCGGTGTCCCAGTGCTCCAGATACTGCCGCAGCAGCTGGTTGCGCGCCTCCTGCGTCGGCGAGGCCCGGTACGCCGCCAGCGCCAGCATCACCGACCGGGCCGGGTCGGCGGACGCCTCGTCCTGCGAGGCACCCGCCAGGGCACGTGAGGCGGCGAGCGCCGCTCGCTCCTCGCTCTCCCGCCGCGTCACCACGAACAGGGTCCCGAGCACCAGCGCCAGCACGACGACGATGCCGAGACCCGAGAGGAACGCCCTGCGCCTGCGGGTCCGGGATCGGCGGTGGGTGCGCCCGGCCTCCAGATAGGTGCGTTCCGCGTCGCTCAGATCGTCGCCCCGCTCGCGCTGCCACTGCTGGGCGCCCGCCAGCGCGACGGCCGTCGGCAGCAGCTCCGGGTCGCGTCCTCCCTGCTCCCAACGCTCCCTGTCGTGTCGCAGGGACTCCCGCCAGACCAGGAAGGACCGGTCCTCGGCGGCCCACGCGGCCAGTTTGTCCCAGCCGCTGATCAGCGCCTCGTGGGTGAGTTCGACCGTCTCGGCGCCTTCGACGCTGCGGCCGGTGACGAGCAGCCTGGTCGCGGCGAGCCGTTGGGCGATACGCCACTGGTCCTCGCCCAGCTCCGTGCGCAGCGCCATGCGGCGCGTCGCCGCCGCCGCGCCCGCCGGCATCCGCACGAGCCGGGTGAACAGCCGCCGTGCCGCCTCTTCGTCCTCCCTCGGCACGTACTCCGCCCAGACCCGGTCGGCGTGCGCGCTCAACGCGCCTGTCACGCCGCCGAGTTCCTCGTACGCCTGGTGGGTCAGCAGGCCGCCCTCCTGCCGCTGCCACAGCAGGTCGAGGGTGAAGCCCAGCAGCGGCAGGGCGCCGGAGCCGGTGCCGGTGTCGGCCAGGATGCGGTCGGCGAGGTGGGGTTCGTAGCGCACGCCGGGGATGGCGTCGACCGGTGCGGTCACGACCTCGCGGAGCCGCTCGGGGCCCAGGGGGCCGAGCGCGTACAGGTGCCGGCCGAGGACCGGCCCGAGGCGCGGGTGGGAGAGCGCGGTCTCGAGGAAGTCGGCCCGCAGTGTGGCCAGCACCCGGACGGTGGGCGGGAGGGCGTCGTCGAAGAGCACGTCGGCCAGCTCGTCCACGAACGCGGAGTCGAGGCCGAGCAGTTCCTCGAACTGGTCGACCACGACGAGCAGCCGGCGGCTGCCCTGGAGTTGCAGCAGCCGTGCCACGGCATCGGCAGGCCCCTGCCGCCGCAGCAGACCGGTCAGTTCGGGGATCCGTGCGAGCCGTTCCGTCTCGGACAGACCGGACTCCAGGAGCGGGAGCAGGGCGGCCGCGAGCGCGGACAGCGGGCTGCTGCCGGAGGCGGGCCGCAGGACGACCGCCGCGGCTCCGGCCGCGCGCAGCCGGGGGACCACTCCGGCCAGGGCCAGCGAGGACTTGCCGGAGCCGGAGGGGCCGACGAGACAGACCCAGCGCTCGGCGGCCAGCGCACCGGCCACTTCGTCGCTCTCGGCCCGCCGCCCGTGGAAGACGTGGGCGTCGGACTCCTCGAACGCCGAGAGGCTGCGGAACGGGGACGGCGGGAGGGCCAGGCCGCGCATCTCGGGCCAGGCAGTCAGCAGGCCGCCGGTGGGGATCAGGTAGCTCACGGGGGGACTGCCGGACTCGGCGACGGCCACCATGCCGACCACGCCGACGAGTTTCTCGTCCCACACCGGAGTGCCGCTGAAGCCCCGGGAGACCTGATAGCCCTCGCCGGTCAGGTCGGCCTGCACCCAGCCGTTGGCCTGTCGCGCCCGCAGGACGCCCGCGTGCCAGACCCCTCCGGGACGCCCGTGCGGAAACCCGAAGGCGCGCACGGGGTGCTCCCAGACGTCCTGCGCCTCGACCAGCCGGACGGGCCGGGCGCCGGGAAGCGGCGCGTCCAGCCGCAGCACCGCCACGTCCCCGGCACCGGACTGCTGCGGGGGCACCCAGTGCACGACGCCCGCCGTCACTCCCTGCGCCGGCGAAGAGAGCAGCGGCAGGTCGACGTGGAGCCGGGCGGAGGCGTCGGGCTCGGCGTCCTCCGGCGCGCCGAGCGCCGCCGAGACCACGTGCGCGCAGGTGACGGCGAGCTCGTCGGAGACCAGGAAGCCCAGGCCGACCGGGTCGCCCTGCTCGTCGCTGATCCGCAGGACGGCCGCGTCCAGGGCCTTGGGACCGGTGCCCTCCGTGGGCTGCCGGGGTAACGCGCTCACCTGTTCTCCCCCTTCGGGGCTCCCCCGCCCCGGTCGACCGCGTTCCCTACCCCTTCCACACGACACCCTGTCGCAACCCTCGATCCCCCCGCACCCGGTCGGCTTCAGGCACTCTCCCGCTCCGGGCGCGGCAGCCACAGCAGCATCAGGACCGCGGCGCCCAGCAGCACCCCGGCGCCCGTGCGGAAGGCCAGCGCGTAGCCGGACGTCAGCGCCTCGGCCGTGGTCGCGCCGTCCGTGCGGGAGGCCGCGGCGGTGGAGAGGATCGCGAGGCCGAGCGCGCCGCCCATCGTGCGGGAGGTGTTGACGAGGCCGGAGACCAGACCGGCGTCGCCGGGCGCCGCGCCCGAGGTGGCGAGGGAGGCGAGCGGCGTCGCGACGAGGCCGACGCCGGTCATCATCAGCACGCCCGGCAGCGCGATGGTCGTCAGGTACGAGCCGTCCGCCCCCATCGTCGACTGCCAGCCGAATCCGGTGGCGGCGATCAGCGCGCCGAGGACCGCGACGTTCCGCGCGCCGGCGCGCACCATCAGGCGGGGGGCGAGCTTGGAGCCGATGACGATGCTCAACGAGCTGGGGATCAGGGCGAGTCCGGCCTCCAGCGGCGTGTAGCCGAGGACGTTCTGCGCGTAGACGGTCATGAAGAACCACATGGCGAACGACACCGAACCGGTGACCGTCATCGCCACGTTCGCGGCCGACACGGCGCGCGAGCGGAAGACCTTCAGCGGCATCAGGGGTGCGGCCGTGCGCGCCTCCACGGCCACGAACAGGCCCAGCAGCACCAGGCCCCCGAGCAGGGGAAACAGCGTCCCGCTCTCGGCCCAGCCCGACTCCTCCGTCTGCACGATGCCGTACGCGACGGCAGCGAGGCCGCCGGTGACCAGGACCGCGCCCGGCAGGTCGAGGCGGCGGCCCTCGGCCACGCGGCTCTCGCGCAGCCACACCACCGCGCAGGCCAGCACGAGCACGCCGACGGGCACGTTGATCAGGAGGACCCAGCGCCAGGAGAGCAGGTCGGTGAGGACGCCCCCGACGAGACCGCCGGCCGCGCCGCCCGCCGCCCCGACGGCCGACCAGGTTCCGATGGCGCGCGTGCGGGCGGGGCCGGGCGGGACGGCCGCCGTGACGAGCGTGAGCGTCGCCGGGGCGAGGACGGCCGCGCCGAGGCCCTGCACGGCACGGGCGGCGAGCAGCTGCCAGCCCTCCTGCGCGAGCCCGCCCGCCAGCGACGCGGCCGTGAACAGCCCGAGCCCGACGAGGAACATCCGCTTGCGGCCGAAGATGTCGGCCGCCCGGCCGCCCAGGAGCATGAACCCGGCGAAGGCGATGGAGTACGCGTTGAGCACCCATTGCAGCCCGGTGGCGCTCAGTCCGAGGTCCGCCCGCATCGACGGCAGCGCGACGTTGACCACGGAGACGTCGAGCACGACGAGGAACTGACCGGCGCACGCGGCGAGGATCACCGCCCAGGTGCGTGCCGACCGTGAGGCGGCGGACGACGGGAGGGACGTCTGTGTGTGCGAACGGGCTGCGACCATGCGTGTCATGGTCGCAAACGCCCTGCGGCCCGTACATCAGGACAGCGGTGTACGTGTCACCTCGCCGCTGGTCCTACGCCTCCGGGCTGAGCCCGCCAAGGCGCGGGCTCAGGCACGCGGCAGCTCGATCTTCAGCCGGCCGCAGCCGATGCGCTCCGCCTCGGCGGCGACGTAGGCCGGCATGACGTCGGCGAGGAAGTCCCTGCCGCCGTCCATGGATTCCAGCTGTTCGGCCAGGAAGACCACGGGCCCCGTCTGGCACGGCGCCCGGTACACCGCACGCCTCGGACCGGCCGTCCCGTAACCCTTGTCGTCGCTCTCGGCCCCGAAGCGCGTCCCGCCGTACAGCAGCTCCTTGCCGAAGATCTCCGTCAGACCCGGATCGACGATGGTCGTCATCCGCACCGCGGTGTCCGGGTAGGTGCCGCCGAGCTCGCAGGTGCGGGCGGGTCCGTCCGCGCCGCCGCCGATGCGGGCCCGCCTCAGGTACTCGCGGGACGCGGCGGGCACCGTGAGCCCCTTCACCCCGCAGAAGGCGTCTTCGGCCACGTCCACCCGTTCCGGGATCGGCGGGAGGTCGCGCGGCGCGCGGTACGTGCCGGTGCAGCCCAGGTCGCGGATGACGCCGTTGGCCGCGGCCACGACGGTGCGCGCCAGCGCCTCCCGGTCCTCCCGGTCGTGCGGGCCTTCCGAGTCGAAGACGTGCTCCCCCAGGGCCACATCGACCACGAGCGAGGCGTCGCCGTCCTTGGGGCGTCCCGTGCACTGCTGCGGCACGGCGAGCCACGCGCGGTCCGGGGACACCATCCCGGGCAGCCCCTCGCCGAGCGCGACCATCCGGCTGGACAGGTACTCCGCAGGCCAATTGCGGGCGTCGGTGCCGTAGAGCCCGTCGAGGTAGTGGACGCGGAGGACGGCTTGCCGACGCCCCGTGCTGCGGTCGCCGAAGCTGGTGACCCGGCACTGTCCGTACGAGCGTGAGGCGGTCTGCGGATCGCGCCGCAGCTCCTGCTCCTCCGCCTCGATCCGGCGGTCGCCGAACAGCGCGGTGAGGGTCGACTCGTCGAGCGAGTCCCAGCAGGCATCCGCCTTCAGCAGCGGCAGCGTGTCCGTACGCCAGGCCACGACGCCCGCGCCCAGCAGAGCGCCGGCGACGGCTGAGGCGGTGACCGCCCTGGCCGTACGGCTGCGCAGGAGCCTCCGCAGCAGCGAGGGCCGGGGCTCGGCGGCGGACGCGGTCTCCTGCTCCGGCGTCTTGTCGGTCGTCGTCATGCCGTGCCCCTGTCCGCCTTGCATCCGATGCGCTTGCCGACGGAGTCGACGAAGTTCGTGAACACCCGCTTCGCGCTGGGCTTGGCGAGGCCGGTCAGTCCGAGCCGGGTGCTGCCGTAGAAGACGGTCTCGCGTCCCCCGCACTCGACCCGCACGAGCCCCTTGTCCGGCCCCTCGGGCAGGCCCGTGAACAGGGCCGCCAGCCGGGGCGCGGAGGCCATCACGTACTGCGCGGCCGGTTCCTCGTCGAAGCTCTCGGTCAGCCACGCCACGGAGCACGTCTGCAGCCGGTCGCTCACGACGCCGACCTGCTGCCGGTACCTCGACTGCTTCGGCAGGTCGAAGACCACGCCGGGAATCCGGCAGACGGGATTGTCCGCGTCTTCTCTGTCCTCGGCGACGGTCGCCATGGGCGTGTTGGCGCGCAGCGGCTCCTTCGGGGCGCACCCCGCAGCGCGCATCCCGGTGTCGGCGGCCGCCAGCAGCAGTTCGGCGACCTCGGCGCGCGTGCCGATGACGCCCATGCCTCCGGTGACCCGGCCCTCGCGGCCCTCGCTCCAGTTCTCGTTGTGCATCGTCACGACGGAGGGCCTGCCGTCCACGTCGCACGCCTCGGGCAGCACGAGCATGCCCCGGTCACCGCCGACGAGGCCGTCGAGGCCGTCGGGCAGGAAGGAGACGGAGCCGTGCAGGTAGTGGGTGATCCACTCCTGGCGCTTGTCCACGGCGGCGGGGAGAGGGCCGTAGGTCACCGTGACCTTGTCCTCGTCGTCGTCCGACGCCACCTCGACGGTGCACGTGCCCTGCGGCCGCCCGGCGGACGGCGGCGCGGACTCGGTCGCCCGCCGCTCGGCACCCGACTCGTCCACGGCCTCGTCGCCGAGCAGGCGCGGGCCGCTGTTCTGCTGCCACGCGCCCCAGCAGTAGGCGTCCTTGAAGGGCCCGCTGTCCGTGGCCCACAAACCGATCCCGGTCGCGAAGACCGCTCCCGCCAGCACCCCGGCTGTGACACCGAGACGTTTCCGTCTGCTGCCGGCCATGACTTTCCCCCTTGCGAACCCGCCAAGTCAGAGCAAACGCAGCGATGGTACGTGGCGGCCCGTCAGAGCGCGGCGGCGGCTCCCACGAAGGCCGCGAAGGCGGCGGGGGTGAGGGTGAGGACGGGACCGTCGGGGTTCTTGGAGTCGCGGACGGCGACGTGAGGGGCTAGGTGGGCGACCTCGACGCACTCACCGCCGGTGTCGGAGCTGTACGAGGACTTGCGCCAGGTGGCGCCGCCGACGGGGGCGCACTCGACGCACTGCCCACCGGTGTCGGAGCTGTACGACGACTTACGCCAGCGTGCGCCCGTCAGGCCCTGGTCGGTGTCCATAACGTTCCTCCATTACGCGGGCGATGAGTGCCGCGGAGTCCTCCACGGACAGCGCGGCGGCCTGCAGGTGATCGTAACGGAGCGAACCCTCCCTGATAGCGGCCGGATTGGCCGTCATATGGCCCTGGACGAAGTCCTCGGTGTAGACGAGGTCCGGGTCGTCCTCGAACCGCAGCAGAGTGAACGTACCCGGCAGTCCGGCATGCGCGCCGACCGCGAAGGGCAGCACCTGCACCTTGACCCACTCACGCCCGCGCAGCTCCAACAGGTGGGCGAGCTGGTTCCGCATGACCTCGGGACCGCCGACCTCCTGGTGCAGCACGGCCTCGCTGAGCACCACCCACATCAGCGGCGGCGTCTCCCGGTCCAGGATGCGCTGGCGCTCCATCCGCGCGGCCACCCTGGCGTCGAGGTTGTCCTCGTTCCTGAAGCCGAGCACCGCCCGCGCGTACTCCTCCGTCTGCAACAACCCGTCGACCAACTGCGCCTGGTACGTGGAGATGTACGCCGCCTTCGCCTCCATCTCCGCGTACGCCTGGAACCAGTGCGGCAGTTGGCTGCGCAGCACCAGGCCCACGAGCCGGGAGAACATCCCGTCCGTGCCGAGCGCCGCGTCCACCCGTTCGCTGAAGTCCCGTGTGGGGACCTTCTTCGCCGTCTCGATCTGGCCGACCAGCGAGCCGGTGACGAAGATGCACGCCCCCAACTGGCTCTGTTTGAGGCCCGCTTCCTCTCGTCGGCGGCGGAGTTCGAAGCCGTAGTAGTCCAGGGGCGACGCAGAGGGGTCAAGGCTGCGGATGTGCACCATGTAGCCGAGCGTAACCACGCGGACGCGCGCAGGTGATGTGAATCAGGTAACTGCCCGCGAAAGGGGAAGCTACCGGCACGTAAGGCACGATGGCCTCCGATCCGCACACCCGCCCGGAGGACCGCATGCCGCCCGCCACCCCCAAGCCGGAGACCCTCGCCGCCTTCGAGGCCGCCAAGGGCTTCATGCCCGTGGACGAGGGGCTGGCCCTGTACGCGGCCGCTGTCGAGGCGGGGGCGCTCGGTCTGCCGCTGCTCGAAGTGGGGACGTACTGCGGGCGGTCGACGATCCTGCTCGCCGACGCGGCCCGCGAGGCCGGGACGGTGGCGGTGACCGTGGACCACCACCGGGGCAGCGAGGAGCAGCAGCCGGGCTGGGACTACCACGACCCGGAGGTGGTGGACCCGGAGGTGGGGCTGATGGACACGCTGCCCACCTTCCGCCGCACACTGCACCGCGCGGGCCTTGAGGACCACGTGATCGCGATCGTCGGCCGGTCGCCGCAGGCGGCGAAGGTGTGGGCCGGCGAGGTCGGTCTCGTCTTCGTCGACGGCGGGCACACGGACGAGCACGCGACGAACGACTACGAGGGCTGGGCACCGCACATCGCGGAGGGCGGTCTGCTGGTGATCCACGACGTGTTCCCGGACCCGGTGGACGAATTCACCGGCCAGGCCCCGTACCGCGTCTACCTGCGGGCGCTGGGTTCGGGGGCGTTCACCGAGGTGGCGGCGGCGGGGTCGCTGCGGGTGCTGCGGCGCACGGGCGCGGGGATGTCAACTACCCGGGACTGAAGTCCCGGGCTTGCACAGCGTGGCATCACTGGCGGTGCTGCCACGTTTGCGTCCTGCCGCACTCCGGGATCGGGGTACGGCTGGGGCGGTTGACTTTGCCCCGCGTCGCCACAACTCCAGGCCTCTGGCCCGGATGTTGCGGGAGCCGTTGCGGTCTGCGTGATCAACGAATCCACAGGACCGGCACGCGAAGAAGGCCTGGGAGACCCGGTTCGCCTTGTCAATGTGCCCGCACTGGGCGCAGGTGCGGGAGGTGTACGCCGGATCGACGTACACCACCGGAACCCCGGCGCGGCGGGCCTTGTACGCGATGAACTCGCCGAGCTGCTGGAACGCCCAGGAGTGCAGGGTGGCCCGTTGGGGCTTGCGAAGCCGTACCCGCTCGCGAATCCCCGTGAGGTCTTCCAGGGCGATTCCGCGACCGGTGCGTTCTGCCTCGGCCACCACATGTTTCGCGATCTTGTGATTGATGTCCTTCGCCCGCCGGGCTTCCTTGCGTCGCCGCTTCTTCAAACGGCGCCGGGCTGACGGAGTGTTCTTCTTCTGGAGCTTCTGCCGCAGGCCGCGCTCTCTCACCCGGATCCGGTTCAGCTGCCGACCGGCCATGATCTGACCGTCCGACGTGGTGGCGATGTTCACGATCCCCAGGTCGATGCCCAAGAAGTCCACCGGCCCCGTGTTCGGCTCGGCTTCGGGCACCTCACACGTGGCGTTCAGAAACCACATACCGTCCCGATGCACCAGGTCCGACTCGCCCCGCCGGTACCGGGCGAGGGTGGACAGTTGCTCGGGCGAGGCAGTGAAAGTCATTCCCTTGAGCCGCCCCTGTATCGTCCAGATCGACACCGTTCGCTCGGAGATCTGCCAGGACAGCATCCGGTCGTCGTACGGCTGCCCGCCCCCAGGTCGGAAGGCGATCGGCCTGTCGCTCGCCTGGCGGCGGCGTTTCGACCCCGGCCTGCCCAGGTTGCCGGCCCGCAGGTTGGCCCTCAAAGTGGTGTAGGCGTCACAGGTCTTCTTGATCACATGCTGGGCCGCCTGTGCCCCCAGACCCCAACGCGACTTGACCTGCTCGTAGGTGTGCTTGCGCAGGGCGAAGTTCCTGGACTCCCCCCGCTCGAAGGCGACGTTGCTCACCCAGGTGGCGGCCTCGTTGCAGGCACACAGGGTCGCCTCAAGCGCCGCCGCCTGCACGGGCGAGGGCAAGAGCCTGATCTGCACCACCAGCTTCACGGTCACCGACCGTACACATCCGTGCGAGACGCCATCGCACGTTCCCAACCATTCACCCCACCGGATGACCCGACCGCCTCGTCGGCACCCCCGCCCGTCCCCGAAGCGGCTTCCGGCCGCTTCACGCCCGGCAATCACAGTGGATGCCGCGGCGCTCCCCGCCGCGAACACATGGATGCGATTCCTCCCGGGGCTGAAGCCCCGGGTTTCCTCTCAAGAATCCGCTGAACCCCGGCGGCGTCATCCAAGGGACAAGGACCATCGTTTCCGTCCGGCTGAACGGGCAACGATGGTCCCGCTCACCCACGACCGTGTCAGACACCTCATGTCGTTAAGGGGCAAGGGGTGTGGGGGTGGGCGTGATGTGACCAGGCGGTCGCTTGGTCGTAGTGGGTGCGGGTCTTGAGGCAGCCGTGGAGGATGCCGACGAGGCGGTTGCCGAGCTGGCGGAGGGCGGGGTTGTAGCCGACCTCACGGGCTCGCTGTTTGTTCCTTCATGGCGAAGTCGGCGGCGGCGTTGGAGTCCCGTAGCTGCTGAGCAGTCGACACCTGGACCTTCGTGCGGGACGACAGTGAGTGCCCCAACACTTACGGCTGGGTCCGTGATACCTCCTCTCCGACAACGGGAGCAGCGTGTACTGCGGCTTCTAGACGGCCGACGACGGCAAAATCACGCAAGCGCTCGCTTGATCCGCCGACCTACGCGGCCGCGTGTTCCGAGGCAGGACACCGGGCCCGGTTAGCATCGCCACCGTGTCGTACGACGAGAACCAGCATCTCCCCACCGGACCGCGCCGCTCCCGGCGCGGTCTCGTCGCTGTCGCCGCTCTCGTGCCCGTGGGCCTCGCGGGATGGCTGATCTGGCAAGGGGCGGGCGGCGACGGCGCCCCTGGACCTGCGGCGGCCTCGACGCCGTCGTCCGCGGGCAAGCCGGGTGACACCGGCCCGACCGCCTCGGCCTCCCCCTCGGCGTCCCCCTCCGGCTCCCCCAGCGCGTCCGCCACGCGCTCCGCGGCTCCGGAGGGGCCCGGGGGCAAGGGTCCGCTCACGGGGAAGGTGGTCGTCGTCGACCCCGGGCACAACCCCGGTAACTTCCGTCACCCGAGCGAGATCAACAAGCTCGTGGACATCGGGACGAATCGCAAGGAATGCGACACCACGGGCACGGCGACGGCCGATGGATACCGCGAGGCCGATTTCACCCTCGATGTTTCACGACGTCTTCGCACTTTGCTGGAAAAGCAGGGCGCACGGGTCGAATTCACCCATGAAAGCGACCGTCCGTTCGGTCCCTGCATCGACGAACGGGCACGGTTCGGCAACGAAGCGAAGGCCGACGCCGTGATCTCCGTGCACGCGGACGGATCGGCGACCGGTAACCGCGGATTCCACGTCATCCTGCCCGCGCTCGTCAAGGGCGGTGCCGCGGACACGTCGAAGATCGTCGGACCCTCCCGTGACCTGGGGGAACGCATCGCGGGCCACTTCCTGCGCGCGACCGGAAGCGCGCCGTCCAACTATGTGGGCGGCGGTACGGGACTGGACGAGCGCAAGGACCTCGGCGGGCTCAACCTGTCCACCGTTCCCAAGGTGTTCATCGAATGCGGCAATATGCGTGATCCCAAGGATGCCGCTCTGCTGACCAGTCCGGGCTGGCGCCAGAAGGCGGCACAGGGAATGGCGGACGGGATCGGCAGCTACCTCGGGAAGTAACCCGGGCAACTGCGATACCGGGAGGACGGGCGGAACCGGCGGACGATAGATTCGCCTCTACGATGGGGAGTCACCCCCGAGCTCCGCGTCCGTGCACCCGCCCGACCAGGCGGCAGCGACGACCGCCCCGATGAGACGACCTACGAAGGACTGACACGTGAACATCCGCTCCCTCACTCGAGGCGATGGCGTGGTGATCGGAGCAGCGGTGTTGCTGTTCATCGCCTCGTTCCTCGACACGTTCGACTGCTCTGGCAGTGAATGCGACGACGTGCCGACCGCCTGGGACAACGGATCCCTGCTCCTGGGCTTCTACCTCGCCGGCATCATCGGTGCGGCCCTGATCGTCCTGGCCCGCGCGCTGCCGCAGCCCCCGAAGGTCATCGGGCTCGACCTCGGCCAGCTCGGTGTCGCGCTGACGCTCTTCACGGCCTGGTCCGCGCTCGGTGCGATCTTCGACCCGGCCGGTTCGCTCAACGCCGAGGGTTTCAGCCCCGATTCCGGCACCGGGCTCATCCTCGGCTTCATCGCCGCGCTCGTGCTCGCCGCCGGCGCCGTCTGCTCCCTGCTGGTCCCCGCTTTCAAGGCCCCGCTCATCGGCGCCCCCCGCCCGGCCGCCCCGCAGCCGTACGGCATGCAGCCGCAGGGCGGTTACGGATACCCGGGCGCCCAGCAGCCCTACGGCGCGCAGCCGGGTCAGCCGCAGCCGTACGGTGCCCAGACGGGCGCTCCGCAGGCCGGTCAGCCCGGTCAGCAGGCCGCGCCGGCCCCGGCCGACGCCTCGCACGGCGGTGCGGCGTCCGACTTCTCGCCGTTCTGGTTCGCCGTGCCCGTCGCCCGGCCGCTGTACGGCGAGGACGGTTCGCCCACGCCGATCGCCGAACTCGCGCCCGGCACCTGGTACCTGGCGGTCGAGCAGCGCGGTCCGGGCCTGGTGGCCCAGACCCAGGACGGCCGTCGCGGTGTCCTGCAGGACACCTCCGGCATCCAGCGCGGCTGACGTCGCGCACGCCTTCGCGGCCCCTCGCCCCTTCCGGGCGGGGGGCCGCTGCCGTACTCTGACGCCCCGTCAGCGAGCAGTGGAGGCGGCGCACATGCGACTCGGACTCGCCCTCGGCTACTGGGGCCGCGGCCCCGACCCCGCCCATCTCGCCCTGGCCCGTGAGGCCGAGCGGCTCGGCTACGACTCCGTGTGGACGGCCGAGGCGTGGGGGTCGGACGCGTTCACGCCGCTGACCTGGATCGCCGCGCACACCTCCCGTATCCGGCTGGGCACGGCCGTCGCGCAGATGGCCGCGCGCACCCCGACGGCGACGGCGATGCACGCGCTCACCCTCGACCACCTGTCGGGCGGGCGGATGATGCTGGGGCTCGGCCTGTCGGGGCCGCAGGTGGTGGAGGGCTGGTACGGGCGCCCGTTCCCGGCGAGCCCGCTGACCGCGACGCGCGAGTACGTGGACGTCGTCCGCCAAGTCCTCGCCCGCGAGGGGCCCGTGGAGCTCGCGGGACGATTCCACTCGCATCCGTACGCGGGCGCGGACGGCACCGGCACGGGCAAGCCCCTGAGGCCGATCACGCATCCGCTGAGGGCGGACCTGCCGGTGCTGCTGGGTGCGGAGGGGCCGAAGAACATCGCGCAGACGACGCGTATCGCCGACGGCTGGCTGCCGCTGTACTGGTCGCCGCTGCGGACGGACGTGTACGCCGCGTCACTTGCCTCTCTGCCCGAGGGCTTCGTCGTCGCGCCGATGGCACGGGCCCGCGTCTGCGACGACGTCGCCGAGGGGCTGCTGCCCGTGAAGGCGATGCTCGGCTTCTACATCGGCGGCATGGGGCACGCGGCGCGCAACTTCCATGCGGACCTGATGGCACGAATGGGCTTCGAGGAGGAGGCCCGGCGGGTGCAGGAGCTGTTCCTCGCGGGGCGGCGCGAGGAGGCGGTGCTGGCCGTGCCGGACGCGTTCGCGGACGAGATCTCGCTCACCGGGCCGCGGGAACGGATCGCGGAGCGGCTGGAACTGTGGCGCAAGGGGCCGGTGACGGACCTGCTGGTGACGGCTCCGGACCCGCATACGCTGCGGGTGCTCGCGGAACTGAACGCGTAACCCGCTCCCGGGAGAGCCCCGGTTGTCAACGGGGTTGGCCCTGAGGGGTTTCACGCACGCACAAGCGGCAAGACGCTGGTCATGACAACACATGCGAGAAACACCGCGGTGGCGGCGCGGATCGTTGTCGTCGTCGCGGACGTGATGGCCTTCGTGATCGGCCTGTGGATCCTGATGTACCTGCTGGAGGCCAACCGCGCGAACGACCTCGTGGAGTTCGTCCGCGGGGTGGCACGGTGGCTGGCCGGCTGGTCGCACGACCTGTTCACCTTCGACAAGGAATGGGCGAGGGTGGTGGCGGGCTACGGCCTGGCGGCGTTGGTGTACCTGTTCCTGGGGCACGGCGTGGCGGGCCAGCTGCGCAAACGGTAGCGCCTTGCGGGGGCGCGCTTTCCCCCACCCCGCCGTCCCCCTACGGCCGCCAGGCCGTAGGGGGACGGCGGGGTGGGGGACAAACCCCCCGGTCACACCAACCCGCAGCAGTCCCCCGCCAGCCCTCTCGGCAGCCGCTCCCCCCCGAACACCGCCGTCGTCGCCTCGTCGCCCCCCAGCGCCGCCACCGCCAGCAGCAGGGAGCCCGCCGTCCACGTGGTCAGTTCCTCCGGCCACATCGCGCGCTCGCCCTCGAAGACGTAGCCCGTCCAGTACATGCCGTCCTCGGCGCGCAGGTGCCCGATGGACTGGAGGATCTCCAGCGCGCGGTCGGACTCGCCCATCGCCCACAGCGCCAGCGCCAGTTCGCAGCTCTCGCCGCCCGTGACCCACGGGTTCGGCAGGACGCAGCGCACGCCCAGGGCCGGGACCACGAAATCGTCCCAGCGGGACTCGATCCGCGCCTTGGCCTCCGCGCCCGTGACCGCGCCGCCGAGGACCGGGTAGTACCAGTCCATCGAGTAGTGGTCCTTGTCGAGGAAGCGCTCGGGGTGGTGGCGGATCGCGTGGGCCAGCGCGCCGGTGGCGAGTTCCCAGTCCGGCTGAAGCTCCTCCCGCTCCTCCGCGATCGCGAGAGCGCACCGCAGCGCGTGGTGGATCGACGAACTGCCGGTCAGCAGCGCGTCGTTCACCGCCGTGCCGTCCGGCTCGCGCTTCCAGCCGATCTGGCCGCCCGGCTGCTGGAGGCCGAGCACGAACTCGACCGCCGCGAACACCGAAGGCCACATGCGGTCGAGGAACGCCTCGTCGCCCGTGGTCAGGTAGTGGTGCCAGACGCCGACCGCTATGTACGCGCAGAAGTTGGACTCGCGGCCGTGGTCGGTCACGTTGTCCGCGTCGCCGTCGTGGTAGGCGGCGTACCAGGAACCGTCGTCGTTCTGGTGGCGGGCCAGCCACGCGTAGGCACGGGCCGCCGCCTCGTGCTCGCCCGCCGCGTCCAGCGCCATCGCGGCCTCGGTGTGGTCCCAGGGGTCGAGGTGGTGGCCCCGGAACCACGGGATCGCGCCGTCCTCGCGCTGCGCGGCGAGGATGCCCGCGACGGTCTGCGCGGCCTGCTCGGCCGTCAGGACCCCGGGCAGGACCAGGTGATCGGTGCGGCGCGAGGTCGTCACGCGTCGGCCTTGGGCTGGGTGTACCCGCCGCGAAGCGAGGGGGAATGCGGCTTGGTCGCGTACGCCACGAAGCTCTTGCCGACGACCGGGTTGAGGAGCTGCTCCGCGAGCCGGGTGGCGAGCGGCTTCTTCATGATGTCCCAGACGAGCAGCTTGTGGTACGCCCGCACGGCCAGCGCCTTGTCGTTGTCCACTCCGAACGCGCACTTGAGCCACCAGTACGGCGAGTGCAGCGCGTGCGCGTGGTGCGTGCCGTACGGCTTGAGGCCCGCTTCCCGGATCTTGGCGAGCAGTTCGTCGGCCTTGTAGATGCGGATGTGGCCGCCCTCGACCTCGTGGTACGCGTCGCTCAGCGCCCAGCAGACCTTCTCCGGGCCGTAACGCGGCACGGTGACGGCGATCCTGCCGCCGGGCCGCAGCACGCGGACCATCTCGGCGAGCACGCCCTTGTCGTCGGGGATGTGCTCCATCACCTCGGAGATGATCACGACGTCGAAGGACTCGTCGGGGAACGGCAGGTTGAGCGCGTCGCCCTCCATCGCGGTGGCCGTGGCGCCCTCGGGCGCCTCACCCGCCTCCTTCATCGCGGCGAACCACTTGGCGACCTCGCGGATCTCCTCGCCGTTCTGGTCCAGCGCCACGACCTGCGCACCGCGCCGGTAACACTCGAACGCGTGCCGGCCTGCGCCGCAGCCCAGGTCGAGCACGCGGTCGCCCGGGGCGAGCGGAAAGCGGGAGAAGTCGACGGTCAGCACGGGGGTCTGCCTTCCTGGGGGCGGAGCTGGGGTGCGGGGGGTCAGGAGGTACGGGTACGGACGGGTGCCGGCGAGGCGGCGATGGCCTCCCGGTAGCGCTCGGCCGTGCCGATGGCGGCCTGCTTCCAGGTGAAGCGGGCGAGCACCCGGGCCCTGCCCGCCGCGCCGAGCCCGGCCCGCAGGGTCGCGTCGCCGAGGAGGCGGCGCAGGGCGGCGGCCAGGGCCTCGGCGTCGCCGGGCGGCACGGCCAGGCACGTCTCGCCGTCGGGGCCCGCGACCTCGGGGATCGCACCGCCCGTGGTGGCGACGAGCGGGGTGCCGGTGGCCATGGCCTCGGCGGCGGGCAGCGAGAAGCCCTCGTACAGGGACGGCACGCAGGCGATCTGGGCGCTGCGCACGAGGTCGACGAGTTCGGCGTCGGTGATGCCCTTGACGAACCGGACGGCGTCCGCGAGTCCGTACCGTTCGATGAGCTGGGCGACGGGGCCGTCCTCGGCGCGCTTGCCGACGACGACGAGGTGGGCGTCCGGGTTCTCGGTGCGCAGTTTCGCCAGGGCCTCGACGAGGTGGACGAGTCCCTTGAGGGGCACGTCGGCGCTGGAGGTGGTGACGATCCGGCCGGGGACCTCGGCGACCGAGGGATCCGGCGAGAAGAGGTCGGTGTCGGCGCCGATGTGGACGACGTGGATACGGTCGCCGCGTACGCCGAGGTGGTCGGTGATCTCCTGGCGCGAGGAACCGGAGACGGTGAGCACGGACGGCAGGCGGCGGGCGACGCGCTTCTGCATGCGGGTGAAGGCGTACCAGCGGCGTACCGAGGCGCGGCGCTTCCAGTCGGCGGCGGCGTCCAGTTCGAGCTGCCGGTCGACGGTGATCGGGTGGTGGATCGTGGTGACGAGGGGGGCGCCGAGGTCGCCGAGGAGCCCGTAGCCGAGGGTCTGGTTGTCGTGGACGACGTCGAACTCGCCGCGCCGGGCGCGCAGATGGCGGCGGGCGCGCAGGGAGAAGGTCAGGGGCTCGGGGAAGCCGCCGGTCCACATGGTGGCGACCTCGAGGCCGTCGATCCAGTCGCGGTACTCGCCGCGCCTCGGGGTGCGGAACGGGTCGGGCTGGCGGTACAGGTCGAGGCTCGCCAGCTCGGTGAGCGGTACGCCCTCGTCGAGGACCGGGTAGGGCTGGGCGCCTATGACCTCGACGTGGTGGCCGAGGCGGGCGAGCTCGCGCGACAGATGGCGTACGTAGACGCCCTGGCCGCCGCAGAACGGGTTCCCCTTGTAGGTCAGGAGCGCGATGCGCAGCGGGGAGTCGCCGTCGCCGGACGCGCCCGCACGGGGGCCGATCTCTATGGCCTCTGCGGTCACCCACGGCCCCCTTCTCACTGCGTTTCGCCGGAGCGTAATCGGTCGCGCTAATCTAGAACAAGTTACAGACTTGATCGTTCGAGGAGCTTCGAATCTACCGGCAGGTAGCGCAACTGTGACCGGCGGATCAGGTGATTCGCGCCACGGCGCGCGGGCCGTGCCGGGCGATCCGGACGCGTGCGGGGAACGGGACCTATGACAGCGGAAGCCAAGCCGGCGGTGGGTGTGTCACCGCCCCTGACCGAGCGCCAGGAGGCGCGCCGCCGTCGCATCCTGCACGCCAGCGCCCAGCTGGCCTGCAGAGGCGGCTTCGACGCCGTGCAGATGCGGGAGGTCGCGGAGGCGGCCGGAGTCGCCCTCGGCACGCTCTACCGCTACTTCCCCTCCAAGATCCATCTGCTCGTCGCGACGATGCAGGACCAGCTGGAGCGTCTGCACACCACCTTGCGCAAGCGCCCGCCGGGAGGCGAGGGCGCGGCCGAGCGGGTGGCGGAGACCCTGATGCGGGCGTTCCGGGCGCTCCAGCGCGAACCGCATCTCGCGGACGCGATGGTGCGGGCGCTGACGTTCGCCGACCGCAGCGTCAGCCCGGAGGTGGACACCGTCTCACGGCAGACCACGGCGATCATCCTGGACGCGATGGGGCTGGAGCATCCGACGCCGGAGCAGCTGTCCGCGGTGCGGGTGATCGAGCACACGTGGCACTCGGCGCTGATCACGTGGCTGTCGGGGCGGGCGTCGATCGCGCAGGTGAAGATCGACATCGAGACGGTGTGCCGGCTGATCGACCTGACGGCGCCGGACGCGCCCCCGAAGGGACGCGGCCGGACGGCGCGGTAGCCGCTCGCCGCCGGTGCGCCGCGCGGTGTGTCAGGAGTCCTTGTTCTTCTCCAGGTCCTCCCGGAAGAGCTTCTCGCACGCGGGGCCGTTGTCCGTGGCGATGAAGGTGATCAGCAGGAACGTGTCCTTCTGGCCCTGGTAGCTCGCCTTCACGGTCCAGCCGCTCTTGTCCAGCGACTTGATGACCGAGCCCTTCTCGTCGAAGGTCTGCCACTCCTCCCAGCCGCCCTTGCCGAGGGCCGCGACGGTCGCGTCGTAGGACGTCTTCGGGTCGGCGGCCTTCTTGTCGTCGGGCTGCCACGAGACCATGCAGCTCTTGAGGGCCGGCGGGACGTCGTCCGACGGCTTCTCGGTGAAGCCGGCCGCCGTGGCCGCGTCCGCGATCTCCTTGGTCACCGTGGCGGCGTCGAGGCTGCCGCCCGCCTCCGCCGGGGCCTGCGACGAGGAGCCGGACGCGCCGCCCTTGCCCTCGTCCGAGCCGCCCTCGCTGCTGCAGCCGGTCACCACGAGCACCACACCGGCAGCCGCGGCCGCCCACCTCGCCTTGCGCACAGTTGTCCCAATCCGACGTGAACGGCGGCCCGTTGCCCCCGTGATCATGGATCAGAAGTCTCGCACGGTCGCGGGCGCGAAGCCTCGCGACCCCTCAGGGGGCGATGGGCAGCCGGCGCTTGTGGTCGGTGAGGCGGTAGCGGCCGACGATCGTCCCGAAGGCCCGCTCGTCCACCGGCTTGCCCTCCAGGAAGTCGTCGATGTCGTCGTAGGTGACACCGAGCGCGTCCTCGTCGGCCTTGCCCGGGTCGAGGGTCTCCAGGTCGGCCGTCGGGGTCTTCCACACCAGTTCGGCGGGCGCGCCCAGCGCGTCCGCGACGGCGCGCACCCGGCGCTTGGTCAGGCCGGTCAGCGGGACCAGGTCGGCCGCGCCGTCGCCGAACTTGGTGAAGAAGCCGGAGACCGCCTCGGCGGCGTGGTCGGTGCCGACGACCAGGCCGTCGTGCGCGCCGGCCACCGCGTACTGGGCGATCATGCGCTGGCGTGCCTTGATGTTGCCGTGCACGAAGTCCTGGTGGTGGGCGTCGCGGAAGCTCACGCCGGCGGCCAGTGTGGCTTCGAGCGCGGCGTCGCTCGCCGGCTTGATGTCCACGGTCAGCACGTGGTCGGCCCGGATGAAGGAGAGCGCGAGCTGGGCGTCGTGCTCGTCGGCCTGGACCCCGTAGGGCAGTCGCATCGCGTAGAACCGCGCCTCGTGGCCGGCCGCCCGGGCCCGCTCGACGGCGAGCTGGCACAGCCGGCCGGTGGTGGTGGAGTCGACGCCGCCGCTGATGCCGAGCACGAGGGAGCGCAGACCGGTGGAGGTCAGCCGCTCGGCGAGGAAGGCCACCCGGCGTTCGATCTCCCGCTCGGCCTCGAAGGTCTCGGCGACCTCGAGTTCCCGGGCGATCTCCTGCTGCAGGGCGATGGACGCCGGCTCGCTCACGTCTGCTCCTCGTTCCGGTTCGCGGTGTGCTGTCGCGCCCACCCTACCCAGCGGGTTTCCGGCGGAGCCGGGTCGGACGGCCCGGTGGGAGCACCTTGCGGCCGGGCTGCGGGGAGCGGGCCGGGTCCGTGCCGCGATCCGCCGGGCACCCGGACACGGTGGTCAGTCCTCCGGCGGGAAGACCGTCTCGCCGCTGTCCGGCAACGTGATCGTGATCGCCTCCACGGGGCAGTTCTCGGCCGCGGCCAGGACCTCCTCGCTCGCGTCCGCCGCCTCGGCGCGCGGATGCGACTGCCGCGCGGTGTCGAGCCGGAAGCCGTCAGGGGCGTGGCCCACGCACATGCCCGAGCCGATGCACACGCCCCGGTCCACCTCGACGCGCCAGCGGTCACCCATCGGCCCGCGCCTCCCATCCGGCGGGCAGGTGGATCATCTTGTGCTCCAGGTACGCCCCGTACCCCTCGGGCCCGAACTCGCGCCCGAGACCGGAGTTCTTGTAGCCGCCGAACGGTCCGAGCATGTCGAGGCTGAAGGTGTTGACGTTGTACGTGCCCGTCCTCACGCGACGCGCGAAGTCGATGCCGTGCTCGACGTCGGAGGTCCACACGCTGCCGCTGAGCCCGTAGTCGGAGTCGTTCGCGATCGCGGCGGCCTCGTCCTCGTCGCCGTAGGGCAGCAGGCAGATCACCGGGCCGAAGATCTCCTCGCGGGCGATGCGCATGGAGTTGTCGACGCCGCCGAAGAGGGTCGGCTCCACGTACCAGCCGCGGTCCAGGTGGGCCGGACGTCCGCCGCCGCTGAGGATCTTGGCGCCCTCTTCCTGGCCGACGCGGATGTAGTCGAGCGAGCGCCGTTGCTGGCGTTCGGCGACCAGCGGCCCGACCTGGGTGGCCGCGTCCAGCGGGTCGCCGACGACCAGCTCGCAGGCCGCCGCGGCGAACGCCTCGGCGATCTCGTCGTACCGGCTGCGCGGCGCGAGGATACGGGTCTGGGCCACGCACGCCTGTCCGTTGTTCATCCACGCGGCCGGGACGATCCCGGCGACGGCGCCCGCGAGATCCGCGTCGGGCAGGATCACGGCCGCCGACTTGCCGCCGAGCTCCAGGGTGACGCGGGTGAGGTTGCGGGAGGCGACCTCCATGACGCGCTTGCCGGCCGCGACCGAGCCGGTGAAGGACACCTTGTCGACACCGGGGTGGCCGACGAGGTACTCGCTCACCTCCCGGTCCGCGGGCAGGATCGACAGCACGCCCTCCGGCAGCCCGGCCTCCTGCGCGATCTCGCCGAGGAGGTAGGCGTCGAGCGGCGACTCGGGCGACGGCTTGAGGACCGCGGTGCAGCCCGCGAGGAGCGCCGGGCCGAGTTTGGCGGCGGCGGTGAACTGCGGGACGTTCCACGGGACGACGGCCGCGACGACACCGACGGGCTCGCGGCGCACCAGCACCGGGCCGAGGACGCCGTCGCGGTGCTCCTCGTGGACGAAGCCGCGGGCGACCGCTATGGCCGCGTCCCACACCATCATCGCGCCGAGGGCCTGGGCGAGGACGCTCCAGGAGTACGGGGAGCCGTTCTGCGCGCTGATGCAGCGGGCGATCTCCTCGTGGCGTACGGCGATCGCGTCCTTGATCCGGGAGACGACCTCGATGCGTTCGCCGAGGGACATCCGGGGCCAGGGCCCCTCGTCGAAGGCGCGGCGCGCGACGGCGACGGCCCGGTCGACGTCCGCGCGCGAGGCGTGCGGGACGCGGCCGATGACCTCTTCGGTGTGCGGGGAGACGACGTCGATGGTGTCGCTCCCGAGCGGATCGGCCGGCCGGCCGCCGATGAACAGTTGTCGGTACTCCTGGAAGTCGGTCATGACCGCTGCCTCCCACTGGGCCGGCCGTCTCCGGCGCCGTGGCCCACGCCGTATCTGACGGTGCTTCAGAACTGATACCAGTTCCTGTTCCAGGAGTCCACGGGTGGGGACCGGCCACCGGCCGCGACGCCGGCCGGCACCCACCCCCGCACCCGGTCCCCCAGAGGCAGGAGACCAGGGCAACCATGAGAACCGGTTCTCGTTATAGTCGACGGACGGGCAACAGCCCTCGGGCGGACGGGAGATGAAACTCCATGACGCAGGTGACCGACCACGGAGGCGGCGTACGGTCCCTCCGCGTCCCGATTCCCGACAATCCTCTCGGCCACACGGTGGTCCACCTCCTCGAGACCGACCGGGGCCCGGTACTCGTCGACACGGGCTGGGACGACCCCCACTCCTGGCACACGCTCACCGCCGGACTCGAGGCGTGCGGAACCTCGGCCGCCGAGATCCACGGCGTGATCGTCACCCACCACCACCCCGACCACCACGGGCTGTCCGGACGCGTCCGTGAGGCGTCCGGGGCGTGGATCGCGATGCACGCCGCCGACGCCGCCGTCGTCCGCCGCACCCGCGAGGCCGAACCGGGTATGTGGCTCGCCTATCTGACCGACAAGCTGGAGCGGGCCGGGGCGCCCGAGGACCACCTGGCCCCGCTGCGCGCCGCGCGGGCCACGGGCGGCGGACGGCTGCCCGGACTGCGCGCCGCCCTGCCCGACCGCGAGATCGTCCCCGGCGAACTGCTCGGCCTCGCGGGCCGCCGGCTGCGCGCCGTGTGGACGCCCGGCCACACCCCCGGCCATGTCTGCCTGCACCTGGAGGAGGACCACCCGGCACGGCGCCCCGGGCACGGCCGGCTCTTCTCCGGGGACCACCTGCTGCCCGGCATCACCCCGCACATCGGGCTGTACGAGGACCCGGACGACGACACCGTCACCGATCCACTCGGCGACTACCTCGACTCCCTCGAACGCGTCGGCCGGCTCGGCGTCGCCGAGGTGCTCCCCGCCCACCAGTACGCCTTCACCGACGCGACGGGCCGTGTGCGGGAGCTGCTCGCCCACCACGAGGAGCGGCTCGCCGGGCTGCTGCGCCTGCTGTCGACGCCGCTCACGCCCTGGCAGGTCGCGGAGCTGATGGAGTGGAACAGGCCCTGGGCCGAGATCCCGTACGGCTCCCGCACCATCGCGGTCTCCGAGGCCGAGTCGCATCTGCGGCGGCTGGTGAAGCTGGGCCGGGCGGAGGAGGTGCCCGGCAGCGCGCCCGCGCGGTACGTCGCGGTGTGACCCGGGCCCCGTCCCGCCCAAGTGACCGGCCGGTAGAGTGGCGGCGTCGTCATCATTGCCCGTACGGGGGGAAGCCGGTGCGAATCCGGCACTGACCCCGCAACCGTGAGCCACCACCGGGTGGCAAGTCGGAATGCCTCGTACGCGGTCGTGACCGGCTCGTGTCACCGGCGCCCCGCCGGTGACCGGCACCGTCGAGGCATACGGAGCCGGAGCCCCGGTGCGTCTTCCCGTGCCCGGAACCGGAATCCGGAGCCACAGGAGAGGCAGTACGCCATGACCACCGTCCGCCGCGGCGCCATCGCGCTCGCCGTGTCCGCCGTGCTCGGCACGCCGGCCGCCCCGGCGGCCGCCGCCGCGCCGTCCCCGACGCCGTCGGCCGTGCTGCCGTCCGGTCTGTACGGCAAGGGCGACCCGACGTACGACGGCGTGTGGCGGCAGTCGCTGGCGCTGCTCGCCCAGGACGCGGTCGGGGTCCGGCCCGCGGACAGGGCCGTCGACTTCCTGACCGGTCAGCAGTGCGCCGACGGCGGATTCCCCTCCTACCGCGCGGACGCGGCGAAGGCGTGCGATCCGAAGCTCCCGCGCGACACCAACGCGAGCGCGGCGGCCGTGCAGGCGCTCGTCGCGCTGGGCGACCGCACCCACGTGGTGTCGAAGACGACCGCGTGGCTGCGGTCCGTCCAGAACGAGGACGGCGGCTGGGGCTACAACCCGGGCGGGGCCAGCGACGCGAACTCCACCTCGGTCGTCATCGGCGCCCTGCACGCGGCCGGCGACCACCCGGTGCGCGTGACCTCGCAGAGCGGCAAGACCCCGTACGACGCGCTGCTGACGTTCGCGAAGCCGTGCGGCGGCAAGGACGGCGGCGCGTTCGTCTACCAGACCGGCACCCCCGGCGTCGTCGCCGACTCCACGGCCGCCGCGGTGCTCGCCGCGAACAACAGCGGCATGGTCGCCACCGCGCGCGCCGAGGACCGCGAGGACGCGGTGTGCCAGAAGGCGAGGAACGTCGCGGACGCGGGACACAACGGCGCGGCGTACCTCGCCGAGGGGCTCGCGAAGTCCGGCCACTTCGACACGCCGCCGATGCCGGGCGCCGAGGACAGTGCGCCCCGGCCGGACTTCGGGAACACGGCGGACGCCGTCGTCGCCCTGTCCGCACAGGGCATGACCGCGCAGACGAAGAAGCCGCTCCGGTGGCTCCGGGAGAACGCGGCGGCCTGGGCGAAGGAGAACGGCCCGGCCGCGTACGCCCAGCTGATCTTCGCCGCTCACGCCACGGGGACCGACCCGAGGAAGTTCGGCTCCACGGACCTGGTGGCGGCCCTGAACGCGACGGGTCCGGCGCCCTCGTCGGGTGACTTCTCCGCCGGCGCGGAGACGAAGGACGGGACGTCGGACGAGTCCGCGTCCTCCATGTCCACGTGGTGGCTCGTGGGCGTGTTCTTCGTGGCGGCGGTCGGCGTCGGCTTCCTGTTCAGCGGCCGCAGGAAGAACCGGCTCTGATGCGCGCCCGCTTCCTCGTCCTCCTCGGGCTCGCCGCGCTCCTCGCGGTCGCCGGCACGGCGCCCGCGCAGGCGGCGGGGTACCGCTACTGGTCGTTCTGGCAGAGCAGCGGCGGGACATGGACGTACGCCACCGAGGGCCCGGCCACGGCGCGCCCCGCGGACGGGTCCGTGACCGGCTTCCGCTTCTCGGTCAGCGAGGACAGCGGGGACTCGGCGCAGCCGCGCACCGCCCCCGACTTCGCGGCGATCTGCGCGCGGACGCCCGCGGAGAACGGCACGAAGCGGGTGGCGCTCGTCGTCGACTTCGGCACGCCGAAGGACGCCCCGCAGGGCGAGCGGCCGCCCGCGCGGCGCACCGCGTGCGCGCGGGTGGCGCCGGACGCGACGGCGGCGGAGGCGCTGGCGCGGGTGGCGAAGCCGCTGCGGTACAACAGCGAGGCGCTGCTCTGCGCGATCTCCGGTTACCCGAAGTCGGGGTGCGGAGAACAGGTCTCGGCGAACGAACCCGCACCGACGACGCGGCCCGACTCCGCGGGGAACGACGGCGGCGGCCCGTCGGTGGGCGTGTTCGCGGGCATCGCGGCGGTCCTGGCCCTGGGTGCGGCAGCGCTGTGGCAGTCCCGCCGCCGCGGACGATGACGGGCGACGGGTCGCGCACCGGGGCGTCCGAACGGGCGACCCCGGCACCGCCTGCGACACCCCCGGCCTCGCCGTCGCTCGAGGCAGACCCAGCCCCGCCTGGGGGCACCCCCGGACGGGGTCCGGGGGAGGTTGAGGCGCGGGGCCCGGAGCAGAGCCCCGGCAAGGGCGCTGGACGGTCGAGCGCGCCCGGCGAGGGCAACGCGCACCCCGCCGAGGGCGCCGCGCTCCGCGCGGCCCGCGCGCTGCGCGCGCCCCTCGCCGACCGCGGCAACTCCCTGCATGCCGGGGCCTGGTGGCTCTGGGCCCTCGGGCTCGCGACCGCCGCCTCGCGCACCACCAATCCGCTGCTCCTCGGCCTGCTCGTCGGCGTCGCCGGCTACGTCGTCGCCACCCGGCGCACGGACGCGCCCTGGGCACGGTCCTACGGCGCGTTCGTCAGGCTCGGGCTCTTCGTCGTGGCCGTACGCGTCGTCTTCTCCGTCGCGCTCGGCTCCCCCGTCCCCGGCACGCACGTCCTGTTCACGCTGCCCGAGGTGCCCCTGCCCGGCTGGGCCGACGGCATCCGTGCCGGCGGGCGCGTGACCGGGGAGCAGCTGCTGTTCGCGCTGTACGACGGGGCCAAGCTGGCCACCCTCCTCATCTGCCTCGGCGCCGCCAACTCCCTCGCGAACCCGGCCCGGCTGCTCAAGTCGCTGCCCGGCGCGCTGTACGAGGCAGGTGTCGCCGTCGTCGTCGCCATGACGTTCGCCCCGAACATGGTCGCGGACGTGCTGCGCCTGCGCACCGCGCGGCGTCTGCGCGGGCGTTTGACGGGGGGCGTCCGGGCCGTCGCACAGATCGGACTGCCGGTGCTGGAGGGCGCCTTGGAGCGCTCGGTCGCCGTCGCCGCGTCGATGGACGCCCGCGGCTACGGGCGCACGGCCGAGGTCCCGCCGGCGGTACGCCGCACGACGACCGCCCTGACGCTCGGCGGACTCCTCGGCGTGTGCGGGGGCTCGTACGGGCTGCTGGCGGCGGAGGGCGCCGGGTACGGCGTGCCGCTGCTGGCCGCGGGGCTGCTCGCGGCGGCCGGGGGCCTGTGGCTCGGCGGTCGGCGCTCGGTGCGCAGCCGCTACCGGCCGGACCGGTGGGGTGTCCGGTCCTGGCTGGTGGCCGGGTCGGGCGTGGCCGTCGCGGTGCTGATGATCCGCGCGGCCGCCGTGGACCCCGACGCGCTGCTGCCCGGCGTCGTACCCCCCGCCGCGCCGTCGCTGCCGCTGTGGCCGGCGCTGTCGGTACTGATCGGACTGCTCCCGGCGCTCGTCGCACCCGTACCCGTACCCGCAGGAACCGAGGAGACGACCCCGTGATCCGCTTCGAGGACGTGTCGGTGACGTACGGCGATGCCGGCGCGCCGACGCTGGAGCACCTGGACCTGACGGTCCCCGAGGGCGAACTGGTGCTGCTGGTCGGCCCGTCCGGCGTCGGCAAGTCCACCCTCCTGAACGCGGTGTCCGGCCTCGTCCCGCACTTCACCGGCGGCACGCTGCGCGGCCGGGTGACGGTCGACGGGCGTGACACGCGTACGCACAGGCCCCGTGAACTCGCCGACGTGGTCGGCACGGTGGGCCAGGACCCGCTCGCGCACTTCGTCACCGACACGGTCGAGGACGAGCTGGCTTACGGGATGGAGTCGCTGGGCCTCGCGCCGGACGTGATGCGCCGCCGGGTGGAGGAGACGCTCGACCTGCTGGGCCTGGCCGAGCTGCGGGACCGGCCGATCGCGACGCTGTCCGGGGGCCGGCAGCAGCGGGTGGCGATCGGCTCGGTGCTGACCACGCACCCGAAGGTGCTGGTCCTCGACGAACCGACGTCCGCGCTGGACCCGGCGGCGGCGGAGGAGGTGCTGGCGGTGCTTCAGCGCCTGGTGCACGACCTGGGCACGACGGTGCTGATGGCGGAGCACCGCCTGGAGCGGGTGGTGCAGTACGCGGACCGGGTGGTGCTGCTGCCGGGCCGCGGTCTCCCGCCCGTGGTGGGCGACCCGGCGTCGGTGATGGCGGTGTCCCCGGTCCACCCGCCGGTGGTCGCACTCGGCCGCGCGGCGGGCTGGTCCCCCGTGCCGCTCTCCGTCCGCGACGCTCGCCGCGCGTCGGGGGGCCTGCGGGAGCGCCTGGCGGGGGCCTTTCCCCACCCCGCCCCTTCCCGAACTGGGGCTCCGCCCCAGGCCCCGTACGGCCTTCGGCCGTGTCCTCAAACGCCTGACGGGTTTGTTTTGCCTGCGGCAAATCCAGCCCCGCCTGGGGACACCTCCGGACGGAGTCTGGGGGAGATTGAGGCGCGGGGTCCGGGGCGGAGCCCCGGTTACGGAAAGGGGCGGGGTG
>NZ_JABZEE010000020.1 GCF_013387495.1 Streptomyces sp. PKU-EA00015 | reverse complement strand
CCCTTCCCGAACTGGGGCTCCGCCCCAGGCCCCGTACGGCCTTCGGCCGTGTCCTCAAACGCCTGACGGGTTTGTTTTGCCTGCGGCAAATCCAGCCCCGCCTGGGGACACCTCCGGACGGAGTCTGGGGGAGATTGAGGCGCGGGGTCCGGGGCGGAGCCCCGGTTACGGAAAGGGGCGGGGTGGGGAAGACGCCCCGCGCAGCGGCCCCCGCCCCCGCCTCCTCGCCCGCCTCCTCCCCCGCCTGCGCCGCCCCAAGGCACACCCCGCCCCCCAAGCCGACGCCCCCCGCAGCGACGACACCGCCCGCACCCGCGCCCTCTCCGTCCGCCGCGCCCGCGTCGACGCCCTCCGCCGCGTCGACCTCACCGTCGGCCCCGGCGAGACCATCGCCCTCATGGGCCGCAACGGCGCCGGCAAGTCCACGCTCCTCGGCGCCCTCGTCGGCATGGTGGAGCCGACCTCCGGCACGGTCGCCGTCAGCGGGCGCATCCCGCACCGCACGCACCCGCGCGAGCTGATCCGGCACGTCGGGCTCGTTCCGCAGGAGCCGCGGGACCTGCTGTACGCGGACACCGTCGCTGCCGAGTGCGCCGCCGCCGACGCGGACGCGCGGGCCGCGCGCGGGTCGTGCCGCGCCCTGGTGAGCGAGCTGCTGCCGGACGTACCGGACGACACCCATCCGCGCGACCTCTCCGAGGGGCAGCGACTCGCCCTCGCGCTGGCGGTCGTGCTGACCGCCCGGCCCCCGCTGATCCTGCTCGACGAGCCCACCCGCGGTCTGGACTACGCCGCGAAGGCCCGGCTCGTCGGCGTCCTGCGCGCTCTGGCCGCCGAAGGGCACGCGATCGTCCTCGCCACCCACGACGTGGAGCTGGCGGCCGAGCTCGCGCACCGGGTCGTGATACTCGCCGGCGGCGAGGTCGTCGCGGACGGACCGACCGCCGAGGTGGTCGTCTCGTCGCCCGCCTTCGCCCCACAGGTCGCCAAAGTGCTCGCGCCGCAGCCGTGGCTGACGGTCTCCCAGGTCGAGGCGGCCCTGGCCGAGGAGCCCGGGGAGCCGGGAGCGTGAGCGCCCGCCCCCTCCGCCTCGGCCCCCGTTCCGTCACCGCGCTCGTCCTGGTCAGCGCCATCGGGATCGTCGCGTTCGGCTGGCCGCTGCTCGCGGCCGACGGCTCCGGCGTCACGGCGCACGCCCAGGACGCACCGTGGCTGTTCGCCGCCCTGCTGCCGCTCCTCGTCGCCGTCGTCGTGGCGACGATCGCCGACACCGGCATGGACGCCAAGGCGGTGGCGATGCTCGGCGTGCTCGCCGCGGTCGGGGCCGCGCTGCGGCCGCTGGGCGCGGGGACGGCCGGGCTGGAGCCCATGTTCTTCCTCATGGTGCTGAGCGGCCGCGTCCTCGGGCCGGGCTTCGGCTTCGTGCTCGGCGCGGTGACGATGTTCGCGTCCGCGCTGCTCACGGGTGGTGTCGGCCCGTGGATGCCGTTCCAGATGCTGTCGATGGGCTGGTTCACGACGGGGGCCGGCCTGCTGCCGGGGGCGGACCGGCTGCGCGGTCGGGCCGAGTTGCTGATGCTCGCGCTCTACGGGGCACTCGCGGCCTTCGCGTACGGCACGATCATGAATCTGCAGGGGTGGACGTACATCGGCGGGTTGTCGTCCGGCATCTCGTTCCACCCCGGCGACCCGGTCCACGAGAACCTGGTGCGCTTCCTCGCGTACTGCGCGACCACGTCGCTCGGCTGGGACCTCGGGCGGGCGGTCGTCACGGTCGTGCTGACGCTCTCGCTCGGGCCGACGCTTCTCAAGGCGCTGCGCCGGGCGACGCGGCGGGCGGCGTTCGAGGCGCAGGTCACCTTCGAGGGGGATGGCGGGGTCCCGCGCGGGTGAGATCCCGTACGGCACCCGGTCCGCGAGGGTGAGGTCCCGTGCGGCGTCCGGTCCGCGAGGGCTGGTACCGACAACCGTGCCTCCTTACGCGGTGACCACGGGCGGCTCACCCGTGGTCCACACGGCTCGCACGTCCATACGGCTGATCCGCCAGCCGCCGGGCGTGCGCCGCAACTCCGTCTCGTAGACACCGCCCACGGTGAACAGCGGGTTCGCCCCTTCGCCGCGCTCCCGCAGGGTCGAGTCGTGGTGGATGTGCACCATCAGCGCGTTCCACGAGGCGGTCGCGCTCTCCCCGTCGCCTCCGACGTCCACCAGGACGTCGGAGGCGATGTGCTGGGTACGGGCGAACCGGCCGACGGCGACCTCGGCGTGGCGTACGGCGTCGGCGCCTTCGGCGTCGCCGACCGGGGTTGTCGTCCGCACGTCGTCCGTGAAGCAGCCGTCGGCCCACCCGTCCGCGAAGGCGCGGGCGTCCAGGGCCCGGAAGAGGCGGCTGACGAGCGTGCTGATGTCGTGGTGATCCCTCTGTGCGGTCATGACGGCAAGCGTGCTGCCTCAACCGCGCTTGAGGTCAAGGCGCGGGCTCACAGCCGCTGGATGATCGTCCCGGTCGCCTGCGCGCCGCCCGCGCACATCGTGATCAGCGCGAACTCCTTGTCCGAACGCTCGAGTTCGTGCAGGGCTGTGGTGATCAGCCGCGCGCCCGTCGCACCGACGGGGTGGCCGAGGGCGATGCCGCCGCCGTTGACGTTCACCTTGTCCAGGTCCTGGTCGAAGACCTGGGCCCAGCTCAGCACCACGGCCGCGAACGCCTCGTTGACCTCGACCAGGTCGATGTCCTTCAGCGACATGCCCGCCTTGCCGAGCACCGCGCGCGTGGCGTCGATCGGGCCGTCGAGGTGGAAGTGCGGGTCGGCCCCGACGAGGGCCTGCGCGACGATCCGCGCGCGGGGCCTCAGTTTCAGCGCCCGCGCCATCCGCTTGGACGCCCACAGGACGGCGGAGGCCCCGTCGGAGATCTGCGAGGAGTTGCCGGCGGTGTGCACGGCGTTCGGCATGACCGGCTTCAGCCGTGCCAGCGCCTCCACCGAGGTGTCCCGCAGCCCTTCGTCGCGGTCGACGAGCCGCCACATGCCCTGGCCGGCGGCCTGCTCCTCCTCGGTCGTCGGCACCTGCACGGCGAACGTCTCGCGTTTGAACCGCTCCTCGCTCCAGGCGATCGCGGCCCGCTCCTGCGAGACGAGCCCGAGGGCGTCCACGCGCTCGCGGGTCAGCCCGCGGCGCCGCGCGATCCGCTCGGCGGCGTGGAACTGGTTGGGCAGGTCCACGTTCCACTCGTCGGGGAAAGGCTTGCCGGGCCCGTGCTTGGACCCGCTGCCGAGCGGCACCCGCGACATGGCCTCCACGCCGCAGCCGATGCCGATGTCGATGACGCCGGAGGCGATCATGTTGGCGACCATGTGGCTCGCCTGCTGGGAGGAGCCGCACTGGCAGTCGACGGTCGTCGCGGCCGTCTCGTACGGCAGGCCCATGGCGAGCCAGGCGGTACGGGCGGGGTTCATGGACTGCTCGCCGGCGTGCGTGACGGTGCCGCCGACGATCTGCTCGACGCAGTCGGCGGGGATGCCGGTGCGGCCGAGGAGTTCGCGGTAGGTCTCGCCGAGCAGGTAGGCGGGGTGGAGGTTGGCGAGGAGTCCTCCCCGCTTGCCGATGGGGGTGCGTACGGCTTCGACGATGACGGGTTCCGCGGCCATGAGCTCGTCCTCTCCTCGCGCGGCCTCCGGGCGTCCCGGCGCCCTGGGCCTGTGCCTCTGTCTGTGCCTGCGCCTCATGCTCACGAACTGGTACGCGTTCTAGTTCCTTGTGAAGTGTCGTAAGTGCTACCGCCGGTACGCAAGGGTCCTGCACGCCCCCAGTGCACCTTTCCGGGCAACTGCTGCAGCCGTGACCCTTGCCACTTGTAGAACTCGTTACTACCTTTCGGACACCTTCTGATGGGCCGTCAGACCGTCCGACCCGAACGCGGAGCTGCCGATGTCCTGCCCCCATCTGCCCGACGGGTTCGACTTCACCGACCCCGACCTCCTCCAGGCACGCGTGCCCCACCCGGAGTTCGCCGAGATGCGGCGCACGGCCCCGGTGTGGTGGTGCGCGCAGCCGGCCGGCATCTCCGGCTTCGACGACGAGGGCTACTGGGCCGTCACGCGGCACGCGGACGTCAAGCACGTCTCCACGCACCCCGAACTGTTCTCGTCGAACACCAACACGGCGGTCATCCGCTTCAACGAGTCGATCAGCCGCGACCAGATCGAGGTCCAGAAGCTGATCATGCTGAACATGGACCCGCCGGAGCACACCCGCGTCCGCCAGATCGTCCAGCGCGGCTTCACCCCGCGCGCGGTGCGCTCACTGGAGGACGCGCTGCGCCGCCGGGCGCGCTCGATCGTGGAGACGGCGCTCGCCCGCGCCGGGGACGACGGCAGCTTCGACTTCGTCACGAACGTCGCCGTCGAACTCCCGCTCCAGGCGATCGCCGAACTCATCGGCGTCCCCCAGGAGGACCGCTCCAAGATCTTCGACTGGTCCAACAAGATGGCCGCCTACGACGACCCCGAGTACGCGATCACGGAGGAGGTCGGCACCGAGGCGGCGATGGAGATCGTCTCGTACGCGATGAACCTGGCGGCCGCCCGCAAGGAGTGTCCGGCGAAGGACATCGTGAGCCAACTCGTCGCCGCGGAGGGCGAAGGGAACCTGTCCTCGGACGAGTTCGGCTTCTTCGTGATTCTGCTGGCGGTGGCCGGGAACGAGACGACGCGCAACGCGATCAGCCACGGCATGCACGCGTTCCTGACCCACCCCGAGCAGTGGGAGCTCTACAAGCGCGAGCGCCCGTCGACGGCGGCCGAGGAGATCGTCCGCTGGGCGACCCCGGTGGTCTCCTTCCAGCGCACGGCGACCCAGGACGTCGATCTGGGCGGCGCCCGCATCAAGAAGGGCGACCGGGTCGGCCTGTTCTACTCCTCCGCCAACAACGACCCGGAGGTCTTCGACCGTCCCGAGGTCTTCGACATCACCCGCGACCCCAACCCCCATCTGGGCTTCGGCGGCGGAGGCCCGCACTTCTGCCTGGGCAAGTCCCTCGCCATCCACGAGATAGAACTCATCTTCGGCGCCGTCGCCGACACCCTGCCCGACCTGCGCCTGGCGGGCGACCCCCGCCGCCTGCGCTCGGCGTGGCTGAACGGGATCAAGGAACTCCAGGTCAGCGTGGGCGGCTGAGCCGCACCGCCGTACCCGAGACAGGGGAGACGGGGGCATCCCTACGCCCCGCCCCCGTCCCCCGCCGACCCCCTCAGGTCAGCGATCGCCCCGCGCCCCGGCGCGGCGGATGCGCCAGACGACGCCGGCACCGGCCGCACCCGCCAGCACGACTCCCCCTGCCACCAGGAGGGTGGCGGTTCCCCCCGTACCGGAACGGGCGGCTGTGTCGTCGGAGGCGGGAGCGGCGGTGGTCCGCCCCTTGCCGTCGCGTCCCGCGGACTCGGCGGGCGTGGCGGACGCGGGCACTGCCGTACCTTCTCCGGCCGTGGGCCGTACCGTGCCGGGTCCGGCCGTGGGCGAGGCAGGGGTCCCGGGGGAGACCGTGATCTCCTCCTCGTCCCGGCCGAGCCCCGGATGGCCCGCCTCCACGGTGACCCTCCAGCGCCCGGGGGGCAGCGCCTCCGCGGTGGTGTAACCGGTCGCCGAGGCGGGGTCGCGGACGAGCTTCCAGGGGCCGAGGGACCCGCTCCCGTCGGCGCTGACCGCGTTCACCGTGGCAGCGACCCGCTCGTCGACCGGGTCGTTGTCGTTCTCCCAGGTGACGGTCGTCCGCACGCGACCGAAGTCGTGTCCGGTGATCTCCACCTTCAGGGTGTCACCGTGGGCCAGAGCGCCGGTGGCGGTGGTCAGGGACAGGGCGGCGCCCGCCAACGCGGTGGCGACGGCCGGGACGAGGGCTCGGCGCATGACGATGTCCTCCATGGATGAGATGTGGGGGGTGGAACGGGAACGGCCGGCGGGCCACAGGCCCGCCGGCCGTCATGGGAACCGATGCGGGGTCCTCAGGCTCAGGCGGCCTTCTGGACCGTCCACACCTGAGCCGGCGCGCCCGCCGCGTTCTGCAGCTCGATCAGCCACGATCCGTAGTACGGGCGGTTGCTGACACCGAGTACGTAGCGGCTGGCACCGGCCGTCACCGTCACGCCGTTGCCGCTCCGGGCGATCCTCCACCGCTGGGCAGCGATGTCGGCGCAGGGCTGCTGCGCCACATACATGCCGGCGGATGGGGCGCCGCCGACCTGGAGGCACTTGCCGGAGACGGCGGAACGGATACGGGTCTGGCCATTGCCCGCGCTGTCGAAGTACCACTGCTGCTGGGCGTATCCGTTGTGCTGCGAGCCGACGAGGACGGTACCGTCGCCGCTCCTGCCACCCCAGATCTCGGCGGCGTTCCCGGTCGCGCCGTTGCTGAGCAGATAGCGCGTGTTGGGCGTGGGGGTCGTACCACCGCCGTCACCACCGCCGGAGGTGCGGAACGAGGCCGCCTTGCCCCGACCGCTGTCGCGGCCCGAGGAGTCACGCACCGAGACGGAAACCGTGTAGTTCGTTCCCGGCTGCAGGTTGTAGATACGGGCGCTGGTCCCCTGCACCCAGCCGATGGACTGGTCGTTCAGGAAGATCTGGTACCAGGCCGCACCGCTGACCGCGTTCCAGCCGGCGACTGCGGAGTCCGGGCCGATCTGCCCGACGGTGACGGCGGGCCCGGTGCCGGAGCCGTTCGTCGGTGTGGGCTTGGGCGTCGGGGCCGTCGGCGTGGGACCGGGGTTCGGGTCGGGCCCGGTGTCGCCCTTGATCAGGAACTGGTTGTCCGCGATGTTCCAGTGCGTGGCGAGATAGCTGCCCTGCCGGGGGTTGGTGTGGAAGTAGTCGTCATGGTTGCAGTCCAGACGGTTCTCGTACTCCTGGCCCTGGCAGACGTAGCGCATCCTCGGGTAGTACGGGGTGTCCGAGTAGCACATGACGTCGTACTCGTCCGTGCAGTGCGCACCCCGGCTGGTGTTGGGTGCGCTGTTGTTCACCGCACCAAGGTTGTGGCCCAGCTCGTGCGCCGCGGTGTGTCCGCCCCAGCAACCGGTGTCGGTACGGCCGTAGGACGGTCCGAAGTTGCTGAGGTTGTTCTGACCGGGACGCTCGTCCCCGGCGAAGCTGCCGATGCCGCAGTAGACCTGCGTGTCCGCGAAGATCATGTACTTGCGGTCACGGCGGTCGAGGCCCTTGGCCGCGAGCGCCCTGTTCGTGGCGCTGAACTCGGACAGCGCGGAGGCCGGGAGCTCGATGTTGAGCACGGTCGGCGTGCAGTCGGCGGCCGTCACATAGCGGATGTTCCGCACACCGCCGGTGTCCTTGGCACTCTCCGAGTAGATGAGGTCGGCGTCGGCGGCCCACTTGCGGAACGACGGGAAGTACTCCGCGTACCGGTCCCGGCCGGGGGCGTGCACGTACACCACCTGGACACGGTTGCCGCTGTTGCCGTCGCCGTCGCAGCGTACGGTCTGCCCGGCGGGCCCGTTGGCCGCGGGGGCCTGTGAGGCGGAACCCCCGGCAGCGGGAGGGCTGCTCGCCTTGCCGGCGGCGGCGTCGAGTGCGGGTGCCTTGCGCGGAAGCTCTCCCCCGGAAGGCTTCCCGCTGTCCGCCTTGGTCGGATCCTCCGCGGGCGCGGCGGCCTTCACCGCGGGCGGGGTGTCCTTCTTGATGTCGACGCCCTTCGGAGGGGCGTCAGGGCCATGAGTGCAGTGACCGCCGGCCGTGCGGTACACCCCCGCGCACGGATCCCCCTCGTGCGCGGGCTTCAGCCCTTCGTAGATCATGCCCCGCTCGGGCTCGCTCTCGGGCACTTCCTTGAGCGGCTCGGGGTCCTTGTCGCGAGCCGGCTCCTTGGCCGGCTCCGGGGTCGCCGCGAGCGCCTCCCCCTCGGCGATCGACAGCGGTCGGTTTGCGTCCGACCCCGGCTGGATCGCCTGGTAGGCCACTCCGGCCACGACCGCCATGACGGCGAACGCGGCCGTGCCGAGTATGAGCCGGCGGGACTTGCGACGCGGAGGCTTCTTGAGTCTTCTGCGTCCGGACAAACTGCACCTCTTCCTTGGTCAGGGGATGGGTGCGCGAAAGCTTGCCAGACCAAATGAGCGGAAAATTCAGGCAAATGGGATCGACTTTTCCGAAGTCGTTCTGTTATCAACGCTCTTGAACTGATGATCAGTCAACTCGCCTACAGCGCAAGGGAGTTACGCGCGTTGATAACTCGTGGTCTAGTCCCATTTAAGGATGTCGTAATCTGATCGAAATATGGATCGGAGCGTTTTTGAATACCCGTCAACTTGCTTTTTCACCAGGCGGATTCATGCGATCACAAACAGTGCGGCCCCCTTCCCGTCGAGGGAAGGAGGCCGCTGTCCTGGCGATGACGGTGAACAACCGATCCGCTACTGCTCCCGTATCACCGCAAGGAGTCGACGAATTCGGCGAACGCCCCGCGGGAGAGGTGAAGGGCCGGGCGGGTGATGTCCTTGGAGTCGCGCACGGCGACGGCGTGGGTGAGCACGGCGCACTCGACGCATTCGCCACCCTTGTCATCGCTGTGACTCGACTTGCGCCAGGCGGCGCCACCGAGGGGCGCGCACTCGACGCATGAGCCGCCCTGGTCGCTGCTGTAACTCGACTTACGCCACTGCGTCGTGCTCCCCATGGTGTTCCTCCATGACGTCCCGGATCAGCTGCGCCGAGTCCTTGATGGAGAGGGCTGCGGCCTGCAGGTGATCGTAACGGAGCGAACAGTCCTTGACCGTGTCCGGATTGGCCGTCGGATGCCCCGTGCCGTACCCCTCGGTGTAGACGATGACTGGGTCGCTCGCGAAGCGGAACACGTCGAACGGACCCGTCAGTCCAGCGTGCGCACCTGCCTTGAACGGCAGCACCTGGATGTTCACTCGCGGATCGTCCTCATACGACAACAGGCGCTCCAGTTGACCGCGCATCACTGACGGATTGCCGATCTCCTGGCGCAACGCTGCCTCCCCGAGGATCGCCCAGAACACCGGCGGTTCCTCCTTCTCGAAGATGCGCTGGCGTGCGAGTCTGACCGTCGTGCGGTCGTCGAGGTTCGTCGGGTCCATCGTGCCGAGCACCGCGCGGGCGTAGTTCGCCGTCTGGAGCAGCCCGTGCACCATGTGGGTGTGAAACGTCGCGATCTCCGTCGCGCGCGCCTCCAGCTCCGCCACCTGCTGGAACCATGCCGGGAGCTGGCTGCGCAGCACCAGCCCCAGCAGCCGCGACAGCAGCCCGCCCGTACCCAGCGCCGCGTCCACGCGTTCGCTGAACTCCGCCGTCGGCAGCTTCCGGGCCGTTTCCACCTGCCCCACCAGCGAGCCCGTGTAATTGACGATCGCGCCGAGTTGCTTCTGTGTCAGGCCCGCCGTCTCGCGGTGACGGCGCAGTTCGTAGCCGTAGTAGTCGAGCGGTGAGGCGCTCGGATCGAGGGCGTTGATGTGGCGGACGACGGACATGGCGGGACCCCCTGCTCGACTCGCTCAACTCCCGCAACGGGCAAGCACGTTGCGTACGTTCGGTAGCCCAGCGTAGTCACCGCAGGCCAGGCTCGTACCGTGAACGAAGACATTCCCCAGTACGGTATGCGCCTCACCGCAGGCGCCCACTCCGCGCGACACGTCCGGCGGATCGTCCGCTGCTACCTGACGCTGTGGAGATTGCGCGAACTCATCGACTCCGTCGAACTCGCGGTCACCGAGCTGCTGGCCAACGTCGTGCGCCATGTGCCCGGCGGACACTGCGGGTTGCTCATCCTGCGGCATCCCGACGGTGTACGCGTCGAGGTGTCGGACAGCGACGAACGGCTGCCGGTGCTCCGGCACGCCGGCGACGACGACGAAAACGGGCGCGGACTGGCGCTGCTCGACGCCGTCGTCGACAAATGGGGCGTGGAGAGCGGCCGGGGCGGCGTCGGCAAGACCGTCTGGTTCGAGGTCGCCCCGGCCGTCGCTCAAGTGGCGGCACCGGCCGAACTGTCGGAGGATGGCTGAACGCGACGATCCACCCCGGAGGGTGCGGGACGCACGTCCCGTACCTCCCGGGGCTCACGCACGTGTGACGGCGACTTCCTTGACCTCGGCCGCCCTGGCGGGCGGCACGGCACGGGCCGGGAGCTGGAGTTGACGGCGCCCGGCCAGCACGTACGTGAGGCCGAAGCCCGCGCCGACCACGGCCGCGCCGCCGACCGCGTCGAGCACCCAGTGGTTCGCGGTGGCGACGATCGCGCACACCGTGAACAGCGGGTGCAGGAGCGCGACGAGCTTCATCCACAGCTTGGGTGCGAGCATGAGCACGACCAGTCCGCACCACAGCGACCAGCCGAAATGCAGCGACGGCATGGCGGCGTACTGGTTGGTCACGGCGGTCATCGCGCCGTAGTCGGGGTTGGCCAGATCCTGCGGTCCGTGCACCGTGTCGACGAAGCCCATGCCCGGCATCAGGCGCGGCGGCGCGAGCGGGTACAGCCAGAACCCGAGCAGCGCGAGCAGCGTCGCGAAGGCCAGCGAGGTGCGGGCCCAGCGGTAGTCGCACGGGCGGCGGACGTACAGGATGCCGAGGATGCTCAGCGGGATCACGAAGTGGAAGGACGTGTAGTAGAAGTCGAAGAACGCCTCCGCCCAGTCCGTCCGCACCACGGCCTGGTTGACCCAGTGCTCGATGTCGATGCCGAGCGCGCCCTCGAGGGAGAGGATCTGCCGGGCGTGGGACTCCGCCGAATCGACGCTGCCGGTCGCGGCGGCGCGGATGTGCGAGTACACCGAGTAGCCGACGCGAATCACCAGCAGTTCGAGGAGCAGGTTCGGGCGGCTGAGCACGCGCCGCCAGAACGGGAACAGCGGTACGCGGCTCCAGCGCGCGGGCAGAGGCCGGGCGTACTGCGTGGGGACCGGGCGCCGGAAGTACGGCGATTCCAGCGACAGGAACGGCACCGCACAGGCCGCGGCGAGCGCGGCGATGAGCAGGGTGTTGTCGCGGATCGGGTGCAGCACCGCCATGTTGGGCAGCAGCATCTTGCCCGGGAGGGTCGTCACCAGGACGACGAGGACCGGCCACAGCATGCGGTCGCAGGCGCGCTTGCCGACCCGGCCGACGACGGCGAGCAGCACCCACAGCAGCTGGTGCTGCCAGGCCGTCGGGGAGACGGCGACGGCGACGCAGCCGGTGAGCGCGACGGCGAGGAGGACCTGGCCGTCGCGGGCGTAGTGGACGGCGCGGCGCAGGCCGAGGAACGCGACGGCGGCGGCGAGGGCCAGGTAGAGGGCGATCTCCAGCGGCCCCTGGAGGCCGAAGCGGAGCAGGGCGCCGTGCAGGGACTGGTTGGCGAGGCTGTCGGGACGGGCGCCGAGTCCGGCTCCGGCGACATGGTGGACCCAGTACGTCCACGAGTCGCCGGGCAGTGCGGCCCAGGCGAGGGCGGAGAGTCCGGCGAAGGCGCCCGTGGCGGTCGCGGCGGCCTGCCTGCGGCCGGTGAACCACAGCAGCGGCGCGAAGAGCAGAACGGTGGGCTGGAGGGCCGCGCCGAGGCCGATGAGCAGGCCGGAGGTTCTCTCGCCGCGCGCGGCGAAGCAGCCGAGGAGGACCAGCAGGACGGGGATGATGCTGGTCTGGCCGAGGTGGAAGCTGTTGCGCACCGGCAGGGACAGCATCAACAGGCTGATGGCGACCGGCGCGGCCAGCAGGGTGCTGCGGCGCGACACCGGCACGGGCAGGGCGCGCGAGACGACGAGGCCGAGGGCGACCACGAGCAGCAGGGTGCCGAACGTCCAGGCGACGCCGAGGCTCTGCTCGGCGGAGCTGGCGAACGGTTTGAGTACGAGCCCGGCGAACGGGGTGCCGGTGAACCGGTCGGCGTCGTAGAGGCCGCCCGTCACGTGCAGCACACCGCTGGGGCCGATCCAGGTCTCCAGGTCGGTGAGCCGTTCACCGGGCGGCTGCCGCAGCACCGCCGCCGTCTGCCGTACGGCGAGGACGGCGGCGACGAGCCACAGCGCCGCCCTGGCCGCCCCGATCCTCGAGTCCGTCGCCGTGCTGCCGCGCACGCTGCCCTCCGCGTTCGCCACGTCGCGCCGCGCCTCCCCACCGTTGCCACCGTCGTGTCGTCCTGGTCCTGCGGTCCTGCGGTCCTGCCGTCCTGCCGTCCTGCCGTCCTGTTCCGGCCTCACAGAGCGTCGGTAGAGCGTCGCACTGCCCTGTCGGAAAGACACAGGCAACCCCCTCTTCGCCTGACTGTCACCCCGTTACTGTCCGATTTTTGCCGCCGGTCGCATCCGAAAGGCCCTGACCAGCCGGAACCGCCGAGGCGTCCGGCGCCGTCACAGGAGGCATGCGGGGGAACATACAAGAACGCGGGCCGCGCCCGCGCGCGCTCGTCGTCCTGTTGCTGCTGCTCGGCTTCCAGCTCGGGGCTCTTGTCGCACCGGCCCATGCCTGTGGCTGCGGCGCGATGGTGCCCGACCGGAACGCGAGCATCTCGGTGGGCCGGGAGACGTCGGTGGTCGACTGGGACGGCCGTACCGAGCAGATCGTCATGCGCTTCACGGTCACGTCGGACACGCCGCGGGCGGCGTGGATCATGCCGGTGCCGGGGCGGGCCACGGTCGACCTGGCGGACGGGGCGCTCTTCGACGAACTGGTGCGCATCGCGGCGCCCGAGTACCGCGAGCGGCACTACTTCTGGCCGCGCGGCAACGACTGGCCGTTCGACGACGTGGACGGCGCGGGGGCCGCGCCGCCGGGTGCGGCGGCCCGGGACGACGGGGTGGGCGTGGTCGGCCGCGAACGGCTGGGGGACTTCGACGTCGCCCGGCTGACGGCGACCGACCCGGACGCGCTGGGCGACTGGCTGGACGAGAACGGCTTCGAGATGCCCGCCGGCCTCACCGGCGACCTGGAGCCGTACGTCGAACGGGGCTGGGAGTACGTGGCCGTACGGCTCGCGCCGCGAGAGGAGGGCGCGGTGCTGACGGGCACGCTCGACCCCCTGCGGCTGCGGTTCGCGAGCGACGAACTCGTCTATCCGATGCGGCTGTCGCGGCGCGCGGACACGGCCCAGGCCCTCGGCCTGTTCGTGCTCGCCGACCACCGCATGGAGCCGCGCTCGGCGATCGGCGGCAGCGAGCCGGAGGTGACGTACGCGGGGCGGGTGACGTCCCCGGGTGGGGAGCTGGGCCGTCTCACGGGCGGGAAGGAACGCTTCCTCACCGTCCTGGACCAGGAGTTTCCCGACCCGTCCCGGATCAACGGGGACCACGAGCTGCGGGCGGCCGCCGAAGACACACCCTTTCGGCGGGTGGTGTGGGACGACGACCTGCTGACGCTCGGGGGCGTACCGGTGTGGCTGCTGACGTTCGTCGCGGTCGCCGCCGGGGCGTCGGCGGCGGTGCTGCGGGGCGTACGGGCACGGCGGCGCGGGCGACCCGTCGAGCCGCCCGCGCCGATGCGTGTGCCGCCGCGGGTACCGTGAAATAGCGTGGCCCGTATGGCTGAGGACGCTGCGCAGGACCGACTGCAGGACCGGTGGAACGCCGTCGACCGCTTCGTCGGCGAGCTTCTCGTGCCCGAGGACGACACGCTCACGGGGGCGCTGGCCGCGAGCGAGGCGGCGGGGCTCCCGGCGATCAACGTCGCCCCGAACCAGGGCAAACTGCTGCATCTGCTGGCCCGGATCCAGGGAGCGCGCACGGCGCTGGAGATCGGCACGCTGGGCGGCTACAGCACGATCTGGCTGGCCCGCGCGCTGCCCGCGGACGGCCGGCTGATCTCGCTCGAATACGACCCGGCCCACGCGGACGTGGCCCGCGCGAACCTGGCCCGCGCGGGCTGCGACAAGGTCGCGGAGGTCAGGACGGGCGCGGCGCTGGACCTGCTCCCCCGCCTGGCGGCGGAGCCGGGAGCCGGCCCGTTCGACCTGGTCTTCATCGACGCGGACAAGGCGAACAACGCCCGCTACGTGGAATGGGCCCTGCGCCTGACGCACCCGGGAAGCGTGATCGTGGTGGACAACGTGGTGCGCGGCGGCGGGGTGACGGACCCGTCGAGCGAGGACCCGGCGATTGTCGGCACGCGGGAGATGTACCGGCTGGTGTCGGAGGAGCCGCGGCTGGACGCGACGGTGGTGCAGACGGTGGGCGTGAAGGGGTGGGACGGGCTGCTGGTGGCGCGCGTGGTGAGCTGACTTCTCCCCACCCCGCCCCTTCCCGAACTGGGGCTCCGCCCCAGCCCCCATGGGCCTCGCGCCTGCGTGCGCGGGCTTCGCGGCTCCGCCCCGGCCCCCGGCCACGCGCCCTGCGGGCGCGGGCTGCGTCCCAAGGCCGCCGTTTCCGGGCTCCGCGCCGGACGGGCTGATTTCGCTGCGCGAGGTCCAGCCCCGCTGGGGGCACTCCCCCTGGCTTCGCCGGGGGGACCCCCACCCACGGCCGCCAAGCCGTAGGGGGAGTTTGAGGCGCGGGGCGTGGGGCGGGGCCCCGCGAGCGCGTCGCGTGCAGCGTGGCCGCGGAGTGGGCGGGGGCGTGCGGCAGGATGGGGGCATGAGCATCGTGAAGATCAACGTCCTCACCGTTCCCGACGACCAGCGCGACACCCTCGAGAAGCGCTTCGCCTCCCGCGCCGGCGCCGTCGAGTCGTCCGACGGGTTCGAGTGGTTCGAGCTGCTGCGGCCCGTCGAGGGCACCGACCAGTACCTCGTGTACACCCGCTGGCGCGACGAGGAGTCGTTCCAGGCGTGGATGGAGGGCCCCATGAAGGCCGCGCACCAAGGCGGCGGCGAGCGGGCGAAGCCCGCCGCCAGCGGGTCGACCGTGTGGTCCTTCGAGGTCGTCCAGCAGGCCGCCCCCAAGGCCTGACCGCGGGCCCGCGCCCGTAATTCGCTGGCCGGAGGGGCCCGCCGGGGGATACAGAGTCCGTATGACCGAGTGGACCCTTGCCCCGGAGGCCGTCGACACCGACGACGCCTGTGCCCTGCGCCGCGCCTACTACGGCGACGTCGCCGGCAGCTACTGGAAGCGGCCGGCGACCGACGCCGAGATCGACGAGGGCCTGACCGGGGACGGCGCCGAGCGACTCGTTCCGCCCACGGGCCAGTTCGTCGTCGGGCGGTACGGGGGCGAGCCCGCCGCCTGCGGCGGCGTGCTGATGCTGGACGCGGAACGGGCCGAGCTCACCCGCGTGTTCGTCCGCCCCGCCTTCCGTGGCCTCAAGGGCGCCGGGCTGCTCATGGACCTGCTGGAGCACGAGGCCCGCGCGCTCGGCGCCCGCCGCATGGTGCTCAACACCCGGCTGGACCTGCTCGCCGCCCGGGCCCTGTACATACGGCACGGGTACGAGGAGATCCCGGCCTACTGCACCGGCCCGTACATGGAGATCTGGTACGGCAAGAAGCTCTAGCCTCAGTGCCGGTGGGGGTACTCCGCCGCGGGCCGCTCGTGGTCGCCGCGCGGCTCGGGAGTGCGGGGCCGTTCCGCGTCCGATCCGCACAGCTCGCTGGTGAGCTCGCGCACCAGCTGGATCAGGTCGGTCGGCCGGTCCGGCCCCCACCAGTCGCCCAGCAGCTCCGCCAGCGACTCCTCGCGGGCCTGCGACAGCCGGGCCGTCACCTCCGCGCCCCGGTCGGTGAGCAGGAGGTCCAGGCCCTCGCGGCGGGCCAGTCCACGCCCTTCGATCTCGCGGGCCGCCTCGGTGACGGCGCGCAGCGGCACCGGTGTGGTCTCGGCGAGGCGGGCCGGTTCCACCATGCCGTGCCGCCCGATGCGCAGCAGGAGCCAGCTGGACACGGGCAGCAGGTCGTACCCGGCGCGCGCGGTGATCCTCTCGTAGATGTGCCGGCGTCCCTCGCGGGAGCCCAGGACGGACAGCGCGCGGGCCACCTCGTCGTGCGAGGAGCGTTCGACCGGGTTGGAGGCGAGCGTCTGGCTGGGCTCGGGCGCGGTGACCGAGCCGCGCAGCTTGTCCTCCCTGAGGAACCACGAGACGAGGAACGCGACGAGGACGACCGGCACCGCGTACAGGAAGACGTCCGTGATGGACGTGGCGTACGCGTGGAGCACGGACGGGCGCAGCGGCGGCGGGAGTTCGGCGATGGCGCGCGGGTCGGCGGCGAGTTCGGACGCGCCCGCGCCCGGCGGCACCTGCTGGCCGGCGAGGGCGTCGGCGAGCTTGTCCTCGAGCCGGTTGGTGAAGATGGTGCCGAAGACGGCGACGCCGAACGACGCCCCGATGGAGCGGAAGAACGTCGCACCGGACGTGGCGACGCCCAGGTCCTCGTAGCTGACCGCGTTCTGCACGACGATCACCAGCACCTGCATGACCAGGCCGAGTCCGGCGCCGAAGACGAAGAAGGTCGCGCTCATCTGCCAGGTGGAACTGGACTCCTTCAGCTGGTGCAGCAGGACGAGACCGAGGGCGGTGACGGCCGTTCCGGCGACGGGGAACACCTTCCAGCGGCCGGTGCGGCTGACGATCTGCCCGGACGCCGTGGAGGTGACCAGCATGCCGAGGACCATCGGCAGCATGTGCACACCGGACATGGTGGGCGACACGCCCTGCACGACCTGGAGGAACGTCGGCAGGTACGTCATCGCCCCGAACATCGCGAAGCCGATGACGAAGCTGATGACGGCGACGAGGCTGAACGTCCTGATGCGGAACAGCTTCAGCGGCAGCACCGGTTCGGCGGCGCGCCGTTCGACGGCGACGAACGCCACGAGCAGGACGGCCCCCAGCACGGCGAGCGCGATGATCTGCGCCGAGCCCCACGCCCAGGTGGTGCCGCCGAGGGAGGCGACGAGGACGAAACAGGTGGCGACGGAGGCGATGAGGAACGTGCCGAGGTAGTCGATCGTGTGCCGGGTGGCGCGGGCCGGGATGTGCAGGACGGCGGCGACGACGAGCAGCGCGACGACGCCGATGGGCAGGTTGATGTAGAACACCCAGCGCCAGCTGAGGTGTTCGGTGAAGAATCCGCCGAGGAGCGGGCCGAGGACGCTGGTCGCGCCGAAGACGGCGCCGAACAGGCCCTGGTAGCGGCCGCGTTCACGGGGCGCGACGATGTCGCCGACGATCGCCATGGACAGCACGATGAGCCCGCCGCCGCCGAGGCCCTGGAGGGCGCGAAACGCGATGAGCTGGGGCATGTTCTGCGCGATGCCGCACAGGGCGGAGCCGAGGAGGAAGATGACGATGGCGGCCTGGAAGAGCTTCTTGCGGCCGTACTGGTCGCCGAGTTTGCCCCACAGCGGGGTGGCGGCGGTGGAGGCCAGCAGGTAGGCGGTGACCACCCACGAGAGGTGGTCCATGCCGCCCAGTTCGCTGACGATGGTCGGCAACGCGGTGGCGACGATGGTCTGGTCGAGTGCGGCAAGCAGCATGCCCAGCAGCAGGGCTCCGATGGCGACGAGTACGGTCCGGCGGTTCCGGGGCTCTCCCGGGGCCGAGGGCGAGTGCGCGGTGCTCACTTCCTGGGCCATGCGGATCTCCTTTGCGTTCCTTTCCATCGTGGTGGGTGTGTCCGGTTATGGCCTGCCGAGCGGAGGGCGTGGCCGGGCCAGGCGGGGTGGTGCTGTGCGGTGGCGCACCGGACGTCTGCATAATCGGCGGCATTCCTAGGGGAGGGACCGGCCATGACCGGAAACAGCTGTTCCGAGTGCGGCAGACCGCGGAGCGCGGACGGCGGCGCCGGATCCGGATGCGACTGCGCGCGGAGAGCGGTGGAGGCGATGCGGGCGGAGCGTCAGGCGCGTGCCGCCACTGCGGAGGACCTCGATCCGCTGCGGATACGCCCTTACGTGGCGCTCCCGGATCCGGACTTCCCCGACACGGCTCCGCCGCCCCCACCGCCCCCGCTCCCCCACGAGGCACCGCGACCGCAGCCCTTCCGCCCTGCGGACGCCACTGCGCCGGGGGCCGGAGCCGAGGCGGTCCTGTCGGCGGTCCCGCTCCCGCCCGCCGGCCCGCTCCCGCCCGTGGCCGGAGCGGCGGGGGCCGTCGACACCGCGACCACCGGCGCGGTCAGCCCTGCGGGCGGGACGACGCCGGGGGCGACGGGGTCCGCAGCCGTCAGGCCGACGGGCCCGATCGCGCCGGACGGATCGGAGGGCGGGGTCGTCGGCCCCTGGACGGCGGGAGCCGCGGGCGGCACGGGCGCGGTCGTGACACCCGGCGAGGTCTGGCTGACCGGGCCGGTCGGTCCGGCCGGGGCTGTGCCTCCCGGCGCGGACGGGCCCGAGACCGCCGGGCAGGTGGCCGCCGGGCCGGGGCTCGCGCCGGGCGGGCCCGGTGCGCACCACGTTCCCCTACCGCAGGCCGGGCCGGAGGACGCCGCCACCATGGCTTTCGGGGTCGTACGAGCCCCCGGCGAGCCCGGCGCGGCGTGGGACGACGACGCGCACGAGCTGCCTCCGCTCGACGGCCACGCCCCTGACGCCGCCCCGCCCGCCGGCCGCGCGCCGCGGCGGCGCGCGACCGTCGCCGTCGTCGTCGGCGCGGCCGTTCTCGCCGTCGCGGGGACCGTCGCGTTCGCGGGCGGCCTGTTCTCCGGGGAGCGCGAACCGGACCACGTGTCGATGCCCGACCGGGACTCGAGCGGGCCGAGCCTCAACGTCGGCCCGGACGCGCCGTCCGCTCCTCCGTCGGTGACCGGTTCGCCCTCCGTCTCCTCCTCCGCATCCCCTTCCGCGTCGGCGTCCTCGTCGGGGCGCTCCTCCGCACCGGCCTCGGCGGACGGCACGGCACCCGCCGGGTCCGCTCCCGCGGCCCCGGCCCCGAGCGCGCCGCCGTCGACCGCCGTGGGGACCGGCAGCGTGTCGGAGGAGCAGCCGAGGCGGTCCTCGGCGAAAACGCTGCAGAAGGGCGACAGCGGGCCCGCCGTGACCGAGCTCCAGCTGCGGCTGGCGGAGATCCGGCTGTACGAGGGCCCCGCGGACGGCGAGTACAGCGAAAGCGTCGAGGACGCCGTGGCGCGGTACCAGCAGGCACGCGGCATCAAGGGCGACCCCCTCGGCGTCTACGGGCAGAAGACGCGCCGGTCCCTGGAGGCGGAGACGAGCGAGCCGTGACGAGGCCGGCGCGGAGGCGGGGTGGCGCGCACCCGCCCTTCTTTTGTATCGTGTAGGAACAAAGTGGTTCCGCCCGTACTCCCTGACCGGCGGGCGGGACCGCTCTGTCTTCTTCCCCGCGCCCTGGAGCCACGCCGATGCCGGCCACCACCACGCCCGTCCTGATCGCCCGTGCCCTGCTCCTGGACATGGACGGCACCATCGTCAACTCGGACGCCGTGGTCGAACGCTGCTGGCGCGCCTGGGCCGTCGAGCACGGGCTCGACCCCGAAGAGGCGCTCAAGGTCGTCCACGGACGCCAGGGCTACGCGACCATGGCCGTCCTCCTCCCCGACCGGCCCATGGAGCAGAACTACGCGGACAACCGCGTCCTGCTCGCCCAAGAGACCGCCGACACGGACGGCGTCGTGCCCGTCGAGGGCGCGCCCGCCTTCCTGGCCGCGATCGCCGGCCTCCCGCACGCCCTGGTGACCTCGGCCGACGAGGCGCTGGCCACGGCCCGGATGAACGCGGCAGGACTGCCGATGCCCGCGGTGCGGGTGACCGCCGAGTGCGTGGGCGCGAGCAAGCCCGACCCGGAGGGCTTCCTCAAGGGCGCGGCCGAGCTCGGGTACGGCCCCGCCGACTGCGTGGCGTTCGAGGACTCCGAGGCCGGGATCACGGCGGCCCGCGCGGCGGGCATGCGCGTCGTCGGCGTCGGCCCGAGGGCCGCGGCCTTCGCCCCCGACCTGTACGTGCCGGACCTGACGCACCTCGCGGTGACCGCCCACCCTGACGGCACGATCGAGCTCAGCGCCTGACGGCGTCCGCCTCCCCGCGCCGGACCTTGCCCGCAGGGGCGAGGTCCGGCCTGTGCGGACGGCCGCGACCGGCGAACCGCCGGCCCGCCCCGGGGCGACCGCCGAGGCGGTCAGGCCGCGACGGCCTCGTACAGGCTGAACGCGGCCAGGGCCAGCATCAGCGCGGCGGCGATCCTGGTGATCAGCCGCAGCGGCACGTACTTCATCAGCGTCCGGCCGCCGAGGATCCCGATCCCGGCGACGACCCACAGCGCCAGCACGGCGCCGAGCCCGACGGAGAGCGGGTTGTCGTAACGGGCCGCGAGGTTGGCGGTCATGATCTGGGTCAGGTCGCCGAACTCGGCGACGAGGATGAGCATGAACCCGGCCCCCGAGACCTTCCAGAAGGACTGGTCCGCCGGAGCCTTGATGCTCTCCTCGTCGCCGTCGTCCTTCTTCAGGAGCAGCATCAGCGCACCGGCGAGGAACAGCAGGCCGACGACGGCCTGCACCAGCCGGTGCGGCAGCAGGGTGAGCACGCTGCCGGCCGCGACGGCGAGCCCGACATGGACGACGAAGGCGGCGGCCACCCCGGCGAAGACGTACGAGGCGCGGTACCGGGTGCCGAGCATCAGACCGGCCAGGGCGGTCTTGTCGGGCAGCTCGGCGAGGAAGACGACACCGAACGTGATCGCCATGACGGTAAAGCTGATCATGGAGGGAAAACCTCAATCGGTCGGGCGCGGCCCTGCCGAGAGTCCTGAGCGTTTCAGGGGTCGCTTCGGCACGGCAGCGCCATGAATGACATGGACACTGCGGCCGAAGGTCTCGCTGGCGGTCTCGGACGAGTCCGCCTCCGGGCGCCGGCCGGGCACGAGGCCCGGCAGTATGTCGACGTTCCGGCGAAGAGCTACTCCCCTTACGGTCCCCCCAGCATACGCGACCGTCCGGCCGGCCCGTCAGGGACCTCGGCCCCGGTCTCCGGGGCCTTCGTCGCACCGGGCACGGGCAGTGTCGCGGTGCACAGGGGCGGCGGGAGGGGGCCGTCGCCGAGCCGATGGTCCGGCCTGCGACGGGCCGCGCCGCCGCGGTCAGGGAGTGTCCGTGCCGTCCCGGTGCAGCCGGCCCCGGGCGACGAGCTCCAGGACCACCGCGACGGCGACGGCCTGGACCGCCATCAGGGCCACGAGCACGAAGAGTTGCACCGCGCCCGCCTCCACCGGTGACGCGCCGCCGAGCAGCATGCCGACGAACGCGCCCGGCAGCGTGACGAGCCCGACGGTCCTGGTCTGGTCGAGACCTGGCAGCAGGGCGTCGGAGGCGGGCTCGCGGGCCACTTCCATGCGGGCGTCCCGGTCCGGCAGGCCGAGGGCGAGGCCCGCTTCCACCTCGCCGCGGCGCTGGGCCAGTTCGTCCAGGGCCCGGCGACCGCCGAGGACGGTCGCGGTGAGCGCACCGCCGATGAGGATGCCGGTCACGGGGACGAGGGTGATGCCCTTCACGGGCACGAGCCCGGTCAGCAGCAGGGCCGCGACGACGGGGAGGACGCCGGCGGCGATCGGGAGCGCTGCCCACCACCAGGTGGAGTTGACGGTGATGCGGCGTCCGGCGGTGCGCACGGCGACGGCGTACATCAGCAGCAGGAAGGCGAGGAGGAGCGGTACGGCTTCGACGACCCACCCGATCGCGAGGGAGACGACGGCGAGTTGGGCCGCGGCGCGCACGCCCGCGACGGCGATCGCGCGGGAACGGCCCAGGTGGGCGAGGGCGGCGACGGTCGCCGCGACGGCGAGCAGGACGGCCAGTACGGCCCCGAGGGTGAGGTTGACCGGCAGCAGCACGCGGCAACCCTAGCCCGTGGGACGGACGGTGCCGGAGCGTCAGAACCCTTGATGTGACGTGCTCATGTCGTCACTCTGTTACCTGGCGCCCATCCCCGAGCAACCTGGCGCCGCCAGCATGGCCACGCCTGGGCCCTCCCGCACCGAAGGGCGCGGGGGCGGCCACGATCCCCCCACTACCCAAGGAGTTCGCATGTTTGGTGTCTACGCGCGTCGCGCCCGCCGGGCGGCCGTCCTCGCCGCAGCCTCCGCCGTCGCGGCCACCGGCCTGCTGGCGACCGCTCCCGCCGCGCAGGCCGCGCCGCCCACTCCTGTCAGCGCCTCCACCGCCCGCAGCTACCTCAGCCAGCTGACCGTCGCCCCCGAGGGCTCCTCGACCGGCTACAGCCGTGACCTGTTCCCGCACTGGATCACCCAGTCGGGCGCCTGCAACACCCGCGAGGTCGTCCTCGAGCGCGACGGCTCGAACGTCGTCCAGGACTCCAGCTGCGCGGCCGTCAGCGGCAGTTGGTACTCCCCGTACGACGGCGCCACCTGGTACGCGGCCTCCGACGTCGACATCGACCACATCGTCCCGCTCGCCGAGGCGTGGCGCTCCGGCGCGAACAGCTGGACCACCTCCAAGCGCCAGCTGTTCGCCAACGACCTGACCCGCCCGCAGCTGATCGCGGTCACGGACGACGTCAACCAGGCCAAGGGCGACCAGGACCCGGCCGAGTGGCTGCCCTCGGTCACCTCGTACCGCTGCATGTACGCCCGGATGTGGGTGCACACCAAGTACTACTGGAACCTGAAAGTCGACTCCGCCGAGAAGAGCGCGCTCCAGTCCATACTGAACGGCTGCTGATCGCAGCCCCCGGGCCCGCGCAGGCCGCGTGGAACCAGGCCGCCCCTCCCGTCGTTCCGTACCGTACGGGGCGACGGAAGGGGCACACATGGCCGGGCTGCGCCTGGGGCCGCTGCTGCGGTACGTGGACTGGGACACGGGCACGAGCGCGACCGTCTGGGTCGAGGCGGACCGCCCGTGCACGGCCGAGGTGCGCTGCGAAGGCGGCGGCCACGGCTCCTCGCGCACGTTCGCCGTCGCGGGCCACCACTACGCGCTCGTGGTCGTGACCGGTCTCACGCCGGGCACGACCTCGGGCTACGAGGTGCTGCTCGACGGCGAGCGGGTGTGGCCGCTGCCCGACTCGCGCTTCCCGCCCAGCACGATCCGTACGCCAGATGCGCCCTCGGCGGACGTCGTCGTCTCCTTCGGCTCCTGCCGCTGGGCCGCGCCGCCGGCCGGCGGGCACGACCCGGTGGGCCCGGACGCGCTGGACACCCTGGCCGCCGCGCTCGCCGCCGATCCCACCGCCCGGCGGCCCGACGTGCTGCTTCTGCTCGGCGACCAGGTCTACGCGGACGAGACGTCGGACACGACCCGCCGGTGGATCGCCGGGCGGCGGGCCGCGGCCGGCACGGGCGCCGCGGCGCCGGCGGAGCAGGTCGCGGACTTCGAGGAGTACACCCGCCTGTACGACGAGTCGTGGCTCGACCCCGAGCTGCGCTGGCTGCTGTCGACGGTCCCCAGTTGCATGATCTTCGACGACCACGATCTGGTCGACGACTGGAACACCAGCGCGTCCTGGCTCGCGGACATGCGGGCGAGACCGTGGTGGCAGGAGCGGGTGACCGGCGGACTCATGTCGTACTGGGTGTACCAGCACCTGGGCAACCTCTCCCCCGCCGAGCTGGACGCCGACGAGCTGTACGGGCAGCTGCGGGCGGCCGGGGACGGGACCGACGCGCTGCGGAAGTTCGCGCTGCGGGCGGATGCCGACCCGGCCTCGGTCCGCTGGAGCTACCGCCGCGACTTCGGCCGTACCCGGGTGCTGATGGTCGACACGCGGGCCGGACGCGTGCTGGAGGAGCAGGCCCGGGCGATGCTCGACCCGCAGGAGGCCGCGTGGCTGCGCGACCAGGCGCTCGACGGCCGGGGCTCGCTCGATCACCTGCTCGTCGGCAGCTCGCTTCCGTGGCTGCTGCCGCCCCTGATCCACGACGTGGAGGAGTGGAACGCGGCGCTGTGCCGGGGCGGGCGGGGCGCACGCTGGGCGCGGCTGAGCGAGCGGGTGCGCCAAGGCGCGGACCTGGAGCACTGGGCGGCGTTCCCGGCGTCGTTCGAGAAGCTGACGCGCCTGATCGCGGAGGCGGGCGCCGGTGAGGACGCCCCCGCGACGGTGTGCGTGCTCTCCGGCGACGTGCACCACGCGTATGTGGCGGAGCCGGTGTGGCCGGCGGCCGGGCGGCCCGCGGCACGGGTGCTCCAGCTGACGTGCTCGCCGCTGCACAATTCGGTGCCCGCGGCGATCCGGGTCGGGTTCCGGTTCGGCTGGAGCCGGTTCGGGAGGCGGCTGGGCCGCGCGCTGGCCCGGCACGGCCGCACGGGCACCCCGTCCGTGAACTGGCGGCGTACGGGCGGTCCGTGGTTCGGCAACCAGCTGATGACCCTGACGCTGCGGGGCCGTTCCGCCGCGCTGCGGCTCCAGAAGGCGGAGGGCCTTGAGGAGGTGCGGGGCGGAGCGGCGCGGCGGCTGACGACCGTGCTGGAGCGGACCCTGACAGGCGGCCCCTGACGGACGGCCCCTGACCGGGCGTCGCGTTCCGGCCGTGCGGGCGTGTGACGTGGACCCGGCCCGGTGGCCTGCGGCGTGACACCGGCATGATGAGGCGGACGATCCGCTTCCAGCGCCCGTCGCGCACCCCACATGCCCCGGGAGTCAGTGTTGTCCGCAGGTTCCGCGCAGTCCCCCCGCCCCTTTGCGATAGCCCTCGTCGGAGCAGGCCCCCGCGGCACGTGTTTCCTCGAACGGCTCTGCGCCTCCGTCCCCGACCTCGCCCCGGACACGCCCCTGACCGTCCATGTCGTCGACCCCGCCGCTCCCGGCGCCGGCCGTGTGTGGCGCACCGACCAGAACGCCGAGCTGCTCATGAACACGGTGGCCTCGCAGGTGACGGTGTTCACGGACGACAGCGTCGCCTGCGAGGGGCCGATACGCCCGGGGCCGAGCCTGTACGAGTGGGCCGCCGGCCGGTGCGGCGAACGACTCGGCCCCGACGACTACCCCACCCGCGCCTGCTACGGGCGCTACCTGGAGTGGGCCTTCGCCCGCACGGTGGGCTCGGCGCCGGAGACGGTGGAGGTACGGGTGCACCGGGCTCTCGCCGTACGGCTGGAGGACGACCGTGACGCCCCGGCCGACGTACGGGACCCGCTGCAGTCGCTCCGGCTCGACGACGGCACGATGCTGTCCGGGCTGAGCGCGGTCGTGCTCGCGCAGGGCCATCTGCCGGTGGTTTCGCGCCAGTCCACGGCTCAGCTCGCCGACTACGCGGCCCGCCGGCCGGGGCTGCGCCACTTCCCGCCCGCCAACCCGGCCGACCTCGACCTGTCGGGCATCGCCGCCGGGGAGCGGGTGCTGCTGCGCGGCCTGGGGCTCAGCTTCTTCGACCACCTGGCCCTGTTGACGACGGGCCGCGGCGGCTCGTTCGTCCGCGACGGGGAGCGGGGGCTCGTCTACCGTCCGTCCGGGCGCGAGCCGGAGCTGTACGCGGGCTCGCGGCGGGGCGTGCCCCACCAGGCGCGCGGCGACAACGCCAAGGGCCCGTCGGGACGGCACGAACCGCTGGTGCTGACTCCGGGGGTGATCGCCGGCTTCCGTGAGCGGGCCGAGGCGGGGCACCCGGCCGACTTCCTCTCGGAGATCTGGCCGCTGGTCGCCAAGGAGGTGGAGACCGTCTACTACGCGTCCCTGCCGGCGGTCCGGGAGCGTGAGACCGCGGGCGCGGTCACAGGCTTCCGGGAGCGGTTCCTGGCGTCGGGGCACGGCAGTGCGGAGGAGGCCGAGACGCTGCAGGCGTTCGGCGTGGCGGAGGCGGACCGCTGGTCGTGGGACCGCCTCGCGCGCCCGCACCGGGGCGAGGTCTTCACCTCCCGCGCCGGTCACCGGGCCTGGCTGCTCGCGTATCTGCGCGCAGACGCCGCGCACGCCGGGCTCGGCAACGTCGAGGGCCCGGTGAAGGCGGCTCTCGACGTGCTGCGCGACGTCCGCAACGAGCTGCGCCTGATCGTCGACCACGGAGGTCTGACCGGTACGTCCCGCCGCGACCACCTCGACCGCTGGTACACGCCGTTGAACGCGTTCCTCTCCATCGGCCCGCCCCGGCGCAGGATCGAGGAGATGACGGCGCTGATCGAGGCGGGCGTCCTGGAGGTGGTGGGGCCGCGGATGTCGGTGGGCACCGAGGCCGGGCTGTTCACGGCGCAGTCGCCGGACGTGCCGGGGTCGGCCGTGACGTTCACCACGCTGATCGAGGCGCGACTGCCGGAGCCGGATCTGCGCAGGACGGACGACGAGCTGCTGGGCCGGCTGCTGAAGACAGGCCAGTGCCGCCCCCACGCCATCGACGGTTACGAAACCGGAGGTCTGGATGTCACACCGCGCCCGTACCGTCTGGTCAACCGTCAGGGGCGGGCGCATCCACGCCGGTTGGCGTTCGGCGTGCCCACCGAGGGCGTGCACTGGGTGACCGCGGCGGGCGCCCGGCCGGGAGTGGACTCGGTGACGCTGTCGGATGCCGACGCGGTCGCGCGTGCGGCCCTGCGCTCGCTCGCCCCGCCGCTCGCGGGCGCGGGCCGCGGTCCGGGCAGGGACCTCGAGGCCGGCGTCGAGAGCGGGGCGGAAATCGGACGACGGCCGAATGTTGAACTTGCAAGTATGAATTAGGTCCGCCTAACCTGGACCTCCTCATCGGTTCCGTCCCCCATGACCGAAGGAGTCCCATGGCAACCCCCACATTTCCCGGTCGGCTGCATCAGGCGCAGCCGTACGCACTCGGGCTGTTCCGCATCGTCTTCGGCCTGCTGTTCCTGTGCCACGGCGCCGCCTCGCTGTTCGGCGTGCTCGGCGGGATGAACGGCACCACCGTGGAGACCGGCGTCTGGCCCGGCTGGTACGCGGCGGTCATCCAGCTCGTCGCCGGCGCGCTGGTGCTGCTCGGCCTCGGCACGCGCATCGCCGCATTCCTCGCGTCCGGCTCGATGGCGTACGCCTACTTCTCGGTGCACCAGCCGGAGTCGCTGTTCCCGCTCCAGAACGGCGGCGAGGCGTCCGTCATGTTCTGCTGGGCGTTCCTGCTGCTGGTCTTCACCGGCCCCGGCGCGCTCGCGCTCGACGGCCTGTTCGGCGCGCGCGGCGCCGAGCGGGAGGGCGGGGGCACCCGCGCGCAGAAGACGGCCGTGACCGCCTGACGTCCCAACCGCTCTTCCCCGGGCGGCCGTTGGGTTGCCCGTGTCCCAGCCGGGCTCCGCGCGCGGAGTGGTGGCGGCGCCCGGTCCCTCGTCACGAGGGGCCGGGCGCTTCGCGTTCCTCGCGCCTGTCGTACGCGCCCCCTGGGGGTTCACGCGGTGTACGACATCTCGCTCCCCTCCCGCACCCCTCCCGATCTCTGCGCGTCACCCGGGCGTACGCTGTACAGCTGTCAAGCCGCCCCCTGACGCCCCTCGCGACACAGCGGCCTTGTCACCGGAACCGGGGAGAGAACAAGGTGCTGGAGAGTGTGGGGTCGCTGACCGGCAGCCCATGGATCTACGCCGTCGTGGCCCTGTCCGTCCTCCTCGACGTCTTCCTGCCCGTCCTGCCCAGCGGTGTGCTGGTGATCACGGCCGCGACCGCTGCCGCCGCGGGCTCCACGGCGACCGTCGCGGGCGCGGCGGGGCAGGTGCAGCGCGAAGTACCCTCCCTGCTCGTCCTCGTGCTCTGCGCGGCGACCGCGTCCGTGCTGGGCGACCTGGTCGCCTACCGGCTCGCCTGGCGCGGCGGCGACCGCTTCGACCGCGCCATCGCCCGCTCCCGCCGCCTGACCAGAGCGCAGGAACGTCTCGGCGCCGCGCTCAGCCGCGGCGGCGGAGCGCTCGTCGTCATCGCCCGCTTCGCGCCCGCCGGACGGTCGGTCGTCTCGCTGGGCGCGGGCGCCGCACGACGCACGGTGATGGAGTTCCTCCCGTGGTCGGCCCTGGCCGGTCTGGCCTGGGCCGGCTACAGCGTCGGCCTCGGCTACTTCGGCGGCCAGTGGCTCGGCGCGAGCTGGGTCGGCGCGGCGGTGTCGGTGCTGGCGCTGTTCGCGGCCGGGTCGCTGGCCGCCTACGTCATGCGGCGTCCGGCGCCGACCGCCTGACGGCCCCGCCGCGCACCTCGAGCCCTTCGAGGAGCCTGCGGGTGGCCTCGGTGATGTCGTCGACGGCCTGCTCGAACACCTCCCGGTTGTGCGCGGCGGGCGCCCGGAAGCCGGACACCTTGCGCACGTACTGCAGAGCGGCGGCGCGCATGTCCTCCTCGGTGGCCTCCTCGGGGAGCACGGGCGGACGAAGGGTCTTGATGCTGCGGCACATGCGTCCAGTGTGCCGCGCGCCACTGACAGCCCGCGAGTGTCGGGCCTGGGGAGGAAAAGCGGCGGGGGCCCGTCAGGCCGGTCCCGGGCGGACAGTAGAGTGCGGCTCCGTCCCCTCCCCCGCTTCCCGAGGTACCCGACTCCGTGACCCCCGCACCGCGCCCACCTGCAGTGACCGTCGTCGGGATCGGCGCGGACGGCTGGCCGGGGCTCGCCCTCGCCTCCCAGGACGCCCTGCGCGGAGCCGAGGTGATCATCGGCGGTACGCGGCAGCTGGCGCTGCTGCCCGGCGAGTGCGGCGGGGAACGGGTGCCGTGGCCCAGCCCCCTGCGCCCCGCCGTCCCCGGGCTCCTCGCCGCGCACGCCGGGCGCCGCGTCGCCGTCCTCGCCAGCGGCGACCCGTTCTTCCACGGCATCGGGCGCGCCCTCGCCGACGAGCTCGGGCCCCACGCGCTGCGCGTGCTGCCGCATCCGTCCTCCGTCTCGTACGCGTGCGCCCGGCTCGGCTGGCCCGTCGAGGACACCGGCGTCGTCACGCTCGTCGGCCGCCCGGCGGCCCGCCTCGCCGCCGCCCTGCACGACGGGCGCCGCCTCCTGGTGCTCAGCACGGGCGCGGACACGCCCGCCGAGGTCGCCGCCCTGTTGCGGGACCGCGGCTACGGCCCGACGCGGATGCGCGTGCTCGCCCAGCTCGGCGCCGACGCCGAACGGCACGTCGACGGCACCGCCGACACCTGGGACACCGACGCAGCCTGCGCCGTCGACCCGCTGAACGTCATCGCCCTCGACTGCCGCCGCGCGCCCGGCGCCCTGCGGCTGTCCGCCGCGCCGGGTCTGCCGGACGAGGCGTACGAGCACGACGGCCAGCTCACCAAGCGCCATGTCCGCGCCGCCACCCTCGCGGCGCTCGCGCCCGCGCCCGGCGAACTCCTGTGGGACATCGGCGGCGGGTCGGGGTCGATCGCGATCGAGTGGATGCGCACGCATCCGTCGTGCCGCGCGGTCACCGTCGAACGCGACGCGGTGCGCGCCGAGCGCATCGCCCGCAACTCCGACACCCTCGGCGTGCCCGCCCTGCGCGTCGTGCGCGGAGCGGCGCCCGAGGCCCTGGCCGGGCTGCCCGCGCCCGACGCCGTGTTCATCGGCGGCGGGCTGACCGTCCCCGGCCTGCTGGACGCCTGCTGGGACGCGCTGGCGCCCGGCGGCCGGCTCGTCGCCAACACCGTGACGCTGGAGTCCGAGGCGCTGCTCGCCGAGCGGTACCGCGCGCTGGGCGGCGAGCTCGTACGGCTCGCGGTCGCACACGCCGTGCCCGTCGGCGGGTTCACCGGCTGGCGCCAGGCGATGCCGGTCACCCAATGGTCCGTCACCAAGAGCGGAGAACTGTCATGACCGTGTACTTCATCGGTGCGGGCCCCGGAGCCGCCGACCTGATCACCGTGCGCGGCGCGCGCACGCTGGCGTCGTGCGGCGTGTGCCTGTACGCGGGCTCCCTGGTCCCCACGGAACTGCTGGCCGAATGCCCGCCGGACGCGCGCCTGGTGGACACGGCCCGGATGGACCTGGACGCCATCACGGCCGAGCTGGTCCGCGCCCACGAGGAGGGCCACGACGTCGCCCGGCTGCACTCGGGAGACCCGTCGGTCTTCAGCGCGGTCGCCGAGCAGATGCGGCGGCTGGACGCGGCGGGTGTGCCGTACGAAGTGGTCCCGGGCGTACCGGCGTTCGCGGCGGCGGCCGCGGCGCTGAAGCGGGAGCTCACGGTCCCGACCGTGGGCCAGACGGTGATCCTGACGCGTGTCGCCCAGCAGGCGACGCCGATGCCGGAGGGCGAGGACCTGGCGACGCTGGGCAGGAGCGGGGCGCTGCTGGTGCTGCACCTGGCGGCGCGCTATGCGGACCGGGTCGTCGACGAACTGGTCCCGCACTACGGCAAGGACTGCCCGGCGGCGGTCGTGGCGATGGCGAGCCGCCCGGACGAACTGGTCCTGCGGGGCACGCTGGAGGACATCGCGGACCAGGTGAAGTCGGCGGGGGTGACGCGGACGGCGGTGATCCTGGTGGGCCGCACGCTGGCGGCGACGCAGTTCCGCGACAGCCATTTGTACTCCCCGGAACGCGACCGCCACACCTGCTGACGGGCCTGCCCCGGGGGGCGCCCGGCACGGGTGCGCGGCCCAGGCCCCCGGGATGCGCCCGGCACGGGCGCGGCGCAGGCCCCTGGGCCGAGAGCGCCCCGAACGTGCGACGCCCCCGTTGCGTTGTGCCCACCTCCCCCGGACTCCGTCCGGGGGTGCCCCCATCGCGCAGCGGAACAGTTGCCGACAACCGTGGCCAGATCCCGCGCGGCGAAGCCTGCGCGAACGGCGCCGGGGCAGAGCCCCAGGGCTCGCGCTGGGGTTCGGGGCGCAGCCCCACAGATCCCGCGCGGCGAAGCCCGCGCACGACGCGGGGGCCGGGGCGGAGCCCCGGTGCTCGTCAGAGTTTCGGGAAGGGGCGGGGCGGGGGAATCACCCCACGCGGCACAGCCGCGCCCGCGCCCTCGGGGCGCAGCCCCAGGACCCGCGTACGGCGCAGCCGGGACGGCTCACGGCCCCGCCGGGGCCGACCGGCCCACCACCGTCCCCGCGCGGTCGATGCACACCACGTCCACCGTCACCGGCGCCCCCCGCAGGACCGACAGGGCCTCGTCGCGGGCCCTCGCCGCGACGAGGTCGCCGAGCGGGACGCCCGCCACCTCGCACAGGCGCAGCGCCGCCAGGCCCGTGTTGGCCGTGGCGATCTCCTCGGCGAGGGACTCGGACGCGCCGCCCGCGCGGGCCAGATCGGCGAGGAAGCCCTTGTCGACCTGGGAGCGGGCCGAGTGCAGGTCCAGGTGACCGGCCGCCAGCTTGGAGAGTTTGGCGAAGCCGCCGCAGACGGTGAGCCGGTCGACCGGATGCCGCCGCACGTACTTCAGCACCGCGCCCGCGAAGTCGCCCATGTCGAGCAGGGCGATCTCCGGCAGGTCGTAGAGCGTCGTCACGGTCTTCTCGGAGGTCGAACCCGTACAGCCCGCCACGTGCGTCAGGCCCGCCGCGCGGGCCACGTCCACACCGCGGCGGATGGAGTCGATCCAGGCCGAGCAGGAGTACGGGACGACGATGCCGGTCGTCCCGAGGACGGACAGGCCGCCGAGGATGCCGATCCGCGGGTTCCACGTGGAGCGGGCGATCTCCTCGCCGTCGTCGACGGAGACGGTGATCTCGACGTCCCCCGTGCCGCCGTGCCGGCCCGCCACGAGCGCGACGTGGTCGCGCATCATCTGGCGCGGAACCGGGTTGATCGCCGGTTCGCCCACCTCCAGGGGCAGGCCGGGCAGCGTGACCGTGCCGACGCCGGGCCCGGCCCGGAAGACGACTCCGGAACCGGCCGGCAGCAGGCGGACCGTCGCCCGTACGAGCGCGCCGTGCGTCACGTCCGGGTCGTCGCCGGCGTCCTTGACGATCCCGGCCATGGCGGACGACGAGCCGGTCAGGGCTTCGACGGCCAGGGCGAAGGAGGGTGTCTGGCCCTTCGGCAGCGTGATCGTCACCGGGTCCGGGAACTCCCCGGTGAGCAGCGCCGTGTACGCGGCCGTGGTCGCCGCCGTGGCGCACGCCCCGGTCGTCCATCCGGGCCGCAGACCGGTGTGCTTGAGTTGGGCGTCCCGCCCGCCGCCTGAACTCATGAAAGGACTCCCGTGCACGTACTCATTCTCGGCGGGACCACCGAGGCCCGCGCCCTCGCCGCGACCCTGCACCCCGAGGTCCGCGTCACCAGCTCACTCGCCGGGCGCGTCGCGAGCCCCCGGCTGCCGGCGGGCGAGGTACGGGTCGGCGGGTTCGGCGGTGTGGACGGCCTCGTGGACTGGGTGCGCGCACACCACGTGGACGCGGTCATCGACGCCACCCATCCCTTCGCCGAGCGGATCAGTTTCAACGCGGCCCGGGCGGCCGCCACCGCCCATGTTCCCCTGCTGGCACTGCGCCGCCCCGGCTGGGTCCCGGTCGAGGGCGACGACTGGCACCCGGTCGGCTCGCTGACGGAGGCGGCCCGCGCACTGGACGGCCTCGGGGAGCGGGTGTTCCTGACGACCGGGCGGATGGGGCTCGCCGCCTTCGCGGACTGCCCGCAGTGGTTCCTCGTCCGGTCGGTGGACGCGCCGGAGACCCCGATGCCGGCCCGCACAGAAATCCTCCTGGCCCGGGGCCCCTTCACCCTCGACGGCGAGAGCGAGTTGTTGCGCACCCACCGCGTCGACGTCCTGGTGACGAAGGACAGCGGCGGCGCGGCGACCGCCCCGAAGCTCCGCGCGGCCCGCGATGCGGGCATCCCGGTGGTGGTCGTGCGCAGACCGCCGGTGCCCGAGGGCGTGCGGGTGGCCGCGACGGTCGAGGAAGCGGCGGCCTGGGTGCACGGCTGAGGCCGCCGCCCCCTCCCGGGTGCGGCGGCCTCGTCCACGGATGCCTCAGCTCGCGGCGGGAGCGCCGAGCTCCGTGACCTCGACCCAGGAGACGGCGTCGAAGTCCCACTCGACGAGCGAGTTGTCCCAGTCGTCGCGGGCGGCCACGGCATACCGCACGGTCTCGCCGTCCGGGATCGCCCCGTAAAGGAGCGACGTTTCCGTCTCTCCGACGTACGCGACGTGCCGGTACAGCCACACGCCATCGCCGGAACCGTCGCCGTCCGGGTGCCAGTCAGCCCGGTAGACGTCGTACCGCATGAGGTCGGGCTCCGTGCTCGGCGTCCACTCCAGGAACACGCCGTCCTCGCGGGCCGTCGCCTTCAGGCCGGTGACGGGCGCCGGGGCGACCAGGTCGCCGTCGGTCGTCGCGGACGCGGAGGCCGACACGGGGGACTCGTTGCCCGCCTCGTCCACGGCGGTCACCGTGTAGGTGTACGTCGTGCCGTGGTCGACCGTCATGTCCGTGTAGGTACTGCCACGGACCTCCGTGTACAGGGAGCCGAAGCGGTACAGGCGGTAATGGTCGACGTCGTCGCCGGTCGAGGGGGTCCAGCCGACGACGATGCCGTTGCGCGGCTCGAACCGGGCCGTCACGTCCGTCGGCGAAACGGGCGCGTAGTCGCCGCGCGTGGCGGAGACCACGGTCCGCGTCGCCGACGTGTTGCCGGCCGCGTCGGTGGCGGAGACGGCGTACGTGTAGCCCGTCCGCTCGGTGCCGGTGGTGTCCGTCCAGGAGGCCGCGGTCACCGTGGCCAGCTGGAGCACAGGGTGGGTGCCCCCGGTGTCGGTCTGCCCCTGCTGCTGCCGGAAGACGGTGTACTTCGTCGCGCCGGTGACCGGCTGCCACGCCAGCGCCGTCCCGCCCTGCCCGTCCGTCGCCGTCAGCCCGCCCGGTGCCGCCGGCGCGGTCCGGTCGACAGTGGCGACGGTCACGTCCGCGCTGCCCGAGGACTCGCGGCCCGCCTTGTCGACGGCGCGGACCTCGTAGAGGAACGACTCGCCGGTGGCAGGCGCGTAGTTGACGAAGGACGTGCCGGTGACCAGGGCCGTGCCGCTGACCTTCGCCCAGGCGGTGGAGCTCAGCCGGCGGTAGACGCGGTAACCGGCGAGGTCCATCTCCTTGTTCGCCGACCAGCGGAGCGTGGCCTTGTTGACGGTCCGGTCGTACGCGACCGAGGCGCCGGTGGGCGCGAGCGGCCGGACCGTGTCGACGGTGGCCGACGTGCGGGGCGCGTAGGTGAACTTGACGTTCGCGGAGCCCGTCCAGGCCACGTAGTCCACGCGGATCGTGTGGCGTCCGGCAGGGACGGTGACGTTGACGGTCTTGCTCTGCGTGGTGGAGACGTTCCGCCACAGGTCGATCTTGCGCACCCCGTCGAGGTACACGCGGACGCCGTCCTGCGTCGCGGCGGAGAACGTGAACGGCCCGCCGGAGCCGAAGTCGCGGGTGACGGACCACCGGACGGAGAAGTTGTCCCTGGGCAGGGTCACGCCGGCCGGGTCTCCGGTGCCGTAGTTCTCGTTGACGGTGGTGTCGCAGCTGGTGAGCTTGGGCGTCCCGCTGAACGAGGTGTTGGCGAAGAACTGCGCCTTCCAGACCGGAGCGGTGCAGGTGACAGCCGCGGAGGCCGGGGTGGCGGTGAGGAGACCGCCCGCTGCGGTGAGGGTGGCCGTCGTGGCCAGCGCGCTCAGCCGGGTACGAGTGTTCACAGGGTATGGGGCCCTTTCCGGACCACGCGGCACAAGGCCGGGGCTGTTCAACACGAGATGAAGGAGCGATGCGCGGGGGGAGGGGGCGGTGCGGGTGGGGCCGGTGTTCCGCCGGAGGAGGACTGTACAGCCCCAGTTCCGCTCTCTACGAGACACGGCCGGCCCGGGCGTCGAACCCGCCTGCGGGAGCGCGGGGAAGGCCGTCCGCGTCGCTCACCCGGACGCGGACGGCCTCGGCGCCTTCACCCGTAGCGGCGCGGCGTCCAGGCGATCGTGCGGCCGTCGCCACGCTCGACCGCCTGTGTCCGGGAGGAGCCGATCAGCAGCAGCGTGCGCATGTCGACCTCGGAGGGCTCCAGCGTCTTCAGGGTCACCACCCGCACCGACTGTTCCGGGCCGCCCACGTCCCGCGCCACGACCACCGGGGTCTCGGGCGAACGGAGTTCGAGCAGCAGGTCACGGGCGGCCGCGACCTGATGGGTACGGGAGCGGGAGCCCGGGTTGTAGATCGCCAGGACCAGGTCCGCCGAGACCGCCGCGCGCAGGCGCTCCGCGATGACCTCCCAGGGCTTGAGCCGGTCGGACAGCGAGATCGTGGCGTAGTCGTGGCCGAGCGGGGCGCCGGCGGCGGCCGCCGCCGCGTTCGCGGCGGTCACGCCCGGCAGCACCCGTACGGGCACGTCCCGGTACTGCTCCTGGGAGGCGACCTCCAGCACCGCCGTGGCCATGGCGAAGACCCCCGGGTCGCCGCCCGAGACGACCGCGACCCGCCGTCCGCGCCGCGCCAGGTCCAGGGCGAACTCGGCGCGTTCGGACTCCACCTTGTTGTCGGAGCCGTGCCGGATCTGGCCGGGGCGGTGCGGGACGCGGTCCAGGTACGTGGTGTAGCCGACGAGTTCGTCGGCGTCGGCGAGCGCGCGGCGCGTCTCGGGCGTCAGCCACAACGGGCCGGCGGGCCCCGTGCCCACGACCACGACCTCGCCGCTCTCCGGCTCCGGCCGCGGGTTGGCGATACGGCTCGGCACGACGGCGACGGAGAAGTACGGCACCGACTCCGGGTCGATGTCGGCCAGTCGCCCGGTCCGTTCGCCGTTCATCGTGGCCCGCTCCACGTACCGGGCCTCGTCCAGCCGGCCCGAGGTCTCCATCGCGCGGCGTACGGCGGGGAAGGTGCGGCCGAGCTTCATCACGACGGCCGAGTCGGTCGCGGCGAGACGGGCGGTCAGCTCCTCTTCCGGCAGCGTGCCGGGGATGACCGTGAGGACCTCCTCCGCCTCGCACAGCGGGGTCCCGAGCCGGGCCGCGGCGGCACTGATGGAGGTGACGCCGGGGACGACCTCGGTCGGGTAGCGGTGCGCGAGCCGCTTGTGCATGTGCTGGTAGGAGCCGTAGAAGAACGGGTCGCCCTCGGCGAGTACGGCCACCGTCCGCCCGGCGTCGAGGTGCTCGGCGAGCCGGGCCGCCGCCTCCTCGTAGAAGTCGTCGAGCGCGCCGCGGTACCCGCCGGGGTGGTCGGTCGTCTCGACCGTGATCGGGTACATCAGGCGCTCCTCGATGTGGTCGGGGCGCAGATGCGGGGCGGCGATGGAGCGGGCGATGGAACGGCCGTGGCGCGCGCAGTGGTACGCGATCACGTCCGCCTCGGCGATGATGCGCGCGGCACGCAGGGTCATCAGCTCCGGGTCGCCGGGGCCGAGCCCGACACCGTAGAGGCGCCCCGTCGTCTTCTGGTCGTCGCTCACTACTCCGCCTCGCTCGCGATCGCGTTGACGGCGGCGGCGGCCATGGCGCTGCCGCCTCGCCGGCCGCGCACCACGAGGTGCTCGAGGCCCAGCGGGTGGGCGGCCAGGGCGTCCTTGGACTCGGCGGCGCCGATGAAGCCGACGGGAACGCCGATGACGGCGGCGGGGCGGGGCGCCCCCTGCTCGATCATCTCCAGGAGCCGGAACAGCGCGGTGGGGGCGTTGCCGACGGCGACGACGGAGCCCTCCAGCCGGTCGCGCCACAGTTCGAGGGCGGCGGCGCTGCGCGTGGTGCCCATCTCGGCGGCGAGCGCGGGCACGGACGGGTCGGAGAGCGTGCAGATCACCTCGTTGTCGGCGGGCAGCCGCTTGCGGGTGACGCCGCTCGCCACCATCTGCGCGTCGCACAGGATCGGCGCGCCGGCGCGCAGGGCGGCGCGGGCGTGCAGGACGACGTCCGGGGAGTGGGCGAGGTCGCGGACGAGGTCGACCATCCCGCAGGCGTGAATCATGCGGACCGCGACCTGGGAGACCTCGGCCGGCAGCCCGGCGAGGTCCGCCTCCGCGCGGATCGTGGCAAAGGACTGGCGGTAGATCTCCGCGCCGTCCTTCTCGTAGTCGAACACTGTGCTCTCGCTCACTTCGTCGGTCGTTCGGTGGGGTCGGTGGGATCGGTGCGCGCCGCCGCGAGGGCGTCGGCGAGTCGGGTCAGGGGGACGGTGTGCCGCGGCACTCCGGGTGCGGTCAGGTCGTAGCGGCCGTCGCCGGTCGCGACGACGTCGACCCAGGCGCCCCGGGGGTGCCCGCAACGGCGTTCGCAGCCGGACCAGTACACAGGCAGTCCGCCCGCGCCGGCGGCGATGCGCGCGGTGGCGTCGGCCCGTACGTCGGCGAGGGACTTGGCGCAGCCGGGCCGTCCGGTGCAGGCGCCGACGCCGGTCCAGGGCGAGTCGGGCCCGGTGACGAGGCCCGCGTCGGCGAGGCCGGGCAGGAGTGCGCCGGGAACGCCGGGAAGGACGACGCCGCGCCAGGGTGTGACGCGCAACTCCCCGGTGCCGTACGTCTCGGCGGTCCGGGCGAGCAGCCGCCACTGCGCGACACGCATCCGTCCGAGGGCGACGCCGACGTGGAGCGAGGCGGCGCCTCGCGCACCGTGGACGACGCCGGGCACGGGAGTGGTGGGCTCGCCGCCCCGTCCGGGCCCGGCGGCCACGTCGGCGTCCCCGTCGCGCGCGGCCGGGCCGGCGTCCGGTCCCGGCCGGGACCGGGGCAACACGAACGCACCGGGCGACGCGTCCGCGTCCGCACACGCACACGCACACGCACACGCACCCGCACCCGCCGCGATACCCGCATCGCCCAGCCGGCGCGCGAGTTCCCGGCGCGACACCGCGTACTGCGGAGGGAGTTCCCGCACCCGCCACGCCCTCGTGCCGCCGGCGTCCGCCGCGTCCAGGAACGCCTCGGCCGCGAGCAGCAGCGCACGCGCGCCGTCCCGCCTGCCGACCGTCAGCGTCTGCTCGCCGAGCAGGATCCGCACCCGAGCCCCGCCCGGCTCTGCGAGCAACATCACATCCGCGCCGAGCCCCGCCATGTCCCCACGGCCGTCGTCCAGCGCGAACAGGAACCGGCCCGACAGCGCCGTGGCCCGCTCGCTCGCGCACAGCAGCGCGTCCAGTTCGCGTACGAGCGGCTGCACGTCGAGGTGCCCGCGGCCGTCCAGCCCGGACAGCGGCGAGGCGACGACGTTGCGCACGCGTTCGTGGGCGGGCGCGGGCAGCAGCCCGGCGGCGTCCAGCAGTGCCGCCAACTCCCCGCCGCAGCCCCCGCCGAGGCCCCTCAGCTGAAGGTTGCCGCGGGAGGTGATGTCGAGCGCGCCGTCGCCGAGCCGCTCGGCCGCGTCGGCCAGCGCGTACGCCTGCCGGGCGCTCAGCACCCCCGCGGGCACGCGGACGCGCGCCAGCGCACCGTCGTCCGCGGTGTGCAGTCGCAGCGCGCCGGGGCAGGCATCACCGCGGTCCCGTACGGGAGTTTCGTCCCGGTCCGGGCGGTTCGAGGGGGCCGAAGGCATGGCGGCGAGCATACCGACCATCACACGAGCCACCTGCTGCCGGAGACGTGACGGCCCTTACTATGCTGAACGGCGGGCCACACGGTCCGTCACCGCCGAAGACGGCGTCAGGGGAGGAAGCCCGGTGAGATCCCGGCGCGGTCCCGCCACTGTGAGCCCGGCAGCAGCGCAGCACGCGCACGCGACCGGGTGAGCCAGGAACTCCCGCCGTTTTCCACCGCCCGGGGCGCGGAAACCCCGAGGAAGGCCAGACGTCGCATGCCGCTCACTTCCGAGGGACTGCCCTCGCAGCCCCGCATCCTGCTCCTGTCGACGTCCGACACCGATCTGCTCAGCGCCCGCGCGGCAGCCGGACCGGTCGCGTACCGCTTCGCGAACCCCTCCCGCCTCCCGGTCGGGGACCTCCCCGGTCTCCTGGAGGGCACCGACCTCGTCGTCGTACGCCTCCTCGGCGGGCTGCGCGCCTGGCAGGAGGGCATCGACCTGCTCCTCGCCCAGGACCGCCCGGTCGTCGTCCTCACCGGCGAACAGGCGCCCGACGCCCAGCTGATGGAGACCTCCACGGTCCCGATCGGCATCGCGGCCGAGGCCCACGCGTACCTCGCGCACGGCGGCCCGGCCAACCTGGAGCAGCTCGCCCGCTTCCTGTCCGACACCGTGCTGCTCACCGGCCACGGCTTCGAGCCCCCGGCGGCCGCGCCCACCTGGGGCCGCCTGGCGCGCACCCCGCGCCGGGAGACCGACGGCCCGCTGATCGCCGTGCTCTACTACCGCGCCCACCACATGAGCGGCAACACCGCCTTCGTGGACGCTCTGTGCGGTGCGATCGAGGACGCCGGCGGCCGGGCCCTGCCCCTGTACGTGGCGTCGCTGCGCGCCCCCGAGCCGGAGCTGCTGGAGCAACTGCGCAGCGCCGACGCCCTGGTGACCACGGTGCTCGCGGCGGGCGGCACGCGCCCGGCCGAGGCGTCGGCCGGCGGCGACGACGAGTCGTGGGACGCGGGCGCGCTCGCGGCCTTGGACGTGCCGATCCTCCAGGCGCTGTGCCTGACGGGCCCGCGCTCGGCGTGGGAGGACAGCGACGAGGGCCTGTCCCCGCTGGACGCGGCCAGCCAGGTGGCGGTGCCGGAGTTCGACGGCCGGCTGATCACGGTCCCGTTCTCGTTCAAGGAGATCGACGAGGACGGCCTCCCGGCGTACGTCGCCGACCCCGAGCGCGCCGCCCGCGTCGCCGGGACGGCCGTGCGCCACGCCCGGCTGCGCCACATCCCGAACGCGCGCAAGCGCATCGCGCTGGTCCTGTCCGCGTACCCGACCAAGCACTCCCGCATCGGCAACGCGGTCGGCCTGGACACCCCGGCCTCCGCCGTCGCCCTCCTCAGGCGCCTTCGCGCCGAGGGATACGACTTCGGGCCCGAGGCGGACATCCCGGGCCTCGTCTCCGGCGACGGCGACGAGCTGATCCACGCGCTGATCGAGGCCGGCGGCCACGACCAGGACTGGCTGACCGAGGAGCAGCTCGCCCGCAACCCGGTCCGTATCCCGGCGGCCGACTACAAGCGCTGGTACGCCGAACTCCCGGCCGAACTGCGCGAGGCCGTGGAGGAGCACTGGGGCCCGGCGCCCGGCGAGATGTTCCTGGACCGCTCCCGCAACCCCGAGGGCGACATCGTGCTGGCGGCCCTGCGCCGCGGCAACCTGCTGATCCTCATCCAGCCGCCGCGCGGCTTCGGCGAGAACCCGATCGCGATCTACCACGACCCCGATCTGCCGCCCTCGCACCACTACCTGGCCGCCTACCGCTGGATCGCCGCGTCGGCCGACGACGGCGGTTTCGGCGCGGACGCGATGATCCACCTGGGCAAGCACGGCAACCTGGAGTGGCTGCCGGGCAAGAACGCGGGCCTGTCCGCGGCCTGCGGCCCGGACGCCGCGCTCGGCGACCTCCCGCTCGTCTACCCGTTCCTCGTCAACGACCCGGGCGAGGGCACCCAGGCCAAGCGCCGGGCGCACGCCACGCTGGTCGACCACCTGGTGCCGCCGATGGCGCGGGCGGAGTCGTACGGCGACATCGCGCGCCTCGAACAACTCCTGGACGAGTACGCCCAGATCTCCTCCATGGACCCGTCCAAGCTGCCCGCGATCCGCGCGCAGATCTGGACGCTGATCCAGGCGGCGAAGCTCGACCACGACCTCGGGCTGGACGACCGTCCGGACGACGACGGCTTCGACGACTTCCTGCTGCACGTCGACGGCTGGCTGTGCGAGGTGAAGGACGCGCAGATCCGCGACGGTCTGCACGTCCTGGGCGGCGCGCCGACCGGCCCGGAGCGGGTCAACCTGGTCCTGTCGATCCTGCGCGCCCGTCAGATCTGGGGCGGCACGACGTCGCTGCCGGGCCTGCGGGAGGCGCTGGGCCTCGACGAGTCGGCGGCGACCCGGACGACGGCCGACGAGGCGGAGGCCACGGCCCGCGCACTGGTCGAGGCGATGGAGGCGGCGGACTGGGACCCGGACGCGGTGCCCGCCTCCCACGGCGAGCAGGTCGCGGCGATCCTGCGCTTCGCGGCGCTCGAAGTGGTCCCGCGCCTGTCCCGTACGACGGACGAGATCACCCACGCGGTCCACGCGCTGAACGGCGGCTTCGTCCCGGCGGGCCCGTCCGGTTCGCCGCTGCGCGGCCTGGTCAACGTCCTGCCGACGGGCCGCAACTTCTACAGCGTCGACCCGAAGGCCGTCCCCTCGCGCCTCGCGTGGGAGACGGGCCAGGCGCTCGCCGACTCCCTCCTGGAGCGCTACCGCGCGGACAACGGCGAATGGCCCACGTCCGTCGGCCTGTCTCTGTGGGGAACGAGCGCGATGCGCACGGCGGGCGACGACATCGCCGAAGCGCTCGCCCTGCTGGGCATCCGCCCGGTGTGGGACGACGCGTCGCGCCGCGTGACGGGCCTGGAGCCCGTCCCGCTCGCGGAACTGGGCCGTCCGCGCGTGGACGTCACCCTGCGCATCTCGGGCTTCTTCCGGGACGCGTTCCCGCACACCATCGGCCTGCTGGACGACGCGGTGCGCCTCGCGGCGTCCCTGGACGAGCCGGCCGCCGAGAACCACGTCCGCGCCCACACCCAGGCCGACCTGGCCGAACACGGCGACGAACGCCGCGCCACCACCCGTATCTTCGGCTCGCGCCCCGGCACGTACGGCGCGGGCATCCTCCAGTTGATCGACTCCCGCGACTGGCGCACGGACGCGGACCTGGCCGAGGTCTACACGGTGTGGGGCGGCTACGCGTACGGCCGCGGCCTGGAGGGCCGGCCGGCGCGCGCCGAGATGGAGACGGCGTACAAGCGGATCGCGGTCGCGGCGAAGAACACGGACACGCGCGAGCACGACATCGCGGACTCCGACGACTACTTCCAGTACCACGGCGGCATGGTGGCCACGGTCCGCGCCCTGCGCGGCACGGCCCCCGAGGCGTACATCGGCGACTCCACCCGCCCGGAGACGGTCCGCACCCGCACCCTGGTCGAGGAGACGTCCCGCGTCTTCCGCGCCCGCGTGGTCAACCCCCGCTGGATCGAGGCAATGCGCCGCCACGGCTACAAGGGCGCCTTCGAACTGGCGGCGACGGTCGACTACCTCTTCGGCTACGACGCGACGACGGGCGTGGTCGCGGACTGGATGTACGACAAGCTGACCCAGACGTACGTCCTGGACCCGGTGAACCGCGCCTTCCTCCAGGAGGCCAACCCCTGGGCCCTGCACGGCATCGCGGAACGCCTCCTGGAGGCGGAATCCCGCGGCATGTGGGAGAAGCCGGACCCGGCGGTGCTGGAGGGTCTGCGGCAGGTGTTCCTCGAGACGGAGGGCGACCTGGAGGACGGGGCGGACGAGTAGGCCGGTCCGGTGGGCGCTGTCGGTGCCCGTCGGTACGGTCCTGCCATGACAGCGGGAATCGACCTGACCCTCGACTGCACGGACGCGCAACTCCTCGCCGGTTTCTGGAAGACGGCGCTGGGCTGCATCGACGAGCCCCCGCCGCCGCCGTTCACCGACCGCGAGGAGTGGCTCGACCGGTTCGACCTGCCGGAGCGGCGGGCGGCAGCGTCCTGGAGGTCTTCGACGGCATCACGTCCTGATGGCGGACCCGGAGGGCAACGAATTCTGTGTCGGGGCGGGGCCGGCGACGGCCTGAGTAGCGCCTCTCCCCTTCCTCGGGTGAGTAAATCCCTTACGCTGGCGACCGGTTGCACCAGCCCGGGACCCGGCGTACCCCCCGGATCTGCTGGTCAGCGCGCCGTACCGCCCCACGAACCGCTTCCCAGGAGGGTTTCTCGTGTCGGAACACCACCCCATGTCTGACGCTGCCGCGGAGATACGCGCCCGGATCGACACGAGCAGGCCGCACTCCGCGCGCTTCTGGAACTACTTCGTCGGCGGCAAGGACAACTACGAGGTCGACCGCCAGACCGGTGACCACATCAAGCAGATCTTCCCCGGCCTGGTCGACGTGGCGCGCACGAGCCGGCACTTCCTCGGGCGGGCGGTGACGCACCTGGCGGGCGAGCAGGGCATCCGGCAGTTCCTGGACATCGGCACCGGCCTGCCGACCGCCGACAACACCCACGAGGTGGCGCAGCGGGTGGCGCCGGACTCGCGCATCGTCTACGTCGACAACGACCCGATGGTGCTCGCCCACGCCCGCGCCCTCCTCACGAGCACGCCCGAGGGCCGCACGGCGTACCTGGACGCCAACCTGTACGCGCCGGACGACATCCTGAAGGCGGCGGAGTCCACGCTCGACTTCTCCGAGCCCGTCGCACTGATGATCCTCAACACACTGGGCCATGTCGCCGACTACGCCGAGGCGCGCGACCTGGTCGCGCGGCTCATGGCGGGTCTGCCGTCCGGCAGTTACCTGGTGATCAGCGACAGCACCTCGACGAGCGACGGCATGATCGCGGCGTCGAACGCGTACAACCAGAGCGGGGCGATCCCCTACTACGTGCGCAGCGTGGAGGAGATCGCCGGCTTCTTCGACGGCCTGGAGCTGGCGTCCCCGGGCGTCGTCCAGGTCACCAAGTGGCGCCCGACCGACACAGAGGACGATGCGCTGGCAGTGGACGCGTACTGCGGAGTGGGCCGCAAGCCGTAACCCCGGCGCGCACGCCCCGCCGCCGCACGGGCCGGCGGGGCGGCGGCCCCACACCCCGCGAATCCCCCAGCCTTCGCCGCATCCTGATCGACCTGATCGAGGAGTACGCCCGCCATGTCGGCCACGCGGACCTCATCCGCGAGTCGGTCGACGGCCTCACGGGCGAGGACCCACCGGGCCGAGAGCGCCTTGCGGTGGGGCGCACCACCTGACCCCTCGCCTATCCGGCCAGGTCGAGCTCAACCTTCTGCCGGGTGCCCCAACCGGTCTTGTAGCACGTCGCCATGGCGTACCAGCGCACGACCCGGAAGACGGTGAAGGCGAAGATCTGGGCGATGGGGGCGGCCAGGAAGGTCAGGAAGTGGGACCAGAACGGGTCGTCGCTGCGCTTGAAGCCGAGGTACCGGAGGGCCTGGCCGTACCCGATGAGCACCGGGATGAGCAGCAGCTCCCACATCCACGCCTGCTCCACAGCGGGCAGATAGACGAACAACACCACGAAGATGACGGTGGACAGCACCATCTGTATCCAGCCGAGCAGGTGCCCCCAGTACGCGTAGTTGTCCAGGCGCAGGTATCGGAAGCGCCAGAAGGTGCGGATGAAGGCTCCTCGCATCCACCGGGTGTACATCCGGAACAGCTGGCTGAAGTTGTCGGGCATCAAGGTGGTGGCGAAGGCGGTGGGCTGCTGCACTGCCTTGCCCCGCTGAAGGGCGTAGATGGTCAGCATGGAGTCGTCGGAGAACTCGACCTTGCGGCCCAGGAAAGTCTCATTGAGGTAGCCGTCCAGGTTGTCGTCGAGGATCCCCGCACGGTAGGCCGCAAGAACGCCGGAGTTCACCAGGACGCCACCCAGGGCGCTCTGCGCAGACCGGTCCACCAACTGGCCCACGACGAACCACAGATCGGTCATGCGCACGAGCATGTCCCTCCACCTGCGCTGCTGCCCTTGGCCGTTCACATTGCCGCGCAGGTTCGAGGCGAGGACGATCCCGGCTACCGACTGGATGTCCTTGTCCGCGAACGGTTTGAGGATCTCCGCGAAGGCGTGCTCGTCCAGGTTCGCGTCCGAGTCGACCGTCACGTAGATGTCCGTGGTGACGCCGGCCCGCTGGGCGCCGGTGACGGCAAGACCCTGGGCATGGCGCTTGCCGGGTGTGGGGGTGGACTCCCAGATGAGGGGAATCCGCAGCGCTGCGCACTGCTTCTCGAACCAGGCTTCGACAGCGGAGTAGTCCACCGAGTTGTCGTTCTCGATGACGACGATGCACTGCGGCAGGCGGGACTGGCGCAGGATGGAAGCGAGGCATTCCCTGAAGGCGTTGGGGCCCTCGTTGCGGACCGGGATGGGGACGGTGACCCGCAGCTGTTCGAGCTGCTTCTGCTGCCGCGGGGTGACCTTCTTCGGCCGTTCGGAGAAGTACAGGACGCACTGCCACATCAGCATGAGGAAGGCGAGGGCGTAGACGGTGGCGAAGTGCTGCCCCTGGCCCTGCCAGGTGGTGATGCCGGAGTGGATGTGGCGGACCAGCCAGACGGAAAGGGCCGCCCCCGAGAGGGCGACCCCTGCCAGAATGCGGGTCCGAGTACGGCGTACTCGGATCAGATTCATACCTCAGAAACCCCCTTGTTCCTGCGGTAGCTCGTTCGAACGAGGACGGCGCCACCGATGACGATCAGGACAGCCAAGGCCAGCAGCCACAGCTGCTGGAAGGCGATCCCACCCACGGTGATGGCTCCGGCTCCGGTAGCGGCGAGGCTGCCGCTCCCCCCTGTGTAGTTCATGTGTACTACTCCTGGATGGACGGTGTGGACAGGTGACGCGTCCCGCTCGCCGTGGGGGGAGGGGCGAGTGGGTATGGAACGCGTCTGCACGTGTCCTCACCCCTGCCTGCAGGCCATGCGTGGGGCACGGCTCACGGGCGGTGGGGAAGGGCGAGGGGTCAACTCATCGGATACTGAGGGTACTTACACAGTCACACCAATACTCCATGATTCCACCACTTCTTCATCACAATTCGAAACATCCAGGCAGATCCAGGGACGCCTCCCCGCGCCCGAGCCCGGCGGCTTGCCCTCCATGACCCGACTCCACACATGAGCTCACCCCGTGGCCGCTTGCCGGCGGCGGAGTCCTGCCGCCCGACCGTCACGCGGCAGGCGATCACTCAGCCGCTGTCGGAGCCGGCGGCGACGCCGACGAGCTCCGCACCTTGCGATTGCTCAGGAGCTGCGTCGGGCCACCAGGCCGGATTCGTAGGCGAAGACCACGAGTTGGGCCCGGTCGCGGGCACGGAGCTTGGTCATGGCCCGGTTGATGTGGGTCTTCGCGGTCAGCGGGCTGATCACCAGACGGCCCGCGATCTCGTCGTTGGACAGACCATGCGCGACCAGAACAACGGCCTCGCGCTCGCGGCTGGTCAGCTCTTCCAGCCCCGTGCCGACGCCGGTGGGCAGCGGCTGGGCGACGTACCGGTTGATCAGCTTGCGGGTGATCGAGGGTGCGAGCAGGGCGTCGCCACGCGCGGCGACGCGTACGGCGTGCAGGAAGTCTTCCGGCATGACGTCCTTGACCAGGAATCCGGCAGCGCCGGCGCGCAGCGCGTCGAAGACGTACTCGTCCAGGCCGTAGTTGGTCAGGATGACGACGTGCACCCCGGCCAGAGCAGGGTCCGCGGCGATGCGCCGGGTCGTCTCGATGCCGTCGACGACCGGCATCCGGATATCGACGAGCGCGACGTCGGGCACGTGCTCTGCGGCGAGCTCCAGGCCCTCGCTGCCGTCGGCGGCCTCGGCGACCACCTCGATGTCGTCCTCGAGATCGAGGAGCGCGCGGAATCCGCTGCGAATGAGTGGCTGGTCATCGACCAGCAGGACACGGATCACGACGCTCCGTCCAGGGGGAGTTCGGCCTGGACGGTGAAGCCGCCCTCGCCGCGTGGTTCCGCCCGCAGCCGGCCGCCGAGGGCGGTGACGCGCTCGCGCATCCCCAGCAGCCCGACGCCGGGCGTCGGCGCGGTGACGGGTGTGGCCTTGCCGTCGTCGTCGATGCGTATCGCGAGGGCGTCCGGACGGTGGTCGATCCGGACCGACGCCGTGCCCGCGTCCGCGTGACGGGCGATGTTGGTCAGCGACTCCTGAACGATCCGGTAGACGGTCCGGCCCACCGCGGCCGGCACGTCGTGCCGATGTCCCGCAATCGTCAGCGTCGCCTCCAGGCCGGCCTTGCTCGCTCGTTCCACCAGTTCCGGGACGTCGTCGAGCCCACGCGGCGGGGTCGTGTCGTCGTCGCGCAGCGCCTCCAGGGTCGCGCGCAGCTCCCGGCTCGCCTCACGACCGGCTTCCTGGATCGCCAGCAGGGCCTCCGGCACCTGTTCGCCCCGCTTGCGGGCCACATGGACGGCGACTTCGGCCTGAACCTTGATGACCGAGATCTGGTGGGTGAGCGAATCGTGCAGCTCTCGCGCGATGTGCAGCCGCTCCTCGTCGGCGCGGCGCCGCGCTGTCTCCTCCCGGGTGCGCTCGGCCTCGTCCGCCCGCCGCTCGGCCTGCCGCAGCGCCTCACCCGCGGCGCCGGCCGCGATCAGCCAGGCCAGCTCCAAGGCGCCTCGGGCCTGCGCGAACGCTTCGCCCGTGTCGTGCAGGCCCGAAGCCAGGGCCGCGAGCGGGAGGAGGGCCAGCATGGCCAGGCTCGCCGCCAACGTGACGGTGCGGTGTCCCGCCCGCACGGCTGCGTACACCGCGCACAGGTACGCGACAGCAGGCACATCGAAACCGACCGCCTGGTACCCCACCGCGCACAGCCCGGCGACGGCCAGGACGGCAACCGGAGCCCGGTGGCGCGCGGCCAGCGCAAGCCCGCCCGCCGTCAGCAGCGCGTACCCGAGCACGTCGAGGTTCGTGGCGGAACGCTGCCCGGACAGCCCGGTGACCAGCAGCGCCACCGCCACGCCGACAGCGATGACCCAGTCTCCGAAACGGGCCCGGACACCGGACTGACCTGCACTCATGCGCGCACCCTAGCGGGCTGCCGCCGCGGGCGAGTCCCCCTCGTGGACGAGCAGCCGACTACCGCACACGCAGTACCTTCGCGCCTCCTGCGACGTCCGTGGCAGCCGGATGCGGCATCGGCGGCAGTGCGAAGTGTCTGCGTCCGCCGGACGACCGGGGTGGGGTCCGGCAGACATGATCGGGCGACACCAGCCGCAGGAAGAGAAGGAGCCCGTTCATGTCTGTTCGTCGTCTGCTCGCCGCCGCCGCGGCCGCCCTGCTCGGCGCCACCGGGCTTGCCGCACCGGCGGCGGCGCACGCCTCGGTCCAGCCGGTCGCCGCCGGCTTCTACGACTTCAGCCTCGGGCGGCTCGGGGCCTCCACGGGAGCGCTGCTGGGGCTGGCCGGCGTGGTCGTCGCCGGACTGGCGCTGGCCCGCCCCACCGGTCGTCTCGGCGCTGCCAACGGATCACTCCGGGCCATGGTGGCCATGGCGGCGGGACTGATCAGCATGGCCCTCGGTGGTCTGGTCGCTGCCACCGCCGACGGTGGTCTGGGCACCGGCAACGGGCTGGGCGGGGCGTACGTGGCCATGCTGGTGGGGCTGATCGCCACGCTCCTCGGCGGGCTGGCTCTGCGCCGCTCCCGCCGCACCGGCTGACCGCAGCGGATGAGAGCGCGGTTGTGGTCGGCCTGAAGACCGATCAGCTGCCAGCGGGCGGGCGCGAGTTAGACCCCTCGTGCAACGGCGGCGTTCTGGCGTGACCTCGTCTCCTGATCTCGCACGATGGCGGGAGCAGGCAAGCACTGAGTTCATGGCCGGCCATCCGGTTCGAGTCGGGCCAGGTGGGCTGACTCCGCTCTAGGAGATCACCCCGCCGGAAGCCTCGATCAGCCAGTACAACGAGCCGGTTCCATACGGCCAGCCGGTGGTGGCGACATCGATCCAGCCGGTGTCCGGCCCGCTACTGGCGGCGTCCCACCACCACCAACTGCGGTCGTCGCCCTCGCCGTCGATGGGGTCGAAGTAGTAGAGCCAGTTCGACAGCCTCCAGGGGCCTTGGGAAGCGGCAACCTTCTCGTCCCAGGTCTTCGCCTGCCACCGCGCCAAGCGAGTGGCGAAATCCAAGGAGGGATCCGGCGATCGTTCAGGTGCGCATGCCTGCACGAACCAAGGAGGCAGCAGCTGTGGCCAGGCTTCCTCAGCAGGCCATGGATCCACGTGCTCGATCACCCGCCCGAGCACGTCACGAGCCCGCTCGATCACCAAGTCCGGTTCGTCGGCCGAGAACTGCACGCGCACCACGAACGCCCGCTCGTCGGGCTCCGGCCCGCTCCGGATCCGCCGGAGTTCGTTCACTGGATTCTCCATGGAGGAGTGTGTCGTATGCGAACTGCCACAGGCGACCGGCTCCGGGGCCCTTGACTCCCGGGCAATGTCGCTGGTCAGCACATGACCGCTTCGCGGTCGACAGAGGTCTGTCCGCAGGCAGCCCATGGGGCCTGACGACCGCGTTGGGCGTGGATTTGTGCGGTCCGAACCCGGATATGCCGTTCACAGCGTGACGGACGGTCGCTGGGAGTTCACTGCGACTGCCTGACCGGCAAGGCGGTACATGCTACGGACCGGGGGCGGCTGCCCCGGCCGTCCCGGCGTGGGTGAGGCGACTGTGGCGCGGGATCGCGAGACCCCGGCACGCACGCCCGCTCGGCCGTCGCTCCACGCCACCGGGGACGACGTGCGGCTTCATCACGCATGTGATGCGCTTGATGGAGTGGACGACCCGAGGTACTACCCCGGCCCGGCCCTTGGCGGGCCTTTCCCCACAGGCGGTCCCCGCGCAGGAGCGGAGACAGGCTGTGACAAGGAGAAGCCATGTCCGACACGACGAAATCGGCACGGCACCTGAGCGGCCTGCGGAACGCTCGCTATGGCGAGGTCCTTCTCATCTCGCCGGCCGAGGACGGCCGTCTCAAGGCAGCCGTCTACAACACCTTCGGTCTCAACGACTGTCCGCCGGAGCGATGGAACGCGCTCGACCCCCGTGCGCTGGCCGAGCAGTTCAACGTGCCGATGGTGTTCCTGAACGGACCTCGCTTCTGGACGATCGACGAGGTCACGGCATTCGCGTGGGGGGACACCGCGATGTTCGACGGCCTGGAGGCTCGCTGTGTGGCCGAAGTCCACATCCCCGTGGAGATCGACCTCACCGGGGCGACGGCCAGGAAGTTCTACGTCGACTCCACGGTGAAACGGGACACCGAGTACGTCCTGGCCGGCGGCAAACCGGTGCACGCGCTGCTCGCCCCGGGCGACCGCACATATGTCCTGCAGGCGTACTCCCACACCGTGGACGACAGCCAGACGTTGGACTCCCTGGCCACGCTCGGCCGGCGCCTGCGACTCCCGCAAGGCTGGCAGTACCGGGTCCACACGCCGGAAGACGACCTTGTCGTGCGGACCGTCGCGGGAGACGCCCACGTCGTGCAGGACGAACTGGAGAACACCTACATGCTCCTCGCCCACTGAGCCGTGGCCCGGCGGCAGGCGCTGCGACTGGGCGGTATGCGTCGTCGAACCAGGCATCGACCAGCGGGATGGTCCCAACGTCCTGACCAAGGAAAGGGCTGACCAGGGTGCTGAACAGCGTTGGATACTCGGCCATGTTGAGGACTGCTGTCGCGGGAGCGCTGCTCGCCGCCGGCCTCGCAGTCACCTCGAGTGGCGGCGACAGTGCCAAGGCTGACACGAACGGCAAGGTCACCGTCGTGTACGACAACGCGGTCAAGCCGAAGGACCGGCAGGCTGTAGCGGTGGTCCGGAAGTCCCGCGTGCTCGAGCAGCTCGCCGAGTGGGTGAACAAGTCGGTCGCCCTCCCGCATGACCTGGAGGTGAAAGTCACCGACAAGGTCCCACCGGGGGTTACGGATGCGGTCACCCAGCCCGACGGCAGGACGATCTTCGTGCCCCCGTCGTTCCTGACCCAGATCGAAGGGGTTCTCAGCGACGTGGTCAAGACCGTCAAGCGTCCCGCCCTGTTCCCCAAGGACAGTTTCAACGCCGATGACTTGACTGCGCTGTCGACCCAGTTCGTCTTCGGCCACGAGATGGGCCATGCTCTGCAGCGTCAGCTTCTGCTTCCGAACCTCGGCCTCGAGGAAGACGCCGCCGACGGGTTCGCGTCGTTCTATACCGTCAACGAGGTGGGGCCGGGTCCGTCGCTGGCAGCCGCAATCCTTTTCGACGAGATCGCCCGCGAGGAGGGCAAGCTGACGCTGGAGGGGCTCTCGAGCGATCACCCTGTCACCCAGCAACGGGTCTTCAACTTCCTTTGCTACCTCGAGGGGAGCGACCCGAAGAGGTTCCACGGACCCCTTGTCGGTGCAGGCTACCTGCCGAAAACCCGCGCCCCGTTGTGTCCGCAGGCATGGGCGATGCTGGACTTCGGCTGGTGGACCCAACTCAAGCCATATTTCAGCGGGGCATTCAAGGATCAGGGCGACAAGACGCAGGAGAAGGCACGCGACCATCTGATCGCGGAGACGAAGGCCTTCGAGAAGCAGCTTGACGAGCTCCGTAGCGCGCAATGAGCATTCAGAGCCATCGGCTCGCATCTCCGGCCATGTAACGGCTCTGAACTCCGGCACCCGGCAGACCTCCAACGGCTCGTCCGGCCGGTCGGCCCAGCTCCACCAAACATGCCGACCGGTGCACTTCCACAGCGACCGACAGGCCCGTCGGTCACCGCCCCGCCGTTGCCAGGCCGATCGATGCTGACAGTAGGGTCTTCCCGGGAACGAACTGTTCGATGGGGGGGCCATGTCGGGACAACTGTTCACGTTGATAGGCGTGCTCGTCGGCGCGGCAGCGTCCTACGCGGGCGGAGCCCTCATGGAAAGATCGCGCTGGCGTCGCCAACTCTCGACGCGATGGGATGAACGTCGCCTGGAGTCCTATCTCCGGTACGCCGACGCGATCAAGAGATTCACCTCCTTGGCAGGGCGCTTAGCGGCAGGCAAAGGGCTGTTCGATGTCCCTCAGCCACTCGCGCAGGAAGCCGGCTTGACGATGTTGGCCGACGCCGAGCTGGAGCGCGGCTACGCGTTCGAGGCTGTCCTCCTCATGGGAGACGCCGAAACCATCTCGGCGGCCAGGGCGCTGCAGCGCCACGCTTGGGTCCTGGAGCAGTTCGCTCGTGACCAGCGCTCGGGAACGCCGGAGGACTGGACGCAGGCCTTCAGGCAGTTTCAGGAGAAGCGTGACGTGTTCTACCTCGCCGCTCGAAAGAGCTTGGGCGTAACCGCAGAGTTTCGACTCCGGACTGAGGACCCGGCCATCCTGGGGGCAGATCCGCGGCAGGTGTAGAGGTCGGTGGACTCTCGATGTCTGAGACAAGCGTGGCCGGCCAGGGCTTGGAGCACTTGTCCGGAAGACGCCGTATGCGGATGGCGGCTGGTTCCCCGTGAGTCCCCGCTCGATCTGGCACGGATCTGGCACGCGGGCCCTCCGCCTTGACACGTTCACGAGCAATGGCAGCACGACTCCGAAGCCATTGCCGTGGTGTCCGACAGCGAACGTCTCACTTTGCATTCGTAGCCGACGGCGTCCACGGATGGCTTCATCGCTGAGAGGGTTCTGCTGCGCGGGTCGCGGTCGGCCCAAGCGGAATCCCACAGGTGCCGTCCCGGGTCTACTCGCGGAGCCGGGCGATGGTGGCAGCCAGTTCGTCGTGCTCGTCCAGGACGGCCTGGTGGAAGGCTACGGCGACGTCGAGGGTGGGCGTCATCGAGGTGAGGCCCGCGACATCGAGTTCGGCGCGTAGGGCGCGGACACGGTCATCGAGCAGGGGGTGCCGGCGTCGCGGATGAGCGAGGCGATGGCGGCGTTGATCGTTGCAAGTCCGGGTACCGAACCGGCCGTCGGGCAGTACCGCAGCCAGCCGCGGTCGGCCAACCTGCCCCGAGGCCTTGCCCCCTGCCCACGTTGGGTCAGCAAAAATACGGCTCTCCAGGAGCTCCTGGAGAGCCGCACCTCAGCACGGCACCCGAATCACACGGCTACGCGCTTCCAGCCAGACTGATTCAGAACGCCATGTCCCAAGGGCCCGCAGGGGCCTTCGCACCTGGCAGCGTAGAAACTGATCATGTCGGGCTCCTCCAGCTCAAGGTTGCACTTCACCGTGGTGTTTGCGCCCTTGGTGTTCTCGCACCATCCGTAACTTCCGCGGTCCGTGGCGTAGTAGCCGCCCGCTCGGTGGCCATCGGCCTTGGTGTCGGTTATGTACACGTCATCACCCGTGGACTGCCAGCACATCTTGGCCCCGGTGGTACTAACGCAGGTCTCCGCAGCGCTTGCCTGCGGAACCAGCACCACCCCAACCAGTGCGATCACTGTGGAACTCATGGCAGCCGCACGCCCGAAAGTACGCCGGATTCCCATATTGCAAACCCCCGTTGGAAGGAAGACCTCATCGACCACCGGAGGCTAGCATGATCCTTTACGGCATCCCGAGCACGTGATCGAACGCCCACCACGCCTCGCTGCCGGCACCTCCATTCCGCCCAGCAGATAGGGGCAGATGCGCCTGCCAGGGTGAGGCCAGAATCACCGCCATGTCGGACACCTTCTGGGACGCCCTCGGTGCCACCGGCGGCACCTTGGCCTTCGGTGGCGTCGTCTTTGCAGGCCTCACGCGCGCATCGCTGGAGGTCAGCCAGCCCATGACCGCCGACGCGATCCGCAGCCGACTCGACTCCCAGGCCCCGGGAGTCACCCTCAAGCCGGCCCAAGGGTGACCAGGGGGAGCACCAGGTCGGTGTAGCGGCTTTGGGCTGGAGCTGCCATGGGGCGAGAGAGCGGGGCCCGTAATGTCCGCGACTCGGGCAGTCTCTGGAGCCTGTACCGCTCCTTCACCCCCGTCGCCGATTCGGCCGGCCTCCGCGTCATCCGGCTGCACGACGCCCGGTACGGCTGCGCCACCCTGCTCACCGCGGCCGAGGTCGCTCCCCGCGTCGTGATGGAGATCCTTGGGCACAGTCAGATCGCCGTCACGATGAACGTCTACACGCACGTCGTCCAGGACACGCAGCGGGAGGCTGTCAGCCACATGGACCGGATGCTCAAGAGGCGGCCCGGCCGTGAGTGAACGTCCCCGTTGATGTCAGATGTGGATGTCAAAGGCCCCCAGCCATGATCGGCTGGGGGCCTTTTCACTGGTGGGCGCGGACGGTTTCGAACCGCCGAACATCTGCTTTGTAAGCCTGGCACTGCACTCGAATGCGTAGTCGCAGGTCACCCTACGCCCGACGGTGTCAGATCTGATCGACGGTGTTGGCGCCGCTCACAGCCTCGACTGACCGTGGTTGACCGCTCGATCTGGCACGGATCTGGCACGGTTGTGCACGCGACCGGTAATAGGCTCGGAACTTGGCCGACGCCTCCGTTGCCGGGTGATCAACCTCCGTAGCGGGTGCGCAGGTGGTCGATGGTCCGAGGCATCAGCCCGATGCCTCGGCCGATGGCATGCAGACGATCAACCACAGCGCAATACGGCAGACGCTACGGGGCCATCGTCGACAACGGCAGGCCAAAGTCGTCTTCATATCGACGGAGACTCTGGTCTTGCGATGCGAGGAGCTCGTCGAGCGTGTCCGTAAGCAACGCTTGTAGAGGCGGGTACTCAGTACACTGGAGACACTCCTCTAGAAATGAGATCCACTGGGCCGAATCTCGCCCATTCTCGCTATTCACGTTTGACCGCAAGGCGATTCTTACGGATCCCACAGTTCGCTGATCCCGACAGGAAAGAATCGCGTCGTGAAGAATACTCCAATCCTCACGCGTTCTCGGTGCTCGCACCGAGAACATACACAGACCCGCATTCCTTTCTACGTCCACCTTTGATTTCGCTAGCATGCGATGCATCCGGGCGAATCCATTGACACGAATACGAGAGTCGCGCGCAGCATTCCCTCCACGAAGGGATGAGTCGTAAGAGTGCATGTGGCTAAAGTCTCTGATCATTACCAGCGCGCCTTCTCGAATTTCACTATCCGATTCGGAAGACAGAGTGTCCAGCAGCCTCTTAAAGGTTGCGGAATTGCTGTGTCTAGGAATCCGGACCACGCCGGAGCTGAGAGATTCGTGGTTGCGTCCAACTACGGCGCAAGCCTTGCGGAAGGTGGAATTCGGTATTTCTCCTGACTCAAGGCATGAACGCACAGCAATAGGGATTAGATCGGCGCTACCTGCGACGCTGGGCGAGTCGAGAAGAGCGGTAAGCATACCCAACCGCATGTGGTGCAGTTCAGAGGTCTTTATCCAATGCGGCATATCCGTGTACAGCCTGATGGCGAGTTCGCTCAATACCGAGGGGACTGGGGAGGCTGTAAGAGCGTGCCTAATGGCTTGTTCAAAAACCGTGCTATCTACTGCGTACTTTTCGGGTCTACTCCTGACTGCGAGCGCCCAAGCATAATCTACGAGGGGGGGGAAAAGTTCCACCGGGATGTCAGGGAGTGTCTGATCCGTCGATAGATTCTCCTGAAGGCTTCGGATGAAGTCGGAAGAGTTCTGAGAACGCTCCAAGGCCGGTGTGCCTAGCAGGCTTTTGAGGAGTGCGTCGCAAAGTCGACGCCATCGGGCAGCTCCCGTCCTGCCTCCCCAATTGATCAGGGCATGCTCGGCGAGTCTCCAATCATCCTCGCCCCCCTTCACGATTGCTGCATGGATGAGGTCAACAACCGGGGAAGCCTCGTAGGGGATACCACCAAACATTGGCACTAGAGACGAAAATTCTGCCGGTAGGTCGCGGAAGAATTTTATGGCCGCACTTGCCGAGCCAGGCGTCACGTGACCTAGGAAGACGTGGCACAGCCATAGCGGGGTGGTGGCAAGTCTCCTATCGAATGGAGAATCCTCGGCTCCCAGGAGCGCGATGCGACCCGCCATTACATCGTCTGAGGCGACGACCTGTTCTTCCGGGACAATCCAACCTGCGGAGCCGGCAGATCGGACAACTGAATGTGCCTGAAGGACAGCCATAGAACGCAAGATCAGAAAGGCGCAGTCTGCTGGCCACGGGAGTTGAATGATGTCGCTCAAGAAGTCGCGTTCTTCTGTTCTCACCCAAGAAAAAGCCCCGCGCCGCACGGCTTCTAGTACTGCTTGAGACACAAATTCATCGGTCATGCCGGCGTGCTTCAAGTCCTGGCATGCCCTCCAGATTGCTTGTAGCCGGAGACGGGAGAGTACGCGGCCAACGGCTGATGTCCCTAGAACAGAAGCAACCTTCCGCACGGTTTCCATCGCTTGCTCGGCACCAGGCCGGAGATCGAAGTAGAGAGCAAGCGCTTCTTCAGTGAGGTCTGCGTTTTCTGCCATTCGCTCAAAGGCGACGATGATATGCCGGTTCCGTGAGTCCAAGCGGTGAAGCGTGCGCAGCAATGGTCCCAGGTATGCTGAGCTCAAGACGGCGATCTTCTTCTCAAGGAGCGGTATTGCAAGATCCCTTTGATCTTCAATCGGAAGGCGCAGCAGAAGATCTTGAACCTGCTGACGCCGGTTCTCGGAAATGTGCCTATCGAAGATCTCAACACCAAGTTCGAGGAGTGCATTCTGCCTCCTCCTGTTGGGGCCGAAGGCGCGGTCAGCTGCAAGTTCCAGGGCTAGGGCGCCACCGCGGTGAACAAATATGTCTGGAACGTCGCGATCAATTCCTCGACACACCTCAATAATATTTGCAGCTTCTCCGGCATAGTTCCTGCCTACACGGCCGACAAAGAAGAGTGCGACATTTCTCCAGTGCGGAAGACGGGCAATCGCCTCGAACCTGCTGTAGCGTTGAGCGGTGTCTGCAGAGGTGTCTGCTAGATGGCACGCGGCGAAAAATTCTTGGATCGACCTTAGTTCAAAGCCAAAAACGTCGGCTGCTGGTTCGACGATAAGAACCAAGCGCTCGCCGGCCTCAGTGGTGATTGCATTCAGTTCCGCTTGACGCTTGCTTGGCGATGAAAATGGGTCATGCCATGTCAGGAACTGGAGCACATGCTTTTCATAGTCTTGCCGAGGGAGTACTGAGGCCATTGCCTCAGCCCGAGTCGTCTTCTCGTGCAATATGTAGCCGACATACTTGTGAAGTCCGAGCAGTAGTTCCTTCTCGGACTGGATAATGTGCCTCCCCTTCGCCATTTCTCGCCTATACATGATGTCCAAATACTCATTGAATAGCGCTTCACGCTGCCGCGGCGGCGTCCCCCCCGACGATATGATCAACAACAGGATCGTAACCTGTAGGGGCGTGTTTGTGAGAAGCCGAATCTGTTCGTCC
>NZ_JABZEE010000002.1 GCF_013387495.1 Streptomyces sp. PKU-EA00015 | reverse complement strand
CCTCGTCGAACACGCCCTCATGGCACGCCTGCGCTAGCCGGTCGGGCGGTCCCTGTACGCCCTGTGGAACGGCCCCCGAGGGCTCCGTCCGGAGCCCTCGGGGGCCGTTGCCGTTCCCGGCGGGCGGTGACGCCTGCGGCGGGCACTGTTCCCCACCCCGCCCCTTCCCGAGACCGGGGCAAGCCCCGGACCCCGTACCTCGCTTCGCGCGGTGTCCTCAAGCTCCCCCTACGGCCTGGCGGCCGTGGGTGGGGGTCCCCGGCGAAGCCAGGGGGAATGCGCACGCAGCGAAATCCAGCCCCGCCGACGATTGAGGCGCTGGGGGTCCCCCCACGCCCGCAGGGCGTAGGTGAGGGTCCCTCCCACGGCCGCCAGGCCGTAGGGGGAGGGCCCGGGGGCGGAGCCCCCGGTACGGGATGGGGGCACCTCCCACGGCCGCAGGCCGTAGAGGGAGGACGGGGTGGGGAAACGGCCCCGCGCAGCGGGCCCACGACCCCGGGGACGGGGAAGGCCCCGCACACCGTTGGTGTGCGGGGCCTTCAGGTCAGGGCGTCAGCCCTGCCAGCTGTGGGACGGCTGGAAGCCGCGCTGGCGCTCCAGACGGCGCCAGCCCGCCGTCGTGCGGCCCCGGTGCGGCTGCGACGCGTCGGCGCGGGACGCCGCACGCGCCATCAGGACCGCGGTGATGGCCGCCAGCTCCTCGGGCTCGGCGTGGCCCTTCTCGACGCGGACCACGGACGAGGGGTCGGTAGGAGTGCTCATGGGTCGGGCTCCAGTCCTGTCGCAGGATTACTGCGGGGGGTTGCCGTGCTTGCGGGACGGCAGGTCGGCGTGCTTCGTGCGGAGCATGGCGAGGGAGCGGATGAGCACCTCGCGCGTCTCGGCCGGGTCGATCACGTCGTCGACCAGGCCGCGCTCCGCGGCGTAGTAGGGATGCATCAGCTCGGCCTTGTACTCCTTGACCATGCGCGTGCGCATGGCCTCGGGGTCCTCGGCCTCGGCGATCTGCTTGCGGAAGATGACGTTCGCCGCGCCCTCGGCGCCCATGACCGCGATCTCGTTGGTGGGCCAGGCGTAGGTCAGGTCGGCGCCGATGGACTGCGAGTCCATGACGATGTAGGCGCCGCCGTACGCCTTGCGCAGGATGAGGGAGATCCGCGGGACGGTCGCGTTGCAGTACGCGTACAGCAGTTTCGCGCCGTGGCGGATGATGCCGCCGTGCTCCTGGTCGACGCCGGGCAGGAAGCCCGGCACGTCCAGCAGCGTGACGATCGGGATGTTGAACGCGTCGCACATCTGGACGAAGCGGGCCGCCTTCTCGGACGCCTCGATGTCGAGGACCCCGGCCAGCGACTGCGGCTGGTTGGCCACGATGCCGACGACCTGGCCGTCCAGGCGGGCCAGGGCGCAGATGATGTTGCGCGCCCAGCGCTCGTGGATCTCCAGGTAGTCGCCCTCGTCGACGAGCTCCTCGATGACCTTGTGCATGTCGTAGGGCCGGTTGCCGTCGGCGGGGACCAGGTCCAGGAGCACGTCCGAGCGGCGGTCGGCCGGGTCCTCGCAGGCGACGGCCGGCGGGTTCTCGCGGTTGTTCTGCGGGAGCATCGACAGGAGGTAGCGGACCTCCGCGATGCAGGTCTCCTCGTCGTCGTACGCGAAGTGCGCGACGCCCGAGGTCTCCGCGTGGACGTCAGCGCCGCCCAGGCCGTTCTGGGTGATCTCCTCGCCGGTGACCGCCTTGACGACGTCCGGGCCGGTGATGAACATCTGCGAGGTCTCGCGGACCATGAACACGAAATCGGTCAGCGCGGGCGAGTACGCCGCACCGCCGGCGCACGGGCCGAGCATCACCGAGATCTGCGGGATCACGCCGGAGGCCTTGGTGTTGCGCTGGAAGATGCCGCCGTATCCGGCCAGCGCCGAGACGCCCTCCTGGATACGCGCTCCGGCTCCGTCGTTCAGCGACACCAGCGGAGCGCCCGCCGAGATGGCCATGTCCATGATCTTGTGGATCTTGGTGGCGTGGGCCTCGCCCAGCGCACCGCCGAAGATCCGGAAGTCGTGCGCGTAGACGAAGACCGTCCGGCCCTCGACCGTTCCCCAGCCGGTGACGACACCGTCCGTGTACGGCTTCTTGGCCTCCAGGCCGAAGCCCTGGGCGCGGTGCCGGCGCAGCTGCTCGACCTCCTTGAACGAACCCTCGTCCAACAGCAGCTCAATGCGCTCCCGGGCGGTCAGCTTGCCCTTGGCGTGCTGCGCCTCGGTCGCCCGGTCACTCGGGCCGCGCTGCGCCTGCTCGCGCAGGGCGTGCAGCTCGGCCACACGGCCGCGCGCGTCGGCCGGCTCGCCGGCCTCGGTCGGCTCGCTGGTGGTCTGGTCCAAAACGGTCATGCATCGACCCTACGGAGGGACCCAAGAAAAGCATGCCGTCGACTCTGTACAGTCTCGTGACCGTTCTCCTGTCGGCCTCTGACAGAAGCCTTCCGCATGGAGCGCCAACCACCAGCCCAGGCCGGTCCTTCTTTGTGCGGGTCCAACAACAGGGCCGGGTGAGAGACGGCTCACAGCCAGGTGTCGCGCCTGCGCCGGTCGGGTTAATTCCCGGGGGCGCGAGGCGGGGCGGACCCACCGTACCGGGCCCGGAAACCGCCGTCCCGTCCGGGCCGCGCGGGTGCGATCCGGACGGGACGGAGGGAGAGGGGCTGGGGCGTCAGGCGCCGCAGTGGAAGCGGGCGGCGCCCCAGTCGGCGTGGTCGTTGCCGTTTCCGTCGCCGCCGTCACCGACGACGAGCTCGACGTAGTCGGCTCCGGTCACGTCCGCGGTCAGGGACCAGGCCGGGTCGCCGGCCTTCAGTACGGGCGAGGCCACCTTCTCGGCGCCGTCCGCCAGCACGCCGAACCGGACCGTGCCGCGTGTGGTCTGGACGTCGTCCACACCCACCGAGGCGGTGAAGGAGGTGCACCGGCCGCCCAGGTAGTAGCGGATCTTCGCGGGGGCGTGGGTGCCGAGGCCCTTCTCGTAGGTCACTCCCCCGATCGTCAGGGGCTTGCCGTCGCCGGTGCCGGTCTCGCCGTTGGACAGGTCACGCTCGACGGGTCCCCAGCCGTTCTGCGCGGACGTCCAGTCGAGGTCGCTCGCCCAGGCGTCGGCGGAGGGCGGCGGCGGCAGGGTGCGCACGGACGTGGACGCGGTGAGCTTCCGGGGCGTGCCGCCGACCGTGTACGCGGCCGTCGAACCGATCGGGTACGTCCCGTACGCGGCGTCCGCCGGCGGGGTCACCTGCCACGTGCCCGTGGCCTTGGCGCCCGGCGCGACCGACGCGAAGCTCACCGGGCCCACGGGTTCGGCCGTCCAGCCGTCGGGCAGCGCGAGAGTCAGCGTCACATCGCCCGCCGCCGTCGTCTCGTCGTTGCTGAACGCGGCCTCGACCTCATTGGGCCTGCCCGGCACCAGGGTCTCCGGCGCCGTCACGGCGAGCGTGCCGCAGGCGGCCTGCTCGGCCGCGGGGCCGAGGTCGGTGACCGTGAAGTCGTCCATCACGAAGTCCGCGCCGTCGGGGGCGTCACCGCGCTTGCGCAGGCCGGTCCATGTGTCGCCGCAGCCCGCGGTGACCGTCTCGGAGAAGTGGCCCGTGGTTTGCTGCGCGCCGATGGGGGTGCGGCGGCGCTCCACGGACCCGCCTGCGGCCCGGTCGTAGCCGGTGACCCACTCGTAGGCCCCGGCGTGACTGGACTGGTAGTCGTATTCGACGCGGTAGGTGTGGCCGTTCCTCATCGGCACGGTCCACGGCGCGGTCCGGTAGACGAGGCCGGTGTTCTCGTCGTGCGACTTGAGGGACTCCTCGCCCCGGAGCACGTCGTCGATCAGCTTCCCGTTCCACCCGGCCTGGGTGTAGGGGGCGTGCAACTGGCTGATGTGGGTGCGCGGGTCGGTGACGCCGCCGGCGTCGCCCTTGAGGAACGGACCCCAGCCCTGGTCGACGTCCTCGAAGTCGTCGTGGACGAGTGCGCCCTCCTTGCCGGCGGGGGCGTTGGCGACGACGCGCACGTCGTCGACGCGGACGCGTGCCGTGCCGCCCGCCGCGGCTTCGACGCGCAGGGTGGTGGTGTCGGCGGGCGCGGTGAAGTTGACCTTGGCGCGCTGGAAGTGGGTGCCGTGCCGGTCGGACGCGGCGACCATGTCCTTGGCCGTGGAACGCTCGACGACGACGGACTTCCCGCCGGCGGAGAGCGTCGTGCGGCGGGAGCTGCCCGGCTCCACCTCGATCCAGGCGGATGCGGTGTACCGCTTGCCTGCCTCGAGGCCCGTGATCCTCTGGGAGACGGACGCGGTGGCATCACCGGTCAGGGCGGCGCTGTTGCGGCCATGGTCGTCGGTGTCGCGGGTGACCGTGCCGCGCCGGGTCCAGGCGTCGAGCGAGGCGTCGTTGAAGCCGGGGTCGGCGACATGACCGCCCTCGCCCCAGTGGGCGTCTCGCTGCGCGGGGGCGCGGTCCGGGTAGAGCACGTACGGCTGCCCGGCCTCGGCGTCGAGCGTGATCCTCCCGCCCTCGGGCCGTACGGTCCCGGTCCTCACCCGGCCGTTGTCGGTGAGCTTGTAGACGGTGTAGGCGCCCTGACCGGGAACGGCCCAACTGCTGGTGCCGCCCGCCGCGTTGTAGTGGTACAGCTTGGCGCCGCCGTCCCACGGCAGCAGGTATCGGTCGCCGTCGAGGACTTTGCGGCCGTGGTCGTAGAAGGCGCGCCGGCCGTCCTCGACGGTGCCGCGCAGGCCGCCGGTGAAGGTGATGTCGTTGCCGTTCCAGCGGGTGATCCGCTCCTGCTGGAGGTACTTGGCGGGCAGGTTGCGCTGCCAGACGTTGTCGTAGAAGGCGTTCCAGTCGGTCTCGCCGGTCCAGCCCTCGAAGTCCTCCAGGACGGTCTGGCCGAGGACCGGGTGGTTGTTCCAGACGTCCTTCTCACCGTTGCGGATGAAGCGGATGATCCGGGAGTTGAGGCCCTTGTTCGTGGCTCCGCCGTAGTTCAGGTCGTTGGCCCAGTGCGACCAGAGCGAGGCCCGCTCGAACTTGTCCGCCCATTCGGTGCCGACGTTCCAGCCCTGCTTCTGCACGGCCTGCATGGTCTTGTCGGCGATCCAGCCGTGTGTGTAGTAGACGTCGATGTAGAGGAAGTCGAGATTGGGGTCGGTCTCGTCGCGCAGTTGCTGGAAACGGCGGGCGAGATCACCGCTGTTGATGTCGCGGCGCTGGTTGATGTAGTAGCTCTGGTTGAGCCAGTTCCAGCCGGGCTTGGTCCTGTCGACGAGGGTCTCGCTGAAGTTGTTCGCCTCGGGGTAGGACTCGGTGGCGTTCACGTGCACGCCGAAGGTCGCCCCCCACTTCCTGCCCGACTTCAGGAGCGTGTTGAGGTCGGCCAGGCCGCCCGCGCGCTTGTTGTAGTTGCCGCCGTAGTCGGGGTGTGCGGAGTCGTGGCCCTCGGATCCGTACCCCTTGAGCACGGCGAGCTGGCCGAGGCCGTCGGTGGCCAGTGAGATGCGCTTGACGTCGTCGAGGGTGCGCAGGAACGGGTGGGTGGCCTGGCTCGCGAAGTTGAACGGGATGTGGGTGATCACGCGGTCGGGGGTGTCCTTGCCGCCGGGCGCCTTGATGCCGATCGAGCGGAAGGCGACCGCGCCGTCCTGCCAGTCGACCTTCCTGTCGGCGTTGGCGTCCGGGGTGACGACGACCTTGGCCCAGGGCAGGTTCTCGCCGCTCTCCGGCTGCGGTGCGCCGTCGCCCCGGTAGGTCCACTGGCCGGAGGAGACGCCGACGCGCACCGTGCCGTCGCCGGCCTTGCGGGCCTGGTGCCACAGGCGCGCGTCGTCGCCGCCGGTGGCGCCGCTCGGCTTGTCGTACGAGGAGTTGGACTCGACGGCGGCGGCGAGCGAGGCGGTGTTGACGATGGCGTACGTGGCGCCGACGGGGGCGGCCTCGGCGGGAGTGTCCGCGGTGACCTTGCCGAACACGTCCGCGGTCCGGGTGGAGTCGGGGTCGAGCTTGGTGAACGCGGTGGCCGCGCCCTCCTCCGTGCTGCCGACGGACACGAGGTCGTGCCCGGGTATGTCGAGGGTGCCGACGCGGAAGGCGTCGGTGTCGCGCACGGCCGTGACCTTGAAGGTCACGGCCCGGCCGGACACCGACACCAGGGTGTCGATCTCGACGCCGGGCAGGTCGGGGAAGACCAGGGTGTGGCGCACGGAAGCGGCGTCGACGCGGGGGGCGCCCGCCGGCCGGACCGCGTACGGCTTGCCGTTGAGGGTGACCTCGGTGACCGGACGGGTGCTGCCGAGCAGCGACGCGCCAAAGGCGCGGTCGGTGTACGAGAGCACCCGGGGGAAGTCGTCGGCGACGGTGACCGAGAGAGTGCCGGAGGTGATGACGGGCCCGCCGCCGGCCGCGATCACGGCGGCGGGCCCGTCGGCTCCGGCGGCGGCCGGCTGTACGGTCCCGGCCAGGACGAGCACGGCACAGGAGGCGGCGGCCGTCGCACAGGCCGTGCGGTGTCTTTGAGGCATGGGGACTGAGTAGTCCTCGGCTTTCGGGGGCGTCAACGAACCGGGGCCCGGACGGACGCCGCAGTCCAACAACCCCCGTCGGTCAGTCCAAGTCGGCTCGCGGCGCCCGTGCGGGCGCCCGGTCCCCGGGGACGGGCGCCCGCACGTTTCTTCCGCGCGGCCGTGCCGTCAGCAGCCGCCGCAGTTGTCGTACGCCACGTCCCGGAGCCTGATGTACGCAGCCCGGCCAAAGATGTTGAAAGTTGAACGGAATGGGTCTACAGTGAATTTCGTTGAAGTTTGAACAACATGCCGGGAGACCCTCCGGCATCCGTCCCCAAGGAGCAGTCATGGGCCTCTTCAACCGCAGGAACAACGAGTCCGCCACCGCCACCGCGGTCGCCACCGCCACCCTCGACCCCCAGCTCGCGGCCCTGAGCGGCGACTACACGATCGACCCCGCCCACAGCAGCATCGGCTTCACCGTGCGGCACGCGATGGTGACCAACGTGCGCGGCAGCTTCGGCTCCCACCAGGGCACCCTGAGCCTCGACGGCAGCGACCCGTCCCGCTCGTCGGCAGTCATCGACGTCGACATCGCGAGCATCGACACCGGCATCGCCGACCGCGACGGCCACCTGCGCAGCGGCGACTTCTTCGACGCCGAGAACTTCCCGACGATGAGCTTCCGCTCCACCGGCGCGGAGCAGCTGGACGGCGACCGGTACCGGATCACGGGCGACCTGACGATCAAGGACGTGACGCGCCCGCTCTCCATCGACCTGGAGTTCCAGGGTTCCGCCACCGACGTCTACGGCAACGAACGCGTCGGCTTCGAGGGCTCCACCGAGATCCTGCGCTCCGACTGGGGTCTGACGTGGAACGCGGCCCTGGAGGCCGGCGGCGTGATGGTCAGCGACAAGGTCAGGCTGACGTTCGACATCTCCGCGATCAAGAGCGCCCCGCAGGCCGCCTGACCCCGCGCCGCCTGGCGTGACCCAACGAGCGCGCCCGCCCTGCCGATCTCCTCGGCATGGCGGGCGCTCGGTCGTGCGCAGGCTGCCTCACAGGCCGCCGGTGTACAGCAGACGGCTGGGCGACCCCGCGGTGGTGCCGGTCACCACGTTCGTCGTGGAGGTGCCCTTCAGCCAGTCCGCGACCTTGCCGGGGGAAGCCGTGGAGTGCTCCGCCAGATAGAGCGCCGCCACACCCGCGACATGCGGCGACGCCATCGACGTGCCGTCGTGCGCGATACTGCCGCCGCCCATCCGGGCCGAGACGATCGAGGCGCCGGGCGCGTACAGCTCCAGGCACTCGCCGTAGTTGGAGAAGTGGGTCTCCCGGTCCGAACGGTCGGTCGCGCCGACCGTGACCACGTCGTCCGCGGACGCCGGGGAGACGTTGCAGGCGTCCTGCGCGTCGTTGCCGGCCGCGACGACCGGCAGGACACCGCTCTCCGCGAGGGCCTCGGCCGCGTTGTTCACCGCCGTGGACCTGAGGCCGCCGAGGGAGGCGTTGAGCACGGCCGGCTTCTCGGCGTTGGCGGCCACCCAGTCGAATCCGGCGATGACGCTGGACCAGGCACCGCTGCCCGTGCAGTCGAGAACCCGGACGCTGACGAGCGAGGCATCGCGTGCCACGCCGTGGGTGGCGCCGCCTACGATGCCCGCCACGTGCGTCCCGTGCCCCTGGCAGTCCTGCCCGCGCCGGCCGTCGCCGATGGCGTCGTAACCGAACCTGGCACGCCCGCCGAACTCGGTGTGCCCGTAGTCGATGCCGGTGTCGAGGATGTACGCGGTGACGCCCTTGCCGTCGCCCGCCGCGGTGAAGTCTCTGTCGAGCGGCAGAGCGCGCTGGTCGATCCGGTCGAGCCCCCACGACGAGGCCGGCGCACCTGTCCCCGCGCCCGACGCACCGAACGCGGTGACCTTGGCGTCCTCCTCGACGGACACGACGCCGGGTGTCAGCCGCACCTTCTCCAGCTGGGCGGCGCTGAGGTTCGCGGCGAAGCCGCGCATGGCCGAGGTGTAGGTGTACAGCGCCTTCGCTCCTACCGTCCCCATCATGTCGGTGGCGTCGGCGGTGTCGCCGAGGGTCACGATGTACCGGCCCGGCAGGGCGTTCGCCGAGCGGATCAGCGGGGCGGGGGTCCGAGCGGTGGACGAATCGGACGGTGAGGGATCGGACGGATCCGCGGCGGTCGGCGGCCCGGCCGCCAGCAGGACCGCGACGGCCGCGGTGACCGCTGTCGCGAGGGCGCAAAGCCTTGTTCTGGTTGACATGCGGCAGAGGGAAACACGCACCAAGATCGGGAGCAATCACCTGACGTAGCGATTTGCCCCTTTCAGTGGTCGATCCGACAGGTGCTGCCGCCGTTTGCCGTACTCGCTGCCGCTGCTCGTGCTCCCGGCCGGCCGCCCGCGTGGCTCACGGTTCGTGACGAGAAGCGTCCGCTAGAAGCCTCCGCCTCCGTCGAAGCCGCCGCCGAAGCCGCCGCCGCCCCAGTCACCGCCGCCGCCGAAGTCACCGCCGCCGCCGAAGTCCGAGGCGTCGAAGTCGGCGCCGGAGACGTCGCCGCCGCCGTACTCGCCGCCGCTGAACTCGCCGGCACCGTAGTCCGCCGCGTACGCGGGGGTGGCGAGCATGCTGCCGAGCATCGTGCCCATCAGCAGGCCGGGGAGGATGCCACCGCCGAAGTAGCCGCCGACCCAGGGACCGTAGGCCGGGCCCGCCTCCCAGTAGGGGCGGCGGCCGTAGCCGGTCTCCACGGTGCGGGACATGGGCTCCATGCCCTCCTCCAGGCGGGCCGCGTCGGCGGGGCACACCGGGACGTCGCGTGCCGCCGCGCCGCTGGCCGGCATCCACGAGACGTCCTTGACCGAGGGGCCGTGGCGGGGGTCGAAGAAGCACGGCGCGCGGCGTTCGGGGACGGGCCGGCCTTCGCGGCGGGCCGCGAGAACAGCGAGGGAATGGCGGCCGTCGTCCAGCGCCTCGGTGACCCCCCGGACGTCACGCGGGTGCTCGGCCGCACCCATGCGCGACTTGGCCGTGTCGTACGCGTCGAGGGCACGCTCGTACTCGGCACGCATGGCGTCGTCCGCGCCCTTCTCCGAGGGGTGGAAGTCCAGACGGTCGAGCTCCTCGCCGAAGGCGGTGATGTCCTCGTCGACGACCACACGCAGCTTGTCGAGCGCGGCGCGCTCCTCCTCCGCCTTGCGGCGGCGCTTGTTGCGCACGACCGCGTAGGCGCCTGCGCCGCCTGCCGCGACGACCGCGCCGAGGGCGATCAGCGCGCCGGTGTCGACGCCCTCGTCACCGGCTCCGGCGTCCCACGAGACCGGGGCGCTTCCTCGCACCTGGGTCAGGGCCTGGTCGACGAAGCTCTCCAGCTGGGTGGCGGCGTCGACGGATCCGCTGCCCCGCACCGCCTGGGCGAGGTTGTCGACGGCCTGGTTGGACATGACGCTGCGGTCGGCGCCCGCGTCGAATCCGTCGCCGAGCCGGACCCCGTACAGGCCGGTGATCCCGGTCTCGGTGCGCAGGTTGACCAGCAGATCGTCCGGCGGGAACTCCGCGGTGGCGGGCAGGACCGCGACGAACACCGGCTTGTCGGCCTGCTCGATCCTCTCGGCGAGCGCGTCGGCCTCGGACTGCGAGACCTGGCCGGTCATGGCGGGGTGGACGTACACCGGCCCCTGTTTCAGGGCGGCGGCGGCGTCGGACAGACCCGTGGCCCTGGCGGCGGAGGCCGGGGCCAGGATCAGGAGCAGCATGAGCGTCAGCCCCGCGAGGGCCGATACAAGGGTGAACGGCCGTGTCCTCATACATCGACGCTACCCGAACAGGGGCAAAGGGGACATAGCCATCAGATGTCGCTCCGCGGCGGTTCCGGGCGTCCCGGCGCCCGTCCCGGTGGCCTGGGACCTCGGCGGCAGCATCCGTCATGCCGGATGCTGCCGCCGAGGTCCGCGGTCAGGGCGGCCCGTCAGGCGGCGGTCGGTGTGGTGACCGCGTCCGTCGGGTCGCCGGTGAGCGGCAGGTGGTCCACCTCGGCGCGGACCGGACACGACGCCGAGCCGCTGTTCGGCGAACCGGACGACTGTGCGTACGTCGGCGTCGTCCGCCTCCGCGCCGCGCGCCTGGAGGCGGGGGAACGCGGCGAGGTCTGGGCGGACGAACGGGCCGTGCCGAGCGAGGAGTTCGAGGAACGTGCCGACGACGTCTGCTGAGCCGGCCGCCTCACTCCGTCGGCTCGACCCCGGCGCGCAGCAGGCCGTAGGTGTAGGCGTCCTCCAGGGCCTGCCAGGAGGCGGCGATGATGTTGTCCGCGACGCCGACGGTCGCCCATTCGCCCGAGCCGTCGCCGGTCGTGATCAGTACGCGGGTCGTCGAGCCGGTGCCGTGGCGGCCTTCGAGGATGCGGACCTTGTAGTCGATCAGCTCCAGCTTCGCGAGCTGCGGGTAGATCTTCTCCAGCCCGACCCGCATCGCGCGGTCCAGGGCGTTGACCGGGCCGTTGCCCTCCGCGGTGGCGACGATGCGCTCGCCCTTGGCCCACAGCTTCACCGTGGCCTCGTTGGCGTGCGTGCCGTCGGGGCGGTCCTCGACGATCGCGCGCCAGGACTCCGTGCGGTAGTAGCGACGGGCCCTGCCCTCCGCCTCCTCGCGCAGCAGCAGCTCGAAGGACGCGTCGGCGGCCTCGTACGTGTATCCCTGGAGCTCGCGCTCCTTGACCCGCTCGACGACCCGGCCCACCAGCTCGCGGTCGCCGCCGAGGTCGATGCCGAGCTCCTTGCCCTTGAGCTCGATCGAGGCGCGTCCGGCCATGTCCGAGACCAGCATGCGCATGGTGTTGCCGACCAGCTCGGGGTCGATGTGCTGGTACAGATCCGGGTCGACCTTGATCGCGGAGGCGTGCAACCCGGCCTTGTGCGCGAAGGCCGAGACACCCACGTAGGGCTGGTGGGTCGAGGGCGTCAGGTTGACGACCTCGGCGATCGCGTGCGAGACGCGGGTCATGTCCGCGAGCGCGCCCTCGGGCAGGACCTTCTTGCCGTACTTGAGCTCCAGCGCGGCCACGACCGGGAAGAGGTTGGCGTTGCCCACGCGCTCGCCGTAGCCGTTGGCCGTGCACTGCACATGGGTGGCGCCCGCGTCGACGGCGGCGAGTGTGTTGGCCACGGCGCAGCCCGTGTCGTCCTGGGCGTGGATGCCGAGCCGGGCCCCGGTGTCCGCGATGACGGTGGAGACGACGGCCTGGACCTGGGCGGGCAGCATGCCGCCGTTGGTGTCGCACAGGACGACGACGTCGGCGCCGGCCTCGTGCGCGGTGCGTACGACGGACTTGGCGTACTCGGCGTTCGCGCGGTAGCCGTCGAAGAAGTGCTCGCAGTCCACGAAGACCCGGCGGCCCTGCTCGCGCAGGTACGAGACGGTGTCGCGGACCATTTCCAGGTTCTCGTCGAGCGTGGTGCGCAGGGCGAGCTCGACGTGGCGGTCGTGCGACTTGGCGACGAGGGTGATCACCGGCGCGCCGGAGTCGAGCAGCGCCTTGACCTGCGGGTCCTCAGCCGCCGTCGACCCGGCGCGGCGGGTGGCGCCGAAGGCGACGAGCTGGGCATGCCGGAAGGCGATCTCCTTCTGCGCGCGGGAGAAGAACTCGGTGTCGCGGGGGTTGGCGCCCGGCCAGCCGCCCTCGATGAAGCCCACGCCGAAGTCGTCCAGGTGCCGGGCGATGGTCAGCTTGTCCGCGACCGTGAGGTTGATGCCCTCGCGCTGGGCGCCGTCGCGCAGCGTCGTGTCGAAGACGTGGAAACTGTCGTCGACGTGGGTGTCCTGGGCGTTGGTGGTCATGCTGTCCTGACTCCTGTCGGATGAGTGGCTCCGGAATGTCTGGCTCCACTTGCCCCCATCATCGCGTGCGTCTCGCTCCCGGCCATGGGTGAGGCCGTAAAACGAAAAAACCTCTCGCGGGTGCGAGAGGTTTGCGCGCGGGTCTGGGGCACGGTGCCGCCTGCCGCGGGGTTGCTGTCCACGGGTCAGCGGTCACTGCGGACCGGCGCGCTGCTGCCGATAATCATGGCGAACGAGAGCACGGGGGCAGTCTGCCACAGGTGGCGACACCACTGGACACGCATCTCACGATGCGGTCGCCCCCTTTGCGGGGCCGGGCCCGGGCTCCGCGCCTCCGCCCGCCCCAGTGCAGGTGCCCCGCCCTGCCGACGGGGCACCTGGCGTCGGGCGGAACGACCGAGACCGTACCGGCCTCGGGCCGAAGCGGGCGAAGCCCGGCATGGACGCCGTCCGTCCGCCGGACGGCTACGGGCTCGAACCTTGTGCGCCCCCGGCGCGACACCAAAAGGCACCGGTTCGAAGGCGAGCCGCGACGGTCGTTCGCCGGCCGCTACGGCCCGCACGGTGACCGCCCCTGGGCGCGGCACAGGTTTCGCAGTGAACCCCGGCAATGGACGCCGTCCGCCGGACGGCTGCAGGCCCCGCAATGCCCTCCCACAGCGGCAGAGCCCCGGCAGCGCGCGCCGCTCGCAGGGCGGCTACGGTGGGTCCGGGGCGGAGCCCCGGTTTCGGGAAGGGGCGGGGTGGGGGAACACCCCGGCCCCGGGACGGGGCCGTCACGGCAGCAGCGCGTCCTCGATGAAGTCCCGGACGTGGGCGAGCACCTGCTCGCGTCCCGTGCCCGGTATCCCCACCGCGACGTGGACGCTGAAACCGTCCAGCAGCGCCCGCAGCCGCGCCGCGAACCGGTCGGCGTCGACCGCCCGGAACTCGCCGCGCGAGACGCCCTCCGCGAGCAGCGCCACCAGGTCCCGGTGCCAGGCGCCCTCGATCGCGGCCTGCCGGCCGCGGGCGTCGGCGTCGGCGCTCTGCGAGCGGTTCCAGACCTCCAGCCACAGCGTCCAGTGGGGGTCGCGCGGCCCGTCGGGCACGTAGAGGTCGACGTACGCGTCGAGCCGCTCGCGTGCGGACGCCTGCCGGGACAGCAGCGCGCTGCGCTCGGCGCCGAGCCGGCCCTCGCTCCACTCCAGGGTCTGCAGCAGGAGCTCGTCCTTGGTACGGAAGTAGTAGAGCAGGTGCCCGCTGCTCATCCCGACCTCGCGGCCGAGTCCGGCCATGGTGAGACCTTCGAGGCCGCGCTCGGCGATCGTGTCCATGGCCGCGGCGAGCAGCGCCTCGCGCGGCGGCGCGACATTGCGGCGACGGGATGCGGGGGTCATGCGGCGACCACCGGGAAGGATGCGTTCACCCGTACGTTCTACCTGATCGTCCACCCGTCCTCCGCCATCCGTTCCTTCAGGGCCCGGACCTCCTCGGGCGAGGCGCTGCCCGCGTCCGCGGCCAGGTCCGCGAGGCCGGTCCCGAAGGCGGCCTCCACCACGGTGCCGAGCGACTCCTCGTCCACCAGCTCGCGCAGCACGACGAGCAGCGGTGCGATCTCCTCGTCGTTCAGGCACCCCGAGAACACCACGTACAACTGGCGGATGATCTCCACCAGTCCGGGCGCGAGCCGCATCCAGCCCCGGCAGCGCTCCACCTCGTCCGCGACCCGTGCCATGAAGCGGCGCACCACGTCGTACGGGATGTCACGGTGGCCCGCCTGCTCGTTGAAGCAGACGGTCGGCTCCCGGCGGGGGTCCTCGTCGGGCACGATCGCGGTGAGCAGGTGGGCGCCGGCCTCCCACAGTTCCAGGTACCACGCGTCGTCGGTGACGGCGTAGCAGGCCTGGATCCGGTAGGGGTCCCTCGCGGGTTCGACGGGTGGCATGGCCGCAGGCTGACACGCAGCCCGCGGCGGCCACCAGCGGATATCAGACCTGCGGCTGCTGCTGCGTGATGCAGTGGATTCGACAGGATCTAGGATCCATTTCCCCTTGACCAGCTTCTCCCATGATCCGAAACACCCGAATGGGAGAGGGATGGGAGACCGCCTCAGTTAGCCTCTCCCTCACCATCGTGCGCCTTCTCCCACCTCGCCTGCAAGACCTGCACGATCTTCCGCTCCATCGCCGGCGTCACGTCCGAGTACACCCCGCGAACACCCTGCAGGATGTGCCCCAGCCGCTCCTCGATCGCCACATCCGCGATGCCGTCCTCCTCCAAGTGCGGAGAATGGGCGTGCCGCAGGAGGTGGATGCGCTTCCCGGCGAACGCCGCTACCGGCTTCAGCTCGGGCCTCGCATAGCGCCCTTCCCGGGCCTTGTGCCCGTCGCGGACCGGCTTCCAGTAGTACGTGTTGAAGTCCGTCCTCAGCAGCGGCCCGCCGCCCATCGCGGGGAAGACCCACTCGGAGTCGTGCGAGTCGAGGAGCTCACGGTGCAACGCTGCGAGAAACGGCGGAATCACCAAGCTTCTCTCGCTGCCGTACTTCGGCAGCGCCAGAACCGGCACGCCGCGGTCGTCAGGCCGGTCCGGATCCATCCGGTACTTGTGCTGCCACTGCACCCGGATCACGTCCAGGGGGTCCTTGCCGCAGTACCGCTTGAGCGCCTTCTCCCGGCGCTGCTTGTCCTCATCGCACTCCGGCCAGTTCGGACCGACGAACTCGCGCCGCAGACCGAACATCTCCGCCAGACGCATGCCCGTGTACGCCTTCGTCAGCATGAACACGTATCCGGTGAAGCCCCAGACCTCGCGCGCGTTCTCGGCAAGCTGGTGCAGATCCTGCGTGAGGACGGTCTCCTTCTCTTCCCGTTGCGGGCGTACATACCGGCCGCGCCGGCGGTTCTCCTTGGGCACCGGCGAGATGTTCAGCAGCGGCGGGCGGTGAGCTACCGCATCATCCATCAGCATGCCGAAGAGGATGCGGATGTCGCGCACGTAGTTGGCGGAGTAGTTGGCGCGCAGCCGCTTCATCCACACGTTGTACTTGATGGTGCTGATCTCGTTGAGTGGCGTAGTCCCCCACTCGGGGATGATCTGCGCCCGAAGCCTCTTGCGGTAGTCGTAGACCGACGTCGGGTCGAGATCGATCGACTTGATCCACAGGTCGGCCCAGTCCTTGAGGAGGATCCGCCCGTCGGCGCGGGCGACCATTCGCCCGTTACGCAGGTCGCTCTCCCGGTCGAGGCCGTACTCGTAGGCCTCTTCCTCTGTCCAGTCGGAGCGCGACTTGCTGTCGTAGATCTTCTTCCCGGTGTCCGGGTTTACCCGGCCAGTGTCCCATCGGACTCGGCAGCTGTTACCGCGCCACTCGATGTACGGCACGCAACTCCCCTTCGGTACCTGGGTGGTGCCGCGGAAGCCGGCGGGCACCCCTGCCGCCCGGCTCCGCAGTAACTGCATCTACTCTGCCGCACCCATCGCGCAGCCGCGACAAGCGCTGCAGTTCGCTCCCTGCGCTTCCAGCAGTTCCCTGACATGGCCCTGAAGTTCCTTGTCAGTGGACGCCGCGGGAGGCAGGGTGCACACCAACTCTCCGCCGACCCGTACTGCTTGTCCGAGAAATGTCGGACCTAGATCGAGAGTGACCACCGTTGCCATGGGACCTCCCCTGTAACGACCGCGGAGAACCTCCCCAGGTGTCACAAAGGGTGTCATGCCGAACACAGTAACGGGAGAGCAAAGTTGAAATTGCAGCCATCCCGGAACGTCACAATCCGGTGACCTCGAATGGTTGTACGTCAATCGTCGCAGTTTAAGGTGCCGCGGGCAGGATGCCTCGCTTGCGGAGCTCCTCGACAACCTTGTCGCTGAGCTCTTGGATCTCACGAACGGTCAGGCCGGGCGTTGTCGCCATGGCTGCGTCGGTCACGACGCCGCGCACGTCCTCGGGTAGCAAGGATGGCGGGATGCTCACGGACTCGAAGGCGCTGCCGGCCGCCTCGTGTTGGACGACTGGGACGGGGTCGCCACCGTCGGCGATGAGCATGCAACTGCCGACTACCCAGCCGAGCGCCGGATCCATCTTCGCGTAGCTGACGTCGCGGACCGACAGACCCTCTTCCACTCGCTGCCAGGTGTCCTTGGAGACGCCGGCCGCATTGGCGGCGGCGAGTCGGGACGGGTGCAACTGCAGCCTTCGGGCCTTCACGGCCTTGGCCAGGCGGTCGAGATCACGGGGGGCGCTCATGTCGACATGGTGACAGGTCCCGCTAGGGCCCACTAGTTCCAAAGGCTAGATCGGCCGGAATCGTAACCAGGCGACCCTAACTAAGTCGATCCTTGCCTACTGCAAAAGAAGTTCTTGAGCAATCTCAGGCTAACTAGAGCTAGACAGTGACGGCTAGCTCAGGCTAGCTTCTAGGCATGCACCAACCGCCGACCTTCACGGTCGACGGAGACGCGATCCGCGAGGAGCGCATGCAGGCGGGGCTCGAAATATCCGACCTGGCAGAGCGCGCAGGCATAAGCCGGCGCTACCTCTCCCACCTCGAATACGGCACCCGCAGCCGCATGAGACCCCGCACCTACACCGCGCTCCGTGCGGCCCTGAACTCGACCGACGAACGACTCCTCGCCCCACGGAGGACCGACACCCCCAAGGAGGACCCCGATGGCTAGCGCCAAGTACCTGGAGTACGGCCAGCCGATTCCCCCCGCTGATCCGAACGCCGACGTCATGACCGTGCAGGAGTCGGCCTACGTCCTGAAGTGCAGCGTCAGCCACCTGCGCCGCTTCCTGCGGGACAACCCGAAGCTCAAGAGCCACTCCGGCCGACGCATCGTCATGAACCGCGCCGCCCGCCAGGCCTACTACCGCATCAACCAGCGGCCGGCCACCCGCAGAACCAGCCCTCTCAAGTCCGCCGCCTAGCGGCAAACGGCCCCAACCGCCGGGCTCTGACACACCGGCAATCGGGGCCTGCGATCCATCAACCCCGCAAGGAAGAAAGCAGGACCGCATGTCCATCATCCCTGTTCCTGTGCCGGATCGGGTAGTCGACCTGATCCAGGACGCGTTCCCTGAGTCGATCTGCCAGGCCGTGATGGCGGCAGAAGACGCGAAGCGTGAGGCGTTGCTGTACCGCCCGCTCGCCTGCACCGAGGACCGGGCCGACCGCGAGGTCGTCCTCTCCCGCCTGGCCCGTGCGAACAAGGTCCTCGCCGCCTACGACCCGCGCCTCATGGTCACCCCGAAGGCGGTGGCGGCATGAGCGACGAAGAGTTCGCTGAGCTTCAGCGCCGCGCCGACGAGCGCCACGCCCGGCGGTGCGTCAACTGCTACGGATACGAGCAGGGCCACGGGGATCTGCTGTGGCCCGGACCCGAACGCCTCTGCTTCAAGTACGAGCCGCAAGGCCACACCCCGCGCGCCAACGCGAACGGCGGTGACCGGTCATGACCACCCCGAACCGTCCGCTGTCGGCCCGTGAGTTCTTCTCCCTGCCGACGTCCGGCGTCCCGTTCATCCCGGAGCTGCACGCGGACGACTGCGACGACGTCGACTGCGTCCGCTGCGTCGATCAACCGCGGATCGCCGCCCTGGACGTACCCCTGCCGGTGGTGGAGTCGCAGGCCCGCACGCTGGCTGGCTGCCTGGCCGAACAGGCCCACCTCCTCGACCCGGCCGACACAGCGTTCGCCGCCCTCGCCTGCGCCCACCCCGAGTGCTGCAGCACCGACGCCGACTACCCGACATGGACCTGCGGAGGCCAGGCATGAGCGGCCACCACGTAGTCATGTGGTCCGGAGGGATCACCAGCTGGGCTACCGCCCGCCACGTCATTGCCGAGCACGGCGCGGCCAGCACGACCCTGCTGTTCGCCGACACCCTCGTCGAGGACAGCGACCTCTATGCCTTCAACGCGCAGGCGGCCACCCAGCTCGGCGCCAACCTCGTTCGCGTGGCTGACGGCCGCGACCCGTGGCAGGTCTTCGAGGACAAGCGGTGGCTCGGTAACACCCGCATCGCCCAGTGCTCCCTGGAGCTGAAGCTCAAGCCCTGCCGTGAGTGGCTGGAGGCCAACACCAGCCCGGCCGACACGATCGTGTACGTCGGCATCGACTGGACCGAGACCGAGCGGTTGCCCGCCATCGTCCGTGGCTGGGCGCCCTGGGCAGTCGACGCCCCGCTGACCCGGCCGCCGTACTACGACAAGCGGCAGCTCCTCGATGAGGCCCGCGTGGCTGGCCTTTCGACTCCACGCCTGTACCGGCTCGGCTTCGCCCACAACAACTGCGGCGGCGCCTGCGTCAAGGGCGGGCAGGCTCAGTGGGCGCGACTGCTGGAGGTGTTCCCCGAGCGATTCGCCAAGGTCGAAGCGTTCGAGGAGTCCATGCGGGCGAAGCTCGGCAAGGACGTGTCGATACTCCGGGACAGGACCGGAGGCGACACCAAGCCGCTCACGCTGGCCTCGCTCCGCACTCGTATCGAGGACAAACGCCACGACGAGCCGTCGTTCGACGACCTCGATGAGGGCGGCTGTGGCTGCTTCACCGAAGCGGTGAGCGCCTCGTGACCGCGCACGTCGTGTCGCCGCTGTTGTCGGATGTGCGGCCGCTGGTGCCCCGACCCCGGCCGCCCGCCGACCCCAACTACACGGCCACCCTGGCCGCGGGCTACGTCGAAAGCCTCAACGCCTGGACCTACCGGGTCATCTACCCCGACTGGGCCGACCGCCTGGCCTACGCCGCCTGCTGGTCGATCGTCGTCACCGCCGCCTGGGTCCAGCACCTCGAAGCCCGGCTCGCCGAAGTCGGCGGTGCCTGATGGGCCGCTTCCCCGCCCAGTGCGCCGCCGCCATCGCCGCCCTACTCGCCTTCTCCGCCGGATGCTTCCGGCTCGCCAACCACCTCAGAGGGACCTCATGACCACCGACCGCACCACAGAGATCCAGGCCGCCCTCGCCGCCGTGCCCGCCCCGCCGTGGCGCTGGATCGGCAGCCGCACCTCCGGCGGCCCCGAGCTCGTCACCGACCACTCCGGCCGCCAGTACCTGCTCCGCGCCGCGAAGCCCGTCGATGGGCGAGGCGACGAACTCCTCGACCCCGCCGGCGACTACCCCATCTACGGCGACCTTCAGTTCCGCGACAAGCGCCCCGGCGAGCGGTACTCCACCATGCGCCGCGGCGACGAGCTCGCCGTCGGCCGCACCCACTACGACGAGAACACGATCGTCGACGTCGACAACCCCGTGGCCCGCTTCCTCCGCGACGCCCCGCAGTACGTCGCCGACCTCCTCGCCGAGAACGCCCGCCTGCGCCAGGAGAACGCCGAGCTGGTCCGCGCCCTCGGCCTCAACGAGGGAGCGGCGGCATGACTGTCACCGACACGCTGGACCTGGCCGTCACCCCGCCCCCTGGCGGCCAGATTCTCCACGCCACCGCCCGGGCCACCGTCATCTGGGGCGACTGCCGCGACCCGCAGGTCATCGCCCAAGTCCCGGCCGGGTACGGGCTGCTGTGCACCGACCCGCCCTACGGCAAGGCCTACAAGTCCGGCCGCAGCAGCAACTTCCAGCAGATCGCAGGCGACGACGGCAGCGTCGACTGGCCGGCTGTGCTCGCCGAGTGGGTCGGCCCTGTCGGCACCTGGGTGCGAGGCCTGGCCACGAAGCGCCACGTGTACGTGTTCGGCTACACCGCCGAGCAGCTCGCCGGGCCGCTCCGACTGGGCGGCACCGCCGACCTCGTCTGGGACAAGACCCAGCATGGATCTGGTGCCCTTGACATCCCCTGGGGATCCTCGCACGAGCGCATCACCATGGGCGTCCACGTCAAGCAGCAAGCCAACCGGGCAGCCGGGGAAGGCCGCGGCGCAGCCCGGCTCCGGCGCGGCACCGTGCTGCGCTATCCGCGGCCCAACGGCGCGGCTGCCCGGCGCCACTCGAACGAGAAGCCGGTCCCGTTGATGGCCGACCTCATCGAGTCGTCCACGGTCCGTGGCGACCTGGTCGTCGACCCGTGCGCCGGCTCCGGGTCCACCGGTGTTGCAGCCGTCCTCGAAGGCCGCCGCTGCTTCCTCGTGGAAATCGACCGGCTCAACGCCGAAGAGACCGTCCGCCGCGTCAAGGCCGCCGAACGAATCGCCGACCAGATCGACGCCGCCTGACCCGCCGGGCCGCCCGTGCCCATACCCCGGGCGGCCCGGCGACCCAACCACCCAGCATCCCACCCGAAGGACCCGCCATGACCAAAGCTCCCGGCACCATCCTCACCAACCCCGAGATGGAAGCCACGTACTTCGGCATCCCCGTCTCCTACTGGGGCGAGGACGGCGACATGCTCGCCCTCGGACACCCCGGGCCGCGCAAGGCACTGGCCGCGTTCAACCGCCACGCCCGCCGCTACTGCGGACTCGTCAACGTCGCCGACGACCCGAAGGCCGAGGCCGACGACTGGCTCGCCGACATTCGCGAGGGCTGGCTCGTCATCACCACTCCGAACCCGGCCGAGGGCGACGACCCCGACTGGGACTGGGTCTCGGTTGAGGCGACCGCCGAGACGCCCAACGCGGTGCCCGTCACCTTCCTCGACGCCTGACTACCCAGCAGGACGTCCCCGCCCGAAGGAAGCGGGCGGGGACGCCACACCAGCATCCCAGAAGGAGCAGCAGTGACAAGCATTCAGTGGACCGAGCAGACATGGAACCCAACGACGGGCTGCGACCGCATCAGCCCCGGCTGCGACAACTGCTACGCGCTGACGATGGCGAAGCGCCTCAAGGGCATGGGCCAGGCGAAGTACCAGACCGACGGCGACACCCGCACCTCCGGCCCCGGCTTCGGCCTGGCCGCCCACCCCGACACGCTCACCGAACCCCTGCGCTGGAAGAAGCCCCGCAAGGTCTTCGTGAATTCAATGAGCGACCTGTTCCACGCCCGCGTGCCCCGCGAGTTCCTCGTGCGCGTGTTCGCCGTCATGGCCGCCACCCCGCAGCACACCTACCAGATCCTGACGAAGCGTCCCGAGCGGGCGGCCCGCATCCTCACCGACCTCTGCCGTTGCGGCACCGGCCACCCGCCCGGCGAGCACTTCCGATCGTCGATGGAGTGGGCCGCCACCTCACACAGCCCGACCTACGTCCCCGGCCTGGAGCACGGCATCTACCACCGCTCCGGCTGGCCCCTGCCGAACGTCTGGATCGGCACCTCCATCGAGAACGCCGACTACGCCCGCCGCGCCGACGCCCTCCGCGAGACCCCGGCCGCCGTCCGGTTCATCTCCGCCGAACCGCTTCTCGGCGCGGTGCCGAACCTCGACCTGTCCGATATTGACTGGCTGATCGTCGGCGGCGAGTCCGGGACTGGCGCTCGCCCACTCGAGATCGGCTGGGTGGAAGACCTGCTCGTCAACGCGGCAGAGACCGCCACCGCACCGTTCGTGAAGCAGCTCGGATCCGTCTGGGCCCGCGCCAACAACGCCACCGACGCCAAGGGCGGCAACCCTGCCGACTGGCCGGCGAACCTCCGCGTCCGCGAGTACCCGGCCGCCGCTCCCGCCGCCGCCTGACCACCCTGACCGGCCGCATGACCCCCACCGCGGCCACGGCCCGCCCCAAGCCCCCAGCGCGGGGCGGGCCACCCCAAGACCCGCAAGGAGAACACCGTGAACCAGCCCAAGCCCATCGCCTTCATCGACACCGAGACCACCGGCCTCGACCCGCGCCGCCACGATGCCTGGGAGATCGCCGTAATCCTCCGCCGCCCCGGCCAGGCAGACCTGGAGCACCTCTTCCAGCTCCACACCAGCCTCACCGACGCCGACCCCAAGGCGCTCGAGATCGGCCGGTACAAGGAGCGGTTCTCCGTCCCCATCGACGAGTACGCCATCGAACTGCCCACGAACACGCGGATCACGCGCACCGCGCTCACCGAAGCCGACCTCATGCACAGCCTCATGGACCTCCTCGACGGGGCCACCCTGGTCGGATCGAACCCGGCCTTCGACGACCGCTTCCTGACCAAGCTGTTCAATGAGGCCGGCCTCCCGCCGCGCTGGCACTACCGCACAGTCGACATCGCGACCATGGCCGTCGGCCACCTGTACGGACAGGCGTACACGCTCACCAAGCAGAACTGCGACGCCGAGTACTACGGCCGCGCGGACAAGCTGCTGGCCGGCGGCTGGAAGTCCTACGAACTCTCCCGCCTCATGGGCATCGAGCCGCCGACGAAGGCCGACGCGCACACCGCGCTCGGTGACGCCCGCTGGGCCCGCGACGTGTACGACGCCATCACCAAGGCCGACGCCTTCTACACCGCCAGCGACGAGCAGCTCGCCGAACTGGCAGGCCAAGCCCTGTCTCGCACACACGGAGACCAGAGGTGACCACCGCGGCCGAGGTCGAGCCCGGCCTGTACGACATCTCCGCCGAGCTCTACCACTCCGACCCCATCCCCGGCGGCAGCCTCTCCTCCACCGGCGCCCGACGCCTCACCGACTGCCCCGCCCGCTTCAAGTACTTCCTCGACCACCCCGAGCCCTACAAGCCCGAGTTCGAGTTCGGCACCGCCGCACACACCGTGATCCTCGGCAACGGGCCCGAGCTCGTCGTCGTCGACGAGAAACGCTGGGACACCGACGAGACCAAGGCCCGCGTCGCCGCCATACGAGCCGCCGGCAACGTGCCCCTCAAAGCCGAAGCCCGGCAGCGCATCGACGACATGGCCGAAGCCCTCGCCCGCCACCCCGAAGCCTCCGACCTCCTCACCCCCGGCAGCGGCCTCGCCGAACAGTCCGCCTTCTGGCAGGACGACAACGGCATCTGGCACCGGACCCGCTTCGACTGGCTCCGCCCCGAAGAGATCGTCGACTACAAGACCGCCCGCTCCGTCCACCCCGACGCCCTGCAGAAAGCCGTCAACGAGCACGGCTACCACCAGCAGGACGACTTCTACCGGAAGGTCGCCATCCACCTCGGACTCATCCCGCCCACCGGCTCCTTCAAGTTCATCTTCCAGGAGAAGCAGCCGCCCTACCTGGTGACCGTGGCCGAGCTCGACTTCCCCGCCCGCGTCATCGGCGCCGAGCTCAACGACCGCGCCCTCTACACCTACGCCATGTGCCAGGCCACCGGCCACTGGCCCGCCTACAGCGAAGGCACCACCCACATCTCGCTCCCCCCGTGGGTCGAGCGCAAGTACGCCCAGGAGAACTCGTGACCCAGCTCCCGCCCCCTGTCCGCACAGGCCGACCCGCCGAGCAGAACGGCAGCCACGGGCAGTTCGCGTTCCGCCCCGCCAGCAAGGCCGGCCGCAAGGCCCGCCTGTCCATCCAGGGCATGTCCGGATCCGGCAAGACCTGGACCGGCCTCAGCATCGCCCACGGCCTGTCCGAAGGACGCAAGTTCGCCGTCATCGACACCGAGAAGGGCGCCGCCAGCCTGTACGCCGGGATCGGCGGCATCGAGTTCGACAGCTGCCCGATGGACCGCTACGACCCCCGGGACCTGATCCGCGTCCTGGACTCCGCGGCACAGGCCGGTTACCCGACCGTGTTCGTCGACAGCCTGTCCCACTTCTGGAAGGGCACCGACGGCACCCTCGACCAGGTCGACAAGGCCAGCAGCAGGTACGGCGGCAACAAGTTCGCCGGCTGGAAGGACGGCACCCCGCTCCAGAACGACATGGTCGCCGCGATCCTCGCCTACCCCGGCCACGTCGTCGCCTCAATGCGCTCCTACACCGAGTGGGTGCTGGAGGGCGGCAAGCCTCAGCGGGTCGGCACCCGGCCCGAGCAGCGCAAGGGCATCGAGTACGAGTTCGACATCGCGGTCTCGATGGACATCGACAACCGACTCGAAGTCCTCAAGTCCCGCTGCCCCGCCCTCAACCGCGCGGTCATCGAGCGGCCCGTCGGCGCCCGCGACATCGCCGCGCCGCTCCTCGCCTGGCTCGCCGCCGAGCCCGAGCCCAAGACCACAGAGCAGTAGCCGCAGCACTTGGGCCAGCCCGCGGCAATCGGGCTGGCCCACCCCCAGAGAAGCACACGTGAAGGGACACCCGCCATGCCAGAGCCCATCCGCCTCACCGCAGGCGTCATCACCGAGATCGAGTTCCTCGACCCGAACCGGCCCCGCCTGCTCGACACCCCCGACGAACGCGGCTGCCACAGCTGCGACGGCCCCGCCTACGACTCCGGCTGCACCGCGCCCGGCTGCAACGGATACGGCTGCCCCGACTGCGGCATCGGCTGTGACATCGACTTCCTCGATGACGACGAATCCACCTGCGCCCAGGCCATCGCCGAAGCAGCCGAAGACGACGAGGAGGACGCATCATGACCCGCCGCCTCACCGTCGCCGAACGCCTCGCGTCCGACGGCAAGAACCTCCTCCTCGCCGACATCGTCAAGCAGTCCGAGTGGTCCCAGTTCCTCGTCGAGCAGGCCGTTCTCCACTTCGGCCTCCTTCACCACGAGTTCTCGGCGAACTCCCTCCGCGACGTTCTCCCCGAACTCGGTCACGGCTACCTGGGTGCCGCGATCAACAGCCTCCGCAGCGGCGGAATCATCGAGCACACCGGGCGCATGGTGCCGTCGACCTCGCCCGCCACCCACGGCCACCGGCTCGCCGTCTGGACATTGACCGACCGCGGCATCCAGATAGCCCGGCAGCGGCGCAACGCCCGCCTTCAGCAGCGGGAGGCAGCAGCGTGACCACCGCCACCCGCCAGCCGCCGCACCACGACACCCTCACCTGCTACTGCGACTACCACTGCCGGCTCCCCGAATGCGTGGCCCGTTACCGCAACTACGAACGGGAACGCGGGCGCGCCATCACTGCCGGAACATGGCAGCCCCTCCTCGACGCCGAACCCGTCCGGCAGCACCTCCTCAAACTGCGCACGGCAGGAATCACCGTCCACCGCGTCGCCACCATCACGGGCCTCCAATACCGGCAAGTGCGCGCTTTCATCCAGCACGACTACGGAAACGCCGCTCCCCGCAGGCGCCGCGTCACCCGCGAAGTCGCCGCCAAGATCCTCGCCGTCAACGCGGCCGACCACACCCCCGGCAACGTCGACTGCACCGGCAGCCGTCGGCGAGTGCAAGCCCTCATGGCCATCGGCTGGCCCCTCATCTACATCGCCGAGCGGGCCGGGATCCACCCCTCCAACCGCAGCGTCATCCTTTCCCGGCCCACCATCCGAGCCACAACCGCGCAGAAAATCGCCGCCGCTTACGACGAGCTGCGGCACGAGAAGCCGGCCCGTCACGGCGTGCGCCCTACCAGCATCAAGCGGGCCAAGCAGCAGGCCGCGGCGAACAAGTGGCCGCCGCCGTCGTACTGGGACGAGCGGATGGACGTCATCGACGACCCGGACTTCGAGCCCATGTACGGCGTCACCAAGCGCCTGATCATCGCCCAAGACGCGAACGAGCTGATGCGATTCAGCGGACTTGACCGGGCTGCTGCTGCCCAACGCCTCGGCGTCAGCAAGTCCTACCTCGACCACGCCTTCCGCGACCACCCCGAGTACGCCGTGGAGGTGGCGGCATGAGCGCCGCTTGGGAGGCCCAGGCCCGCTGCCGGACGGTCGGCGTCGAACCGTTCTTCCCCGAAGGCAACGGCGGCAAGTACCGGGCCGCCGCCGACGAGGCGAAAGCCGTCTGTGCCATGTGCCCCGTCCGCCAGCCGTGCCTCGACTACGCCCTCGAGTTCGAAGGCGGCTCAGAGCACGGGCAGCGCGCCGGCATCTGGGGAGGCCTCACACCCCGCGAACGCCACGCCATCCACCGGCAGCAGCAGACCGCCGCCTGAGTACACGACAACGGCCCCGCACAGCGGGGCCGAGGGAGGAGGGGACGTGTCAGACGTCGAAACCGACGTACCGCTTGGCGAAGTCGACGAGGAGCGGGTTGCTGTCCAGCTGCTCCTTGGACATCCCCTCCAGCGTCTTGCGCAGGGCGTCGACCATGCGGCGGTCGGTGAGGGCCGTCTCGTAGAACTCGGGCGCCACGACCATCGCGACTCGCTGGCCGCGCTCGGTGAAGGCTGCCGGCTTCCCTCCCCAGCGAACGCCGCGGATCAGCTCGGTCAGCGATGCACGGGCCTTGGTCATGGAGACCTCGGCGACACCGTCCTCTGCGATCTGAATGCCCTGGTCGGAAGCCATGGCCAGAGTGTAAGTCATTTCCAATCCTTCCAAGATTGCCAATCTTTAAAGTATGATGCCAGTGTTGGCAGCGCAGCACCAGAGCGCACCGCCACAACCGGTCAGCGATGCCCGAACTGCACCGCCAGCAGGAAGAAGACGCCGTGAGCATTGACGCCATGTACTGGGTGTGGAACCACTCCCAGTCGAAGGGGGCAGGCCGCCACGTGATGCTGGCCTGCGCCAACTGGATCACCAGCGACGACTGCACCGTGCGAGCCAGCACGGCCGACCTCGTCCGCTTCTCCAACGCGGCGCGCTCCTCTGTCATCAAGGCTGTCGACACCCTCCTGAAGTCCGGCGAGCTGCAACAGCTCGAGGAGGCCCGTGGGACACGGCCGGCGCTCTACCGGCTCCCCGGAGCAGTCGGATACGTGCGGCCCGAGGGTGGCTCTAGGGGTACGAAAACCGGACCCCTAGCCGCAGCCCAGCGGTCCGGAAACGAGACCGCTAGCGCTCGACAGGGGTCCGAAAACGAGACCCCTGAAAGTTCCGCTAGGGGTCCGGAAATCGGACCCCAGGGGTCCGAAAACGAGACCCCTAGCGGTCCGGAAACCGGACCCCATAACCAGTACCAGGGGAACCATGTAGAAGAAGAAGCTTCTTCTGCCGCCCCGGCTCGCGAGATCAGCAGCGAAGACAAGCGCGAGTTCGGCAGCTTCTGGGCGCTGTACCCCAAGAGCAAGGACTACGGCAAAACCCTCGAGCAGTGGACCGCTGCCGTTGCTGCTGGCGCCGACCCCAAGCAGATCACTGCTGCTGCTGTCGCCTACGCCCGCGAGAAGGCCGGCGAGGAATGGCGCTACATCAAGTTCTCCGCCAACTGGCTCAAGGCCCGCGGCTACGAAGACAAGTACGCGCCCGAGCCCAACGGCAAGCCCCAACTCCGCGCCGTCGGCGCCCCTACCGCACCCCGAGAGATGACCGAAGAGGAGAAGGCACGTGCCCTTCAGTTCGGATGAGCAGCCCGACCCGCGAGAGTCGGTGCTCCGTGAACGCCGCGAGGACGCCGTCAACGGCTACCTCGGCCGCACCCCCGCCATCTACCGCAGCACCATCCAGATCCACACGGCTGCCCAGCGGTGGGCCGACCAGAAGGCCGACACCCCGCCGAGCCTGTTCCTCACCGGATCGATCGGCGTCGGGAAGACCCACACCGCCTGGCAGGCATCCCGCATCTGGCTCGGTGCCCGCATCGAGAAGACCGGCCGCATGCCGTCGATCGAGACCTGGCGGTCCACCGCCCTCTTTGACGCGCTGCGCCCCGACAACCGCGACTACGACGCCAAGTCCCTGACCCGCACCCTGCAGCGCGCCGACCTCCTGTACGTCGACGACCTCGCCGCCGCCCGCGTCTCGCCGACCGGCTGGACCCAGGAGCGGCTGTACGAAATCTTCGACGAGCGGTACATCAACCGCCGCCCGGTGCTCATCACCTGCGACGTCCTGCCGAACCAGATCAGCCACATCGTCGGCGACCGGGTCGCCTCCCGGCTCGGCGAGATGTGCCGCGGCGGAGTTCTCCTCCTCGAGGGCGCTGATCGCCGCAAGGCAGGTGCCGCCGCATGAGCGCCGACATCTGGGACGCCCCGCTCGACGAGCAGCCCATCATGCCCAACCGGCCGGCCGACCCGGAGGCCGAGCAGATCCTCGTGGCCACCGCCATGGCCCGGCCCGCCATCGTCGATGAGCTCGCCATGCGCGGCTTCGACCCGGCCGACATCACCGAAGACCGCTACCGCTGGGTCTGGTTCGCCGTCGAACACCTTGCCGCCGACTTCGAAGACGACGAGATCCGCTATCTCGCCGTCGACCGGCAGCTGCAGGCCTGGCGCGCAGAGGGCCGCATCCCCACCATCCCCCTCAACGAGCACCAGCTCGCCGAGCTGTACAACCACGCGCACCCCGGCAGCGAAGACTGGTACGCCGACCGGATCACGAAGAAGGCCATCGCCGCCCGCCTCGTCGCGCACGGCCATGCCTCCATCCTCCGCGGCAACTCGGCAGCGTTCGACCCCAACGCCGATGTCGCTGCCGCCCAGTCCGAACTCGACGGCGTCGTCCGATCGGCCAGCGAAGGCGAGACGACCCTTGTCGGGGACCTGCTCGCTGGTGTCCTCGAGCGGGCCATCACCCCGCCCACGAACGAGGACCGGATCCCGACCGGGTTCATCGACCTCGACCTGCTGCTGTCCGGAGGCTGGGCGCCCGGCCAGATGGTCGTCATCGGTGCCCGCCCGGCCATGGGAAAGACCACGTTCGGGCTCGGCCTGGCCCGCGCCGCAGCTATCAAGTACGGCATCCCCACCCTGTTCGAATCGCTCGAGATGAGCGAGGACGAGCTCGGGAACAGCATCGTCGCCGCCGAAAGTCAGGTCGCGCTCCACCACATCAAGCAGGGCATCGTCGGCGGCAGCACCGCCGACACGCAGCGCATGGCCCGCGCCGCAGCCAAGATCAAGCCCGCGCCGCTGCACATCAACGACGAGTCCCACCTGTCCATCCCGGCGCTGCGCGCCAGGGTCCGCAACCTCGTCCGCACCGCCGGCCTGCGGCTCGTCGTCGTCGACTACCTGCAGCTCATGCAGGCACCGAAGGCGGAGTCCCGGCAGGTCGCCGTCTCCGAAATGTCACGGCAGTTGAAGCTCCTCGCCAAGGAGTTCCAGATCACCGTCGTCGTCCTCGCCCAGCTCAACCGCGGCCCCGAGCAGCGCACCGAGAAGAAGCCGATGGTGTCCGACCTGCGCGAGTCCGGCGCGATCGAGCAGGACGCCGACATCGTCATCCTGCTGCACCGCGAGGACGCCTACGAGAAGGAGTCCCCGCGCGCTGGCGAGGCGGACTTGATCGTCGGGAAGCACCGCGGCGGCCCGACCTCGACGATCACGACCGCGTTCCAGGGCCACTACGCCCGGTTCGTCGACATGGCCCAGACATGACTTGGGAGCCGTCCGACGAGGACATCACCGCCGCCCGCGATCAAGGCGACCTCAAGAACCTGCTGCTCCTTGCCGCCGGCATCACGCCGAAGGTCCCCAAGCAGCGGCCCAAGGCCGAGCCCAAGAAGCCCTGCTACCACATCCGCCGCCCCGGGGCCTGGCCCTGCGGCACCGCCCCGTCCGGGCCGACGCCCGAACCGTGCACCGACTGCCTGAAGGAGAAGCCGTGACCCGCTGGTACCCGAGCCAGGGCACGAAGCACGGCGGCACCCACCCGCCCTTCACCACCATCAACCGGATCGGTGAACCGTCGTCGGCGATGCGCCGACAGGAACAGCGCATCCACGACAAGCGGATCCTCGCGAACTACGTCCAGCTAGCGCCCGGTGTCCTTGTCATCTGGGACCGGCAGCCGTACCGCGTCCTCGAACTCGCCGAGCGCCCGCTCGACCTGTGGGGCGAGAAGCACGAGATGCGGTTCGCGACCGCCCTCGAACACTGGGAGATCGGCGGGAAGCGCGGCGAACGGCCCGAGAAGGCCACCTGGGGCGGCCGCCCGTTCGTGTTCGTTCTCCAGCCCGACGGCAAGCCCCACGAGAAGCCGATCCACCTGATCGGCCCGGCGAACCACACGTGGGACGTCCTGCCCGAGCACTACTGGATCTGCTCGGCATGCGGCGAACTCCCCCCCTGCCGGCACCAGGAGGCCGAGCGAATCGCCGACCATCACGCGGCCCACGCCGACGTCCTCATGGACATTCCGCCCGGTCACTGCCTCGGTTGCGGCGAGTTCGTCACCTCCCGCCAGCAAGCCACCCGCTTCCCCGGCCCGAACCTGTGGCGTCCCGATCTCCCCGAGAACTCGGCCGTCTTCCACGCCCGTCAGGAGTGCTCCACCCCGCGGGAGCGGTACCGCGAGCAGTGGGAAGCCCGCGGCGGCATGAAGCAGCAGCCCAGCCTCTTCCCCGACGACAACCGGCCCGCCGCGTGACCCCGGCCGACCCCACACCCGCCCCCAACCCCGACCACCACACCACCCCGAAGGAGACCTGACGTGATGCACGAGAGCCTGTTCGACCGCACCGCCCGCGCGATCGGCAACGTGCCCATCCGCCAGACCGACGACGGCATCAACGTCCACCTGGGCCCGCCGATGCGCGGGGCCCTGGCCGCCGCCGCGCTCGAGGCCATCCGCCCCGAGCTGGACCGGCTCCACGCCCGAATCGCCGAACTCCAAGGCGGCCAGCCCACGCGAGTCCTGCCGGCGAAGTTCATCACCGACGCCATGGCGGCCATTCCCGACGAGCTGCCGCCGGACTTCGCCTAACCCCCGCCGCCTGACTGGCGCCCATCCCACCACCACCACCGGAGGAACCCATGGCCACCTGGACCTGGCGAACCGTGACAAGCACCCGCCGCGAGTGGGAGGTGCCCGCGGCCGAACCGTGGGGCGCCTTCCTCGGCGACATCCGAGGCGCTCTGCTCGCCGCCTCGATCGCCTACCGCGAAGCCCACGGGCTGCCGGAGGACGCGCCCCTGACCGACGACGCCCTGCGCTTCAAGGTCACCGACGACGCGATCCTCATCAGCTTCACCACCGAGACCCCCGCCCCGTGAACGCGTGCACCCGCCCCCTGTCGGTAGCAGGGGGCGGGCCCGCCCACCATCCCACGAAGGAGAAGCACATGCTGAACCCCGACCAGTGGACCACCATCCGCAGCCTTGTCGCCTGGCTTGACCGTGAGAACGGCCGCAGCGACGCCGAGATCACCCTCCGCCTACTGAAGATCACCGAGGAGGCGGGGGAAGCGGCCGCCGCCTGGATCGGCGTACAGGGCCAGAACCCGCGCAAAGGCGTCACCCACATCCACCCGGACGTGCAGGACGAACTGTGCGACGTGATCCTCACCGCCGCAGTGGCCCTCGCATCGATCGTCGGCAACCCGCAGGACGTCCTCGACGCCAAGCTCCGCAAGGTCGCCGACCGTGCCGCCGCCCTGGAGGTGGGCGCGTGAACCGGCAGCCGATCACCCCGCAGACGGAGCCGGTCGGCCCGGACGGGCTGACGTTCCGGGAGCGGACATGGCTCAAGGCCGCACGGCAGCACGTGGCCGAGCTGAACCGTCTCCTGTCAGAGCGCGGCTCGACGGCCCACTACACGGTGGGCGTTGCCGGACTCGATGTCGTCAGCGAGTCGGAACCGCAGTGACCGACGACCTGCCGCCGTTGTGGCCTGAGGGCTGGTGGGTGGAGCCGTGCGACACCGCCCCACCCCCAGCCCGGCCCCTGCCGCGGTGGATGAAACCCACCATCACCGTCCCCATCCCCATCGACAACTACCCGGAAGGAGCCGAGACGTGAGCATCCCCCGATACGGCCAGCCGCTTGGCGCCCGGGAGACCGAAATCCTCCGACTGGTGAGCCAGGGCCTGAGCTACGGCGAAGCGGCCGGGAGACTCCAGCCGCCGGTTACGGAGAACACGGCCAAGGCCCACATGCAGCGCGTCCTCACCAAGCTCGGCGCAAGCACGGCCCCGCACGCAGTCTTCCTCGCCTGCCAGGCGGGGATCCTCGACGGCCGGCCCCGACGCCACGGAGACCACGCCGGATACGCCGCGCACGTGTACCGCGGCGAGGACCCGTGCGAGGCGTGCTGGGACGGCGAGCGCGCGTACCGGGCCGGACGCAGGGCCGCCAGACGGGCCGCGAAGGCCAACCCTCCGAAGCTACTGGCGAGTTAACTCCCTGAGCGGTTCGAGGGCCTCTCGCGCCGCTCACCCCACCCCGACACCCCCAGGCCGTCCTACACGTTCCCTGACAGCAAGACGAGGCAACAATGACCGACACCGAAACCCCCAGCAGACCCGCCACCGCGATCACCCACCCCGAATGCGGCCAGTGGTGGACCGGACTCAGCCGCTCGCACTGCCCCGCCTGCCACAAGACCTTCTCCGTCGACAGCGCCGCCGACAAGCACCGCAAAGGCGCCCACGGCATAGACCGCCACTGCGTCGACCCCGCCACCGTCGGCCTCGTCCCCGTCGACAAGCCCTACGGCGTCCTCTGGCAAAACCCCGGCAGCGACCAGCCCTACTGGTTCAAGAACGACGAGGGGGCCACGGCATGACCGGCCAGCAGTGCGGACTGCCGCACTACGACTACCCGTTCAGCCGATGCACCGAGTCGGCCGGACATGACGGGCCGCACGCCGCGCCGCTGGTCATCGACGCGAGCCTCCCGCCCTGTGGTGGTATCTCCTGGGACGCGCCCTCGCCCCAGCCTGCTGCCGCCCCGACCGACCCCCGCGAGCAGTACGCCGCAGCCATCCGAAGCGTTCGGCTCGGCGACAGCGAGACGCTGCTCGACGACACCAACGTGGACATCGCCACAGACGCCGCCCTCGCCGTGAGGGACCGCGAGCTCGAGCAACTGCGGGCGCAGGTCGCACGGGTACGGGAGCTTGCCGAGCGCTGGGAGAACGCACTCACCCCCGACCTGGCCTACGCCCGCGCCCTCCGCCGCGCCCTCGACCCGCAGGAGTCGTCGTGACCGGAGCGAAGCGCCTCGCCCACTGGGGCCCGACCTGCGAATCCGGCAGGCACTACCCGCCACACCCCGGCGACACCTGCGAACAAGCCGACGAGTGGATCGCCTACCGCGACGCCCGACTCGAGGAACTGCTCGCGGCTGCCGTGCGCACCCCCATGACCGATGTGCCACCCGCACTCCGCGGCCCCAACTGGAAGCCCGCCAGCCCCACCGCCTGACCTGCACCCGCACGCCCGCACCAGCAAGGAGCCTGCCGTGACCGACACCGCCCCCGCCTGCGTGATCTGCATGACTGGCCTGTATGACGACGAGTTGGACCGGCAGGCGTGCCGGCCGTGCATCCGCCGCACCGACGAGAACCTCCTCGCCCTCGCCGGCGTTCGCGGCCTGTACGCCCAGCTCGGACGGCAGCTCGCCCCCGGCTCCGGCAGCGGCGGCCCCGTCGTCTCCGGCAGCCGCAGCGCCCCCATCCCGGTACGCCTCGAGCCGCTGTCGCTCCTCGCCAAGGGCGGCGTCGTGACCATCCTGCAAACCTGGGTCGACGACTGGGCCGACCACGGCCGCGCCCAGCGCACCCGCGGCGGCACCCTCCAGCAGCAACTCGACGCCGCCGTGTCCACGCTCAGGTTCAACCTCGACTGGGCGTCCGCCGCTCACCCCGCCTTCGTCGAATTCGCCGCTGAGATATGGCAGATCCGGCGCCAGTGCGAAGGGCAGATCTCCGGCGAACGACAGCCCCGCCGCATCGGCGTCGCCTGCCCCTGCGGCCAGACCCTGCGCATCACCCTCGACACGGACGTCGTTGACTGCCCTGCCTGTTGCACTCGGTACGGGCACACCGAAGCCCTGTCCCTGCCGCTCGCCGAGAGGGCCGCAGCGTGAGGCTCGGTGCCCGTATCCTGCCGATCCGCACCGCCCTCAATCCGGAGGAAACGTGATCGAGTACGTCCCCCGCAGCGGCCCGCCCGAGGCAATGAACTGCCCGGCCGTCGTGTGCGACACCTGCCGCAAGCAGGTCGTCGGAAGCGGCAACATCGTCTGGGCCTACAAGGTCGTTCACGACACCGACGAAGTGCGCCAGCAGTCACCGCTGTATGCCGCCCACAAGGGCCGCTGCGACCAGGCCCTCGACGCCTGGCTGAAGAAGCAGTACAGCATTGATGACCACTGGATCCTGCTGTGGGAAGAGCTCGACGCTTTCATGAGCCAGCTCGCTTACAACGCCGTGAACGCATTCGCAGACGACGCTGAGGGCGAGTATCACCAGCTGATCGTCAAGCAGCCGAGGAACGACCCGCACATGGAGATCCCCACGATCCCCTAGTCCGCCGGCAGTCTGAGCGCGAGGTCGTGCGCCATCCGCTCGGCCTCGAGCGCCAGCTCCTCGCTCGGCTCGCCCCACGCCAGCAGCAGCCCGACGACCTTCCGCAGCTCGTCGGTGGTCACCAGCGGTTCACGCTCATCCACGGACTGGGCAGCAAGAAGGCCCGCACCCGGTTCCTCAGGTGCGGGCCGTTTCGTGCGTCTGGGGTCAGGCGGCGCTGGCGATCTGTTCGGCGCGAGCACCCGAGATGCCGAGCAGTTCGCCGACCTGGCGCCAGGTCAATCCGCCTTGCTTGAGTTCGCGGACGGCACTCCGCTGTGCCTCGATGAAGAATCTCTGCCCCTCAGAGATCTGCTTGCGTCGCGCCTGGGCTGCCCGATATCTGTCGAGGAGGCCGTCAACCCTTTCGACCTCAGCCACAACGCCAGCGAGGGCGCGATCAAGCTGACTGGTGTCCAGCCTCTTGGCGCTGTTTTGCTGGGCAGCCGCCCTCATCGCGGCGAACTGCTCTGCCGAGACTCGCAGCTTGGGGGCGGCTGACGGCTTTCGCAGCAGGGGTGTCGGGTGCTTGTCCCACGGCTTCTCCTGCACCGCCTTCTCGATGACCGGCACCGGATCACTGTCGAATCGGAACCACTCACCGTGCGAGCGGATCTCTTTGAAGTGCCGATGAAGGGCTGTTTCCAACTCATGCCCGCCGGGATGCGCCCAAAGGACGGACAGATGTACTGGCGACATCCGCTGAATGTCGCCCAGCCGCTTGGCGAGGTTGGCGGTTCGCCCGATCTTGACCGTGCTGCTTCCCGGCGCCCCGATCACGTAGACGCATTCCTGGGTCATGGGCGTTCCCCTTCCACCTGCCAGTAGCCAGGCGTGTACACGTCCTCCCAAACTTCGATGGGGCCGTCCTCATCGTGGAAGACGTTGATCAGAACCAGCACAGGAACAGCAGCGTTCGGCGGAGCCTGGACGCCCAGCAATTCCAGTTCGTTGGTCGCAGCCAGCCTGGCAGTTCGCCGCTCGGGGGATCGAGTGATCTCCTTCCCGGTTCGCTCCGTGTAGAGCTCCTGCCAGAAGCGCTCCGAGGGGCCCGGCTCCAGGATCTCCGGGACGGAGATGGATGCGCGTGGGTGGATGCACGACAGGGCGACTACGGCCGGCTTGCCGTTCCGCAGGTAGGTGCGCGTCCGGAGGACGATCTCGTCGTGCAACTCGATGCCGAGGTTCTCGGCGACGTCGGCGTCCGCACAGGACACGAGGCGTGCGCGGTGGTCGGCCGAAGTCTCGCCCGGGGCGAATGGGTTTCCGGTCTGCTGTAGACGTTTCAGGCGCGCCGCCCCAGTCGCCGCCACCCGGGGGCGTTCCGCTACGACGGTGCCGACTCCCTGCTTCGCGTAGGTCAGGCCCTCGGTCTTGAGCAGCTGGAAGGCCTTATTCACGGTTCCAGGGCTCGCGCTAAATCGGTCCCCCATTTCACGCATGGAGGGCAGTTCTTGTCCGGGGCTCAGGGCACCGTCCTGGATCAGTTCTCGCAGGTAGTCGGCGATCTGCGTGTGCGGTGTCCCCCGGGGGGTCTTCGGCATCTGCTGGCTCTCCCTCTGTAGCGATAGGTGTAGTGCTTCACGGCCTCCTCGCAGCGTAGCCCGTTCTCTTACCGGAGACGTCTGCGCGTTGGGCTTGCGATAGCACTACTGTAGTGCTTCACTGAAGTCGTGCCAAGCAAGAGGGCCCCCGGCGGTAGCGCGCCGAAGGCCCTAGTCCCAGCTTTCCCGTGTACAGGAGGCCGAGCGGTGACCATTACAGCACAGACCCCCACGAGTCCGGCGGGGATCCATCCCTCCCGCATCGTGCCGGCTGTCGTGTCCGGTGCGCGGATCTTCATCGAGTGCCCCGCCTGGTGCACCGTCGACCACGTCGACTCTGCCGAGAACCACATCGCGGACGTCTGGCACGGCGGCGACTACGCCAACCTGAACGTGCCGCGCCTCGGCAAGAGCCCCGACCTCCTTGCGTTCGCCCGCCTCGGCGTCGACCCGATGTCCAGCGACCCGGCGAAGCAGACCGCGTTCGTGTTCGTCGACGACGGCGGCGAGGGCTACGAGATGAGCCCCGACCAGGCCGTCGACTTCGCCGACAACCTCGAGCGCTTCGCCGCCGAGATCCGCGCCATGGCCGCCACGGCGAACGGCGAGGTGGCGTGATGGCCGAGCAGCAGTCGACCCGCCTGCGTATCGCGGCCGGGAAGAAGACGGGCCGCAGCCCGCTGGTGATCGTGGTCATGTCGGACGCCGATCGCGCCGCGCACGAGGCCGCGTCCTACGTCCGCCGCCCCGCAGCGAGGGCAGCCTGATGGCCGGCCTGGACGGCTACGAGCAGCGCGTCGTGGCCCGCGCCCGTCAGGCGCTTGCCGAGTCGGAGGCGATGGCTGTCGGCGGGATGAGCGACCGCGACCTGTGCCGCCAGATCGGCCGCCTCGAGGTGACCGTCGCGGACCTGCTCCGGATCATCGACAGCCTCACCGAGGCCACGTCATGACCGCCGAGGAGCGCAAGGCGCTGTCGGACAAGGTCCGCGAGGCGAACAAGCGCAGCCTCAACCGCCCGCGCTAACCCCCTAGACCGCCGTGGGGTGCGGTGACCGACCCCCGCCCCCGCACCCCACGGCACTCCACCCAAACCGTCCGCATGACCACCGGAAGGCACAGCCATGCCCGAGACCAGCACCCGCCGCTACTTCTGGATCATGACCGTCCACACGGACGGGACCGAGTCCACCCTCAAGAACACCTGCGACGTTGCCGCTGGGACCACGAGGGACGAGGTCTACGACTCCATCAGGGCCTTCGTCGCCGAGCAGATCGGCCGCAGCGACTTTGTCACGGCCTTCTTCCACCTCGCGCCGAACGAGCTCTGAGCATCCCACCCCATCCGGATTGACCACCCGAAAGGCCACGCCCATGTCTACGCCCACGCTTCGCCTGATCACCGCAGATGACGACTCCGCCGACGTTCTCGCCGCCGCCGAGGACGCGGTCCGCGCCGGGATCGTCCACGACTACTGGACCGCGATCGACAAGGGCGACCAGCTCGGCGCGCTCGCCGCCGTGTTCCTCGCCCGGCAGATCGACGCCTCCACCCCCCACGGCCCGCGGCTCATCGACGAGCTCACCCACAGCGCCGTCGCCGCCTGACCCACCAACCCACACACCACCAACCCCGAGAGGAACCCCCATGGGCCTGTTCAGCCGCAAGTCGGAACCGAAGGGCTACCAGCCCACGAATGCCGAAATCCAGGACGCCGCCGAGAAGCTCAACCAGGGCAGCCACCACGCCGCCTGGGACCTCACCCTCCACTCCGGCGACTACTCCCGGCAAACCGCCATGCGCATCCTCGGCGCCTCCGTCCAGGACGAGGACTGAGCCGAGAACAGCTCGCCGGCTGCCCGCGGTCCTCGTCCCGCACGAGGCCCGTGGAGAACCGGCGCAGACCACCGACCATCGACCGCCCGAAGGGCCGACCACCCATGAAGAAGCTCGCCTGGATCCTCACCGCCCTGACCCTGCTGCTCCTGTTCCCCGACCTCGCGACCGCGATCGCCGACGTGACCGTGCCCGTTCTCAACTACGTCGCCGGCCAGCCCCTCCTCCTCGGCTTCGGCCTCGGCCTCGCCGCCATGCCCCACCTGACCCGAACCCTTCGCCCCGCCAAGCGCGCCTGACCCCGGAAGGACACCGATCACCGTGAGCAGCACGTACCGCTCCTGGGAGGAGCGCGAGGCCGCGACCGAGAAGACCCGCGCTGAAGCGGCCAAGCTCAGCGCCGAGGCTGCGGCTGCCACAGAGTCTCTGGGCGCCGTCGCCGCCAAGACCGAAACCGACCGGCTCGCCGAGCAGGTCAAGCAGGCCAAGCTCGTCAAGCAGCTCGACGCCGTCAAGGAAGACGCCGTCGACGACAAGCGACAGCGGAAGCAGCAGCGCGCCGAGCAGGCCGCCGACCAGGGCACCCGGTTCAAGGCGCTCGTCAAGGTCGTCATGGTCCTCGGCCTCCTCGCCGCCCTCCCGGCCCAGCTGTCCTACTTCCTCGGCCTGCACAAGAAGGACGAGGAGAACCCCGGGCCAGCATGGTCCATGCTGCCGGTGCCGTTCTTCCTCGAGCTCCTCGCATGGGTCGGAGTCCTCGGCACCCAGTGGGCGCACCGCAAGGGCCTGCCCCGGTGGCCGTTCTGGATCCTCACCGCCGGACTCGCCTCCGTCGCCGGCTACATCAACTTCACCCACGGCGTCGCCGAGTACGGGCTCGTCGCCGGGGTCGCTCTCTGCACGACGTCGATCATCGGCCCGATCCTTGCCGAGGTCGACCAGCTACTGGAGACCCTGGCCGCCGCCGACCCGCGGAACCTGCAGCAGCGGGCCGCCGACAAGGTGCTCGCCAAGGCCAAGGCAGCCGCGGAGAAGGCCCTCGCCGAGCAGCACGCCGCGGAGGACGCGAAGCGCAAGAAACTGTTCCCTGCCGAGTTCGCCGAGTACGAGCGGATCATGGCCGCGCACCCCACCGGAGCGATCGACCGGAACACCGCCTGGGAGCAGGCGTGGCACAACCTCCACCTGTTGCCGCTCAGCGTCACCGCCGGAACGCTCGCCGCTCGCGAAGCAGCGCGCGCCGGCATCGAAGCCGTCCTCAGCAACGCCGGCCGGACGCCCGAGTCCGTCGCGGTCGACCTCCTTCTCGCCCAGATGTTCGGGCCCGACCGCGGGGATGGCGGGCCCGCAGGAGGCACCTCTGGCAGCGGCCCGAAGGGTGGCATGGGGGGAGGGTCAGGGGCCACCTCTGGCGGCGGCTCCAAGACGGCTACAGCCCTTGGGCGTAAAGGGAAGCAGGTATCCGGCCGCACCGCGCCGAAGACCCCCGAGAAGTCCCTCGACCCGGGCCACATCGAGACCGTTCGCAAGCTCGCCGAAATCTCCGGCGGTGCCGACCGCCTCTCTGCCCGCAAGGTCCGCGAAGTCATCGGCGGCGGGTCCAACGAGTACGCCGTCCGCCTCCGCAACCACGTGACGAACGAGACCCGCCAGGAGCAGAAGTGAGCATCGAGACCACCCCCAGCAGCGCCCCCGACCCGGAGTGGGAGAGGCTCGTCGCCGGCTACCTCTCCGGCCGAGAGAAGGACCCCGCCCCGCCAGCCGTCGTCAACACCCCGGACCCCATGGGCGACACCCCGCTCGTTCCCGCCTGGACCCGCACCGCCGGCGGATGGAAGGACCGCGCTGCCGCCGGCCGCGTCAACAGCGTCCGCAGCTTCCGCCGCTGGATGCGACGACAGGCCACCCAGCACGGGCACGGTGCCCAGACCTTCCGCGGCATGCGCCGCACCTTCCTGTGGATCCAGGGCACCGAAGGCGCCCAGGTCGCCGCCGCACGCCACGAGGTCCAGCAGGCCCAGCGCGACTACAAGACCGCGAAGTGGGCGCACGACCGCCGCCTTCTCCCCGGCAAGGAGAAGGACAAGCGCCGCACCGAGATGGAAAAGGCGTTCGGCTCGTCGGTATCCGCGATGTCCAAGTACAAGTCGGCACGGAAGGACGCGCGCATCAAGCGAGCACTGCGCGGCGCCGCCGCTCTCGCCCCGATCGCCGCCGCCGAGGGAACCGGCTTCTACCTGATCGGCGGCCCCGGCGGGCTGCTGGCCACCGGCTCGACCCTCGTCGCCTTCGCGCTGATCGGCCGCCGCACCGAGGCAGGCGAGATCTACAACGACCGCACCGCGAAGATCGGTGACGGCGACCGCATGACCGACGACATGCTCGACCGCGCGTTCCGCGACGCCGGCATCATCCGTGCCGAACAGGCAATCATCTTCCGCTCCCCGGTCATCCAAGACGGGCGCGCATGGCTGGTCCACATCGAGACGACCGGCGGCGTCACCGTCGCCGACGTACAGAAGAAGGGCGACGCCCTCGCCTCCGCCCTGGGTATCCCGCGGCACCAAATGGACATCCGCAAAGAGGGGCGCGAGGACCAGTTCAGCTTCTGGGTGTCCATGTCCGACCCGTTCGGCCGCGCCGTCCTCAACCCGCTGATCGGCACCACCGACAAGGTCAACGCCTGGCGCAGCGGGCTGCCGCTCGGCTTCGACAAGCGGGGCTCGATCGTCCTGGCCACCATCTCCGACTACAGCCTTCTCGTCGGTGGCACCACCCGCTCCGGCAAGGGCATGGCCATCGCCAACATCCTCGTCGGCGCCATGCTCGACCCGCGGATCCGGGTCCGGCTGTTCGACGGAAAGGGCACCGGCGAGTACGTCGGCATCGCCGAGTCCCTCGACACGTTCGTCCGCCGCAACCCTGAGCGGCTCCTCCAGTTCCTCAAGGTGCTCGCCGCCGAGCTGGAGCGGCGCACCGAGATCCTTGTCGACCTCGGCGTGTCCAAGGCGACCGAGGAGCTGCTGGAGCAGCTGGGCGGCATCGAGCTGGTCATCGTCGACGAGCTCGCCACCTACACGGTCAAGGGCGGCCTCAACGGCCAGTACGCGGAGGAGATCGTGGAACTCCTCGCGCAGATCGCCGCAGTCGGTGCCGCAGTCGGCATCGTCCTGGTGCTGGCCACGCAGTCTCCGAAGGTCGATGTCGTGCCGTCCCGGCTGCGGGGCAATTGCTCCGGCCGCTGGTCGATGCGTGTGGAGTCCGCGACGGCGTCGAACACGATCCTCGGCGACGGTGTCGCTGGCGACGGCTACGACGCCAGCAAGATCGAGAACAGTAAGTCGACTCGCGGCCGCGGCTGGCTCACCACCCCCGACACAGGGTTCATCGAAGCACGCAGCCTGTTCGTCGACGTAGAGAACGGTGACCTGCGCAAGGCGGCATTCGCCGGCCTGGCGCTGCGAGAGGCAGTGGGGCGCGTACCGGGCCGATGCCCCGACCCCATCGAGGACCGGCTCAAGGTCGAGACCGGCGTGTCAATGACAGCTGGCGGTCCGATCGGCAACGGGCGAGTCGAAACCGCCGACGATGCGACGACCTTCCTCGACCACCTGGTCAAGGCCGTCTCGTCGACCGGCCGAGGCGAAGCGACCCGGGCCGAAGTGTTCGCCTACCTCGCCCAGATAGACCCGCAGTTCGAGCGCGGAGCCGACGAGAGCGACGCCCAGTACGGGTCCCGCGTCGGGAAGCTGCTCGCTGCCGCGCTGACCGCTGACGGGGTCGACCTCAAGGCCGTGAAGGTCGCTACGGCCGACGGCAGGGAGTCCCGCGGCTACCGGCTCGACGACCTCCATGCCGTCCGATAGGTCGCATTCGCACCCTGCCCGCTGTCCTGGTTTGAACCTGTCTGCACCCTGCCTGAGCCGTCAGAACCCTGCCTGAGCCGGGCAGGGTCACGGCCCGACCAAGACCCAGCCGGACACGGTCCCGGGCACCCTCTCACCTGCGAAGACACAAACCGGGGGCAGGGCCTCGGGCACGGTCAAAGCCCCCATGATGATCACCGACAGGAGAATCTGATGCCCACCGAGATCAACCCCGTCAACGCCGCCATGACCGCCGCAGAGGCCGAAGCAGAGGCCCGGAAGATCATCGCCGACTTCGCCACCAGCTTTCGCGACACCAGCCCCGTGCCGGTCGTCGGCAGCGCTCCGCCCGTCGCTCAGCCAGGCCGGCCGCCCATGAGTGCCCGCGCCGTGGACGACTGTGCTCGCATGCTCTGCGCAAGTGGGGTCATCGCTGCCACAGGTGGGGCAACCACCGCCGTTCTGTGGGCCTCCGGATACGCCGACCCGATCGTCGTGGCTCTCGTCTTCGGTGCCCCCGCCGTCCTCGTCCTCGCCCTCAGCCGCCTCGTCCGCCGCGCCAAGGACGTCCTGCCCGCCGAGCATCACCACCACTACCAAGGGCCCGTCTATCAGCGGCACAAGACCGTGAACAGCGCCTCGCGCCTGTGGGGTAAGACGACCAACAACCTTTAGCCAGCGTCTACCCGCGGCCCTGGCCCTCTGTGGCCGGGGCCGCAGTCGCGCGAGCCATCCACCGACCCGTGCCCACCGACCGCACCGGCAGAAGCGACGGGCGCAACCCCAAAGCCCGACACAAGCGCGCTAGTTCTTCGGCGCACTCCTCACGCGACGCAGCCTGAACGCTGAACACCGTAGGCATGCCCGCAGTGTCCCGCAGAGACCAACGGCGCCGCAGGGCAAAGGGGTTGTCAGCGCCCGATGGAACAATCAAAGCCCCGGCAGGTGGGCGAACACCTCCGGGGCGTGGACGATCCCAAGGAGATCGACGTGCATCAGAGTAGCCCCTTCGTTCCGCAGAGCATCAAAGACCGTGCTACGGGCCCGCGTCGCAGCATCGCCTTACTCATCCACCAGGTCGACACGAAGGACCCTGCCTTTCCGTTCGTCGCCAAGGCGCTCCAGGACATGGCGGCAGCCGGCGTGGAACTGGACGCGACTGCAATCGGCATCGCCGCGAAACTGGGTCGAAAGGCTCACGAGGAAGAGACTCGGAAACGGCATGCCAAGCCCGAGCGGCTCTCGATCGTCTACTACGTGCGACGCGGCGATCTCGTGAAGATCGGGACGACCAGCAATCCCGTAGCCCGTTTCATCTCCCTGATGCCCGACGAGATCATGGCGCACGAGCCTGGTGGGCACGATCTCGAGATGACCAGGCATCGCCAATTCGCCGCTGACCGCGTCGCGAAGAAGGGCGAGTACTTCCGCCAGTCTCAGCGGCTCCTCGCCCACATCGCCGCGGTGCGTGAGCTCCACGGCGCACCTGACATCTCGTGGTCCAGCGTGGCCAGCCTCGGTACGGGATATCGGCGCACCAAGATGCCAGTGGAGCTCCCTGAGCCAACGACTGGCGAACTGGCGACAGCAACAGAAGGAGCCAAGCTCCTTGGGATAAACAAGTCCACGGTTCAAGGCTGGGTGCACAGGAAGCTCATCACCCCAGCTGGCCGGAACGATAAGGGCCGGCCTGTGTACTTCGTCGAGCACATGCGCTTCTTGATTGACCGCAATCGCGAGTGGATGAACCGACGGAGGCCGACTGCCTCCTGAGCCTTGCTTGCCGGAGCGATCACCTGTATGTCACACTGCCATCGGCGTAGCACACGTGTGCCGTCATACCTCGAAGCCCCCAGCCGCCGCCGGGGGCTTTCGTCGTTCCCGGGGGTGTAATGCGACCGGCCGAGCTCTACACACGAGACCTCGTCTTCGAACACGAAGCCGTCGCCGCGACAGGAGTCCCCGGCCCGACCATCCGCCAATGGGCACGCCGCGGCAAGATCCAGCGCTTCCAGGGGAACGGCAGGTACTCCGGCCAAGGCCACGAGTACAAGACCATGTACGCCCTCCCCGAGATCGAGCAGCTGGCCGCCAACTACCGGCCCATGCCGCAGCGAGCCCCCAAGGCCGCCTGATCGTCCCGCCGCCATGCCATCCCCCCGTCACGGCGGCGGGACTCACAAGCCAGGAGGTGCCGCATGCCGCTGCCTGCTGGCCTGTCGACCGTCACAGTCACCGGCACCTACGCCCACCCGGACGGCAGCCCGTTCAAGGGGAAGTTGCTGTTCACGCCGGAGCCGGCGATCCTCACCTCCGCCACGCACGGCACCCTGATCCTGGGCACCATCGAGGCGACCCTGGACGAGGCCGGCGAGGTCACGGTCACCCTGCTCGCCACCGACGACGCGGACGTCACCCCCGTCGGCTGGACGTACAGGGTGCAGGAGAGGTGGTATGACGCCCCGGGCCGCTCGTATCCGCTGAGCCTTCCCGCCGCCGCCCCGAACGTCGACCTGGCCGACGTTGCGCCCACGGCACCGTCCGCTGGAGAGTACGTCGTCGTCACCGGCCCCCAGCCGCCACTCGGCGCAGCCGGGGCAGGGGCCACGATCGCGCTCCGGTCCACCGACCCCACCACGACGAACGCCCGCACCCCACTCGCGCACAAGACGACGCACGCGACGGGCGGCACGGACGCGCTCGCCCCAGCCGATATTGGCGCCCTCCCGACTACGGGCGGCACCATCACGGGCCGGCTCGTCATCGACCGGCACGGCGCCCCCGCCGGCTACCCGCTCGGGATTCCGGGCGCGGTCGAGTCCCTGTCGATCCCGTCGTCGTTCGCGGGCGGCGAGGACGAAGGCCAGGCGGGCCAGTTCGACTCCACCGGCCGCCTGAATCTCTACTCGTACCAGCGCGCTGACGTCGGCTCCTACGGCGAGAACATTCGCCGGTTTTTGATGCGTTTCAACGCCAAGTCGATGGACGCCTGGTACGCGGCCCGCGAGAACGGGGCGATGACCCACGGGTACGACGTCAGCGGGAATGCCGACCCGGACGCCAAGTGGGTTCCGGTCGCCTGGGCGGGCGCGCACCTCGGGTCGAACGACGGCCTGTCCATGCATGGCCACTGGAGCGTTGAGGTCCCCGACACCACGGGTGCAGTCCAGACCCGCCTCGAGGTGCCCTTCACTGACCAGGAGCTGCCCGAGGCCAGTCGCCTGCTGGGTGTCGACGTCACCAACATCCGCACCAACCTCGCTGACTTGTCGGTCAGGGCCAACCTGGGTGCTCACGGCACTGGCTACCTGCGCATCGGCGGCAGCAACGCGGTCCCCAAAGAGATGCTGCTCAGCATCTCCAGCGACCGCGCCACCTCCGGCCGACGGTGGGGAGTCAGGGCCAACACGACCACCGAATCCGGCTCGAACCTTGGCACGGATTTTGAGATCGTCCGCTACAGCGACGCGGGCGCCGAACTGGGCGCTGGCCTGGTCATCCGCCGCAGCACGGGCCAGGTGGCCATGGGCGGCTCCACGGTCACAGGCGGCAGCGTCCGCGTGAACTGGGCGACGTCGGGCCAGCACGGCTTCTACGCGGTGCCCTCCTCCTCGCCGGGCTCGGCCGCCGCCTTCGCCACGCTGATGACCGCCACCACCGACCGGGCCGTGGACATCCGCGTCTCCGGCGACGGCAACGCCCGAATGATCGTGGACGCCGTCGGCAAGCACGAATGGGGCGACGGCGCCACCCGCGACACCAACCTGTACCGGGACGCGGCGAACTCGCTGAAGACCGACGACGCGTTCACCGTCGCCCTCGCCTTCCGTCACCTCGGCACCACGCTCGGCTTCTACAACGCCGCCGCCGTAGCCAAGCCCACCGTCACCGGCGCCAAGGGCGGCAACGCGGCACTGGCCAGCCTCCTCACCGCCCTGGCCAACCTCGGCCTCCTCACCGACTCCACAACCGCCTGAGAGGACCGACGTGCAGGCCAACAACCCAGACACCGCGATCGTCGACGAGGACCCGCTCGCGGAAGCCCGCCGTCTCCTCATCGAAGACGAACAAGCCCGCATGCAGGCCTGCGCCGCCGAGATCGAGAAGGTCCTCGCCAAGCACGGCATGCGACTCGAAGTCCCCACCCCGCAGATCAGCATCGTGCCGAGATAGCCAGGGAGCCCGCGCCATGGACGACCTCCTGATGATCGTGCCCACCCGTGGCCGGCCCGACAGCGTCCTCGCAATCCTCGACTGCTGGCGCCAGACCGGCGCCACCGCGGACCTGCTGTTCGCCGTCGACGACGACGACCCCATGCTCGCCGGATACCGCGAGCACATGGAGAACATCAACGACCCGCGCATCCACTGGTCAGTAGGGCCGCGACTCCGCCTCTGTGGCACCCTCAACGAGGTCGCCACGCTGAACGCGCACCGCTACCGGTTCCTCGCGTTCATGGGCGACGACCACAGGCCCCGCACCCCAGGATGGGACGAACGCTTCCGCATCTGCCTCTCCGGCGGGCCCGGCATCGTCTACGGCAACGACCTCCTCCAAGGCGAACTGATGGCCACCGCCGTCGCCATGACCTCAGACATCGTCACCACACTCGGCTACATGGCGCCCCCCGCGCTGGTGCACTTGTGCCTCGACCTCGTATGGATGGACTGGGGCCGCGGCATGGGCCGCATCACCTACCTCGGCGACGTGATCCTTGAGCACATGCACCCGGCGAACGGCAAAGCCGCCATGGACCAGGGCTACCAGGAGTGCAACAGCTCCGAGCAGTCCACCGCCGACGCGACCGCCTACTACGACTACCGCGACAACGGCGGCCTTCAGACCGACCTGGCGAAGCTCCGGACCCTGATCGAGGAGGTCGCATGAGCGCCGACGGTGTCATTGCCGCATGGAACGAAGCCGACCCGGCGGCGATCCATCCGACCCGAGGCATCTCCGAAGAGGCGTACTGGGCTTCCGGTGTGGCGCAGGCCGAGATGCTGGCGACCGTGCTCCCCGACGGTTGTCGAGTTGTCGACTTCGGCTGCGGCGACGGCCGGGTCGCCATCCCGCTACGGGAGCTCGGTTACGACGTGACCGGGGCCGACGCGTCCGAGGCCATGCTCGCCCGTCTCGCCGAACGCGAGCCGGACCTGCCGACCGTGACCAGCGTGGGCACGGACCTTGCCCAGCAGATCGGGAAGAAGGCCGACGCTGTCGTCTCCCTCGCCGTCCTGATCCACCACGACTACGAAGCCTGCGAGCAGATCATCACCGGCCTGCGCGCGGCCGTGAAGGTCAACGGACTGCTCATCCTCGACTGGCCCCTCTCGGACGAGCCCGGCGAGGCCGGTTCGTGGATCGGCGTCACCACCTGGTCGCGCGACCAGCAGGACGCCATCTGCAAGCGCGTCGGCCTCAAGCCCCTCGACCACGACCTGCCGTGGGGCGTGTTCCGTGCCGTGAAGGCGGCATGATGCGCGTACTCCTCACCGGATCCGCCGGCTTCGTCGGACGCCACCTGCACGCCGCGCTCGACGCACGTGGCGACGACGTCACCGCGGTCGACATCGTCAACGGCCCCGACGCCCTTGACCTCTTCCGCTTCAACAGCGCCCCCTACGACCTCGCCATCCACTGCGCGGCCATCGTCGGAGGCCGGGCCAGCATCGACGGCTCCCCGCTCGGAGTCGCCACGAATCTCGCCCTCGACTCCTGGTACATGCGCTGGCTGGCCCGCACGAAGACGCCGCGGGCCGTGTACTTCTCCAGCTCGGCCGCCTACCCGGTCGCCCTGCAGCAGCCCGGCGACATCCACCGCCTGGTGGAGTCGGACATCGACTACGCGCAACCCGGCCGACCCGATGCGACCTACGGGCTGGCGAAGCTCACTGGCGAGCAGCTGTGCCAGTACGCGGCGGCTGAGGGCACGCGCATGACGGTGCTGCGGCCGTTCTCCGGCTACGGCGAAGACCAGGACGAGGCGTACCCCTTCCCGGCGTTCATCCGTCGCGCCAAGCAGCGGCAGGACCCGTTCGAAGTCTGGGGCGACGGCAAGTCCACCCGCGATTGGATCCACATCGACGACCTCGTCGGCGCGACCCTCACGGCCGTCGACCAGGAAGTGACCGGCCCGGTCAACCTGGGATGGGGCAGGGCCACCAGCTTCGACGAGCTCGCCGGATACGTGACCCATCAGGCCGGATACACGGCCACCATCAAGCACCTCGCGTCCGCACCGCAAGGCGTGCACCACCGTGTGTGCGACCCCAGCCGGATGCTCGACTTCTTCCAGCCCAAGGTGACCCTCGAAGAGGGCATCAGGCGGGCGCTGTCCGCCTAACCCACAGGAGCCCGCGCCATGGCACAGTACGTCATCGTCTACGACAACGATCTAGTCCAGCACGTCGAAGCCGACAGCGCCGAGCACGACATCAGTGAAGGCGTCTTCCGCTTCAGGAACTCGGATGGCGACGTGATCGCCTGGGTGCGCGAGTTCAACGTCAACGCCGTCGCGCTCGCCTCCATCCTGAAGACATGAGCGGCGGCTGGCAGGGCTCAGACCGGGTGAAGCGACTGCCGCCCGGATGGAAGAAGATCCGGGCCCGCATCCTCGAACGCGACCCGATATGCAAGATCTGTGGCGTCCGGCCCTCCCGCTTTTGCGACCACATCGTGGCCAAGGCGGACGACCACAGCGAGGCCGGCCTGCAAGGCGTATGCGGCCCATGCCACGACCAGAAGTCCAGCGCTGAGGGGAACGAGGCCCAGCGCAACAACCCGCGGCCACAAACCAAGCGGCCCCCCGAACAACACCCCGGACTCAAGTGATGCCGGCCTACCTCATCCAGCACCCCGCCGAACAACGGCGCGAGGACATCCTCATCGAGGACCCCGCCCTCACCCTCACCTTCGACAGCGGATGGGCCGTCTTCGCCGACGCCCAAGGCTTCTGCCTCGCCATACCCAGCGGGCAAGGAGCCCACATCCAACGGGTAGACGAACACCAAGACCAGGAGCCCGCGCCGCAGAAGGAGTGAACCACTGTGGCAAGGAGCAAGAGCGGCAACGCCTCCGCACTCAAGCGGTACTGGGGAACCGGCGCCGGCGCAGCACGCATCCGGTGGGGAACACCAGGCGACTGGACCAGGTGCAACAGGCAGCTCGCCAAGTACCTCGGGCCCAGGGCCAAGGGCTACTGCGCACGCATGCACCGAGCACGTACAGGGACATGGCCAGGGAGCAAGGCCAACACCGGCATGCGCAGGCGGTAGGACCAGCGCAAGGGGGATCAGTGGCAGCTACCTGCACAGCGCACGTCCAGTGTCCCGACTGCGACGTCGTCGTACCGATCACCATGCAGACATGGAGCGCGACCAGCGAGTGCGATCACCTCATGCTCGTCGTCGAGCCCGACTACACCGATGTATGGGCCCACTCCTGGACCCACGAGATGGCCTGAGCCGGCCAACATCGATCGGCTGAGCCGGATCGGACATAGGGGGCATACCCCCTCCCCCCGCCGTCCGCCCATCGGGGCCGTATAGCACCTGACTGTCTGTACGGGTTCCCTTGGCCGCCCGCCAGCCGACTACTCGCCGTTACGGCCGCCCTGGAGGCGGCCCGAGCGGTCGCCAAGCCCACTCTGCGCGCCCTGGTGGCGTGCCTTGACCCTGGAGGTCGTCATGGGCGCACACGGACCGATCCCGAAGCGCAGCGAGGAGCGTCGTCGCCGGAACAAGGACGACGGGCCCGAGCTGAAGCAGGCACCGGCGGGACCGCCGGAGGATCTACCCGAGCTCCCTGAACCGGATCCCAATTGGCACGAGATCGCGACGGACTGGTACCTGTCGCTGCGCGAGTCGGGGCAGGCTGCTTTCTACGAGCCGTCTGACTGGGCGATGGCCCGGTATGCGGCTGAGCTGATGTCTCGTGGCCTGTCGTCGGACCGGCCGCCGAACGGGCAGTATGTGGCTGCTCTGAACTCGGTGATGACGAGCCTGCTGACAACGGAGGGCGACCGGCGTCGGGCTCGTATGGAGCTGGAGCGGAAGCCGTCCGGTCCGAAGTTGGCGTCTGTGAGTCCGTTGGACGCTTACCGTGATCTCGCAGGCGGCTGAGGGGGAGGTCCCCGATGTCGTTCAGCCCTCCATCCTGGGGCCGACGTGGAAGCGTGGCCCTGATGGTCGTTTCCTGCTGCCGGAGTACACGTTGGGCTGGCATGCGCTGGCATGGACGGCGACCTATCTGCAGCATCATGTGGGGGCGCCGTGGCGGTACACGCCTGAGCAGGCCCGCTTGACTCTGTGGTGGTACGCGATGGATCCGGTGACGAACCGGTTCCTGTACCGCGACGGGGTAATCCAGCGGCTGAAGGGCTGGGGCAAGGATCCGGTCGTCGGCACCTGGTCCGGGTTCGAGTTCGTCGGCCCGTGCCGGCCGTCGGGGCAGGTGGCGGACGAGGGCAACGAGTGGGGCATCCCGCCGGGGCAGCCACTGGGGATGCAGCATCCGGCGGCGTGGGTTCAGATCGCGGCCGTGAGCCAGGACCAGACGCGGAACACGATGACTCTTTTCCCGTCGCTGTTCTCGAAGCGGGCGATCGAGGAGTACTGCATCGACCTCGGCAAGGAGATCATCTACGCCGACAAGGGGCGAGCTCGGATCGAAGCGGTCACCTCGTCGCCGCGAGCGCTGGAGGGCGGCCGGCCGACATTCGTTCCGATGAACGAGACCCACCACTGGGTGGAGTCGAACCAGGGCCACGAGATGGCTGCGGTCATCGAGCGCAACGCCACCAAGTCGGCTGACGGGCAGTCGCGGACGCTGGCGATCACCAACGCCTACGAGCCCGGCGAGGACAGCGTCGCCGAGCGGACCCGGGAGGCGTTCGAGTCGGCCGAGTCGGGACGAGCGGTGAAGACGGGTCTCTTCTACGACTCGCTTGAGGCTCCGGCCGAGGCGAAGCTGACGGAGGCGTGGATCGAGCCGACGCTGCGGGCGGTCCGCGGGGATTCGACGTGGCTGGACATCGAGCGGCTGAAGGCGTCGATCCTCGACGTCCGTAACCCACCCTCGAGGTCGCGCCGCTTCTGGTTCAACCAGATCGTGGCCGCGGAGGACGCGTTCCTCGCTCCCTATGAGTGGAACGCCTGCCCGCATGAGGGCATCGAGCTTCAGCCTGGCGACGAGCTGGTGCTGTTCTTCGACGGCTCGAAGTCGGACGACGCGACAGGGTTGGTGGGCTGCCGTATGTCGGACGGGCATGTGGTGACGTTCGGGGTGTGGCAGAAGCCGGCGAACTGGCCTGACGGAACGCCGTGGCGGGTGCCGCGGGACCAGGTCGACGGTGTGGTGGACCAGGTGTTCGCCGACTACCGGCCGATCGCGTTCTTCGCCGACCCGGGAGCCGGCCAGGACGACGCGGACGGCGAGCGCTACTGGGACGGCTACATCGACGCGTGGGCGCATCGGTACGGCAAGCGGCTGAAGCTGAAGGCGGTGCAGTCGGGCACCAACCGGCATGCGGTCATGTGGGACATGCGTGACCGGCGGCGGCAGCAGACGTTCACGGAGGCCGTGGACCGCTTCTATCGGGACGTCCTGGAGCGGCAGCTGACGCACGACGGCCACAAGGTGTTGAAGCAGCACATCGGCAACGCGCGGCGTCGCACGAACGCGTGGGGCTACACGATCGGCAAGGAGCACCGCGAGTCGGCTCGGAAGGTCGACTTGGCGATCTGTGCCATCGGTGCGCGGATGCTGCGGCGGATGGTCATGAACTCGACGGTCTGGGCGAAGCGCTCCAGCGCGCGCGGTAAGGGACGGGTGGTGGTGCTGCGGTGACGACTCCCACTCTGCCTTTGATCGGGCTGTCGGACGACGAGAAGCAGATTCTGACGATGCTGCGGTCGGATCTGATGAACCAGCGGCTGAAGCTGGAGCTACTGGATGCCTACTTCAACGGCGAGCAGCTGATCCGCGACTTGGGCATTTCGATCCCGCCGCAGCTGAAGGGTCTGCACACGGTCATCGGCTGGCCGCGGATCGGGGTGGAGGCGCTTGAGCAGCGGCTCGATCTGGAGGCGTTCCGCTGGGCTGACGGGTCCGACGGCTCGGAGCTGGACGAGATCGCGGAGTCGAACGACTGGTTCGACGAGGCGAGCCTGGGGCACCTCGATGCGCTGACCTACGGCCGTGAGTACGTGACGGTCGGCTCTGCGGACGATCCCGATTCCCCGCCGCTGATCACCTTCGAGTCTCCGCTGGATATGACGCTCGACTGGGATGCGCGCCTACGGGTGCCGCGTTTCGCGCTGCGGGAGTCGCTGGACAAGTGGGACTTCGGCCTGGCTCCGGATGAGCGGCTGATCAGCCTCTACATGCCGGGCGAGACCATCTTTGCTGTCGAGGTGAACGGCGGCTGGGAAGTCATCGATCGGGACCAGCACCGCCTGGGTATGCCGCCGGTGCTGCGGATGGCGAACCGGCAGCGGACGGCGGATCGGGTGGGCAAGAGCGAGATCACGCCCGAGGTTATGTCGATCACGGATGCGGCGTGCCGCCGGCTGATGGGCATGGAGGTGGCTGCCGAGTTCTTCGGCGCCCCGCAGCGCTACATTCTTGGCGCGTCGGAGTCGGCGTTTCAGGACGCGGAGGGGAACGCGAAGTCGGCGTGGGAGACGTACATCGGCCGTGTCCTGGCGTTGGAGCGGGACGAGGACGGCCAGGTGCCGACGGTGGGCCAGTTCACGGCGCATGACCCGTCCGGCCAGACGAAGATCATTGATTTGTACGCGCGGATCATGGCGACGCAGCTCGGGCTGCCGCCGCACATGCTCGGCTACACCAGCGACAACCCTGCCTCCGCGGACGCGATCCGCAGCTCCGAGGCGATGCTGGTGAAGAAGGCCGAGCGCCGGATCCGCCGTTTCGGCGCGACGCATCGGGAAGCCATGCGCCTGGCGCTGTGGTTCCGGAACGGCGAGCCGCCGGACCGGTCGCGGCGTATCGAGACGGTGTGGCGGAACCCTGCGACACCGACGCTGGCCGCGCAGACCGATGCGGCGGTGAAGCTCGCGCAGGCCGGCATCGTGCCCGCCGATTCGGATGTGCTGCTTGAGATGGCCGGCCTGAACGAGGACCAGCGGCGCAGGGTGGCGGCGGATCGGCGAAGGGCGCAGGGCAATGCGCTCCTGGATCGGCTGGCGCAGCAGTCGGAGGAGGACTCGACGGAGCCGGAGGTCGACGATGGCGACCTTGGTCTCTGACGGGGGCTCCTCGGCCGGCCGGCAGCGGCGCACCCAGCGGGGTCTGACACGCCTCCTGGCACGTGACATGCGGGGTCTGCGGCGGATCATCATTCCATCGCGGCTCGAGGCCACTGTTCCGGACTGGATTGCTGCCGTGCGCGCACTGGTTGACCAGTACGGGGCGGCGTCTTCGACGCTGGCCGCGGACTACTACGAGGCGGAGCGTGTGGCAGCCCGTGTGACGGGACGGTTCACGGTCCCACTGCTGGGTCCGCCGCCGGAGGAGCAGGTGTCCAACTCGCTGCGGTGGGCGACGAAGGATCTATGGCCCAGGGACCCGGACGATCCTGAGACCACGGAGGCTCAGCGCGAACCACTGGACGTCCGCCTGGAGCAGGCAGAGAAGAAGGCCGAGGCGGTCGCTCAGAAACTGGTCGCGGATCAAGGGCGCGGCACTGTCCAGGAGGCGGTGCGGCGGGACTCACAGGCAACGGCATGGGCGCGCTCAGCCGCCCTGGGGGCCTGCTATTTCTGCAAGGCCCTCGCCATCCGCGGCGCGGTCTACAAGCAGGACACCGCAAATTTCCGGGCCCACGACGGCTGCCATTGCGGCGTGGTCCCGGTGTTCAAGGGGCAGCGGTTCGAGCTGTCCGATCACGCACGCGAGTGGGAGCGGCTGTATCGCGAGTTCGCGGCGCCTCACTCAGGCGATCAGCTCAGGCGGTTCCGCCTGGCGCTCGCCGAACACGGGCATCTGCCCGCTCTGTAACCCCTTGACCGCCCTGGAGGTGGTCTTTCTCAGCCCCAGGAGGGCGACATCGCTATGCCCGAAGAGACGCAGGAAGTAGAGCCCGTCGAGGAGCCGCAGGAGCCCGAGACCGCCCCGGAGGCGGAAGGCACCGAAGAGGAGCCGTTCGACAGGGCGCGCGCTGAAGCGAAGATCAAGAAGGCGAACAGCGAGGCGAAGAGCCTGCGCGAGCGCCTGAAGGAGCTTGAGCCGCTCGCCAGGAAGGCGAAGGAGCTCGAGGACGCGCAGAAGTCGGAGCAGGAGCGGCTCACCGAGCAGCTCACCGCCGCCGAGGAGCGGGCCGCAAAGGCCGTCCGCACGGCGGTTGGCGCAAAGGTCGAGGCCCTCGCCTCAGCGGACTTCGCCGACCCGGAGGACGCCGCCGGCGCCCTCGATCTCGCCGCTTACGTGGACGAGAACGGGGCCATCGACACCGACGGCATCAAGCGTGACCTCGCGGACCTCCTGAAGCGCAAGCCGCACTGGGCCAAGCCTTCCGACACCGGTCCTCGCCGTCCGGCGCCGGACCGCACGCAGGGCTCATCGGGCAACGGCAATCGCACATCTTCCGATCCCGGCGAGATCTTCGCCGGGCTCATGACTCAGGCCCTGAAGGGCCGCTGAGAGAGGTAGCCCTCCATGGTTGCAACGAATCCGATCAAGCTGAGCGACGTCGATGCGACGTTCCTCCCCCCGACCCTGACCGGCCCGATCTTCGAGAAGTCCGTCGAGCAGTCCGCCGTCATGTCGCTGGCCCGCCGGGTGCCGCTGTCGATGTCCGCGAACACGGCCGTGCCGGTTCCGCTGGACGTTCCGACCGCAGACTGGGTCGAGCAGGCCGGCCGCAAGCCCCTGGGTACGGGCGGCGTTGACATCAAGACCATGACCGGCAAGAAGATCGCCGTTCTCATCCCGGTGGCCATGGAGGTCGTGCAGTCCAACGCTGCCGGCCTGTGGACGCAGCTGAGGTCCGACCTGCCGACCGCGTTCTCCCGCGCCTTCGACCGGGCAGCGATCCACGGCAAGACCATGAAGGGCGCCACCGGTCCCTTCCCGGACTACCTCGCCGAGACGACCAAGTCGGTCACGATCGGTACCGCATCGCAGGCCACCGGCGGCATCTACAAGGACATCGTCAACGGCATGCGGGAAGTCGTCACCGACGACTGGGACTACACCGGCACCGTCGCCGACCACCGTCTCCAGCTGGACCTGCTCGGGGCGACCGACACCACCGGCCGTCCGATCTTCGTCGAGACCCGGGATCCGGGAATGGACATGGCACTGGCCGGCTCGCTGGTCGGTAACCCGCTTGCCTACTCCCGCGCCGTGTCCGGCAAACTGCGCCGCCAGTCCGGCACGGTCGACACCGGCCTCCGCGCCATCGGCGGCGACTGGTCGCAGACCGCCTACGGCGTCGGCATGGACATCACGGTGCGGATCTCCCGTGAGGCGACGTACATCGACGAGGACGGCGGCGTGCACAGCGCCTTCCAGGAAAACCTGGTGCTCCTCCTGGCGGAGGCGTACTACGGGTTCGTCCTCGGCGACGTCGAGGCGTTCGTCAAGTACCTGGCGGCGGGCGGCAGCTCGTGACGCAGGGCGGGAGGGGCAGTCGGGCGATGCGGCTCGTCGCCCGGCTGCACGGCTACCCGCCGCGCCACAACGCCGGCGCCGAGTGGATGGTCCACTCCATGCTCCGTGCTCTGGTCGAACGCGGTCACGACGTGGCGGTGTGGCTGTCCCGGTACACCGACGACCGGGAGGCCTACGACCTGGACGGCGTGCGAATCGTCCCGCTGCAGACGCGCCTGGATGCCGCCACCGCGATCCGGCAGGCCGACGTGGTCGTCTCCCACCTGGAGAACGTTCCGTCGGCCGGCGCGCTGGCCCGCGGCTACGGCAAGCCTCTGGCGGTGGTGTGCCATAACACGCACCTGCCCAGCTTCCGACAGATGGCTTCAGGAAGCACGGCGCTCGCGGTCTACAACTCGCAGTGGATGGCGCGCGAAGCTGAGCTGTTCTTCGCCGAGTACCCGAAGGGCATCAGGCCGAAGTCGTCGCTGATCGTGCGGCCTCCAGTGTTCGCGGAGGAGTACCGCACGAAGCCCGGCGACAAGGTGACCCTCATCAACTGCAATCTGGAGAAGGGCGGCCAGCTGTTCGAGAAGCTGGCCCGGCGTATGCCGGACGTGCAGTTCCTTGCTGTCCGCGGCGCCTACGGGGAGCAGATTCTGCCAGACCTTCCGAACGTGGAGATCCTGGGGCACCTGTCGGGCCACGAGATGCGGGAGAAGGTGTACAGCCGCACGAAGGTGCTGCTGATGCCGTCCTCGTATGAGTCGTGGGGGCGCGCTGGAGTCGAGGCGCTGGCTAGCGGTTTGCCCGTGGTCGCCCACCCCACGCCGGGGCTGTGCGAGTCGCTGGGAGAGGCGGGCGTCTTCGTCGACCTTCACGACGCCGACGGATACGAGTCGGTGATCCGGAAGCTGCTCAGCGACCCGGCCGAGTATCGGCTGGTATCGAAGCGCGCCAAGGCCCGGAGCGCGGAGCTGGATCCGACCGCAGACTTGGCGACCTGGTGCGACGCCGTTGAGGCCCTGGCCCCATAGGAGGCGATCATGGCGTTCGTGCCCCCGACCGCCGAGCAGCTCGGCATGTACCTGGGGCTCCCAGAGATCGACGGGGACCGGGCGGATCTGCTGATCACACAGGCCGTTTCGCTGGCCGAGTCGGTGGTCAAGCCACTGCCCGACCAGGCGACGGCCGTCGTGCTGTCGGTCGCCGGCCGGGCCTACGTGAACCCTCAGCAGGTGTCCTACGAGACGATCGGCCCCATGTCGGTACAGCGGCCGTCCGGCTCGGGCGGTCTGTATCTCACGAAGGCCGACAAAGCGGCTCTCAAGTCGCTGGCCGGCCGCGGCGGAGCGTTCACGGTGGATCCGACGCCCGAGGACGCGGACCCGACGCCGACGTATCCGATCGATGACACCTACGGCCCGGGCATGGAGTACGAGCCGGGCTGGGGGTGGATCTGATGCCCGCCCCGTACCCCTTTGGGGAGACGGTGCGCATCCTGCGAACTGGCACCTCGCCGGGCCGAGATCCGCGCGGGCAGCCGCTGCCCGGCCCGGACGAGTCGTTCGACCTGAAAGGGTGTGTGGTGACGCCCAGGGCGGAAACGCCCTCGGTCGGCGGGGACCAGCAGCAGGCCCGGGACACGGTCATCGTCGGCTGGACGGTGTACGCGCCCGCCGGCAGCGACGTGCGCACCACGGATGGCGCGCTGATACGCGGTGTCCGATGCGAGATCACCGGCGAGCCCGGCGACTGGGGACAGAATCCGTTCACCGGGCTGGAGGGCCCGGTGCAGTTCGCGGCAGACCGGGTGACCGGCTAGCCGCGAGCTTGCTCGATCGCCGCCAGCAGCTTCGCGGCCGCGTCGTTGCTGCGATGCGGGATGGACAGGCTGTGTGGGTCGTCCTGGTGCGGACGTCCACCTGCGAGGAGGCTCTTCTCCTCTTCGGCGGGTGCGCTGCCCGGGAGGACGACCTGCACGTAGCCGTGGAAGAGGCGGCTGGCCGGCTTGAGCCGGGTACCAGTGATGTCCGCGGCGCGGATGCGGAAGTCGCGCTGCTGGGCGCCGACTTGCTTCTTCGTGATGGTGATCCATTCGCCGTCGAAGTGGATGGATCCCTGTACGCCCTTGACGTCCATGCCGCCCCCAAGTGAGTAGAGGTGGTCATGATGCCCGCACGGTTCAAGATGTCCAAGAGGGGTGTCGGGCAGCTGCTGCGGTCGCCGATGGTCCTGTCGGAGATGGTGCGCAGGGCTGAGGTCATCAAGGGTGTGGCGGAGGGGATCGCGCCCGTCGACAGCGGCACCTACAAGTCCTCGTTCTTCGTGCAACCGGTGCCACGGGGCGGGCGTCGCCGGGACCGTGCGGTCGCGATCGTCGGCAACCGGGCGCCGCACGGCGCACATGTGGAGTACGGAACCGAGCGCGTCACCGCTCACCACGTTCTGCTCCGGGCTGCTCAGGCTGGTGGCCGCTGATGGTCGACATCGAACTCGAGCTGATCGGATGGCTGCAGCAGCGCCTCGGCGCCGGTGTCGTCGTCCGTGACGAGACCGACAACAACCTGGCCAGCGAGTTGCCGACGGTGCAGGTCGAGGGTGTCGGTGGTGACGATGACGGCTTCCGGCTGGACCGGCCGCTGGTCGATATCAACGTCTATGCCGCCACGCGCGGCGACGCCATCGCCCTGGCCGGGCAGATCAAGACGATGATCCTGCACCAGCTCCGCGGTTCGACGACCGCGACCGCGGTCTTCGGCAGAACCGGCACCATCTCGCTGCCCGCCGTCCGCCCTTACGAGAACACGGCCCTGCGCCGGGTCGGGGCGACCTACGAGATCTTCTGTCACCCGGTCGACTGACCGGCCGGGGCCCGCGCCAAGCCCTGCTGTCCCGCCCGTGCGCGGGCTTCACCCATGTCTGGAGAACATCATGGTTCTGATCACCCGCGCCGCGGACCTGACGATGGTCGGCGCCAATGGCGGCGGCTGGGTCGCCCCCACGGGCACCGCGGCCCCTGATTCGCCGCTCACCCAGCCCCCGTCTCCTTGGTCCGCACTCGGTGCGATCTCGGACGACGGTCTGGTCAACGGCTGGGACGAGGAGTCCCAGCAGTTCACCCCGTGGGGCCTCACCAGCCCGTTCCGCACGCAGATCACCCAGAGCGTGCGGACCTTCGGGCTGACCGTGTGGGAAACCTCCCGTCGGTCGGTGATGTCCCTGCACTACCGGCTCGACTCGACCGAGTTCGAACCCGACGGCCAGGGGATCACCAAGTTCGCGGAGACCGCCAGCCCGACCCCGGACCGCCGCGCGTTCTGGTTCCTTGTCATCGACGGTGACAACTACCGCGGCTTCTACGTGCCGGAAGGCGAGATCAACGAGCGCTCCGACGTCACGTACAAGCAGGACGAGATGTCCGGCTTCGAGTGGACGATCACGACCTACCCGGACGACGCCGGCAACACCGTCTACCACGTCGACAAGATCCCGGTCACGCCGACGGATCCGATGTCCTGAGCTGGATGGGCGGGCCACTTCTGCTGGCGCGGGCCCGGCCCGCCCATCCTTATCCCTTCCGCCCGCGCCATGAACACTGGAGGCCCGCGCCATGACCGCGAAGACCGAAGATGTGACCCCTGCCGAGGCGCAGGAGATCGAAGCCACTGGCCACTACGTGACCGTCCAGCTCGCCGGCAAGGACGTCGAATCCGTACCGGCCGGCGCCTGGCGGCAGTCGACCATGCGGAAGCTCCGCACAGGTGACATGGACGCCTTCCTCGAGGACGTCCTCAGCCCCGACTCCTACGACCTCTACCTCGACCTCGACCCCACCAACGATGAGATCAACACCTTCATCGAGACAGCCAGCGAGGCGTCCGGCGAGACAGTGGGAAAGTCCAGTGGACCCAAGGCGTCGTCGAGGAGCACGCGGAGGCGGTAGAAGCCGACCTTTGGCGCTACTACCAGCGCGACCTCCTCGACGTGCACCGCGGGCAGATGACGTGGCGGCAGCTGCGGGTCCTCATTCAGAACCTGCCGCCAGAGTCGTCCACGATGACCGCCCTGCGGAACGCCATGTCGCCCGAGGAGTACGAGCGGCAGGCCCGCAACGGGAAGCCCGAAGAGGGCCGCTGGTCCATGACGGAGCAGCTGCTGGCCGGGATCACCGACTCGCTGCACCAGCTCGAGTACATCCTCGTCGTCGCGAACTCCGACGGTAAGGGACGTAAGCCGCGCCGGCCTGAGCCGATGCGGCGTCCCGGTGTCGCGCCGAAGCAGCAGCGCGAGCCGATGTCCGATCAGGCGGCCAGCACCCTGTTCAAGATGATCAATGGAGGCGCGGCCTGACGCGCGGAAGGAGGGCCTTCCGTGGCGATCCAGGTGGGGTCTGTCGAGGTCGATGTCGTCCCGAACACCCGGGGCATCTACGCGCAACTGCAGCAGGGGCTGGTGCCTGCCGCCACGCAGGTCGGCGACGACATGGGGCGGGTCATCGCCCGCCGGCTTCAGGCCCGGATCACTCCGGCGATCCGGGACGGCATCAACGCCGGCGCCCGGGCGGCCCGCCCGTCTGCAACCCGGCAGGGGGACGAGACGGCGGGCGCGTTCTCCCGCGCCCTCCGTACCCGGCTTCAGGCCGCGTTCCGGTCGCTGCCGCAGCTTCAGATCGGTGCCGACACGTCCGAGGCGGACTCCGATCTGCAGGCGCTGCGTGTCCGTATGGAGACGCTGGCCAACAAGCGGATCGGCATCGACATCGACGCCGCGGCGGCCAAGACCGAGATCAGGGCGCTTGAGGCGGAGCTGACCCGGCTGGGCGCTTCGCACCCGAACGTGCAGGTGCGGGCGGACACTGCGGCGGCCCGAGCCGAGCTGGTGGCGGTGCGGGCACAGATCGACGCTGTGGACGGCAAGCGGGCCCGGATCGACGTGGACACGTCTGGTGCGATCGGTGCCGTCCTGCACCTCACGGCGGCAATCGCCGGTCTCGCGATCATTCCAGCCGTTCCCGTTCTGGTCGCCGGTATCGGCGCCATCGGATCTGCGGCAATCGCCGCCAGCGTCGGGGTCGGCGCCCTGGCCGCCGTGGCTGCACCGGCCTTCGTCGGCATCGCCGGTGCCCTGCAGGCACAGAAGCAGGCACAGGAGGCGGCCACGACGTCGACGCTCCGCGGCGCGCAGGCCGCATCGCAGGGCGCGTCTCGGGCGCTGCAGATGGCCGGTGCCCAGCAAGCCCTTGCCGCCGCCGAGCGTAACGGCGCCCGACAGATCGCGCAGGCCCAGCAGCAGGTACGGCAGGCGAAGACCGCTGTGGCCGACGCAGTCATGCAGGCCGCGCAGCGCAACGCTCAGGCCGCGCGCGCCATCGAGGACGCAGAGCGCAACCTGGCCCGGTCCCAGCAGGACGCCAAGCGTGCGCAGGAGGATCTCACTGACGCCCGTCGGGAGGCGGCGCGTGAGCTCGAAGACCTCAATGCGCAGCTCGCCGGAGCTGAGCTGTCGCAGCGTGACGCCCAGCTCGGTGTACGCGAGGCGCAGGCCGAGCTGAACCGGGTCCGCAAGGCGGGCAGCAAGGCTTCGGCCCTGGACGTTGAGCGAGCCCAGCTTGCCTACGACCAGGCCGTACAGCGTCTGAAGGAGCAGACGACCGAGACGAAGCGGCTCAAGCAGGAGACTGCCGACGCCAACAAGGCCGGCGTCGACGGCTCCGACACCGTGCGTGCCGCGCAGGAACGTGTGGCGCAGGCGCAGCAGCAGGTCGAGGACCGCACCCGAGCGGTGCGGGACGCGCAGGCCGAGGCTGCCCGAACGCAGGTGGAGACGGCCCGACAGGTTGCCCAGGCTCAGGAGCGGGTCAGCGAGGCGACGGCGAATGTGGCTGTTGCCCAGCAGTCCGCGGCGGACGCCGTGGCCAATGCCCAGCGTCAGATCGCCTCCGCGTCGCTGTCCGCGGCCGGGGGCGTGGATCAGGCTGCCATCGCGCAGGCGAAGTACGAGGCCGCGCTGGCGAAGATGACGCCGGCCGCCCGACAAACGTTCAACGCGTTCACGTCGCTCCGGACTGCTTTCGGCGCCTGGTCGCGCAGCCTGCAGCCTGCCGTGATGCCGATTTTCACTCGGGCGCTGAACGGCATCAAGAACAGCCTTCCGGGCCTGACCCCGTTCGTACTCGCTGCGGCCAAGGCGATCGGCAACCTTCAGGACCGCATCTCCCGCGGCTTCAAGTCGCCGTGGTGGAAGCAGTTCAAGAAGGACCTGGCCGGCTCTGTCGGCCCTGCGATCGAGGGGCTCGGCATCAGCTTCGGCCGGATCTTCAAGGGGATGGCGGGAGTCGTCCAGGCCTTTCTCCCGCACATGACCACGATCTCGGGAATCATGCAGCGGATCACGGGCCGGTTCGCGAACTGGGCAACCAACCTGAAGGGCTCGCCGCAGTTCGAGAAGTTCCTCTCCTACTCGGCAGAGATGGGCCCGGTGGTGGCTCGCGCGCTGGGGGACATCATCGGCGCTGTGCTGCAGGTGGCTAAGGCGCTCGCCCCTGCCGCCACTGTCGTCTACCTCGCGCTGGGGGCCGTCGCCAAGGTGATCGGCTCCATTGCGGAGCATCTTCCGTGGCTGATCCAGCTGATCTACGGGGTCTGGGTGGCGACGAAGCTGTGGACTCTCGCGATGATCGCCTTCAACTTGGTGATGAACGCCAACCCGATCACGCTGATCATCATCGCGATCGTCGCCCTGGTGGCAGCGGTCATCTACGCGTACAAGAACTGGGGTTGGTTCCGCGACATCGTCGACGCCGTCTGGTCCGCGATCAAGACGGCTTCCCTGTGGGTGTGGAACAACGTCCTGAAGCCCGTCTTCAACGGCATCTGGCAGGCCATCAAGCTCGTCGGCGCCGTCGCCCTGTGGCTGTGGGAGAACATCTTCCGCCCCGTCCTGGGCTGGATCGGCGATAAGGCGTCCTGGCTGTGGAACAAGGCCATCAAGCCGGCGTGGGACAACATCCAGCTCGCCATGGATATCGTCGGTAGGGCGATCAGCAAGCTGTGGAAGGACTACGCGCAGCCGATCCTCGGGTGGATCGGTGACAAGGGCAAGTGGCTGTGGGAGAAGGCACTGAAGCCGGCCTGGGACAACATCAAGCGAGGCATCGACGCGGTCGGCAAGTCCTTCGAGACCGCGAAGAACTTCATTCGCACCGCCTGGGACAAGATCCAGGACATTGCGAAGAAGCCCGTGAAGTTCATCATGGAGACCGTCTACAACAAAGGCATTGTCCCCACCTGGAATAAGATCGCGACCGCTTTCGGTGCCAACGAGCTGAAGCCGATCACGTTCCCGAAGGGGTTCGCCCGAGGTGGTGTTCTGCCCGGCACGTCGTCGTGGCGGCAGGGCGATGACCAGCTCGTTCCGATGCGCCGCGGCGAAGGCGTGTACGTGTCCGAGGCGATGCGTGACCCGTATGAGCGGGCCCGTCTGTTCGCCGTCAACCGGGCCGCGATGCAGGGCAAGTCGCTGACCCCGTTCCAGGGCTTCGCGAAGGGCGGCATCTTCGACTGGGTCGGCGACAAGGCATCCGCAGGATGGGACCTGGCGAAGTCCGGGGTGTCGTGGCTGAAGGACGGGCTGCAGGCCTCCGCGATCGCCGGCATGAACAAGGTCGTCAAGCCGCTCATCGACAAGATCTCGGGTTCGGCGTCGCTGTACCGGGACATGATCAGCGGCGTTCCGAAGAGGATGCTGAAGACCATCTTCGGCTACTCCGGCGAGGCCGATAAGAAGCTGAAGGCGGCCGGGATCGGCGGGAAGGGCTACAAGTCCGGCCTGTCCTGGGCGCGCACCCAGCACGGCCTGCCGTACCAGTGGGGCGGCAACGGCAACCCGTCATGGGACTGCAGCGGCTTTCTGTCGGCGATCGAGTCCGTCATCCGCGGGCAGAAGCCGCACCGCCGGTGGGCCACCGGAGCGTTCTCTGGCCGCACGGCCCCAGGTGGCTGGGTGCTCAATCACCGGTCCCCGTTCATGATCGGCATCACGAACGCTGGTGTCGGCCACACGGCCGGCACCATCAACGGGACCAACGTCGAGTCCCGCGGCGGCGACGGGGTGCTGGTCGGAAGCCGCGCCAGGTCGTATCACGACCCGCTGTTCACCGACGTCTACGGGTTCAAGTACGACAGCGGCGGCTATCTCCAGCCCGGAATGAACCTCGCCTACAACGGCACCGGACGGCCCGAGCCGGTCTTCACGTCCGCGCAGGCCAAGGCGCTGACGAGTATGGCCGCCTCACCTGCCGGTGACACGGTCGTCGAAGGCACCCTCGTCCTCGACTCTGGGGAGCTCATGGGCAAGTTTCAGGGCGTTCTGGTCCAGCGCGACCAGGCCCTCATCTCCACTCTCCGCGCCGGCAGGAAGGGGTGACGGATGCCGATCCCCGGGAACTTCCTGTCGGAGACCACGTCGACGATCGACCCGAACACGTCGGGCTGGACGCCGAAGTTCAACTGCACCCTGTCGCGGGGTGTAGGCGGGTCGGCCACGGACGGCTGCCTGCTGGTGAAATCCTTCTCGGCCGGAGAGTGGCAGGCGCGGACGGTCTCGTCGTATGCGGTCACGGCGGGGCAGGAGTACGAAGCTTTCGCGGACGCGTCGGGGGCGACGGTTCCCGAGCGGATCGGGATCCGCTGGCTGAACGTGTGGTCGGCGGAGATGAGTATCACGTGGTCGATGACGACAGCCACGGCGTCGTCGGCGTGGCATCGGATCGCGGTGGCCGAGGTGGCGCCGGAGGGGGCGGCCTACGCCCAGGTCGTCTTCTCCGCCACAACGGCCGCCGCGAACGTCAACCAGTTCTTCGACAACATCTACTTCGGGCTGCCGATCCACTCGCTCGGGAACTTGCTGACGTTCGATGCGGAGTCCCACGACCGGGCCTCCAACTGGCCCCACGTCGCGGGCGCGAACTGCACGATCGCCCGCACGGTGCCGCCCCTGACCTGGTCGCCCACCTTCTACGCGGCTGGCGGGCACACCGCCGCAATGACCGTCACGGCGAACGGCGATGCGCACTTCCGCTGCACCGAACTGGCCCCGGCCACGCCGGGCGAGGAGTACCTGGGCGCGTGCTATCTCAACCCGCCCACGGCGTCGTCCGTCGCATGGGTCGAGCTCCGGTTCTACGACGCGTCTGAGGCGCAGATCCAGGCGACCCGCTCAGAGCTGGCCGCGCCGGGCACCGGCTGGTACTCGCAGCGTGCAAGCGACTTCGCCCCCGCCAACGCGGCCTACGCCAGTTTGGCGTTCGGGCTGACGGGCGCGCTCGCCGGCCAGGTCATGCGCATGGAATTGGCTCACGTCACCGTGGCGCCTGAGCTGCGTGAGGGCACGGTCGTCCCGTACAAGGACGCCAACTTCGAGCAGGGTGTCGGCTCGTGGACTGTGGTGTCGGGTGCGGCCACCATCGCGAGGCTCAATCCGTGGGGCACGGACAGCCTCTACGACTACTACTGCCTGAACATCTCGTCATCGACGGCTACGACGTCGGTGATCCGGTCCGGTAGGTACCCGCTTGGGTCGCTGACTCCGGGCCGGGACTGGACGGTCGAGGCGGGCATGAAAGTCGTCTCCGGGGGCTGGACGCTGACTCGCGGCATCCGCTGGTACGACGCAGCGAACACGGATCTCGGGCTGACGGCGACTGCTGCAGCGGCAGTGCCGACGCCGAACTGGTGGCTGCTGAACGCGGCGCACACGCCGCCGGCGGGGGCGACGCAGGCGGCGATCGAGTACACGCTGACGGCTACGTCGGCGTCGTCGGTGCTGCGCATGGACCGGGTGGCTTTGTGGGAGACGCTGCCGCTGGACGAGGTGGTGGTGCATGCCGAGTCGGCGTCGACGACGGTGACGCTGCGGGAGCTGCCTTCGGCGGATTCGCTCACGGTGTGGCGGGTTCTGGTGGACGGGTCGCGGACTTTGGTCCGCGGGCCGGACGGCCTGGTCGACCGGGTCGACATCACGGACACCGTGGTCGTGCTCGAGGACTACGAGGCGCCGCTGGAGACGGCTTTCTACTACCTGTCCGAGTCTCGCAACTCGAGCGGTGTGGTCACGGCGACTCGCACCACGGACACGGTCACGATCCCGCACGAGGACGCCAACGTGGCGTGGTTGAAGGATCCGGGCAACCCGCAGCGGAACACGGTCGTGCTGGTGAAGTCTGCGCCGTCGTGGCAGCGGCAGATCGGGCAGGCCGAGTACCGGGTCCGCGGTCGCCGCAACTCGGTGACGCATTCGGATGTGCGGGGCGGCCTCGAGGGCGACCTTGTCATCTGGACCCGTACCGACGCCGAGCGGGCCGCGCTGCACTGGCTCCTCGACTCCGGCAACGTGCTGCTGTGGCAGGCCGCGCCCGGGATGGGCGTCTCCGACATGTATGTCACCGTCGGCCAGATCACCGAGGGGCGGATCACCGACTATGCGCCCGAGCAGTGGCGGGAGTGGACGCTGCCGCTGCGGCAGACCGACATGCCGGTCACGGTCGGTGTCGCCGGATCAGCGGGCCGCACCTGGCAGGACGTGCTCACCGAGAACGCGACCTGGGCTGACGTGCTGGCCAAGTACGCGAGCTGGGAGGACGTATTCCTCAACCGGCCAAAGTAGGGGAGGCGTCTTGTATCCATTCTCCGACCGGTTCCTGCCGACTCTCGCCGAATCCCACGCCCCGGTCACCGAGGTCACCCTGTTCCGCACGGACGGGCAGGTCGAGCATCTGGAGCACGTCGGCGGCTCGGTCACTGTGGACCGCGGCAGCCAGACCCGCCGCACCTGCACGGTCACGGTCGCCGACCTGTCGCTGATCCCACGCACCCCGGCGGACAAGGTGGCCACCTACGGCGCGCAGCTGCGGCTGGCCCGCGGCGTCCGCTACTCAGACGGTGCCCAGGAGCTGGTGCCGCTGGGCGTGTTCCGCGTCGACGAGGTAGGAGGGGACGTCGACGAGGGACCCGTCACCATCAGCGGCAAGAGCCTCGAGGCCGTCATCGCGGACGACAAGTTCGTGGCGCCGCACCGGGCGACCGGCAATGCGGTCAACTCGATCACGGCGCTGATCCAGCGGTCGATACCCGACGCGCAGATCGTGTCCACGGTCGCGGGCGCGACGATCGGGGCCCGCACCTGGGACGTCGAAGGCGACCCGTGGGCGGCGATCCTCGAACTCGGGGCGGCGATCGGGGCCGAGGTGTACTGCGACGCGGGCGGGACGTTCGTCATCGCCGAGCTGCCCGACCTGCTGACCGCCACCCCCGTCTGGGAGGTTGCTGCGGGCGAGGGCGGCGTGTACGTGTCCGCCACTCGCAGCATGAGCGTGGACGGCGTCTACAACGGCGTCCTCGCGAGAGGCGAATCCACGGAGACCGGTGCGGGCCCGTTCTCCGATCTCGTCGTCGACAACGACCCCGGCAGCGAGACCTACTGGGGCGGCCCGTTCGGGCGCAGGCCCATGTTCTACAGCTCGTCGACGCTGACGACGACCGGGCAGTGCACCGCGGCGGCAACGCTGCTGCTCCGCTCGGCGAAGGCCCCGAACGCCAGCGCCGACATCAGCACGCTGCCGAACCCGGCATTGGAGCCCGGGGATGTGATCCGCGTCGTCTACCCCGACGGAACCCGCGAGCTCCACCAGGTCGCCTCCTTCAGCGTCCCGCTCGAGGTCGGCGGGGACTTCAGCGTCCAGACCATCTCCGCGAAGGAGGGTTCGTGACCGGCACACAGTCCATGGCGGCCGTGCTTGCCGAGCTCGCCGACGCCCTCCGCGCAGAGACCACCCGGGCAGCCGCCGCCACCCCATCCGTCCGCGGCGCGGACTGGCGGCTCGCATCTGTCGCAACGGTCGGCACCGACGGCACGATCACCACGACCGACGGGATCGTCGCCCGGCGGCGCTCCACCTACGTCTCACCAGCCGTCGGCGACCTGATCACGATCACCGTCTCCGGCGCGGGCAGTTGGATCGCGGACGGGCGCACAGCCCCCGCCAGCACCGCGGGCACGTGGCAGGCGCTCACCTTCTCCGGTACCTGGTCGGCGTGGGGCTCCCCGTACTACTCGCCCGCGTACCGCATCAACGGCGACGGCACGGCCAGTTTGTGCGGCCTCGCGCGCGCCCCGGCTTCGACGACGACCACGTCGACGGTCGCGACGCTACCCGTGGAGGCCCGGCCTGCGGGGAAGGCCAGGTTCCTCACACAGTTGGCGACCGGTGTGCACGGCGCCCTCGACATCAACACGAACGGCACGATCCAGATCATCGACTTCACCGGCACGGCCACGTGGGCCTCGCTCGATGTGGCCCGCTACCGGCTCTACTGAAAGGAGGCGATGTGGCTACTGACGACTACGGGCAGTCCATCACCATCCCGGGCAAGACCAGCCCGCCCGACATCTCCGTCGTCATGGCAGCAGTACAGCTGGTCCTGAAGCGGTCCGTCCTCTCCTTCACTTCGGCGTCCACCCGGAACGCGACCCTGACCTCGCCGGTCGAGGGCATGACGACGTGGCTGCAGGACGTGAACAGGATCGAGGTCTACAACGGGAGCTCGTGGGTCGTGCCGCCGCCGGTCATCACCACCGCGACGACCGGCCTCACCGCCGAGACAGGCTGGTCGGTCAGCAGCTTCATCGGCCGCCGCGCGTCAGGGATCTCGACCGTCGTGGTCCTCATCACCCGCACCGGCGGCACCCTCAACGAGAGCAGCGCCGGCTCCGGCAACCTCTCCCCGGAGCCGCTGATCGGCACCCTCCCGAGCGCGTGGCGCCCGCCCGAGACCATCAACACCTTGTACGCGACCGGCGCCGTCGACGGCGAGGCGATCATCAACGACGCCGGAGAGATCACGCTGAGGACGATCTCCGGCAACGCCGGCATCGGCACCAACGACAACGTGCGAATGATGGCCACCTGGGTCGACGACTGACCTGCCCCGCCACCCGCCCACCAGCCCCGCAGCGTCGGGGCTTTTCTATATCTGGAGACCTGATGGCCACACCCCTGTCCGCTGACAGGCTGCTGAAGGCCCTCCGCGGCGAGGGCCTGCGCGTGGTGGAGGTGCGCTCCTGGCGCACGCACAACCGGAACCACAAGGGCGCGTGGGGCCCGGTGAACGGGGTGATGATCCACCACACCGTGACCCGCGGCGACACGGCGAAGCAGACCCTGGCCAGCGTCGAACTCTGCTACAACGGCCACTCCAGCCTGCCGGGTCCTCTGTGCCACGGTGTCATCGCCAAGGACGGCACCGTCTACCTCGTCAGCGCCGGGCGCGCGAACCATGCCGGATCGGGCGACGACGACGTCCACCAGGCCGTGGTCAACGAGAGCGCCACGCTGCCCGCGGACAACGAGGCGAACACCGACGGCAACCGGCACTTCTACGGCTTCGAGGCCATCAACCTCGGCGACGGCAAGGACCCGTGGCCCGACGCCCAGCTCGAGGCGATCGAGAAGGCGGCCGCGGCGATCTGCCGGGCGCACGGCTGGTCGCACCGATCCGTCATCGGCCACCTGGAGTGGCAGCCGGGGAAGGTCGACCCGCGCGGCTTCGGCATGGACTGGATGCGCGGCCGCATCAAGGAACGGCTCGCACCCGCCCCGCAGCCCAAGCCCGCACCGGCCCCAGCCCCTGCGCCGTCTGAGGAGACCGACATGCCCGTCAACTGGAGTCTCGCCACCGACACCCCGCAGACAGTGCCAGCGGCGAAGTGGACAACGATCCCCATCTCGAGGACCGACCTGCTCACCGGGGCGACCCACTACACGGCGTCCGTACACCTCACCATCGAGGATCCCGTCCCGCTCGGCACCGTGCAGGGCCGCTTCGTCCATGTGCGGCCCGACGGCTCCCGCTGGACCGGGCCAATCGTCGAGCGTATGACCACGGGCGGCGCCAGCTTCATGGACTTCCCGCACGCCGGCTCTGTGGAGCCGACGGAGAAGGTCCGCTTCGAGGTCATCTATTACCCCGGCAACAACGACAGCCCGACGCCGGGCCCGATCACTGCCGCGCGGGTGCGCGGCCTCTACTGGAAGTGAGCCTGCAATGAAGCTCTTCGGACGCGAACCGGTTGTCGTCCTGAACACGCTGGCCGCAGTGCTCGGCCTCATCGTGTCCCTCGGCATCACCAGCCTGACGGCAGAACAGGCCGGCGCCATAGTCGGTGTCGCCACCGCAATCCTCGGCGGCATCGCCGCACTCATGACCCGGCCCGTCGCCCCGCAGGCATTCACGGCCATCGTCGGCGCCGGAGCCGTTCTCGTCGGCACGTTCGGCTACGAGGTGGGGCAGGAAACCGTGGGCGCCATCAACACGGCCGTCCTCGCCGCGCTCACCCTGCTGACCCGCGTACAGGTGTCACCCACGCCGGCACCCATCAAGCCGACCGGCGTCTGATCGGAGCCACCCGTGCAGAACGACCCGACTCTCGGCGAGGTGATGCGACGCCTCGAGGACGTCCGCCAAGACCTCAAGGAGGACTTCCGAGAGCTGGGTGTCCGGCTCGACAGCAAAGTGTCGATGGAGCGCTACCAGCTGGAGAAGGTAGCGAGCGACACCGCCGCGGCACTGCTGATCGAGCGAGTGAAGTCGATCGAGGATGCGCTCGAGCAAGAGGAGAAGGACCGTCGCGCTGAGGCGCAGAAGCAGGCCGACCGCCGCGCACAGGACCGGCGACTGCTGTTCTCCGCCATCGTCGCTCCGATCCTGATGCTGCTCCTGACGGTGTACATCAACACACAGGGGGCGGGCGCATGAAACACAGGACCAGAGCGCTCGTCCACCGTCGGCACGACCTCGTGTTCGCGCTGGCCGTGGCTGTCGGGCTGGCCGGGTTCGCGTTCCTCATCATCACGACGCAGGGCCTGGCGCGTGACCTGCGCGAGGCGAACGCTGCCCGGGACGCGCTGGCCGCACAGGTTCAGCAGCTTGGGGAGAAGCCGGTTGCCGGCCCGCCCGGTTCACGCGGCGAGCCGGGCGAGGGGATCGTCGGACCCAGCGGTCCGCCCGGCCAGCAGGGTGACCCCGGGCCCACGGGGCCGCCTGGTCCCATCGGTCCGGCCGGACCGTCGGGGGAGCCGGGCGCCAACGGCACAGACGGCACAGACGGTGTCGGATCCGCTGGGCCTGCGGGAGAGGACGGTACCGCTGGTGAAGCGGGCCCGCCTGGACCGCAAGGCGAACCCGGTCCCGCGGGACCAGCTGGCCCGGCAGGACCCCAGGGCCCGCCTGGTGAGGACGGAGCCGACGGCCAAGACGGCAAGGACGGGCAGACGTGCCCTGACGGGTACAGCCTGCAGCCTGCGAAGAACGATCCCGACGCGCTCGTGTGCCGGCGGGACGGTGCCGCAGATCCGTCCCCGAGCGGGCCTCTCAGTCTGGGTGTCCTCGCCGCGACCGTCGCGTACAGGAGGCTGACATGAGCGAACTCCCCACGGAGCGGCCTGCGGTGCGGCAGATGGATCAGACGGGCGCGGACGCTGAGACGCTCGTCGACATGGGCGTCCTCGAACCGCAGCCCGAACCAGCCCCACCAGAGCCGATCCCCGAGCCCCCGCTGCAGGAGAATCCTTCCTGACGAAGCCCCTCTCGCCTTCGGGCGGGAGGGGCATTCGCTTGACCTGCACTGTCCCATCTATATCTATAGATGGGTACAATTGACACATGGTCAAGCCTGCAGCGCGCCTCCGACTCGTCATCTGCCGCCGCGTCTCCACCGCCGGGCAAGCCACCGATGGCTACGGTCTCGACGCCCAAGAGCGAGACTGCCGCCGCTGGAACACCAGCGCAGCCGGCGGACACCGGATCGTCCACGTCGTCACCGACGAAGCTCTCACCGGGAAGTCCACGATCGACGAACGCGAGGGCCTCATGGAGGCCATGGAGTGGATCCGCGAAGGACGAGCAGACGGCATCCTCGCCCCGAACCTTGACCGTCTCGCCCGCGAGCTCACCGTGCAGGAAGCCGTCCTGTCCTACGTGTGGGCACTCGGCGGCCGGGCATTCACCGCCGACCACGGCGAGCACCTCGAGGACGACGAGACCGACCCCATGCGCACGGCTATGCGGCAGATGCGTGGAGTCTTCGCTCAGCTCGACCGCGGCCTCATCCGCAAGCGACTCAGGGAAGGCCGCGAGACGAAGGGCGAGTTGGGGGGCTACGCCTACGGCGCCCCGCGCTACGGACAGCGCGCCGAGGACAAGGCCCTCGCTACCGACGAGAGCGAGGCGCGGAACCTGGCGCTGCTGAAGCAGTGGAAGGCGGAGGGCCTCGGAGTGAGGGCCATCGCCCGGAAGGCCAACGAGAAGGGCATCCCGTCCAAGCGTGGCGGCCAGTGGCACCCGAGCACCGTGGCCCGCCTCCTCGACGACGAGGAGCGCAGGAAGAACAACGAGGGCTCTGCCAGGCGCCGCGCCTGGCAGAAGGAGGAGCAGCGCCGTGCCCGCGCCGAGCGGATTCTCGGCAGCAGGTAGCCGCACGTTATGCGCGGCGCGCGGTCACACCTGAGGGACCCCAAGTTCTTCGCACACGCCGTTGTACTCCTTCAGCTTGCTGTCCAGCATCAACTGAAGTTCCCTCGCGGTGGATGCATGTAGGTAATGCTCCACTCCGTGGATGGTGACGAGGACGCACTCGAACTGATCGTCGCCGGTCAGTTCAGCGCTGACGTGGCTCTTGGGCCAGTCGGGCAAGGGCTGCTCGGGTTCGCGGGTCTCGCGGATTAGGCGTTCGCGGTGTGGCTTCCCGGGCTTGACGCGTCCCATCAGTCAGGCTCCTTGCCTTAGGTCTGATCGGTCCAGCCGAGCCGGGGGCAGCGGCTGGCTGCGCCGGAGTCTATCGCTCCCCAGCCGGCCAGCCCCTGCCCTTTGTCAGCCCCTCGTGCCAACCCGGGGGAGCAGCTGAACAGTGGCCGATGCCCGGTGTAGGGAGCTTCCGCGGATGCTCGTCTGTTACTGGGAAACCGTGACACCCGGGATTCGCCGGCTCATAGAGGGGCGGGCGTTCGTGCGAGAAGCGACCGTGCCGGGCCTGCACCAAATTGTGTCGCGCGCGCACGAGTTGACCACTGTCGCACCCCAAGTGGCGGTAACAGCACGTAAGCTTCAGCCCAGTGTCGCGAGCCACACGGCCGCACATGGAACAGCCCCCGCGCGGTGGCACCCGCCGAGGGCCATGAGTTCAAGGAGAGAACCTTGTCCGCTAGAGACACTATCGTGTCAGCAGCAGATGGCAACCACCAAGGGGCGAGTTCCTTCGATGCCATCCGCCGCGAGGACCACGCAGGCGAGTGGTGGTCGGCACGAGAGCTGATGCCGCTGATGGGATACGCACGGTGGGAGGACTTCTCCAACACCGTGATCGCTCGGGCCATCCGCTCCTCGGAGAACACCGGCACCTACTCTGACCAGGCTTTTTCGGCGTTCACCGAACAAGGGACTGGCGGTCGAACCAGGAGCGACTTCCGGCTCAGCCGCCAGGCTTGCTACCTGGTCGCCATGAACGGCGACCCGAACAAGCCGCAGGTCGCCGCCGCGCAGGTGTACTTCACGGAGCAGACCCGCAAAGCAGAGCTCGCAACCACCAAGCCGATGTCCGAGCTGGACATGGCCCGCCAGTACGTCCTCGCCCTCGAGCGCGAGCAGAAGATCAAGGCCGAGCTGGAGGTCGCCGCGCCGAAGGCCGGCAAGTGGGACAAGTTCCTCGCCGCCGACGGACTGATCGGCATGCGCGAGACTGCCGACCTCTTCGGCGTCGACGTGAAGGTCCTCACCGCCTGGCTCGTCGAGATCAACGTGTTCCGGCGGCAGGTGTCTCAGCGGGGCGGTGCTCGGAACCTTCCGCGCAAGCCGCACCAGGACTCCGGCCTCTTCGTCGTGAAGATGGAGATGGCGAACGGCTGGACGTTCCCGACCGCCTACGCCACCTCGAATGGGCTCGACCTCATCGCTGACCTCTGGGACAAGCGCAAGGCGTCCTGACGAGCCGAGCATAAGCCTGCGCCCCGCCTCCACACGGAGGCGGGGCGCGCCCGCCCCTCACCGAGGGCGGGCGTTTGTCCTACATGGCTTCCTGCTGCCGCTCCTTCGCCGCGCGGATGTCGCGCACGCTGGCGGTGAGGGTGCCGTCCTGCTGCTCGTAGTGGGAGAGCGCCAGCCCGAGGCCGAAGAATGTGGGTGCCCATTCGCCGATGAAGATGCCCCACCGGTCGGCACGGGCGATGCCGGCGCCGGGCTCGGCGTTGAGGGATAGGGCCCAGGTGGCGATGGACAGGCCGATGGACATGAAGGCTGCGGTGTAGGCGTGCTCGCTGCGGAAGCCCTTGTCATGCAGCATCTTGATCATCACGTGTCTCCCTGGTGTGTGGGGGCAGGGACGTTCACCAGGGTCACTCGGGTGGCGGACGATCGCATCTGGAGGAGCCGCATGCAGATCCTGCACATGGCCTTGACGCGCCCCCCGAACGCACGAAACGGCCCCGCCACCCCTTCTCGGGACGGCGGGCGTTCGTGCTGCTACTGGCCGGGGTAGTCGGCGTCCTCCTGCGCGGTGGGCAGCTCGTTGTGCCCCTCGGACCAGTGGTTGACCCAGCCGCACTTCGAGCAGGCGTAGCGGCCGTTGACGCCACGGATCTGGGTGCCGCAGCGCTTGCACTCAGTGCGCGTGATCTCCGGGCCGCGGGTCGCTGTCGCTGCCTTCTCGTCCATCCTCGGAACCTATCGTCGTCGGGGGATCGGGCGTATTGGCCCCGCCGCATTGCTGCGGACACGAGCCCGCGCCGGTGAGCGGCGCGCCGCACTTCGGGCAGTTGCCTGCCATCCTCAGACCTCCTTGCGAGACCGAGGGGTGTCTTACCCAGCCTCCTACCCGGGCACCCCAAGCCCGGTTTCGGGCCGGCAGATTTCGCAGGGCTTGATGTCGGGTAGCTCGAGCGCGATGAGCGCTTCGTCGCGGCTGAGCCAGCCCATGGGGTGCTTGTACATGTGGCAGCCGCCGCGGTGGAGGATCGCGTAGTCGTCGGCCTTTGCCCGGGACGGCTCGACTTTCCACGAGTTCCCTTCGCGGGCGGCGCGCTCCCGCTTCAGCGCCGCTGCTTCCGCGGCCTCCAGCTCGCTGATCGTGGCCCGGGTGCGCTCGAGCTGGTAGGCCTGGTACTGCTCCACGATGCGCAGCTTCTGGAGACGGGACAGCTCAGACACAGGCTCGGACATGTGTTCGAGTCTACGGCTGTCGGTCCCGCCTGCCATCCTGGGGGCATGCCCGACCCTGACCTGCAGCGCTACCACCTCGTCCTCACCGTCGACGGCCGGCCAGTGATGCGCGGATGGTGGGCGGACCGGGCAACCGCGGACCGCAAGTTCCTGAGCTGGATCGGCGAGCGTGGCAGCAGAAGCGGGGTCCGCGTCACCCTCACCGACCAGATAGACGGCAAGGAGCTGGCGGCCTGGCCGCAGCAGCCCGGCACTGTCAGCGGCACCTGAGACACTGGGGCATCCCATTCGCGCCGATGGCTGCGGCGCACTCGAAGCCGCCCGTCGGACCCCACCGGGGACAGCGCCCGACGGGCGGGACGCATTCAGGAGGGGCCGTGACTGACGACCTGGTGAAGTTCCTGCGGGCCCGCCTCGACGAGGTGGAGGCGCGGGTGCGTGCACTGCCGGACGGTCCGTGGCAGTGGAAAACCTTCGACGACCCCGAGTCCGACGCGCTAGTCGGGACTGACGGGACCGTGCTTTGCTCGGGTGACGCCGAGGGCTACAAGTCCTGGATCGACCGCCACGAGGCCTTCGATGCCTACCTCCAGGACATTCATCCGGCCCGCGTCGTCGCCGAAGTCGACGCCAAGCGGCGGATCATTGAAGACTGTGAAGGCATCATCGTCGGGTGGCACCACGAGGAGTCCAAGGAGTTCGCCCGCGACGTCCTCCGCAACCTCGCCGAGGTCTACGCCGACCACCCCGACTACCGGGACGACTGGCGGCCGTAGCCCTAGCCCTCCGGGTGCCTGACGCGCCGCTTCAGCTCCATCTCCACCGCCAGCCGGTCCTGTCCCGTCGCCTCAGCGTGCGCAGCCACCGCAGCCAGCACCGCCTCCGCCGTACCCACCGACAGCGTGCCGGCCTGGATCTCGGCCCACGCCGCACGCTCCAGCTCAAGCAGCTCGTCGTTCAGTTCGATCGCCACGAGCGGAGCTTAGTCGGCCGGTTCACACCGGGTGTGAACGGCTCACCCCTCCCCCTCGATCCCGCTCGGTGTAGCGACCATCAGTCCGGGCATGCGATCTGGGTGAGCTGCCGGTCAATCCCCCCGACCGGCAGCCTCACAGCCTTCGGGAATGAGCTCGCGAAGCGGCAGCTCCAGGGCGGAAGCGATGAGGAGAAGGTGGCTGAATCGTGCATCGTTCTGACCCAGCTCGATCCGCTGAATGGTGGAGCGGTCGATGCCGGCCCGCTCGGCGAGCTTCTCCTGGGTGAGGCTGGCGTCTACGCGGGCCCCCGCGATGCGCCGACCTAGCGCTTGACGGGCGGTAGAGATCCATTGCGGTTGGTCGGCGAGCACTCGACAAACGCTCGACCGTCGGTGATCTTAAGTCAGCAGCTACTTTGAGGCTAATTTCGATCTTGAAAACACCAGGTGAATAGGAACACAAGTTCGAACCACTTGGGCTCTGAACCTTTCGGCATATGCCAGAAGCCGCTTCAATGAGTACCGAGCTGGTCACCGACCGACGCGCCGATGACCGGCTCGCGTCGCCGACGGCCGCCCGCCCTTCGAGCACCCCCGGAGGGCGGGCGGTCTACCTAGACAACGAGTTGTCGCGCCTCATGCGGGACTTGCTCGTTGAGCAGAACGGCCAGGGCGGGGGCGGTCGCACCTCCCCAGGTACACCCCCGCCCTGGTCCCCAAAGCTTGCCACCCTCAGTCCGACTGGAGGAATGGGAGACGAATGGGAGATGATCAAGGTGAACGTGAGCTAGCTCCAACCAACTAGGGCTAACTAAATCCGCGTTTCCGCAGGTCAAAACCGCAGGTCGCAGGTCAGACGCATACCTGCGGCTGCTGCTGCGTGATGCAGTGGATGCCGCCGCCGCCCGCGAAGATCGTCCGCGCGTCCACGAGCGTGACCGTACGGTCCGGGTAGAGCCGGCGGAAGATGCCCGCCGCGATCTCGTCCCGCGGGTCGTCGAAGGCGCACAGCACCACGCCGCCGTTGCAGACGTAGTGATTGATGTACGAGTAGTCGACCCACTCGCCGTCCTCGTCGCGCAGCACCGTCGGCGCCGGGACCTCGACGACCTCGATCCGGCGGCCCCTGGCGTCGGTCTGCGACTTCAGGAGCTCGACGTTCGCCTTGCAGATCTCGTGGTCGGGGTGGGCCGGGTCGGGCTGGGTGTGGGTGACGACGACACCGGGACCGGCGAACGCGGCGACGATGTCGACGTGGCCGCGGGTGCCGTACATGCCGTAGTCGCCGGTGAGGCCGCGCGGCAGCCAGATCGCCTTCGTCGTGCCGAGACGGGCGTGGATCTCGTTCTCCACCTGCTGCCGGGTCCAGCCGGGGTTGCGCTCGGGCCCGAGCTGGACGGTGTCCGTGAGGAGGACCGTGCCCTCGCCGTCGACGTGGATCGCGCCGCCCTCGTTGACCAGTGGGGAGGCGTGGACGGGTACGTCCGCGAGGTCGGCGACATGACGGGCGATCTTGGAGTCGTGCTCCCACCGGGCCCAGTCCGCCGCGCCCCAGCCGTTGAACACCCAGTCCACCGCGGCCAGTCGGCTTCCGTCGGTGACGAAGGTGGGGCCGATGTCGCGCATCCACGCGTCGTCCAGGTCCCGTTCGACGACCTCGATGTCCGGGCTGAGCAGGTCACGGGCCGAGGCCGAGTGGCCGGTGCCCGCGATCACGGTGACCGGTTCGAAGCGGCGTACGGCGCGGGCCACCGCGGCCCAGGCGGCGCGGGCCTCGGCCAGCTCGCCGTCGTCGGCGAACGTGGGGTTGGGGCCGGGCCAGGCCATCCAGGTGCGCTCGTGCGGGGCCCATTCGGCCGGCATGCGGAAGGTCACGTCACGTCCTAAAGGAAGTAGAGGCGGTTGAGGGAGACGGACTCCGCGGGCTCGGAGCGGATCGGGTCACCGTCGAGCGTGACCAGCCCGGTCCTGCCGTCCACACAGACGTCTCCGACACGGGAGTTGAGGAGCAGGTCGCCGGGGCCGATACCGCGGGTGCCGCGCACGGCGACGCGGCGCCGGCGGGTCGGCATGCGGTCGGCGCCGAGGTCGACGGCCGCCTGGGCGACGAACGCGACCGAGATGTCGGCGGGGGTGGCCCCGTACGCGCCGAACTGGGGCCCGAGCACGAGCGGTTCGCACGTGTCGGTGGCGGCATTGGGGTCGCCGACGACGCCGTAGGCGGGGAAGCCCGACTTCAGCACGAGCTGCGGCTTCGCGCCGAAGAACTCCGGCCGCCACAGCACGATGTCGGCCATCTTGCCGACCTCGATGGAGCCGATCTCGTGCGCGAGGCCGTGGGCGATCGCGGGGTTGATGGTCAGCTTGGCCATGTAGCGCAGGACGCGCGCGTTGTCGTCGTGCGCGCCGTCGCCCTCCATGGGCCCCAGCTCGGCCTTCATCTTCCCGGCCATGGCGAAGGTGCGGCGCACGGTCTCGCCCGCACGGCCCATGCCCTGCGCGTCGGACGACGTGATGCCGATCGCGCCGAGGTCGTGCAGGACGTCCTCCGCGCCCATCGTCCCGGCCCGGATCCGGTCGCGGGCCATCGCCGCGTCGCCGGGCAGGTCGGTCTTCAGGTCGTGGACGGAGACGATCATGCCGTAGTGCTCGGCGACCGCGTCCCGGCCGAAGGGCAGGGTGGGGTTGGTGGAGGAGCCGATGACGTTCGGCACGCCCGCCATCTTGAGGACGTTGGGCACGTGCCCGCCGCCGCATCCCTCGATGTGGAAGGCGTGGATCGTACGGCCCTCCAGGACGCGCAGCGTGTCCTCGACGGACAGGCACTCGTTCAGGCCGTCGCTGTGCAGGGCGACCTGGACGTCGTGCTCCTCCGCCACGCGCAGGGCGGTGTCGAGCGCCCGGGTGTGGGCGCCCATGTCCTCGTGGACCTTGAAACCGGACGCGCCGCCCTCCGCGAGAGCCTCGACGAGCGGGGCGGGATCGGAGGAGGAACCACGGCCGAGGAAGCCGATGTTGACGGGCCAGGCGTCGAAGGCGTTGAACGCGTGCTTCAGCGCCCATGGAGAGTTGACGCCCACGCCCCACACCGGGCCGAACTCCTGGCCGATGACGGTCGTGACGCCGGAGGCGAGCGAGGCCTCCATGATCCGCGGGGAGAGCAGGTGGACGTGGGTGTCGACGGCGCCCGCGGTCGCGATCAGCCCCTCGCCGGAGACGATCGACGTGCCGGTGCCGACGACGACGTCCACGCCGTCGAGGGTGTCCGGGTTGCCGGCCCGGCCGATCGCGTGGATCCGGCCCTCGCGGATGCCGATGGAGACCTTGCGGATGCCCTGCACGGCGTCGATCACGAGCACGTTGCTCACCACGACGTCGCAGGTCTCGCGTACGGCCGCAGCCTTGAGGTGCAGCCCGTCGCGGGCGGTCTTGCCGAAGCCGGCCAGGAACTCGTCGCCGGGCTTCTGGGCGTCCGACTCGACGCGCACGACCAGTCCCGAATCGCCGAGGACGACCCGGTCCCCGGCGCGCGGCCCGTGCACGGACGCGTATTCGTAGGGGTCCATCAGTGGGCCTCCGATCCCAGGTAGCCGCAGGCCGCCGCGCGCCGCAGGGCCTCCTCCTTCGCGCCGGGCGCGTCCAGCGGGCCGTCGACCAGGCCCGCGAAGCCGATGGCGATGCGGTCGCCGCCGATGGGCACCAGCCCCACTTCGGCCTCGCCGCCCGGGTCGAAGCGGACCGACGAGCCGGCGGGGACGGCGAGCCGCATGCCGTAGGCGGCGGCCCGGTCGAACCGCAGGCGCGGGTTCGCCTCGAAGAAGTGGAAGTGCGAGGTGACGCTGACGGGCACGGTCGCGGTGTTGCGGACGGTCAGCCGCAGTGCCGGCTCGGGCTCGTCGTACGCCGGGCCGGGCAGCAGCGCACCGGGCGCGTCCGCTCCGGACCCGCCGCCCCCGATGGGGTCGGAGACGACGGCGAGGCGTGAGCCGTCCTCGAAGACGGCCTCGACGTGGACCTCGGTGACGACGTCCGCGACGCCGGGGAGGACGTCGTCGGGGCCGAGCACCGAGCGGGCCGCCTCGATCGCCTCCGCGAGCCGGCGCCCGTCGCGGGCGGCCTCGCAGACGGTGTCGGCGATGAGCGCGGTCGCCTCCGGAACGTTGAGCCGCAGCCCGCGGGCGCGGCGGGCCCGCGCCAGTTCGGCGGCGCCGAACAGCAGCAGCCGGTCGCGCTCGGTCGGGGTCAGTCTCACGTCACCACACCTCCAGATTTGAGTGTCACTCTAACAAGCCCATGCCATCGAACGGAACCATTGACTTACACCTCGGTATCGCTCACATTGAGCACCACTCAATTAGAGCACCACTCAAACATCGAGCGACAGGGGCACCTCATGCCGGTGGAGCAGCGCGGAGTCGACACGATTCCCGAGTCGGAGCGCACCAGCACTCCCAGGGATCTCCTATCGATCCTGCTGGGGTCCAACCTCTGCCTGGGGGTGATCGTGTTCGGCTGGCTGCCGGTCTCCTTCGGCCTCGGCCTGTGGCCCGCGGTCACCTCCGTGGTGGCGGGCACCGTCGTGGGCGTCGCCGTCACCGCCCCGCTCGCGCTCATCTCCCTGCGGACCGCGACCAATCTGTCGACATCCAGCGGTGCGGCCTTCGGCGTGCGCGGCCGTCTCGTCGGCTCGGTCGTCGGCCTGCTGCTCTCGCTCGGCTACACGGCACTGACCCTGTGGATCGGCGGGGACGTGATGCTCGGCACGCTGGCCCGCATCGCGGGCGTGCCCACCGGCGGCGTCGCGCACTCCGTGGTCTACGCGCTGCTCGCCGCCTGCACGGTGGTCGGTGCGGTCTACGGCTACCGGCTGCTGCTGCGGCTGAGCCGGATTCTCGCGGTCGGTATGACGGTGCTGCTGCTGCTCGGCCTCATCGCGTACGCGCCCGATCTGACCACCGCCGCCCCGCCGGACACCCCGTACCTGCTCGGCTCGTTCTGGCCGACCTGGCTGCTGTCCGCCGTCGCCGCAGGTCTGAGCGGTCCCATCGCCTTCATCACGCTGCTCGGCGACTACACCCGCTACATCTCGCCCGAGCGGCACAGCCCGCGTCAGGTCCTGCGGGCGACCTGTCTGGGTCTGACGGCCGGCCTCCTCGTGCCGCAGCTCTTCGGCACGTACACGGCGCTGGCCGCCCGCGCCGGGCTGGACTACGCCGGCCCGCTGGTCGCCGCCTCCCCCGCCTGGTACGTGATCCCGCTGCTGGTCGCCGCGGCGGCCGGTTCGGTCGGCAACGCCGGCCTGATGCTGTACTCGATGGGCCTCGACCTCGACGCGATCCTGCCGAAGGCGACGCGCACCCGGGCCACGCTCGTCGTCGCCGTCGTGGCGACCGGATTCGTCTTCGCCGGCCACTTCGTGTGGGACGCGCAGTCCGCGATGACGTCGTTCGTGCTGCTGCTGACGGCGATCGGCACGCCCTGGGCGGTCATCACACTGATGGCCCACGTCCGCCTGGGCGGCGCGTACGACGCGGAGGCACTGCAGGTCTACAACCGCCGTGCGCGCGGCGGCGCGTACTGGTTCCGCGCCGGCTGGCACCCGCGCGCCACGGCGTCCTGGGCGCTGGGTGCGGTCGTGGGTCTGGCGGCCGTGTCCACCCCCGTCTACGAGGGCCCGCTGCTGGCCCTGACCGGCGGCGTCGACTGCAGCTTCATCCTGTCCGGACTGGTGGGCGGGGTCTCCTACGCGGCACTCGGCGCCCGTACTCAGCAGGCCCCGCAGCCTGCGGTGCAGGGTGCGGGGCCCGGGGCCTGAGCCGGTTCAGCCGAGCTGGTGGGTCCAGCCGTGGACGTCCTCGGCCCTGCCGGTCTGGATGTCCAGCAGCGCCTCGCGGAGCTTCATCGTGACCTCGCCCGGCTCGCCGCCGGACTGCGTCCACTCGCCGCCCGCGGACTTCACCCGGCCGACCGGGGTGATGACCGCGGCGGTGCCGCAGGCGAAGACCTCCGTGAGGGTGCCGTTCTCGGTGTCGGCCCGCCACTGGTCGATCGAGACGCGGCCCTCCTCCGAGGTGTAGCCGAGGTCCTTGGCCAGCTGGAGGAGCGAGTCACGCGTGATGCCCGCGAGCAGCGAACCGGTGAGCTCGGGCGTGACGATGCGGTCGCCGTACACGAAGTACAGGTTCATTCCGCCCAGTTCCTCGACCCACTTGTGCTCGACGGCGTCGAGGTAGGCGACCTGGTCGCAGCCCTTGGCGGCCGCCTCGGCCTGGGCGAGCAGGGAAGCCGCGTAGTTGCCGCCCGTCTTCGCGTCGCCCATGCCGCCGGGGACGGCGCGGACGCGGTTCTCGGAGAGCCAGATCGAGACGGGCTTGACGCCGCCGGGGAAGTACGCGCCGGCGGGCGAGGCGATGACGAGGAAGAGGTACTCGTTGGCCGGGCGCACGCCGAGCCCGACCTCAGTCGCGATCATGAAGGGACGCAGGTAGAGCGACTCCTCGCCGCCGTGCGCGGGCACCCACGCCTTGTCCTGCTCGACGAGCGCGTCGCAGGCGGCGATGAACAGGTCCACGGGCAGCTCGGGCATGGCCAGACGGCGGGCCGATGCCTGGAAGCGCCGGGCGTTGGCCTCGGGGCGGAAGGTGACGACCGAGCCGTCCGGGCGGCGGTAGGCCTTGAGCCCCTCGAAGATCTCCTGCGCGTAGTGCAGGGTCATGTTGGCCGGGTCGATCGACAGCGGCGCGTACGGGACGAGCTCGGCGTCGTGCCAGCCGCGGCCCTCGGTCCACTTGATCGTCACCATGTGATCGGTGAAGTGCCGGCCGAATCCGGGGTTGGCCAGGATCGCCTCACGCTCCGCGTCGGACAGCGGATGCGAGGAGGGCTTGAGCTCGATCGTGGGCGTCGTCATGAGTGCAGTGTCCTTCACCGGTTGTCAGTGGCGGACCGCGCTTCACGCCGACTGCTTGGACGTCCGAGCATTGCCGGCCGACACGGCCCACGCCCGATTATCGCGCGCGGGTGACCGGTCAGGGAGGCGTGGGTGCGGCCCAGGGTTCGATGGTGACACCCGGTGGCCGCACAGGAAAAGCCGCCGGGCGCTGTGGGAAAGCGACCCGGCGGCTTCTGGGGGGTCCGGGGGACACCCCCGGAAAGTCGGTCCGGCGGGTCAGCTCGCTACTCGTACCGCGAGCGCGTCGCCGATCTGGTCCGTCGTGCGGACGGCCTCGGGGGTGCGCTCCGCCAGGTCGGCGGCGACCGCGTCCTCGATCCGGACGGCCTCGGTCTCGTAGCCCAGGTGTCGCAGGAGCAGGGCGACGGACAGGATGGCGGCCGTCGGGTCCGCCTTGCCGGTGCCCGCGATGTCGGGCGCCGAGCCGTGGACGGGCTCGAACATCGACGGGAACGCGCCCGTCGGGTTGATGTTGCCGGAGGCCGCCAGGCCGATGCCACCGGTCACGGCAGCGGCGAGGTCGGTGATGATGTCGCCGAAGAGGTTGTCGGTGACGATGACGTCGAAGCGCTCCGGCTGGGTGACGAAGAAGATCGTCGCGGCGTCGACGTGCAGGTAGTCGGTCGTGACCTCGGGGTACTCCTGGCCGACCTTGTCGAAGATGTTCTTCCACATGTGGCCCGCGTACACGAGGACGTTGTTCTTGTGGACGAGCGTCAGCTTCTTGCGGGGGCGGGCCTTGGCCCGCTCGTAGGCGTCGCGGACGACGCGCTCCACGCCGAACGCCGTGTTGAGGCTGACCTCGGTCGCGACCTCGTGCTCCGTGCCGGTGCGCAGGGAGCCGCCGTTGCCCGTGTACGGGCCCTCGGTGCCTTCGCGGACGACGACGAAGTCGATATCCGGACGGCCGGCGAGCGGGGTCGCGGTGTTCGGGAAGAGCTTCGACGGGCGCAGGTTGACGTAGTGGTCGAAGGCGAACCGCAGCTTCAGCAGCAGGCCGCGCTCCAGCACGCCGGACGGCACCGACGGGTCGCCGATGGCGCCGAGAAGGATCGCGTCGTGGCCCTTGAGGGAGTCGAGCTCCGCGTCGGGGAGGGTCTCCCCCGTGCGGTGCCAGCGGCTGGCGCCGAGGTCGTACTCCTTGGTCTCCAGCTTCACATCCTGCGGGAGGACGGCGGCAAGGACTTTCAGGCCCTGCGCCACGACCTCCTGGCCGATGCCGTCACCGGGGACTACTGCGAGATTGATGCTGCGAGACATGTCGGCACCCTACTCCCCGTCCCATTCATTGACACGCCGCGTCCGCCATGTGGACGCGCGTGTCGGCACGGGGTCCTCGGCGGATCAGTGACCGGTCGAGCCGCCGTTGTCGCGGCGGTCAAGGGCGCGCTGCAGGGCGGCGGCGGCGTTCTTGCGGTCCGCTTCGCTCATGCGGGAGGAGTGACGGACGCGGCGGACGGTCTCAGCGGGCATGATGATCGACTCCTTGGAATCAGAAGAGATTTCGAAGGCGCCGGAAGGGGCGGGGAGCGGTGCCGCAGGGGTTGCCTGCCTCGGGCACGGACTCCGGCCGCCATTCGCTGGATCGAGCGAGACGTTCGGCTCCTACAAAGTTAGGCCAGCCACGCTCTCCTGTCTCCACAATTACTCGGACTTCCTACTATCTGAGATGCCACCGCCTTCCCCCATGGGAGGGGGATCCTCATGACCGACGACCGGGGCGACGGCCGAAGCGCCCCCTGCCGGGCCGGGGCGATCCTGACTACCGTCACGATCATGACGACTCACACCGCGCTCGCCGTGCACCAGATCGCCCGTCCGACCGGCTTCCCCGCCGCGTCCGATTTCGCCTTCACCGAGGCGCCCGTGCCCTCCCCGGGGCCCGGTCAGGCACTGGTCGAGAACCTGTACTGGTCCGTGGACCCGTACCACCGCGAGGAGATGGACGGCGGATGGGCGCTGAACAGCCCGCTGGAGGGGCGGACCATAGGCCGGGTCATGGCGTCCCGGGACGACGGCCTGGCCGAGGGCGACCTCGTCTTCCACCGGGCGGGATGGCGCACCCACGCACTGGTGACGGCCGGCGCCGACGGCGCCCGCAGGCTCCGGGAGCACCAAGGCGTCCCGCTCTTCGCGTACTTGAGCATCCTGGGCGGCACGGGGCTGACCGCGTACGCGGCGCTGACCCGCACGCTGCGTCTGCAGGCGGGCGAGGACCTGTTCGTCTCGGCCGCCGCGGGCGGGGTCGGCACGGCGGCGGGCCGCATCGCCCGACTGCTCGGCGCCGGCCGGATCGTAGGGAGTGCGGGGTCCGCGGAGAAGGTCAGGTACCTGACCGAACGGGTCGGATACGACGCGGCGTTCGACTACCACGACGGACCGGTGGCCGAGTTGCTGGCGAAGGCGGCGCCGACCGGCATCGACGCGTACGTGGACAACGTGGGAGGCGGCCACCTGGAGGGCGCGATCGCCTCGTTGCGCGAGTCGGGCCGGATCGCGTGGGTCGGCGCGATCGCGCAGTACAACACGGCCGAGCCGCCGCCCGCGCCCCGCAACCTCTTCGACGTGGTGGGCAAGGCGCTGCGCCTGGAAGGTGTCCTGGTGCGCAAACACACCTTGCTGCAGGGCGAGTTCGAGGACTTCCTCGTCCCGCACCTGCGGAGCGGCGCCGTCACCGCCGACGTGACGGTGGTCGAGGGCTTCGAGCGGATCGTGGAGGCGTTTCTCGGGATGCTGCGCGGCGAGAACACGGGGAAGATGCTCGTCGGCCGGTCGGGCATGGCGGCCACGGCGCCGTAGCGGGGAGACACCGTCGGAGCACGCCGCCGTAGCGTGCGGCCGCTGTCAGAGCACGTCGCCGTCCCGCCAGTCGAAGACGAGCGCGCCCGCGGCCGGTTCGGGCAGCGGGGCGGCGCCTGCCGGGCGGAGGTAGGCGGAGTCCTCCTCGTCCGGGAGGTGCTCGGGTCCGGCGGGGCCGAGCGTCTCGATCCGCCCCCGCCACAGCCGCCAGCCGCGGGCCCGGTAGAGCCCGGCGCCGTCGTCCGAGGCGGACAGCGCGCCCAGGTCGTACGCCCCGTCGATCACGGCCTCCAGTGCCGCCATCACCTGCCCGCCGAGCCCTTGCCGTCGGCGGTCGGCCCGGACCGCGACGGCCTCGACGTAGCCGACGCGGTACGAACGGCCCGCGTGCAGCGCCCTGCGCATGATCAGGCTCCCGTGCGCGGCGATGCCGTGCCGGTCGCGGACGAAGGCGTGCATGCCGCCGAGGCCGTGCGCCCAGTCCTCGTCGCCGAAGTCGCCGTCGAACGCGGTGTCCAGCATCGCCCTGATCTCGCCGAGCACGGCCGGCGGGAGCTGATACGTGTGCGCGGTGTGCAGCAGGTCGGGCAGGTCCGTCACTCGGTCGGTCATGACCCCCAGTCTCGTACAGCACGCCCTCACGAGGCGGCGGTTCCCGCCCGTCCGGCCACCCCCTCGCGACCTGTTCCCGCTGCTCGGGGACCGCTACCGGCTCGTCGCCCCCGACCACCTCGGCTTCGGACCCGGACGACTTCCTGACCAGGAGCGTGAGGACATGAGAACCGCCCCCGTCCTGGCTCGGGGGGCCAGGAGGGGGGCGGTGTCCTAGGGGCGCCGGGCGTCAGCCCATGTGCGGGTAGGAGTAGTCGGTCGGCGGGACCAGCGTCTCCTTGATCGCGCGGGTCAGCGTCCAGCGCATCAGGTTCTGCGGGGCCCCGGCCTTGTCGTTGGTGCCGGAGGCGCGGCCGCCGCCGAAGGGCTGCTGGCCGACGACGGCGCCGGTCGACTTGTCGTTGATGTAGAAGTTGCCCGCGGCGTACCGCAGCTTCTCCATCGTGTGCGCGGCGGCGGCGCGGTCGTTCGCGATGACCGCGCCGGTCAGCGCGTAGTCCGACACCGACTCCATCTGCTCCAGCATGGCGTCGTACCGGTCGTCCTCGTAGACGTGGACGGCGAGGATGGGGCCGAAGTACTCGGTCGTGAAGACCTCGTTCTCGGGGTCCGTGCACGCGATGACCGTCGGACGGACGAAGTAGCCGACCGAGTCGTCGTAGCTGCCGCCCGCGACGATCGTGCAGGCCGGGTCGGACTTGGCGCGGTCGATCGCGGCCTTGTTCTTGGCGAAGGCACGCTCGTCGATCACGGCGCCGATGAAGTTCGTCAGGTCGGTGACGTCACCCATCTTGATGCCGTCGACCTCGGCGGCGAACTCTTCCTTGAAGCCGGAGTTCCAGATGGAGGCCGGGATGTAGGCACGCGAGGAAGCGGAACACTTCTGGCCCTGGAACTCGAACGAGCCGCGGGTCAGCGCGGTCTTCAGCACCGCGCGGTCGGCGCTCGGGTGCGCGACGACGAAGTCCTTGCCGCCCGTCTCGCCGACGATGCGCGGGTAGGAGCGGTACTTCTCGATGTTGTTGCCGACCGTCTTCCACAGGTGCTGGAAGGTCCTGGTCGAGCCGGTGAAGTGGATACCGGCGAGCATCGGGTGGTTCAGCGCCACCTCGGAGACCGCGATGCCGTCGCCCGTCACCAGGTTGATGACGCCCTTCGGCAGACCGGCCTCCTCCAGCAGCTGCATCAGCAGCACGGCGGCGTGGGTCTGGGTCGGGGACGGCTTCCAGACGACGACGTTGCCCATCAGCGCGGGCGCCGTCGGCAGGTTGCCCGCGATGGCCGTGAAGTTGAACGGCGTGATCGCGTAGACGAAGCCCTCGAGCGGGCGGTGGTCGAGGCGGTTCCACACGCCCGGCGAGTTGGCCGGGGGCTGCTCGGCGAGCAGGTCGCGGGCGTACTTGACGTTGAAGCGCCAGAAGTCGACGAGCTCGCAGGGGGTGTCGATCTCGGCCTGCTGGGCGGTCTTGGACTGGCCGAGCATGGTGGAGGCGGCCAGGGTCTCGCGCCAGGGGCCGGCCAGCAGCTCGGCGGCGCGCAGGATGATCGCGGCGCGGTCGTCGAAGGACATCGCGCGCCAGGCCGGGGCGGCGGCGAGCGCGGCGTCGATCGCGTCCTGCGCGTCCTGCTGGGTGGCACTGGCGAAAGTGCCGATGACGGCCTTGTGGTTGTGCGGCTGCACGACGTCGACCCGCTCGCCGCCGCCCATCCGCTTGACGCCGCCGATGGTCATCGGCAGCTCGATCGGGTTCTCGGCCAGCTCCTTGAGCTTGGCCTCGAGGCGGGCGCGCTCGGCGGAACCGGGGGCGTAGCCGTGCACCGGCTCGTTGACCGGTGCGGGGACCTGGGTGACAGCGTCCATGAGTTCCGTGACTCCTTTGCGAGGGTGGGGAGGGGCTCGGCCCTGGAATCGGTTCTGGGGGTCTGTGCCCGGTTCAGTTCTTGGTGATCATCGAGCGCACGAAGAACAGGAGGTTGGCGGGCTTCTCCGCAAGGCGGCGCATGAAGTAGCCGTACCAGTCGGTGCCGTATGCGGTGTAGACGCGCATCCGGTGTCCTTCGGCGGCGAGGCGGACGTGCTCGTCGGTGCGGATCCCGTACAGCATCTGGAACTCGTACTCGTCCAGTTTCCGCCCGGCGCTGCGTGCGAGCTCCTGACCGATCGCGATCAGACGCGGGTCGTGCGACCCGATCATCGGGTAGCCGTCGCCCTCCATCAGGATCCTGAGGATGCGGACGTACGCCTTGTCGATCTCGGCCTTGTCCTGGATCGCGACGGAGGCGGGCTCCTTGTACGCGCCCTTCACCAGACGGACACGGCTGCCGTTCGCGGCCAGGCGCCGGGCGTCCTCCTCGGTGCGGAAGAGGTACGCCTGGATCACGCAGCCGGTCTGCGGGAAGTCCTTCCGCAGCTCCTCGTGGACGGCGAACATCGAGTCGAGGGTGGTGTGGTCCTCCGCGTCCAGCGTGACCGTGGTGCCGATCGCGGCGGCCGCCTCGACGACCGGACGGACGTTGGCGAGGGCCAGCTCGTGGCCTCCCTCCAGGGACTGGCCGAACATCGACAGCTTGACGGACATCTCGGCACGGGGGCCGAGGTCCAGCGGCTCGAGGTGCTCGACGAGCTCCAGGTAGGCGTCGCGCGCGGCGGCCGCCTGCTCCGGGGTGGTGATGTCCTCACCGACGACGTCGAGGGTGACCTCGAGGCCCTTCGCGGCGGCGTCCCGGACCACCGGGATGACCTGGTCGACGGTCTCACCGGCGATGAACCGGGCGACGACCTGCTTCGTCCCTGGGGCGGCCGACACGAAACGGCGCATCTTGTCGCTGCGCGACGCGGCGAGGATCACGGGACCCAGCACGGGGCACCTCCACGGAACAGGTGTTGAAGTGGGCCGAGGCCGACCGCTTTGCGGACGTGTCGGGAACGGCACGAAGAACCACCGTGAAACTTAAGGATCGCTCTGTTCGGGGGCCATCGACAGCTGTCACGCATCCGTGTCCCGGATCTCAGACATATGTCTGAAGGGTGCGAGAATGGCGGAATGAAAGGCGATTACCAGGACCTGGTCGACGAGATCTCCGCGCTGCTCGCCGTGCCGGCGACGCTGGAGAACCGGGACTTCGGGCTGATCGCCTTCGGCGCCCACGACAGCGACAGCGCCTTCGACGAGACCACGCTCGACCCGGTGCGCACTCGGTCGATCCTGACCAGGAAGTCCACGCCTGCGGTGCGCGCCTGGTTCGAGGGCTTCGGCATCGCCCGCGCGACGGGACCGGTCCGCATCCCCGCCGCCCCGGACGCGGGCGTCTTCCGTGACCGCCTCTGCCTGCCGGTGCGGCACCGGGGCGTCGTCCTCGGGTACGTGTGGCTGCTCGACGCCGACCCGGGCCCGACCGTGGAACAACTCGCCGCGGCCATGGAGGTGACCGAGCGGATCGGCACGCTCATGGCCGACGAGGAGCGCGCGGGCGCCGACCTGTCGCGTGAGCTGCGGGCGGTGCTGGCCGCCGAGCGCGGCTGGCAGTACGACATGGCGGTGGCCGCGCTGCGCACGGCTCTCGGCGCGGACGCCGACGGGACGCACGCCGTGGTGTGCGTGACCCCGTGGCCCGCGGACGACGCGCCGTCGGTCCGCGCACTGCCCGGGGCCGCGGCGCTGTGCACGGTGCCGCTGCGGGCGGGTGCCGCCTCGGGTGCGACTCCCCGCGAGGGCGAGAGACCGGCGGCCGTCCGGGCCGTCGCCGCGCTGGTGCGGCTGCGTTCGGCGGACAACGCGGCCCCCGCACTGACGGTCGCCGCACGGCTGCGTGAGGCGGCGGGACCGCCCTCGGGCCGCAGCCCGGCGGGGGCGGAGGCGGGAACCGGCGTCGCGGCCGGTGTGGCCGCGGCGCGGCGCGGGCTCGGCGAGCTCGACGGGGCGTGGCGGGAGGCCGCGTCCGCCGCCCGGGCGGTGCTGGCCGAGCCCGGGCTCGGCCCGGTCGCCCGGTGGTCGGACCTCGGCCCGTACCGGATGCTGACGGCCCTGCCCGAGGGAGCGGCGGACGACCCGGCCGTGCGGGAACTGTTCGCTCCCGCCCACGCCGAACTGGCCCGGACCGCCGAGGTGTTCCTCGACTGTGCGGGCCAGGCGGGCCGCACGGCCGCGGCCCTCGGCATCCACCGGCAGACGCTCTACTACCGCCTGTCGCGCGTGGAGGCCTTGACCGGCCTGGACCTGGACGACGGCGAGCACCGGCTGCTGCTGCACATGGCGCTGAAGGGCGCGCGGCTGTGAGCGGCCGGGCCTAGGGTCTTTCGTTTGGATCAGGCCGGATCGTCAGTGAGTGGGGGTCCCCCCACGCCCGCAGGGCGTAGGGGGAGGGTCTGGTGCGTGCGATCGCAAGGCGGAGGAGGGAGACAATGGCGGAGCCATGGCGACCGACGACAACGCGGCGAGCGTGCGTGCCAGGGCCCGCGAGCCCGGCATGATCCAAACGAGAGGCCCTAGGACTTCCGGGCCGCGTCCATCACACGCCGCAGCCCTTCGGTGAGTTCGTCGGCGCGGGTGGCCGTCTGCGGGTCGAACGTCCACTGGGCGATCAGGCCCATCATCAGCGTCATGTAGAACTTGCCGAGCGTGTCCACGTCCTCCTCGGCCACGTCGGACTCCTCGCCGCCCATCAGCATCGGGATGATCCCGCGGGCGCCTTCGCGCTGGGCCCTGGCCAGGTGGTCGCGCACCCCGGGCAACTGGTCGCCCATGACCACGATCTCCATGCTGAGCCGCCACAGCGAGTCAGGCCCCCGCATGGTGCCGATCACGTTCGACCAGACCTCCTGGAACCGCTCCAGCGACCCCGGCCGCGTCCCGGTCGTGGCACGCTCCCCCGCGTCGAAGTCGTCGGAGACGCCTTCGACCAGGGCGACGTACGCCTGCGCGAGGAGGGCGTCCTTCGAGCCGTAGTGGTACCCGATCGACGCCAGGTTGGTCCCCGACTCCTTGACGATGTCCCGCGCCGTGGTGCGCACGAAGCCCTTCTCCAGCAGGCAGCGCTTGGCGCCTTCGAGCAGGTCCTCTCGATGTCCCATGCCGGCACCCTACCGCCCGATCCATACAAACGTCCCATACAGACGTACCGTACGCACGTATTAAACAGTCGTTCTAGACAGACGTTTAATACGTGCGTACATTGCCAGGCATGACGCATCCCACCGCCTCACCGCTCCGTGCCGGCCGCCGCGAATGGACGGCCTTCGTGGTCCTGCTGCTGCCGCTTCTGCTGGTCTCGATGGACGTCTCCGTCCTCTACTTCGCCATCCCCGCGATCAGCCGCGGGCTCGACCCGAGCAGCACCCAGCAGCTGTGGATCTTCGACATCTACGCCTTCGCCCTCGCCGGGCTCCTGATCACCATGGGCTCGCTCGGCGACCGCATCGGCCGCCGCAGGCTCCTGCTGATCGGGGCCACGGCCTTCGGCGTCGCCTCGGTCGGCGCGGCGTACGCGCAGAGCGCCGAGATGCTCATCGCCGCGCGGGCACTGCTCGGCATCGGCGGAGCGACGCTGATGCCGTCCACGATGGCGCTGGTGCGCAACATGTTCCGCGACGACGGCCAGCGCACGAAGGCGATCGGCATCTGGTCCGGCGCCATGGCCGGCGGCATCGCGCTCGGCTCGGTCCTCGGCGGCGTGCTGCTGGACCACTTCTGGTGGGGCTCGGTGTTCCTGGTCAACGTGCCCGCGATGGTGCTCCTGCTGATCCTGGTGCCGGTGCTCGTACCGGAGTTCAGGGACCCGGCACCCGGCCGGTTCGACCTGCTGAGCGTGCCCCTCTCGATGGGCGCGGTCCTGCCCGTGGTCTACGGGCTCAAGGAGGTCGCCGCCGAGGGCTACAGCCCCCTCGCGGCCCTGTCCGTCACGGCCGGCCTCGCCGTCGGATACGTCTTCGTGCGGCGTCAGCGCGGCCGTGACGACGCCATGATCAGCAGGGTGCTGTTCCGGGAGCGCGGCTTCGGGTCGGGGATCGTGCTCAACACCGTCGCCATGTTCGCCATGATGGGCGCGACGTACTTCACCACCCAGTACCTGCAGTCGGTCCTCGGCATGGGCGCGATGGAGGCGGCGCTGTGGAGCGTCGTGCCGTCGCTCGCCGTCGGTGTCGCCGCACCGGCCGCCGGCGCCGCCGCCCAGCGTGCCGGGCGCGCCCCGGTCGTCGTCGCCGGGTTCTCGACCGGCGCGGCGGGCTTCGCGGTCCTGCTGCTCACCGGCACCGACTCACTGGCGGTTCTGCTGACCGCCGCGGCCGTCATGGGCTGCGGCATCGTCACGGTGATGGCGGTGGTCTCCGACATGGCACTGGGCGCGGCGCCCCCGGAGAAGGCGGGCTCGGCGGCGTCGTTGCTGGAGACAGGGCAGGAGTTCGGCGGGGCGCTGGGCATGGCGCTCCTCGGCAGCGTGGGAACGGCGGTCTACCGCCGGGAGCTCGCCGACACGGCCCCTGCCGGGCTGACGGGCGATGCACTGGCCACGGCCCGCGAGACCCTCGGCGGCGCGAGCGTGGTCGCCGGCCGACTGCCCGCCGGGCCCGGGCAGTCGCTCCTGGAGGCGGCCCGGGAGGCGTTCGTGCACGGGATGCACGTCACGGCGGTGGCGGGCGGCACCCTGATGATCGCCGCGGCGGTGCTGGCCGTCGTGCTGCTGCGCGGGCGCGTCTGCCGCGTGCTGCCCGGCGGGCCGGCGGCGCGGGCGGAGGCGCTGACGCGGTAGCCCGGGGGCTGTTCCCCCACCCCGCCCCTACCCGAAACCGGGGCAAGTCCCGGACCCCGCACCGCGCTTCGCGCGGTGTCCTCGGACGCCGGACGGGCTGATTTCACTGAGGCGCGGGGTTCGGGGCCGAGGCCCCGGTTCCCGGGAGCGGCGGGTACGCGAAAGGGCCCGGGGAGAAACCCCCAGGCCCTTTCCCATACGTTGCGCGGACGCGTCAGTCCGTGAGGTTCACGGAACGGGCCGACGTCGCGCCGATCTCCTCCGCGATCTCCGAGAGGACGGCCTGCGGCACGGTGTCGTCCACGGTCAGGACGACGAGCGCCTCGCCGCCCTCCTCCGCGCGGGAGACCTGCATGCCCGCGATGTTCAGACCCGCCTCGCCGAGGATGCGGCCGACCGTGCCGACGACGCCCGGACGGTCCTCGTACCGCAGGACGACCATGTGGTCCGCGAGCGCGAGGTCCACGTCGTAGTCGCCGACGGCGACGATCTTCTGCAGGTGCTTGGGGCCGGCCAGCGTGCCGGAGACCGCGACCTCCTCGCCGTCGGAGAGCGTGCCGCGCACGGTGACGACGTTGCGGTGGTCCGGGGACTCGGAGCTCGTCGTCAGGCGGACCTCGACACCGCGCTCCTGCGCGAACAGCGGGGCGTTGACGTACGACACGGTCTCGTCGACGACGTCCTCGAACACGCCCTTGAGCGCGGACAGTTCGAGCACCTTGACGTCGTGCTGGGTGATCTCGCCGTAGACCTCGACGTCGAGACGGACCGCGACCTCGCCCGCGAGCGCGGTGAAGATGCGGCCGAGCTTCTCGGCGAGCGGCAGGCCCGGGCGCACGTCCTCGGCGATGACACCGCCCTGCACGTTGACCGCGTCCGGCACGAGCTCACCGGCGAGCGCGAGGCGCACGGAACGGGCGACGGCGATGCCGGCCTTCTCCTGCGCCTCGTCCGTGGACGCGCCGAGGTGCGGGGTGCAGACGACCTGGTCGAGCTCGAACAGCGGGGAGTCGGTGCACGGCTCCTTGGCGTACACGTCGAGGCCCGCTCCGGCGACCCGGCCCTCCTTCAGCGCCGAGTACAGCGCCTCCTCGTCGACGATGCCGCCGCGGGCCGCGTTGACGATCCGGACCGTCGGCTTGACCTTGTGCAGGGCCTCGTTGCCGATCAGGCCGAGCGTCTCGGGCGTCTTGGGGAGGTGGACGGTGATGAAGTCGGAGACCTCGAGCAGCTCGTCGAGCGTGAGGAGCTTGACGCCCATCTGCGCCGCGCGCGCGGCCTGCACGTAGGGGTCGTACGCGACGATCTTCATGCCGAAGGCGGACATGCGCTGGGCGACCAGCACGCCGATGCGGCCGAGGCCGACGACGCCGAGGGTCTTCTCGCTGAGCTCGACGCCCGTGTACTTCGAGCGCTTCCACTCGCCGTTCTTCAGGGCGGTGTTGGCCTGGGGGATGTTGCGCGCGGTGGCGACGATCAGACCGCAGGCGAGCTCGGCGGCCGTGACGATGTTGGACGTCGGGGCGTTGACGACCATCACGCCGGCCTTGGTGGCGGCGGAGACGTCCACGTTGTCCAGGCCCACGCCGGCGCGGGCGACGACCCGCAGCTTCCTGGCGGCGGCGATGGCCTCGGCGTCGACCTTGGTGGCCGAGCGGACCAGGATCGCGTCGACATCGGCGACGGCGGGGATGAGCTCCGCGCGGTCGGCGCCGTTGCAGTGCCGGATCTCGAAGTCCGGACCGAGCGCGTCGACGGTCGCGGGCGACAGCTCTTCAGCGATGAGTACGACAGGTTTCGAGCTCACGTGAGTCCTCACATGTCCGGTGCAGACGGCCGTCCCGACGGCCGCAGCGGTGGAGGGGGCTAGCCGCGTGGAAGACGCACGACACTGTGGGCCTGACGCGTATGTAGTGATGAGTGTAGTGGTGCACCAGGGTGGGTCTTGCGCCTCGGTGGAAGGATCACCCGTCCGTGGCTGGACGAAGTGGCGGAGGCGAGGGGGCCGGAGCCCGGCCCCCTCGCCCATACGGTCACGCCTCGTCGTTGTCGACCCAGCTCATGAGCTTGCGCAGCTCCTTGCCGGTCGTCTCCAGCAGGTGGTTCTCGTCCTGCGTCTTGTACTCGTTGTACTTCTTCAGACCGCCGTGGTACTCGTCCATCCAGTTCTTGGCGAACGTGCCGTCCTGGATCTCGGCGAGGACCTTCTTCATCTCGGCCTTGGTGGCGTCCGTGATGATGCGCGGGCCGGTGACGTAGTCGCCCCACTCGGCGGTCTCGGAGACCGACCAGCGCATCTTCTCCAGGCCGCCCTCGTACATGAGGTCCACGATCAGCTTCAGCTCGTGGAGGCACTCGAAGTAGGCGATCTCCGGCTGGTAGCCGGCCTCGGTCAGGGTCTCGAAGCCCGCCTTGACCAGCGCCGCGGTGCCACCGCAGAGGACGGCCTGCTCGCCGAACAGGTCGGTCTCGGTCTCTTCCTTGAAGGTCGTCTTGATGACGCCCGCGCGGGTGCCGCCGATGCCCTTGGCGTACGACAGCGCCAGCTCGAAGGCCTTGCCGGTGGCGTCCTGCTCGACGGCGGCGATGCAGGGAACGCCGCGGCCCTCCTCGTACTGGCGGCGGACCAGGTGGCCCGGGCCCTTGGGGGCGACCATGGCGACGTCGACACCGGCCGGCGGCTTGATGAAGCCGTAGCGGACGTTGAGGCCGTGGCCGAAGAACAGGGCGTCGCCGTCCTTCAGGTTCGGAGCGATGGACTCCTCGTAGACCTGGGCCTGGATCGGGTCCGGGACGAGGATCATGATGACGTCGGCCTCGGCGGCGGCCTCGGCGGGCGTCACCACGCGCAGGCCCTGCTCCTCGGCCTTCGCCTTGGACTTGGAGCCCTCGTGCAGACCGACGCGGACGTCGACACCCGAGTCACGCAGCGACAGCGCGTGGGCGTGGCCCTGGCTGCCGTAGCCGATCACAGCGACCTTGCGGTTCTGGATGATGGACAGGTCGGCGTCGTCGTCGTAGAACAGCTCGGCCACTGGGATTCTCCTTGGAGTGCTGGTGTTGCGTCCCACCGTACGGCGGGAGGGGATGGGGAGGTCTGCGGGTCTCGCCAGGCGAGAAGGTGCGTCAGGCGGAACGGTCCAGGGCGCGCAGCGAACGGTCCGTGATGGACCGGGCGCCGCGCCCTATGGCGATCGTGCCGGACTGGACGAGCTCCTTGATGCCGAACTGCTCCAGCATCTTGAGCATCGCCTCCAGCTTGTCACTCGAACCGGTGGCCTCGATGGTGACGGCCTCCGGCGAGACGTCGACGGTCTTGGCGCGGAACAGCTGGACGATCTCGACGATCTGCGAGCGGGTCTCGTTGTCCGCGCGGACCTTCACGAGCACGAGCTCGCGCTGGATGGCACCGCCGGGCTCGAGCTCGACGATCTTCAGGACGTTGACGAGCTTGTTGAGCTGCTTGGTCACCTGCTCCAGCGGCAGGTCCTCGACATTGACCACGATCGTGATGCGGGAGATGTCGGGGTGCTCGGTGACACCGACGGCGAGCGAGTCGATGTTGAAGCCGCGGCGGGAGAACAGGGCGGCGATCCTGGCCAGGATGCCGGGGGTGTTCTCCACCAGGACGGAGAGCGTGTGCTTGGACATGTGCGTCGTACCTCTTCCTACGGCTCTCAGTCGTCTTCGTTGTCGCCGAAGTCGGGGCGGACGCCACGGGCGGCCATGACCTCGTCGTTGGAGGTGCCGGCGGCGACCATCGGCCACACCTGGGCGTCCTCGTGGACGATGAAGTCGACGACGACCGGGCGGTCGTTGATCGCGTTGGCCTCGGCGATGACCTTGTCCAGGTCGTCCGGGGACTCGCAGCGGATCGCGTAGCAGCCCATGGCCTCGGACAGCTTGACGAAGTCCGGGACGCGGGTGCCGGCGCTCTTCTCCGTGCCGGTGGCCTCGGGGCCCGAGTGCAGCACGGTGTTGGAGTAGCGCTGGTTGTAGAACAGGGTCTGCCACTGGCGGACCATCCCGAGGGCGCCGTTGTTGATGATGGCGACCTTGATCGGGATGTTGTTCAGGGCGCAGGTGGTGAGCTCCTGGTTGGTCATCTGGAAGCAGCCGTCGCCGTCGATCGCCCAGACCGTGCGGTCCGGCTGTCCGGCCTTGGCGCCCATCGCGGCCGGGACCGCGTAGCCCATCGTTCCGGCGCCGCCCGAGTTGAGCCAGGTGGCGGGCTGCTCGTAGTCGATGAAGTGGGCGGCCCACATCTGGTGCTGTCCGACGCCGGCGGCGAAGATCGTGCCCTCGGGCGCGAGTTCGCCGATGCGCTGGATGACCTGCTGGGGGGCGAGGCTGCCGTCGTCGGGCTGCTCGTAGCCCAGCGGGTAGGTCTCGCGCCAGCGGTTGAGGTCCTTCCACCAGGCGGTGTAGTCGCCGGTGTTGCCCTCGCTGTGCTCGGCCTGGACGGCCTGGACCAGGTCGGCGATGACCTCGCGGGCGTCGCCGACGATCGGGACGTCGGCGGTGCGGTTCTTGCCGATCTCGGCCGGGTCGATGTCGGCGTGGACGACCTTGGCGTACGGGGCGAAGCTGTCCAGCTTGCCGGTGACACGGTCGTCGAAGCGGGCTCCGAGGGCGACGATCAGGTCGGCCTTCTGCAGCGCGGTGACGGCGGTCACCGCACCGTGCATGCCCGGCATTCCCACGTGCAGGGGGTGGCTGTCGGGGAACGCGCCCAGCGCCATCAGGGTGGTGGTGACGGGGGCTCCGGTGAGCTCGGCGAGGACCTTCAGCTCGGCGGTCGCGCCGGCCTTGATGACGCCGCCGCCGACGTACAGCACCGGGCGCTTGGCGGCGGTGATGAGCTTGGCGGCCTCGCGGATCTGCTTGGCGTGCGGCTTGGTGACCGGGCGGTAGCCGGGCAGGTCGGTCTGCGGCGGCCAGCTGAAGGTGGTGCGCGCCTGGAGGGCGTCCTTGGCGATGTCGACGAGGACGGGGCCCGGGCGGCCGGTCGAGGCGATGTGGAACGCCTCGGCGATGGTGCGCGGGATGTCCTCGGCCTTGGTCACCAGGAAGTTGTGCTTGGTGATCGGCATCGTGATGCCGCAGATGTCCGCCTCCTGGAAGGCGTCCGTGCCGATCGCCTTGGAGGAGACCTGGCCGGTGATCGCGACGAGCGGCACGGAGTCCATGTGCGCGTCGGCGATCGGGGTGACCAGGTTGGTGGCGCCCGGACCCGAGGTGGCCATGCAGACGCCGACCTTGCCGGTGGCCTGCGCGTATCCGGTGGCCGCGTGACCGGCGCCCTGCTCGTGGCGGACCAGGACGTGACGGACCTTGGAGGAGTCCATCATCGGGTCGTACGCCGGGAGGATGGCGCCGCCCGGAATGCCGAAGACCGTCTCGGCCCCTACTTCCTCGAGAGAGCGGATGAGGGACTGCGCACCCGTGACGTGTTCGACGGTGGCGGAGGGCTGTCCGCCGCTACGGGCCCGCGGCTGAGGATGGTGGGCCCCGGTGGCCTGCTCGGTCATCGGCTTCTCTTCTCGATGCTGAGGGTTTTTGCGAGGGTTTTGTACGTGCCGGTGCAACAAAAAACCCCTCGTGCCGTGAGGCAAGCGAGGGGAGCGCGTCGGGAGGTGTCCGCAGAGCCTGATCGGTGCGGCTCTGCTCAGCCGACGCGCTTTCCAAGTACGAGAATTCGGGTGCGCATGGCACTGACCCTCTCCCCGCCGCGCCATCACTGTCAAGTGGGTGGGACGCGCGTCTCAGCATTTGAGCCATTTCGCGCCGGCGGAATTCCACCGGTCAGCACCGGCAGAGCCATCCCCGTCGGGACCGGGTACTCCTCCCTGACCAGGGCACGACGCAGCCGGTACTCGTCCAGCGGTCCCGAGAAGGCCATTCCCTGGCCGTGCGTGCAGCCCATGGCCCGCAGCGCGAGAACCTGCTCCGGTACGTCGACGCCGTCCGCCACGGACTGCATGCCGAGATCGCGGGCGATGTGGAGCAGCCCGCTGGTGATCTTGTGCAGACGCGCGGACTCGACGACGCCCTCGACCAGGCCCCGGTCGAGCTTGAGCACGTCGACAGGCAGCCGGCGCAGGGCGTTGATGGCCGCGTAGCCGCTGCCGAATCCGTCCAGGGCGATCCGTACGCCGAGTCTGCGCAGGGCGACCAGCCGCTGCTCCAGCTCGTCGAACGAGATCCGCGGGTCGCTGTCCGCGAGCTCGATGATCAGCGCTCCGGACGGCAGCTGGTGGCGGGTGAGCAGCGCCTCGATCGAGCCGAGCGGCAGGGACCTGTCCAGCAGGAGCCGGGCCGACAGCCGTACGGAGACCGGGGTGGGATGCCCGAGCCTGCCCCGCTCGGCCGCCTGTTCCACGGCCTCTTCGAGGAGCCAGCGGCCGAGCTCGGCGCTGCGGTGGCCGTCGTCGGCGACCCGCAGGAATTCGGCCGGGGTGAACAGGATGCCCTGCGCGGACCGCCATCGGGCCTGCGCGGACACGGCGGCGATCCGGCCGGTGGTCAGGCTCACCACGGGCTGGTGCAGGAGGGCGAACTCCCCGTCGTGCAGCGCGCTGTGCAGGCGGGCGGCCAGCTCGGTCCGGCGCACCACGTCGGCCTGCATCTGGGGCGCGTACAGCTCGACGCGGTTCTTCCCGGCGGCCTTGGCCCGGTACATGGCGAGGTCGGCGTTGCGCATGAGGTCGGTGGGGCTCATGGCCGGCTCGGCGAAGGCCACCCCGATGGAGGCGGCCACCCGAACCTCGGTGCCGTCGACGCGGTACGGCTGGGAGAGCATGAGCCGCAGCCGGTCGGCGATCTCGTGGACCTGGAGCTCGCGTGCGGTCCCGTCGTGGGTGCCGTCGCCGATGATGAGGGCCGCGAACTCGTCGCCGCCGAGCCGGGCGGCCGTGTCCCCCGCCCGTACGGAATCGGCCAGCCTCCGGGCCGCCTGGATCAGCAGCTCGTCGCCCGCCTGGTGGCCGAGACGGTCGTTGACGCCCTTGAAACCGTCGAGATCGATGAAGAGCACGGCCGTACCCGGATCGCCTGCCCTGCGCCCGCTGAGGGCGCGGCGGACCCGCTCGGTGAAAAGGGCGCGGTTGGGCAGATCGGTCAGCGGGTCGTGTTCGGCGTTGTGCTGGAGCTGGGCCTGCAGGCGGACCCGCTCCGTGACGTCACGGCTGTTGAGGATCAGGCCGCCCTGGTGGCGGCTGACCGTGGACTCCACGTTGAGCCAGGCACCCGCGCCCGACCGGAAGCGGCACTCGATGCGGGTCGTCGGCTCGTCGGCGGGCGCGACGGCGAGGAACCGGCGCAGCTCGTGGACCACGCGGCCGAGGTCGTCGGGGTGGATCAGCGAGGCCAGCTCGGAGCCGACGAGCTCCGCGGCGTCGCGCCCGTAGACCTTGGTGGCCGCGGGCGAGACGTAGCGCAGGACGCCGGTGGGAGCGGCGATCATGATGACGTCGCTGGAGCCCTGGACCAGGGAACGGAAGTGGTTCTCCTTCTGGGCCAGTTCGTGGGTGAGCGCGATGTTGTCCAGGAGCATGATCCCCTGGCGTACGACGAGAGCGAGCACGACCGTGCAGCCGGTGATCACGACGACGCGGTCGACCCGGCGGTCCTCGGTGACGCTGTACAGGATCCCGAGCGTGCACACCGCCGCGGCGAGGTACGGCGTGAGGGCGGTCAGCGAACTCGCGAGGGGTCTGCCGGTCTGCCGGGGTCCGCGCGGCGGCCCCCCTGTCTCGGTGGAGCGGCGTGCGCCCCAGGGCGCGTACGCCAGCAGGAGCGAGCCGGCGAACCAGCCCGCGTCGAGCAGTTGGCCCGACCGGTAGCTCTCCCGCAGCAGCGGCGAGGTGAACAGCGCGTCGCACAGCACGGTCAGCGCGAGGCCGGCGATCGCCGTGTTGACGGCGGACCGGCTGGCCGGCGAACGCCGGAAATGGAGCGCGAGCACCATGCTGACCAGCACGATGTCCAGCAGCGGGTACGCGAGGGCCAGTGCGGCCGGGGCCACGCTCTCGCCCTGGGCGTGCGCGGTGTGGGCGAGGGCGAGGCTCCACGACAGGGTGAGCAGCGAGCCGCCGATCAGCCACGCGTCGAGTACGAGGCACACCCATCCGGCCCTGGTCGCCGGGCGCTTGGCGAGCACCAGGAGTCCGACGATGGCCGGGGGCGCGAAGCAGAGGAAGAACAGGTCGGCGAGGGAGGGGCTCGGCACCTCGCGCCCGAGCACCACCTCGTACCAGCCCCATACGCCGTTCCCCGCCGACGCCATGAGGGACGAGATCGAGAAGAGCAGCCAGGCGGACCGGAAGCGGCACTCGGGTGTGCGCGCGTAGACCAGGCACGAGACGGCGGCGACGAGCGCGGCGGCGCTGAGCCCGAAGTCGCCCATGATCAACGCCACATGGCGCGATCCCCAGCCCAGGGCCGCGCCGACGCCGTAGGCGGCGCAGACGGCGGCCAGGGTCAGTTGCGGAAGCAGCGCGGCGGCGCCGGCCGGGACGGGGCCCCGGGCCATCATCGCCCCGGGCGCGCTCACCGGACCGCCCTCGGGTGCGTGGTCGGCGGCTGCGGCCGCGCCGGGTGGGTGAGCGGTGGATGTGCCGACCGCGGCCGGCACATCGGCATGCGCGGCGCCCGGTCGGTCCTGCGCACCGCAGCGCACAGCAGTCGCCGTCGGCGGCCCTGCCGCGTCGGATGGTCGGTCCATCGGCCCTGCATCGCCCGTTGCCCCCCTCAGGTCTGATCGGCAGTCAGCTCGCGCCACAGCACCGCTCCCCGCGTCCGGTGCAGCCCCCAGGTCGGGACGATACACCAATATCGTCACTCAGGGACATAGTCCCTCTACTCTCCGTGACGACCTGCGATGATGAGGGCACGCCACGCATTCGAGTGACTTCAAAGCGTGATTATGATCCCGACTGGCAACCCTCAGGCGCCGGTCGTCTTCACTACGTTGCGCAGAGGCTCCCCGGCGGCGAACCGGGTGAGCTGATCGGCGAGCAGCCTCTTGGCACGGGGCATGAACGCCGAGGTCGAGCCGCCGACATGGGGACTGATCAGTACGCCCGGCGCGTGCCACAGCGGATGGCCCGCGGGCAGCGGCTCGGGGTCGGTGACATCGAGTGCCGCGGTGAGCCGCCCGCTCTCCACCTCCGCGAGCAGGGCCTTTGTGTCGACGACGGGGCCGCGCGCGACGTTCACCAGCAGCGCGCCGTCCTTCATCCGGGCCAGGAAGTCGGCCCCCACCAGGCCCTTCGTCCGCTCCGTGAGCGGCGTGGAGACGATCACGACGTCCGCGTCGGGCAGCAGTTCCGCTAGATCGGCGAGTGCGCGCACTTCCCCGCGCTCCGTTGCCCGGGCGGAGCGCGCGACGCGCGCCACCCGCGCGCATTCGAAGGGCGCGAGCCGGTCCTCGATGGCCGCGCCGATGGAGCCGTAACCGACGATGAGCACCGACTTGTCGGCGAGCGCCGGATAGAAGCCGGCCCGCCACTCCTCGGCATCCTGCCCGCGTACGAAGCCGGGGATGCCGCGGAGCGAGGCGAGGATCAGCGCGAGCGTCAGCTCGGCGGTCGACGCCTCGTGCACGCCCCGGGCGTTGCACAGGCGTACGCCCTCGGGCAGCAACGGAAGGCCCGGCTCCACATGGTCGATACCGGCGGAGAGGGTCTGCACGACACGCACGGACCGCATCGCGGGCAGGGGCCGTATGGCGACCTCCATGCCCTTCATGTACGGGACGACGTAGTACACGCAGTCGGCGGGGTCGGCCGGGAAGTCCGCTTCGCCGTCCCAGAATCGGTAGGACAGGCCCGACTCCGCGGGCAGGCCGTCGATCTCGTCGGCCGGGATGGGCAGCCACACATCAGCAGTCATGGTCAGGAGGCTATGCGAAGGGCTCCGCGGGCCATTGGTTAGTTTTGACGACGGCCAGGGGGCCCAACGGGAAGGTACGGGGAGTTGGAGCGCAGGACAATCGGTGCGGCGGCCCTCGAAGTGGGCGCCGTCGGGCTCGGCTGCATGCCGATGAGCTGGGCCTACACGAGTTCCGAGCAACGCGGGGAGCGCTCGCTGCGCGCCGTCCACGCCGCGCTGGACGCCGGTTCGACCCTGCTCGACACCGCCGACATGTACGGCCCGTTCACCAACGAACTGCTGATCGGCAGGGCGCTGAAGGAGCGGCGTGCGGAGGCCTTCGTGTCGACCAAGGCGGGGCTCCTCGTCGGGGACCAGCACATCGTCGCCAACGGCCGCCCCGGGTACGTGAAACGCGCCTGCGACGCGTCGCTGCGCCGCCTGCAGACCGATGTGATCGACCTCTACCAACTGCACCGGGCCGACCCCGAGGTGCCCGTCGAGGAGACCTGGGGCGCGATGGCCGAGCTGGTGTCGGCGGGCAAGGTGCGGGCGCTCGGGCTGTGTGCCGTCGGAGCGCGCGCCGGACGGCGCTCCGGCGCGGACGTGCATGCGCAAACGATCCGGCAGCTGGAGCGGGTCCAACAGGTGTTCCCGGTGAGTGCGGTGGAGGCGGAGCTCTCGGTGTGGTCGCCGGAGGCGCTGGAGCGGCTGCTGCCGTGGTGCGAGGCGCGCGGGATCGGGTTCCTTGCGGCGATGCCGCTGGGGAACGGGTTCCTCACGGGGACGCTGACGCCCGGGCAGGGCTTCGAGGCGGATGACGTGCGGGCGCGCCATCCGCGGTTCACGGCGGAGATGATGGCCGCCAACCAGCCGGTGGTTGCGGGACTGCGGCGGATCGCGGAGCGGCACGGGCCGGGGACGACGCCGGCGCGGGTGGCGCTGGCATGGGTGCTCGGGCAGGGGCGGCACGTGGTGCCGCTGCCGGGGACGAAGCGGCCCGAGTGGGCGGTGGAGAACGCGGGCGCCGCGGATCTGGAGCTGACGCCGCGGGACCTCACCGAGATCGCGTCGCTCCCGCCGGCGCAGGGGTCCTGGGACTGAGGACGGGATGCGGGAGGCGGCGTCCGCGGGCGCCGGGCGGGGCGGCGGCGTCCGGGGATGCACGGCCGCTTCCGTGGCGGGTCGCGCGAACGTTCCGGCGAACGTTCTGGCGAAGATCGGGAACCTTCGGGCGGGCCGCGGTGTAAGAACAGTAGTCAGGCAGTTCACCCGGCTCGCCGGGCAGCGCAAGCAGCCGTCGAAGGGATCACCACCGTGCACCGTCCTGCATTGACGGCCGTCGTGGCCGCCGCCGTGCTCTTTCTCACGGCCGGGTGCTCCTCCGGCGACGGGAGGCATCCGGCGGGCAGTGCCGGGCCGTCGTCGGACCGGACCGGCTCCCCCACCGGCGGCTCGCCCAGCGCCTCTCCCGCCCCCTCCGGACCTCCGGCGAAGGGTTCGGTGAAGGTGGTCTCGACGCTGACGGAAGGGCTGCAGTCCCCTTGGGGCGTGGCGGCCCTGCCCGGCGGGGATCTGCTGGTGGCCTCGCGCGACGAGGGCACGATCACCCGCGTGTCGGCGGACGGGGGCAAGCAGACCGAGATCGGTTCCGTGCCGGGCGTCGCCCCCGGTGGGGAGGGCGGTCTGCTGGGCCTCGCGGTCTCCCCGTCGTTCGCCTCGGACCAGCAGGTCTACGCCTACTTCACCACCGCGTCCGACAACCGCATCGCCCGCATGCTGTACGACGAGCAAAAGCCCCCCGGCCAGCAGCTGGGCGCGCCGGACACGGTGCTCCGCGGCATCCCCAAGGGGGTCATCCACAACGGCGGGCGGATCGCCTTCGGCCCGGACAAGATGCTCTACGCGGGCACGGGCGAGACGGGTGAGACGGGTCTCGCGCAGGACAAGGAGTCGCTGGGCGGCAAGATCCTGCGGATGACCCCGGACGGTCAGCCGGTCCACGGCAATCCGGAGGCCGACTCGGTGGTCTACTCGTACGGGCACCGCAATGTGCAGGGCCTCGCCTGGGACTCCGAGAAGCGGCTGTGGGCGGCCGAGTTCGGGCAGAACACCTGGGACGAGCTCAATCTGGTCGAGCCGGGGAAGAACTACGGCTGGCCCGCGGCGGAGGGCAAGGCGGGCAAGGCGGGATTCGTCGACCCGGTGGCGCAGTGGCGGACGGCGGACGCCTCGCCGAGCGGTATCGCCTATGCCGAGGGGTCTATCTGGATGGCCGGTCTGCGGGGCGAGCGGCTGTGGCGGATCCCCCTGTCCGGCGCGGAACCTTCCGCCGAGCCCCAGCCGTTCCTCGAGGAGGAGTACGGCCGTCTGCGCACCGTGCTGTCGGCGGGCGGGGACCAGGTCTGGCTCGTCACCAGCGAGACGGACACCCGGGGCACACCCGAGCCGGGTGACGACAGGATCCTCCGACTGGAGGTGGGATAGGAGGCGGCCGGTCCGTGTTCCACACCTTCGACGAGTTCTTCGCCCCGGGCCGCAGACATGCCGACGAGGAGCGGCAGCGCCTGGCGCTGACCCGGGCCGACGTCGGGGACAGCGACCCGGGCAGCGGCCCCATAGACCTGGCGTCGGGGCGCGTCACGATCCGGGTTCCGCAGGGACCGCCGTCCCCTGCCGACGAGGCGCCGTCTCGTCCGGAAGACCAGTGAACAACCGCAGGCGGTGCGCCATGGCCGTGCTTCACCCCCGGCCGGAGTGGGTGGTTCACGGCTTCTGCCGTTGCCCTCGACGTGAGCGGCGGCACGGCGGGCGTGTCCGAGATGCCCCCGGGCCCGGCCGCCGAGCACCCCTCAGCGGCCGGGGCCTACGGCTCGTACACGTACGGCGTCGTCGTCGCCAGGGCGGCGAAGCCGAGACGTTCGAGGATGGGGCGGCTGTGGTCGGACGCGTCGACCTGCAGGTACCGGACGCCCCGGCGCGCCGCGGCCGCGGCCCGGTGGGCGACCAGGGCGCGGTAGATGCCGCGGCCGCGCCACTCGGGGCGGGTCCCGCCGCCCCACAGACCGGCGAAGTCGGTGCCGGGCGTGAACTCGATCCGGGCCGCGCAGACCGGCAGGTCGCCCGCCATCGCGACGGTCATGAGGACCGTGTCCGGTGTCTGGGCGAGCTGGGCGAGGAGCTGCTGCCGCAGCCGGGTGCCGTCCGTGCCGAACGCCCTGTCGTGGACCCGCATCGTCAGCTCGACGCCCGCGGGTCCGGTGACCGCCTCCAGCCGTACGCCGTCCGGCAGTTCGGGGACGGCGGGCAGCCCTGACGTCTCGGCGACGAGCACGGTCTCCTCGGGCTCGGGCCTGAAACCGGCCGCGAGGAGCCGGCCGGCGAGGTCGCGCGGTGCGTCGTGGCTGTAGAGCTTCCATTCGAAGGCGAGGCCGCGCCCGGTGAAGTACCGCACCTGTTCCGCGATGTCGGCGTCCGCCGTGTCCGCCGTCAGGTCCGACCAGAGGACGCCGCTCCAGTCGCCGTCGGCACCGACCTGCCGGACGACGCGGCCGGAGCGTTCGGTCAGGGGCCCGGCGGCACCGGGCGGGGTGGTACGGCAGCGCATCTGGCGGTCGAAGAGCGCGAGCACGGCTGTGTGATCCATGCGCGCATTGGAGCAGTCGGCCGTCTGCGGCGGCCAGCGCTTTTGCGGCGCCACGGGGGCTCGGCATCACACGGCGTGGCGCGACGCAGGGCGGGGTGGTCACACGGCGTGGCGCGGGTACGGGGCGGACCGCCCTCACGAGGCCCGCCGGAAGGTCGCTCGGCCGCTACGCGGCGGAAGCCCGCCGCTCACGCCATTCCGGCGCCAGGATCGACCAGCTCTCCATGTCGTGCCGGGTGCCGCGGTAGGCGTAACTCTCGCGCAGCGCGCCCTCGTACGTCATCCCCAGCCGCTGGGCGACGGCGATGCTGGGCTTGTTGGCGGAGGAGACCTGCCATTCGACGCGGTGCATGCCGCGCTGCTCGACCGCCCAGTCGATGATCACCCGCACCGCGCGGGTGACGAGCCCGCGGCCCGCCGCCGACGGCTCCAGCCAGCAGCCCGCCTCGCAACTGCCCATGGCCGGGTCGAAGGTGCGAAAGAGCACGCCGCCGACGAGGGTGCCGTCCAGCCAGATGCCGTAGATGCGCCCGGCGTCGGCCGCCGCCTTGTCCGCGTAGGACTGGAGGAACGCGCGGGCGGACGCCAGGTCCTCGGCGGCGTCGGGCAGTCCGACGTACCGGCCGATGAACTCGCGGCCCCGCTCTATGTGCGCGAAGAACTCCTCGGCCTGCCACGGCTCCAGGGGGCGCAGTTCGGCTCCGTCATCGCCCAGGCTTACCGCGAACACTGTGCTCCTCCGGGAGTTGGGGCACGAGCTCGCCTTGATCGCCCGCGTGCTGCACGGGGATCTTCGCACGCGCGGCGTCGCGGCACTCCGGCTTTTCCATGCTGATGCGGGGCAGCCGGCGGTCCATCCAGCGGGGCAGCCACCGGTTCGCCCCGCCGAGCAGTTCGCTGCCCCGACCCCATTGGAAGATCGCGACGACGACACCGAAGGCGGAGGCGACGGCGGCGACGTTCATCGCGGCGGCCTTGAGCGGAATGCCGAGGGAGCGGAAGGCGAGCAGCAGGAGCTCACACAGGTGCGCGGAAGCGGGATGATCTTTCCTTCCCGCCTCCGCGCACCGCGTGCGCGTACCGCGCGATGGGCGGCCCGAGGCCGCAGTGGGTCAGCCGGAGACGCTGGCGCGCCCGTTCTCGATGTGACCCATCAGCCTGCGGCAAAAGCCCTCGTCGCCGTCTGCGGTCACCTCGATGTCGTACCAGCCGTGCGCGTCGGCGGCGGAGTGCACCACCGTGCGGCTGCGGCCCGCCTTGACCGTGACGCTGCGGGTCCACGTGCGCAGGTCGGCCTCGTCGACGTAGCCGAGCGGGCGGACGGTGAAGGTGACGGGCTCGCTGCCGCGGTTGCGGAGCGTGAGGTGCACATCGCGGTCGTGGTGGTCGATGTGCGAGGTGACCTCGGCGGCTCCCCGGGCCCGCCCGGCGAACTCCCGGCGGAAGCCGTTGGGACCGGTCACGGTGAAGCGGTAGTGGTCACCGGTGAGCGGCACGCTCCACTGCGCCTCCCCCTTCACATCCGCGTGCTGCGGGACGTCGAACTCGCCGGCGTACGGGTAGAGCGCGAAGTGCGCGCTCGCGCGCCCGGTGTTGCGCAGCGCCACCGTGACCGTCCTGCCGTCCGTCGTCCCGTGCGCGTCGGGCTGGTAGGGCAGCGGGCGCGCCGGGCGGGTGCCGGGCTCCTGGACCGGCATGTGCTGCTCCGCCGGCGGCACCGGACGCCAGCGCCCCGTGAAGGGCGGGACCGGTCCCGGCTGCTCGACCTCCGGCTGCGGCCTGCCGCGCCCGAAGTCGAACGCCGAGGTGAGGTCGCCGGTGACCGTGCGCCGCCAGCGTGTGATGTTGGGCTCCTCGATGCCGGTCCACTTCTCCAGCAGCCTGATCACCGACGTGTGGTCGAAGACCTCGGAGCAGACGTAGCCGCCGACCGACCAGGGCGAGACGACGAGCATCGGCACCCGGATGCCGAGACCCGTGGGCAGCCCCTGCCAGCGCTCCTCGGTGGTGCCGGCCGGCGGCACGGGCGGCGGGACATGGTCGAAGAAGCCGTCGTTCTCGTCGTAGTTGATCAGGAGGACGGTGTGCCGCCACACCTCGGGGTGCGAGGCGAGCGCGTCGAGCACCTTGTAGACGAGCGACGCGGAGGCGATCGGCGAGGACGAGCCGGGGTGCTCGGAGTCGACGGCGGACGGCACGAGGTAGGAGACCTCGGGCAGCGTGCCCGCGGCGACGTCGGCCCGGAAGGCGTCGGCGAGCCGGCCCGTCTCCACCCGGCGCAGGCCGCGCTCGAAGAGGGAGCGCTCGGCGTCGGTGAGGGTCTTGACGCCCTCCTCGAGCGCCGCGAGCAGCCGTTCGCGCTCGGCGGCGTCCGCGGTCCCGCGCACCTTCGCGTAGAAGGCCTCCATGTACGTGAAGTCACCGGCCTTCGCCAGCGCCTTGCGCGCGATCTTCTTGAACGTGGTGAAGAACTCGATGTTGTTGTCGGTGAAGTTCTCCCACTCCGTGTACGTCTTCCAGGTGCGGCCCGCCTTCTCCAGCCGTTCCGCGTACGTCGGCCACGGGTAGCCGGGGTGGGTGCCCTCGGCGTACGCGGCGTTCGTCACGGCGCGGCGGCCGTCGGCCTCGTAACCGGTCCAGCCGCTCCACAGGTGGTTGCGGTTGGGGCTCGTCGAGGTGTGGGTGGAGGAGTGGTAGGCGTCGCAGATGGTGAACGTGTCCGCGAGTTCGTAGTGCAGCGGCAGGTCGCGGCGGTCGTAGTACGCCATGGTGGCCGCGGTCTTGGCCGTGATCCAGCCGTCCATCCAGCCGCTCCGCCAGGCCTTCGCGCCGCCGGTCCACGAGTGGTCGAGGTCGCCGATGTACTGGAGGTCCTTCTTCTGGGCCTCGGCCGCGTCGCGGACGGGGAAGGGCAGGACCGTGCCCATCGGTCCCGGCTGCTCGAAGACCGGCTTGCCGGAGGGCAGTCGGACGGCGTTGCGGTCGCCGAAGCCGCGAACGCCGCGCAGGGTGCCGAAGTAGTGGTCGAAGGAACGGTTCTCCTGCATCAGGATCACCACGTGCTTCACAGCGCGCAGGCCGCCCGTGGGCGGTTCGGCGGCCAGTGCGGCCTGGAGGGACGGCGGCAGCAACGAGCCGACGGCGGCGGCGCCGACGGCTCCTCCCCCGAGCGCGAGCATCCTTCTGCGTGAGATTTCCGGTGACATGCCCGACCTCTTCGTCGACGACCAATGGTTCTGCTGCGATCCATTGAATGGTTACGGCCGGGACGGTAGTGAGAGGGGATGTCGAGGAGAAGGCCTGGTGACGACCCCGTGGTGAACGTCCAAGAAGCCGCGCCGGGAGTCCAAGCGGGATCCGGCCGGCGGGATCCGGTCCGGGAGGAACCGCCCGGGTGCCCGGGGACCGGCCTGCGGCAAAAATCGGCCTCGGTCGGCAAGACCGCCGGAATTGTCGGTGGGCCCTGGCACCATGGCCGACATGGACTACAGGGGGATCGATCAGACGGCACTGACGCCCGCGGACGCGGCGGAGTTCGCCCGCATGCTCCACGACGCGCCCGGCCCTCATCTGGGCCGCGCCCCCGTCCCGGTGCTCGTGCACGGCCCCGGCGCCCTGCTCGCCGAGCGCCGGGAGGCGTTCCACGGGGTGTACGAGGCGATCACGGCCCGGATAGGCCAGCCGACGCTCTACGGCGGGTCGTCACAGGGGCCCAGCGTCCGCTGGCGGGACAGCCACCGGCTGGTGCTCCTGGCGGGTGACCACCGCCAGGTGGGGCTGTCGGTCCACGAGACGGAGGCCCTGGAGGACGAGGAACACCGCGCCTTCGAGTGGGGCGGGGCCTGGTCGGGCGACGAGCCGCACGGGCCCGACTTGCTGCCGTACGTATGGCAGTTGGACCGCAGCGGCCCGGGCGAGCGCCCCCTCGCGCGGCCCGGAGGCCGGATAGCCCCGACCCTGGAGCACGTCCGGACCGGGCTCGAACTGCTCCTCGCGGCATGGGTGGAGCAGCTGCCCGTGCAGGTGGGCACCGACTGGGCCAGCTTCTGCGTGACCAGTTCCGCCGACCGCGGCCGCAGGATCCTCGTGTCGTACAGCATCGAGGACGGGCTGTACGCGTCGGTCGACGACCGCGACGGGGAGGACGACGAGGAGCGGGCCCGGCTGATGCTGGCCCGCGGCTGGCAGTCACGCGACCGGGGCTGGTGGCAGACGGAGTTCACCGAGCCGGAGCGGGAACACGCGGCCGCGCTCGCCCACTTGGTGGTGGCCGAGCTGCGGGCCCGCGGCACGACGGAGCCGGAGGAGCTGCGGGCCCGGGACGTCAGTTGCAAGGACCGGGGCGAGATGTGGCTGCCCGGCCTCGGCATACGTCACTGACGCCCCGCTGCCCTCAGGCGCCGAGAAGACCGGTGCCCGGGTCGAGCCGGCCCGTCAGCGGCTGGAGGTCGTTCGGCACGCCGGCGAGGCGGTTGAGCCCGGTGAGCTGCTCGGAGGGGGCGGGCAGCTCCTGGCGGTGCTCGGGTGCGACCGAGTCGGTGGAGAGAGCGTCGAGTTCGTCCATCACCGAGAGGGTCGTCGGGCCGTCGAGGGGAGCGGCGCTCGCGGCGGGTGCGGCGAACGCGGAGGCGCCGGTGGCGAGGGCGAGGGCGGCGAGTACGCGGTGTGCGGTGGTCATGCCATGAGCAACGCGGCGCGCAATCAACGGGTCACGGCCCGGCCCGGCCGCTCACCCGTGCGGCACGGCTCCCACGGGGGCGCGCGGTCCGCGCCCGTCCCGTGACCACGGCCAAGGCCCTTGGGGCCGCCGGACGGGCCGCGGGCCGGACGGGCCGCCCTCCCCCCCACGCCGGCGTGGCCGGTGCCCCGGCGGGGCGCTGCACTTCCCGGGCCGGGTCCACAGCCCGACCGAGGACCTATGTCCCAGCCCGCCCGGCGCTGGAGGACATCGCCCCAGGGCGGTGCCACGACCACCGGGGCGCAGGTGGCTCGCCACCGGACCCGGCCCAACGGCCGGGCCCATGCCGCGGGTTGGCTCCGGACGTGCGGGAGGGCGGCACGTCGTGCGTGCCGCCCTCCGACCGGACGGGGGCGTCAGCCCTCGACGCCCAGCTTCTCCAGGATCAGCTCCTTGACGCGCGCCGCGTCCGCCTGGCCGCGGGTCGTCTTCATGACCGCGCCCACCAGCGCGCCCACCGCCGCGACCTTGCCGCCGCGGATCTTGTCCGCGATCGCCGCGTTGCCCGCGATCGCCTCGTCGACGGCCGCGCCGAGCGCGCCCTCGTCCGAGACGACCTTCAGACCGCGCTTCTCGACGACCTGGTCCGGGTCACCCTCGCCGGCGAGGACGCCCTCGATGACCTGGCGGGCCAGCTTGTCGTTGAGGTCACCGGCCGCGACGAGCGCCGTCACGCGGGCGACCTGCGCCGGCGTGATGGGGAGGGAGGACAGGTCCACACCCTGCTCGTTGGCGTTGCGCGCCAGCTCGCCCATCCACCACTTGCGCGCCGCCGCCGCGTCGGCCCCCGCGTCGGTCGTGGCGACGATCAGGTCGACAGCGCCCGCGTTGAGGATGGACTGCATGTCGTGCTCGGAGATGCCCCACTCCTCGCGCAGCCGGTTGCGGCGCACGCGCGGCAGCTCGGGGAGCCCGGCACGCAGTTCCTCGACCCACTCGCGGGCCGGGGCCACCGGCACGAGGTCCGGCTCGGGGAAGTAGCGGTAGTCCTCCGCCTCCTCCTTCACACGGCCCGACGTGGTGGAGCCGTCGTCCTCGTGGAAGTGGCGGGTCTCCTGGACGATCGTGCCGCCGGACGAGAGCACCGCGGCGTGCCGCTGGATCTCGTACCGGGCCGCACGCTCGACGCTGCGCAGCGAGTTGACGTTCTTCGTCTCGGAGCGCGTACCGAACGCGGACGAACCCTTCGGCATCAGCGAGAGGTTCACGTCGCACCGCATCTGGCCCATCTCCATGCGGGCCTCGGAGACGTCCAGCGCCCTGATGAGCTCGCGCAGCTCGGCGACGTACGCCTTGGCGACCTCGGGGGCGCGCTCACCGGCGCCGACGATCGGCTTGGTGACGATCTCGATCAGCGGGATGCCGGCGCGGTTGTAGTCGAGCAGGGAGTGGGACGCGCCGTGGATACGGCCCGTGGCGCCGCCGACGTGCGTCGACTTGCCGGTGTCCTCCTCCATGTGCGCGCGCTCGATCTCGACGCGGAAGACCTCGCCGTCCTCCAGCTGGACGTCCAGGTAGCCGTTGAAGGCGATCGGCTCGTCGTACTGGGAGGTCTGGAAGTTCTTCGGCATGTCCGGATAGAAGTAGTTCTTCCGGGCGAAGCGGCACCACTCGGCGATCTCGCAGTTCAGCGCGAGACCGATCTTGACGGCCGACTCGACGGCGGTCGCGTTGACGACCGGGAGGGAGCCGGGCATGCCGAGGCAGGTAGGGCAGGTCTGCGAGTTGGGCTCGGCGCCCAGCTCCGTGGAGCACCCGCAGAACATCTTGGTCTTGGTGCCGAGCTCGACATGGACCTCCAGGCCCATGACGGGGTCGTAGGACGCGAGGGCGTCCTCGTACGACACCAGTTCAGTGACGGTCACGATGAAACTTTCCCTCTCAGCCCAGCAGAACGTCGTCGTCGCCGAGCCGCTTCAGCTCGCGGTAGAGGATGGCCAGACCGGTGACGATGGCGGCGGCGGACACGGCGGCGTCGACGAGCCGCAGGAGGTCACCGTCCTCGCGGGCCAGCTTGGCCTGCTTGGCGACGCTGATCGCACCGAAGGCGGTGGTGCCCAGCGACACGTACAGCCCGGTCTTGGACTTCTTGAAGTTCTTGGCCTTCTTTGCCATGGCACTCATAGCGACGGAGCCTCCTCGAGCAGCGGGTGACCCCAGCGTTCCACGAAGGCTGCCTCGACGGCGGCACCGACCTTGTACAGCCGGTCGTCCTTCATGGCGGGGGCGATGATCTGCAGGCCGACGGGCAGGCCGTCCTCGGGCGCGAGACCGCACGGCAGGGACATCGCCGCATTGCCGGCCAGGTTGGTCGGAATGGTGCACAGGTCCGCGAGGTACATCGCCATCGGGTCGTCGGCGCGCTCGCCGATCGGGAAGGCCGTGGTCGGCGTCGTCGGGGAGACGATGACGTCGACGTTCTCGAACGCCTTCTCGAAGTCGCGCGTGATGAGCGTGCGGACCTTCTGCGCGGAGCCGTAGTACGCGTCGTAGTAGCCGGAGCTGAGCGCGTACGTGCCGAGCATGATGCGGCGCTTGACCTCGGGGCCGAAGCCGGCCTCGCGGGTGAGCGCGGTGACGTCCTCCGCGGACTTCGTGCCGTCGTCGCCGACGCGCAGGCCGTAGCGCATCGCGTCGAAGCGGGCGAGGTTCGAGGAGCACTCGGACGGCGCGATCAGGTAGTACGCGGCGAGTGCCAGGTCGAAGGACGGGCAGTCCAGCTCGACGATCTCGGCCCCGAGCTCCTTCAGCAGCTCGACGGACTCGTCGAAGCGCTGCACGACACCGGCCTGGTAGCCCTCGCCGCGGAACTGCTTGACGATGCCGACGCGCATGCCCTGGACGGAGCCGTTGCGGGCGGCCTCGACGACCGGCGGGACCGGGGCGTCGATGGACGTCGAGTCGAGCGGGTCGTGACCGGCGATGACCTCGTGCAGCAGGGCCGCGTCCAGGACCGTACGGGCACAGGGGCCGCCCTGGTCGAGGGACGAGGAGAAGGCCACCATCCCGTAGCGGGAAACGCCGCCGTAGGTCGGCTTGACGCCGACGGTCGCGGTGACGGCGGCGGGCTGACGGATCGATCCGCCGGTGTCCGTGCCGATGGCGAGCGGGGCCTGGAAGGCGGCCAGCGCGGCGGCCGAACCGCCCCCGGAGCCGCCCGGGATACGGGTCAGGTCCCAGGGGTTGCCCGTCGGGCCGTACGCGCTGTTCTCGGTCGAGGACCCCATGGCGAACTCGTCCATGTTGGTCTTGCCGAGGATGACGACGTCGGCGGCCTTGAGCTTCTTGGTCAGGGTCGCGTCGTACGGCGGGATCCAGCCCTCGAGGATCTTGGACCCGACGGTGGTCGGGATGCCCTCGGTGGTGAAGATGTCCTTGAGCGCGAGCGGCACGCCGGCGAGCGGGCCGAGCTTCTCGCCCCTCGCCCGCTTCTCGTCGACGGCGCGGGCCTGCGCGAGGGCGCCCTCGCGGTCGACGTACAGGAAGGCGTTGACCTTCTCGTCGACGGCGTCGATACGGGCCAGGTGGGCCTCGGTGACCTCGACGGCCGTGAGCTCGCCCGCGGCGATCTTCTCGGCGGTCTCGGCGGCGGTGAGCCTAATGATGTCCGTCATGTGATTAGTCCTCCCCCAGGATCTGCGGCACCTTGAAACGCTGCTGCTCCTGGGCCGGGGCGCCGGAGAGCGCCTGCTCGGGGGTGAGCGACGGACGGACCTCGTCCGCGCGCATGACGTTGGTCAGCGGCAGCGGGTGGGAGGTCGGGGGTACGTCTTGGTCGGCGACCTCGGAGACGCGGGCGACCGCGCCGATGATGTCGTCGAGCTGTCCGGCGAAGTGATCGAGCTCTTCGTCCTTCAGCTCGAGACGCGCCAGCCGGGCGAGGTGGGCGACCTCCTCGCGCGTGATGCCAGGCATGCAGCGATCCTCAGGGGTGAGTGTGATGGTTTTGGCCCAATCCTATGGGGCGGGGCGGGGTGACCGTGAAACGGTTTGCCTCCAGGGGCCGGTCCCGGCTCCCGGGTCCGCATCACGCCGCCGCCGACGCGCGCGCCCGAGGTGCGGGGCAGGGGCCGGCCGTCCGGGCCACGCCGCGCGACCCGGCCCCGGTCTTCCCGCCCCGCGCCCGCCGGCGCACCTGAGCCCACGGAGCGGCACCCTGCCGGGCCGGCCTCCGGGGGCGCGAGACCGCCACGTCGTGCGGTCCCGGCCTACGGGACCGCGTGGCCCGGTGTGCGGTTCGCGCCGTTCGGCGACGGGGGGCGTTCGCCCGCCGGGAGCGCCGGGCGGTGCCAGCCCCGCTCCCCCCTGGCCAGCAGCCACGCCGTCGTCTCCTGGGGCGGCATCGCCGCCGCCACCAGCCACCCCTGCACCGCGTCGCAGCCCAGGTCCCGCAGCCGCTCCCACGTCTCGTCGTCCTCGACGCCCTCCGCGACGACGAGCAGGCCGAGCGAGTGGGCGAGGTCCACGGTGCACCGGACGATCTCCGCGTCCTCGGTGTCCACGGCGAGCCGCGCCACGAAGGACCGGTCGATCTTCAGCTCGCTGACCGGGAGCCGGCGCAGGTGCACCAGCGAGGAGTAGCCCGTGCCGAAGTCGTCGAGGGACATCTTCACGCCGTGGTCGGCGAGCCCGGCCAGCGTGTCGGCGGCCCGCTGCGGGTCCTCCAGGAGCACGTGCTCCGTAATCTCCAGCTGGAGCGCCCCCGGCGGGACCCCGTGCCGCGCGAGCCGCGCGGCGACCGCGCCGGCGAAGCCGGGGGTGTGGACGTCGCGGGGGGAGACGTTGACGGCGACCGGGACCGTGAGCCCCTGCGCCCGCCACTGCGCGACCTGCGCGAGGGCCGTCTCCAGGACGTACTCCGTCAGGTGGGGCATCAGGCCGGAGGACTCGGCGATGGCGATGAACTCGTCCGGCGGGACCCGCCCCCGCTCCGGATGCACCCAGCGCACCAGGGCCTCCAGCCCCGAGACGTGCCCGTCGAAACGGACCTTGGGCTGGTAGTGCAGCTCGACCTCGCCCGCGTCCAGCGCCCGGCGCAGATCGCCGAGGAGGCCGAGCCGGTCGGGAGTGTTGCTGTCGCGCTTCGACTCGTACACCTCTACGCCCGTGCGGTCCCGCTTCGCCTGGTACATCGCGACGTCCGCGCGGCGCAGCAGTCCCTCGGCGTCGAGGGCGTGGTCGGGGAAGACGGCGAGTCCGGCGCTCGCCTCCAGCACGAGGGTGAGCCCGTCCAGGTCGAGCGGAGAGGACAGCTCGGCGACGAGGTGACGGGCGACGCGCTGCGCGCTGGTCGTGGAGTCGGCCGTGGGCAGCAGGACGGCGAACTCGTCGCCGCCGAGCCGCGCCGCCTCGGCCCCGCGCGGCAGCGCGAGCCGCAGCCTCTCGGCGATCTGGAGCAACAGCCTGTCGCCCGCGAGATGGCCGAGGGTGTCGTTGACCGCCCGGAAGCGGTCGAGGTCGATGAGGACGAGGGCGGAGCGCGCGCCGGAGCTCTCGGCGTCCTCCAGCGCGGACCAGGTGCGCTCCAGCAGCCACTGACGGTTGGGCAGCCCGGTGAGCGGGTCCCGCAGTTGCTCCTCGGCCCGGGCCCTGGCGATCCACAGGGTGGAGTCCAGCGCGATCAGCGGTACGGCGAACAGCGGCAGGAGCACGGGCATGGCCACGGTCACGACGCTGATGAGCGGGGCGATGCCGACGAGGGCGAGGGCGACCAGGCCCTGCCGGAGCAGGGCGGTGCGGGCGACGGTGGGCAGTCCGCCGCCCTGCGGGGCGAGGACGTACCACAACAGGAGCCGGGTGACGGCCAGATACGCGGTGGCGGCGAGCATGACCTCGGGCGCCGCCTCGACTTCCCAGCGCAGCGGATCCCACGGCTTCTCGACGCTGGGAACGACTCCGAAGGCGGCGAGCGCGAGCGCCGCGGCACCGATCCCCAGGATGTCGACGGCGCCGTGCAACAGGCCCTGGCGCCATCTGCCCCGGCACGCGGCACCGACGAGGGCGACGACCGAGAGGCTGACGAGCCCGGCGGGCACCCAGCCGAACAGCAGCAGGACGGCCAGGGTGAGTGCGGCGCCCGAGCCGGTGCCGCCCCACCAGCGTTCGCGGCCGAGTGCGACGAGATGGCCGACGATGATCCCGGTGAGCAGCGCGAGGGACCAGCCCTCGGTGGAACCGGGGAACAGGGCGTGTCCTTCGCGTACGGTGGTGACGACTCCGGTCACGAGCACGAGTGCGGCGCCCGCGACGACGGCCGCGGGCAGCCCGGGGGTCCGGCCCACCAGGGCCGCGAATGCACGCGGCCGTGGGGCCGGGGCGGCGCTCTCGGTCGGTTTCATTCCCGTCCCTCTCACAGCCGGCGGTGCCGATGCGGTCCTGCCCCGTCGATCCTGCCGGGCCTGATCGAACAGGACGGGGCCGGGCGATGGCTCCCGTTGTCATGCCACCACGACTGAAATCCCACCACGCAGCCGTGCACGACAGGCGCACATCTCAACAGTAGGCCGCAGGAGGCTCGGACGGGCAGCGCTCTACAGCTCTTGCCCGAATGCGACCTGACCATCCTTAACCATCTGGTATGCGCTGAACGGGTGACCTGTACTGGCCGTTCCACCGGCGCTCCACGCGTCGCTTTCCGGCCCCGCGCGCCCTTCCGGGCTCCCCGTGCGCCCCCGGGATGAACCGCCCATTTCCCTGCGTGTCATGCCTCTTCGGTCACAGCGGCCTCACGGGCCGCATCCGGGCCCTGCTCCAGCAGGACCGCGAAGCCCGCTTCGTCCAGCACGGGCACCTTCAACTGCACGGCCTTGTCGTACTTCGACCCGGGGTTGTCACCGACCACCACGAAGCTGGTCTTCTTGGAAACGGAACCGGCCACTTTCGCACCGAGGCTCTGGAGCGCCTCTTTTGCGCCATCCCTCGTGTGGTGCTCCAGAGTGCCGGTGACGACGACAGTCAACCCCTCCAGTGGGCGCGGGCCTTCGTCCTCGCCGGTCGTCTCCGCCTCCAGCGGGACGCCCGCCGCACGCCACTTGCGCAGGATCTCGCGGTGCCAGTCCTCCGCGAACCACTCCTTGAGGGAGGCGGCGATGATCGGTCCCACTCCCTCGGTCGCCGCGAGCTCGGCCTCGGTGGCCTGCTCGATCCGCTCGATGGACGGGAACTCGCGGGCCAGGGCGGCGGCGGCGACCGGACCGACATGGCGGATGGACAGCCCGTTGAGGAAGCGGGCGAACGGGCGCCGCTTGGCGGCCTCGATGTTCTCCAGCATCGCGAGGGCGTTCTTCCTCGGGCCGCCCTCCTTGGTCGCGAAGACGGTGACGACCTTGTCCTCTCCCGTCTTCGGATCGCGCTTGGGCAGTCCGCTGTCCTGGTCGAGGACGTACGCCTTGATGGGCAGCAGTTGCTCCACCGTGAGGTCGAACAGGTCGCCCTCGTCCTTCAGCGGCGGGTCGGCAGGCTCCAGCGGACGCGTCAGCGCGGCGGCGGCCACCTTGCCGAAGGCCTCGATGTCCAGGCACTCGCGGCCGGCGAGGTAGAAGAGGCGCTCGCGCAACTGGGCCGGGCAGGAACGGGCGTTGGGACAGCGGATGTCGACGTCGCCCTCCTTCATCGCCCGCAGCGGCGTCCCGCACTCGGGGCACTCGGCCGGCATGACGAACTCGCGCTCGGTGCCGTCCCGCAGGTCCACGACGGGCCCGAGGATCTCCGGGATGACATCGCCCGCCTTGCGCAGCACCACGGTGTCGCCGATGAGGACGCCCTTGGCCTTGACCACGTCCTGGTTGTGCAGGGTCGCGAACTCGACCTCGGAGCCGGCGACCGTGACCGGCTCCACCTGCGCGTACGGCGTGACCCGGCCGGTGCGGCCCACGCCCACGCGGATGTTGACCAGCTTGGTGTTGACCTCCTCCGGCGCGTACTTCCAGGCGATGGCCCAGCGCGGGGCGCGTGCGGTCGAGCCGAGCCTGCCCTGGAGCCGGATCTCGTCGAGCTTGACCACGACGCCGTCGATCTCGTGCTCCACGGAGTGGCGGTGCTCGCCGAAGTAGGCGATGAACTCCCGCACCTCGTCGAGGGAGCCCACGACCTTGTTGTGCCGGGCGACGGGCAGTCCCCATTCGCGCAGCAGACCGTACGCCTCGGACAGCCGGTCGATGTCGAAGCCCTCGCGGGCCCCGATGCCGTGCACCACCATGTGGAGCGGCAGCTTGGCGGTGACCCTGGGGTCCTTCTGGCGCAGCGAACCCGAGGCGGAGTTGCGCGGGTTGGCGTACGGCTGCTCGCCCGCCGCCACACGGCGCTCGTTGAGCTCCTGGAACTTCTCCATCGGGAAGTAGACCTCGCCGCGGATCTCCACGAGGTCGGGGATGCGGTCGCCGCGCAGCCGCTCAGGGATCTCGGCGATGGTGCGCACGTTCGGTGTGATGTCCTCGCCGATGCGGCCGTCGCCCCGGGTCGCCGCGCGGGTGAGGCGGCCCTTCTCGTACGTGAGGTTGACCGCGAGGCCGTCGACCTTGAGCTCGCACAGGAAGTGGTAGCCGGGCGCGCCGACGTCGCGGGCGACGCGCTCGGCCCAGGCGGCCAGCCCGGCGTCGTCGAAGGCGTTGTCCAGGGAGAGCATGCGCTCGCGGTGCTCGACCTTGGTGAGCTCGGTCTCGTAGTCCCCGGAGACCTTCTGGGTCGGCGACTCGGGGGTGCGCAGTGCCGGGTACTCCTCCTCGATCGCCTCCAGCGCGCGCATGAGCCTGTCGAACTCGGCGTCGGAGACGATCGGGGCGTCCTTCACGTAGTACCGGAAGCGGTGCTCCTCGATCTGCTCGGCGAGTTGGGCATGCTGCTCCCGCACGTCGGCGGGCAGTGCCGTCTGCTGTTCGCCAGCCACCGTTTCGTCCTTCCGTCTGCCGTGCACCCGCTACTCAGGGTTGTCCGCGAGTGATCTCGCGGCCCGGACGCAGTGGGCGAGCGCCGCCCGTGCGTAGGCGGGGGACGCGCCTGCGAGGCCGCAGGAGGGGGTGATCACGACCGACTCGGAGAGACTCCCCGGATTCAGCCCCAGCCTGCGCCACAGTGTCCGTACACCCTTGACGATATCGGCGCCCACCGACAATCCGGCCGATGCGGTGTCGGTGGAGGGCACGACGCCCGCGAAGAGCTTGGTACCGCCTTCGACGGTCTCGCCGATCGCCTCCTCCTCACGCTCGGTGAGCAGGCCGAAATCGAACGAGATCCCGTGCGCCCCGGCGCGGCGCAGCAGCGCGAACGGCACCTCGGGGGCACACGAGTGCACAACCACCGGACCGTCCGTGACCGCGACCACGTCGCGCAGCGCGCTCTCGACGACCTGGCGGTCCACGGCGCGGTGGGTGCGGTAGCCGCTCGCCGTGCGGATCCGCCCGCGCAGCACGGCCGTCAGGGACGGCTCGTCGAGCTGGAGCACGACCTGCGCGCCGGGCACCCTGCGGCGGACGTCGGCCAGGTGGCCGCGCAGTCCCTCGGCGAGCGACGCGGTGAGGTCCCGGCAGGCGCCGGGGTCGCCCAGCGCCGCCTCGCCGCCGCGGAGTTCGAGGGACGCGGCGAGCGTCCAGGGGCCGACCGCCTGCACCTTGAGCGGGCCTTCGTACCCCTGCGTGAACTCCTCCAGCGCGTCCAGGTCCTCGCCCAGCCAGGAGTGCGCGCGGCGGGTGTCGCGGCCGGGGCGGTCGCTGACCCGCCAGCCGCTGGGCTCGACATGGGCGTACATCTCGACGAGCAGCCCGATGGTCCGTCCGATCATGTCGGCGCCGGGCCCGCGGGCGGGCAGCTCGGCGAGGTGCGGGAAGTCCTCGAAGGACCCGGTCACGGTCCGCGCGCTCTCGCGGGCGTCCGAGCCGGGCATGGACCCGATGCCGGTCGCCGCTCCCCACGTGAAGTCCTGTTTCTCGCTCACGCGGGAAGCGTACGTGGCCCGTGCGGCTCCGGCGCGGGCCCGGTCCCCTCAGCGGCCCGGCCGCACGGTCAGGTCGTTGATCTCGGCGTCGCGCGGCAGGTCGAGGGCCGTGAGGATCGTCGTGGCGACCGACTCGGGGTCGATCCAGCGCTCCGGGTCGTACTCCTTGCCCTCCTGGGCGTGGACCTTGGCCTGCATCGGGCTCGCGGTGCGGCCCGGGTACACCGAGGTCACCCGCACCCCGGCCGCGTGCTCCTCGTGCCGCAGCGAGTCGGCCAGCGCCTTGAGGCCGTGCTTGGAGGCCGCGTAGGCGCCCCATTCGGCGTGGGCGTTCAGTCCGGCGCCGGAGTTGACGAAGACGACATGGCCCCGGGCCACACGCAACTGGGGCAGGAAGAGGCGGGTCAGCTCGGCGGGCGCTATCAGGTTGACGTTCAGCTGGTGGCGCCACGTCTTGGGGGTCAGCTCGCCGACCGGGCCGAGGTCGACGATGCCGGCGCTGTGCAGCAGCGAGTCGATGCGGTCGGGCAGGGTCTGGTGGCCGAGCGCCCAGGAGATGCGGTCGGGCTCGGCCAGGTCGGCGACGAGGGTGCGGGCGCCGGGGTAGCGCGCCGCGAACTCCTTGGCGCGGCCCGCGTCCCGTGCCAGGAGGACGAGCTGGTCGCCCCGCTCGTGCAGCCTGCGGGCGACCGCCGCGCCGATGCCGGATCCCGCGCCGGTGATCAGATGTGTAGCCATGTCCGCCATGCTCGCACTAGCGGACGCCGAGGCTCTCCTCCAGGTAGGCCATGGCGGCCACTCCGTCCTCGGCGAAGAACACCAGGTCGGTCAGGGGAAGCGGCAGGAAGCCCTCGTCATCCATCCGCTGGAACTGCTCCTTCAGCCCGTCGTAGAAACCGGCCGCGTTCAGCAGGACCACGGGCTTCGTGTGGTGGCCGTGCTTCTTGAGCTCCAGGATCTCGGTTGCCTCGTCCAGCGTCCCGGTGCCGCCGACCATGACGACGACCGCGTCGGACTTGGCCAGAAGCAGCGCCTTGCGCTCGGCGAGGTCCTTGGCGATGACCATCTCGTCGGCCGTGGCCCGCGCCTTGGCCTGCAGGAACTCCACCGACACGCCGACCAGCCGGCCGCCCGCCTCCTCGACCCCGTCCGCGACGACCTTCATCAGCCCGACGTCGGAGCCGCCCCACACCAGGGTGTGGCCGCCCTTGCCGATGAGTTCGGCGAACTCGCGCGCGGGGCGGGTGTAGCGCTCGTCGAGCTCGGCGGCGGAGAGGAAGACGCAGATGTTCATGGGACAACCGTACGGGCGCCCGGAAGGTCTCCGGAAGTTTCTACGCCGCCACCGATGAGTTGTGCCAGGCGGCCCCGTCTGCCCTCTCATGGAGAACTCGAGCAGGACGCTCAACAGGACCGAATCGGCGGACGGTACGCGCATCGTCTACGAACAGCGTGGCGAGGGACCGGCGTTGGTCCTGGTCGGCGGGGCGCTGTGCACCGCCGCGTCGGACGCGCCGCTCGCGGAGCTGCTCGCGGAGCGCTTCACCGTGTTCACCTACGACCGGCGCGGCCGGGGAAGCAGCGGTGACACCGCTCCGTACGCGGTGGAGCGGGAGGCCGAGGACCTCGCCGCTGTGATCGCGCAGGCGGGCGGGTGCGCCCTGGTCCACGGCACGTCCTCGGGCGCCGCACTGGCGCTGCGGGCGGCGTCCGACGGGCTGCCGATCGCGATGCTGTCGGTCTACGAGCCGCCGTTCGAGACGGACCCCGAGCTGCGGGAGGCGCGCCGGAGCTACGAGGCCCGGATGCGCGCCCTGCTGGCCGAGGGCCGCCCGGGCGATGCGCTGGCGGAGTTCCTGGGCGCCGTGGGGATGCCGCCCGAGGCGCTGTGGGGGCTGCGGCAGCTGCCGGTCTGGGCCGACATGGAGGCGCTGGCGCCCACGCTCGCGTACGACCACGAGGTGATGGGGGACGGCAGCGTTCCGGCGGCGAGGCTGGCGGCGGTGACCGAGCGCGTGCTGGTCGTCGACGGCGGGGCGAGCCCCGCCGGGATGCGGGAGGCGGCACGCGCGGTCGCGGCGGCGCTCCCCCGCGGCCGGCACCGGACCCTGACGGGCCAGAGGCACGAGGTGGCGCCGCACGTGCTGGCGCCGACGCTGATCGACTTCTTTGCGGGGTGACGCGGAGGGGCGGCCATCACCTGTCCCGCAGGACCACGGAAATACGCCGGAGTGGGCGTACACGACGGACGGGCCATGGTCCGCCTTCGGCGGGACCGCTCGTCGGCATGAGTGCGATTACGGAGCTTCGGTCAGCACCGGCTTCTGAGGCAGCCCTCCGTTGTCCTCACACTTCAGCTCCTCGGCCACGGCGAGGGACGCGGCATGGACAACGGTCAGGCCGGTCTCCCGGTGCTCTTTGGAGTCCTTCTCGAGGGCGGAACCGAGACTGAGGCGCCCCTGGATCCTGAGAGGGTTGTCTGCCGATCCCTCCAGGTCGGGGTTCACGCAGGTGAAGTAGATCTCCGCCATTCGGGGGCCCGCAGTAGCCTCTTCACCCATCGCGTAGAACCTGGCACCCGCGGGCAGCTTTCCAGTCCCCACATCGGAAGGGTCATAGATGGAGAACGCAAGCGACCCTTGGTCCAGGGTCCGCGACCGCTTCGGCGCAAGCGGGCACAGCTCGGTGGCACTGCTCCAGGAACGACCGGATGCAAATCCGTCCCGAAGGGCATCAGCAACCCGCTTGACGGCATCACGGCCAGCGCTCCCGTACGGTCCGGGGCCAAGGATGCGCTCGACTGCTTGGGAGGCCCTCTTCTCCTGGAACACGCCGTCACACACGTCGGACGCAACCACGTAGGGCGGCGGATCGTCGGGCTCCTCGCCTCCACAGGCAGCAGTCGCGGCCCCCAGCAGCAGTGCCACGCCGACAGCAATGGCCCTGCTCATCCCTGCGGATCTCACGTACCTTCTCCTCTTCACCCGCGGCGTGTCAGCCTGTCTCGGGGTCTGCGCCCTGCTGGTCCTCGCGGTCGTTGCCGGTGCCGTAGCCCACGCGCATGGATTCTTTCAAGTCCTGACCGAAATTGCTGTTGAAGTCGATCCCGTGGTATTGGAGGAACCTCGTCATCGGGCCCTCCGCCATCCCCTCGCCGCCGGTGTACACCCTGGTCTTTTCCTCCCGGGTGAGGTCCTCCATCTTGTTCTTGTGCTCGTCGATCGACTTGTCCGAGACGTCTCCAACGACCTGGCCGATGACCTGCTCGACCGCACCGCTCGCCGTGTCCGTGGCCAGCGGGATGAGCACGGCCGCGGCCCCGACGGCGGCGGTCGCCGGGAGGAAGGCGACACCTGCGGCCAGGGCGGTCGTGGCACCAAACTGGACCCAGCCGGCGCGCTTCTGCACCTCCTTCTGGTATTCCTCGTGCGTCTTCAGATTGGTCGCCTCGACCTGATCGGCGCGGGACTTGTCGAGCATGCCCTGCAGTTCTGCTCCGGTGTGCACCGCGGATCGGGCTCGGCCGGTGTCGATCTTCTCGTTCGCGTCGACCTGCGCTTCGAGCACACTGGTCGTATAAATCTCGTTGGCCTTGGAGACGGTGGCGTACGCGTCGGGGTGCTGACCGAGCACACTGAGCAGACTCCGGGCCGTTCCTCTGTCCAGGCTGAGGTGACTCTCCGCGTTCGTGGTCGGCGCGAAGACGCTCCCCGATTCACCTTTGTCAAGCGCCCAGTTAATGTCGTTCACATAGCCTGCAGTCATGTTGCCTACGCTGTCGGCGAGGGTCTCGTGTTGCTTCAGCAGGCCGCCGTCGTTCGCGTACTTCCGGACCACCTGATTCATGACCTCAGCAGTCTCTGCGTCACGGACCGGCGTCGGGTTCGGATCGTCCCACGCGTATCCGAGGGCGCCTGCCTCAAGGGCATGTCCGAGGGCGTCCGGCAGGTCATTGACGGAACCCTTTAGCTCATCCGGGGCAAGAGTGTCAACGTCTCGGAAGGACTTCCAGTCCTTGTCCGTGAAGAAGTCGAGATAATTCGTGAAGGCATTCCCGTTCTTATCCTTCCCCAGTTCGGCAGTAGCACCCCTGTTGACCGTCCCGTCCTCGTTGTAGGCCGTCGGCGGGTCCGTGAAGAAGTGCTTGGCCGCGTCCGGACTGTGCCCAAGAGCCTCCAGCATCGCGACAGTCGGATCGTAACCGGATCCGTTGACGCCGGACGGGTTGAAGGGGTTCTTGAAGGGGCCGTTCACCATCTTGTTCTCGGCGAACATGTACGGGTCCTTGGCGTGCAGCTGCGCCACGTGCTCGGCGATCGGATTGAGGAACTTCGCGTCGTAGTTCCCGTACCGCATGATGCCGCCGAGCAGTTGGTAGCCGAAGGGGCCGTTGTAGTCGTGCTTGGCCAGCGGGATGCGCTCGGTGCCGAGCTTGCGCAGTTCCGGACCCCACTCGGCGGTGAAGGTCTTGTCGTGGGAGGCGGTGGCAAGGGTGAGGCCGAGATTCTTCTGCAGTGCCTGGACGTCCTTCAGGCGCTCCTTGTCGAGCTTTCCGTACTCGTAGGTGTCCGTGGAGAGCTGCCCGAAGAAGGCCAACGACTTCTCCGGTCCGAGCTTCTCGTAGAAGTTCTTCGAGAACTCCGGTGACTTGCTGTTGTCGTGCAGCAGTTCATTGAGCGCCTGGAGCTCGGTCTGCGTGATATCACGCCCCTTGGCCGCAAGAGCGGCAGCATGGGCGGCCTCTTCCTGATCGAGGCTCTTGTACTTGGGTGCGGTGAAGTTGTGGTCATCCGTCACGTTTGCCGCGAGGGCGCGCTTCAGTGATTCGTCGGCGTCGGAACAGTCATCGACGATCTGATCAATCTTCTTCTGCCAGGAGGCGACGGCTTCCTTCTGCTTTCGCACGGCTTCCTGGTGCAGGGCACGATCCGTGTCGTGGCGAGCCGCCTCGTCCTTCTCCACATCATGCCGAGGTGTGACCTTGCCGTTGGCGTCCACATGGATGCCCGCGGCGGGCCCCTCCTCGTCCCTGATTCTGACTAATGCGTCCTTGGCTGTCTTGAACGAGGTGTGCGCGTCCTCGAGCAGCAGTTTGATGCCCTTGGCCTGTGCGGCGGCGTCGTCGAACTCCTTGGCTGTCTTTGCGATGAAGGGCCTGGTGACGTCGGAGTTGGCGCCCTGCCATTGAGCCTTGTCGGATTTCGCCTTCATGCCCTGCCGGGCTTCGTCGGCGAGCTTCTCCAACTTGGTCACCATTTCCGACCAGTCGTCCGCAGCCTCCTTCAGCTTGCCGACAGGCGCGTTGACGACTTCGTCGAACGTCAGCATGGCGTTTCCCCCACGGACTACTTGAAGTATTCGTTGATCTTCGACACAGAGAGCAGATTGCCGGCGATGTCTGCATCGTTCTTGGCGTGGGTGGACTTGGTGTAGTCGAGGTGGTTGGAGATCCGAGCGCAGGCGTCCAGGAGCGTCCGCAGCTGCTTGTTCCAGCGATCGTGCACCTTCAGCAGCTCCGACCCGCTGGTGAAGCCGCCGTTCGTCAGGGCGATCGCTGCATTGAAGGTTGAAGGACGGGCATGATCACCGTCCCGAGAGAGCCGACCGTAGAGCACGTAGGCTTCGTCCCCGACTGCTCCGAGGTCGTCTTTGTTCACCACCAGATCAGCAGCACCGCCCGAGGCTCCAGGGCCTTGATCAACTCGATTCAGTTGCATCTGTGCCGGCTGCCGCTCAGTAGCCTCGGTCTTGATCTGTTCCCACTCGTCCCAAGCCATCATGTGCCCCCGTTCGACCTGTTCCGGTTGTGTGGTGCGGTGTTCGGCGGGAGTGGCGGCTGCACGTCGTAGGGCTGCCCCACTCCGTACGGGTCTGGCGCGGCGGCGGCCGGTGTCGGTGGTGCTGTGCGGCGGCGGTTGCGGATCACCGGGATCGCGACCGTCGCGCCGAGGACGACAGCCGCACCGATGCCGGCGGCGATCCAGAGCGGAGTCGCGCTGCTGTCGTCGTCCGAGGCGACCGGCGCAGTCGACGGCCGGGCGGCGGCGTCCGAGGCCTTGGGGGACTCCGGGGACGGGGCCTTGGCGCCCTCGTACGTGAAGTCGGGAAGCGGGTACTTGTCCGCGGGGCCCGGGTTGCCCGGATTCTTCAGGGCGATCCGGGGGCGGGCGACGCCGTAGCCGATGACGTCGTCGCGGCTGAGGCCCTTCTCGTTGCCGCTGGCGGTCTGCAACAGGACGCGCAGGACCTGGTTGTTGGTCCAGTCGGGGTGCTGCGACCAGAGGAGGGCGGCGGAGGCGGAGGCGAGGGCGGAGGCTGCGCTTGTGCCGGTTCCGTCACAGAGCTGCGTCCCGCCTGCGCAGGCGCTGACCATGTCCTTGCCGGGGGCGGCGATGTCGACTTGCGAGCCCCACTGCGAGTCCTTGACCGGCTTGGCGTTCTTGTCCACGCCGGCTACGCCGACGACACCCGGGGTCGCAGCCGGGTACTCCTTCTCGTTACTGATGTCACCGCTGTTCCCGACCGCCGCAAAGATCAACTTGCCCTTGGCCAGAGCGTGCTTCACGGCGGCGTTCAGCTCCGGATAGTCCGCATCCGGGCCGCCCATGGAGATGTTGATGACCTTCGCGTCGGAGTCAGCTGCGAAACGGATGGCTTGGGCCATGTCCGCCGCGTACTTCTTCGCCCGACTCTTGGACCGCACCGCCCACGGATCCGCATACGGCATCTTGATGGGAAGAATCTTGACTCCAGGTGCCAACCCGTAGGATCCGCCGGATTTGCCACGCGCTCCCGTCGCTGCGATCAACGCAGCCATGCCAGTGCCGTGCCCCTGTTGGTCCGTGTGTTCATCACCCTTAAGACCGGAGTAGTCGACGCCGTCCAGGATCTGGCCACGGAGGTCTGCCACACTCTTGTCGACGCCCGAGTCGATCACGGCGACCGTGATGCCTTCCCCGATGCTGGTCTTCCACATCTCCTCGGCGTGCATCGCGTCCAGATGCCATTGCTGGTCCCGGACGGTTTCGGCGTGTGCGGGGACCGTCGCAATGCCCGCCAGGATCAGGCCCATGGCGGCCGTCAGGGCGTAGCGGAGCCTGGCTGGTTGCCTGCTGCAGGCGTGCATCTCGTACCTCTTACGGATTCGGTGCATGGTCACTCGACGACCGGGGGCACGATACGGCGTCCGTTCTGCCTCCAGGTCTCCTCGTCCTCGGTGAGGTAGTCGGGCCGGCCACCACCCTGCTCGTCACGTCGCCCCGCCGACGCGGTCGAGCCCGGGGGCGGGGCTGCCGCTCCTCCCCGTCCCGCAGCAGCCCCCAGGACGCCCTGTCGGGGAGTGGCCCCGGACACAGACCCAGAACCACCCGGTGTGATGGGGCGCGCCCCCGGTCGGCTGGCCTGCTGGGGGTTGCCCCCGACGATGCCGCCAGCCTCGGAGGCGTAACGGCGACCAGCAGGCGCACCCGGTCGTGGAGTGCCGTTCCCTGTCCCCATCGCAGGCTGGTGGCCCACCGGGCCGCGGGCAGTCGGCGTCCCCTCCCCGCCGACGACCAGACCACGCGGGATCCCACGCGCAGGGCCTGTCGTGCTCGGCGGGACCGGTCGTCCGCCGACGATGCCGCTGTCACGCGGCAGACGCCCGGGACTACCCGAATCCGGCAGCCCCTGGCTGGGCAGGACCGGTGGCCGTACGCCACCCTGGCCCGGCCGACCCGTCACGGAAGGCACAGACGGAAGAGAAGGCTTGACCTGACCCTTGCCGAACACAGGAGGAACCGGCACGGGCGGCATGCCCCGCGGATCAGGGGTGCCGCTCGGCGGCGGACCGACCGGGGGCGCGGCCGGAGACGACGGCGGCGTCGGCAGTACCGGAGCGCTGTCGATTTCCATACGGGTTGGCGGCTCTATCCGCGGGGGCTGCGCCGGGGATGCGCTGAGGCCGAGCTGCGGCGCACCGGCCGCTGCTTCTGGGCGTGCAGCGCTGATGGAGGCAGTCGGGGATTCCGCACCAGTCACCGGCCTTGCTGTCGCTGCCGCGCCCTCACCCGGAACCGATTTGTGTGAATTTGTGTAGCGCCACCCGTCCCCCAGGTACTTCGCCGGCGGCGGAAACGTCGGTGGCGTCGCCGCGTTCACCTGCTGTGCGCTGAACTCGTACGTCTGCGCCAGCTTCCGCAGCCGCTGCGCCGCCTCGAATCGCGCTGCGTCGATCCGGCCCTGTGCCGCCGCCGCGTCGGACTGCGCCGACTGCGCCGCGCCGCGGGCGTCCGGGTCGTTGCGGTTGGCCGGGTCCGTGGCGACCCCGTACGCCGACTCCGCCTTGCGCAGGTCCGCCTGCGCCCGCGTCGTCTCCGAGACCGGTGGCATCGCCGCCTTCGCCTCGGTGATCGCCTCCGCGACCAGCTCCATCCAGCGCGACGCGCCCTTGCTGTACTCCCCCAGGCGCAGCGTCGCGCTCGCCGTCTGCCCGCCCCACTCGCGGAACGCGTCGCCGCCCTCGCCGTGCCAGGGCAGGCCCGTCACGTACTCCTTCAGGTCCTCGCCGATCTTCGTGATCGCCGAGGAGGCTTGGGCCAGCTTCGCCGACAGGTTCGACGCGCCTGCGGGGCTGGCCGACGCGATCAGCGCGACGAGCTGCTGATGCGACATCGACTCGAAGTCCGTGTGCTGAAGCTGCGGCTTCTTCTCCCCCATCAGAAGCCGGCTTCCTTGTCCTGCTTCTTCTTCGCCGGCCCCTGACCGACGAACGGATCGCGCTCCCGGTCGTAGTACGACTCCACCTCGGCGTTGACCGCCTTCATGCGGTCGCGGATGTCCTGGTCGACGTTCTCGTAGCCAACCTGGGAGGAATGCATCGCCAGGCCCATGCCCTCGATCTGCGCGCCCAGCGCCTTCGACAGCTTCTCCAGCTCGTCATGCACGATCGTGTACGAGTCGAACAAGAACTGCGCCTCACCGAAGTCCGCGGACCCCAGCTGGCCGCGTGACACACGGTCCTCACCCATCCTGCCGGGAGCGGCCTCCGACCCGTCGAGTGCGATCAGCAAATCGTCGACCCTCTTCTTGAAGGTCCTCATCTTCTGGGCCTCGATCGCCAACGCCTGCTGCGGATTCACCGCGTACAAACTGTCGAACGACGTCCCCGTGTCCGGCGACGCCGCTGCTCCGTTTCCCCCGCGCGCCACAGCGCCCCTCCCCCGTACAGCCGATATGCCGAGGGCCATTCTAGATCGAGACCAGGAAGGGATTCACAGCAGCAACGACGCCAAAACGTAGGCACATTGAGCCAGCTTGGCCGGGGACATCCCAGACCCCGGACTCCCCTCACCCGGCGCTAGGTGTACCAGGGGAAGGAGACGCCTCCGCCGGTCGCGATACTGGCCCGGAGCTCAGGCCACCAGCGTGGCCGTGGCCGGTGTCGGCGGGCCTGGGTCGAGGCGCAGCTCGAACCAGATGACCTTGCCTCCCTCACCGAAAAGCGTCTCGTCCAGACAGCAGCCGCCCCAGTGGTCGGCGACCAGGTCGAGGATCAAGAGCCCGCGTCCTCCATCGGCCTCGGGTCCGGGCGGCGCCAGTTGGACGGGGAAGACGGGGCTGGGGTCCGTGACGCTGACGCGCAGTACGGGGTGCTCCCAGCGCAGCCGGACGGATGCGGGGCCGGGTGTGTAGCGGATGGAGTTGGTCGCCAGTTCACAGGCCAACAGCACGGCGCGATCGGTGAGTTCATCGAGGCCGTGCGCGGCGAGGATCGTACGCAGAGTCGCTCGGGCGATCCCGGGACCGCGCGGGTCGCGGGGGAAGCGGAGCTCGTACTCCCAGGGGTGAGTAAAGGGGATCGGGGCGGGGACGGCCGTGATGGGCATGGTCTGCGCGTCCTGCTTTGCTGACGGTTCCGGCTTCACGCAGGCACCTCCTTGTGCGGCGCGGATGGATCGGTGCTGTGGCGCCATTCGCCGGATTGGGCCGTTCCGTTGCAGGCGGCTTGCCGGTTCACCCGTAGCGGCCGGGGAGTTGGGCGAAGGTGTGCTTCCCGCGCGGGAACGAGACGGTTGGCGAGTGGTTCAGTTCACACGCTAACGGCAGGACTAAAACGGGTGCTACCAGTTTCACTAAAACGAGTCATACTCACGTTTTCGGTGGACGGCCAACCGCGTAGCTCGGCAAACTGTCCGCGCAAGCGAGGAGTTGACCCATGGCACCGAGGCAGTACCCGACCATCCGCCAGCGCCGATTCGGCGCCGAGCTGCGTCGACTGCGGGACGCCGCCGGCATGTCGGCGCCAGCGGCTGCCGAGCGTCTGGGCGCGGACCGGACGATGATCTCCAACATCGAGTCGGGACGATTCGGCATCAGCGAAGAGCGGTTGCGTCGCCTCGCCAGCATCTACGAATGCGACAACCCCGAACTCGTCGACGCCTTGGCCCGGATGACCGGTGGGCGCTCAAAGGGCTGGTGGGACGAGTACCGGGGCAAGATCCCACCGGACTTTCTCGACGTGGCCGAACTGGAACACCATGCCACGGGCCTGAGGACGCTCCAGACAGCCCACATTCCAGGCCTGTTCCAGACCGAGGACCACGCTCGCGCTCTCTTCGATCTGTTCGTGCCGGCACTCCCCCGGCTGGAGGTCGAATTGCGCGTCGCCCACCGGCTGGCTCGGCACAGCGTGGTCGCAAACGATCCCGGCGTGCCGTACGTGGGGCTGATCCACGAGGCGGCGCTCAGGATGCGCATCGGTGGCCGCCGAACCGCAAGAGCACAGCTGAGCCGGCTTCTCGAGGAGAGTGAGCGCCCCAACGTGCGCCTGCTCGTGATCCCTTTCACGATCGGCGGATTCCCCATGGCCGGTGACACGGTGATGTACGCCTCGGCCACCGATCCGCACCTGGACACCGTGGAAGTGGACTCACCGATCGGCGCGGTCTTCTTCGATTCACCTACGCAGCTGGCCAACTTTCGTCGGCGGCTGGACTTGGTCGAACAGGTGGCGTTGAATCCGAATGAGTCGAGGAACCTCATCCTCGAAATCGCCGGTGATCTGTAAGAGGTACCAGACTTGTCCGAGTTGAAGTGGTTCAAGTCCTCGTTCTCCGAGGCTTCCGGCAACGCCTGCGTCGAGGTCGCCGTCTCCGACACCGACACCGACATAGCCATCCGCGACAGCGTGTTCCCGCACCACACGTTCACCGTCGACCGCCGTGCCTTCGCGGCCTTCGTCGCGAGCGCGGGGCGCAGCGACCGCCCAGCGCGCTCCGGCGCCTGACGCCAGTGCCCAACCGGGCCGCCGGGTCACGAGGCGCTTCGACCTCGCGACCCCCGCGCGTCACGCGTGGCTGAGGATCACCGCCAGCGCCGCGGACTCGGCCAGGAGCTGCACGGCGAACGCCACCCGTCGCACCCGCACCGCAGGTGCCGCCAGCGCGACGACCCACGCCGCAAACGCCAGGCCGACGCCCCAGCCGAAGAGCCAGCCCGGTAGCGGCGTGCCGCACTGCTCGCCGTACGTCAGGCAGCGAGACGCCCCTTCGGATGCGAGGGGCAGTACGCCGACCGCCAACGCCGCCGGCACGAAGAGAACGGCGGCCAGTACGGACCAGAAGCGGATGCGGTCCGTGGCTTTGGTGGCATCGGGCAGTGGCAGGGAATCAGTCGGGTTCATGCCCTTGATCCCACACCGCCGCACGGCCCGGCACACCGGTCCGCGTACTCAACCGCGGTGTCCCCGATACTCAGCGGCCGGCCGGTCGCGGCCTCAGGCCACCGCCGTCGCCCGCCGCGTCGTCGCGATCGTCGCGGAGCCGACCACACGCGTCCCGTCGTAGAGCACGATCGCCTGGCCGGGCGCCACCGCGCGGACCGGCTCGGTGAAGGTGACGTGCAGCTCTCCGTCCACCAGCTCCGCCGTCGCCTCCGTCTCGCCGCCGTGGGCGCGCAGCTGCGCGGTGTACGTCGCCGGGCCCTCGGGGGCCGCGCCGCACCAGCGGGGCTTGATCGCCGTCAGGGCGGTGACGTCCAGTGCCTCGGCCGGACCGACCGTCACCGTGTTGTTCACCGGGGAGATGTCGAGCACGTAGCGCGGCTTGCCGTCCGGGGCGGGATGGCCGATGCGCAGGCCCTTGCGCTGGCCGATCGTGAAGCCGAACGCGCCGTCGTGGCTGCCCACCCTGTTGCCCGCCTCGTCGACGATGTCGCCCTCCGCCTTGCCGAGGCGGTTCGCCAGAAAGCCCTGCGTGTCGCCGTCGGCGATGAAGCAGATGTCGTGGCTGTCGGGCTTCTTCGCGACCGCGAGCCCGCGCCGCTCGGCCTCGGCCCGGATCTCGTCCTTGGTGGTGAGCGTGTCGCCGAGCGGGAACATCGCGTGGGCGAGCTGCTTCTCGTCGAGGACGCCGAGCACGTACGACTGGTCCTTGGCCATGTCGCTGGCTCGGTGCAGCTCGCGCGTGCCGTCCTCCTTGAGGACCACGGTCGCGTAGTGCCCGGTGCACACGGCGTCGAAGCCGAGCGCGAGCGCCTTGTCGAGCAGCGCGGCGAACTTGATCTTCTCGTTGCACCGCAGGCACGGGTTGGGCGTCCGGCCCGCCTCGTACTCGGCGACGAAGTCCTCGACCACGTCCTCACGGAAGCGCTCGGCGAGGTCCCACACGTAGAAGGGGATGCCGATCACGTCCGCGGCGCGGCGGGCGTCGCGCGAGTCCTCGATGGTGCAGCAGCCGCGGGCGCCCGTACGGAAGGACTGCGGGTTCGCGGAGAGCGCCAGGTGGACCCCCGTGACGTCGTGCCCGGCCTCGGCGGCGCGGGCGGCGGCGACAGCGGAGTCCACGCCGCCGGACATGGCGGCGAGCACACGGAGGGGGCGCGGGGAGGTCTCGGTCCGCGGGAAAGTCTCAGTCATAGCCCTACCAGGGTACGGGCCCCGGGAACCGATGACTCCTGAGTATGCGTTGTGGTCGTCATGGGGAGCGATAAGAAGCACGGCAAGCGCAGGAGCGGCGTGAGCCGGCGGGCCGTGCTGATCGGGGGCGGGGCCGTGATCGTCGGCGGCGGGGTGGTGGCGGGCGAGGAGATACGCCGTGTCTGGCGCGGTATGCCGTGGGTGCGCACGCCGCGCAAGCCGGGCGAGATCGACCATGCCGGGGCGCAGTGGATCTCGGCGAACGCGGCGAACTGGCGGCTGGCCGACCGCCCCGACGACTACACGATCGACCGCGTGATCATCCACGTCGTCCAGGGCAGCTATCCGACGGCGCTGAAGGTCTTCAAGGATCCGCTCCACGGGGCGGCGACGCACTACGTGGTCCGCAAGGACGGTCATGTGGCGCAGATGATCCGGGAGCTGGACGTCGCCTACCACGCGGGCAACCGCTCGTTCAACGAACGCAGCATCGGCATCGAGCACGAGGGTTTCGTGGACCGCCCGCAGGATTTCACGGACGCGATGTACCGCGCGTCCGCGAAGCTGACGGCGGGCATCTGCGCGCGGTACGGGATACCCGTCGACCGCGAGCACATCATCGGCCACATCGAGGTCCCGGGGACCGACCACACGGACCCGGGACCGCACTGGGACTGGAAGCGCTACATGAAGCTGGTGCGGGAGGCGGCGGCCGAGCAGGGCACTGCCCGAGGGCACGCCCCCGCGGAGGCCCGCTAGCTGAGTCCCGCCGTACGGGCCCGTTCGACCGCGGGTCCGATGACCTGGGCAACCGCGTCCACGTCGGCCTTCGTCGAGGTGTGGCCGAGGCTGAAGCGCAGCGTCCCGCGGGCCAGGTCCGGATCGGCGCCGGTCGCGAGCAGTACGTGGCTGGGCTGGGCGACCCCCGCCGTGCAGGCGGAGCCCGTGGAGCATGCGATGCCCTGCGCGTCCAGCAGCAGGAGCAGGGAGTCGCCCTCGCAGCCGGGGAAGGTGAAGTGGGCGTTGGCCGGCAGCCGGTCGACCGGGTCGCCGCCGAGGATCGCGTCCGGCACGGCCGCGCGCACCACGCGGACGAGCTCGTCGCGCAGCGCACCGATGTCCCGGGCGAAGTCCTCGCGGCGTTCGGCGGCCAGCCGCCCGGCGACGGCGAAGGAGGCGATGGCGGGGGCGTCGAGCGTGCCGGAGCGCACGTGCCGCTCCTGGCCGCCGCCGTGCAGGACGGGAACGGGGCTGTACTCGCGGCCGAGCAGCAGCGCGCCGATGCCGTACGGGCCGCCGATCTTGTGGGCGGAGACGGTCATCGCGGCGAGCCCCGAGGCGGCGAAGTCGACGTCGAGCTGACCGACGGCCTGTACGGCGTCGGCGTGCAGCGGAATGCCGAACTCCCGGGCGACCTCGGCCAGTTCGGCGACGGGGAAGACCGTGCCGATCTCGTTGTTGGCCCACATCACGGTGGCCAGCGCGACGTCGTCGGGGTTGCGCGCGATTGCCTCGCGCAGCGCGTCGGGGTGGACCCTGCCGTACGTGTCGACCGGCAGGTACTCGACGGACGCGCCCTCGTGCTCGGCGAGCCAGTCGACGGCGTCGAGGACGGCGTGGTGCTCGACGGGGCTGGCCAGGACGCGGGTCCGCGCCGGGTCGGTGTCGCGCCTCGACCAGTACAGGCCCTTGACGGCGAGGTTGTCGGCCTCGGTGCCGCCGGAGGTGAAGACGACTTCGCTGGGCCGTGCGCCGAGGGCCTCGGCGAGCGTCTCGCGGGCCTCCTCGACGGTACGGCGGGCGCGTCGCCCGGCGGCGTGCAGCGCGGAGGCGTTGCCGGTGACGGCGAGGTGGGCGGTCATCGCCTCGACCGCCTCCGGCAGCATCGGAGTGGTCGCGGCGTGGTCGAGGTATGCCATGGTGGCCTCGATTCTACGAGGCGCTGTGGGGGCGCGGCTGCGGCGCAGGGGTGCACGGTCGTCCTGCGCGCGTCCCTGGCGGGGGCCGGGGGCGGCTCTCCCCGGTGCGGGCCCGGTGACGGCGCCCGGTGGCGGCTCAGGCGCCGAAGCCCCAGACGACCGAGCCGTTCACCGTCACGAGGACGGCGAGGACCACGAGGTCGGCGATGCCGAGGGCGAGCCCGAGGAGGGCGCGACGGCGGCGTCCGGTGCCGCGCCGCAGCGCGAGTGCGGCGAGTACGACGGCCGTGGGGCCGAGCACGATGTTCATCACGAGGAGCCCGACGAGGCCGAGCACGAAAGCGGCGACGGCCATGCCGTCGGCGTCCCTGCGCCGCTCGTCCGTGCGTCCGGGCGTGGCGAGTTGCACGACGTTCTTCTCCTTCCGGGGCGCTTGTGGGGTCAGTTGCGGTGGCCGCGGCGCTCGCGCACCGCGAAGACGAGCAGCCAGCAGCCGATGACGGCGGCCGCCACGAGGGAGACGGGGGTGGGGAGTTGGACCACGGCGCCCAGCATCACGCCCATGAGGAGGAGTGCTGCGACGAGGACTATCACGGTCGTCCTTTCGGTGAACTTTCAGAGTACGAGTGTTCACTGACTCACCAGTCTATTCTTCGGCTTCCCACAGAACGGTTGTTTACTGAATGTCATGAGTCACACCGTCGGCATCCGGCAGGCACAGAAGCAGAAGACCCGTCAGGCGCTCCTCGACGCGGCGCTGCGGCTGCTGGAGGAGCAGAGCCTGAACAGCCTGGGACTGCGTGAGGTGACCCGGGCCGTGGGTGTCGCGCCGACCGCGTTCTACCGGCACTTCCGGGACATGGCCGACCTCGGCGTCGCGCTCGTCGAGGAGACGCTCGGCAGCCTCCACGCGACGATCGCGGAGGCCCTGACCGAGCCCGCGGACTCGGCGCGCATCGACCGCACGGTGGCGCTGGTCGCCGACCTGGTGCGGACCTCGCCGGCCCATGTGCGCTTCGTCGCGCGCGAACGCCATGGCGGTGTGGCGCCGGTACGGGAAGCGATAGCCGATCAGCTGCGGCGGTTCACCGACGAGGTCGCGGCGGTGTTCGCGCACGACGCGGGGGCGGAGGGATGGAGCGAGGACGATCTGCACATGCTGGCCGGGATGTACGTCGACCACATGATGATGACGGCGTCGTCGTTCCTGGAGGCGGGGCCCGAGGGCGAGGAACGGGTGAGCGGGCTGGCGCGGAGGCGGTTGAGGCTGGTGCACCTGGGGCGGGAGCACTGGCTGGACTGAGGGGGGCGGCCCTCCGGGGGGCACCCGTGAACGGCGCAGCGCCCGCGAGGACAGCCTCACGGGCGCGGGAGAGGGATGCGCGCGGGCGCATCACGGCAGGGGGGCAGCGCCCCGGGCGTCAGCTGCGGGGAGCCTTGGCGAGCTGGCGGGACTGGGCCACCAGGCGGTCCGCCGAGTCCCAGACGTCCGCGTCCTCCTCCAGGAACCCGCCCGCCAGGTTGCGCGTCGTGATCGACACGCGCAGCGGGCCCGGCGCCGGGCGGCAGCGCACGTGCGTCGTCAGTTCCACGGTCGGCGTCCAGCCCTTCAGGCCCAGCTCGAACGACGTCGGCGGCAGCGCGTCCACCGTCAGCAGCAGCGACAGCGGGTCCGCGTCACGCCCGTCCGCCAGTGCGAACCAGCCCCGCATCTCGCCCTTGCCCGACGGCGCGCCGATCGCCCAGCCGACCGTCGCCGGGTCCAGCTTGATGTCCAGGCGCTCGGTGATCGCCGAGCTGCCGGGGATGGGCGCCGGACCGTCCGAGGGGCCGAGGCAGTGCTCCACCGGCGGGATCGCCGGCGGCTTCGCCGAGGTGCGCACATCGTCCGGGAGCGAGTCCAGGTCGCCGTACGAGGCGAGCACCCGGATGCGCTCCACCTCCGTGCCGTCCTCCTCGAACTGGAAGAGCGACGCCTGACCGGTGGAGAGCGTGCGGCCGGTGCGGATCACCTCGGTACGGATCACCGCCGGGCCCGGCTGGGACGCCGTGAGGTAGTGCGCGGAGACCGTGAACGGGTCCGGGTGCGGCAGCGCGTCCCCGAGCGCCCGGCCCAGCATCGCGAGCAGGTAGCCGCCGTTCACCGCGTGGATGATCGTCCAGCCCGCCGAGAGCTCGGCGTCGTAGACACCGGTCTCGCGCAGGGTGACCGCGGTGTCGCGGTCGAACTCGCTGTCCCCGACGGTCGCGCGCGCCGTCTGTGCTGCCTCAGCCATGCCGGTACCGTACAACAAACAATTACTGAGCGGTAGCTTTTTCTTCGGTCGCCTCCGACCGCCGGTTCCAGGCGCGCGGCGCGCGCCAGTGGTACCGCATCGCCAGCAGCCGCAGCACGAACGCGGTCACCACCGCCAGTCCGCTCGTCACCGCGTTCAGGGCGTCGAAACGAATGCACAGGACGACCATCGTCGCGCCCACCATCGCGGGCACGGCATACAGGTCACGGTCCCAGCGCAGCAGCGACGGAACCTCGTTGGCCAGCACGTCGCGCAGCACACCGCCGCCGACCGCCGTGGCCAGTCCGAGCGCCGCCGAGAACGTGAGGCCGAGACCGTACTCGTACGCCTTGGTCGTGCCGGTCACGCAGAACAGCCCGAGACCCGCCGCGTCGAAGACGTTGACGCCGGCCTGGATGCGCTCCACCTGCGGATGCAGGAAGAAGACGAGGACCGTGGCCACGAGCGGCATCAGGAAGTACCCGAGATCGGTGAAGGCCGCGGGTGGCACGGCCCCGATGATCAGGTCACGCAGCAGCCCTCCGCCCAGCGCCGTGACCTCGGCGAGCACGGCGATGCCGAACACGTCGAAGTTCTTGCGTACGGCGAGCAGCGCCCCGGAGATCGCGAAGACGAAGATCCCGACGAGGTCGAGCGCATGCTGGACGGAGGGCGTGAACAGTTCTTGAAACACCGGACGATTGTGCCGTGTCCGGTGGTCCCGCCCGTCAGTCGGACGCGGCGGCCCCCTTGGCTGCGGTCTCTGCGGGCGCGGCCGCATCGTCTGCTACGGGCTGTTCAGGGACCGTCGCCGTGTCCACGGGCGCCTCCTCTGCGGAGTCCTCTGTCTCTGCGCCGTCCGTGGCGTCGGGCTCGTCGCTCGGCTCCTCGGCCACCGGCTCGGTACCGGCCGCATCGTCGGACGCGTCGCCGGCCGCGACGGCGACGGCACCCGACGCCGTCACCGGCTTCTCCGCCCCCGCCGCCTCCGCCGCACCGTCCTCCTCGGAGGCCACCGCGCCGGGGCCCTCGGCGGCGACCGACTCCGTGCCCACGACCGCCTCGATCCCGGTCGCTCGGGTCTGCGCGACCGTTCCCTCCTCGATCTCCTTCGCGAAGTGGCAGGCCACCTTGTGACCGTCGCCCAGGTCCGTCAGTTTCGGCCGGTCCGTGGCGCACAGCGTGTCCTGCGCCCAGGGGCACCGCGTGTGGAAGCGGCAGCCGGCCGGCGGGTTGGCGGGCGAGGGCAGGTCGCCGTGGAGCAGGATCCGCTCCCGCCGGTCCTCGACCTCGGGGTCCGGCACCGGCACCGCGGACATCAGCGCCTTGGTGTACGGGTGCTTGGGCCCCGCGTAGAGGGCGTCGCTCGGCGCCTCCTCCACCAGGCCGCCCAGGTACATGACCCCGATGACGTCGGAGATGTGCCGGACGACGGCGAGGTCGTGGGCGATGACGAGGTACGTCAGCCCGAGGGACTCCTGCAGTTCCTCCAGGAGGTTGATGACCTGCGCCTGGATGGAGACGTCGAGCGCCGACACCGGCTCGTCGCAGATGATCAGATCCGGTTCGAGGACCAGCGCACGCGCGATGCCGATGCGCTGGCGCTGTCCGCCCGAGAACTCGTGCGGGTAACGGGACAGCGCGTTCGCCGGGAGACCGACCTTCGCCAGGATCTCCTTGATCTTCTCGCGGCGTTCCTTCTGGTCCTTGCCGATCCCGTGCGCGGCCATGCCCTCGCTCAGGATCGACTCGATGTTCTGCCGCGGGTTGAGGCTGCCCAGCGGGTCCTGGAAGACCATCTGCAGCCGGCGGCGGAAGCCGCGCATCTCCTCGTTCGGCAGCTTCGCCAGATCCGTGCCGTCGAAGACGACCTCGCCGCCGGTGATGTCCACCAGCCGCAGGACCGCCCTGCCCAGAGTCGTCTTGCCGCAGCCCGACTCGCCCACCAGACCGTACGTCTGCCCCGCCTCGACCTTGAGCGAGACACCGTCGACGGCGTACACGTGGCCCACGGTGCGGTCGAAGAAGACGCCCTTCCTGACCGGGAAATGGACCTTCACATCGTCGAGTTCGAGCAAGCTCATGCCGAGACCTCCGCCTTGGGCTTGGGAAGGACCGGGTTGACGCAGCGCACCTGGTGGCCGGCCGCGCGTGGTTCGGTCAGTTCGGGTGTGCCGGTCAGGCACTCCATCGTGTAGAAGTCGCAACGGGGCGCGAAGGCGCAGCCGTCGGCCCAGGCGATCTTGTCGTTGATGGATCCGCGGATCGGGTTGAGCGGCTCGCCGCGCGGCGCGTCGAGCCGCGGTATGGAGCCGAGCAGACCGTGCGCGTACGGGTGGGTGGGGTGCGCGAACAGCTCGCGGCGGCCCGCGGACTCCACCGCCCGGCCCGCGTACAGCACGTTGACCTGGTCGCACAGACCGGCGACGACACCCAGGTCGTGGGTGATCATCAGCAGGGCGGTGCCCTCCTGGTCGACCAGTTCCTTGAGCAGTTCGAGGATCTGCGCCTGGATGGTCACGTCCAGCGCGGTCGTCGGCTCGTCGGCGATGAGCAGCCGAGGCGCGCAGGCCACCGCCATGGCGATGAGCGCGCGCTGGCGCATGCCTCCGGAGAGCTGGTGCGGGTACTCCTTCAGCCGCCGGTTCGGGTCGGGGATGCCGACCCTGTCCAGCAGGTGAGCGGCCTCCTTGCGGGCGGCCTCCCCCTTCAGTCCGCGGTGGCGCTGGAGGATCTCGGTGACCTGGACGCCGATGGGCACCACCGGGTTCAGCGAGGACAACGGATCCTGGAAGATCATCGCCAGCTGGCTGCCGCGCATGTCCCGCAGCTTGCGCGGGCTCATGGTGAGCAGGTTCCGACCGTCGAAGTCGGCACGTCCGCCGATCCTCACGCCCTTGGCCGGCAGCAGGCCCATCAGCGCGAGCGAGGTCACGGACTTGCCGCAGCCCGACTCGCCGACCAGTCCCACCACCTGGCCCTGGTCGACGTCGAAGGAGACGCCGTCGACCGCCGTGGAGTCCTTGCGGCCACGGCCGCCGAAGGTGACGCTCAGTTCGTCAACAGTAAGCAGTGCCATGGGACTTCAGCCTCGCAGCTTCGGGTCGAGGGCTTCGCGCATGGCCTCGCCGAGCAGGGTGAAGCCAAGGGCGGTGATGATGATGCCGACCGCCGGATAGACCGCCATCATCGGCTCGTTGTCGAAGAACCGCTGTGCCTGCGAGAGCATGACGCCCCACTCCGGGATCGCCGGGTCGGGGTTGCCGAGGCCCAGGTAGGACAGGGCGGCCGCCTCGATGATCGCGGTGGCGAGGCTGAGCGTCGCCTGGACGATGACCGGACTCAGCGAGTTCGGCAGGATCTGGGTGAGAACGATCCGCTTCCGGCGTACGCCGAGCGCCTTCGCCGCCAGTACGTAGTCGGCGCCGCCCTGGGCGAGCATCGAACCGCGCAGCAGACGGGCGAAGATGGGGATCTGGACGACACCCACGGCGATCATCACGGTCGTCAGGGACTGGCCCATCACCGCGGCGATGGAGACCGCGAGCAGCAGCGAGGGCAGCGACAGCATGATGTCGGTGATCCGCATGATCACCGTGTCGAGCCGCTGGCCGGGCCGGCCGCCGAGGGTGGCGGCGGCGCCGGACACCACACCCACGACCGCGCCGACGACCAGGCCGATGAGCATCGAGACGACGCCGACGAGCAGGGTCTGCCGGGCTCCGACGAGCATGCGGGAGAACATGTCACGGCCGAGGTGGTCCAGGCCGAACCAGTTCTCGCCGCGCATGCCGACGAACTTGCCCTGGTTGGCCAGGACTTCGTCGCGCCAGGTCTGTGCGGTGGGGGCGTGCGGGGCGATCCACGGGCCGATGACCGCAAGGACGACGAACGCGGCGATGATGACCACGCCGATGACGGCCATCTTGCTGGACTTCAGGCGCCGCATCGCCTCGCGCCACAGACTGGCGCCCGAGGTCACCTCGGTCTGCTGCATCAACTCGGCGAGCCGGTCGATCCTGTCAGCTTTCTTGGTCATGGTCGTCACGTCAGTGCACCCGCACTCTCGGGTCGATGATGCTGTACGCCAGGTCGACCAGCAGGTTGATGAGGACGTACACCATCGCGATGAAGAGGATGAACCCGACGAGCACCGGGTAGTCCCGGGCGTCGATCGAGGTGCGGATGAAGGAGCCGATGCCGCCGAAGGAGAACACCGACTCGGTCAGCACCGCACCCGACAGCAGGCTGCCGGTCAGCAGACCGACGGCGGTGACCACCGGCAGCATCGCGTTGCGCAGGACGTGCCGGCCTCGCACGACGCGCTTGTCCAGACCCTTGGACTCGGCGGTGCGGATGTAGTCCTCGCCGAGGACCTCGAGAACGCTGGCACGGGTCATGCGCACGATGACCGCGAGCGGGATGGAGGCGAGCGCCACGGCGGGGAGCACCAGGTGCATGATCGCGTCCCAGCTGGCGTCGAGTTCGCCGGTCAGCAGACCGTCCAGGACCGCGAATCCGGTGACGTCCGTGGCGTTCAGACCGGTCGACAGCCGCCCGTAGCTCGGGAAGATGCCCAGCTCGACGGCGAAAATGCCCTTGAGGAGCAGGGCGAGGAAGAACACCGGGATACAGATGCCGATCAGCGATCCCGACACCGAGGCGACGTCGAGCCAGCCTCCGCGGCGCTTGGCGGCCAGGTAGCCGAGCGGGATGCCGACGGCGACCGCGATGAGGATCGCGGCGATGCTGAGTTCCACCGTGGCGGGGAAGCGCAGGGTGAATTCCTCCCACACCGGCTGGCCGGTCTGGGTGGAGGTGCCGAGGTCCAGTTCGAAGATGCGCTTGAGGAAGCGCCAGTACTGGACGTGGACGGGCTCGTCCAGTCCCAGCGCTCGGTTGATGCGTGCCACTTCGGCTTCGGTCGCCCGCTCGCCCAGGATCGCTGAGGCGGGTCCGCCGGGCAGCCGGTTCAGCCAGAGGAAGAGGAGAACCGACAGGCCGAGCAGGGTGGGAATGAGCTGTAGCAGTCGTCGTATGACAAGTCGCAGCACCCCGCATGCCCCTTTCTAACGTGCGTCGATGCGGGTCCGCCCGGCCACCTGGAGCAGTGGCCGGGCGGACCCGCTGGTGTGCGATTACTTGAAGGAGGTCTCGGCGAAGTTCTCCTGCGTCAGCGGGGAGACGTTCGGCGGGTTGATGTTCTTGCCGAAGGCGATGGCCGGCGGGGAGGACGAGATCGGGATGCCCGGGACGTACTCCATGATCGCCTCGTTGGCCTTCTTGTAGGCCTCGGTGCGGCCGGCGGGGTCGGTGACCTTCGAGGCGGCGTTGACGGCGTCGAAGACCTTCTTGTCCTTGAAGCCCCACTGCTTGTCCGGCCCGGCGAACCAGGTGCCGATGAAGTTGTAGCCGTCGTTGAAGTCACCGGTCCAGCCGAGCATGTGCAGGGCGCAGGAGCCCGCCTCGGTGGCGTCCAGGTAGTCCGGGGCCCACTTCATGGCCTTCGGGGTGACGGTGATGCCGGCCTTCTCCAGGTCGGCCTTCATCAGCTCGAACATGTCCTGCGGGGCGGGCATGTACGGGCGGGTGACCTCGGTCGGGTAGCAGAACTCGATCTTGAGGTTCTCCTCACCCGCCTTCTTGAGGAGCTCCTTGGCCTTGTTGGTGTCGAACGGGTAGGTCTTCACCTTGTCCGAGAACCCGGCGACCGTGTCGGGCATGAACTGGGACGCCACCTTGCCGCCCTCGGGCAGCTGGGTCTTGACCAGGTGCTCGCGGTCGATGGCGTGCGTGATGGCCTGGCGGACCTCGGGCTTCTTCAGCGCCGGGTTCTTCGACTGCGTCATGCCGACGTAGAAGAGGTTGAAGACGTCACGGGTCGGGACCTGGTAGCCCTCGCCCTCGAGGGTCTTCACATCGGCCGGGGCGACGAGGTCGTAGCCGTTGATGTCACCGGCCTGCAGGGCCTGGCGACGGCCCTCCTCGGTGTCGATCGTGCGGAAGACCAGGTTCTTGATCTTGGCCTTCTCGCCCCAGTAGTCGTCGAAGCGCTCGAGGGAGACTTCCTTGTTGCCCTTGTTCCACTTCACGATCTTGTACGGGCCGGTGCCGGCGACCGTGCCGGCCTCCTGGCTGTACTTGGGGTACGTGATCGCGTCGCCCTTGGCGGTCGCGTCCTGCTTCGCGTACTCCTTGATCGCCTTCGGCGAGTGGATCGCCAGGGCCTGCAGGGAGAAGCCTCCGGGCAGGTTGGCGGAGGGCTCGTTGACCTCGATGACGGCGGTGTTCTCGTCCTTGGCGGTGCAGGACTTGTAGTTCGCCTTCGGGGCCTCGGGGTCCTCGTTCTTCGCGAACCCGCCCATGATGGTCTGCCAGTAGTAGGAGACCGCGCTGGACTGGTACGTACCCTTCCAGTTGAACCAGTGGTCGTAGTTCGCGCAGACGGCGGCGGCGTCGAACGCCTCGCCGTCGTGGAACTTCACGTTCTTCCGGAGGTTGAACGTCCACACGGTGCCGGCCGGGTTGCTGGACCACTTCTCCGCGAGCCCGCCGACGAGCTTGCTGCCACCGGACTCGTGCTCGAGCAGCGCCTCGAAGGCCTGGCGCGTGACACGGAAGGTCTCACCGTCGCTCGCGAGAGCGGGGTCGAGAGAACCGGGGTCACCGGCACCGGCGAAGACGAAGGTGTCCTTCGCCGCCTTGTCACCGCCCTTGTCCCGCTCGCTGGCGCAACCTGTCGCGATCAGGCCGACGGCAACCGCCGCCGTGATCGCCCGGACAGGCCCGGACTTGAATATTCGCATGGGTCCACCCCTGGTTCACCATGTGGAGTCTTGACCGGCCGAACACTACAGACGGGAGTCACCTGGGAGAACGGTCCGGATAGCGGTGATACCTAGTCGAGACCCGGACGCTCAACAAACCGGCCGGATACGGGACATCCCCACGCGGGGGACGAAAGCCCCCATCGTCCGCAAGAGTTCGAGAACCGGTCAGCGAGCGCCCACGGGCGGGTAACCGTAACCGCCGGCCGGCTGGGCCCCGCCGTGCGCCTCGCGGTCGTAGAAGGGCCGGGCGTTCGCCCGCATCCACATCGTCACCGGGTCGTACTCGTCGGACAGCGCGACCGTGGAGACCGGCAGTCCGTCCGGGACCGCGCCGATCGACTGCTGCATCATCGCCCGCGCCGCGTCGACCGCCTGCCGTCCGGTGTCGTACAGATCGAGCCCGATGGCGAGGTACGCGGCCCCGACGGACGGCTGCACCCAGGCGCGGCGCAGCGAGCGCACGGCCGGCGTGCGGTGCGCGTTCTGTGTGAGCAGCGCGTAGAACTGGGGGATCTCGACGGCCGGGTCCGACAGTCGCAGCGGGCCCGCGGGCATCCGGTCGAGTCCGGTGGCGATGCGGCGCAGATCCAGCCACGGGATGCCGACACCGCCGCCCGGCGCGTGCGGGTTGAGCCAGATGCCCCAGCGCTCGGGGTACAGGGCACGGGCGATGTCCCGGCCGGTGACGACCTCGTGCGCGCGGCTCCAGCCGGAGACGGCGAGCTCCTGCGCGGAGGTGACGCACGGCGCGTAGCCGACGCCGTCGACCTCCATGTTCCCGTACTGCGCATCGGGGGAACCGGGCTGTCCGTGCCACAGCAGCATCCAGATCCGGCCACCGGCGGGGTCGGCGAGGGCATGCAGCAGTGCCTCGTACGCGTCGTAGCGCCCGGGAGTCACCTGGCGCAGCATGTGCTCGACCTGCCCGGTCGCCGCGGTGCCTGACGCGCTCACCCTGGATTCCGCCCCTCTTCGATCCGTACCCGTGCCCGAGTGCTCCGTCCCTGTGTCAGGGGACCTCCGGCCAGGTCATCAAACCAGCTTAAGCGGCAGTCCTGGCACCGGCTTGACTTCTACACGTGATGTCGTTGGTAGAAGGGGCGTACACGCTCCAGCATCCAGTCGCCCACCGGGTCCTGCGCGACATCCAGAAGGACGAGATTCACCGGCCAGGGGACCTGGACGCGGCCGAGCGCGCGGCCGAGCGCGTCCATGGGCGCGTTCGGGTCGGCGCCTTCCCAGGAGGAGAGCTGGACGCCCACGAAGAGGGCCGGCGCCTCGCCCTCGACGGAGGCGAGCACCCGGCGGGCGGTGAGCACGACGCCGGCGGCCTCGAACTCGCCGGCCGCGGCGGTGAGGAAGTCGACGGGCTCCTCCTGCCAGTCCGGCTCGAAGAGCCGCACACGCCCGCCGGACGCGGTGCCTCCCTCGTGGCCTCCGGCATGGGAGGCGCCCCCGTGCGGGGGGCGGCCCGCGCGGCACAACTCGGCGACGGCAGGCGGCGGCAGGGGGACGCCGACGGTGCCGCCCGGGTTCACGGCGATGCCGAGCTGCGGGGGCAGGCCACGGGCGAACTCGCGGGCGGGGGCGACGGTGAACGACATGGGGGAACCCACGACGGCGAGGAACTGCTGCTCGGAGCTGAAGACGGGGACGTAGGCGGCGCCCTCGATCTCCATGGTGGGCAGGTCGAGAGCGATGCTGTCGGGCCCGCCCCCGTTGGGCAGGGGGACCCAGAGGCTGCTGCGGCCGAGCACCTCGACGAGGCGGGCTCCGGCGGAGGGACTGCCGACGGAGGCGGCGAGGACCTCTTCCAGCTCGTTCCCGGGCCAGCCGCGGTACGGATTCTCCATGCGCTCGTCTCTTCCTCCCCGGGGCACGCACCCCGGCCGTGCGTGTTCGCGGCGTCGACGATAATCCAGCCCCGCCGGCGCGTGGGGCGCGGGGCTCGGGGCGGAGCCCCGGCGAGAGCGCCGCGCGCCGAGCCGGGGCTCCGAGCCGGGGCGGCGAGGCGCTGGGGCGGGGCCCCCGGCCACACCCCCCTCGGGGTCAGTCCGCCGTGAAGCCGAGGACGCGCAGCCTTCCCGCCGCCTCCCGGTCCAGCAGGACCGCCGCCGCGCAGCCCCGCGGCAGACGGCCCGATTCCGCGTCGGCGATCAGGCGGCCCACCGCCCGGCGGTGGCGGGCGAAGGCGTACCCCGACACCCCGCGGCCGCGCTCGCGCTGGCCCTCCCGCGCCACCCGCGGCGGCACGTCCAGCAGCACGAGATGCAGCGACGTCCCGCGCCGCCGCGCCTCCCGCCCGAGCCAGCGCCGCACCCACGCCTGCGTACCGCAGTCGTGGACGACGACGCTCTCGCCGGAGCGCAGGGCCCGCCACAGACCCGCGTAGTGCGCGAGGCGCACGAGGGGGCGGTAGACGGCGTACGGCAGGAAGCGCGGCGTGCCCGCGTCCCACCGGTCGCGGGTGTCCTGCGAGTCGATCCCGCGCCCGGTCACCGCGCGCTTCATCAGCGTCGTCTTGCCGCTCCCGGGCAGCCCGGAGACGACCACCACGTCACCGGCCGCGAACACCAGGGCGCGCGGACTGCGGCCCGCACGGGCCCGCAGGTCGCGCAGGACGGGCGCGGGCGCCCCGAGCAGGCCACTGACGGAGGCGCCCTGCTGGACGGGCATCCCCGCGGCCGTGGCGGCGTATGCGCCGGACCGCTGCAACATCATCACGCTCCCCCAAGTCGGGTCACCCCACCCTTGCCCATGAAGTGTAAAGAACTGGTAATACAGGACAACGGACTTTGCCACGGTCCGCGCGCCCCCACTCCCGCCGCAGGCATGCAATGATGTGCGCGCCAACTGCATACCGGCCGCTTGAATCCGCGCGGGAGAGTCCCGGCCACCTGTGTGGCGGGCGCCGAAGGAGCAAGTTCCTCCCTTGAATCTCTCAGGCCCCGTACCGCGTGCGATGAGGCAGATCTGAAAAGCGAGCCGTCCCGCGGCTCCACCCAAGGTGCAAGCCACGACCATCCGAACGCAGGGTCGCGGCGAACCTCTCAGGTTCCGATGACAGATGGGGAGGATTGTCCTCGCAGCCATGCCCTGGGAGCCATACCTATGAGCAACGCCCCCCGTCGTACTGCCCTCGATGCCCTGCATCGTTCTCTGGGCGCGACCATGACCGACTTCGCCGGCTGGGACATGCCGCTGCGTTACGCCAGCGAGCGCGACGAGCACAACGCCGTCCGCACGACGGCCGGCCTCTTCGACCTGTCGCACATGGGTGAGATCACCGTCACGGGCCCGCAGGCCGTCGACCTGCTGAACTACGCGCTCGTCGGCAACATCGGCACGGTTGGCCTCGGCCGGGCCCGCTACACGATGATCTGCCGGGAGGACGGGGGGATCGTCGACGACCTGATCGTCTACCGCCTCGGCGAGACCGAGTACATGGTCGTCGCCAACGCCGGCAACGCCCAGATCGTCCTCGACGCGCTCACCGAGCGCGCGGCCGGTTTCGACGCGCAGGTACGCGACGACCGTGACGCCTACGCGCTGATCGCGGTCCAGGGCCCGCAGTCCCCCGGCATCCTCGCGTCGCTCACCGACGCCGACCTCGACGGCCTGAAGTACTACGCGGGCCTCCCCGGCACCGTCGCGGGCGTCCCGGCCCTTATCGCCCGTACGGGCTACACCGGCGAGGACGGCTTCGAGCTGTTCGTCGAGCCGCAGCACGCCGAGAAGCTGTGGCAGGCACTGACCGAGGCGGGCGCGCCGGCCGGCCTGATCCCCTGCGGCCTGTCCTGCCGCGACACGCTGCGCCTGGAGGCGGGCATGCCGCTGTACGGGCACGAGCTGACCACGGCGCTCACCCCGTTCGACGCGGGCCTCGGCCGGGTCGTGAAGTTCGAGAAGGACGGCGACTTCGTCGGCCGCGCGGCGCTCACGGCCGCCGCCGAGCGCGCCGGGACGGCGCCGCCGCGCAAGCTCGTCGGCCTGATCGCCGAGGGCCGCCGGGTCCCGCGCGCCGGCATGGACGTGGTCGCCGACGGCAAGGTCGTCGGCACGGTCACCTCAGGCGCGCCGAGCCCGACCCTCGGCAAGCCGATCGCCATGGCGTACGTGGACGCCGCCCATGCCGCGCCGGGCACGCCGGGCGTCGGTGTCGACATCCGCGGCACGCACGAGCCGTACGAGGTCGTGGCGCTGCCGTTCTACAAGCGCCAGAAGTGATCGTCCGCACCCTCTCTTCGTTCACCACCACTCCCCCGCGTACAGGAGAATTCAGGTCATGAGCAACCCCCAGCAGCTTCGCTACAGCAAGGAGCACGAGTGGCTGTCGGTCGCCGAGGACGGCGTGTCGACGGTCGGCATCACGGAGCACGCGGCCAACGCGCTCGGCGACGTGGTGTACGTCCAGCTTCCCGAAGTGGGTGACACGGTGACCGCGGGCGAGACCTGCGGCGAGCTGGAGTCCACCAAGTCGGTCAGCGACCTGTACTCGCCGGTCAGCGGTGAGGTCACCGCGACCAACGAGGACGTCGTCAGCGACCCGTCGCTGGTGAACTCGGCGCCCTTCGAGGGCGGTTGGCTCTTCAAGGTGCGCGTCAGCGAGGAGCCGAAGGACCTGCTCTCCGCCGACGAGTACACCGATTTCGCGGGCTGACCCAAGACCTTAGGGACCGAGTGATGTCGCTTCTCAACACCCCTCTTCACGAGCTGGACCCGGATGTCGCCGCCGCTGTCGACGCCGAGCTCCACCGTCAGCAGTCCACCCTGGAAATGATCGCGTCGGAGAACTTCGCCCCGGTCGCGGTCATGGAGGCCCAGGGCTCCGTCCTGACCAACAAGTACGCCGAGGGCTACCCCGGCCGCCGCTACTACGGCGGCTGCGAGCACGTCGACGTGGTCGAGCAGATCGCGATCGACCGCATCAAGGAGCTGTTCGGCGCCGAGCACGCCAACGTGCAGCCCCACTCCGGCGCGCAGGCCAACGCCGCCGCCATGTTCGCGCTGCTCAAGCCGGGCGACACGATCATGGGCCTCAACCTGGCCCACGGCGGTCACCTGACCCACGGCATGAAGATCAACTTCTCCGGCAAGCTCTACAACGTCGTCGCCTACCACGTCGACGACGCCACCGGCCAGGTCGACATGGCCGAGGTCGAGCGCCTGGCCAAGGAGTCCAAGCCCAAGCTCATCGTCGCCGGCTGGTCCGCCTACCCGCGCCAGCTGGACTTCGCGGCGTTCCGCCGGATCGCGGACGAGGTCGGCGCCTACCTGATGGTCGACATGGCCCACTTCGCGGGCCTGGTCGCCGCGGGCCTGCACCCCAACCCGGTCCCGCACGCCCACGTCGTGACCACCACCACGCACAAGACCCTCGGCGGTCCGCGCGGCGGTGTGATCCTGTCCACGGCCGAGCTCGCCAAGAAGATCAACTCCGCGGTCTTCCCCGGCCAGCAGGGCGGCCCCCTCGAGCACGTCATCGCGGCCAAGGCGGTGTCCTTCAAGGTCGCCGCGAGCGACGAGTTCAAGGAGCGCCAGCAGCGCACGCTGGACGGCGCCCGCATCCTCGCCGAGCGCCTGGTCCAGGCCGACGTCACCGAGCACGGCGTCTCCGTCCTGTCCGGCGGCACCGACGTGCACCTGGTCCTGGTGGACCTGCGCAACAGCGAGCTGGACGGCCAGCAGGCCGAGGACCGCCTCCACGAGGTCGGCATCACGGTCAACCGCAACGCCATCCCGAACGACCCGAGGCCCCCGATGGTCACCTCCGGCCTGCGGATCGGCACCCCGGCACTCGCCACCCGCGGCTTCCAGGCCGACGACTTCCGCGAGGTCGCCGACATCATCGCCGAGGCGCTGAAGCCGTCGTACGACGTGACCGCGCTGCGCGGCCGGGTCACCGCCCTGGCCGCGAAGCACCCGCTCTACCCCGGACTGTGACGGATCTCCCGTAACACCCCGGAGCGAAACAAAAGGGGCACCGCGCACACTGGACCGTGAGCGCGGTGCCCTGCACCACGTAAGCACCACGTTTGCACGCATTGCCTCTGCACCACCCGGCAGACAACGGCGTCTACCACCCACAAGGAGTTCTCCGTGGCCCTCTCGGTCTTCGACCTGTTCTCGATCGGCATCGGCCCGTCCAGCTCCCACACGGTGGGCCCCATGCGCGCGGCCCGGATGTTCGCCCGGCGGCTGAAGAACGAGGGCCTGCTGGCCCACACCGCCTCGATACGGGCCGAGCTGTACGGCTCGCTCGGCGCGACCGGCCACGGCCACGGCACCCCCAAGGCCGTCCTGCTGGGCCTCGAGGGCCACTCTCCGCGCACGGTCGACGTCGAGAGCGCCGACGACCAGGTCGAGCGGATCAAGAGCGACAAGCGGATCAGTCTGCTCGGCGTGCACGAGATCGGCTTCGACTTCGATACGGACCTGGTCCTGCACCGCCGCAAGGCGCTGCCCTACCACGCCAACGGCATGACGTTGTGGGCGTACGACGCCGACGGCACGGCCCTGCTGGAGAAGACGTACTACTCGGTCGGCGGCGGCTTCGTCGTCGACGAGGATGCGGTCGGCGAAGACCGGATCAAGCTCGACGACACCGTGCTGAAGCACCCCTTCCGCACCGGTGACGAGTTGCTGCGCCTCACCCGGGAGACCGGCCTGTCGATCTCCGCGCTGATGCTGGAGAACGAGAAGGCCTGGCGCACCGAGGACGAGATCCGCGAGGGTCTGCTGGACATCTGGCGGGTCATGGAGGCGTGCGTCGCGCGCGGCATGTCCCGCGAGGGCATCCTGCCCGGCGGTCTCAAGGTGCGCCGCCGCGCGGCCACCACGGCCCGCAAGCTGCGCTCCGAGGGCGACCCGCAGGCGCTCGCGATGGAGTGGATCACGCTCTACGCGATGGCCGTGAACGAGGAGAACGCGGCCGGCGGCCGGGTCGTCACCGCCCCGACCAACGGCGCGGCCGGCATCATCCCGGCGGTCCTGCACTACTACATGAACTTCGTCCCCGGCGCCGACGAGGAGGGTGTCGTCCGCTTCCTGCTCGCGGCGGGTGCGATCGGCATGCTCTTCAAGGAGAACGCCTCCATCTCCGGCGCCGAGGTGGGCTGCCAGGGCGAGGTCGGCTCCGCCTGCTCGATGGCCGCGGGCGCGCTCGCGGAGGTGCTCGGCGGCTCCCCGGAGCAGGTCGAGAACGCCGCCGAGATCGGCATGGAGCACAACCTGGGCCTGACCTGCGACCCGGTCGGCGGCCTCGTCCAGATCCCGTGCATCGAGCGCAACGGCATGGCGGCGGTCAAGGCCGTCACCGCCGCACGTATGGCCATGCGCGGCGACGGCACCCACAAGGTGTCCCTGGACAAGGTCATCAAGACGATGAAGGACACCGGCGCGGACATGTCGGTGAAGTACAAGGAGACCGCGCGCGGCGGTCTCGCGGTGAACATCATCGAGTGCTGAGCGCCCGACACGGCCTCGGCTGTGTCCGCCGGGTCCCCGTCGTGGACGGGACCCGGCGGACCCCCTGAGGTCTCGGCGCTCAGGCCTTGTTCAGGTGGCCCCAGAACTCGTCGAACGACAGGAGCTTGTCCTCGTCGGTGTCCTGCGAGGCGATCACGGCCTCGGCGACGGACTCGGTGACGTTCCAGTCACCCATCTGAGCCATCGCCGTCTTGTACTCGGCCGCAGTGATGAAGCCGTCGCCGTCCGCGTCGTAACGGTCGAACGCCTTGCGTGCTTCCTCGATGTCCGCCACAGTCCACCCCTTCTTGGTGCATTACTGACGGGGGTCAGATTATCGGCCCACCTGAGTGATCATGGAGGGGAGCCCGGGACCAGGGGCGTGGGGAGGCGTGCGATGAGCGGGAAACTGGCGGAGATTCTCGAAGCCGCGGCGGAGGGACGGTTTCCGCCGCCGGACGGATCGGTGACGGTGGTCGGGCAGCCGGACGCCCGGGACGCGGGCGTAGTGGCCTTCACCGCCCACTCGGTGGTCTTCACGGACGAGGATCCGGCGTGGGTACGGGAGCAGTTGGCCGCGACGGCGGCCGATCCGCTCGCGGCGGCGATGAACCCGGGGTTCCTGTATGCCCTGATGGCCCGCACGGGCCGCCGTATGGACACCATCGACCTGGTGACCGTCGCCGGCTCGCTGCCCGGTGACCCCGGTCTCCGGCTGCGTGAGCTGGTGGACCGGGAGCATCCCCGCGTGGCTCGTGCGCTCGAGCACCGCCGGGACGTGCGGGTGTGGGCCGCCGACGCAGGGTTGCTGATCCTCGGCCGCGGAGTGGCGGGCCGCTGGGAGGCATCGGTCGAGGTCGACGAGGAGGCGCGCGGGAAGGGCCTCGGCCAGGCGCTGGCGCGTGCCGCACGGCATCTGGTGCCGGGACCGGTGGTGTGGTCGCAGCAGGCGCCGGGCAACGCCCGCAGCGTACGGGCGTTCCAGGCGGCCGGTTACCGGCCCGTCGGCTCGGAGGCGGTCCTCACGGCGCACTGAGCGGCTACGCGGCCGCCCGCCGGCGCGTTGTCCGGGCTACCGGAAGACGCCGGTGTGGCCGAGGGAGTAGCGGCCGGGCTGCGGGTAGACGGCGAGCCCGTGCGGGCCGCTGCCGACGGGGATGCGGGCGAGCTGCTTGCCGGTCTTCGTGTCGACGGCGTACACCTCGGCGTCGTAGCGCCCCGAGAGCCACAGCACCTTGCCGTCGGCGGAGACGCCGCCCATGTCCGGGCTGCCGCCGTCCGGCAGCCACCACTTCTTCGTCAGCTTGTTGCGGGCGAAGTCGAAGACGGAGATCGAGCCCTCGCCGCGGTTGGGAATGTACATCTCCTTGGAGTCGCGGCTGATGTAGAGGCCGTGGGCGCCCTTGCCGGTGGGGATCAGCGCGGGCTCGGTGAACTTCTCCCCGTCGAGGACCCATACGCCGTGCGCGATCATGTCGGCGATGTAGAAGGTCTTGCCGTCCGGGGAGAGCTTGACGTCCTGGGGCATGGCGCCCTCGAACGGCAGCCGCTGCCGGCCTACGACCTTCATCTTCTCCGTGTCGACCTTGAGCAGTTCGGCGGAGAACTCGCAGGAGACGATGAAGTACCGGCCGTCGGCGGAGAAGTCCGCGTGGTTGACGCCGTAGCAGGAGACCGGCTCGGTGTGCCTGGTCTCCATGGTGTGCGGGTCGCGGAAGACGAGCTCGCGGTCGAGGGAGGCCATGACGACGGCGTACTTGCCGTTGGGCGTGAAGTAGAGGTTGTACGGGTCGTGGACGTCGACCGGCTCGCCCGCCTTCCCCGTCGCGGGGTCGATCGGCGTGAGCGTGTGACCGCGGTTGTTGTTGACCCACAGCGTCTTCAGGTCCCAGGAGGGCACGACGTGCTGCGGCTGCACGCCGACCGGAATGGTGTCGATGACCTTGTACGTCGCGGGGTCGATGACCGAGACCGTGTTGGAGTTGGTGTTGGGGACGTACACCCGGGAGGGGAAGTTCTTGACGACCGGTGAGAGCATGCCCGGCCGGTCGGCCGCGTAGATGTCCTGGGGATCCTGGACCGGCGGCATGCCGGGCAGCCCGGCGGGGGCGGCCGTGGCCTTCCTTGGCTTGACGGGCGGGGCGGCCTGCTCGGTGCCGCGTGCCTCGTTCTGCTCGCCGCCCGAGCCGCAGCCGGCGAGCAGAACGAGGAGGGCGCCCACGAGGAGCGCCGTGGTCCGCTGGGTGAGGGAGGTCGTCGGATGCATCAGCTCAGCAGCTCCGTGGTGGTCACCGCACGCTGTCCGCGGCGGTTCGGGGTGACGGATGCACAGTAGGGGCGGACAGGGCGAAAGGTAATGATTGACCCAATTCATCCGTACTACGGGTCGCCGGCCCCATGCCCGCAACCAGGATCACTGACCGATGAAACACTCGCAGAGCCTGATACTTATGCGTCGATTACAAGGTCTACGCTCTCTTTTGCCTACGATCCATCCACAAGACGTCCGATTCATTCAACTTTGCCAGCATCTGGAGTTTTGAAGATGAGGCGCCCGTCTGTCATAGTCGAGGCACGACCCCCATCGACCCGGGCCAGGTCGTCATCAGCCGCCGTGGATACACCCCCCCCGATCCACGGCGCTCCCCACAGAAGCCCCCGACGCGCCGACGGCGCGCGGGGGCTTCTGTGCGTCCTCACGTCCGGTACGGCCGACGCGTCTCAGCGGTCGACCACCCGCATCTCGAACCACGTGGTCTTGCCGCGCGGCAGCAGATCGACGCCCCAGCGGTCGGAGAGGGTGTCGACGAGGAAGAGACCGCGGCCACTGGTGTCCATGTCGTGCACCGGCATCAAGCAGGGCAGTCCGCGCGACGGGTCGCGCACCTCGACCCGGATCCAGCCGCGGCGGCGCAGCAACCGCAGACCGAAGACGCGCGCCCCGGTGTGACGCACCGCGTTGCCCACCAACTCCGAGACGAGCAGCACCGCGTGCTCGCAGGTCTGGGCCGGCAGCGCCCACTGACGCAGCACCACGCACTGCGTGAGCCGCCGCGCGATGCCCGCGGATTCGGGGCGCGACGGCAGCCGGACCTCCTCCTCCGTCGGATTGCCGTACAACTCCAGCGCCTTCAGCGCCTGTTCGTCGTCCACGGCCGGGATCCACCGCCCGGCGGTCGCGCCGACGCGCTGCCGCGGTTGTCCCACGCCCTCCAGGCCCGCCATGCCTCCATCATGGCCGTAATCAGCTGCCCCCGTGGCCGTTCCAAGGGAATAGGCCCCCCGGAATGCTTGATTCCAAGGGAGCCTCCCGGCATATGCCACTGACCTCATCCGGCATCAGTACCCGCCCTGACCTGCGGCGACGGGACTTCTGTGGACGTCCTCGGCGCACGCGGGCCGGTTGCGTACGCATTCCCTCCCCCGGCCGGGACGATCCGGGCACGCGATTGACGCGGGCCTCGGAGCCGTCAACTGGCGGTGGTTCAGAGGAACTTGGCCTTGCCCGGGCCCTCCTCGACGAAGCTGCGCATGCCGCGCTCGCGGTCCTCGGTGGCGAACAGGCCCGCGAACCAGTTCCGTTCGACGGCGAGGCCCGTCTCGATGTCCGTCTCCAAGCCCGCGTCCACCGACTCCTTCGCGGCCCGCAGGGCCAGCGCCGGGCCCTTGGCCAGCTTCGCCGCCCATGCGCGGGCCTGCTCGTAGACCTCGGCGGCCGGGACGACACGGTCGACCAGGCCGAGCGTGAGCGCCTCGTCGGCCGCGACCATCCGGCCGGTGAAGATCAGGTCCTTGGCCCGGGACGGACCGATCAGCCGGGACAGCCGCTGGGTGCCGCCCGCGCCCGGGATCAGGCCGAGCAGGATCTCGGGCTGGCCGAGCTTGGCGTTGTCGGCCGCGATCCGGTAGTCGGCGCAGAGCGCGAGCTCGCAACCGCCGCCGAGCGCGTAACCGGTGACCGCGGCGACGACGGGCTTGGGGATGCGGGCGACGGCGGTGAAGGACTCCTGCAGGGCACGGGAGCGCACGACCATCGCCGTGTGGTCCATCGCCTGCATCTCCTTGATGTCCGCGCCGGCCGCGAACACCTTCTCGCCGCCGTAGAGGATCACGGCGCGTACGTCCTCGCGCCGGGTCGCCTCTTCGGCGAGCTCGCGCAGCCGGTCCTGCACGGCGATGTCGAGGGCGTTCATCGGGGGCCGGTCCAGGCGGATGGTGCCGACACCTTGGGAGACTTCGAGGGAAACGGTCATGGAGGGAAGGTTAGCCGCGGTTAACGGCACGGGGCCCGGTGCATGGGGGGTTTGGGGGGATCCCCCAAAAGACACAGCCTCACAGCGCCGGGCCCCCTCGGATGCCGGTTACGCGATCCACTCCGACCACGGCATGTTCCAGCCGTTCAGGCCGTTCTCCGGGGCGATCTGCTTGTCCTTGGAGTTCTTCACGATCACCACGTCGCCGATGATCGAGTTGTTGTAGAGCCAGGCCGCCGGGGTGCCGTTGTCGTACGCGCCGCGCACGTCGCGCAGGCCGACGCAGCCGTGGCTGACGTTCGCCGAACCGAACGTGCCCGCCGAGGCCCAGTAGTTGCCGTGGATGAACGTGCCCGAGGTCGACAGGCGCATCGCGTGCGGCACGTCCTTGATGTCGTACTCGCCACCGAAGCCGACGGTGGCGCCGTTCATCCGGGTCACCTTGTACTTCTCGCTGATGACCATCTGCCCGTTGTACGTGGTGGTCGACGGTGCGCCCGCGGTGATCGGGATGTTCCTGATCTCCTTGCCGTCGCGCACGACGCGCATGGTGTGCGCGGACGCGTCGACCGTGGAGACCTGGGAGCGGCCGATGGTGAACGAGAAGCTCTTCGCCTGCTTGCCGTAGACGCCGGGGCGGCCCTCGACGCCGTCCAGGTTCAGCTTGACCGTGACCTTGGTGCCCGCGGCCCAGTACTTCTCGGGGCGGAAGTCGAGGCGGTCGTTGCCGAACCAGTGGCCCTCGATCGGCACGGACGGCTCGGCGGTGACCTTGATGGCCTTCTCCACGGCCTCGGGGTTCGTGATGCCCCGGGTGAAGCTGACGGACACCGGCATGCCCACGCCGACCGTCGAACCGTCCTCGGGCGTGTAGTGGCCGATGAAGGTGTTCTGCGGAACGAGGGTGGTGAACGTGGTGTCCTTGGCCGACTCACGGCCGTCGGAGTCCTTCGCGACCGCGTGCACCTTGTACTTGGTGGAGCCGGCCAGGTGCTGCAGCGGCTCCCACGAGGCGCCGTCGCCGGAGATCCGGCCGTCTATCCTCGTGCCCTTGTCGTCCTGCACGGCGACCGTGGTCAGCTTCCCGCCGGCCGCGGTGACCTTCAGGGCACCGCTCGTGGCGACGGCGTCGGCGCCGTCCTTGGGCGCGATCGTCACCACGGCCCGGGAGGCCGCGTTCTCGACCTTGCCGCCGTCCTTCTTGCCGGCGCCGTCGTCGCCCTTGCCCGATCCCCCGCCCCCGCAGGCCGTCAGCACCAGCAACGCCCCCAGCGCCAGCGCGGACACCCGGGCGCCCCCGCGCCCGCGTCGTCCGGCTCCGGCCGATGCCCCCGATATCGGCTGCCCGTTCACTGTTGTGTTCTCCCCTCAGCACGGCCTGGCCATGCCAGGCCCCGCACCCCCGCGTGCCTCACACACGCACGCAGCCAGAAAATCACACCGCAGGTCACCGGAAGTCCCCACGAATGTCACCGTTCAGTCCCAACCTGTCCATCGGACGGGCACCGAAAACTGCTGCCAGGGGTCAGCGGGGCGGCGGAGGCGATCCGGGGGCGGGACTCATCGGCCGCGGGAGGGGCACCGCGTCACTCCAGGGCCGAACCCTCCTTCCACTGCGGCCAGTCCATGTTCCAGCCGCCGAGCCCGTTGTCGGGTGCGACCGTCCTGTCCTTGGAGTTGACCACCTCGACCACGTCGCCGATCAGCGTGCGGTCGAAGAACCACCCCGCCGGGGACACGCTGCTGCCGCCCTTCTCGTCGCGCAGCCCCACACAGCCGTGGCTGACGTTCGCCGTGCCGAACGTCTCGGCCGCGGCCCAGTAGTTCCCGTGCAGGAAGGTGCCCGAGGTCGTCAATCGGATGGCGTGCGGCACGTCCTTGATGTCGTACTCGCCCTTGCCGTCCTTCTTCTTGAAGCCGACCGTCGCGCCGTTCATCCGAGTCACGTCGAACATCTCGGTGACGACCATCTTGCCGTTGTACGTCGTCGTCTTGGGCGCCCCTGCCGTGATCGGCACCGTCGCCAGCAGCTGCCCGTCCCGTACGACCCGCATGGTGTGCGCCGCCGCGTCGACCGTGGAGACCTGGGAGCGGCCCACGGTGAAGGCGATCGTCTTCTGCTGGATGCCGTACGCCCCGGGCGCGGCCTCCACGTCCCGCAGGCGCATGTCGATGGTGACCCGTGTGCCCGGCTCCCAGTACGTCTGCGGCCGGAAGTCGAGCCGCCCGTGGCCGAACCAGTGGCCCACGATCTCGACCGGGGGCGAGGACGTGACGCGGATGGCGCGCTCGACGGCGGCGCGGTTCTCGATCGGCCGGTTGAAGGTGAAGGAGACGATCATTCCCGTGCCGACGGTCGAACGGTTCTCCGGTTTGAAGTAGGCGGTGAAGTGGTGCTCGGGGACCGCCGTGGTGAAGGTGGTGTGGCGTGCCGTGCGGCGCCCGTGGCTGTCGAGGGCGACGACGTCGACGCTGTACTTCGCGGCGAGCTCCAGCCGCGTCCCCTCGGCGGGCGTCCAGCGCAGCCCGTCGTCCGAGACGGAACCCGGCACATCGGTGCGGCCCGCCGCCTCGACCCTGGTCACCTTCACCCGCTCCAGCCGGCCGCTGGGCAGCTTGACCAGCACCGGCGCTTCGGGACCGACGCCCTTGGCGCCGTCTTCGGGGGTCACCCGGATCGAGTCCTCGGGTGCCCGTGGCTTGCTGCCGATGTCCAGCGTCCCGCCGGTGCAGCCGGCGAGCCCCACGACGAGTCCTGCCCCGGCCACGGCGAGGGCCGCGCACCGCCCTGCCCGCTTCAGTACATGTCTCACGTACCGACCAACGACTGCCCCCCTCCGCGGGCAACGTGGGGGCGGGGCGATGTTGGGACGAGTGCCGCGCGGGCAGAAATGGTGAAAGACCGAACGAGGGCCGCCGCGGAAGGGACGCCGCGGCGGCCCGTGGGGCTGTCCGGCCGTGGCGGCCGGACGGCCTCGTGCCGGGAGGGGCCCTCCCGGCAGGCCCGACGAGCCGCGGGAGGCCGACAGGTGTCGAGCGCAGCCGAGCAGGAGACGGTGGACGAAGGAGTACGGGGCGGGCCGCCGCGTGCTCCTTCGGCGGCGGCCGGCGCGGAGGGCCGCCGGGCGGCCGTGCGCGCCGCGCCGGCCTGGCCGGGGGCCCCGACCCCGCTGGGCGCGCGGTACCGGGTCGGGCCCGACGGGGTCGCGGGCACCAACTTCGCGCTGTGGGCGGGCGGGGCGGAGGCCGTCGAGCTGTGCCTGTTCGACGGCCCCGGACCGTCGGCCGCCGAGACGCGGGTGCCGCTCACGGAGCTGACGCACGGCATCTGGCACGGTTTCGTGCCCGGTGTGGGGCCCGGTCACCGGTACGGCTACCGCGTGCACGGCCGCTGGGACCCGTGGACGGGGGCCCGCTGGAACCCGGCGAAGCTGCTGCTCGATCCGTACGCCCGCGCGGTCGACGGGGACTACGCCGACTTCGGGCTGCCGCCGGAGGTCTACGGGCACGTGCGGGACTGGCCGCAGCAGCATGTCGCCGACACCGTGCGCGACGACCGGGACTCGGCGCCGTTCGTGCCCAAGGGCGTCGTGGTCCACGACGATGCCGACGGCGACGAGTGGATGGACGACCGCAGGCCCAAGACGCCGTGGGCCGACTCGGTCATCTACGAGCTGCATGTGCGCGGCTTCACCAAGCTGCACCCCGGCATCCCCGAGGAGCTGCGGGGCACGTACGCGGGGCTCGCGCACCCGGCGGCGATCGAGCACCTGGTGGACCTCGGCGTGACGGCGGTGGAACTGCTGCCCGTGCACCAGTTCGCGCACGAGGACCATCTGCTGCGGCGGGGGCTCGTCAACTACTGGGGCTACAACTCCATCGGCTACTTCGCCCCGCACGCCGCGTACGCGGCCTCCGGCACGGCGGGTCAGCAGGTCGGCGAGTTCAAGCGGATGGTGCGGGCGCTGCACGCCGCCGGGATCGAGGTCATCCTCGACGTCGTCTACAACCACACGGCGGAGGCGGGCGAGCTGGGCCCCATGCTGTCCCTGCGCGGCATCGACAACCGCGGCTACTACCGCCTCCAGGCGGACGCCCGGCGGTACGCCGACTACACGGGCTGCGGCAACACCCTGCACGTGGTGCAGCCCCATGTGCTGCGGCTGATCACCGACTCTCTGCGGTACTGGGTCACCGAGATGGGCGTGGACGGCTTCCGCTTCGACCTGGCGGCGGCGCTCGCCCGCTCGATGCACGACGTCGACATGCTCTCCCCGTTCCTCGCCGTCATCGCCCAGGACCCCGTGCTGCGGCGGGTGAAGCTGATCGCCGAGCCGTGGGACGTCGGCAACGGCGGATACCAGGTGGGCGCGTTCCCTCCGCTGTGGACGGAGTGGAACGACCGGTACCGCGACTCCGTGCGGGACTTCTGGCGCGGTGCGCTGCACGACGTGCGGGATCTGGGCTACCGGCTGTCGGGCTCCAGCGATCTGTACGCGTGGGGCGGGCGCCGCCCGTACGCGTCGATCAACTTCGTCACCGCGCACGACGGTTTCACCCTGCGCGACCTGGTCAGCTACGGGCACAAGCACAACGAGGCCAACGGCGAGGGCAATCGGGACGGGACGAACGACAACAGGTCCTGGAACTGCGGCGCCGAGGGCGACACCGACGACCCGCGGATCAACGCGCTGCGCCGCAGGCAGCTGCGGAACCTGCTGACAACGCTGCTGCTGTCGACCGGTGTGCCGATGCTGGTGGCGGGCGACGAGATGGGCCGCACCCAGGGCGGCAGCAACAACGCGTACTGCCAGGACAACGAGGTCAGCTGGGTGGACTGGACGCTGCCGGCGCAGCCGACCGGGCGCGGACTGCTGGAGCTGACGCGGCGGCTTCTCGCCCTGCGGCACGCCCATCCGGTGCTGCGCCGCCGTGCGTTCTTCTCGGGCCGTCCGCAGGCGCCGGACGGACTGCGGGACCTGGCGTGGTTCACCCCGCAGGGCACGGAGATGACCGAGGGCGACTGGTACGCGCCCTCGGCGACGCTGGCGCTCTACCTGTCCGGCCGCGACATCCCGGGGCGGGACGCGCGCGGGGCGCAGGTGACGGACGACAGCTTCCTGACGGTCCTGCACGCCGCCGGCGAGCCGGTGGACTTCCGGCTGCCGGGACCGCCGTGGGCGGAGGCGTACGAGGTGGTGGTGGACACCTCGCTGGAGGAGCAGGCGCAGGCGCCGGGGACGGTGCACGAGGGGGGTGCGGTGGTACGGGTGCCCGCCCGCTGCGTGCTGCTGCTGCGCGTGCGGACGTAGGCCTGCCGGGTGAACGTCTTCGGGTGAACGTCCGCACAGGGCCCCGCGTCGCCGGAAAACCACATGAGGGCTGTCAGTGGTGACTCGTAGGCTCGCACCTGATGCCCACGACACCTTCGGACCCCCAGGACCGCTCCACCGTGCGGTCGCTCCTGCGCCTGTGGCCCTACGTACGTCCGGTGCGCGCCCGGCTGTTCAGCGCGGCGTTCGTCGCGATAGTGGCCTCCTGCCTGAGCCTGGTCATCCCCCTGGTCCTCAAGTGGATCGTGGACGGCCCGGTGGCCGGCGGCGATCCGGGCGGTGTGTGGCTCGGGGCGCTGACGCTGCTGCTGCTCGGCCTTGCGGAGGCCGCGCTGTTCGGCTTCCGGCGGTGGCTGGTCGCCCGGCCGCTGGCCGGGGTGGAGGCGGCGATGCGGGCCGATCTCTTCCGGCACTTGCAGCGCCTGCCCGTCGCCTTCCACGACCGGTGGGCGTCGGGGCAGCTGCTCTCGCGGGGCACCACGGATCTGATGCTGCTGCGGATGTTCCTCGCCTTCCCGCTCACGTTCCTCCTCGTCAACGGGACGACGATCCTGGTCGGTTTCGTGATCCTGCTCCAGCAGGAGTGGACGCTGGGGCTGGTGCTGCTCGCGCCGATCGTGCCGCTCGTCGTCGCGTGCTCCGCCTTCGAGAGGCGGTACGCGCTGGTGGCGCGCCGCGCGCAGGACCAGGTCGGCGATCTGACCACGGTGGTCGAGGAGAGCGTCCTCGGCATCCGTATCGTCAAGGGCTTCGGCCGGCACCGCAGCCAGGCCGAGGCGTTCCGGGCCCTGTCGGAGCGGCTGCGCGGCACGGAGCTGGGCAAGGCCCGGCTGCTCGGCGGCGTCTGGGCACTCATCACGGTCGTCCCCGAGCTGGCGATCGGCGCGGCGCTCGTGCTGGGCACCGTGCAGGTCGCGGACGGCGGGCTGTCGGCCGGCACGCTGGTGGCGTTCCTGTCGACCGCGCTGGCGCTGCGCTGGCCGGTGGAGTCGATCGGCTTCCTGCTGGCGATGAGCCAGGAGGCGGCCACGGCGGCCGACCGGTACTTCGAGGTGCTGGACGCTCCCGAGGAGCGGGAGACGTCCGGGGACATCCCGGCAAAGGCGCCGGCCGAAAGCGGCGGACTGCGCTTCGAGGCCGTCGAGTTCCGCTACCCCGACGCCCCCGAGGACGCCCCGCCCGTCCTCGCCCGTATCGACCTGCACGTGCGCCCCGGCGAGACGATGGCGCTCGTCGGCGGCACCGGCAGCGGCAAGACCACGCTCACGGCACTGGTGCCGCGGCTGTACGACGTGACGGCCGGGCGCATCACGCTCGACGGGCAGGACGTCACCGCGCTGCCCCGCGAGCGGCTGCGCGAGCTGGTGTCCGTGGCCTTCGAGGAGCCGACGCTGTTCTCGGCGAGCGTCGGCGAGAACGTGCTGATGGGCGCGCAGGACGCGACGGACGCGGACCTGCGGCGCTCGCTGGACGTCGCGCAGGCGGGCTTCGTGGACGACCTGCCGCAGGGGGCGGACACGCAGGTCGGCGAACAGGGCCTGAGCCTGTCCGGTGGTCAGCGCCAGCGGCTGGCGCTCGCCCGCGCGGTCGTCGGGCAGCCGCGCTTCCTGGTGCTCGACGACCCCCTCTCGGCGCTCGACGTGCACACCGAGGCGCTGGTGGAGGCGGCGCTGCGCCGCGTCCTGGAGGGCACGACGGCCCTGGTGGTGGCGCACCGCCCCTCGACGGTCATGCTCGCCGACCGCGTCGCCCTGCTGTCCGGCGGCCGGATCACGGCGGTGGGCACGCACCACGAACTGCTGCGGACCAACGGGGAGTACGCCTGGCTGATGTCGGGCGCGGACCCGGGAACCACCGGCGCACCGGAGCCGGCCGTGAGGAGCGCCACGGGCGCGGAAGGGAGGGCCCGGTGACGACGGGTTCGACGACGGGCTCACCGGCCGGCGCGACGCCGGGGCCGGGCCCGGACGGGACACCGGGGCCGCCTCCGGACGCCGCGGGGGCAGCGGCATGTCCGGATCTCGCCGCGACGACGCATGCGGACACGGCCGCCGGCCCGGCGCCTCACCCGGGTCCCGCCGCAGGCGAGGCGGAGACCGCAGCCGGGGCGAGCGGCCCGGCCGTCCCGAACGAGGCCGGCACCTCCGGCGCCGCGCCGACGCACGCGAGCCCGTCCGACGACGCGTCAGCCGACGCCGCGGGGGCGGCGGCACGCTCGGGCGTCGGGACCCACGCCGCGGTCCGGGGCGGGACCGGCCGGGGCCGGGGATCGCGCGATGTCGGCGCAGGAGCCGACGGGAAGCCGGGGCGGCGGCCCGGGGCCGCGGGCGACCCCTTCGACCGGGACGCGCTGCCCGCGCCCAAGGGCGCGACCGGCGCCCTGCTGCGCTCGCTGCTCGCGCCGCGCCGCGCGCGCGTGGTGCTCGCGGCCGTGCTTCTGCTGCTCCAGCAGGCGACGATCCAGGCGGGTCCCCTGCTCGTCGCGTACGCCATCGACCGCGGCGTGCCCGCCTTCCGGGCGGACGACCACGGCCCCCTGATCGCTGTCGGCGCCGGATACGCGTTGTGCGCGCTCGCGGCGGGCTCCCTCCAGTACGCCTTCATCCGCGCCTCCGCCCGCGTCAACCAGGACGTGCTGCTCGACCTGCGGGGACGGATCTTCCGCCATGCCCAGGCGCTCAGCGTGGACTTCCACGAGCGCTATACCTCGGGCCGCCTGATCTCCCGGTCGACCACGGACGTCGAGTCCCTGCGGGAGCTGCTGAGCGAGGGGCTGCAGGAGCTGATCGGCGTCGTCCTCGCGTTCGTCTGCATCTCGGCCATGCTGCTCTGGCTCGACGTGGGGCTCGGCGGTCTCGCGGTGCTGTCCTTCGTGCCGCTGTATCTGCTGGTGCGGCTCTATCAGCGGCGTGCGAAGTCGGTGTTCATGAGGCGGTCCACGGCGATCGCCGCGGTGATCGTGAAGTTCGCCGAGACGATGAACGGCATCCGGCCGGTGCGCGCCTTCCGCCGTGAGCGGGCCAACGACGCCGCTTTCCGCGTCCTGAACGAGCGCCACGCGCGCAGCAACGGCGACGCGCTGCTGGAGATGGCGCGCTACGTGGTCGGTTCCCGGCTGGTGGCCAACACGGCGGTGGCCGGGATCGTGCTGTGGGGCGCCTACCGGGTGGCGTCGGGGACGCTGGCCCTGGGTGTGCTGGCGGCGGCCGTGCTGTACCTGCGGCGGCTGTACGACCCGATCGACCGGCTGGGCATGTTCCTCAACTCCTATCAGTCGGCGGCCGCGTCGCTGGAGAAGATCGCCGGTCTGCTGGCCCAGGTCCCGTCCGTGCCGGAGGCCGTGCGGCCGCGCGAGCTGCCGGTGCGCGACGACGACCGGCCCGGGCGCGAGGTGGTCTTCGAGGGGGTCGGCTTCGGGTACCGCACGGGCGGTGAGGTCCTGCCGCGCTTCGACCTGACGATCCCGGCCGGGCAGACGGTCGCCGTCGTCGGCTCGACGGGCGCGGGCAAGTCGACCCTGGCCAAGCTGCTGGCCCGTTTCTACGACCCGACCGAGGGGCGCGTGCTGCTCGACGGGACGGACCTGCGCGAGCTGTCCACGCGGGAACTGCGCCGCGGTGTGGTGATGGTGACGCAGGAGGCGTTCCTGTTCTCCGGCACGGTCGCGGAGAACATCGCGATCGGCCGCCCGGAGGCGACCCGCGCGGAGATCGAGCAGGCGGCGAAGGCGATCGGGGCACACGACTTCATCGCCTCGCTGCCCGAGGGCTACGACACGGACGTGCGCAAGCGGGGCGGGCGCATCTCCGCGGGACAGCGCCAACTGGTGGCCTTCGCGCGTGCGCTGCTCGCCGACCCGGCGGTGCTGATCCTCGACGAGGCGACGAGCTCGCTGGACATCCCCGGTGAGCGGGCGGTGCAGCGTGCGATGGACACCGTCCTGGAGGGGCGTACGGCCGTGGTGATCGCGCACCGGCTCTCCACGGTGGAGATCGCGGACCGCGTGCTGGTGATGGAGCGGGGACGGATCGTCGAGGACGGGCCGCCCGCCGAACTGATCGGCGGCGAGGGCCGGTTCGCGGGTCTGCACAAGGCATGGCGGGAGAGCGTGGTGGGCTGACCGGACCTCCCGGTCCGGCCGCGGCTCGTCAAAACGTTCGCTCAACGAACACGACCTTTCGAGCAACGGACGAATTCCGGCCAAGTTCTTGTCGCGCTCCTGACAGGAACCGTGCACGGCTGCCACTCTTCCCCCGTTCCGCGCAATCACGTTCGAACGCACCACCGTTCGACCGCTCCACTGCTTCGCAGCTCTGCCCGGCCGTCCCACCCAGCCGGCCGGTACCCCCCTCGCAGAAGGAGTCCGCGTGAGACCCACGCATCGCCGTCGCGCCACAGCGACGGGAGCCCTCATCGCCACGGCCGCTCTTCTCGCGGTCGGTTTCCAGACCGGCACATCGGCCGCCCAGCCCGTGGCGGCGCCCGCCGCGGCGAAGGCGGGCAAGGCCGACCCGGGCGCCCTGCCCAAGAACCTCTCCCCGGCCCAGCGCGCGGAGCTGATCCGTGAGGCGACCGCCACCACGGCCGCCACCGCGAAGGAACTCCGCCTCGGGGCCCAGGAGAAGCTCGTCGTCCGGGACGTGGTCCAGGACCGCGACGGCACCACCCACACCCGCTACGAGCGCACCTACGCGGGCCTGCCCGTCCTCGGCGGCGACCTCGTGGTGTCCCGGACGGCGGCAGGTGCCACCGAGTCCGTCAGCAAGGCGTCGAGGGCCGCCCTGAAGAACGTCGACACCAGCGCCGGCATCGCCCCGGCCACGGCCGAGAAGCAGGCGGTGAGCGCGGCCAAGGCGGAGGGGTCCGCCGAGACCGAGGCCGAGCGCGCGCCGCGCAAGGTCATCTGGCTGGCGGACGGCAGGCCCACGCTGGCGTACGAGACGGTCGTCGGCGGACTCCAGCACGACGGGACGCCCAACGAGCTGCACGTCATCACCGACGCCACCACGGGCGAGAAGCTCTTCGAGCGCCAGGCCGTCCACAACGGTACGGGCAACACCCAGTACAGCGGCCAGGTCACGCTCGGCACGGCCCCGTCGTACACCCTGACCGACACCGGGCGCGGCAACCACAAGACGTACAACCTCAACCGGGGTACGTCCGGCACCGGGACGCTGTTCTCGGGCGCGGACGACATCTGGGGCGACGGCACCCCGCAGAACGCCGAGACCGCGGGCGCCGACGCCCACTACGGCGCCGCCCTCACCTGGGACTACTACAAGAACGTGCACGGCCGCAGCGGCATCCGCGGCGACGGCGTCGGCGCGTACTCCCGGGTCCACTACGGCAACGCGTACGTCAACGCCTTCTGGTCGGACTCCTGCTTCTGCATGACCTACGGCGACGGTGCGAACAACACCAAGCCGCTCACGTCCATCGACGTGGCCGCGCACGAGATGACGCACGGCCTCACGTCCAACACGGCGGGCCTGGTCTACAGCGGCGAGTCCGGCGGCCTGAACGAGGCCACCTCCGACATCTTCGCCGCGGCCGTGGAGTTCTACGCCAACAACACCAAGGACGTCGGCGACTACCTGGTCGGCGAGAAGATCGACATCCGCGGCAACGGCACCCCGCTGCGCTACATGGACAAGCCCAGCAAGGACGGCTCGTCCAAGGACTACTGGTACTCCGGCATCGGCAACATCGACGTCCACTACTCCTCGGGCCCGGCGAACCACTGGTTCTACCTGCTCTCCGAGGGCAGCGGCGCCAAGACCGTCAACGGGGTCAACTACGACTCGCCGACCTCCGACGGCCTGCCGGTGACCGGCATCGGCCGTGACAAGGCCGCGCTGATCTGGTTCAAGGCGCTCACCACGAAGTTCAGCTCCCGCACGGACTACGCGGGCGCCCGCACCGGCACCATCGCCGTGGCGACGGAGCTGTACGGAGCGACCAGCGCCGAGGTCAAGTCGGTCACCGACGCCTGGGCCGGCATCAACGTCGGCTCCCGGCCCGGCGGCGGCGACCCGGACCCGGGCACGGTCTTCGAGAACACGGCCGACGTGTCCATCCCGGACTCCCCGGGTGCGGCCGTGACCTCCTCGATCAACGTCACCGGCCGCACGGGCAACGCGCCCTCGACCCTCAAGGTCGGCGTGGACATCGTCCACACCTGGCGTGGTGACCTGGTCATCGACCTGCTGGCCCCGGACGGGACCGCGTACCGCCTGAAGAACTCCAGCGGTTCGGACTCGGCGGACAACGTCCAGACCACGTACACGGTCAACGCCTCCAGCGAGGTGGCGAACGGCACCTGGAAGCTGCGCGTGCAGGACGTGGCGCGCTACGACACGGGCTACATCAACAGCTGGAAGCTCACCTTCTGAGCCCGGCGGTTTTCTGAGCACACGCCAGCCGAGCCGCCCGGGGTGCCCGCACCCCGGGCGGCTCCGTCGCGGGGCGACCGCGCAGTGATCGTCAACCGATGGTTGACGATCCACTCATCGTCTGTCGCATGACCGATCCTGTGCGTCTGACCCATCCCGTACGGCTCGACGATCTGATAGAAGCCATCAAGAAGTCCCACGCCAACGCCCTCGACCAGCTGTCCGACGCGGTCATCGCGGCGGACCACCTCGGCGACATCGCCGACCACCTCATCGGCCACTTCGTGGACCAGGCCCGCCGCTCGGGCGCGTCCTGGACCGACATCGGCAGGTCCATGGGTGTCACCAAGCAGGCCGCCCAGAAACGCTTCGTGACCAAGGAGTCCGACCAGCCGCTCGACCTGGACCCCAGCCAGGGCTTCAACCGCTTCACGCCGCGCGCAAGGAACGTCGTCGCGGCGGCCGCCAACGAGGCCCGCGCGGCCCGCAACACGCACGTGGGCGCTGAGCACCTGGCCCTCGGTCTGCTCTCCGAGCCCGAGGGTCTCGCCGTCAAGGCGCTCGCCGCGCAGGGCGTCGGCACCGACCAGGTGCGCGCCTCGGCGACCGCGGCGCTGCCCCCGGCCGCCGAGGAACTCCCGGAGGTGGCGCCGTACGACGCCCGGGCTCGCAAGGTCCTGGAACTCACCTTCCGCGAGGCTCTGCGGCTGGGCCACAACTACATCGGCACCGAGCACATCCTGCTGGCCCTGCTGGAGGCGGAGGACGGCAACGGCCCGCTCTCGGCGCTCGGCATCGACAAGAGCGCCACCGAGCAGCAGGTGACGGAGGCGCTCGCCGCGTTCCTGGCCGCCAAGCAGCAGTAGCCCCTCCTCACTTTCGTCAGGGGCGCCGGACGCGGAGCCTTCGGCGGGGTGGGGGCATGCGCAGACATGCCGCGCGAACGCCTCATCCACCTGACCCTGCGGGTGGTCCTCGCCGGCTTCGTCGTGCTCAAGTCCGGCCTCGGCAGAGGCGGCCAGGTCCGTGATCGTGGCGGTGGGCCCGCCACCCGTGGGCGGGTCGACCGTGGTGGCTCAACGTCGTACGTGGTGGTGGTGCGCCACTGCTGGACGCCCGAGACGGCCAGGGTCTGGGCCGCTGGGGCCCAGGCCGTCGACTCCAGCAGGCTCGGCCGGCCGACGCCATCATTCCCCGCCGGAGCGTGATGTAGTAAGCGCGTAAAACACTCACCCACATCCGCGGTTACCTGGATTGGGCTGCGCGAGAGGAATGCGGTACGGACTGTGACCAACCCTGACATATCCGTGATTATTGGGGCCTACAACGCGATGCCCTATCTGACGGAGACGTTGAATTCGGTGGTGCGGCAGTCCCTGGGCCGCGACCGCTTGGAGGTCATTACCGTCAACGACGGGTCGACCGACGGCACCGGTGAGGAGCTGGAGCGGTTCGCCGCCGCGTACCCGGGGCTCTTCCGGGTCTTTCACCAGGAGAACTCCGGTGGGCCCGCCGCACCCCGCAACAAGGGCCTCGACCACGCGCGCGCGGACGGTTCGTCTTCTTCCTCGACGCCGACGACTTCCTCGGCGACGAGGCACTTGAGCGGATGCTCACGGTGGCCGACAAGAACAACACCGACGTGGTCCTCGGCAAGGTCGTCGGCGTCAACGGGCGCGGCGTCGCCACAGCCATGTTCGGCCACAACCAGGCTCGTACGGATGTCCTCGCGTCCCGGGTCTACCGGACCCTCAGCCCCCTGAAGTTGTTCCGGCGCTCGCTGGTCGAGAAGCACGGGCTGCGCTTCCCGACCGAGTACCGGGTGTACGAGGACCAGCTCTTCGTCGCCCGCGGCTACTTCCTCGCGGACGGCATCTCCGTCGTCGCCGACTACGACTGCCTGTTCGTCGTCAAGCGGGACGACGGCGGCAACATCACGAGCGCGACCACGGACATCGACCGCCGCATCGAGGCCCAGGAGGCCCTGATCGAGCTGGTGGCGGAGCACTTCCCCGCCGGGCCGGACCGCGACAAGCTGACCGAGCGTCACATCGCCGTGGATATGGGCGATGTACTCAAGGACCTGGTTCTCGAGCCCGACGACGAGCTGCGGCGCGCCCACTACGCGAAGCTGCGCACCGTGCTGGAGCGGCACTGCTCCGACGCGCTCACGCAGCGGCTCGCGCCCCTCGCCCGGCTGCGCTGCGCTCTCGCCCTGCGCGGCATGCTGGACGAGTCCGTCGAGCTGGAGGCCGAGGTCCGCCGAGAAGCGGCAAGCGGTGTGCAGCACGGCATCCTGGTCGACGGCGAGCGGGCCTACGCCCGGCTGCCCTTCTTCCGTGACCCGGAAAGAGACCTCCCGGACGAGATCTACGAGATCACCGGCGGGATTCCGTCCGCCCACCGGCTGGACTCCGTCGAGCTGGCCCCCGGCACCGGTCGGCTGACCCTCCGCGGCCACGGCTACCTGCGGCGCATGCCGCAGGACGACACCGGCATCGAACTCCTCCTGCGCGAGCGGAAGTCCGGCGCGGAGCACCGGTTCCCGACCACCCGGATCACCGTTCCCGGGCTGGGCGAGGATCAGGACGGCGGCGGGTACGACTACTCCGGTGCCGGCTTCATCGCCGAGATCGACCTGACGACCGCAGCCGGCGACGGCACGCGGCTGCCCCGTGGCCTGTGGGACGCGTTTCTCGCCGTCCGCGTGCAGGGACTGACCAGGGAGATCCGCATCGGTAACCAGCGCCTCCCCGAGGTCGTCAGCACGCAGCGGACGTACGTGGTGGCCGACGGCGACGACGACATCTTCGGCGTGGCGCTGTACTACACCCACCCGTACAGCAACCTCACCGTCGACGTCGGCGAGAACGTGCACAAGGTCCCCGACAAGCTGCGGATCAAGGGTGCCCGGTGGGCCCAGGGGAAGACGGGCATCCTGGAGGTCTTCGGCGACCTGCGGTTCGCCGCCCCTCCGGCCGGCACTCTCGGCGTGGAGCTCCGCGACGAGGCGGGGCGTACGGTCGCCGTCCCCGGCGTCGTGGACGGCGGCACCTTCTCGGTCGCCGTGCCGGTGCACCGTCTGGCGCTCGGCACCTGGCGCCTCGCCGTGGTGCTGACCGCAGGCGACGGCGTGGCGCGGTGGACCTGGCGGGTACCGGCCCAGCCGAGGCTGCCGGGCGGTCGTTGGCGGCACCGGGGACTCCCCACGTACGCGAAGCCCATCGAAGATGACGGCCTCGTCCTACGCGTCGGACGCGTGGCCGTCGCCAAAGCGCTCGCCCGGCGCGTGAAGCGGCTGCTGCCCTGACCCGGTGGTGGCCTGCGCCGCCGCCCCCCACAGAGCCAGGCCGACGAGCACGGCATCTGTGACGGAGCACAGGATCAGAGGAGGGCCGCCTTCAAGGAAGCTTCGGTCCGCATGCCTTCGGGATTGCCCCCTGCCGTGACCAGCAACTTGGCCGCAGTGCGGGGTCCGACTCCGTGGGCGGCCCGCAGGCGCGGTTGTGGGCGGTGACCTCGCTAATCCAGGGCGCTCCGGCCCCTGCCGGGGGCCGGGGCAGGGCATCGTTCGCTGTCTCGGCGGCGGTGCTGGATCTGCTCGGCCTGAGCTCGGAGCACGCGGCCCGCCTCGACCTGGGCCACATGCTCCGCCTGATACATGAAGAGGGGGGTGTGACGTGGAAGCTGCGATGGGATACGCGCCGGACGCGCTGACCGATCGACCCGAACCAATCTCACCCGGACCTTCACCAGGCTCCTCCGCAAGGCCGGCCGCCGCCGCATCCGCTTCCACGACCTCCGGCATTCGACCGCGCCCCTCTGGGACGGCGATGAACCGCCATCCTGCGCCGCCGTCGTCCGCTGGCGTTGCCGTCAACTACTTCCGTCACGACGTGCAGAAGCCCCGCCAGAAAAGACCTGGCGGGGCTTCATATTTGCTCGCGCGTGCCCTCACCAGCCCCAGGCTCACGTACTCAAGTCCGCCCTGGAGCATGTCGTGCGCGAGGACGAACTGCCGCGCAACGTCGCCCGGAACGTCAAGACCGCGACGCCTCGCCCCAGACGCTTCCGACCCCTCACCGCGGCCGAGGCCAGGCAGCTTCTCCAGACGGCCAGCGGCGACCGACTTGGGTGCGGTGGGGTCGTCGTAGTACTCGGTGCGGGCCACGGTCAGCCTTCCTGGTGTACGGGGGTTGCGGTCGCCCATACGGCGTCGAAGCTGTTGGCGTAGGTGTCGAACATTCCGCCTGTCTCGTGTCGGCGAAGGTGCCACACGGGGGCGGCGTAGGCGTTGACGCCCAGACGTGTGCGTTGACGAGTTGCTGGTCGTCAGCGCGGTAGAGGGAGTTGTAGAGCGTGGTGCTGTGGGTGCGGACTTCAATGCCGGGGGTGCCGGCCTGCCGAAAAGCCTCGCCCACAGATAGTGGGCGAGGCTTTTCAGTCGCTAATAGGAGGCTTTGGCTCCGGTCCGATCGGGCGGCTGCGGGGGCCGCCAAGGATCATTCCCTCTCGAGGAGACTCATCTCTTCCGGCAGGTGCAGCATCCACCTCTTTCGCACCGGATCACTCTCCAGCTCGGAGACCTCGAGGATGATCGCGGCCAACGCCCGGCGGTCATCTTCTGAAAGCTCCTTGAACAGCGCCGCAGCCGCCTCGATGATGTCCGTCGCGATGTCCGGGTCAATGTCGCCGTCGTCCGCCAGGTCGATGGACACAGCCATGCTGGAGAAAGCGCGCGCCACAACGTGCGTGAGTTCCAATCGGGGACAACTCTCACTCTAATGCTGGTGATCAGGAAATCGCCAAGCAGCTTGCGAGCCCTCTTGGCTTCTGCCGCGTCGGGTACTTCTCACCTGCCTGAGTACGCGTTCGGTCCCACCCGCTCCGCTACTCATTCCTGAGTGCAAGTTGAGCGCCTTCGCTGGAGCAGAAGTCCACCAGCCGGCCACAGAAAAGGCGGCTCCGGTCAAGGATTCCAGAAGACAGACTCTCGAACTCCGCAAGACTCGCAGCATCATCGAACCATGCCCTGTCTTCTTCCATAGAGAGGCCGCCCGATACTTCAACGCCGAGCGAACGCTCCAGAACGAAGAGCGCATCAAACAGCCGCTCCGTGGCGTAAGCCATGGAATCCACCGAGCCATCACTAGCTCCACGCACTCCGAACTCGATGGCCGCTCTCTGAATTCGCCTCAGCCCTAGCCCCCGGGATCGCCCAGTCTCGGCCCTGACGGAAAGGCGAGAGCCCAACTCGGAGAAGGATTCGGCGAGAACGGGACTCTTGGGCGAATTACCAACGATGGAGATCAGACGCTCAGCCTGACTCGATTGTCCTGCCATTTCACTCAACAAAGGCTCGGAGCGAATCAGTGAAAGCCAAACCCACACCTCCCTAATGGATGCCGGGATCTGCTCCACCAACCCTCGCCTCTGCCTCATAAATTCTGGAAGGACGGCTCTGGGGTACTTTCCGATCATCCAAAGCCTTGAGACCTGCTCGTCAAGGAATCTCCAAGCCACCGACGCCGCCCCCAGCCTGGCAGGGCCTGGCATCTCCTCGGGGCACACGCACGTCATACTCAACACCCGCGGGCCCAGGACCTGAAGATCGAAAGACATGTCGCCTGACAGGTGATGCAGGCTCATCTGATCACCCACTGGGCCTCCCGGGACGTCGCCGAGTGTCCGAATCTCCCACTCGGTCCGAACGAGCCCGGACCCGTCAGGCTCACCCAGGGGCCAGGATGCGACATTCATTTGGACTGCATCGAAGCTGTTCCAGTCGAAACTCATGAACGCATCCTGACCGCTAAGAGGTTTTTCTACTAACCTAGACGTACGTCGGCAACCTTGCGCAAGAAAGGCATTGCGCCTGGCCCGAATATTACTTCTTCGGGCATCCCATCACCTGTGGTTCTTGTGGTGATGTGCCCCTCACTCACCAGCCGACCATAGGTGCATTTGCACATTTGGAAGACGAGAACCGCAGCCCCATTCTGTTTACCGCGGTTCCGGGTTACACCCCACTGCGCCGCCGTACTGAAATTGGGATCGGACCCTCCCGAGACCCTGTAGGAGAACAGGTTCCCTGGCTGCCCCACACCACCACCGCTCGTAGCGGCTCTTGCTGCTTCGCTACTCAGGCCGTTTGCCGCAATATCGTCGGCATGCGATGCAGTCGTTCCGTGAGCAAATTCAAGCTGGTCACCGCAGTTGTGGACGAGGACCGGAGTGGCGCCCGCCAGCACATAGTACGTGTGGATGCCCGTCACCGTGAGGTCGTGGGTGCGCTGCCTCTTGTCGAAGTGGCGCGTGTCCGTGACCTCGACCGTGTCACCCGCGGCGGTACGCAGGGTCATGCCGGGACGCAGATTGCCCGCCTCGACCCACTCGCCTTCGGACATCACCCAGAACGGGTGCGTCGTGGTGGCGATCAGCGCCTCGGGCGTTCCGGACTCGTCGACGATTGTGAGGTCGACGAAGTGCTTGTCATCCTCGGTGACGATCGTGCCAGCGACCTCGCGGACCGTCGTCTCGCCCGTCTCCGGGTCGGTGACAATTACCTTGTCGCCGAGCTCGACGTCCTCAATCGCCTTCTTTGTGCCGTCGGCGAGAAGAACCAGGGTGCCGGGGAGGAAGCTGTGGCACTTGTCCTTCCCGAGAGCCCGCGCGGCCTTCTTCTTCGCCGCCGCCAGGGCATCCTTCGCCTTGGCTAGCCGGTCCTTGGCCTTGTCGACGGCCTTGGAGGCCTTGAAGTAGTCCTTGACGCCTCCGATGAGGTCACCGACCAGGCCCGCAACTCGCTTGGCGAGCTTCGCACCATCTGCCCACTTCCATGGCACCCCATACTTGGCGAGGATCTTGCCTGCCAAACCGCCGGCGAAGCTGCCCGCGATATTGAGCAGGGTTTCCCCACAGGCGCCCAAGTCACCGCTGGATATGCAGTCCAGAGCGGCATCGACCCCGAGAATGTCTCGGGCGATCTTCACCAGAGTCGTGGCCGCCTGCTTTATCCGCTGCTTGGCCTGGGACTGCTGGCCCTCCGCCTGAGCAACCTGGACCTCGGCTTCTTCCTTCTCCTCGGCCTCCGGCAAGCACAACATTCCACAGCTGCCACACGTCGGGGTGTCCGGAAGCCCAGGCGCACATGGATACAGGCCGCTGGGGTCGGCGAGGGTGACCGGGCTGTTGTTGGCGTAGGCGTAGCCGTTGATCTGCTGTGGCTGGGTGTGGTCGATGATCGGGTCGACGGAGATGAACTTGCCGATGACCGCGTCGTACTCACGTGCGCCCAGGTGTGTCAGCCCGGTCGACTTGTCGATCGTGCCACCGACATAGCCCTTCTCGCCGGGCCATGTACCGGTCGCCTGGCCCCGCTCGACCCCGAAGGGGTCGAAGCGGCGTTGCGAGACCGCACCGGTCGTGGCGTCGATGGCGAGTTCGCCCGTGCCGTGGTGGTCGGAGGCGACGAACGACACCTTGTTGTCGTTCGTGCGGACCGCGACCGTCTGGCCGGCGTGGGAGTAGTAGCGGGTGGCTTCCTTCTTGGTGCCGTCGGCGGAGAGCTTCAGCTCCATGCCGGGCAGGTAGACGGTCGTTCCGGTCGGGTCCTTGCGCTGGACCCGGTTGCCGCCGCTGTCGTACAGGTAGGTCGTCTCGGACCCGTTGGCCTCCTTCGCCTTGGCGAGCTTGCCCGTGTCGGTCCACTCCAGCACCTGGGCGTCGCCGCCGATGCGCTTGGTGGTGTTGCCGGTGGCGTCGTACTCGTAAGTCGACTGCTTGTCACCGGTCGGGGTGTTCTCGATGACCTTGGTGACCTGGTGCGGCCCGTTGCCGAGGGCTCCGGCCCCGCCGTAGGTGTAGGTGCGGGTGATGTTGTTCACCGGGTTGAGGCCGGTGTCGTGGACCGTCTCGGACGTCCGGTTGCCGATGGCGTCCGTGACGTACGACTTCCAGTAAGGAGCCGGGCCACCCAGCGGGTTCGTGCCCGGGGCGGCCTGGCAGGCCGTCGGCCCGGAACCCTCGACGGGAGCGGTCGAGCCGATCGTGCCGTTCCCGGACGCGGTGGCCACGGTCGACGCCGGGCTCCATGCCTCGGCAAGACGCTTGCGCGAGTCGTAGCCGAAGCACTGGACGTCGGGTGAGGCGGTGTTCGACGTGTCCGCGATGGACAGGACGTTGCCGGCCTGGTCGTAGGAGTAGTTCGCCTCCTTCGCGGGGGCGGACGCGCCGTAGACGTCGACCACCATGCGCGTGAGCCGGTCCGTGCCGGTCTCGTAGTCGAAGGTCTGCCAGACCTTCTTGCCGCCCGTGTTCAGCTCGAGCTGCTGGACGTGGCTCCGGTTGGAGTAGACGGTGTTGGTGACGTACGGCGTCGTGCCTGTCAGCGTCGTCGGGCGCTGAAGGTCGTCGTAACCGCTGACCAGCACCTCGGCGGGCAAGGCGCCTGCGGCGGGCATGCCGCTCGACTGCAGGGTGCCGTCCCGGTTGTACGCCGAGGTGAACGTGTACGTGCCGGCCAGCGATCCCTGCGAGGCAGGCACCACGTAGTTGGTCTTGAGCGGACGGTAGAAGTTGTCCGCCAGCTGAATGGTGGTGGCGAAGTACTCCGTCGGCGTGACGTAGCTGATGTCGGCCCACGCGTGGCCGAGCATCCCCGCCTTGTCGTACCGGGTTTCGGTCAGCCGGGTGCCGGTCGTGACGTCACCCTGCCAGGTGGAAAGCGGACGACCCAGCTTGTCGTACAGCGTGGAGATCTTCTTGCCACGGCTGTCGGTCGCCGAGACGGGTCGGTCGAGGGTGTCGTACTGGGTGGTCGAGGTCCCCGCGTCCGGGTCGACGCTCTTCGTCTTCCGGCCCAGCAGGTCGTACTCGTAGCGCCACTGGTTGCCCTTGGCGTCCGTGACCGTCTCGAGCTGGTTCTTCGGGGTGTAGGTGTACTTCGTGACGTCGTAGCCGGACAACGGGTTCGGCGAGTCGTCCCGGTAGTGCCAGATCTCCTTGGTATTGCCGGCGAAGTCCGTGATGGTCGTGGTGGGTACGCCGCCCTTCGGCGGGTCGACGGTGGTGCGTTCACCGTTGTACGTCGTGGTGGTGCGCCACTGCTCGACGCCCGAGACCGCCATGATCTGCGCGGTCGGCCGGCCGAGGCCGTCGTACTCCATCAGGCTCTGCTGGCCGACCTCGCCGTTTCGGACGATCAGCAGTTCGTCGGAGGCCACGCCCGCCGCGTTGTACGTGGCGTAGGTCTTCTTGACCTTGCCCGTGCCGTCGTAGAACGAGTCCGCGACCATCCGCGTCCCGCCCGGCCCCTCGGTCTGGATCTGGCGCGGGCGCAGCAGGCTGTCGTACAGCTGGTACTCAGAGCCGTATGAACCGTCGTTCTCGATCTTCTCCGTCCGGATCGCTGTGACCTTGTCGCGGCGGACGTTGTACGAGTACTTGATACTCGGGGTCTGGATCTTGGCCCGGTCGGGGAGCCAGACCGAGGTCAGGCGGCCGAGAGCGTCGTAGGCAAGGTCCGTGCGCTTGCCGTTGGGGTCGGTCTGGCCGGTCGACATGCCCCAGGCCGGGACATAGTCGGTGGTCGTGACGTGGCCCAGCGCATTGGTGTTCTTGGTCTGCGAGATCAGGCCGTTGACGTCCGTGTAAGCCGTCTTGGTCTCGGCTCCGGACGCGTCCGTCTGAGACAGCGGGCGGCCGAAGGCGTCGTACGTGGTGGTGCCGGTGACCTGGTAGGTGCCCGTGGTTCCGTCGTGCGACGTGAGGCGCTCAGTCTTGGTGGCATCGCCCTTGGTGGGGGCCTCGCCGAACGCCTTGCCGTCGTAGGAGGTGCGCTCGTCCGCGTGGACTTGAGTTCTTCGGTCGGGTGTGGCAGAGCACTTTACACCCACGGCCTCGCTGCGGGAGGGCAGGGAGAGGATGTTCGCCCCGACATTGTCGGCGTACCAGGTGCGCGTACAGGTGTCGTCGGCCGTCGTGGAGACGTCACCCTGGTCGTCGACCTCCAGCACCCGGCCGGTGCCGTTGGTGGTGTCGTACTTCGTGGTGCTCTTCGTCTCGCGCCAGGTGCCGTCGGACAGCAGGCTGTAGCCACGCTCGGTGTCGGAGCGGACGATGACCGAGTGCGATGTGCCCCAGCTGCGGGTCTGTGTTGCGGTGGTGTACTTCCAGGGCTGGTTGATCACCTTGGAGACGAGCTTGGTTCCGTCGTAGGTGTGCGCCTCCAGCTGGTGGCCTGTGAACTCCTCCGAGTCGGTGTACTCGACGCCGGTGGAGTCCTTGACCTTCACCGAACGCGTGGCGCCGGCGGAGTCCTTGTCGCCGTCCATGCCCTGCAGATACGTGTAGTCGATCCGCGAGGTCTGCTTGTCTGCGCTGCCCGAGGTGACGGTGACCTTGCCGTAGCCCTGCCAGCCGCCCCACGTGAGGTACTTGTCCTCGGTGATGCCGTCCGGCTTCGCCTTACGCCAGGCCGCGTCACCCTGGTAGGCGTACCGGGTGACCAGGCTGTCGCCGCCACCGGTGCGGTCCGTCTCCACGATCTCGGCGACGACGTACTTGTGGAACCAGTCCGTGATCGGCTCGATCGTTCCGGGCGGTGCCCACTTGACCGGGTAGCAGCGCTTGGTCGACTCACCCGGCTTGGGCAGCGCGTCCTTGGTGCACTCGGTCGGCGCGTAGTTGATGTCGAGCTGGGCCCCGGTCTCGCTCAGGACGGCTGCGAGGCGGTAGCGGTGGAACGGCGCGATGTTGTCGCCGATCGCGTCGACCCGGTTGACCAGCTGCTCGCCGTACAGCTCCAGCGTGGGCAGCTTCGCCGCGGTGCCGACCCGTCCCTCGTGGTCGATCTTCGACAGCCACAGGGTCTTCGAGTCGTCGCCGTTGTCAGTGAAAAGGTGGGTGAACGTCCACGCGTCCACGTCCTGGTAGGTGGCCGCGTCCTTGCGCATCTGGGTGGTGATGCCGGTCAGCCGCTTCGTCGTCCAGAAGGTCTGTCCGACGGTGCACTTGGTGTCGGCTTTGCACTCCTGGTCGACCGGTGTATCCGGCCAGTACGCGGCGTTCGCCTTGGTGCGCTTGGACTCCGCGCAATCGAAGTCCGTGGTGGGCAGGCAGCGTTCGAGAACGTTGAAAACGACGCGGGCGGGTGCATCGGCCGCGTAGACGGAGCCGTCGCGCTCGCCGTAGTCGATCCGCTTGAGATAGCCGCCGCGGTGGTATGCCGTGCCGTTGACGTCCGTCTTGCCGTTGAGGGCGTAGTGGTTCGTCTCGGGTGCGTAGAAGTAGGACATCACGTTCCCGTGGGTGTCCTTGACGTAGTCCAGGCTCCAGCGCCAGGCCTGCTTGCAGTGCGCGCTGGTGAAGGTGGCGTTGTAACAGGGCTCGCCGGAGTCGTCACCGAAGACGGGGACGGTCCACGTGGAGCCGGTCTGCTCGTTACCGGTGGCCCAGCCGGGCAGACGGTTGAGACCGAACCAGTACTCGGTGCCGTCGGAAGTGGTGACTTTCCAGTGCTCGCCGTCGTTGTCGCCATTGTGCGTGGCGCCGGTGAGCTTTTCCACTCTCGTACCGTCGTCGGACGAGAACTTCCAGTCGCCGGTCTTGTCGTCCTTGATCAGCTCGCTGGAGCTGCCGTTGAGCATGACCGTGGCGTTGTCGAACGCCCAGCACTGCTCGCCTGAGGAAGAGTGGCCGTCGTCGGCACACGGCTTGTAGCGACGCTCGATGTAGCCCGCGTCGTACGAGAAGCCCTCACCGATCCACGAACCCTGATTGTTGGTCGCGGAGGTACGGCCGTCGGCCGACTGGGACGAGTAGCCGAGGCCCACGGTCGGCGTCTGGCCGCCCGGCGTGGGCACCGTCCGCATCGGATAGTTCCAGCTGAAGCCGCCGGACGAGTTGGCAACATTCCAGCTCGCCGACGGGGAGAGCGAGGTCGCCTTGTACGTGCCCTGCGCCGAGGACGGACCGGCCGCGAGCGCGACGATCTCCGTGCCCTCGACGGCCATCGTCGACGGGCCGGACTCCCGAGCGGGGGCAGCGACGACGGTGGCGGAGACCGTGCGGTCCTCGGGGTCGTTGACCGTCGGCAGCGGCTTCGGCAGCTCGGGGCACGCCTTGCTGCCGGGGGTTGCTACGGCCGCACAGGCGGGCAGCTGGACGAGGTGCAGGCGGGAGGCGTACGAGCCGCCGTAGCCCTCCGCGAAGGAGGAGTAGTCGACGGTCAGGCGCACCTTCGCGTCCTTCGCCTTGCCGTCGGCGCGCTCAATGCGCAGCAGCGCGGCTGAGTGAAGTTCGGCTGCCCGCTTGGCGGGCAGCACGTCGACCTTCACCTCGGCCGGGGCGGCTGGGGCGGAGGCGCTGCCGGCGCGTGCCGACTTCGCTGCCTTGGCCGGCACCGAGGAGACCGCGACCGGCAGTCCGCCGACCGTCGTCTCCTTCGGCGCGGTGGACGCGACGGCGAGTTCGGCGCTGCCGCCGCCGGGCCAGACCGCCTTGTCGAGCGCCCTGACCGCGGCCTTCTTCGCCGGATCGGCCGGACGTGGTGCGGCCTTGGCGTCCTTGCCCTCGATGGGGTCGCCGAAGTCCTGCACGCCGGGTCTGCCCCGGCCCTGCTCCTGCAGGGTGAGCGGCATCGCCTGGACCGTACCGCCGGTCAGGGCAATGGTCACCCCCAAGGCGGTCGCTGCAAGCAGCCGCCTGGGTATGCGCCGGTTCAGCAACCGGCCACGAAATGGCATCACGTGTCTCCACACGTAGAAAGGGATGGAATGGCAACAGGCGGGTGCGCCGGCCCCGGAAGGCCGGCGCGCCCGCCGCCGGGATCACATGTCCGGCAGGACCGTGAGGCTGGCCATCTGCTGGATCGCGGTCTTGTCCGCGGCTCCGCTGTAGACGCGGACCTCGTCGATCGCGCCCGCGAAGTACTCGCTGCCGCCGAGTGCCGAACGGCCCACCTGGAGACCGCCCGTGGCACTCCAGAGGGTGCTGTCCTCCCCGTACGCCTCACTGGCGAGGAGGCCGTTCACATACAGCCGGATCGTGTTGCCGAAGGCGTCGTAGACGACGGCAAGGTGCTGCCCTTCCGGATCGGCTTCCGGCAGTGCCTGGCTGTCCGTGAAGGTCTTCACGGCGGCGGTGGCCGAGTCGGACTCGGCGACGGCCAGCTCCCACATCGACGGGGTCTGCGCATCCGGCGCCGGACGCTGCCGGACACTCAAACGATTGGCTGCCATTCCGGGCAGAGAGAACACCGTCTGCGCCCTTGCGGGGTCGAGCGTGGTGAGCCGCACACGTGCCGACACCGTGAAGCTCGCCGCGCCGCTGACCGGAGCCGTCCCGGTCGACGCATAGTCACCGTCGCCGTCGAGCTGCAGATGACCGGCTCCCACCATCGGGCCGTAGCCGTCGTAAAGCGGGTCCTCCGGCATGGTGAAGATCAACGCGTTGCCGGCGAGCGTCAGCGCCTGCCCCGTCCCCGTGTCCGGGGACGAGCCCGAGGAGGAGGAGTCGAGCTGCCAGTAGTTCTTGCGCTCCGGCTTGACCGTCATCATCTCCGCCACCTGCGCGGCGGGCAGGACGCGGTCGAAGATGCGGACCTCGGCGAGGTCGCCGTCGAAGTTGTCGCGGTATCCGCTCTTCGCCGTGGTGCGGCCGAGCTGCAGCGGGCCGTAGGACCGCCACACCGAGCGGCGGGAGGCGACACCCCTGGAGTCCTTGTTGACGTAGAGCCGCAGTTCGGACTTGGTCGCGTCGTAGACACCCGTCAGCTGGATCCACTGGTCCGGTACGACGCTGACACCCGTGGCGACCGCCTTCCACTCGCCGAGCGAGTCGACGTCGGTCACCGGGACGGAGAACGCCCAGGTGCCAGCGGTGTGGTCGTAGCCGAGGGTGAAGCCGGGCTCGCCGGTGCCGTCCTGGCTGACGACGGCCATGTCACGGGTCGGGGTGCCCTTCGGGCGGACCCAGGCGCTGACGCTGAAGCTCTTCGAGGAGTCGAGGACCGTCTCGTTGACGTCCGCGTAGGCGGCGGAGGTGCCGTCGAAGCGGGCGGCCGCGTCGACCTTGCCGCCGGGGCCCTCCACGCCGAAGGTGACGCCCGTGCCCGCGTTCGCGGAGAAGGCTCCGGTCTCGTCGTGCGCCTCGGTGCTGGTCGGCGCGTCGGCGAGGTTCCACTGGGCGGTGACGGGGGTGCCCTCGGTCACGAGGAACTCGTAGTGCGCCTTGGTGCTGGGGTTCTCCGCCTTGTCGACGGCGATGACGTCGACCCAGTGGCGTCCCGCACGGGGCGGCATCCACGTCACGGTCGCGGGACCGCCTGCCGACGTGGCGTTGACAGTCGTAGCCGGGGAGGCCGTACTGTCGAACGCGTACCGGTACTTCACGATATCGGTGTCCGGCACCGAGTCGTTCGGGTTGGGCGAGAAGGTGAACGAGCCGTAGGTGCCGACGCCGTCGTGGTAGACGCTGTCGGACGGGTACTCCTTGGAGAGCACGTTCGGCTTGCCCGGCAATGTCTTGTCGTAGATGAACTCGCAGCGGACCGTGTCGCCGTCATAGCTCCAGGGCCCGTAACCGTCACCGTCGTAGGCGCGTGCGCTCCAGAAGATGACGGTGTTCTGCGGGATCGTCGACTTCACCGTGTGCGTGAATTTGGTGCTGGGCGTCGGCGCGAGCCAGCTCGGGGTGAGGTACGTGTAGCTCTTCGCCTCCTTGGTGACCGGGTCCGTCCAGTCCACCTTGAACTCGACCTTGACCTTGTCGGTCTGACCGTTGGCATGGTCGGGGTCGCTCGCCACCGCCTGCAGCTGCGGCGGGACCTCCGCATAGGGGCGGCCGGCGCCCGTGGCGCACACACCGCCAGGGTTCTGCGACAGCGTGGTGATCTTCCGCGGCAGGTTGTTGTAGCTGATCGACAGATACGCGTTGCCGCAGACCCGCTTCCACTCCGGCAGCCGGGTCTCGTCGGCGGCTCGCAGGCCGAGCGTCATCGAGGACCAGCCCTCGGCTGCGGCCGTCTTCACCTCGGTGGTCAGCTCGCCCGTGGCGCCGGCCTCGAAGTGCAGGTTGGCCTGGCTGGAGCAACTCGTCGGCGAGATCGCCTTCTCGACCGTGCCGATGTGGTCGAGCCAGTCGTCCGAGGTGTTGGACCAGTTGGAGGAGGAGGTGATGCTGTAGTTCTTGCCGCCGATGCGGTAGAGCCGGATCGGCTCGGCGGTCGGCGTCGCGCTGTAGATGTGCTCGACGCGTGCGGAGAACGTCGCGCCGAGGATCTGCTTGCCCGAGTAGAACGACATCGGCATGGTGAACAGAACACGGCGGACGCCGACGCCGTTGCAGGACACCGGGTTGTAGTCGGTGGGGCACTTGCCCACACCGGCGCTGCCGGAGTACTTCCAGTCCTGCTCGGTCGGCATGCCCGACATCACGCCGGTCCACGCGGTGCGCGAGGTGGTGCGCTGGATCGGGTCGATGACGACCGGGAAGACGGTGTCCTTGCCCTTGAGAAGCTTCTGGTCGGGCACCAGGGACAGCTTCCCCTTGCCGACCTGGACGCCGAGCGGCGAGGTCTTGCCCCCACCGCCGGGACCGGCGAGCGCGGGCTCCGGGGCGACGGCCGGGGCGGGAGCCGCGTCCGCGGACGCGGCGGCGAGCGCCTTGGAGACGGCCCGCGGGCCCTGCTTCCTGGCGGCGGCCTCCTTGACGGCGGCCGAGTCCCACATGACGGGCTTGCCGGCCTCGAAGACGGTGCCGCCGACGGCGGCGTCCTCGGCCTTGAGCGCGCCGGTGGCAGCCTCGGTGACCTTCAGTCCGTCGGTCGTGAGGCCCAGGTCGACCCGGGCGATCCTCGGATCGGCGGCGGCCTCGGGGGTCTTGACGATCAGGAGGTGGCCGAAGCCGTCGGCCTCCGCGCGCACCGTGAGGTCCACACCGGGCAGCGCGTCCTTGTACGTGGCCGTCTCACCGTCGAGGACCGGTGCCGGCAGCTTTCCGTACGGCCAGGTCAGGGACAGTTCGCGGCCCGCCTGGTTCATCCTGACGAACGGCTTGCCGGCCGTGCCGTCCGAGAACGACAGGGCCACGGCGGTCGCCTTCGGCGCCACACTGCCGTCGGACCGGCGCACCAGGGTCTTGTCGATGTCGACCCACGAGCCGTCCCGGAAGGTGCGGATCGGATCGGTGTACTCCCGGGCCGTGAACGTCCCGTTGGGCTCGGCGTAGATCTCCCGGCGCGCGGTGCGCATGCCGAGGATCTCGATCTTCTTGTTGCTCTTCTTCGCGACCGCGAGGGCCTCGGCCTCCGTCTGCACGGGGGTCCCCGCGCCGACGGCGGACTGCTTCGGTGCGGCGTCCGCACCATCCGGTTCGTACGGCAGCGCGTGGAAGCCGCCGGTCAGTACGACGCCGGCCGTCACCGCGGCGATCGCGCCGCGCAGCCCGAGGCCGCGTCGTATACGTCTGGACACGTGTCCGTTCTCCTTGTGGTTCATCAGCGGACCGCCGCACCGAAGGCGGTGCCGCCGGCGGGGATACCGCTCTCGCCGGGCTTGAATGTCTGCGTGGGGGCGCCGCCGTTGGCGACGTTCCACGGAAAGAGGTGGACCGCGTGGCCCGCCGCGGGCCCGTAGGGCATGCCGACGTACAAACCGCCCGGCGCGGCGGCCAGGCTGAGGCCCGCAAGCTGGTTGGGGGCCGGTTCGCCCGGGATGCCGTAACCCGGGTCGAACCAGGCGTCGGAGACCCCGGGCGCGCCGACCATGGGCACGACGTGGACGCCGCCCTTCTCGCGGTGCTCCTCCGACGACTCCTCACCGGGGACGCCGACAGCGAGCCGGGTATTGCCGGCAGAACTGGTACTGCTGGGAGCGGTGTTGACGGCCGTAAGGCGCTGGCCGAAGAAGTCGCCCGGCTCGCTCTCCTGCTCTACGTCGGCGGAGTTCTGGTCGAGCCACATGGTCTGGGTGAAGGTGCCCGAAGCGGTGACCCGGAAGACGTGGACGGCACCCGCGTCGACCGTCGTGGACAGATCCTCGCCGGGGACGCCGACGGCGAGCAGTGACTCCGTGGTCGACGTCGCCCCTGCCGGGCGGTAGGGGACCATGGCCAGTGATGTCGCGAAGCCGTCGCCAGGCTCCTCGCTGCCCCCGATCACATCCTGGTCCTGGCCCAAGCCGAACAGCGGCTTGGGGGAACCGGACGACAGCGTGTGGCTGAAGACGGCCGCGCCTCCCGCGAACCTCGCCGAGCCGATCGCCTCACCGGGCGTTCCGACGGCGAAGTGCGTCGGTGTGGAGGCGATCGCCGCGCCGAAACGGTCGTCCACCTCGGCCGTGCCAGGTACCGCTCCGCCCGTCTCGACGTCCTGGTTGACGCTGGCCACGGTCTGCGCGGTCCCGTGGATGTAGACGAAGCCGCCGGCGTCCTCCACCGTGCCGATCGACTCCCCCGGTATGCCGACGATCAGGTACGGCACGTCCGCGGACGTCTTGCCGGCGGAGAGTGCGTACCCGGCCCAGTCGCCGGGTTCGGCGGCGCCGCCCAGGGTCGCTGTGTCGCCCTGCATGTGCTCCTTGACGGCCTTGCCACCATTCAGACCAGCCGGAGAGCCGTACACGATATGCACCCAGCCGGCGTCGGCGTTGGTGGAGAGGTCCTCGTACGGGGAGCCGACGGCCAGGTCGGCGCAGCCGTCGGAGTCGGCGTCGTACACGGCGAGGGCAAAGCCGTACTGGTCGCCAGGTTCGGAGCCGCCGGGGACTCCCGGGGTCTCCTGTGACAGCTGCAGGGCCCCCTTGCCGCCGCCGTAGACGATGTGCACGACGCCCGCGCGCGTCTTGCCGTTGGCGGTCGCCTCCGGATCGGCGATCGCCGTGTCGCGGATCCCGTCGCCGTTGAAGTCCGACTCCACGCCGGAACAGCCGGGGGCGACCGCGCCGGTCGTCGCCGGGCCGAGACCGAGGGCGGAGGCGGTCAGGACGAGTGCGCTCGCGGCGAGCGCCGTTCGCCGTCGGACGGCCCGCAGCCGCAGGGGCGTTCTGATGTCCAATGGACTGGTCCTCCCTTAGGTGGTCGGCGGTTCACCGCCGGACGTCTTCGAAATCTGAACCGAAATAGCCAGATTCGGGTACTACTTGCCGGTCTGGAGGCATACGACCGGCTCGCGTGCGGTCGATGGACCACCGAGTTGACGCCACATATGAACATCCGTTCGATGGCGAGTCGCGCCACGGCAGAACAGGCAGCACAGCCGCCTGCGTGGTGTCGGGGTAGCTGATGGCTCATCCGTCGTCGGGAATGCCACACCACGCACTGGCCTTCAGTTCAGAAGCACGCCCCATGCGGATCGGTCGGCCGCTGGACCGCTTCTGCATCCGCGGTGGTCTCACGGAACGGAATGGGGCACCGTTCCGCTGTAGAACCTGCCGACGGGGCCTGTCGATGTCGACCCACGAGCCGTTCTGATGGGTACGGATAGGGTCGGTGTACTCCTGGGCCGTGAACGTGCCATTGGCTCGGCGTAGATCTCACGGCGAGCCGTGCGCATGCCGAGAATCTCGACCTTCTTGCCGCTCTTCTTGGCGATCGTGAGCGCCTCGGCCTCTGTCTGCACCGGCTTGCCTGCAGCAACCGTCTACTACTCGGGCACGGTGCTGTTCGGTCTGAGTCGCCGGGAAGTGCGTTGAAGCCCCCGGTCAGTACGACGCCGGCCGCCACCGCGGCGACCGCGTCGCGCAGGACGAGGCTGCGTCGTATGCGCCTGGACAGGTATCCGTTCTTCCTGTTGCTCATCAGCGCACCGCCGTACCGAAGGAGGTGTCACCCGTGGGGATGCCGCCCTCACCGGGCTTGAAGGTCTGGGTGGGCGCGCCGCCGTTCGCCGCGTTCCACGGGAAGAGGTGGACGGCGTGACCGGCCTGCGGGCCGTACGGCATGCCGACGTACAGCCCTCCCGGGGTCGCCGCCAGGCTGAGTCCCGCGAGCTGGAGCGGCGCCGGTTCGCCGGGGATGCCCCAGCCCGGGTCGATCCAGGAGTCGGACGCGCCGGGCGCGCCGACCATGGGCACGATGTGGACGCCGCCCTTCTCGCGGTGCTCCTCGGTCGGCTCCTCACCGGGGACGCCGATGGCGAGCCGGGTGTTCGTCCCCGAACTGGTGCTGCTCGGAGCGGTGTTGACGGCGGCCAGGCGCTGCCCGAAGAAGTCGCCCGCCTCGCCCCCCTGCTCGACGTTCGCGGTGTTCTGGTCGATCCACAGCGTCTCGGTGAAGGCACCGCTCGCGGAGATCTTGAAGATCTGCACGGCTCCCGCGTCGACCGTCGTCGACAGGTCTTCACCGGGCACCCCGACGGCCAGGAGGGACTCGGTGGTGGACGTGGCACCCGACGCCCGGTACGGAACCATCGCGAGAGCGGTCCCGAAGCCGTCGCCCGGTTCCTCGGCCCCGGTGATCACGTCCTGGTCCTGGGCCAGGCCGGCAAGGGGCTTGGGGTAGCCCGAGGACAGCGTGTGGCTGAAGACGGCCACGCCACCGGCGAACGGCACGGTGCCGAGCGCCTCGCCCGGGGTGCCCGCGGCGAAGTGGGTCGGCGTGGTGGCGAGCGACGCGCCGAACCGGTCGTCCGGCTCGGCGACACCCGGCACCGCACCTCCGGTCTCGACGTCCTGGTGGATGATGCCGACGACGGTCTGCGCGGTCCCGTGGATGTAGACGAAGCCGCCGGCGTCCTCCACGGTGCCGATGGACTCGCCCGGTACGCCTGCGATGAGGTACGGGCTTCCCGTGGACGTCCTGCCCGCGGCGAGTGCGTACCCGAGCCAGTCACCCGGCTCGGCCGCACCGCCGATGGTCGTTCCCTCCCCCTGGAGGTGCTCCTTGGGAACCTTGCCGCCGTTGAGGCCTGCGGCTGAGCCGTAGACGATGTGCACCAGGCCGGCGTCGGCGTTGGTGGAGACGTCCTCGTACGGGGCACCGACGGCCAGGTCGGCACAGCCGTCGGCGTCGGCGTCGTAGACGGCGAGGGCGAATCCGTACCGGTCGCCCCGCTCGGCCCACCCCTGTACGTTCGGCGAGTCCTGCGAGAGTTCGTACGTCCCCTTCCCTCCGCCGTAGACGATCCTCACGAGTCCCGCCTCGGCGTGACCCGCGACGGTCGCCTCCGGATCGGCGATCGCCGTGTCACGGATGCCGTCGCCGTTGAAGTCCGACTCCACGCCACTGCAGCCGGCGACAGTCACGGCTGGGGCCGCCGGACTGACGCCCAGGGCCGAGGCGGTCAGTACGACTGCACTCGCTGCGAGCACCGTTCGCCGTCGGACGGCCCGCAGGCGCGGGCGCGTTCTGATGTTCAATGGACTGAGTCCTCCCCTGCGTGATGCCGGCGGCACTCCGCCGGAGGTCTTCGAAAATCTGCCTGACGAGCCGGACTCGGGTGCGACTTGCCGGTCTGCATGCGTATGACCGGCTCAAGTACGACTGGGAGATCGCGGAGTTGACGCCGCGCACGCGCATCCGTGATCGACGGCAAGTAACGCCCGGTGGACATGCCGCACAGCCGACTGCGTGGTTGCGGCGGCAGCTGATGGTTCGTCCGTCGTCGGGAATGCCACACTCCGATCGCGCCGTACTCCCGGGTGGGCGACCGCACTGGCCTTCAGTTCAGAAACACGCCCCATGCGGAACGGTCGGCTGCTGGACCGCTTCTGCATCCCGTCCACGGGCTATCCCCAGTGACACTCCCACGCGCGCGAGGAAGGGAGTCGGAGTGCTGATACACAGGCAGCCTGCCTGCAGCCCTCCTGCTGTCGTCCGCCCCGGGTCCGGAACCATGGAAACCACGCGGTGTGGGCTCGGCATAGCCGCCGCCCCGGCCCAAGAGGCCACCCGTCCCGGGTACTTGGAGCGACGGGGCAGCCTCGACAGCCTCTTCGCCGGGGAAGTCACCGTCCCGCAGCCCGATTTCGGCAGTGCACGACAGGTAAGCAGTCGGCACGTGGCGGATCCCGGTGGCTGCCGTGGTACGTGGCTCCATAGCCCGGCCCAGCAGCACAACAAGCGTCGCCAGGAGCAGCGCCGTGACGGCCCGCCCCCGCTGCACACCGACCGGCAACATCGCTCGCTCCCCCGGCTGTAAGCCTGTTTCGCAGGTGAGGCCCCCACAACCCGCGGAATCGAACGCAATATCGCAGCCGCCGATACGCCGGACAAGATCAGATGTCCGACATCGGCCCATCCAATACGGTCACAACTTGATCACTTCACGTACGCCATAAGGTCATGAGCAACACACGAGCAGGACATCGTCGGCGGGACGGAGAGGGAATCCGGGCTTCACGGCGGGTCCTGGCGGGCCGGACCGGGCGATCACTCTGGCCACATGGGCATCACGGTTCGGGTTCCGTATGAAGCAGGTGTGATCAAGTGAGGCAGCGGGGCTCATAGGTGATCACATTCTTCTCTACAAAAAGTGACGTCATGCGAGCCGCGTTCATCCGACGTTCCGCTACCGCCGCCTCCGCAGTGTCCCTCGCTCTGCTGGTCACCGCCTGCGGTGCCGGCAAGAGTGACAGCGTCGCCGAAGACGGAGCCAAGAGCGAGGCCTCCACATCCGCCGAGCCCAACGCAAAGGCGCTCTCCACAGACGAGTTGGAGAAGGCCGTGCTGGCCGACGGTGACGTCGAAGGCTACAAGGTCACCAAGCCCGGGCCGGCCGACATCACCGAGAAGGCCACCGCTAATAGGGCCGAGTGCACACCGCTCGCGGAGGTCTCCTCCGGCCTCGCGCAGGGTGAGCCTGTCGCCACCGTGCAGCGGAAGGTGCTGCAGGAGCCGGCCAAGAAACCCTCCGAGGGTGTGGTCACGGGGTCCGATGAGGACAAGAAACTTTCGGACATGACGGAGGATGAGCTCGACAAGGCGCTCCAGGAGTTCGAGGATTCGTTCACCTCGGCTCTCAGCATGACTGCGACCCTCGACTCCCTTGACACGTACGACGCAAGGGAGCGGGGGAGGCCCTGACGGCGATCAAAACTTCCGCCTCCGCCTGTGCCGACGGGTACACCGTCGACGCCGACGGTGAGAAGACCAAAGTCACCAAGGTCGAGGAACTGACGGTATCCGGTGGCCAGGAGGCCGTCGGCTGGGCCCTTACCGCCGAAATCGAGGACATGGAAGTGCCCGTCAAGGTGGCCATCGTCCGTCAGGGCTCGACACTCGTCTCCTTCGTGTCCTTCAACCTCAGCTCCGCGGCGACCGGCGGCAAGGACTTCCCGCTGCCCAACGCCGTCATCGACGCGCAGGTCGGCAAGCTCGCCAAGCAGAGCTGACGCCTCCCGCTCCGACTTCAGCTCCCTCGCCACGCCGGAGCCGGGTCTGCCTCGCAGAGGTGTCTCTGAGCGGTGGGCGGGCTCGATCCACGGATCCAGGCGGTCACCACGGGACTCCTCGACTCGGTGCCCGAACGGACCGACTTCGGCCTGGTGGGCCCCTCCCCGGCTGAACGGCGGCGACGGAACAGCCTCGCCCTGCATGCAGCAGCGCACCGGATTCACGCCGTGCCGTGAATCCGCACAGACAGCGCAGAAGAGGGCACGGCCCCTCCGGATTCCGGAAGGGCCGTGCCCCGTACGGCGGAACGGCTCAGCGCAGCAGCACGCCCGCGTCCTGCCCCGCGGCCTCCGGCGGCAGCGCCACCAGCCCCATGTCCGCGCCCGCCGGGATCAGCCGGTGGGCGGGCAGCACCCGCACCGTGTAGCCGAACGGTCCCGTGCGGTCCAGCGCCAACGGCCCCTCGTACACCCAGCGGCCCTCCAGATCCGGCCCGCTCGACGGTTTCAGCGGGAAGGTCTGGGCGTCGCGGATCGCGTCGTCGGAGTCGACCCGGCCCGCCACCGCCTGCACCTCCACGTCGTCCGGCCGCAGTTCACCGAGCCGGGCCTGCACCCGCAGGGTCAGCGTGGACCCGAGACCCGCCGTCGCCGCGGCACCCGCACCCGCGTCCTGGTCCACGGCCTCCACATGGTCGACCGCGACCTGCGGCCAGCCCGCCCGCACCCGTGCCTTCCAGTCCGCGAGTTCCTCGGCGGCGGACGCGTCCAGGGCCCGGTGGGCCTTCGCCGCGGGGGCGTAGAGCCGCTCAACGTACTCGCGCACCATGCGGCCCGCGAGCACCTTGGGGCCGAGCGTGGTCAGGGTGCGGCGCACCATCGCGATCCAGCGGTCGGGCAGGCCGCCCGAGCCCTGCTCGTAGAAGCGGGGCGCGACCCGGTCCTCGATCAGCGAGTACAGCGCCGCGGCCTCCAGTTCGTCGCGGCGGTCCTCGTCGGTGGCCGCGCCGTCGGCGGTGGGGATCGCCCAGCCGAAGTCCGGCTCGTACCACTCGTCCCACCAGCCGTCGAGCACCGACAGGTTGAGGGATCCGTTCAGCGCGGCCTTCATCCCGCTCGTGCCGCACGCCTCCAGCGGACGCAGCGGATTGTTGAGCCACACGTCGCAGCCCGGGTAGAGCTTCTTCGCCATCGCCATGCCGTAGTCGGGCAGGAAGACGATGCGGTGGCGCACCTTCGGGTCGTCGGCGAAGCGCACCAGTTCGCGTACGAGACGCTTGCCTCCGTCGTCGGCCGGGTGGGCCTTGCCCGCGACGACGATCTGGATCGGGTGTGTGGGGTGCAGCAGCAGCTCGGTGAGTTTGCGGCGGTCGCGCAGCATCAGCGTGAGCCGCTTGTACGACGGCACCCGCCGGGCGAACCCGATGGTGAGCACGTCGGGGTCGAGCACCCCGTCGATCCAGCCCAGTTCGGCGGCGCCCGCGCCACGCTGTCGCCAGGACGCGCGCAGCCTCTCCCTCACCTCCTGCACCAGCTGCTCGCGCAGCGAGCGGCGCAGCTCCCAGATGTCGGCGTCGGGGATGTTCGCGACGGCGTCCCAGCGCGAGGACCCGCCGACCGACAGGGCGTCCTCCGCGCGGCCCGGGCCGATCTGACGCGCCCCCAGCCGGAAGACCTCGGGCGCGACCCACGTCGGCGCGTGCACGCCGTTGGTGATCGAGGTGATGGGCACCTCGGCCGCGTCGAAGCCCGGCCACAGCCCGGAGAACATCTCGCGGCTGACGGCTCCGTGGAGCCGGGAGACGCCGTTGGCGCGCTGGGCGAGCCGCAGGCCCATCACCGCCATGTTGAACAGGCCCGGCTCGCCGCCGGGGTAGCTCTCGGTGCCCAGCTGGAGCACCCGGTCGACGGGCACTCCGGGCAGCTCGGCCCCGTCCGCGAAATGCCGGGCGACGAGATCACGGTCGAAGCGGTCGATGCCCGCGGGCACCGGTGTGTGGGTGGTGAACACCGTGCCCGCGCGCACGGCTTCGAGGGCCGCGTCGAATCCGAGGCCGGCGCTCTCGCCCAGTTCACGGATGCGCTCCAGGCCGAGGAAGCCGGCGTGGCCCTCGTTGGTGTGGAACACCTCGGGCGCCTCGTGCCCGGTGATCCTGCAGTACGCGCGGACCGCCCGGACGCCGCCGATGCCGAGCAGCATCTCCTGGAGCAGGCGGTGCTCGCTGCCGCCGCCGTAGAGCCGGTCGGTGACGTCTCGGGCGCCCGGTCCGTTGCCCTCGACGTCGGAGTCGAGCATCAGCAGGGGGACGCGGCCGACCCGGGCGATCCAGATGTGGGCGTGCAGCAGGCGGCCGCCGGGCAGGGCCAGGGACACTCCGGCAGGCGTCCCGTCGGCCTCCCGCAGCAGGGTGAGCGGCAGTTCGTTCGGATCGAGCACGGGATAGTGCTCCTGCTGCCAGCCGTCGCGGGACAGCGACTGGCGGAAGTAGCCGTGCCGGTAGAGCAGGCCGACTCCGATCAGGGGCACGCCGAGGTCGCTGGCGGCCTTGAGGTGGTCGCCGGCGAGGATGCCGAGGCCGCCCGAGTACTGGGGCAGGGCGGCGGTGACACCGAACTCCGGCGAGAAGTAGGCGATGGCGGCGGGGAATCCGCCGTCGCCGAGGTCGCCGTCCCCGGACTGGTACCACCTGCGTCCGTGCAGGTAGTCGTCCAGGTCGTCGGCGGCCGCGGCGAGCCGGCGCAGGAAGCGCCGGTCCTTGGCCAGTTCCGCCATCCGGGCGGCGGACACGTTCCCGAGGAGCCGCACGGGATCGCCGGCGACGGCCTGCCACCCCTCGGGATCGACGGAGCGGAACAGCTCTTGGGTCTCGGCGTGCCAGGACCAGCGCAGATTGCGCGCCAGGCCGCTGAGCGGTTGCAGTGGTTCGGGGAGGACGGGGCGGACGGTGAATCGACGAATGGCCTTCACAGGTCCCACCTTCGCAGGGGATGTACGCATCCGAGCGGACGCACGACGGTGTGCGTCCTTTTCCGTCGTTCCCGACGTTAGTCGCACCCCGTCCTCCCCGACCACGGCGCACGGCCCCCTCCTGGGGGCTCGCTTCTCCCCTGGCTGCGCCGGGGGACCCCCACGCGGCCGTGACCGCAGCTACCGCTGGGCGTGCACGGTTCCTCCGTACGGGGAACCCTGGTTCACGCTCCGCGGGTCGAACGCGCCGGTGGCCGCGTAGCGTGCCGCGATCTCGGCGAGTTCGCGCTCCGGGATCACGTCGCGGATGTCCGTGAATCCGCCGGGCGCACGCCGGTGCGCCAGATCGATGACCACCTCGGGCCCCTGCTGCCGGTTGGACAGCTGAAGCCGGGTCATGGCCGGCCGGCGGTCCGCCTCGTAGGCGGCGAGCGCGGTCACGGGGTCGCGGTGGCGGGCGAGCGCGTGGGCCAGCGCGCGGCCGTCGACGATGGACTGGGTCGCCCCGTTGGAGCCGATCGGGTACATCGCGTGGGCCGCGTCGCCGATCAGCGTCGTACGGCCCAGGGACCAGGCGGGCAGCGGGTCGCGGTCCACCATCGGGTACTCGTACGCGGCGTCGGCGGCGGCGAGGACCTCGGGGACGCTGACCCCGTCGAACTCCCAGCCCTCGTAGCGGCCCGCGAAGGTCTCCACGGGGACGGCCCGGTTCCAGTCGCCCCGGAAGGTGCCCTGGGCCGTCTCGGAGGGCGCGGCGAGCGCCCAGTTGACGAGGACGTCACCGCCGTCGGCGGGCTCGGAGATCGGGTAGACGACCGCCCGCAGCCGGTCGTCCCCGGCGATGAGCATGAAGCGGCCCGCGCGGGCGGCCGGCACCCGGGAGATCCCGCGCCAGACGAGCATCCCGTTCCACGGCGGCTCCCCCTCGCCGGGGTGGAGCGCGGCGCGTACGGCGGAGCGGATGCCGTCCGCGCCGATGAGCAGGTCCGGCTCCAGCGAGGCCCGGCCGCGCCGGGTGCCCTCGCTGTGCTCCAGGGTGACACGCGGACGGCCGTCGGGGAGAGGGTCGACGCCGGTCACGCGTACACCACTGAGCAGGGCGCACTCGCCGAGCCTGGCCCGCACGGCCTCGGCCAGCACGAGCTGCAGGTCGCCGCGGTGGACGGACAGCTGGGGCCAGTGGTAGCCGGCGCCCAGCCCGCGCGGATCGCGGGAGATGAGGCCGCCGCTGCGGTGGTAGTAGCGCAGCTCCCGCGTGCGTACGGCGCGTTCCTCGACGCGGTCGAGCACGCCGAGCGCGTCGAGTTCGCGCACCGCGTTGGGCATGATGTTCACGCCGGCGCCGACGGGGCGGATCTCCTGGGTCGCCTCGACGACCGTGATCCGCTCGAACCCGGCCGTGTGCAGGGCGAGTGCCGCGGTCAGACCGGCGATGCCGCCGCCGGCGATCAAGATGTGGGTCATGGGGACGGTCTCCTCGTACTCTCCTGTGGCTCTCCTTCGGCGGTCAGCGGGCGGCCCGGGCGGGCGGCTCCACGGAGCGGCGCACCAGGGTCTCGTTGTCCCGGGTCAGGTCGAGCACGGAGCGCAGGAGGGCGACGGGGGCGCCGCCGCTGCCCGCGTCGTAGAGCCGTACCTCCTCGCTGTAGGCCTTGCGCGCGATGGTGAGGTGGCGGGCGCGGAAGGTCTTGAGGATGCGCAGGACACGGGCGAGGGAGACGGCCGACGCGGTGAGCGTGGCGGGGACGCGGCCGCCTCCCTCCCAGCTGAAGGCGGCGGAGAGCTTGGAGACCGCCGAGACGCCACCGCGGTGGGCCGCGTAGTGGGCGCGCCAGGACGGCAGGCTGTACTGGACAGAGTCGTCGAGGAAGGCGTCGTAGCGCTCGTTGCCGCGATCGCACTGCCACAGCGTCAGGTCGACCAGCCAGAGCGGGACCTGGGCGGCGGCGGGGCCGAGGTAGTCGCGGCCGGCGACGTCGATCTCCTCGAAGTAGGAGCGCATTTCGCGGGCGAAGAAGACGGGCGAGACGCGGGCGACGGTGAGGTCGATGGCGTCGACCATGGCCTGCACCTGCTGGGCGATGCGGTCGAGGACGAGGGCGAAGCAGGGATCGTAGGGCTCCAGGCGGGCGAGCTCGGCGCAGGTGTCGAGCGAGGCGACGAGGCTGGGGAAGACCATGCGGACGGCGTCCTGGAGGTTGCCCTCCATCGGGTCGCCCGTGTACATCCGCCGGCGCTTCCCCAACGGGTTCCAGGTCGTGTAGTGGTGCACGGTGTCACGCGGGACCATGTCGGTGCGGCGGCCCAGTTCCTCCAGGACGGGAAGCGCCTCCGGCACGGCCGCGAGCGGCTGCGTGCCGTGTCGTTTCAGCGAGCCGAGGAGGATGCCGAGGTCGCGCATCGCGGCGAGCGCGTCGACGACGCCGAGCGAGGCCACCCGGTCCTCGTCGGGTACGAGGGTGCGCAGGGCGACGGTGAGGGCGGGCACGTCCGCCTCCGCGTTCATCGCGGGGAGCGCGGCGAGGAGCGCGTCCGCGCCGAGCGGGTCCGCCGCGCGTATCTCGGCTATCCGGTAACGCGGTTCGCCAAGCACATCGAGACCGGGCGCGACAAGGTCGTACAGGGTCAACGGAACGTCCCTTCGGACAGAACGGTTCACTGGTGGGATGTGGGGCGGGCGGTGCGCGGGCGCCGCAGGGCCGCACGGCTCCCGCCGGGGCACCGTCCCGCCCCCGGTCACTCCACGGCGCCGCCGACCCGGTCCTGGCGTGGCGGCGCCATGGCGGGCGCGGGCAGCCGCAGCCGGGAGGAGAGCAGGGCGGCCAGGGCCGCGAACACGGCCCCGGCCAGAAGGGCGGACCTGAAGCCCGCGGTCTCGGCCGCGGCGTCACCTGCCGCCGTGGTCCCCGCGGTCGCGACGGCGACCAGGACGGCGAGCCCGAGGACAGAGCCGAACTGCTGGCTGGTGTTGACGAGTCCGGAAGCGAGCCCGGTCTCGTCGGGCGACACGTCGGCGGTCGCCGCCACGTTGGTGGTGACCATGACGAGCGGCAGGGCGACGCCCAGGACGAGGCTCGGGGCCAGGACGGTGGTCGGGAACGTTCCGCCGGCGTCGAGCGCGAGCGCGAGCCAGACCATGCCGGAGAGCAGCAGGCCGAAGCCGAGCGTCATGGTGCGGCCCAGCCCGAGCCGGCCGATGAGCCGGCCGGTCTGCGGCGCGACCGCGACGACGACCAGGGACAGCGGCAGCAGGCCGAGACCGCCGGCGAGCGGGGACTGGCCGAGCACACTCTGCAGGAAGAGGCTGACCAGGAAGAACATCGGGAACAGCGCCATCTGGGCCAGTGCGGCCAGGAGGTTGGCGAGCCTCAGGGCGGGGCGGCGCAGCACGGCGGGCGGCACGAGCGGCCGGGCGGCCTGCCGCTCCAGCAGGGCGAACGCGGCGAGCAGGGCGAGTCCCGCCGCCCCGCTCGCGAGCGTCCGCGCCGCGGTCCAGCCCGCCTCGCCCGCGCCGACGAGGGCGTACGCCAGGAGCCCGAGCCCGCCGGTCGCGGTGAGGGCGCCGCCGATGTCGAAGCCTCGTTCACGGCGCCGTCGGCCCGGGGCGAGCAGTCGCAGGGCGGCGGCGGCGAGCACGAGCGCGACGAGGACGTTGAGCCAGAACGTGGCGCGCCAGCCCAGGAGATCGGTGAGCACGCCGCCGAGCACCGTGCCGAGCACCCCGCCGAGCCCGCCCATGGCGGCGAACACCCCGAGCGCCCTGTGCCGGCCGGGTCCGTCGGGGAACAGGGTGAGCAGCAGGGCGAAGGCGGCGGCAGCGGCGAGCGCCGCGCCCACGCCCTGCGCGGCGCGCGCGGCGATCAGGTGCCCGGCGCTGCCGGCGACGCCGCCCGCGGCGGACGCGGCGGCGAGCAGCCCCAGTCCGGTCAGGTAGAGCCTGCGGTGCCCGAACACGTCGGCGGTCCGCCCGCCGAGCAGCAGCAGTCCCCCGAAGGTGATGAGGTACGCGTTGGCCACCCACGACAGACCGGCGGAGCCGGACCCGAGGTCGTCGCCCACGGAGGGCAGGGCGACGTTGACGATCGCGGTGTCCATGATGAGGAGCAGCTGGGTGGCGGCGAGCAGCAGGAGCGCGGGGCCGGCCCCGGACGCGGCGCGGTCGGCGTGGGCCGCGTCCGTGGTGCGGTCGGGGGTCACCGTTGCGGGGTCCTCTCGTCGAGCGCGTACCCGGACAGGCACGCCCGCGCCAGCGCCTCGCAGCTGTCCGTGTCGCCCTCCCACGCCTGCTGCATCAGGTAGACGTGCGGTGCGCCGTGGTAGAAGCGCTCGTACTGCTCGTGACGGGAGGCGAACTCCGAACCGAGCGCGTCCCACGCCAGCTTCAGCAGCTTGACGCGGTCCTCGGCCGGGTGGCCGGGCGAGCGGATGTACTTGCGCACCAGCGGCCCCAGTTCCGGGTGGAGCAGATCCTCGGCGGAGGCAGGAAGCTGGATGACTCCGCCGCCCGCCAGCGCCTTGATCTCCTGGACCGCCGCCGGGTACAGCTCACCCGCCATGATCCGCTGCGCGAACGAGATCTCCTTTCCGGGCATCACGCCCCCGCGTCCGCCGTCCACCTGCTCGTACGACGCCTCGGCCGCCAGCACGAACGCCTTGGCCTGCGCCACCCTGCCCATCAGCCGGCCGATCGCCTGGGTGACGGGCGGCAGCCGGTAGGTGTTGTTCGCCTTGGTCAGCAGGATGGCGATGCCGGTCAGGAACTCCAGCTTGGTCCAGAAGCGCGTGGCGGCCTGGTGCACGAAGTTCACGTACGCCGGGGTGCGCCACCACATGTCGAACGTCGCGTCGACGTTCCGGTACGTCAGCACCCGCTCCCACGGCACGAACACGTCGTCGCACACGAGCAGCGCGTCGTTCTCGTCGAACCGCGAGGAGAGCGGGTTGTCGAAGACGCTGCGGGCCTGCCCCTCGTAGGAGGTACGGGAGAGGAACTTCAGGCCGGGCGTGTCGATCGGGACCGAGAAGCACAGGGCGTGGTCGACGTCCTGCGGTGCGAGCGGCTCGATGGTGCCGACGATGACCTCGTTGCCGAAGACGGCCGCCGTACCGATCATCTTGGCGCCGCGCACCACGACGCCGCCGTCCTTCTCCGCGACGACCCGCACGACCAGGTCGTCCTCCTCCTGCTCGGACGCCGCCTTCGTACGGTCGATCTGCGGGTTGGTGAGGGTGAACGTGGGGTAGAGGTCGCCCTCGGCCAGCCTGCGGTGGTAGGCGACCGCGTTGTCCGCGCCGTCGAAGCCGTCGGTGGTGAACAGCTCCGGCGCCGCCGCGAATCCGGCCGCCCCGCCCGCCATGCAGTCCGGCGTGCGCCCGAGGAAGCCGAAGCTCGACTCGGCCCACACCTTGTACGCGCGGCGACGCTCGACGAGGTCCTCGTACGAGCGCGGGACCTTGAACGCGCGATGCGCACCGTCCGCGGTGAGCACGGACGCGTACCGCGGGTCGCGTGCCAGGTCGTAGAGCCGCGCGATCGATGCCGCGGTGTTGCGGAAGGCGGCATGGCGGGTGACATCGGCGACGCGTTCGCCGTCGAGCCACACCTCGCGCCCGTCCCGCAGCGATGCGAGGTATTCCTGGCCGGACCTGGTCAACGTCTCTCCTCGAAGGGACTGCGGCTGGACGGACCTCCGCCTGGCCGCGCTCGGGGCCGGCCGGCGGCGGCCGGTTTCAGCCGAGCCTGTCCCCCGCCGGGACACCGGGCAATGAACGACCGTCCAGCGGTCCTTAAGAACCGGCCATTCATGCGGCTGACGCACCCTTGCTGCGGTACTCGCCGGGCGTCATCCCGTACCACTTGCGGAAGGCCAGGTGAAAGCCGACCGTGCTCTGATAGCCGACCCGTTCGGGCACGGCCGACTGCGGCAGCGAGGTCTCGCCGAGCAGCCGGGCGGCCTCCTGCATCCGGCGGCCCGTCAGATGGCGGGCGGGCGCCTCGCCGACGAGGTCCCGGAAGGCCGCGGTGAACGCGGAGCGGGACATGCCGACCTCGCGGGCGAGCGACTCGATGGTCCAGGGCTCGGCGAACCGGGTCGCGATGATCACCATGGCCCTGCTGATGCCGGGGTGCCCGAGGACGGGCAGCGCGGACGGATTGCCGGCCAGGTCGCGCAGCAGCGGCCGCAGCGCGAGCACGAGCGCCATCTCGAAAGCGCGCAGGGTGACGAGCCGGTCGCCCGGGCCCACCGGCCGGTCCGTCGTGGCGAGCAGGCGCAGGGTGTCGCGCAGCAGCGGCTCCTGGTCGACCTGGGAGCCGTCGAGCACCAGGGCCCAGGGCAGCGCCTTGTACAGGCCGGTCGCCGCGCTCGCGTCGTAGTGCAGTCCGGCGCACAGCATCCGGCTGACAGGTCCCTCCCCCTCGATACGGATCTCGCCGGACGTGCCGGGCCGGCGCTCGGGCAGCATCGCGGCGAGCGAGACGCCCCGCCGGTCGGGGCGGTCGGCGAGCCGGTGCGCGGTCCCGGTGGGGAAGACGGCGAGGTCGCCGGCGCGCAGTTCGATCGGCGTCTGGTCCTCGCCGGTGATCCAGCAGCCCCCTTCGGTGACGAAGTGCAGTACGGCGCAGCTCTGCTCGGCGTCCCCCTCGATGGCCCACGGCGCGCGCAGATGCCACCGGCTGTCGAACACCCCGGTGAGCCGCAGTGGTTTCAGCAGCTCGCTCAGGAGGTCGTCACGCTCACTATGGGTCGGTTCCAGTGGTCGGTCCATTGGACGATCCTTCAACCCCCGCCCCGGATTGTTAATTGATCGGCCGAAGCCGCCGCCGCGAGCCTGGACGTGCCGTTCACGGCAGCAGCCACACCCTATCGAAGGGCCCTTCTGAGACATGTCCGATCACATTCCGATGCGCGTAGCCGTGGTGGGGGCGACCGGTTTCCAGGGCGGCGCCACGGCCCGTCTGCTGGCCGAGAGGGGCCACCGGGTACGCACGCTGAGCCGCAAGCCCGAGGAGGACCGCCCCAAGCTGCCCGGGGTCTCGGTCGCGAGCGGCGACCTGGGCCGGCAGGAGGACGTGCGGCAGCTCTTCGAGGGCGCGACCCATGCCGCGGTGACGATCCCGCTGGTGTACGAGGCCGAGAAGGTCATGCGCTACGCCCAGCACATCGCGAAGGCGGCCCGGGACAGCAAGGTCCACCGGATCGTCTACAACGCCAACACGCGTGTCCCGCAGCAGACGACGAACGTCGCGGCCTTCGAGACGCGCCGCCTGGTGGAGACGGTGCTGCGCGAGGGCCTCGCCGAGAGCGGCGTGGAACTGGTCGTCGTGCGCCCTCCCGTGTATCTGGACAACCTCTTCAGCCCTTGGAACGGACCGGCGCTGGTGAACGAGGGCGTGCTCGCCTACCCGCTGCCCGCCGGCGTCCGTACCGCCTGGATCTCCCATCGCGACCTGGCGCAGGCGGTGTGCGGGGCCCTCGCCGCGGAGGGTGTGGGCGGCCGGGTCTTCGACATCGGCGGCGCGCAGACCCTGACCGGCCCGGAGCTGGCCGAGGCGTTCGCCCGGGGGCTCGGGCGTCCGGTGCGCTACACAGCACTCGAGCCGCACGTCTTCGAGCAGGGACTCGCGCAGATCCTGGGCCCCCGGACGGCGGCCGGGGTGGCGGGGATCTACCACTTCATGGCGAGCGGCGCCGAGCCGGGCCTGATGGCGGGCGACGGCGGCCGAGCGGCGCGGGAGCTGGCGTTCACGGCGTCGGCGGTGGACGAGTGGGTCACCCGGCAGCCGTGGCAGATGTGGTCGGGCCGTACGGCGGAGTCCGCCGAGACGGCCTGACGGCCCGTCGGGAGCGACCGTATACAAGGGCAGTCAGGAAGGACCGGTTCCGTTCATGTGACGGGTCCGGTCCTTTTTCGTCCGTCTTGCGCGCCCCGCTACGTCCTAGTAGTTAACACATCGCCGGATTGGCCTCCCCAAGGGCGTGGGAAGGCTCATCCGGTACGTACGCGAGCGCGCCCTGAAGATCGCATCCTTTCCGGCCACCCGAGTGAACGCGGACAGGAGCCGACATGCCCGCACCCGGCCAGTCACCGACCGAGCAGTTACAAAGAAGACAAACACTGCCTCTACGTGCTCGACCCGCCCTGCCCGCACAGCCCTCAGGTGATGTTGTGAACTCGCTCATTGGTCGCATTCCCGTCCTGGACGTACGCCCGCTCGTCGACTGCGGCAGAAAGCCGGCGAAAGCCGTGGCGGGTGAGACCTTCCGGGTCACCGCCACGGTCTTCCGCGAGGGCCACGACGCGGTCGCCGCCAATGTCGTGCTGCACGACCCGAAGGGCCGCCCGGGGCCCTTCACCCCCATGCGGGAGCTGGCTCCGGGCACCGACCGCTGGGGCGCCGACGTCACCCCCGACTGCGAAGGCGCGTGGACCTACACGGTGGAGGCGTGGAGCGACCCGGTCGCCACCTGGCGACACCACGCCGAGATCAAGATCCCGGCCGGCATCGACACCGAACTGGTCCTCGCGGAGGGCGCCGAGCTGTACGAGCGCGCTGCGGCCGGAGTACCCAAGAAGGACGGCCGTGAGGCGGTCCTCGCGGTCGCCGACGCGCTCCGCGACACGGAACGGCCCGCAGCCGCACGGCTCGCCGCCGCCCTCGCCGCCGACGCCGCCGCCGCGCTCGCCCGTCACCCCCTGCGCGAACTGGTCAGCTCCTCACCGCCGCTGCCGCTCAAGGTCGAGCGCCGGCGCGCGCTGTACGGCTCCTGGTACGAGCTGTTCCCGCGCTCGGAGGGCGCGGTGGTCAAGGAGGGCGAGCCGCCCGTCTCCGGCACGCTGCGCACCGCGGCCGAGCGGCTTCCGGCCATCGCGGCGATGGGCTTCGACGTGGTGTACCTGCCGCCCGTCCACCCCATCGGCACCACCCACCGCAAGGGCCGCGACAACTCCCTGACGCCGGGTCCCCATGACGTCGGCGTGCCCTGGGCGATCGGCTCGGCCGAGGGCGGTCACGACGCGATCCACCCCGACCTCGGCACGCTCACGGACTTCGACCACTTCGTGCGGGCTGCCCGTTCACTGCGCATGGAGGTCGCGCTGGACTTCGCGCTCCAGTGCTCGCCCGACCACCCCTGGGTGAAGGAGCACCCGGAGTGGTTCCGCCACCGCCCCGACGGCTCCATCGCGTACGCCGAGAACCCGCCGAAGAAGTACCAGGACATCTACCCCATCGCGTTCGACGCCGACATGCCTGGCCTGGTCCGCGAGACGGTGCGGCTGCTGCGCTTCTGGATGGACCGGGGGGTGCGCATCTTCCGCGTCGACAACCCGCACACCAAGCCCGTCGTCTTCTGGGAACAGGTGATCGACGAGATCAACGGCGCCGACCCCGACGTGGTCTTCCTCGCGGAGGCGTTCACCAGACCGGCCATGATGCACACCCTGGCCGCGATCGGCTTCCAGCAGTCGTACACCTACTTCACCTGGCGCAACAGCAAGCACGAACTCACCGAGTACATCAGGGAACTGTCCGGTGAGGCCGCCTCGTACATGCGGCCGAACTTCTTCGTGAACACCCCCGACATCCTGCACGCCTACCTCCAGGAGGGCGGCCGGCCCGCGTTCGAGGTGCGGGCGGTGCTGGCCGCGACGCTGTCGCCGTCGTGGGGCATGTACGCCGGATACGAGCTGTGCGAGAACGTCCCGCTGCGCGTCGGAAGCGAGGAGTACCGCTGCTCGGAGAAGTACCAACTGCGGCCGCGGGACTGGGAGTCGGCCGAGCGGGAGGGCCGCACCATCACTCCTCTCATCACCCTGCTCAACCGGCTCAGGCGCCGCCACCCGGCACTTCAGCAGCTGCGCGACGTCCACTTCCACCACGCCGACAACGAGGCGGTGATCGCCTACTCCAAGCGCTCGGGCCAGGACGTCGTGCTCGTCGTCGCCAACCTCGACCCCCACCACACCCAGGAGGCCACGGTCTCGTTGGACATGCCGCGACTCGGACTCCAAGAACACGAGACCGTACCGGTGCGCGACGAGCTCACCGGCGAGACCTATCACTGGGGCAGGGCCAACTATGTGCGCCTCGAGCCGGGCATCACGCCCGCGCACATCGTCACCCTGCGACCGTCCCCGCAGACCGGAGGGTCACCCACATCATGATCGTCAATGAACCCGTTCCCGACACGTTCGAGGACACTCCCGCCCGCGACCGCGACCCCGACTGGTTCAAGCGGGCCGTCTTCTACGAGGTCCTCGTCCGCTCCTTCCAGGACAGCAACGGCGACGGCATCGGCGACCTCAAGGGAATCACCGCCAAACTGGACTATCTGCAGTGGCTGGGCGTCGACTGCCTGTGGCTGCCGCCGTTCTTCAAGTCACCCTTGAAGGACGGCGGTTACGACGTCGCCGACTACACCTCGGTGCTGCCCGACTTCGGTGACCTGGCCGACTTCGTGGAGTTCGTGGACGCCGCCCACCAACGCGGCATGCGCGTCATCATCGACTTCGTGGTGAACCACACCAGCGACCAGCACCCGTGGTTCCAGGAGTCCCGGACCAACCCCGACGGCCCGTACGGCGACTACTACGTCTGGGCCGACGACGACAAGCAGTACCAGGACGCCCGCATCATCTTCGTCGACACGGAGTCGTCGAACTGGACCTTCGACCCGGTACGGAAGCAGTACTACTGGCACCGGTTCTTCTCCCACCAGCCCGACCTCAACTACGAGAACCCCGCCGTGCAGGAGGAGATCGTCTCCGCGCTGCGGTTCTGGCTGGACCTGGGCATCGACGGATTCCGGCTCGACGCCGTGCCGTACCTGTACCAGGAGGAGGGCACCAACTGCGAGAACCTGCCGCGCACGCACTCCTTCCTGAAGCGGGTGCGCAAGGAGATCGACGCGCACTACCCGGACACGGTGCTCCTCGCCGAGGCCAACCAGTGGCCCGAGGACGTCGTCGACTACTTCGGCGACTACGCGGCCGGCGGCGACGAGTGCCACATGGCGTTCCACTTCCCGGTGATGCCGCGGATCTTCATGGCGGTGCGGCGCGAGTCCCGCTACCCGGTCTCGGAGATCCTGGCCAAGACCCCCGCCATCCCGAAGAACTGCCAGTGGGGCATCTTCCTGCGCAACCACGACGAGCTCACGCTCGAGATGGTCACGGACGAAGAACGCGACTACATGTACGCGGAGTACGCCAAGGACCCGCGGATGCGCGCCAACATCGGCATCCGCCGCCGTCTCGCGCCACTGCTGGACAACGACCGCAACCAGATCGAGCTGTTCACCGCACTGCTGCTGTCCCTGCCCGGCTCGCCGATCCTCTACTACGGCGACGAGATCGGCATGGGCGACAACATCTGGCTCGGCGACCGCGACGCGGTGCGCACACCGATGCAGTGGACCCCCGACCGCAACGCGGGCTTCTCCTCCTGCGACCCGGGCCGGCTGTACCTGCCGACCATCATGGACCCGGTCTACGGCTACCAGGTCACCAACGTCGAGGCGTCGATGTCCTCTCCGTCGTCGCTGCTGCACTGGACCCGTCGGATGATCGAGATCCGCAAGCAGAACCCCGCGTTCGGACTCGGTTCGTACACCGAGCTGCCGTCGTCGAATCCCGCGGTGCTCGCCTTCCTGCGCGAGTACAAGGACGATCTCGTGCTCTGTGTGCACAACTTCTCGCGGTTCGCACAGCCGACCGAGCTCGATCTGCAGACGTTCAACGGACGGCACCCGGTGGAGCTGATCGGCGGGGTGCGGTTCCCGGCCATCGGCCAGTGGCCGTACCTGCTGACGCTCGCGGGCCACGGTTTCTACTGGTTCCGGCTGCGGAAGGACGCCGCACCGGTGCCGGCGCCTACCGTGATGCCGGGCACCGGAACGGGAACCACCCCGGCCTGACGGCCCCCCGGAGGGGGAGTCACGGGTCCGAAAGGCGCCCCCTGCGCCGGCGGGGCGGTTTCCGCCGCCCCGCACCGGGCACTCTCCCCCTCATCCCCGCGCGCCGCCGGACAGCCACAGCTGTAATCCGGGACACTTTGCGCATTCGTGGTGTACCCGGGGAAAGGACGCGATGCCCATGTCGGAGGCTGCATCCACCCGGATCCCGCTCGCTCTGCTTCCGTCGCTCGCCCCCCTGCTCCACCAATGGCTGCCCCGGCAGCGCTGGTTCGCGGGCAAAGGAACGCCGGTCACCGGCTTCTCGCTCGTATCGGCGACCGAACTGCTGCCTGTGCGGGGCCCGGGACCGGGTCTGCTGCACCTGCTCGTACGGGTCGAGCAGCCCGGGGCGCCGGGCGACTGCTACCAACTGCTGATCGGGGTACGGGAGGCCCTGCCGCCCGCTCTCGCCCCCGCGCTCATCGGCCACCTCACCGACGGCCCGCTCGCCGGGCGCACCGTGTACGAGGGCACCCACGACCCACGGCTCGCCGCCCTGCTCCTGGAGCGGCTGCGTACGCCGGGCTCGCTGGGGCCGCTGCGCTTCCAGCGCTACGACGGCTCGCCCGCGATCCCCGGCGGACTCGCGCCCCGGCCGCTCGGCGCGGAGCAGTCCAACTCCTCGCTGGTGTACGGCGACACGTACATCCTCAAGCTCTTCCGCCGCCTGCACCCCGGCCCCAACCCGGATCTGGAGCTGCCGCTCGCGCTGGCCCGCGCGGGATGCGAGCGGGTGCCCACTCCTGTCGCCTGGTACGAGTCGGCCGCGCCGGAACCTTTCACCCTGGGCGTGCTCCAGCCGTTCCTGCGCGGCTCGCGCGACGGATGGGTGCTCGCCCTCGAGGCCCTGGCCGAGGGCCGCTCCTTCCGGAACGAGGCCGGTGAACTCGGGCGCGTGACCGCCGAGGTGCACACGGCGCTGGCCCGCGCGCTGCCGAGCGTGAAGCTGAGCGGAGCGCAGAGCGAGGAGCTGGCCACCGCGATGACCCGGCGGCTGGAGGCCGCCGTGGGCGCGGTTCCCGCTCTGGAGCCGTACGCGCCCCGGCTGCGGACGGCGTTCGAGGCGGTGGCGGCGCTCGGGCGGCGCGGCCGCATCTGGGCCGCGCAGCGCGTGCACGGCGATCTGCACCTCGGCCAGATACTGCGCGGCCCCGTCGCGACGCCCTGGTCGGTCATCGACTTCGAGGGCGAGCCGGCCCGGCCGCTCACCGAGCGCTGCCGCCCGCAGCCGGCGGTGCGCGACGTCGCCGGAATGCTCCGTTCCTTCGACTACGCGGCCCGTACGCACCGCCCGTCGAACCCGGCCTGGGCGGAGGCGTGCCGCGACGCGTACTGCACCGGCTACGCGGAGGCCTGCGGCAGCGACCCGCGCGCCGAGCCCGAACTGCTGCGCGCCTACGAGACCGACAAGGCCGTCTACGAGGTCGTGTACGAGGCCAGGCACCGGCCGGACTGGCTGCCGGTTCCGATGGCCGCGATCGACCGCCTCGCGACGCTCGACTGACTCTCCCCGCTCCCTTACTCGCGCCCAGGAGGCCGACCCCCGTGACCCCCCGACGCTCCTCCCGCCCCGCCGCCGCCCCGACCCCTGCCCCGCCCCCACCGGGCCACGACGGCGCGACCCCGCCCGAGGCCCCCGCCCCGGGCGCCGAGACCGCTCGGGCGGGCGGGGACGGCACGTCGGCGTCTTCGGGGACCGCGTCCGGCACCGGCCGGGCCGCGGCCGGTGCGGCTGCCGCGCCGGAGCCCCCGCCCGCGGAGCCCGGCACGGCGGACGGGTCCGTGTCCGGCGCCCCGCCGCAGCCGGGCGATACCTCCACGCCGACGGGGGCCGGGCCGGGCGGGGACAGCGCGTCGGGGTCGTCGCCCGGGACCGGGTCCGGTACCGCCGGGGCGGGCGACGCGGAGGCCGCGCCGACCGCGGCGCCCAGGGCCGCGGACGGGGACGCAGCCGGGACGAAGCCCACGGCCCGGCGCACGGACGCGGCCGGCAGGACCGGGGCCGACGGCCCCGCCCCCACGGCGCGACGCGTGGCCTCCGCCCGCAACGCCGGAGCCGACGAGCAGGCCGCGACAGACAGCCCCGCCCCCACCGCACGACGCGTCGTCTCCGCCCGCGACGCCGCGGCGGACGAGCACACCGCGGACGACGCCCCCGCCCCCACGGCGGACCCCGTGCCCGGGGCCGGCGGCGAGGCATCCGCCCGGCGACGCGTCACCGCGGCGCGCAAGGCCGATCCGGTGGAGGACGGCCCGGCGCGCGAGCCGTTGGCCGTGGGCGGGTCCACGGCAGGCGCAGCGCGCGCGGCTCGGACCGGCACGGCGGACGCGGCCGGCGGGTCCGCGCCCGCGAAGCGCTCCGGCGGCGGCCGCACGGGCACGGCGGGTGCGCCCGCCAAGGGCTCCGGAGGCGGTCGGGGCGCGCCGCGCCCCCGGACCGGCGGCGTACGGGCGGCCAAGCCGCTCGGGGACGACGACCGCGGACGGCTCCTGTACGGCAGCCACCACGACCCGCACGCCGTGCTCGGCGCGCACTCGGTCCGCGGCGGCATCCAGATCCGCGTCCTGCGTCCGCACGCGCTCTCCGTGACCGTCCTCGCCAAGGGGCTGCGCGCCGAGCTGAACGACGACGGCGACGGCTTCTTCTCCGGCGTGCTCCCCCAGCGGACCGTTCCCGACTACCGGCTCCTGGTCGCCTACGAGGGCCACGAGGACGGCTTCGAGGTCGAGGACCCGTACCGCCTGCTGCCCGCGCTGGGCGACCTCGACCTGTATCTCATCGGCGAGGGCCGGCACGAGGAGCTGTGGAAGGCGCTCGGCGCGCATCCCATGACGCATCAGGGCGTGACCGGCACCCGGTTCACGGTCTGGGCGCCCGACGCCCGCGGCGTCAGGGTCGTCGGCGACTTCAACTTCTGGGACGGCACCGGCCACCCCATGCGGTCGCTCGGCGCGACGGGCGTGTGGGAGCTGTTCCTGCCCGGCGTCGCCGAGGGCACCCTGTACAAGTTCGAGATCACGTGCCCGGACGGCTCGCGCACGCAGCGGGCCGACCCGATGGCCCGGCGCACCGAGGTGCCGCCCGCGAACGCGTCGATCGTGACCGAATCCCACCACGTGTGGCAGGACGGCGAGTGGATGGCGCACCGCGGCGACCGCCCCGTCCACGAGGCGCCGTTCTCCGTGTACGAGATGCATCTGCCGTCATGGCGCCCCGGTCTGACATACCGCCAGCTCGCCGAGCAGCTGCCGCGGTACGTGAAGGACCTCGGTTTCACGCACGTGGAGTTCATGCCGGTCGCCGAGCACCCCTTCGGCGGCTCCTGGGGTTACCAGGTCACCGGCTTCTACGCGCCGACCTCCCGGATGGGCACCCCGGACGACTTCCGCTTCCTCGTCGACAGCCTGCACCGGGCGGGCATCGGCGTGCTGGTGGACTGGGTGCCGGCGCACTTCCCGCGCGACGACTGGGCGCTGGCGCAGTTCGACGGGCGGCCGCTGTACGAGCACAGCGATCCGGCACGGGCGGCCCACCCGGACTGGGGCACGCTGGAGTTCGACTACGGCCGCAAGGAGGTGCGCAACTTCCTGGTCGCGAACGCCACGTACTGGTGCGAGGAGTTCCACGTCGACGGGCTGCGCGTGGACGCCGTCGCGTCGATGCTCTACCTCGACTACTCGCGCGAGGACGGCCAGTGGTCGCCGAACGAGCACGGCGGCCGGGAGAACCTGGACGCGGTCTCCTTCCTCCAGGAGATGAACGCCACCGTCTACCGGCGCAACCCCGGCGTCGTCACGATCGCCGAGGAGTCGACGGCGTGGAACGGCGTGACCCGGCCCACCCACCACGGCGGCCTCGGCTTCGGTCTGAAGTGGAACATGGGCTGGATGCACGACTCGCTTCAGTACGTGGCGAAGGAGCCGGTGCACCGCAAGTTCCACCACAACGAGATGACGTTCTCGATGGTGTACGCGTACAGCGAGAACTATGTGCTGCCCATCTCGCACGACGAGGTGGTCCACGGCAAGCGTGCGCTGGTGAGCAAGATGCCGGGCGACTGGTGGCAGCAGCGGGCGAACCACCGCGCGTACCTGGGCTTCATGTGGGCCCATCCGGGCAAGCAACTGCTGTTCATGGGGCAGGAGTTCGCCCAGGGCGCGGAGTGGTCCGAGGGGCACGGTCCCGACTGGTGGCTGCTGGACCCGTCGTACTCGGCGGAGCCCGACCACCGGGGTGTCCGGGACCTCGTGCGCGAGCTGAACGCGGTCTACGGCGACGCGCCCGAGCTGTGGCAGCTCGACACCGTGCCGGAGGGCTTCGCCTGGGTGGACGGCGGGGCGGCCGAGGACAACGTCTTCGCCTTCCTGCGGTTCGACAGGCAAGGCACGCCGCTGCTCGCCGTGAGCAACTTCTCGCCGGTGGTGCGTCACGACTTCCGGCTCGGGGTGCCGGGGTCGGTGTCCGCCTGGGTGGAGGTCCTGAACACGGACGAGGAGCGGTTCGGCGGCTCGGGTGTGCGCAACGCTGAGCCGATGAAGCCGGAGCAGGTGGAGTCGCACGGCCGGCGGACGTCGATCGCGCCGACGCTGCCGCCGCTGGCGACGATCTGGCTGCGCCCGGCCTGACGGGCGGGCCGTGCCCCGCTGCCGGTGCGGCAGCGGGGCGCCTTCGGCCACGCCCTCTCTTTCGGATCCTGCCGGGCTCGCGCGCCCTGAGAGGACCTACGCGCCGGTGCTCACCAGGCCGAGCCTCTGGGTGGCGCGGGTGCAGGCGACGTAGAGGTCGTTCACGCCGCGCGTGGAGCCCGAGCGGATGAGGCCGGGCTCGACCACGATCACCGTGTCGAACTCCAGCCCCTTCGCCGCCTTCGGGTCGAGCAGCACGACGGGCCGGGTGAGGTCCGGCTCCTCGCCCGCGGTCACTTCCGGCAGTTCGGCGGCGAGCACGGTGTGCAGCGCGGCGGGCGCGATCACCGCGAGCCGCCCCTCGTGCGGCGCGCGGGCGACGTGCGCGGCCACGGTGCGGGCGAGTTCGTCCGGGGCGACGACGACCTGCCAGGGGTCGACGCCGGTGGAGCGCACCGAGCGCGGCGGCTCGAAGGCCGGGTCCTCGGCGCGCCGCACCTCGGCCGCGAGCGCCATGACCTCGGCGGGTGTGCGGTAGTTGACGCCCAGCCGGGTGTGCTCGAAACGGTCGCCGACGTACGGCTCCAGGATCTCCCGCCACGATCCGCAGCCCGCCGCGTCGCCGGTCTGCGCCGGGTCGCCGACCAGGGTCATCGACCGGGTCGGGCAGCGGCGCATCAGCAGCCGCCACGCCATCGCGGACAGCTCCTGCGCCTCGTCGACGATGATGTGCCCGAACGCCCAGGTGCGGTCGGCGGCGGCGCGGGCGGCCGCGCTGCGGTGGTCGGCCTCCTCGTGGCGCTCGGCCATGCGCTCGGCGTCGATGATGTCGTGCGCGGCGAGCACCTCGGACTCCTCGTCCTCGAACTCGTAGGTCTGCGAGCCGTGCGACAGCTCCAGCACGCCCTGCGCGTAGGCGATCCGGTCCTGGCGCTCGGCCTCGGCCGCGGCCCGCTCCGCGCTGTCGTCGACGCCGAGGAGCTCGGCTGCCTCGTCGAGGAGCGGCACGTCGGCAGGCGTCCAGGGACCTCCGGCGCGCCGGACGGCCGCCGCGTCCTCGGGGGCCAGGTAGGGCTCCGGCTCGGCGAGGAAGCCGGCGACCAGCTGCTGCGGCGTGAGCGGGGGCCACAGCGTGTCGATGGCCGCGTGAACCTCGGCGCTGGTGGCGATCTCCTTGCCGAGCTGGGCGATGTCGTCGGGTCCCAGCAGGTTCTCGCCGCCGTACGGGTCCGCGCCGAGCCGGTCCGCGAGCTGCTCGGTCAGCGCGTCGATGACGCGGAAGGCGAAGTGGGGGCGGGCCAGGTTGTGCGGGAGTCCGGTGTCCCGTGCCCGGTCGCGGGCCTCGTACGCCATCTCCCGGTGCAGCAGCAGCGTCCCGTACCCGGCGTGGTCGATTTCCAGGGCGGGTTCGGGCAGGGTGCCGCCGTCCTCGCCGGTGGCCCTCGGCAGGGTCTCGGGCAGCGTCTGCCGGCCGGCGACGACACGGGCGAGGACGTCCGCCATCCGGGCCGCGCCCTTGACGGCGGCGGCCTCGGGGGTGTCGGTCCCGGTGGCGTGCACGCCGGGGAACAGCTCGCCCATCGTGGACAGCAGGACGCCGGTCTCGCCGAGGGAGGGCAGCACCTCGCCGATGTAGCCGAGGAAGGCGGGGTTGGGGCCGACGATCAGGACGGCGCGGCGGGCGAGCTGCTCGCGGTGGGCGTAGAGGAGGTACGCGGCCCGGTGCAGGGCGACCGCGGTCTTCCCCGTGCCGGGTCCGCCCTCGACGACGAGCACGCCGTGGCGCGGGGCACGGATGATGCGGTCCTGCTCGGCCTGGATGGTCTGCACGATGTCGGCCATGCGCCCGGTGCGTGCGGCGCCGAGCGCGGCGAGCAGCACCTCGTCGGCGTCGTGCGCCTCGTAGCCGGTGCGGGTGGTGTCCGCGAGGTCGAGGATCTCGTCGTGCAGCGCGGTGACGGTCCGGCCCCGGGTGCTGATGTGCCGCCGCCTGCTGAGCCCCATCGCCTCGTGGCCGGTGGCGAGGTAAAAGGGCCGTGCGACGGGCGCGCGCCAGTCGATGAGCATTGGAGTGCGCTGCGGATCGTCCTTGCGCATTCCGATTCTGCCGATGTGATGACGTGTGCCGTCCTTGAGATCGATGCGGCCGAAACACAGACCGTTGTCGACCGCATTGAGCGCGGAGAGGTGCGCACCGTGTTCGGCGACGCTCACGTCCCGTTCCACGCGGGACTGGGCGAGTCCGGTGCTGGCCTGCCTCAACGTGGTCGCGATGGCCCCTTCCGCCTCCTCGCGCAGCGCGTCGAGACGCTCGTAGAGCCCGGTGATGAATTGCTGCTCGTTCTGCAATTCCTCGGTTGACAATTCAGCTCCTGACGCGATATGGTGTCACCAATGAACTTCTCCGCGTTTATCTCTGCGCCCTGAGGCAGGCAAACTCGGAAACATTCAATATACGCAGAGAAAGCCCCCGGCCGTCAATTCGGTCGGGGTATTTTTCTGCCCATGGACACACCGACGGACATATCGGCGGGCGTCACCGCGGCGACGGCGCTGCTGCGACGGCACGGCGCGGCGGACCTCGGCCACCCGGGAGGCACCCTCCTGGCTCACCTGGAGCGGGTCGAGCAGCGCCTCGCCGGCTGGGGTGCGCGCCCCGCGCTGCGGCTGGCGGGACTGTGCCACGCCTTCTACGGCACCGACGGCTTCGCCGCGTCGCTGCTGCCACGGGAGCGGCGCGGGGAACTGGCCGCCGTGATCGGCGCCGAGGCGGAGGAGGTCGTGCACTTCTACGCGAGCTGCGACCGCGAGGCGTCCTACGGGACCCTGGCGCAGCCCGGCGCGCTCTTCCGCGACCGTTTCACGGGCCGCACGTCCGCGCCCGCGCCCGCGCGGCTGCGGGACTTCGCCGAACTGACGGCGGCGAACGAGCTGGACCTCGCGGCGGTGAACGACGCGATACGGGCCGAGCACGGCGGCGGACTGCTGCGGCTGTTCACCGCATGGCGTCCGCTGCTGTCGCAAGCGGCGTACGAGGACGCCCAAGAGATCCTCACCCCGCACGGCGAGGAGCGCCGCTCCGACTCCCCCGCCGAGGGCGTCCCCACGGGCCAGGAACCCACCCGTCACGATGCCGGGCGTGGAGACGGATGACGGCAACGGCCGGGACTTGCGTCCCGGCCGTTCGCGGTTGCCGCACGGGGCGGCGAGGACCGTCGCCCCGCAGGCGCGCTCGTCAGCGCGTGAGCACGTCCTCCAGTTCCTCGAGGAGCCGGCGCCTGGGGCGGGCGCCGACCATCGAGCCGACCGGTTCGCCGTTGCTGAACACCAGCAGCGTCGGCAGCGAGAGCACCCCGTAGCGGGTCACCGTCTCCGGGTTGGCGTCCGCGTCGATCTGCACGACCTTCAGGCGGTCGGCCTCCTGACGGGACACCGCGCTCAGCACGGGCGCGAGCTGCCGGCACGGACCGCACCAGTTGGCGCCGAACTCCACCAGGACCGGGAGGTCGGCGCCCAGCACCTCGGCGTCGAAATCCGCGTCCGTCACCACGGCCACGTCCTTGGCCAGAATCATCGATCAGCCTCCGAATTCGCATCTGGGTTCCGGGCCGGCCTGTTGCTGCGCCTCGGCGCGCAGCAACTGCGCGCCGACCTGGGCGCGCACCGAGCTCAACTGGTCGATGAGCGCGTCCAGCTCGGCGAGCTTGGCCCGGTAGACGGCGAGCGAGGCGGGGCAGGAGTCCCCCGCCGGGTGCCCGGCGCGCAGGCATTCGACGAACGGCCGGGTCTCCTCCAGGTCGAACCCGAAGTCCTGCAGGGTCCGGATCTGCCGGAGCAGCCGCAGGTCGTCCTCGTCGTAGGTGCGGTAGCCGTTCACCGCGCGCCGGGCGGGCAGGAGCCCGCGGGACTCGTAGTAGCGCAGAGTGCGGGTGGTCGTGCCGGCCCGCTCCGCAAGCTCGCCGATTCGCATGCCCCCGACCGTAATCCTTGACGCCGACGTCAAGGCAACGGCCGACGGCCGCTCAACCGCCGTGCGGCAGCAGCGGCTTGCGCTCCAGCGGGGAGGTCAGCACGATCGACGTCGTCGTGCGGCCGAGCGCCGAGACCTGTTCCAGCACGTCCTCCAGGTGGACCGTGTCGCTGACGGCGACCTTGAGGATCCAGCAGTCCTCGCCGACGACGTGGTGCGCCTCGATCACCTCCGGGCGCTCCAGCAGCTCCAGCGTCCTCGGGTGCTTGAAATTGTGGCCGCCGTGGGGATTCACGCGGATGAACGCCTGGATGCCGTGTCCCAGCCGGGCGGGCGAGACGTGCGCCCCGTAGCCCGTGATCACCCCGGACGCCTCCAGCCTGCGGACCCGCTCGGTGACCGCAGCCGGGCTCAGCCGGACCCGGCGTCCGAGCTCGCTGAGCTTGACGCGACCGTCCCTCTGGAGGATCTCCAGGATGTGCCGGTCGACGGCATCCAGAGCGGCCACCGACGTTTCCCCGGCGACGGCCCTCGGATGCCGTGGTTCTTTCGGCGCGGTGGCCGGATCTCCCATGTCTCCCCCTTCATCACGCGGCCCGCAAACATAACACTGGTGTCCCACAAGGAAATCGGCGACAGGAAAAGAGGATCCGGTCGGATGAGGGACGTACTGGTCATCGGGGGAAATCGGTATTTCGGAAAGCGGCTGATATCCCGGCTGCTGAATTCCGGTGACCGGGTCACCGTGCTGAATCGCGGTTCCTCCGCACCGCCCGCGGGCGTGACGGCGTTGCGGGCCGACCGCGACGACGAGCACGCTCTGCGGACCGCGGTCGGCCCGCGCGCATTCGACGTGGTGATCGACCAGGTCTGCTACACCCCGCGCCAGGCGGACGTCGCCCGCCGGGTGTTCGCGGGCCGCACCGGCCGCTATGTCATGACGTCCACCGTGGAGGTCTACGAGTACGAGGACTCGGCCGCGCCGGTCGGCGAGGCCGCCGTCGACCCGCTGAGCGTGCCCGTCGACCTCACGGCCCGGTGGGACGACGCGGATTTCCGGGACGGGCACTACGGCGAGGGGAAGCGGCAGGCGGAGGCCGTCTTCGCGGCCGGCGACGGGTTCGACTGGGTGTCCGTGCGGACCGCCCATGTGCTGGGCGGGGCCGACGACTTCACCGGGAGACTGGAGCACTACGCGTCATTGATGCGTGCGGGCAGGCCCGTCGCGGTGTCCGCGCGGAACCAGCCGGCGACCTACATTCACGTCGAGGAGATCGCCGACTTCCTCCTCTGGGCGGCCGGCCAGGACTTCACGGGCCCCGTGAACGCGAATTCCCACGGACCGCTCACAACTGCCGGCATCTGCGCGGCGATCGGCCGTCTCACGGGCGCCGAGGCGCAATTCACGACGGTGGAGGTCGGCGAGACGTCCCCGTTCTCCTTCGCCCGCTCCTACGCAATGGACAACGCCCGCGCCACCGCACTCGGCTTCGCGTTCGGCCACACCTCCGACTGGCTCGGCCGGGCCGTCGCCGAGACGCTCGGCGCGCGCGGGGGAGACGGGGAGGCCCGGCGATGAGGCACCGCATGCTCGGCGATCTCCGGGTCGGCGCCATCGGGTACGGGGCCATGCCCCTGTCCATCGAGGGTCACCCCGACGAACGGCGGGCCGTCGCCACCGTCCACGCGGCGCTCGACGCGGGCGTCACCCTGATCGACACGGCCGACTCGTACCACGTGCCCGGCGGCGAACCGGGGACCGGCGAACGGCTCGTGGCCCGCGCGCTCGCCTCGTACGGCGGGGACACCGACGGCGTGCTCGTCGCCACCAAGGGCGGCCGGGGGCGCACGGCCGACGGGGGCTGGACGGTCGACGGGGATCCGCGGCACATCAAGCGGGCCGCGCGGGCCTCGCTCGCCCGGCTGGGCGGCCCCGCCGTCGGGCTGTACCAGCTGCACAAGCCGGACCCGGCGGTCCCGTACGCCGAATCCGTCGGCGCGCTGCGGGACCTGCTGGAGGAGGGGACGATCCGGTACGCGGGCATCTCCAACGCCGACTCCGAGCAGATCGCCCTCGCGCACGACATGCTGGGCGACCGCCTGGTGTCCGTGCAGAACCGCTACTCGCCCGAGGTGCGCGACAGCGAACCCGAGCTGCGCCTGTGCGCGGACCTGGGGCTGGCGTTCCTGCCCTGGAGCCCGCTCGGCGGGATCTCGCGCAGTTCCCTGGACGGCCCGTCGCCACTCGCGGCGGCGAGCCCGTACGCAGCCTTCCACACCGTGGCGCGCGAGCGCGGGGTCAGCCCGCAACAGGTCGCGCTGGCCTGGCTGCTGGCGAAGTCGCCCACGGTCGTGCCCATCCCCGGGGCGAGCCGCCCGGCCACCGTCACGGACTCCGCGGCGGCGGCCGGACTGGAGCTGACGGATGAGGAGCTGGCGGCGCTGGACGCGTGAACACGGAACGGCGGCGGCTCCGGCTCCGGCCGGATCAACGGCGTTCGGGGCGGTTCCGCGAGGGCCGGTCACGTTCGAGGCGGCTGCGCCACGGCCGGTCAGCGGTGTGCGCCGGGCCCGAGGGGGTGGGGCCCGGCGCACTCCGGTGACGGTGGCGGGAGCGGAGCTCCGCCGGTGGCGGTGGCGACGGTCGTCACCCCCGCCGGTGGGCGGTAGGGGTCAGACCTTCACCGGCTCGCGCTCGTCGTCGCGCGGCGCCGGCACCCCGGCCTGCTCCGCGACCGCGTGGTCGTCCAGCAGGGTCTTCTCGTCGAACGGCAGACGTCCCGAGAGGACCTCGTGCACCTGCCCCTTGTCGATCTCCTTGGTCCAGGTGCCGATGAGCACCGTCGCCACGGCGTTGCCCGCGAAGTTCGTCAGGGCGCGGGCCTCGCTCATGAAGCGGTCGATGCCGACGATCAGGCCCACACCGTCGACCAGCTCCGGCCGGTGCGACTGCAGACCGCCCGCCAGCGTCGCCAGACCGGCGCCCGTGACACCCGCCGCTCCCTTCGACGCGACGAAGAGGAACAGCAGGAGCGCGATCTGCTCGCCGATCGACATCGGGCTGCCCATGGCGTCGGCGATGAAGAGCGAGGCCATGGTCATGTAGATCATGGTGCCGTCGAGGTTGAAGGAGTATCCGGTCGGGACGGTGATGCCGACGACCGGCTTGCTCACGCCCAGGTGCTCCATCTTCGCGATCAGCCGCGGGAGGGCGGACTCGGAGGAGGAGGTGGAGAGGATCAACAGGAACTCGCGGCCCAGGTACTTGAAGAGCGAGAGGATGTTGAGGCCCGCGACGACCCGCAGCAGCGCGCCGAGCACGATGACGACGAACAGGAAACAGGTCACGTAGAAGCCGAGCATCAGCACGGCGAGGCTCTTGAGCGCGTCGAGACCGGCCGAACCGGTCACCGCGGCGATCGCGCCGAACGCACCGACGGGCGCGGCCCACATGACCATCGCCAGGATGCGGAAGACGAGCCGCTGGATGTGCTCGATGCCGCGCAGCACCGGGGCGCCGGCCGGGCCCATGGCCTGGAGCGCGAAGCCCGCGAGCAGGGCGACGAGGAGGGTCTGCAGGACCTCACCGCCGGTGAAGGCGGAGACGATCGTGGTCGGGATGATCCCGAGCAGGAACTCGGTCGTGTCCTTGGCCTCGGCGGAGACCTGCTCCTGGCCCACTTCCTTGACCGCGTCGGTCACCGCGAGGCTCGAACCGGGGTCCAGGATGTTGCCGACGACCAGGCCGATCCCCAGGGCGACCAGCGACATCACCACGAAGTAGCCGAGCGCGATGCCGCCGACCGCGCCGACCTTGGCGGCCTTCCGCACGGAGCCGATGCCCAGCACGATGGTGCAGAAGATGATCGGCGAGATCATCATCTTGATCAGGTTCACGAACCCGGTGCCGATCGGCTTGAGCTCCACGGCGAAGTCGGGAGCGACCAGGCCGACGGCGATGCCGAGCGCGACCGCGATGATCACGGCGATGTAGAGATAGTGGGTACGGTCCCGCCTGACGGCTCCTGTGGCCACGGGGTCCTCCTCGATTTCCTGTGCGTCCATGTCCCGATGGATGCCGTGAATATCCACCAGCCCTGTGACCCCGGTCACCCTTGCGTTCGTTTCGTTCACACAAATCCGGCCAGGCAGACTGAACGCATGCGCATTCCCCGCCCCCGCAGCCTCGCGGGCCAGCTCTTCGCGATGCAGGTCGTGCTGGTCGCCGCGATCGTCGCGGGCTGCGCGCTCTTCGCGTACTTCACCGACCGCTCCCAGGCCGAGGAGTCGGCCCGGCTGCAGACCAGCGCGACCGCCGCGGCCGCGGCGCGGTCCCCGTCGGTCGTCCAGGCGGTCCGCTCGGACGACCCGTCGGCGGCGCTCCAGCCGTACGCGGAGGCCCTGCGCAAGGACGCGGGCATGGACTTCGTCGTGATCATGGATCCGCAGGGGCGGCGCTGGACCCACCCGGAGCCGGGCGAGATAGGGCGGACGTACCTCGGCCACATCGAGCCGGCGCTGCGCGGCGAGATCTACAGCGAGCGGTACACGGGCACGCTGGGGCTCTCCGTGCGCACCGTGGCGCCGGTCCGCGACGACGGGAAGGTCGTCGCGCTCGTCAGCGCCGGCATCACGATCGAGGAGATCAGCGAGCAGGTGGCCAAGCAGGTCACGGCACTGCTCGTGATGGCGGGCGGGGCGCTCGCGCTCGGCGGCGTCGGCACGTACGTGATCAACGCCAGGCTGCGCCGGCACACGCACGGCATGAACGCGGCGGAGCTGGGGCGGATGCACGACTACCACCAGGCCGCGCTGCACGCGGTGCGCGAGGGTCTGATCATGCTCGACGGCTCCCGGCGCATCGCACTCGTCAACGACGGGGCGCGGGAGCTGCTGGGGCTCGGCGACGACGCCGTGGGCCGCCCGGTGGCGGACCTCGGCCTGCCCGCCCCGCTCACGGGTGCGCTGCTGGCGTCCGAGCCCCGGGTCGACGAGGTGCACCTGACGGCGGACCGGGTGGTCGTGGTGAACACGCAGCCGGTCGTCGGCGGCGAGAAGCGGGGCACGGTGGTGACCCTGCGCGACCACACGGAGCTCCAGGCGCTCTCGGGCGAGCTCGACTCGGAGCGCGGCTTCTCGCAGGCCCTGCGCTCGCAGGCCCACGAGGCGGCGAACCGGCTGCACACGGTGGTGTCGCTGATCGAGCTGGGCCGCGCGGACGAGGCGGTCGACTTCGCGACGGCGGAACTGGAACTGGCGCAGGCACTGACCGACCGGGTGGTGGGCGCGGTCGGCGAACCGGTCCTCGCGGCGCTGCTGCTCGGCAAGGCGGCGCAGGCGAACGAGCGGGGTGTGGAGCTGGTCCTCACCGAGGACAGCCGTATCGACGACGGCGTCCTGCCGGCGTCGCTGCCGTCGAGGGACCTGGTGACGATCCTGGGCAACCTGGTCGACAACGCCGTCGACGCGGCGGCCGGCGTCGGCGCCCTGGTGCCGGCCGGCCCCGCCGAGCCCCGCGACGACCTGCGGGTCGCGCCGCCCCCGCCGGGCGGCGTCCGCGCACGCGTCACCGTGACGGCGCGGGCCGAACGGGACGAGCTGCTGCTGCGCGTCGCCGACACCGGTCCCGGTGTCGAACCCGAGTCCGTCGACGACGTCTTCCGCCGCGGCTGGTCGACGCACGGCCCCGGCCGGGGCATCGGCCTGGCGCTGGTCCGCCAGGCGGTCCACCGCGGCCATGGCACGATCACGCTCACGCGCGCTCCGGAAGGCGGAGCGATATTCACGGTCCGTCTTCCCCTGACCCCGGAGCCCCGCCCATGACGCCCCTGTACGCGCCGGCGACGCCGCCCGCCCCGCGGCCACGGTCCACGAGCACCGGTCCCGACCGTGCGCCCCGGGCCCGCGCAGCCTCCCCGCGCCACAGCACCCCGCAGGCACGGACCGAGGCCACCCGCCCCGGCCGAAGGCCGGACGCCCGCACCCTGCAGCCGACCGTGGACGTCTCGCGCGGGCGCAGGACAGCAGGCGTCTCCCGCGGGCGCAGGACCGCAGTTGGCCCAGGGACGCGGTCCGGCCCGTACGCTCCGTCGGCGGGGCGCCTGCCCGTGGCCGGCCCACACGGCCTGCCCGCGGGGCGCGTCGGCTCCGGGGTGGCCCGAGCCCGGGAGGTGCGTCCGTGACCATCCGGGTGCTGGTCGTCGAAGACGACCCCGTCGCCGCGGACGCGCACGCGCTCTACGTCGGGCGCGTGCCCGGGTTCGTCGTCGTGGGGATCGCGCACTCCCGTGCCGAGGCCGTGCGCGCGCTGGAGCGGGCCGAGGTCGACCTCCTGCTGCTCGACCTGTACCTGCCCGACGGGCACGGCCTGCATCTCGTACGGTCCCTGCGCGCCGCCGGACACTCCACCGACGTCATCGCCGTGACCTCCGCCCGCGACCTCGCCATCGTCCGGGAGGGCGTGGCGCTCGGGGTCGTGCAGTACGTGCTGAAGCCGTTCACGTTCGCCACCCTCCGCGACCGCCTCGGCCGCTACGCCGAGTTCCGGGCCGCCGCCGGAGAGGCCAGCGGCCAGGAGGAGGTCGACCGCGCCCTGTCCGCACTGCGCGCGCCGCGCAACGCGACGACGCTCCCCAAGGGCCTGAGCGCGCCCACCCTGGAGGCGGTCACCCGTACTCTGCGCGACTCCGGCGAGGGGCTGACCGCCACCGAGGCCGCCGCGGCCGTCGGCATCTCCCGGATCACGGCCCGCCGTTACCTGGAGCATCTGGTCATGGCCGGGCGGGCCGTCCGCAGCCCCCAGTACGGCCAGATCGGCCGCCCGGAGCTCCAGTACCGCTGGGTCAGCGCCCGGCACTGAGCACCGCCACGGGCCTCAATTCCCGTGCTCTGCACGGGGATTGATTTTGTCAACAGACCGGTCATACCGTCACGGACAGCAGCCCGCAGCCCCGCGCCGCCAGTCCGGCGCCCGGCTCCCCCGGCTCAGAGGAGGTCGTGCCCGTGCGCCCCACCGCCCCACTGATCCTCATCACCGCCGTCACCGCCCTCGCGGCGAGCCTCACCGCATGCGGCAGCGGCTCCGGCGCCGATCCGGACACCGTCGAGGTCGCCTACAACCGGTCCACCGACAACAAGATCCGCTTCAAGGACGCCTATCTGGAGGCGGCCAAGGAGCAGTTCGAGAAGGAGCATCCGGGCAAGAAGGTCAAGCTGATCCCGATCCAGGCCCCGGACAACGACTACGCCACCAAGGCGCAGCAGATGATGCGCTCCCCCAAGACCGCGCCCGACCTGGTCTACGAGGACACCTTCCGCATCAACTCCGACATCAAGGCGGGCTACTTGAAGCCGCTGGACGACTATCTGGCCGAGTGGGACCAGTGGGACCGCTTCGTGGACACCGCGAAGGCCGCGGCGAAGGCGGAGGACGGCAAGACGTACGGGGTGCCGGACGGCACCGACACCCGCGGGCTGTGGTTCAACAAGGAGATCTTCGCCGAGGCCGGGCTGCCGGCCGACTGGGCGCCGAAGAACTGGGCGGAGGTCCTGGACGCGGCCCGTACGGTCAAGAAGAAGGTCCCCGGCGTCATCCCGATCAACGTCTACACCGGCAAGGGCCCCGGCGAGGCGGCGGTCATGCAGGGCTTCGAGATGCTGCTCTACGGCACGGGCGAGGACCCTCTCTACGACTCGTCGGCCAAGAAGTGGGTGGCGGGCGGCAAGGGGTTCGAGGACGCCCTCGGCTTCGTGAGCACGGTGTACAAGGAGAAGCTCGGTCCGGACGTGTCCGACGCCCTCGACCCGAACATCGGCACGCGGGTCGCCACCGAGTTGTTCCCCGAGGGGAAGCTGGCGATCTCCCTCGACGGCTCGTGGATGGGCCAGAACTGGGTGAACGAGGGCCCCAAGGAGTGGCCGGAGTGGAGCGAGAAGCTGGCGCAGGCGCCCATGCCGACGCAAAACGGCCAGGCTCCGGGCAAGGTCTCGATGTCCGGCGGCTGGGCCTGGTCGATCCCGGCGAAGGCCCAGAACCCCGATCTGGCCTTCGAGTTCATCAGGACGCTGCAGTCGAAGGAGAACGCGACCGAGTGGTGCGTGGTCGGCGCGCAGATCGCGGTGCGCGAGGACGTCGCCGCCGATCCCCGGTATCTGAAGTCCATGCCGGGCATCGACTTCTTCACCGGCCTGGTGCGCCACACCCACTACCGGCCGGCGCTGCCCGTCTACCCGCAGGTGTCGACGGCGATCGGCGAGGCCATGGAGAAGGTGACCACGGGTGACGCGTCGCCGGCCGACGCGGCGAAGGCCTACGACGAGCAGCTGAGGACCATCGCCGACGGCGCGGTCGTCTCCCGGTGAGCGGCCGGTGAGCGCGTCCCGGACGGGACGGTGGCGGTGGGCCCCGCTCGCCCCCGCCACCGTCCTCCTGCTGCTGTTCCTCGCGGGCCCCATCGCCTACTGCGTGTGGATCGCCTTCACGAACACGCAGCTCACCGGCCAGTCGGGCGCGGGCTTCGTGGGCCTCGCGAACTTCCGGCGGGCCTTGGCCGACGACGGCTTCCGCAACGCGGTGTGGCTCACGCTCGTCTTCACGTTCGTCTCGGCGATCGTCGGCCAGAACACGCTGGGCCTGGCGCTGGCCGGTCTGATGCGCGTCGCGTCGCGTCCGGTGCGCACGCTCACGGGCGTTGTGGTGATCACGGCATGGGTGCTGCCGGAGATCGTCGCGGCGTTCCTGCTGTACACCTTCTTCCGGCGTGAGGGCACGCTCAACGCGATGCTGGACTGGCTCCAGCTCCCCTCGCAGAACTGGCTGTTCACGCTGCCGATCCTGGCCGTGTCGTTCGCCAACGTCTGGCGGGGCACCGCCTTCTCGATGCTCATCTACTCCGCCGCACTGGCCGAGATCCCGCGTGACATCACGGAGGCGGCCGAGGTCGACGGGGCGAGCGGCCCGCGCCGCGTCTGGCACGTGACGCTGCCGATGATCCGCCGCTCCATCGGCACCAACCTGATGCTCAACACCCTCTCCACGCTGTCCGTCTTCGGGCTGATCTGGGCGATGACCCGCGGCGGCCCGGGCAACCGCAGCCAGACGCTGCCGGTGTTCATGTACGACCAGGCGTTCCTCAAGTCCCTGATCGGCTACGGCACGGCGGTGGCGCTGCTGCTTCTGCTGGTCGGGGCGCTGTTCTCGGTGGTGTACCTGCGTCTGATGAAGGTGGAGGTGTGATGCGGGCCGTGATGCGCCGTACCACCCGCGCCCGCCTCGCGGCGAACGGCGCACTGCTGCTGACAGCGGCGGCCTTCGCCCTGCCGCTGGTGTGGCTGCTGCTGGCGTCGGTGGACGCGGACGCCGACCTGCGCGTACGGATTCCGGCGTCGCCGACGACGGAGAACTTCGACGCGGTGCTCACGGACGAGATCACGTTCACGCCGATGCTCAACAGCCTGGTGCTGTGCGGAGGGGCGACCGTGGTGTCGGTGGTGTGCGCGGCGCTCGCCGCGTATCCGCTCTCGCGGCACCGCTCGCGGTTCACCCGCCCGTATCTGCTCACGATCCTCTTCACGACGTGCGTGCCGATCACCGCGATCATGGTCCCGGTGTACGGGCTGTTCGTGCAGGTGAACCTGATCGACACGACGTACGGTACGGCGCTGTTCCTCGCCGCGTCCCAACTCCCTTTCGCCATCTGGCTGATGAAGAACTTCATGGACGGCGTGCCGGTGGTGCTGGAGGAGGCGGCCTGGACGGACGGCGCGTCGAACCTGCAGACCCTGACCCGGGTGGTGCTGCCGCTGATGGGCCCCGGCGTGACGGTGGTGTCGATCTACACGTTCATCATGCTGTGGGGGAACTTCTTCGTCCCCTTCATGCTGATCCTGTCCCCCGACCAACTGCCCGCGTCCGTTTCGATCTTCACGTTCTTCGGCAACTACGGCTCCGTGGTCTACGGTCAGCTGGCGGCGTTCTCGCTGCTGTACTCGGCGCCGGTGCTGGTCCTGTACGTGCTGATCGCGCGCAGGCTCGGCGGCGGGTTCGCCCTCGGCGGCGCGGTCAAGGGGTGACGCCGGGCCCGGGGCCACCCGGATACGCCGGTACCCTTCGGTAGCTCCGGCGTACGTCCACGGCTGTGGATCAGCTCGGAGATTCCTACGACATGTAGCTTGAGGGGAACGCACCGTAGTCGCCGGCGTTCACTTCCCCGTACGTTGTGCCCGTGCAGCACACCCCTTCCCCACCCTTCAACGCCCCCGCCGCGCGCCGACTCCGCGAGGCCCTGGGGATGGCGCCCGGTCATGTCGCCTACGGACTGCGGGCCCAGTACGGACTCCACGTCTCGCCGGACACGGTCATGGCCTGGGAACGCGGGCTCGCGACGCCCGGCACCCGCGAACTGACCGCCCTCGCGGGCGTCCTGTGGTGCTCCCCCGGCGAACTGCTCGCGGCCGCGACGACCCTGCGCGAGCACCGCATCGCGCGCGGCATGGCGACCGACGACCTCGCCCGCCGGGTCGGTCTCGACACCGCCGTGTACCAGAGGATGGAGGAATCGGGCCGCTGGCGCGGCAACGAGCGCCAGACCGCTGCGCTCGCCGAGACCCTGCGCCTGACCCCGCGTGCGCTGCTGGCCGCCACGGGCCGCGACGAGGAGCTGGCGGAGCTCCTGCGCAGCGCGGTGACCGCGCGCTGGCAGGCGTACGTCCGTCCGGTCGGCAAGATGCTCCCGCTGGACCGCGGCCACCTGGAGGCCGTGCTCCAGCGGCTGCACGCCGACTACCAGTCCCGGATGATGGCGACCCTGAGCTGGGGCGAGACGTCGAGGGACACGGGCGAGCCCGGCCGTGACTTCCTGGAGAGCATCGTGGACCACTTCTGGGCCCTGTCCGGCGGCTGACCACGGCCGGCGCGGGCGGGGGTCACAGCCAGCCGCGGCGGGCGGCCAGCGCACCGGCCTGGAACCGGCTCGTGGCGCCCAGCCGTTCGAGCACCGTCTTGATCCGGCGTTCGACCGTGCGCGATGAGACCCCGAAGTGGCGGGCGATGCGCAGATCGGTCGATCCCGCGGCCATCAGGTACAGCAACTCCCGTTCGTCGTCCCCCAGATCGGTGTCGACCGTGCCCTCGACACCCAGCGGCATCGCCATCTCCCAGACGGTCTCGAAGAGGCTGAGGAACCCGTCGAGCAGGTCGGAGCGGCCGATCACCAGGGACTCGGCGGTCCGGGTCCGCGACACCACCGGCACCAGGGCGAGATCCTCGTCGAAGACGACGAGTTTCATCGGGGTCCTGGCGATGAAACGCCCCTCCTCGCCGTGCGCGAGCATGTGGAGCATGCTCGTGCGGGCGGCCGGGTTGTTCAGCGCCTCGGCCGCGTAGACCGTCCGGTACGAGATGCCCTGGCTCATCCGCCGCAGCTGACGCTCGTCGTTGGTGCCGATCACCGCCGCGAAGGGCGGCGCCGCTATCCCCCGCACGCTGCTGCGGCAGTTCTCCTGGCCGGTCTCGAAGAGGTGCAGCATCTCCTCGGCGGACACGGCCCGTATCCGCGACGCGCTGCCCGCGCCACGTGCGGCGAGGTACTCCTGGGTGAGCGACTCGACGGCCTGGTGCGACTGGATCACCTGGTCCTCCAGCCGGCGCACCCACTCGGCTGCGACCGCGCTCGGCGGCAGGACGACCACCTTCAGCGGCACCCCGGCGGCGTGCTCCGCGGCCCCCATGTCCACCAGGCGGCCGAGCGCCTCGTCGGTCTCCTGCTCGGTGAGGGAGGTCAGGGCGGCGAGCTCCGCGATCTCCAGCCAGGGCGACCGGGCGAGCTCGGCGTAGACCTCCTCCGCGACGGGGTCGTCGACCGGGAGGACGCGGCCCTTGCCTCTTACCCGCTCCGCCATGACAGTCAGCTCCCCTCGGCCCGTTGCGTTCGGCGCAAGGGATGATCTCAGAGGCCCAGCCGGAGCGCGGTGAGGGGAACCACAGTTTTTGCGGGCGCCTTGCCAAAGGCGAAGACAAGCCGTGCCGCACCGCCGGTGGAGCGGCGGTACGGCACGGCCCGGGGCGACGGTGTCGCCCCGCTCGATCAGCGGGTGGTCACTTGACGTTGACCCCGGCCCAGGCGGCGTTCACTGCCTGGTACTCGGCGCTGCTCGCGCCGTACAGGTCGGTCGCGGCCGACAGGGTGGCGGTGCGGGCGCCCGCGTAGTCCGTGGTGGAGGTCATGTACGCGGTGAGCGCCTTGTACCAGATCCGCTCGGCCTTGTCGCGGCCGATGCCGCTGACGGCCTTGCCGTCGTAGGTCGGGCTGTCGTAGCTCACGCCGTTGATCGTCTTGGCACCGCTGCCCTCGGACAGCAGGTAGAAGAAGTGGTTGGCGGGGCCGGACGAGTAGTGGACGTCGATCCGGTTGATGCCCCTGTACCAGTAGTCCTTGGAGTTGCCGTCCTTGCTGGGCTTGTCCATGTAGCGCAGCGGGGTGCCGTTGCCGCGGATGTCGATCTTCTCGCCGATGAGGTAGTCGCCCGCGTCGGCCGTGTTCGACGCGGCGAACTCGGCGGCGGCGCCGAAGATGTCGGAGGTGGCCTCGTTCAGGCCGCCCGACTCGCCGCGGTAGACGAGCCTGGCGGTGTTGGAGGTGACGCCGTGGGTCATCTCGTGGGCGGCGACGTCGAGCGAGGTGAGCGGCTTGGTGTTGTTCGCGCCGTCGCCGTAGGTCATGCAGAAGCAGGAGTCCGACCAGAAGGCGTTGACGTACGCGTTGCCGTAGTGGACCCGGGAGTACGCGGCGACCCCGTCGTTCCTGATGCCGCTGCGGCCGTGCACGTTCTTGTAGTAGTCCCAGGTGACCGCGGCGCCGTAGTGCGCGTCGACCGCGGCGTTCTGCCGGCCGCCGCCCCAGACGTCGTCGGCGTCGTTGAACAGGGTGCCGGTGCCCGAGGTGCCGCCGTTGAGGTCGAAGGTGCGGTGGCCGCCGCGCTGGCCGTCCTTCAGGTCGAAGGTGCTGCCGTTCGGCGTGGTGGTCAGCGGGACGGTGCCGTTGTAGTCGCCGGTGCCGGTGCCGGTGTGGACCGTCTCGTAGGAGAACAGCTCCGCTCCGGTGGTCGCGTCGGTCACGACGTGCCGCTCGCTCGGCGTGCCGTCGTGCTGCACGCCGGTGACGACGGTCTCCCAGGCCAGTACGGGCTTGCCGGACGCCGCCCAGACGACCTTGCGCGGCGCGCCCTCGGCGGCGACCTCGTCGGTGTCCCCGGCCGCGGCGGCCTTCAGCGCGGACTTCTCCGCGGCGGACGCGGAGACCTTCGCGTCCGTGCCGGTCACGGATATGCGGGCTGCGGTCGCCTTGGTGACCGAGCGCTTGCCGTTCTTCTTCTCGTGGACGACGAGGTCGCCGCCGAGGACCGGCAGCCCGGCGTACGTGCGCTCGTACCGCGTGTGCACAGTGCCGTCGGCGTCCTTGACGACATCGCGGACGACAAGCCTCTCCTTGTCACCGAGACCGAGGGCATGCGCCTCGGCACCGGCCCCGGCCTGCGCCTCCTTGAGGGCGAAGACGCGGTCGGCGGGCGCCTGGGCGGTGGCCGTCGCGTCGTCGGCCCGGTCCGCCTGGGCGGTCGCCGAACCGGTCTGCATACCGACGACGACCATCGCGGCCGACGCCACGAGAACCGCGGCTCGGGTGGTCGCCCTGCGGGTGGTGCTGCGTGTCACTCAGGTCTCCTCGGCAGGGAGCCGCGCGGGGTCCGCGGCCCGGTGGGGGGTGAGCGGCGAGGGTGGTGCCGCTCTGATGGGGTGTCAGGAGCTCGCGGGCAGACCGGTACCGCGGCCCGGAGCACGACGTGGGGAGGAAGTGCCGGATCGGGGCGCGGTGTTCGGCCTGCCTGATGGAACCCGGCCGAGACTGCCAGCAACCGGCGCGAGAATGACAGTGGTCAGACAAGTGAAGGGCTGTCGTATACCCGACATGCCGAATCGCGTCAGCGGGATTTCCGATTTGCCCGCCCGAGGTGCCCGCCGACGGGCCGTTCAAGCCCGTTTCAGGTGAATTGACGGCGACAGCGGGAAGGCGCGGTTCACCCGGAACGTGCGTCAGGAGGAACGTGCGTCACGCGGAACGTGCGCGCGCCGGTGGGCGGCCTCTCACCCCGTCGTCGAGGACCTGCGGTCGAAGGCGAAGAGCTGGCCCTTCGCGTCAGCGGCACAGGCGAGCTGCCGCAGCGGTGCCCCCGCCCGCTTCGTGCCCTCCTCCACGCCGACGCACAGGTCGCTGTGGAGCGGCCGCAGCCGGTATCCGCGGACGGGGCTGCCGACCGGCTCCAGCCGGAACGCCTCGGCCGGGCCGCGCTTGCCGCACTCCTGGTCCTCGACGGGGGCGCCGTCCCACACCGACTTGTCCTGCACGCCTGTGCAGCCCTCACCGAACTTCTGGTGGAACGTCACCAGCCGCCAGCCGCCCTCGATCCGCTTGAGCGAGAAGCGCGGGACCGAGTCCGGTGCGCAGGCTCGCTGGTACAACTGACCGTTCTGGCCGCCGTCCTCGGCGAGGCAGAGACCCGAGTGCACGGCTCGGATCGTCACGGCCCCGGGAGCGGGCGCGGGCCCCGGCCCGGACGCGGCGGCGACGGGCCGGCCGTTCCCCTGCCCCTGACCGCGTCCGTCCTCGTCGCCGTCGCCGTCGCCTGGAAGGACGACGGCCGCGGCCACCGCCGCTGCCGCGACCAGGAACCCGGCGACGGGCAGCAGGGCTCGTGCCCGGCGGCGCGGCCTGGGCGTGGAGGGACCGGATGCGGACGCGGGCGCGGCGGGTGCGCTGTCGGGTGCCTGGGCGGCCCCGCCCACGGCCTCGCCGTCGGCCGTGTCGGCGCAGGACGGGGCGGCGTCCGGTGTCTCTGAGGCCTGCCGCTCCCCGCGGGCCAGCTCCTTGCGCACCCGCAGCCAGGTGTCCAGGTCGCCCGGGTCGCACCCGCACGCCCGCACGAAGGCGGCGACCAGCTCCTCGCGCGGCACCGTGGCGCGGCCGAGCATGTTGGCGACCGTGGAGCGCGGCAGCACGTCGCCCACCGCCTCGGCGCGGGACGTCAGTTCGCGATACGTCAGCCCCGACCAGTCCTTCAGCGCCTGCAGAGCGGCCACGAACTCGGCCGCGTCGGTGGCCCGTTCCGGATCCGGAGCACCGCTCCTGGTCCCCGCCATCCGCTCTCCTTCTGCCGACTCACCAGCTGGGACAGGGTGGGACATGTCCCGGACGGGGAACAGCCTTGCGACGAGGCCCGCGGAACTCAAGAGTGATCTGCGCCAACCGGATTCCGCGCCGACCGCGCGGCCACCCGGGGCGTACGGGGGAAACGGGGGATCACGGGGGATGCGGGGGAAGCACGAGCGGCCCCGACCGTCCGCGGAAGGACGGTCGGGGCCGCTCGTCGGAGAACAGCGGGGGCGGACCGCTCAGAAGACGGACTCCGCCTCGAACACCCGGTCCTCCGGCACGGTCTTCAGCCGCGTGACCGCGTCGGCCAGCGGCACCATCACCACGTCCGTGCCGCGCAGCGCCGTCATCTTGCCGAAGTCGCCACGGTGCGCCGCCTCCACCGCGTGCCAGCCGAAGCGGGTGGCGAGGACCCGGTCGTACGCGGTCGGTGTGCCGCCGCGCTGCACATGGCCCAGGATGACCGGCTTGGCCTCCTTGCCCAGGCGCCGCTCCAGCTCCGCGGCCAGCCGGTTGCCGATGCCCTGGAAGCGCTCGTGACCGAACTGGTCGATCTCGCCCTTGGCGTACTCCATCGACCCCTCGGCGGGGTGCGCGCCCTCGGCGACGCAGACGACCGCGAACTTCTTGCCGCGCGCGAAGCGCTCCTCCACCATCTTCACCAGGTCGTCGACCTCGAAGGGCCGCTCGGGCAGGCAGATGCCGTGCGCACCGCCCGCCATGCCCGACTCCAGGGCGATCCAGCCCGCGTGCCGGCCCATGACCTCGACCACCATCACGCGCTGGTGCGACTCGGCGGTGGTCTTGAGGCGGTCGATGGCCTCGGTGGCGACCATGACGGCGGTGTCGAAGCCGAAGGTGCGGTCGGTGGACGAGATGTCGTTGTCGATCGTCTTGGGGACGCCCACGACGGGCATCCCGGCCTCCGACAGCAGGCGGGACGCGGTGAGCGTGCCCTCGCCGCCGATGGGGATGAGCGCGTCGATGCCGTACTGCTTCGCCAAGTCGGCCGCGTTCTCGGCGGCTTCGCGCAGGCGGCCGCGTTCCAGGCGGGTGGAGCCGAGGATGGTGCCGCCGCGCGCGAGGATGCCGCCCACCGCATTGAGGTCGAGGGGGCGGTAGTGGCCGTCGAGCAGACCACGGAAGCCGTCCTCGAAGCCGATGACCTCGTCGCCGTGGCCGGTCAGGGCGCGGTGTACGACCGACCGGATCACTGCGTTCAGGCCAGGACAGTCGCCGCCTGCGGTGAGAACTCCGATACGCATCGTGCCGTGTCTCCTGCTCGTCGTGGTACGTGTGAGCCCGGTCCGATTGTCCCACGGTGCCCGAACCGCCCGCGCGCTCCCAGCCGCCTCCGGAAGGCCGGGCCGTACGGTGCCCGACGGGCGCTCTATCCATCCTCAGGGGTATTGTCAAGAGGGCAATGCCGCCCCGGGCGGTTTTTCTGCACGCCCGCATCCGGTCGGCCGCCCGCCCGCGGCACGGCCGGTACGACGTACCGGAACGACGCTATGGACGGGAGAGCACGCGTGACGCGCAGCGTGTACGTGACCGGGATCGACCGCGGAGACGGACGGCAGGTGGTCGAGCTGGGGGTCATGGAGCTCCTGACCCGCCAGGTGGACCGGGTGGGCGTCTTCCGCCCGCTCGTCCACGACGGCCCCGACCGGCTCTTCGAGCTGCTGCGGGTGCGCTACCGGCTCTCCCAGGACCCGGCGTCGGTGTACGGCATCGACTACCACGAGGCGGCGGCGCTGCAGGCCGAGAAGGGCACCGACGAGCTGGTCTCCGCCCTGGTCGAGCGCTTCCTGCGGGTGGCCAGGGACTACGAGGTGGTCCTGGTCCTCGGCACGGACTACGCGGGCACCCAGCTCCCGGACGAGCTGGCGCTGAACGCACGGCTGGCGAACGAGTTCGGCGCCTCGGTGATCGCGGTGGTCGGCGGCAAGGGCCAGACCCCGGAGGCCGTACGGGCGGAGACCCGCAACGCCTACCGCGCCTACGAGGGACTTGGCTGCAACGTCCTCGCCATGGTCGCGAACCGGGTCGTGCCCGGCGACCGCGCCGCGATAGCCGAGCGGCTCGCCGCGCGTCTCCCGGTCCCCTGCTACGTGCTGCCCGACGAGCCCGCGCTCGCCGCCCCCACGGTCTCCCAGATCACGCACGCCCTCGGCGGCACCGTGCTGCTCGGCGACGACTCCGGCCTCGCGCGCGACGCCCTGGACTTCGTCTTCGGCGGCGCGATGCTGCCGAACTTCCTCGGCGCCCTGACGCCCGGCTGCATGGTGGTCACGCCGGGCGACCGCGCCGACCTCGTGGTGGGCGCGCTCGCCGCCCACTCCGCGGGCACCCCGCCCATCGCCGGCGTGCTGCTGACCCTGAACGAGCGCCCGAGCGAGGAGATCCTCACCCTCGCCTCCCGCCTCGCCCCCGGCACGCCGGTGGTGTCGGTCGCCGGCAACAGCTTCCCCACGGCCGGCGAACTGTTCGCTCTCGAGGGCAAGTTGAGCGCCACCACGCCCCGCAAGGCGGAGACCGCGCTGGGCCTGTTCGAGCGCCACGCGGACACCGCGGACCTGCTGGCCCGGCTCGCGGTCGCGCGCAGCGGCCGGGTGACGCCGATGATGTTCGAGCACGAGCTGCTGGAGCAGGCCCGTGCCGACCGCCGCTGCGTCGTACTGCCCGAGGGCACGGAGGAGCGGGTGCTGCGCGCCGCCGACGTGCTGATCCGCCGCGACGTGTGCGACCTGACGCTGCTCGGCGACACCGAGCAGATCCGCAAGAAGGCCGCCGACCTCGGCATCGACCTCGCGCCGGCCCAGCTGATCGACCCGCAGACCTCGGAGCTGCGCCAGACCTTCGCCGAGCGGTACGCGGCGCTGCGCGCGCACAGGGGCGTGACGGTGGAGCTGGCGTACGACGTGGTCGCGGACGTCAACTACTTCGGCACGCTCATGGTCGACGAGGGCCTGGCCGACGGCATGGTGTCGGGTTCGGTCCACTCCACCGCGGCGACGATCCGCCCGGCCTTCGAGATCATCAAGACCAAGCCCGAGGCGTCGATCGTCTCGTCCGTCTTCTTCATGTGCCTGGCCGACCGGGTGCTCGTGTACGGCGACTGCGCGGTCAACCCCGACCCGGACGCCGAGCAGCTCGCGGACATCGCGATCCAGTCGGCGGCGACGGCCGCCCGCTTCGGCGTGGAGCCGCGCATCGCGATGCTGTCGTACTCCACGGGCACGTCGGGCTCGGGCGCGGACGTGGACAAGGTCCGCGAGGCGACCAAGCTGGTCCGTGAGTCCCGGCCCGACCTGCGGACCGAGGGCCCGATCCAGTACGACGCGGCGGTCGAGCCGTCCGTCGCGGCGACGAAGCTGCCCGACTCGGAGGTGGCGGGCCGGGCGACCGTCCTGATCTTCCCCGACCTGAACACGGGCAACAACACGTACAAGGCCGTCCAGCGCTCGGCCGGCGCCGTGGCGGTCGGCCCGGTGCTGCAGGGTCTGCGCAAGCCGGTCAACGACCTGTCGCGCGGCGCGCTCGTCAGCGACATCGTCAACACGGTCGCGATCACCGCGATCCAGTCCCAGGACCCGTCGACGGCTCAGGAGCTTCCCGCATGACCCGCACCGCCACCCGCGTTCTCGTCCTCAACTCCGGCTCGTCGTCGGTGAAGTACCAGCTGCTGGACATGCGCGACAGCACCCGGCTGGCGGTCGGCCTGGTCGAGCGGATCGGCGAGTCCACCTCACGCCTGGTGCACACCCCCCTGGCCGGCGGCGAGAGGCGGGAGCGCACGGGCGCGATCGCCGACCACTCGGCCGCGCTGAAGGCGGTCGCCGACGAGCTGGCGCACGACGGTCTCGGCCTGGACTCCCCCGAGCTGGCGGCGATCGGCCACCGGGTGGTGCACGGCGGCCTGCGGTTCACCGAGCCGACCGTGATCACGGACGAGGTGATGGCGGAGATCGAGCGTCTGGTCCCGGTCGCCCCGCTGCACAACCCGGCGAACATCACCGGCATCCGTACCGCGCAGGCGCTGCGGCCGGACCTGCCGCAGGTCGCGGTGTTCGACACCGCGTTCCACACGACGATGCCCGAGCCGGCCGCCCGGTACGCCATCGACGTCGAGACGGCCGACGCCCACCGGATCCGCCGCTACGGCTTCCACGGCACCTCGCACGCCTACGTGTCGCGGGCGACGGCGGCGTTGCTGGGCAAGGACCCGTCCGAGGTGAATGTCATCGTGCTGCACCTCGGCAACGGCGCGTCCGCCTCCGCGGTGGCGGGCGGCCGCTGCGTGGACACCTCGATGGGGCTGACCCCCTTGGAAGGGCTCGTGATGGGTACGCGCTCCGGGGACATCGACCCGGCGGTGACGTTCCACCTCATGCGGGTGGCGGGAATGTCGGCCGACGAGATCGACGTCCTGCTCAACAAGAAGAGCGGCCTGGTGGGCCTTTGCGGGGACAACGACATGCGGGAGATCCGCCGCCGTGTCGACGCGGGCGACGAACGGGCCAAGCTGGCGTTCGACATTTACGTCCACCGGCTGAAGAAGTACATCGGGGCGTACTACGCGGTACTCGGCCGGGTGGACGCGGTCGCTTTCACGGCCGGCGTCGGTGAGAACGCCGCGCCGGTGCGGGAGGCTGCGATCGCCGGCCTGGAGCAGCTGGGCCTCGCGCTGGACGCCGGGCTGAACGCCGTGCGCTCGGACGAGGCGCGGCTGATCTCGCCGCGGGGCGCACGGGTCGCCGTGGCCGTGGTCCCGACCGACGAGGAGCTGGAGATCGCCCGACAGACCTTCGAACTGGTGCGAGAAAGGGTGAACGCCTGAGCGGCATGGCGCCCATTTGTACATTCCACCAGACGGAATATTCCGCAGGGAAACAAACCGATAGGATCCGCCTTATGCGCCGTTCCAAAATCGTCTGCACACTGGGCCCCGCCGTCGACTCCTACGAGCAGCTGAAAGCGCTCATCGAGGCCGGCATGAACGTGGCCCGTTTCAACATGAGCCACGGGACCCACGCTGAGCACGAGGAGCGGTATCACCGCCTGCGTCAGGCGTGCGAGGAGACGGGACACGCCGTCGGCGTGCTGGCCGACCTCCAGGGTCCCAAGATCCGCCTGGAGACCTTCGCCGAGGGACCGGTCGAGCTGGTCCGCGGCGACGAGTTCACCATCACCACCGAGGACGTCCCCGGCGACAAGTCGATCTGCGGTACCACGTACAAGGGCCTGCCCGGAGACGTCTCCAAGGGCGACCAGGTCCTGATCAACGACGGCAACGTCGAGCTGCGCGTCGTCGAGGTCGACGGGCAGCGGGTCAAGACGATCGTCGTCGAGGGCGGCGTGATCTCCGACCACAAGGGCATCAACCTGCCCGGCGCGGCGGTCAACGTCCCTGCCCTGTCCGAGAAGGACGTCGAGGACCTGCGCTTCGCGCTCCGCATGGGCTGCGACCTGGTGGCGCTCTCGTTCGTCCGCGACGCGAGCGACGTCAAGGACGTCCACAAGGTGATGGACGAGGAGGGCCGCCGGGTCCCGGTCATCGCCAAGGTGGAGAAGCCGCAGGCCGTCGCCAACATGCAGGACGTCGTGATGGCGTTCGACGGCGTGATGGTGGCGCGCGGCGACCTGGCCGTCGAGTACCCCCTCGAGCGGGTCCCGATGGTGCAGAAGCGGCTCATCGAGATGTGCCGCCGCAACGCCAAGCCGGTGATCGTGGCGACCCAGATGATGGAGTCGATGATCACCAACTCCCGTCCCACCCGCGCCGAGGCGTCCGACGTGGCCAACGCGATCCTGGACGGCGCGGACGCGGTCATGCTCTCCGCGGAGTCCTCGGTCGGCGCGTACCCGATCGAGACGGTCCGGACGATGTCGAAGATCGTCGTTGCCGCGGAGGAGGAACTGATCTCCAAGGGCCTCCAGCCGCTGGTCCCGGGCAAGAAGCCGCGCACCCAGGGCGGTTCGGTGGCCCGCGCGGCGTGCGAGATCGCGGACTTCCTGGACGGCAAGGCGCTGGTGGCCTTCACCAAGTCAGGCGACACGGCCCGCCGCCTGTCCCGCTACCGCGCGTCCCAGCCGATCATGGCCTTCACGACGGACGAGTCCACCCGCAACCAGCTGTCGCTGAGCTGGGGCGTGGAGTCCTTCCTGGCGCCGTTCGTGGAGACGACGGACGCGATGGTGGACCTGGTGGACGCGGCACTGCTGAAGCTCCAGCGCTACAACGAGGGCGACACCATGATCATCACCGCGGGCTCCCCTCCGGGCGTCCCGGGCACGACGAACATGGTCCGGGTGCACCACTTGGGCGGTCAGTCGAAGTCCTGACACTCCCTCGCTCGACGGGCGGCCTCCGGTGGGAACACCGGGGGCCCCTGCTGCGCGGCGTTCACGAAGGCCTGGCCGTCCCGCTCGTCGACGCGGCGCACCCGGACGCACTGCGGGCCGCACCCCCGAAGGGGTGCGGCCCGCAGTTCTTTTCGCGGCTCCCGGTGGTTCCGGTCCTCTCGGGTCGCTCTACGCGCCCGTGAAGTAGTTGTGCAGTCCTGGGACCGTCAGCGTGCCGCCGAACTGGCCGGCCTGCGTGACCTTCACGTCGGTGAAGACGGCGAACGGGACATTCAGCGGCGGCGGTGTCTCCGGGCTGAACGTCACCGGGATGAGACCGAAGAGGTTGCCCTTCAGCTCCTCGGTGTACATCGTGACCTCGCCGTCGCGGATCGTCGAGGTGGAGCCCTTGTCGGCCTCGACGTGCGCGATCGTGCCGTTCGGGCCTTGCACCAGCTGGTGCAGGTCCTTGATGTCGACGCCCGTCGCCGTGAACTTCAGGACCTTCTTGATCTTTCCGCTGCCCGTCCTGACCTCGACGATGCCGTGGTAGTCCAGGCCGTTCAGGGTGAGCCGGGTGCTCTCCAGGATCCACGGCTCGTCCGGGAGCAGCGGACGGCCCGGTTCCAGCTCCGCGGCGGCGAGCGCCTCCGGGTCCGGGGTCGGGCACGGGAAGCGCGGCTTGGCGCCGTCCGGGATGTCCTCGTCAGCCTTCGGGTCGAGCCCCTTGGCGTCCTCGTCCAGCTCCTCGACCGTCGCGCCGACCTTGTCGGCGGCGTCCTTGATCGCTTCCTTGGACGTGTCGACCGTGTCGTCCACCACGTCGCCCACGGCGTCGGCGGGCTTCTCCGTCGGCGTCTCGGACGGCGTCACGGACGGCGTCTCGGAGGGCTCGTCGGCCGGCTCGGTGCTCGCACTCTCAGTTGGCGTCGGCGTCGGCGTCGGCGTCGGGCTGGTCTCCGGCTCCATGTCGGGGCCGTCGAACAGGTCCTTGAGCGCGTCGCCCACGCCCAGCGGGTCCAGCGGGTTCCTGGTCTCGCTCGGAGTCGGCTCCGGTGACACGGCCTCCGCGGTCTTGTCGGCCGTGTCCGCGGACGGGCTCTCGGACGGCTTCGGCTTCAGGACGTCCGTGAGGGACGTGTCGCTCGGCGTCGGCTCCGGCTTCGCGCTCTCGGAGGGCGACGGCGTCTCGGACGGCTTCGCCGACTCGGAGGGCGACGGGGACTCGGACTCCGCCGGCTCGTCCGAGCGGGTCACGCACGGACCGGGCGCGAACGGGATGTCCTTGTCGTCGGCGAGCGCCAGCTTGGGGGTGAGGCCCATGCCCACGAACACGGCGGTGGGCATCGCGGCCAGGGCTATGGCCTTGCTCGCGGGCAGCTGCATCCTGGTCAGCAGCGACTTCTTGGGGGCGGCGTGCCGCGGCCCTTTCCTCTCGCGCGAACCGTCGCCGCCCGCGCCCGCGGTCAGCGGTGGTGTCACGTCACCCGGCACTGTTCCTCCCGCCGTTGCCTTCGATGGTTGTCTCGTGTGCGGCCGCGCCGTAGCCGTCCCACTGCTCGGGCACGCCGGGAATCTCCACGTCGCTCGGCATTGCGGTCTCGTCGGCGGACGGCACGGCTGTCGCCGCCGCGGGCTTCCCCGGCACCCACGACAGAGCGAGCGCGCCACCGATGAGAGAGAACAGGAAGCCGACGATGAACCCGCCCAGGTTGGCGATCGGGATGGAGATCAGTGCCAGGAGAATCGTGGCTATGCCCGCGAACACCCTGACGATGTGGTGGAACCACATCGTCAGACCGAGCGTGACCAGCAGTACGCCGATGATCAGGGAGCCCGCGCCCGCCGTTGTCGCCATCGACAGGGTCATGTGACCGAGCTTGAAGGTCGCATACGGGAAGTAGGCGATCGGGATTCCGCCGAGCAGGGTGAACAGGCCGGCCCAGAAGGGCCGCTGTCCCCGCCAGTTGCGGAAGTTCCGCCGAACGACGCGGACGACGTGCTCGTCCCGCCCCTGTGACACTGCAGACTCGGCGCTCATGGAAAACAGCTCCCTGGTACTGGCGTTGCTGTGTGAAGAGAGTGGCGGGCGGGCGAAGCTGCCAGAGTTTCACCCGCCCGCCCGGACGGGATGACCGTCAGTAGCACTCGACCTTGGGTCCGTCGCCCTTGTGCAGGCGCATGCTCAGACCGCTCAGTTCGAAGGTGCCGGCGGTGGTCGCCCACGCCTTCTGCTCGACACCGGTCAGCGTGGCCACATCGGCCTGCTGTCCGAAGCCGTTCGGCAGGATGGACTTGTCCTTGACCTCAGGACCCTTGCCCGTGCCGGGGTTGTCCGTGTCCTTGGCCGCGACGCCGATGTCGATGTTCTCGAACTTGGCGTCCGCGTCCAGTTCGGACACGTCCAGGTAGAGGTTCTCCGCCTTGACGTCCTTGCCCTTGTCACCTGCGGTCAGCCGCAGGGTGACCTTGCCGACGAACGGCACGTCGGTGACGACCGACTGGCACATCTTGGTGATCGAGGCGTTCTTGAAGGTCGAGATCGCGACGGGACGCGCGACCTTCTCGTCACCCTTGAGGTCCTTGTACCCCATGTCGACGCCGCCGTACTGGGAGAACCCATGTCCGACGAGCTTGCCTGCGGTGACCTTGAATTCCTGGCCGGACACAGCGAACGACGCGGCGAGCGCGCCCTGTGCCAGGCCGATGCCTATCGCGGCCGTCGCGGCCACACTCGGCACCATGACCAGGGCGAACCGCTTCCATCTGGTTCCGCCACGAGCCACAGACTCCATGACTTTCCTCCTTCTCGGACGTACATCTCCGGTCCGGGCCCTCGGGCCCGTCCTGGGATGGGAGAAGTGCTACGTCCTCGGGAAGGAGAGCGCCTGTACTTTCAGGCGCTGCTGCGTCCGAAACACCGGCGATCACCCCCGAGCGACAACCACTGGCCGCACTCTCGCGCAACCGGTCGGACAGGCCCTGCCGGTCAGCAGGAACCCCCCTGTCCGCGGCCGGCGCCACTGCCGCCGACCGGCCCGGTGGGGACCCAACGGACCGCGGCACGGCTGGAAGCCGGGCGGGTGCGGTATTGGACCGAGCGTCGCCGATCGTGGTCCATTCCAAGCCCGGATACAAGGGGGTTCGTTACTCACTAGTAACGGCCTGATAACCACGTCACGACCGCGCGGCGTCGACCGAGCACACAGGGTGCCACCCGACGAGGGAGCAGAGGGGAGATTGCCGTCAATAAACGGACAGAACCAGCGGGCTGTTGTACTCGGAGTAACAGCCGTTCACATTGCCAAGTTTTGGTAAAGCACGGCTGCGTTTTGTCACTGTGTCGCCAAATCGGCGGTGGTGCCGCGCCCGGCACCACCGCCGCAAAACCATTCAGACAAGGCGCATTCGGGCGCCGTTGTCAGAAGGTCTGTCAACGTGCGTCAGAAGAGCACCCGCGCCAGCGCCTGACGCGACGCCGTCACCCGCGGGTCCTCGGGACCGACCACCTCGAAGAGTTCGAGCAGCCGCACCCGCGCAGCGTCGCGGTCCGCGCCCGCCGTGCGCCGCACGGCCTCCACGAGCCGGCCGAACGCGTCCTCCACGTGACCGCCGACCAGGTCGAGGTCGGCCGCGGCGATCTGGGCCTGCACGTCGCCCGGGTTGTCGGCGGCGTCCCGGCGGACCTTCTGCGGGTCCATGTCCCGTACGCGGCCGAGCAGTTCGGCCTGGGCGAGGCCCAGCTTGGCCTCGCTGTTGGCCGGATCGTCCGCCAGCACGTTCTTGTACGCCTGGATCGCGCCGCCAAAGTCACCGGCGTCGAGCGCGTCCATGGCCGCACCCAACAGCGCGTCGTACGGGCCCGCCGGAACGGGGGCCTCGACCGCCTCGCCCGAGGCGTCCGGGTCCACGGTGATGCCGGTGAGCCCGAAGCGCTCCTCGGCCACCTGGATCAGCTGGTCCAGCGTCTGGCGGATCTGCGCCTCGGGGGCCGCGCCCTGGAAGAGGGGCAGTGCCTGGCCCGCCACCACGGCGAAGACCGCCGGGATGCCCTGGACACCGAACTGCTGCATCAGCATCTGGTTGGCGTCGACGTCGATCTTGGCGAGAACGAACCGGCCGTTGTACTCCTTCGCGAGGCGGTCCAGGAGCGGGCTGAGCTGCTTGCACGGCTCACACCACTCGGCCCAGAAGTCGATGACGACCGGGACCTCAGTGGAACGCTGCAGGACGTCGCGCTCGAAGCGCGCCTCGTCGGTGTCGATCACCAGCGCGGCGGGCGACACGGCACCGCCGCCACCCTGCCGGGCGGACTCCGCGCGGGCCTGCTCCGCCTTCGCCTTGGCCTCTGTGGCCGCCTTCACCGCGGCGAGGTCGACGACGCCGCTCATGGACATGTTCCTAGGCTGCATGGGTACATCCTCCCCCTTCCGCGCGCGCATGTGAAAAACCGGCCTTGCGGTCGGCCGAACGGCGCCGGGTCCCCACCTCGGCGCCTGTGGTCGTCGCTCCGCGCCCGGCCGCTCGGACCAGGCTTTCGCTACGGGTCGTAGCGTATCTGCATCCTGTTCGACGCGTGTGAGATTTCCCGTGAACTGCCTCACAGCAATCTGCTTACCGGCCGGTATGGTCTCGGGCATGCCCAGCACCGCCCACCCCGAACCCACACGTAAGGGTCGTACGGGACGGCCCCGCAGCGCCGAGACCGACGCCGCGATCCTGGCCGCGACCCGTGCCGCGCTCGTCCAGCTCGGCTGGTCGAAGCTGACGATGGGGGATGTGGCCTCCCGGGCCGGAGTCGCCAAGACCACGCTCTACCGCCGCTGGACCAACAAGAACGAGCTCGTGGTCGACGCCGTCGCCGTGCTCTTCGACGAGCTCGAACTCCCCGACCGGGGCAGCCTCGCCGCCGATGTGGAGGGTGTGGTCCTCCAGTTCGGGGACCTGCTCGCGCAGCCGGAGACAAAGACCGCGCTCATGGGCGTCGTCGCGGAGTCCACGTGCGACGACGCGCTGCGCGGCCGGATCCGCGAGGCGATCGTCGAGCGGCAGAAGCGGCTGGTGGTGGAGGGCCGGGAACGCGCACAGGCCCGGGGCGAGCTTCCGTACGACGACGACCCCGTGGCGGAGGCCCGCACCACGGACCTGATCTTCGACGTGGTGGCGGGCGCCGTGGTCCACCGGGCGCTGGTGAGCGCGGAGCCGGTGGACGAGGAGTGGGCGCGCCGGTTCACCTCCCTGCTGGTGTCCGGCCTCGGCGCGCTCTCGGCCTGACGGCCGTGGACCGACGTCCCCGCGCCCGGCTGCCCCGGCGGCCGGGCGCGCCCGGCCACGCCGGACCGAGGCCGGATGACCGTCACCGGGCCGGGCCGGGCCGAGGTCAGGCGACCGTTGGCCCGCCCGCCCGAGGCCGGGCGGCCGGATTCGGTACCCGGCCCCGGCCCGTGCATGCGGCGCGAGCCGGCCGTCAGAAGCCCGGCGGCTCCGTGTAGACGCCCCACTCGTCGCGCAGCGCCCCGCAGATCTCGCCGAGAGTCGCCTCCGCGCGGACGGCGTCGAGCATCGGGCCGATCATGTTGGAGCCGTCGCGCGCGGCGACGAGCATCGCGTCCAGCGCGGCCCGCACCGCCGCGTCGTCGCGCCGGCCCTTGCGCTCGCCGAGCACGCGGACCTGCTCCCACTCGACCTCGTGGCTCACCCGGAGGATCTCCAGGTCGCCCGTGACCGAGCCGGTGGCGGTGTTGACGCCGACGACCTTCTTCTCGCCCTTCTCCAGCGCCTGCTGGTAGCGGAAGGCGGACTCGGCGATCTCGCCGGTGAACCAGCCGTCCTCGATCCCGCGCAGGATGCCGGACGTCATCGGGCCGATGGGGTGCCTGCCGTCCGGGTGGGCGCGCAGTCCGCGCTCCTTGATCTGCTCGAAGATCTTCTCGGCGTCGGCCTCGATCCGGTCGGTGAGCTGCTCGACGTACCACGAACCGCCCAGCGGGTCCGCGACATTGGCGACGCCGGTCTCCTCCATGAGCACCTGCTGGGTGCGCAGCGCGATCTCGGCGGCCTGCTCGGAGGGCAGCGCGAGGGTCTCGTCGAGGGCGTTGGTGTGCAGCGAGTTGGTGCCGCCGAGGACGGCGGACAGGGCCTCGACGGCGGTGCGCACCACGTTGTTGTACGGCTGCTGGGCGGTGAGCGAGACGCCGGCGGTCTGGGTGTGGAACCGCAGCCACTGCGCCTTGTCCGTCTTCGCCCCGTACACCTCCTTCATCCAGCGGGCCCAGATCCGGCGCGCGGCACGGAACTTGGCGATCTCCTCGAAGAAGTCGAGGTGCGCGTCGAAGAAGAAGGACAGGCCGGGCGCGAAGGTGTCCACGTCCAGACCGCGGGACAGCCCGAGTTCGACGTAGCCGAAGCCGTCGGCGAGGGTGTACGCGAGCTCCTGGGCGGCCGTCGCGCCGGCCTCGCGGATGTGGTAGCCGGAGACGGACAGCGGCTTGTAGGCGGGGATGCCCTGCGCGCAGTGCTCCATCAGGTCGCCGATCAGGCGCAGATGGGGCTCGGGCTGGAACAGCCACTCCTTCTGCGCGATGTACTCCTTGAAGATGTCCGTCTGCAGGGTGCCGTTGAGCACGGCCGGGTCGACGCCCTGGCGTTCGGCGGCGACCAGGTACATGCAGAAGACCGGGACGGCCGGGCCGGAGATGGTCATCGACGTCGTCACGTCGCCGAGGGGGATGTCCTTGAACAGGACCTCCATGTCGGCGGCCGAGTCGATGGCCACACCGCAGTGGCCGACCTCGCCGAGCGAGCGCGGGTCGTCGGAGTCGCGGCCCATCAGCGTCGGCATGTCGAAGGCGACGGAGAGCCCGCCGCCGCCGGCGGCCAGGATCATCTTGTAGCGCTCGTTGGTCTGCTCGGCGTTGCCGAAGCCGGCGAACTGGCGGATGGTCCACGTGCGGCCCCGGTAGCCGGTGGGGTGCAGCCCGCGGGTGAAGGGGTACTCACCGGGCCAGCCGATGCGCTCGAATCCTTCGTAGGTGTCCCCGGGCCGCGGCCCGTAGACGGGCTCGACCGGGTCCCCGGAGAGCGTGGTGAAGTCGGCGTCCCGCTTGCCGGCCTTGTCGTAACGGGCCTGCCAGCGTCGGCGGCCTTCCTCGATCGCGTCAGCGTCCATGCTTCAAATTTACTAGGACGTCCTAGTAAATGTCGACGCCTGACGGCCGCGAGCCCCTGCTCGCGGCCGTGACCAGGTATTACGCCTCGGCCTTGACCGGGGTCGCGCCGTCCGTGACCAGGGCGCGGGCCTCGCGGGTCACCTTCGGCTCGACGAAGAAGGAGGCGAACGGGATGCAGCCGGCGGCCAGCACCCACAGCAGCTTGCCGAACGGCCACTTCGCCTTGGAGCCGAGGTCGAAGGCGAAGATCACGTAGATGATGAACAGCACACCGTGGATCTGCGAGATCAGCATGGTGTCGCCGGTGTCGAACCCGTACTTCAGGACGATGGCGCCGGTGAACACGAGCAGCCACACGGCGGTGATGTAGGCCATCACCCGGTAGCGGGTCAGCACATTCGCTTTCATGGCATCGAGCGTAACGGGGCGCAAGGGGCGATCTTCGCCCGGGTTGCCGGGCTACTTCTCCTCGAAGTCGTGCGCCGCAACCCGCAGCGGCCGCAGCATCGCGAAGATCTCGGCGCACTCCTCGTCGTCGTACACGCCGAGCCCGAAGTCCATCGCCATCAGCTCGCGGGTGGCCGCCTCCACGACCTCGCGGCCCTTGTCGGTGATGGAGGCGAGCGTGCCGCGTCCGTCGTTGGGGTTGGGACGCTTGTCGACCAGGCCGGACCGCACCAGGCGGTCGACGGTGTTCGTCACGGAGGTCGGGTGCACCATCAGACGCTCGCCGATCTTGGACATGGGCAGTTCGCCGGCCTTGGAGAAGGTCAGCAGCACCAGCGCCTCGTAACGGGCGAAGGTCAGTCCGTACGGCTTGACCACGGCGTCGACCTCGGCGAGCAGGATCTGGTGCGCGCGCATGATGGAGGTGATCGCCGCCATCGACGGCACGGGGCCCCATCGCTGCTGCCAGAGTTCGTCGGCGCGGGCGATCGGGTCGAAGGGGAGGCTGAGCGGCTTCGGCACGGCAGAGACCTTACCGACTGGTCATATCGTGGTCAGCCCTGTCTCGCTCTTCGGTCCCGGTTGCCGGTGCGGTTGCCGCTCCGGCGGCGGTCCGGCCGGCTTCCCGGCCCTCCCGGCGCACTCCCGTACCAGGAGGAGCGAGCACGGGAAACCCCCGGCCGCACCGGCCGGGGGTTCGCGGAGCGAGCGGCGCTCAGCTGCTCAGGTGCCGCTCGACGGTGTCGACCTTGGAGGTGAGGCCGTCGGTGACGCCGGGGCGGATGTCGGCCTTCAGGACGACCGAGACGCGTGGAGCGCGGGCCTCGACCGCGGCGACGGCGCGCCTGACCACGTCCATCACCTCGTCCCAGTCGCCTTCGACCGAGGTGAACATCGCGTCCGTACGGTTGGGCAGTCCGGACTCGCGCACCACGCGGACGGCGTCGGCGACGTACTCGCCGACGTCCTCACCGACACCCAGGGGCGTGACGGAGAAGGCGACGATCATGCGTCGACCTTGCCTTCCCGGCGGGCGCGGGAGGCGATGACGGCGGCCTCGGCCTCGCGCTTGAGCTTGCGCTCGGCGAAGAAGCCGCCGAACGGCAGGACGGAGAGCACGAAGTAGAGCGCCGCCGTCTTCAGGCTCCACTTGGTGCGGTTCCAGGCGTCCAGCCAGAACAGGACGTAGAGGATGAAGAGCACACCGTGGATCGCACCCATGACCGGGACCGCGTTGAACTCCGTCGTCCGCTTGAGCACCGAGCAGACGAGCAGCAGCAGGAACGACACGGCCTCCGGCGCGGAGACCAGGCGGAGGCGGTGGAGGGAGGAGGCGGTCTTGATGTCCACGGAAGGCACCTTCGACGTCGGGCGGGCATGACGGGCGGGCGATCTTGTGAACGAATGCACAAGCGCCGTCCCCCATTGTGGCAGCTCTCTTCGCCAAGCCTTTGTCAGGGTCCGAGTCCTCCCCGGGAATGCTGTCCGCAGGCCGAATGACCGGTTAACGTCAGCCCGTGGCAACGTTCCGACTCCAAGGCAGCAAGGTGCTCGCCGTCGACATGACCGGCGACGCCGTCAAAGCGAAGAACGGCTCGATGGTCGCGTACGACGGCCAGATGGCGTTCAAGAAGATGTCCGGCGGCGGTGAGGGCATCCGCGGGATGGTGACCCGCCGGCTCACCGGCGAGCAGATGGAGATGATGGAGGTGAAGGGGCAGGGCACCTGCTACTTCGCCGACCGCGCCAGTGAGATCAATCTGGTGCACCTGCACGGGGACAAGCTCTACGTCGAGTCGAGCAACCTGCTGTGCACCGACGGCGGACTGCGCACCGGCACCACCTTCACCGGCCTGCGGGGCGCCTCGCAGGGCAACGGCCTGTTCACGACGACCGTCGAGGGCAGCGGCCAGGTCGCCGTCATGTCGGACGGCCCGGCCGTCGTCCTGCGGGTGACGCCCGCCTACCCGCTCTCCGTCGACCCCGGCGCCTACATCGCCCACCAGGGGAACCTGCGCCAGGACTTCCAGTCCGGTGTGACGTTCCGCACCTTCCTGGGCGAAGGCGGTGGCGAGGCGTTCCAGATCCGCTTCGAGGGCGACGGGCTCGTCTACGTCCAGCCCAGCGAGCGCAACACGGTGGGAGGGGACGTCTGACATGCCGTTCCGCGAGATCAACTCGAAGATGGTCGAGGCGACGATCGCTCCCGGCCAGAAGATGTTCAGCCAGCGGGGCGCGATGCTCGCCTACCAGGGCGAGGTGTCCTTCACCCCGAACATCCAGGGCGGCCAGGGCGGGCTGGCGTCGATGATCGGCCGCCGCGTGGCGAACGAGGCGACGCCCCTGATGACCGTCGACGGCCGCGGCACGGTGCTGTTCGGCCACGGCGGCCACCACATCCAGGTGATCCAGCTGACCGGCGACACGCTCTACGTGGAGGCCGACCGGCTGCTCGCCTTCGACGGGACGCTGCAGCAGGGCACGATGTTCATGGGCTCCCAGGGCGGGGTCATGGGCATGGTGCGCGGGCAGGTCACCGGCCAGGGTCTGTTCACCACGACACTCAAGGGCCACGGCGCGGTCGCGGTGATGGCACACGGAGGAGTGATCGAGCTGCCGATCACCCCGGGCCGGGCCGTCCATGTCGACCCCCAGGCGTACGTCGCGCACCACGGCGACGTACGCAACAAGCTCTCCACGGCGCTCGGCTGGCGCGACATGGTGGGGCGCGGCTCGGGCGAGGCGTTCCAGCTGGAGCTCAGCGGCAGTGGTGCGGTGTACGTCCAGGCGTCGGAGGAGAAGCTGTGAGCACGCCCGTCATTCTCGACCCGACGACCCTGCCGAGCGACGACAATGTCAACGCGCACACGTTCTGCGTGGAGCTCAAGGGCAGCCAGTGGTTCCTGCAGAAGGGCAAGATGATCGCCTACTACGGGCGCATCGACTTCAACGGAATCGGCCACGGCCGCCTCGACCGGCTGATGCGTACGTCGTTCCACTCGCCGTTGCACGCGGGCGACTGGGTGGTCGCCGAGGGCAGCGGCAAGATGCTGCTCGCCGACCGCGCCTTCGACGTGAACTCCTTCGACCTCGAGGACGGGAACCTCACGATCCGGTCGGGGAACCTGCTCGCCTACCAGCCGACGCTGGCTCTCAAGCAGTCGATCGTGCCGGGCTTCCTGACCCTGATCGGCACGGGCAAGTTCGTGGCCGCCTCCAACGGGCCGGTGGTGTTCATGGAGCCGCCGATCAGGGTGGATCCGCAGGCACTGGTGGGCTGGGCGGACTGCCCCTCCCCGTGCCACCACTACGACCACGGCTACATGAAGGGCGTGATGGGCGGGCTGCGGGCCATGACCGGGATCGGCGGGGTGTCCGGCGAGGAGCACCAGTTCGAGTTCGTGGGGGCGGGTACGGTGCTGCTGCAGTCGAGCGAGGCGCTGATGCAGGAGCAGGCGACGGGCGCGGTGACACCGGAACCGGGCGTTCCTGGGAACGGCGGGCCCATAGTCGGCGCGGGTCAGCACGGTTCGTCACCGCGCCTTCCCGGCCAGCTCGGGGACCTCCAGCGTCGCTTCGGCCTGTGAGCGGTAGTCTGCGGAGTGTGACGTCGAACGTCTGCGCACCTTGTGCGGCCTTCGGGTTGCGGTGGGTGCCGGACGTCACACCCCCCAACTTCGTCCGCTTTTCAACTTCTTAGGTAGAATCCATATATGGAGACCGAGACGGCCACTCGCTGGCTGACCGATGACGAGCAGTGCACCTGGCGCACGCATCTGGAGGTCAACAAGCTTCTGATGCACCAGCTCGAGAAGGACCTCCAGCCGTTCGGCCTGACCAACAACGACTACGAGATCCTGGTCAACCTCTCCGAGTCGGCGGACCAGCGCATGCGCATGAGCGACCTCGCCGCGGCCACGCTGCAGTCCAAGAGCCGCCTCTCGCACCAGATCACCCGCATGGAGAACGCGGGCCTCGTCCGGCGGGAGAACTGCGAGTCGGACCGGCGCGGTCTGTACGCGGTCCTGACCGACCAGGGCATCGCGACGATGCAGAAGGTCGCGCCGCACCACGTCGCCTCCGTGCGCAAGCACTTCATCGATCTGCTGACGCCCGAGGCCCTCGCCGACCTGCGGGAGTCCTTGACTCCGGTCGCCGAGCACCTGCGCGGACGGCGCGGCAAGCTCTGAGCGACGGAGCCGAGCGACCCGGGGCCGCCACCCCGGCCCGCGCCCGCCCTACGAGGGCTCCGCGGCACGCGGCAGGCTCAGCTCGAACAGCGCTCCTCCCGCCGGGGAACGGCTCACCGTGAGCGTTCCCCCGTGGCGCTGCGCCACATCCCGGGCGATGGCCAGGCCCAGCCCCGCACCGCCCTCGTCCCGGCTGCGGGCGTCGTCCAGGCGGACGAACCGCTCGAAGATCCGCTCCCGCTGGTCCTCGGGCACGCCCGCCCCGTCGTCACCGACCGCGAACACGACCCGGCCGCGTTCCGCCCGTACGGACGCGGTGACCGAGGTGGCCGCGTGGCGCTGCGCGTTGTCCAGCAGATTGCCCAGCACCCGGACCAACTGACCGCGAGATCCGGCCACGCCGAACCCCTCGTCGGCGCTCACGGAGACCGGCACCCGCTCGCCCGCCCGCTGCGCCACCTCCTCGCGCAGCAGCCGCGCCGCGTCGAGGCGCGTCTCCCCCGGCCGCTCCCCCGCGTCGAGGCGCGCCAGCAGCAACAGGTCCGCGGCGAGCTGCTGGAGCCGTACGGTGTCCTCCACCGCGCCCGGCACGTCCAGCAACTCGGGGTGCGCCGCGCCCACTTCGAGCTGGGTGCGCAGCGAGGCGATGGGGCTGCGCAGTTCGTGCGAGGCGTCCGCGACGAACCGGCGCTGCCGCTCGACCGACGCCTCGAGCGCGGCCAGGGTCTCGTTGGTCGTACGTGCCAGGCGGGCCACCTCGTCCCGCGAGCCGGGCTCCGGGACGCGGCGGGAGAGGTCCTCGGAGGCGGTGATGGCCGCCATCTCCCTCCTGATGTCCTCCACGGGCCTCAGGGCCCGGCGGGTCACCAGCCAGGTCACCGATCCGACGACCGCGAGGAGCAGCGGCAGGCCGACCAGCAGCGCGTCGCGGACGGTGCCCACGGCCTCCTGCTCGGTCGCCAGCGGGGCGCCGGCGTACACGGTGTAGGTCCGCTGCTCCCGGCCGGAGGTCACCTCGACGGCCGCGAACCGGTAGTCGGCGCGTTCGCCGTCGACGGTGGCGCTGCCGGAGGTGAACCGCGGGGCGCCGTTCGCCACCTCTCCGCGGGCCGGGTCGTCGTCGTCATCGTCGTCGTCATCGCCGCCGGGCGACGTGGGCGCCGAGGGCTGGGGCGCGACAGCGGTGCTCGACGTCCCGGAGACGGCGTCCAGGCCCTCGCTGACGGCGGCCACCCGCCCGCCCTCCTCGACGACCTGCACGGGCCGTTCCTCGTCGTCCGGCAGCTCCAGACGGTCCAGCGGCGTGTCGAGGGCGATCTGGGAGGCCACCTCCCGAGCCACGACCTCGGCCTGCAGGTCCGTCCGGTCGATGAGGTTGGAACGCAGCGCCAGCAGCACGGCCGCGCCGGCGGCGATGAGCGCGACGGCGACGACGAGGGTGGCGCCGAGCGCGGCGCGTGCCCGTACGGACCTCATGACGCCGCCACCAGGCGGTAGCCGGCGCCGCGCACGGTCTGGATGCGGGCGGCGCCGAGCTTGCGGCGCAGGGAGCTGATGTACACCTCGACGATGTTGGGATCGCCCTCGTAGGCGAAGTCCCAGACGTGTTCGAGGATGTCGGGCTTGCCGACGACCTCTCCGGCGCGGGTCGCCAGCTGCTCCAGCACCGCGAACTCCTTGGCCGTCAAGGTCGCTTCGTCCTCCCCGCAGAACACCCGTCGGGCGGCCGTGTCCACGCGCAGGTCGCCGACGGCCAGCACGGGCGAGCCGCCGGCCCGGCCGCGGCGGCGCAGCAGGGCCTTCACGCGGGCGACGAGAACGACGTACGAGAAGGGCTTGGTCAGGTAGTCGTCGGCGCCGGTGTCGAGCCCCTCGGCCTCGTCGTACTCGCCGTCCTTGGCGGTGAGCATCAGGATGGGCACGTCGTGACCGGCGGCGCGCAGGGCGGCGCAGACCCGGTAGCCGTTCATGCCGGGGAGCATGATGTCGAGCACCACGAGGTCGTGCACGCCCTCGGCGGCGCGGTGCAGCCCCTCCAGGCCGTCGTGGACGACGTCCACGGCGTATCCCTCGGCCGTCAGCCCGGCGGCGAGGGACAGGGCGAGCCGCTTCTCGTCCTCCACGATCAACAACCTCATGCGCTCAGGGTCGCAAACCGTGGCTGAAGATCTCTTCAGGTGGCTTCAGGCCGCGTTCAGCATCGCGCGGCGAGATTGGTTCCTGTCGCAACCGGCGACGAACGGACGACTCGGGAGGAACCCTCATGAAGCGCAACCTGGTGATCGCGACCGTCGCGGCGGCCGTGCTGGTGGGCGGCGGCGCGTACACGGCGGTGGCGGTGGCGGCCGACGACGGCACGTCGGCGTCCGCGCCGGCGTCGCGCTCGGTCCAGGACCGGGACGACGACCGGGACGACGACCGCGCCGAGCGGCCCGCGGGCGGGTTCGGCGCCGCCGAGGCCGTGGCGGCGGCCCTGAAGCACACACCGGGGACGGTGGCCTCCGTGGACCTCGACGACGACGGAGCGGGCCACTGGGAGGTGGACGTCGTCGGCCAGGACGACGACCGCGAGCACGAGCTGAACGTCGACGCGAGGACCGGTGCGGTGCGGGCCGACGACCGGAACGACGACGACCGCGACGACGACCGTGCCGCGCTGCGCGCCGCGTCGGTGGACGCCCGCGAGGCGCTGGAGGCCGCGCTGAGGTCCCACCCGGGCGCGACGGTGACGTCGGTCGACTTCGACGACGACCGGGGCGACCACTGGGAGGTCGAACTCCACGAGGGCAAGGGCGCGGACGACGAGGCCGAGGTGGTGGTCGACGCGAGGACTGGTGACGTGTCGCGGGAGAGGGCTGCGGCAGACGACGACGGCGCGGACGACTGACGCGAAGCTTTCCCCACCCCGCCCTCCCTCTACGGCCGCCAGGCCGTAGAGGGAGCTTGAGGACACCGCGCGAAGCGCGGTACCGGGGCCTGGGGCGGAGCCCCGGTTCGGGAAGGGGGCGGGGGTGGGGAACAAGCCCGCCGCGGGCGCGGCGGCCCCGCGCACAAGCCCGCCCCCGGCTACGACTGCGTCAGGCCCGCAACCAGTTCGTCCGCCGCCCGGTACGGGTCCAGCTCGCCCGCCACGATGCGCGCCGCCAGCGCGCCCAGACGGCGGTCGCCGTGGAGGTCTCCGATGCGTTCGCGCAGGGCCGTGACCGCGATCGTCTCGACCTCCGTCGCCGCCCGGCGCGCACGGCGCTCCGCGAGGACGCCGTGCTCCTCCATCCACGCCCGGTGCTTCTCCAGCGCCTCGACGACCTCGTCCACGCCCTCGCCGCGCGACGCGACCGTCTTGACGATCGGCGGCCGCCAGTCGCCGGGGCCGCGGGCCTCGCCGAGGCCCAGCATGTGGTTCAGCTCCCGGGCCGTCGCGTCCGCGCCGTCCCGGTCCGCCTTGTTGACGACGTACACGTCGCCGATCTCGAGGATTCCCGCCTTGGCCGCCTGGATGCCGTCGCCCATGCCGGGAGCGAGCAGCACCACGGAGGTGTCGGCCTGGGAGGCGATCTCCACCTCCGACTGGCCGACGCCCACCGTCTCGACGAGGATCACGTCGCAGCCGGCCGCGTCCAGGACACGGATCGCCTGCGGCGCCGCCCAGGCCAGGCCGCCCAGATGGCCGCGGGTGGCCATCGAGCGGATGTAGACGCCCGGGTCGGAGGCGTGGTCCGACATCCTGACGCGGTCACCCAGCAGCGCCCCGCCCGAGAACGGCGACGACGGGTCGACGGCCAGGACGCCGACCCGCTTCCCGGCCCGCCGGTAGGCGGAGACCAGTGCCGAGGTGGAGGTGGACTTGCCGACGCCCGGAGAGCCCGTCAGCCCGACGACGTAAGCCCCGCCGGTCAGCGGCGCCAGCGCCGCCATGACCTCACGGAGTTGCGGCGCCGCCCCCTCCACGAGTGAGATCAGCCGGGCCACGGCCCGCGGCCGGCCCTCCCTCGCCTGGGCGACCAGCTCGGGGACGTCCACCATGGTGCTGCTCCGATCCTCGTCGGGTACCGACTGTCCTACTTGGCCGGGACGCGGACGATCAGCGCGTCGCCCTGACCGCCGCCGCCGCACAGCGCGGCCGCACCGACGCCGCCGCCGCGGCGCTTGAGCTCGAGCGCCAAGTGGAGCACCACACGCGCGCCGGACATGCCGATGGGGTGGCCGAGCGCGATCGCGCCACCGTTCACGTTCACCTTTTCCGGCGAAACGCCCAGGTCCTTCATTGACTGGTGGGCGACCGCGGCGAAGGCCTCGTTGATCTCGATGAGGTCGAGGTCGGAGACCTCCAGGCCCTCCTTCTTCAGGGCGTGCCGGATGGCGTTGGACGGCTGCGACTGCAGGGAGTTGTCGGGGCCGGCCACGTTGCCGTGGGCGCCGATCTCGGCGATCCAGTCCAGGCCCAGCTCCTCGGCCTTGGCCTTGCTCATCACGACGACGGCAGCGGCGCCGTCCGAGATCTGCGAGGAGGTGCCCGCGGTGATCGTGCCGTCCTTCGTGAACGCGGGGCGCAGCTTGCCCAGCGACTCGGCGGTGGTCTCGGCGCGGATGCCCTCGTCCTTGGAGAACAGGATCGGGTCGCCCTTGCGCTGGGGGATCTCGACGGGCGTGATCTCCGCCTCGAAGAGGCCGTTCTTCTGCGCCGCGGCGGCCCGCTGGTGGGAGAGCGCCGCGATCTCGTCCTGCACGTCGCGCGGGATGCCGAGGCGGGTGTTGTGCTTCTCCGTCGACTCGCCCATGGCGATGTTCTCGAAGGCGTCGGTCAGGCCGTCGTACGCCATGGCGTCGAGCATCTCGATCGCGCCGTACTTGAAGCCCTCGCGGGAATTGGGCAGCAGGTGCGGCGCGTTCGTCATGGACTCCTGGCCGCCGGCGACGATCACGTCGAACTCGCCGGCACGGATCAGCTGGTCGGCGAGCGCGATGGCGTCGAGACCGGACAGACACACCTTGTTGACGGTCAGGGCCGGGACGTTCATCGGGATTCCGGCCTTGACCGCGGCCTGACGGGCGGGGATCTGGCCGGCGCCGGCCTGGAGCACCTGCCCCATGATCACGTACTGCACCTGGTCGCCGCCGATGCCCGCACGGTCGAGGGCGGCCTTGATGGCGAAGCCGCCGAGGTCGGCGCCGGAGAAGGACTTGAGCGAGCCGAGCAGACGGCCCATGGGCGTACGGGCACCCGCGACGATCACGGAAGTGGTACCGGTCGTTCCAGACATGTGCACGATCCCCTTTCAGCCGCAGCTGAGGAGTGAACGAGGGTTTACTCAAATGTACTGAGCGGTACGGTCGCCGGTCACCCGTCGGCCGGTGTGATCGCGCGCACGTTGCGTAACCGGGCACCGGGGCGCTGCACTGGAGCAATGCTGACGCGAATCGACCACATCGGAATCGCCTGTTTCGACCTCGACAAGACCGTCGAGTTCTACCGCGCGACCTACGGCTTCGAGGTCTTCCACTCCGAGGTCAACGAAGAGCAGGGCGTGCGGGAGGCCATGCTCAAGATCAACGAGACGTCCGACGGCGGCGCCTCCTACCTCCAGCTCCTGGAGCCCACCCGCGAGGACTCCGCGGTGGGCAAGTGGCTGGCCAAGAACGGCGAGGGTGTGCACCACATCGCCTTCGGCACGGCGGACGTCGACGGCGATGCCGCGGACATCCGCGGCAAGGGCGTACGCGTCCTCTACGACGAACCGCGCATCGGCTCCATGGGGTCGCGCATCACCTTCCTGCACCCGAAGGACTGCCACGGCGTTCTCACCGAACTCGTCACCTCCGCAACGGAGCACTGACCGACACGATTCCCGGCCCGGTAGAGTGGGCCGTTCCGGGCCGGGGCCGGGTCGGGGCCGTGCCGCGTCTCCGTCGTTGATCTGTCACCATTCCCCGGGGGGCCGTTCGCCGGCGAACGGTGCTCGTGTGGAGACAGTTGCGACCAGGGGACGGATGGGACCGCGCAGTGCGGGGCTACGAACGCCAGGAGAGCCACCGAGCTGACGACGACCACCTCTCGCGGTTCGAGGCCGAGATGGACCGGCTGAAGACCGAGCGGGAGAAGGCCGTCCAGCATGCCGAGGACCTCGGCTACCAGGTCGAGGTGTTGCGCGCCAAACTCCATGAGGCGCGCCGGACCATCGCTTCCCGCCCCGCCTATGACAGCGCCGACCTCGGTTACCAGGCCGAGCAGTTGCTCCGTAATGCCCAGATCCAGGCGGACCAGCTGCGCTCGGACGCCGAGCGGGAGCTGCGCGAGGCGCGCGCCCAGACCCAGCGCATCCTGCAGGAGCACGCCGAGCACCAGGCGCGCCTGCAGGCCGAGCTGCACGCCGAGGCGGTGCAGCGCAGGCAGCGTCTCGACCAGGAGCTGGCCGAGCGCCGCCAGACCGTCGAGTCGCACGTCAACGAGAACGTCGCCTGGGCCGAGCAGCTGCGCGCCCGCACCGAGTCGCAGGCGCAGCGTCTGCTGGACCAGTCCCGCGCCGAGGCCGAGCAGTCCCTCGCCGCGGCACGCGCCGAGGCCGCCAGGATCGCCGAGGAGGCCCGTCGCCGGCTCGGCAGCGAGGCCGAGGCGGCCCGCGCCGAGGCCGAGGCGATCCTGCTGCGTGCCCGCAAGGACGCCGAGCGGCTGCTGACGGCGGCCTCCAACCAGGCGCAGGAGGCGACCACCCACGCCGAGCGGCTGCGGTCGTCGACCACGGCGGAGTCCGACCAGGCGCGCCAGCAGGCCACCGAGCTCAGCCGTGCCGCCGAGGCGCGGATGCAGGAAGCGGAGGAGAAGCTCCGCGAGGCGCGGGCCGAGGCCGAGAAGCTGGTCGCCGAGGCCAAGGAGTCCGCGGCCAAGCAGCTTTCGTCGGCCGAGTCGGTCAACGAGCAGCGCACGCGTACGGCCAAGGCGGAGATCGCCCGTCTCGTCGGCGAGGCCACCAAGGAGTCCGAGGCGCTGAAGGCGGACGCCGAACAGGCGCTCGCGGACGCCCGCGCCGAGGCGGAGAAGCTGGTCGCGGCCGCCACCGAGAAGGCCCGTACGGCCGCGGCCGAGGACTCGGCCGCCCAGCTCGCGAAGGCTGCCCGCACCGCGGAGGAGGTGCTGACCAAGGCGTCCGAGGACGCCAGGGCGACCACCCGTGCGGCGAGCGAGGAGGCCGAGCGGATCCGGCACGAGGCCGAGGCCGAGGCGGACCGGCTGCGCGGCGAGGCGGCCGAGCAGGCCGACCAGCTCAAGGGTGCGGCGAAGGACGACACCAAGGAGTACCGCGCCAAGACGGTCGAGCTGCAGGAGGAGGCGCGCCGGCTGCGCGGCGAGGCCGAGCATCTGCGGGCCGAGGCGGTCGCCGAGGGCGAGCGGATCCGCGGCGAGGCGCGGCGCGAGGCCGTCCAGCAGATCGAGGAGGCGGCGAAGACCGCCGAGGAGCTGCTGACCAAGGCGCGGACGGACGCGGACGAGCTGCGGGCGAAGGCGGCGGCCGACTCCGAGAAGGTGCGCACCGAGGCGATCGAGCGCGCCACCACGCTGCGCAAGCAGGCCGAGGAGACGCTGGAGCGCACCCGCGCGGAGGCCGACCGGCTGCGCGCGGAGGCCGAGGAGCAGGCGGACGGCATGCGCGCGGCGGCCGAGGCCGCCGCGGACCGGCTGCGCGAGGAGACCGAGCGCGGCGTCGCGGCCCGGCAGGCGGAGGCGGCCGAGGAGCTGACGCGGCTGCACAGCGAGGCCGAGGCCCGGCTCGCGAGCGCCGAGGAGAACCTGACCGAGGCCCGCGCGGAGGGCGAGAGGATCCGCCGCGAGGCGGCGGAGGAGACCGAGCGGCTGCGGACCGAGGCCGCGGAGCGGCTGCGTACGCTCCAGGCGCAGGCCGAGCAGGAGGCGGAGCGGCTGCGCACCGAGGCCGCGGCCGACGCGTCGGCGTCCCGTGCGGAGGCCGAGTCCGTCGCCGTACGGCTCACCAGCGACGCGGCGGCCGAGGCGGAGCGGCTGCGCACCGAGGCGCAGGACACCGCCGACCGGGTACGGGCGGAGGCCGCGGCGGCCGCCGAGCGCCTCGGTGCGGAGGCCGCCGAGGCGCTCGGCGCCGCGCAGGAGGAGGCGGCCCGCCGGAGGCGGGCGGCCGAGGAGACCCTCGAGTCCGCGCGCGCCGAGGCGGACCAGGAGCGCGAACACGCCCGCGAGCAGAGCGAGGAGCTGCTGGCGTCGGCCCGCAAGCGGGTCGAGGAGGCCCAGACCGAGGCGCAGCGGCTCGTGGAGGAGGCGGACCGGCGGGCCACCGAGATGGTCTCGGCCGCCGAGCAGACCGCCCAGCAGGTACGGGAGTCCGTCAGCGGGCTGCAGGAGCAGGCCGAGCAGGAGATCGCCGGGCTGCGCAGCGCCGCCGAGCACGCGGCGGAGCGCACCCGCAGCGAGGCGCAGGAGGAGGCGGACCGGGTCCGCGCCGACGCGTACGCGGAGCGGGAGCGAGCCTCCGAGGACGCGGCCAGGCTGCGGCAGCGGGCCCAGGAGGAGACGGAGGCGGCGCAGGCGCTGTCCGAGCGGACCGTCGCCGAGGCGATCGCGGAGGCGGAGCGGCTGCGGGCGGAGTCCTCGGAGTACGCGCAGCGGATGCGTACGGAGGCGTCGGACTCGCTCGCATCCGCCGAGCAGGACGCGTCGCGGACGCGGGCGGAGGCGCGCGAGGACGCCAACCGGATCCGTTCCGAGGCGGCTGCGCAGGTGGACCTGCTGGTCGGCGAGGCGACGAGCGAGAGCGAGCGGCTGCGCACGGAGGCCGCCGGGGTGCTGGCCGCCGCGGAGGAGGACGCGACGCGGCTGCTCACCGAGGCCGAGCAGATCAAGGTGGACGGCGAGGCCGAGGTCGAGCAGATGCGCGCGGCCGTGCGCGCCGACCGGGAGCAGGTGCTCGACGAGGCGCGGAAGGCCGCGGACAAGCGCCGTGCCGACGCCGCGGCGCAGGCCGACCAGCTGATCGCCGAGGCGACGAGCGAGGCGGAGCGGATCGCGGCCGAGTCGGCCGCCGACGCGGAGCGGATGCGGGCGGAGGCCGCCGAGACGGTGAGGTCCGCGCAGCAGGCCGCCGAGCGGATGCGGGCGGAGGCGGAGCAGCACCGTGCCGAGACGGAGGCCGCTGCCGAGCGGCTGCGCAACGAGGCGCGCGCCGAGGTGGACCGGCTGCTGGACGAGGCGCGCACGGCGGCGGCGAAGCGCCGGGCGGACGCGGCCCAGCAGGTCGACCAATTGATGACCAAGGCGCAGGAGGAGGCGCTGCGCGCGGCCACCGAGGCGGAGGAGCAGGCCGACACCATGGTCGGCGCCGCCCGCAAGGAGGCCGAGCGGATCGTCGCCGAGGCCACCGTCGAGGGCAACGCCCGGGTGGAGAAGGCGCGTACGGACGCCGACGAGCTGCTGGTCGGCGCGCGACGGGACGCGACGGCGATAAGGGAACGCGGCGAGGAGCTGCGGGCCCGGGTCGAGAGCGAGATCGAGGAGCTGCACGAGCGGGCCCGCCGGGAGACGGCGGAGCAGCTGAAGACGGCCGGCGAGCGTGTCGACAAGCTGGTCAAGGCCGCTGAGCAGCAGCGGGCCGAGGCGGAGGCCAAGGCCAAGGCGCTGGTGTCGGACGCCGATTCCGAGGCCGGCAAGGTCAGGATCGCCGCCGTGAAGAAGGCGGAGGCGCTCCTGAAGGAGGCCGAGACCAAGAAGGCCGAACTGATCCGCGAGGCCGAGCGTGTGAAGGCCGAGGCCGACCGCGAGGCCGAGCGCACCATCGCCGAGGGCAAGCGGGAACTCGACGTGCTGGTGCGCAGGCGTGAGGACATTCAGGCCGAGATCTCGCGAGTCCAGGACGTACTCGAGGCGTTGGAGTCTTTCGAAGCGCCGACGGGGGGTAAGACTTCGGCCAATGGCGGCTCGGGAGCGGGAGCCGTCAAGGCGGGAGCGTCAGCAGGGGGTACACGTTCGAGTGGCAAGTCGTCCGACGACTAGCCACTCAAAAGGCTGGACATTCTCCAGATCAAACCGGCATCCACTCGATGACACGCCGCTTCGGCCCCTAGGATTCCCTCTAACACCTCACCGGTCTCATTGACAGGAACCCCATGAGCGACACTTCCTCCCCCTTCGGCTTCGAGCTCGTGCGGCGTGGTTACGACCGCGGTCAGGTGGACGACCGCATTACCAAGCTCGTCGCCGACCGTGATAGTGCTCTGGCCCGAATCACCTCTCTGGAAAAGCGCATCGAGGAGCTCCACCTCGAGACGCAGAACGCCCAGGCCCAGGTCAACGACGCCGAGCCGTCGTACGCGGGGCTCGGCGCCCGTGTCGAGAAGATCCTCCGCCTCGCCGAGGAGGAGGCGAAGGACCTGCGAGAGGAGGCCCGTCGCGCGGCCGAGCAGCACCGTGAGCTCGCCGAGTCCGCCGCCCAGCAGGTGCGCAACGACGCCGAGGCGTTCGCTGCGGAGCGCAAGGCGAAGGCCGAGGACGAGGGCGTTCGGATCGTCGAGAAGGCGCAGGGCGAGGCCAACTCGCTGCGTGCCGATGCGCAGAAGGACGCGCAGTCCAAGCGCGAGGAGGCTGACGCCCTCTTCGAGGAGACCCGCGCCAAGGCCGCCCAGGCCGCCGCGGACTTCGAGACCAACCTGGCCAAGCGCCGTGAGCAGTCGGAGCGTGACCTGGCCTCGCGTCAGGCCAAGGCCGAGAAGCGCCTCGCCGAGATCGAGCACCGCGCCGAGCAGCTGCGCCTGGAGGCCGAGAAGCTGCGCACGGACGCGGAGCGCCGGGCCCGCCAGACGGTGGAGACCGCTCAGCGTCAGGCCGAGGACATCGTGGCCGACGCGAACGCCAAGGCCGACCGCATCCGCAGCGAATCGGAGCGCGAGCTGGCGGCGCTGACGAACCGCCGCGACTCGATCAACGCCCAGCTGACCAACGTCCGCGAGATGCTGGCGACGCTGACCGGTGCGGCCGTCGCCGCGGCGGGTACGCCGGCGGACGACGAGCCGATCTCCCGCGGGGTTCCGGCGCAGCAGTCCCGCTGACGCCCTTCCGCAGGCCTGATCCGACGAGTGCCCGGTGCCGCTTCGGCACCGGGCACTCGCGCGTCACCGGCCCTATGCGGAACGGCCCTCGTCCGTTGGGCGAACCCGGTGGCGGACGCCATGACGCCCCCGTAGCGTGAAACGCATGATCGAGCTCGAGGGCCTCACCAAGCACTTCGGTACGAAGGTCGCCGTCGACCGTCTGTCCTTCACGGTCCGCCCGGGCACGGTGACCGGTTTCCTCGGTCCCAACGGCGCGGGCAAGTCGACGACGATGCGCATGATGCTCGACCTGGACAACCCCACGAGCGGCACGGTCAGGATCGACGGCAAGCACTACCGGGACCTCGACGAGCCGCTCAAGTACATCGGCGCCCTGCTGGACGCCAAGGCGATGCACGGCGGCCGCAGCGCCTACAACAACCTGCTCTGTCTGGCCCAGGCGAACCGGATCCCGGCGAGCCGCGTGGCCGAGGTCCTGGACGTGGTCGGACTGACGGCGGTGGCGCGCAAAAAGGCCAAGGGCTTCTCCCTCGGCATGGGCCAACGGCTCGGAATCGCCTCGGCGCTGCTCGGCGATCCGGAGATTCTCATGTTCGACGAGCCCGTCAACGGTCTGGACCCCGAGGGAATTCACTGGATCCGCAATCTGATGAAGACCCTTGCCGCCGAAGGCCGGACGATCTTCGTCTCGTCCCATCTGATGAGCGAAATGGCGCTCACCGCCGACCACTTGATCGTGATCGGCCAGGGCAGACTGCTCGCCGACACATCGATGGCCGATTTCATTCAGGAGAACTCCCGCAGTTATGTCCGGCTGCGCACTCCGCAGCGGGAGAGGCTGCTCGACGTCCTGCACGCCGCCGGTCTGATCGCCGTCGAATCGGGCAACGGCACGCTGGAGATCGACGGGGCGTCCACCGAGCAGCTGGGCGAGCTGGCGGCGGAGCACCGGATCGTGCTGCACGAGCTCAGCGCCCAACGCGCCTCGCTGGAGGAGGCGTTCATGCAGATGACGGCAGGCGCGGTGGAGTACCACGCGCATGCGACCGGCCCCGCCGCACCGCCCTCCGCACCTGCCGCCACCGGCACCGCCGCCCCGCAGTGGGCCCCGCGCAGCAAGGGAGCCTGACCGATGGCATCCGTACCCGCCGTCCTCCAGTCCGAGTGGACCAAGATCCGTACGGTCTCCTCGACGCGCTGGACCCTGATCTGCGCGCTCGCGGTCACGGTCGCCATGAGCGCCGCGCTCTGCGCCCTGATGAACTCCACCTTCGACGACCTGCCCGAGGCCGAGCGCCTCACCTTCGACCCGACGCTGATCAGCTTCTCGGGAATGGTGCTGGGCCAGCTGGCGATGGTCGTCTTCGGCGTCCTCGTCGTCGGCACGGAGTACAGCTCCGGCATGATCCGCACGTCGCTCGCGGCCGTTCCGCAGCGCGCCACCTTCCTGTTCGGCAAGATCACGGTGGCCGGGCTGCTGGCCCTGGTGGTCGGGATGGCGACGAGCTTTCTGACCTTCTTCCTCGGCCAGGCGCTGCTGGGCGAGTACCGCACCACGATCGGCGAGGAGAACGTGCTGCGCGCGGTGGTCGGCGGCGGCCTCTACATGGGGCTGATGGCAATCTTCTCGATGGGCGTCGCGGCGATGCTGCGGAGCTCGATGCTGTCGCTCGGCATCCTGATGCCGTTCTTCTTCCTGGTGTCCCAGATCCTCTCCGCGGTCCCGGGCGCGAAGGACGTGGCCCGCTACTTCCCCGACCAGGCCGGCGCCAAGATCATGCAGGTCGTCCCCAACGCGATGAACAGCGGCGACTCCCCCTACGGGCCGTGGGGCGGCCTCGGCATCATGCTGCTGTGGGTGGCGGCGGCGCTGATCGGCGGGGTCCTGGTGCTCAAGAAGCGGGACGCGTAGGCGTCCTGGACGCGGCGCCCGGGAGCGGGAGGCGGCCGCCGCGGAATCCGGGACTCACGGCGCGCGGGCTTGAACGGAACCGTCAAGGCCCGGATATCCTCCTAACTCTTACGGGGGGCGTACGGCATGCATGGCCTGTGCCCCGACGACCCGAAAGTCGATGGGGCTGGAGAATGATCGAGGCAGTCGGCCTGACGAAGCGCTACGGCGCCAAGACGGCCGTGTACAACCTTTCCTTCCAGGTGCGGCCCGGGGCCGTCACCGGGTTCCTCGGGCCCAACGGAGCCGGCAAGTCCACGACCATGCGCATGATCCTCGGGCTCGACAAGCCGACGGAGGGACAGGTCACCATCAGCGGCCGGCCGTACCGTCAGCTGCCGAACGCGCCGCGGCAGGTCGGTGCGCTGCTGGACGCCAAGGCCGTGCACGGCGGGCGCAGTGCGCGCAGCCACCTGCTGTCGCTGGCGCAGCTGTCCGGCATCCCGGCCCGCCGGGTCGACGAGGTGCTGGGCGTCGTCGGTCTCCAGGACGTCGCCAAGCGGCGTTCCAAGGGCTTCTCCCTCGGTATGGGGCAGCGGCTCGGCATCGCGGCCGCGCTGCTCGGCGACCCGCAGGTGCTGCTCTTCGACGAGCCGGTCAACGGTCTCGACCCCGAGGGCATCCTGTGGGTGCGCAACCTGATGAAGCAGCTGGCCGCCGAGGGCCGTACCGTCTTCGTCTCCTCCCACCTGATGAGCGAGATGGCGCTCACCGCCGACCACTTGATCGTCATCGGCCGCGGGCAGCTGCTCGCGGACATGAGCGTCAAGGACTTCATCTCGCACAACTCGGCCGATTTCGCGCGTGTGCGCACGCCGCACACCGACCCGCAGCAGCGGGAGAAGCTTCTCGCGGCGCTCACGGAGGCGGGCGGGCAGGTCATGTCCGAGCCGGACGGCGCACTGCGCGTCACCGGACTCGCCCTGCCGAGGATCAGCGACGTGGCCCACGAGGCCGACGTCCGGCTGTGGGAGCTGTCTCCGCACCAGGCGTCCCTGGAGGAGGCGTACATGCGGATGACGCAGGGCGCCGTCGACTACCGCTCCACCGACGACCAGAAGGCGGGGCTGATGCAGCAGCCGCCTATGGGCTACATGCCGCCGCAGCAGCCGCAGATCCCCGAGGTCCCGCAGCAGGGCTGGTACGCCCCGCCGCCGCCCGGAGCGGGCCAGAACCCGTACGCGGCCGTGGCGCCGGGCGCCCCCGCCCAGCCCGCGCCCGTGCAGCCCGCGCCGCCGGCCGCACCGCCCGCCGCTCCCCCTGCCGCCGCCCCCGCCGACCTGACCAAGCCCGAGGACACCCGATGACCACCCCCTACCAGCACCCGGGCGCCGCGTCCCCGACGTACGCCTCCCCGATCCCGGTCCGCAGCGCCCACCTCGGGGACGCCCTCGCCTCGGAGTGGACCAAGATCCGCTCCGTGCGCTCCACGATGTGGACGCTCGGCGTGATGATCGTGCTCATGGTGGGCATCGGCCTCGGCACCGCGGCGATCGTGGCCGCCAGCGACGTCGATCTCCAGGGCGAGTCGGCGCTCGGCTTCGGCTTCTTCGGCGTGCTGCTCGGCACGATCTGCGTGATCACGCTGGGCGTGCTGACGATCGCCTCCGAGTACGGCACGGGCATGATCCGTACGACTCTGACCGCCTGCCCCAGCCGTTCGCGTGTGCTGGCCGCCAAGGCGATCGTCTTCTTCGGCCTCGTCTTCACCATCACGGCGGTCTTCGCGGCGCTCGTCGCCGTCGTCCAGACGGGCATGGTCGAGGCCACCGAGCCCACCGGCGACGAGTGGCTGCGCGCGACGGTCGGCGTGGCACTCTTCGTCGCCTCGATCGGTCTGCTGTCGCTGGCCGTCGGCACCATGATCCGGCACTCCGCCGGCGCGATCACGATCATGATCGGTGTGATGCTGCTGCCGCTCGTCGCGGCCATGTTCATGTTCTCGGAATCGCTCGCCGACGTGCAGGAGTTCCTGCTGAACTACGCCATCCCGAGCCAGCTCATCGGCATCTACGGCGAGGCCGCGGCCGGCGGCTCCGCGGGCCCGGTCGGCTGGGAGCCGGTGTGGATCGTGCTCGGCATCACCGCGGTGGCGATGGGCGGCGCGTTCGCCGTTCTCAACAGCCGCGACGTCTGAGACGTCAGTAGCGAGGCGCGTTCCGGGACCGCTGCACCCTCGTGGTGCGGCGGTCCTTCGCGTTCCAGCACGCCTTGTGCCAGTGGCGCCGTTCGTCGAGGCCGCCGCCTTGCTGGGGCCAGGCCACGACGTGCGGGAGACCGGAGGGGATCTCCTGGTCGCAGCCCGGGCAGCGGTACGTCTTGCCGGCGGCACTTGCGCCCGCGACATGGCGCACCGACCAGTCCTCGCCCTGCCAGGTCTCGCTGCTCCCGAACCCGCCGTACCGGTCGCCGCTCCCCGCTGCTCGCTCGGTCGGCTTCTCGCCGCCTCGGGGGCGGTTGCGGCGCGGGGACACGTGGACACCTCACGGAGAGTCGGAACAGTTCACTTCCAGCGTACGGGCCGAGAAGCGGGGCACTCGTCCTGCCGGCCGCGGACCGCGGCCGCCGGCGACCGCCGGTTACCGGACAATCGCAACAACTTCCCGTCCGGCCGTGCCTTTGGCACGTGTCAGACGTTGTTGCCGGTAGGGGGAGTGACGCGTCGGCCGCAAGGAGGCTAAAGGCGATGCGCGTTGGGACTTTCGTACTGGCCGCCCAGTTCCCGGGCCAGGGGCAGGGGGAGGCACTGCACCGCGCGGTGCGGACCGCCGAGGTCGCGGAGGAAGCCGGGCTGGATTCCGTCTGGTTGGCGGAGCACCATTTCGTACCGTACGGGGTGTGCCCGTCGGCCGTGACGCTTTCGGCGCTGCTCCTCGGCCGCACGCGCCGGATCCGGGTCGGCACGGCCGTGAGCGTGCTGCCGACCGCCCATCCCGTGGCGCTCGGCGAGCAGGCGGCGCTGCTCCATCTCACCTCGAGCGGGCGGTTCACGCTCGGCGTGGGGCGCGGGGGGCCGTGGGTCGACCTGGAGGTGTTCGGCGCCGGACCGGCCGCCTACGAGAGCGGGTTCCCCGAATCGCTCGACCTGCTGATGCGTTGGCTGCGCGAGCCGCGCGTCGGCGCGGACGGCGAGCGGTACAGCTTCCGCGAGGTCGCGGTCGTCCCGCGGCCGGAGGAACTGATCGGCGGTCCGCCCGGGGGCCCGGAGGTCGTCGTCGCCTGTACGTCCCCGAAAAGCGTGAAGCTCGCCGCGGAGCGCGGGCTGCCCATGCTGCTCGGGATGCACTGCGGGGACGAGGAGAAGGCGGAGATGGTCGCCCTGTGGCGTACGCATGCGCGGGCCTGCGGCCGTTCCCCCGACGAGATCGCGGCGGCCGGGCATGTGTCGGCGGGCGTCGTCCAGATCGCCGACCGGGCCGCCGACGCGTCCGAGGCCTTGGTGAAGGCGATGCCCGGCTGGCTCAAGTGGGGCCTGGAGGCGCATGTCACGGTCGACGGCCGGCCCCGCACGATGCGCGACCCCCTGGCCTACACGGAACTGCTGTGCGCGCTGCACCCGGTGGGTCCGCCCCGGCTGGCGGCCGACCGGCTCGCGGCGACGGCGGAGCGGACCGGCATCACGCGCTTCGCGCTGCTGGCCGAAGGCTCGGGGGATCTGGCGGCGACCGAGGAGAACGTACGGCGCCTGGGCGCGGAAGTGCTGCCGCAGCTCGCCTGAGCCCCCCGCCGCACGGCCCCGGCCGGTCCCGTCGAACCCGGCCGGGGTCGTACGCACTCACGGGAAACGCGCACAGTGCCGGCGCCCCGGCAATCCCGGGCGGTTTCTCCCGCGAGGCGGAGCGGTAGCGGAAGTTCTCAGCAGTCGCGCAGTTCGGGCGACTGGTTGAGCAGCTGGCCCCGTACGGAAGTGAAGCGGGCGAGCCGCTCGTCCACCGAGGAGTCCAGCGGGAACACCGCGACGCGGTGGCAGTTCTGGAATGCCAGACGCACACCGAAGTGCCGCTGGAGCGCACCGCGAATGGCGTCACTCGCGAGTGCGCGCAGCAGCTGACCACGTGCCTGCTCGTCCGGCGGAGGCGTCTGGTTGTCGGCGAAGTCGCCGCCGTCCACCTTCAGCTGAGCCACCAGAGAACTGATCATCTCCCATGCGTAGGGCAGGGAGGTCCGGACGCAGTCGACGAAGGCTGCTTCGTCGACCTCGCCTCGCTCGGCCTGTTCCAACAGCGCCGGTGAGACGTCGAGCGACATGGGTTCTCCTCTCGCGGCCCCGGGTGAACGGGGCCTTACGGGCAGGGAAGGAGGTAGCAGACGAAACGACGGCATACGAACGACGTAAGACGACGCAGAGTGCACGAGCGGCAACCTCCCGCTTCCACGGTAAGTGCGGTGTCTTGAGCGCACCAGGAGATTGGGAGCACAACCGGCCAAATAAGAAGGGGGCTTCCGGGGCGAATCGCGCGGGGCGGTGTCGGTCGAGTAGCGTTGCCGACCATGCGTCTCGTCATCGCCCGCTGCTCCGTGGACTACGCGGGCAGGCTCACCGCCCATCTGCCCTCCGCTCCCCGATTGATCCTGGTCAAGGCGGACGGCAGTGTGTCCATCCACGCCGACGACAGGGCGTACAAACCGCTGAACTGGATGTCGCCTCCCTGCACCTTGAAGGAGGGCGACGACAGTGTGTGGACCGTGGTGAACAAAGCGGGCGAGAAACTGATCATCACGATGGAAGAAGTCCTCCACGACTCGTCGCACGAGCTCGGGGTGGACCCGGGCCTCATCAAAGACGGCGTGGAAGCGCACCTGCAGGAGCTTCTGGCCGACCGGATCGAGACACTCGGCGAGGGATACAGCCTGATCCGCCGCGAATACCCCACGGCCATCGGTCCGGTGGACATCCTGTGCCGCGACGCGGACGGCGGGACGGTTGCGGTGGAGATCAAGCGCCGCGGCGAGATCGACGGCGTGGAGCAGCTGACCCGCTACCTCGAACTCCTGAACCGTGACCCGCACTTGGCCCCGGTGAAGGGCGTGTTCGCGGCGCAGGAGATCAAGCCCCAGGCCAGGGTGCTGGCGACGGACAGGGGAATCGGCTGCGTGGTGCTGGACTACGACGCGCTGCGGGGCATCGAGGACGACAAACTCCGCCTGTTCTGACGGGTCTGCGCCCGACCCCGCACGCGCGCGGGGTCGGGCGCGCGGCCGAGGCACATGCGGCGCGGGGCTGCGCCCGCGGGCGCGTGGGGCGCGGGGCTGAGGAGAAGGGCCGCGTCGGCGCGGCGGGTGCGGGCTGCGCCCACTGCGGCGGCAGGACACCTCAGCCGGCCGCCGACCGGCAGCCGCGACGCCAAGAGGCACCAGTAGGCAGCGCACACGCCGGCAGCGCGGCCCCGTCCCCTGCGCGATGGCTCACGCTGCACTGACCTCTCAACATGCCGGCCGGCCGGGACCGGGGTCGGCCGGCGCCGGTGGGCACGTCCCCCGACTCGCCACCGCCTCGGCGGCCGCGCCGCGTAAGGGAGCGGTGGGCCGTCACGCCGGGGCCGCGCCGCGCCCTGTGCGCGGGGCGCGGCGTAGGTCGCAGACGCCGGGCCCCTACATCACCGGCGCCGACGAGCTCTCCGGCGCCGAGGGGCCGCTTGCCGAAGTCTCTCCACCCGCAGGAGGCGGCGCAGGAGAGGTCGTTTCCGTGGGCGGCGGCTCCGAGGTGGGCGTTCCCGTCGAGGGGGACGACGGCTTCGGCGGCGTCGACGGCGGGTTCGGCGTGGAGCGCGTCGGCGTCGGACGCGGCGACTGCGCCGTCTCCGAGGGGCTGCCCGGCTGTGACGGGGTCGACGACGGGGTCTCGCCCGGCGCCCCCGGCGCGTAGGGGGCCGTGGACGTGCCCGGCACCGCCGACGACGTCGGACTCTTCGTCGCGCCCTTGTCGTCCGGCTTCTGCGACCCGTCGTCCGCCGGGTCCTGAGGCGTGTCCCAGTCCTCCGTGAAGTCGTCCCCGTCCGTCTGCTGCCCGTTCTTGACGTTGTCCGTCGGCGCCTCGTCCTTGTCGGAGGCCGCCCCGAGCGTCACCACCGTGCCGAGGACGACCGCGAGCAGCGCACCCGCTCCCGCCGCGACCACGTTGCGCCGGGCGCCGAGGAGGGCGAGACCGCGCCGGGACGGCGGCTCGGTGGTGGTCACCAGCGTCGCGGGCCCGTCCTCCGGTCCCGTACGAGGCAGCTTCGACGTCTTGGCCGTGAGCCCGGACAGCGGGAACACGGGCTGCGCCGGGGTCTCCGTACGTATCGTCGGCGCCTCGGGCTTGGGCGTCGGCCCCGACGCACGGTCCGCGACGAGCGCCAGCGCCCGCCGCCCCGCCACCGTGCCGCGCTTGTCCGCGAGCGCCCCGCGCATCCCGATGGAGGCCTCGAGCTCGGCCCTGGCGCGCTCGAGATTGCCGGTGCAGAGCGCGAGGACGCCCAACTCGTGGTGGAAGTAGGCGTCTTCGGCGACCTCGCCCGCGATCCTGGCGGCCTCCGAGCCGGCCCGGAGGGCCTTCTCCCAGGCGGTCCAGTGCAGCCCCGTGGCGAACACGGGCGCGGCGCTGCGGGCCAGCCGCACGGCCGCGCCTGCGTGCCCGGCGTCCCGGCCGCCCGAGACCAGCGCGCCCAGCGCGGCGAGCACGGCGTCCGACTCGGCGATCGCGCGCTCGGGCGTGACCGACGGGTGGCCCGACCACCAGGCGTAATGCTGGGCGGCGGTGTGCGCGTGGGCGACGGAGTCCTTGTCGTAGCCCTTCTCCCGCAGTTGCGCGAGCACTCCGGCCGCCAGCCGGTAGCGCGTGCCGACCGGGGAGAGGAGCCCGCAGCCCATGAGTTCGCCGAGCGCCGCGTCCGCGTGGGTGTCGCCGACGAGCGCCGGCAGGTGTGCCTGGTGCGGTACCTCGCCGCCGAGGGCGACGGCGATCCGCAGGGTCTGCCGCGCGGACTCGCTGAGCCGCGAGGCGAGCAGCGGCGCGGGCGCCGCCCCCTCCCCCAGCGTCGGCAGCGGTACGTCCCGGCCCTGCGCGGCGTCGAACGCCGCGAACTCGTCCACGGCCTCCGGATCCCCGCGCAGCTCGTCGCCCTGCCTCAGCAGCCCACCGGCCTGCACGAAGCGCAGCGGCAGTCCCTCGGACTCGAACCAGAGGTCGCCCGCCCAGTTCGACTCGTCCTCGGTGAGCGGCCGCTCCACGATGTGCGAGAGCAGCTCCAGCGCCGTCGCGCGGCCGAGGCCGCCGAGGAAGACCTCTTCGAGAGGAGAGTCCGCGGAGGGCGCGGGCACGTCGGGCGTTGTGGCGAGCAGGAAGGCGCACTCGGGAGCGGCGTCGAGCAGCTCGTCGAGCGCGGCGCCGCCGAACTCCAGGTCGTCGAGGACGACGACGGCCCCGATGTCGCGGACGAATCCCGCGAGCGCGTTCCGGTCGGGCCGGTGGCCGGGCGCGGAGAAGACGATGGTGAAGAGCTCCTGGAGGAGCTCCCCGGGGGTGCGGTGGTGGCCGTTGAGGCGTATGACGCCGTCGGGCGCGAGGTCCGCGCAGTCCTCTGCCACCGCGTCGAGGAGGGTGCTGCGTCCCGAGCCCGCGGGGCCGGTGAGCCGTACGGATCGGCCCTGGCCGAGCAGGCGGACGAGCCGCTCCCGCTCCTCGCCCCGCTCCAGCAGCGGCAGCCGCGGGGACGCGGGCCCCGGCGGCACGGGAGGAAGCGCGGCGCGCTGCCGCTCCACGCGCTCGGCGGCGGTGCGCCGGGCAGGACGCGCGGGCTGCTCCCCCGGCGGGCAGGGCTCGATCTCGCTGCCGTCGACGGGGTTGACGGTGAGCAGGAAGTCGCCCGAGACGACCTTGACGGTGCGCGCGTGCGCCGGTGCGGCCTTCACGGCCGGAGTGACGGCGTCGCGCGGCGGCCGGGCCGCGCCGTTGCCGAAGCTGCCGCCGTCGCCGAAGCCGCCCTCGCCGAAGCTGTCGTTGTCCATGGTGAAAGCCCCCAGATACGGTTCGCCTGGCCTCGCGCCGCCCGGATCTGCCGATCCCGGGGCCCGAGCCGCGTGCGGATGCCCTCCCGGCCTTTCTGCACGCTCGCCGTCGCTTCGGTCCGGTGCCCACCTGATGGGTCCTTCACAAGGGTGGGCGCCTGAACCCTAGACGCTCTGTCGGCGTGGCGGAACCGGCGGGGTCCCGCGCCGCCTGGGACGTCACAGTCTCGGGAGATTTGCGCGACTCATGCCGCCCCGTGGGGCTCGTGCCGTCACGTGAGTCTCGTGCCGTCCCGCGCGGCTCGTACCGTCGTGTCCGATCGGACCCGCGTCAGACCCGGGGCAGAGATTCGGCCGCGAGGCCGCCTTCGATCGCGAGGATGCGGTGCAGCCGGGTCGCGACGAGGAGTCTCTGCATCTGCGGCGGGACACCGCGCAGCACCAGGCGGCGGCCGCACCGGCCGGCCCGCCTGTGCGCGCCCATGATGACCCCGAGCCCGGTGGCGTCCCAGGAGTCGAGATGGGTCAGGTCGAGCACCAGGTCGCCGACTCCGTCGTCGACGGCCGAGTGCAGGACCGTACGGGCGTCCGCCGCGCTGCGGACGTCGAGGCGGCCCCCGACGACCAGCTCGGCGTGGTCGCCCCTGATGTGCATATGCGCTCCCCGAGAACTCTTCGCTACCCCGAAACCGATACTTCTTCGTCTAGCAACAACTGACTGCCCGGCACCTGGAGGGGTTGCTGTTTGTAAGCGAACCGATACCGAATTCACCCCGGCGGGCGATACCGAATCGGTCGATATGGTCAGTACTTGTAGAAGCCCTGCCCGCTCTTGCGGCCGATGTCACCGGCGTCCACCATCCGGCGCATCAGCTCCGGCGGTGCGAACTTCTCGTCCTGCGACTCGGTGTAGATGTTGCTGGTGGCGTGCAGCAGGATGTCGACGCCCGTCAGGTCGGCGGTGGCCAGCGGCCCCATGGCGTGACCGAAGCCGAGCTTGCAGGCGATGTCGATGTCCTCGGCGCTGGCGACGCCCGACTCGTACAGCTTCGCGGCCTCGACCACGAGCGCCGAGATGAGGCGGGTGGTGACGAAACCGGCGACGTCGCGGTTGACGACGATGCAGGTCTTGCCGACCGACTCGGCGAACTCCCGGGCGGTGGCGAGCGTTTCGTCGCTGGTCTTGTAGCCGCGGACCAGCTCGCACAGCTGCATCATGGGCACCGGCGAGAAGAAGTGGGTGCCGACGACGCGCTCCGGACGCTCCGTCACAGCCGCGATCTTGGTGATCGGGATGGCGGAGGTGTTGGAGGCGAGGACGGCGTCGTCCCGTACGAGCTTGTCCAGCGTACGGAAGATCTCGTGCTTGACCTCGAGCTTCTCGAAGACGGCCTCGACGACGATGTCCGCGTCGGCGACGGCGTCCAGGTCGGTCGTGGTGGTGATGCGGGCCAACGCGGCCTCGGCGTCGGCGGCTTCGAGCTTGCCCTTGGAGACGAACTTGTCGTACGACGCCTTGATGCCGTCCCGGCCGCGGGTCAGGGCCTCGTCGGTGACATCGCGGAGGACGACGTCCCAGCCCGCCTGGGCCGAGACCTGCGCGATTCCGGACCCCATGAGTCCGGCCCCGATGACGGCGAGCTTCCTGGCCACTGCGGCACCCCTTAACAGCTGTTTACATGTTCGCTCTCTGGCGGAGGTTAGCGCCCGTGAGGTGCCCTGTGACCATGAAGAGATGCGCGTCACGTCCCACATGGCGGACATCACACCGCCGGACGGCGTGTCACCCCGGACGGGCGCCCGTTCGTCCCCCTGCGCCGTGACGGCGGGCACACGTGTGTCCCGCGGGGCTCGCACGTAACTACGCTGGCCGTATGGTCAATCTGACGCGTATCTACACCCGTACCGGCGACCAGGGCACCACCGCTCTGGGCGACATGAGCCGCACCGCCAAGACCGATCTGCGCATCGCCGCGTACGCCGACGCCAACGAGGCCAATGCCGTCATCGGCACGGCCATCGCCCTCGGGCAGCTCGGCGAGGACGTCGTGAAAGTCCTCGTCCGCGTGCAGAACGACCTGTTCGACGTGGGCGCGGACCTGTCGACCCCGGTGGTCGAGAACCCGAAGTACCCGCCGCTGCGAGTCGAGCAGTCGTACATCGACAAGCTGGAGGCGGACTGCGACCGCTTCCTGGAGGAGCTGGAGAAACTGCGCAGCTTCATCCTGCCCGGCGGCACGCCGGGGGCGGCGCTGATGCACCAGGCGTGCACGGTCGTGCGGCGGGCGGAGCGCTCGACGTGGGCGGCGCTGGAGGTGCACGGCGAGACGATGAACGCGCTGACGGCGACGTACCTGAACCGCCTGTCCGACCTCCTGTTCATCCTCGCGAGGACGGCGAACAAGGAGGTGGGCGACGTGCTGTGGGTCCCGGGCGGAGACCGCTGACCCCGGACACCGCGGCCGGGGGTCCCGGGGTTGCCCCCGGAAAGACACAGCATCCTCGCGAGGACGGCGAACAAGGAGGTGGGCGACGTGCTGTGGGTCCCGGGCGGAGACCGCTGACCCCGGACACCGCGGCCGGGGGTCCCGGGGTTGCCCCCGGAAAGACACAGCATCCTCGCGAGGACGGCGAACAAGGAGGTGGGCGACGTGCTGTGGGTCCCGGGCGGAGACCGCTGACCCCGGACACCGCGGCCGGGGGTCCCGGGGTTGCCCCCGGAAAGACACAGCATCCTCGCGAGGACGGCGAACAAGGAGGTGGGCGACGTGCTGTGGGTCCCGGGCGGAGACCGCTGACCCCGGACACCGCGGCCGGGGGTCCCGGGCGGAGACCGCTAGTCGCGTCCGGCGGGGACCGGTTCGCGCTCCGGCTCGGTCTTGGGGGCCTTCTTCGGCCACAGCGCGTACGACAGCGCGATCAGGCCGTGGATCGCGGCCGCCTGCCATGCGACGGTCATCCAGCTCTCCAGGGAAACCGTCCGGCTCGCGTCGCCCACGTACCAGATCGCGATCTGCAGCAGCACGGTGGTGACGCCGGCGGCGATCAGGGTGCCCAGCCAGACGCGTCCCTCGTGCTTGGCCCGGGCCATGCCGTGGCGCGGCGGCTTCGCGGGCGGCGGCGCGCCGCCGAAGCGGTGCGCGGCGTGTCCGTCGAGCCACTTGACCGTGCGGTGGCCGTGGCCGACCGTGTAGCCGATGTAGAGCGCGGCCAGGCCGTGCTTCCAGCTCGGTTCGGCGCCGCTCTCGAGGTCGACGGCCGTGGCGACGAGCAGCACGACCTCCAGCAGCGGTTCGCACAGCAGCAGCGCCGCCCCCGTGCGCGGCATCTTGAGCAGGTAGCGGGTGGCGAGTCCTGCGGCCAGCAGCACCCAGAAGCCGACCTCGCAGACCACGATCAGCGTGACGATCACGACGGCTCTCCTTTCGTACGGTTCCAGCGTGTCGGCACGGGACCGCGGTTTCGTCGTCATGAGTGACGAACGGCGACTGCATCGTTCGATGTAGTCGCGGCTCCGCCCGTACGGTGAGGCAGCGGGCGGCCCCCAGCGTGTTGGATGGGGACGTGCCCTTCCCCCGCCCGCACCGCGACGACGTCCTCATCGCGGCCGTGTGCCTGCTCGGCGGCCTGCTGCTGTGGTCGCTCGGGGTCCACACCAACGGCCCGTACGCCCCGCTGCCGTCGTGGGTGACGCTGGTTCCGCTGGTGGCGCTGGCCGGACTGGAGCTGCTGCGCCGGACCATGCCGCGCACGACCCTGATCGCCGGTACGGCCGCGGTCGTGGTGGACCCGTTCACCCCGGGCAGCATCGTGTCGCTCCTGATGTTCGCGGACATCGTGTACGCGGCCGTGGTGTACGGGCCCCCCGCCTCCGCCCGCCGCATCCCGGTCACCACCGGGATGATCACGCTCGCGGTGACGATCGGCTTCCTCGCCTGGCTCAGAGAGCCGAGCGCCCTGCTGATCGGCCTCGTCACGGGGCTCGTCTCGTTCGGCCCCGCCACCACCGGCGCGATCGTGCGCAACCACCGGGAGGCCGCGGAGGCGGCCCGCCTGCGCGCCGAGCAGACCGCACTGCTGGCCGAGATGGACCGGACACAGGCCGTCGTCGCCGAGCGCGCCCGGATGGCCCGGGAGCTGCACGACATGGTCGCCAACCATCTCTCGGCGATCGCCATCCACTCCACCGCCGCGCTCTCGCTGGACGACGCGGCGACGACCCGGCAGGCGCTGACGGTCATCCGTGAGAACAGCGTCGAGGGGCTGGCCGAGATGCGCCGGCTCATCGGGCTGCTGCGGGACAGCAGCGGTGACGCGGAACCGGCCGCCGCCCCCACTCTGGCCGGCCTCGACGCCCTGGTGGAGCAGGCCCGGACGAACGGGGCGTCGAGCGGCCTCACGTTCACGCTGCACGACGTACGGGAGCGGGGCGCGCGGCTGCCCGCGCCGGTGGAGCTGGCGGCCTACCGGATCGTGCAGGAGTCGCTGACCAACGCCATCAAGCACGCGGAGGAGGGCGAGGTCCTGGTGGAGGTGTCGAACGACGGGGGGTGCGCGCTGACCGTGACGGTGACGAGCCCGTTCGGCCGGCGGCCGGGACCGCGGGCGCCGGGATCCGGCGCCGGCCTCGTCGGGATGCAGGAGCGGGTGGCCCTGCTGGACGGGACGTTCGAGGCGGGGCCGGCGGCTTGGCCCGCTCCGGGGACCGGAAAGATCTGGCGGGTACGGGCGGAGCTGCCCGTACCGGACGACAAGGAGCCATCGGCATGACGTTCGCAGCGGGACCGTCGGACGCACCGGGCGGGCGGACGCCGGTGGGCGCAACGGGCGCACACGCGTCGGCGGACGCACACCCGCCGACGGGCGCACAGGCGCCGACGGAGGCATCCGGCGGGCAGGCGCCGCCCCGGGTCATTCGGGTGCTCGTCGCCGAGGACCAGAGCGCCGTGCGCGCCGGGCTGGTGCTGATCCTGGGCAGTGCCCCGGACATCGAGGTGGCGGGCGAGGCCGCGGACGGGGAGGAGGCGGTCCGGCTGGCCCGCGAGCTGCGGCCCGACCTCGTGCTGATGGACGTGCAGATGCCGAAGCTGGACGGTGTAGCGGCGACCCGGCAGGTGGTCGCCGAGGGCCTGGCCGACGTGCTCGTGCTGACGACGTTCGATCTCGACGAGTACGTCTTCGGTGCGCTGCGGGCCGGGGCCGCGGGATTCCTGCTGAAGAACACGGACGCCAGGGACCTGATCGGAGCGGTGCGCACGGTGGCACGCGGCGAGGGCCTGATCGCTCCCGCGGTGACGCGCCGCCTGATCGCGGAGTTCGCCGCGCCGCGCGCCGTCCGCCCCGCCCAGGCGCCCGACCTCTCGGCCATCGAGGCGCTGACGCGTCGCGAGCGCGAGGTGCTGTCGTGCCTGGGCGAGGGGCTGTCGAACGCCGAGATCGCCGGCCGTCTGTCGATGGCGGAGGCGACGGTGAAGACGCACGTCAGCAGGGTGCTCGGGAAGCTGGAGCTGCGCAGCCGGGTCCAAGCGGCGGTGCTGGCGCAGGAATTGGGCATCTGACGCGTCCCGCTCGACAGGGCGTCACCTATGGTCTGGACCTATTGACGATTGGTCCAGACCTTCCTACTCTCACGGCACATACGCCGTGTGAGCCACGCGGCGTGCCCAGTGCACGGACCACCCGACTTGTCCGTCCGCAACTCGAGGAGCTTCCTTGAGCACTCCCGTCACCGGGGCGCCCCGCCCCAGAAGCAGCTTCAGAGCCAGAACCACCGCGGGCCTGACCGCGCTTCTCCTCCCCCTCGCCGCCATGGTCGGCCTCGCCTCCCCCGCCAAGGCCGCTGCGTCGGCCACGGCCTCCTACACCAAGGTCTCCGACTGGGGATCCGGATTCGAGGGCAAGTGGACGGTGAAGAACACCGGCACCACCGCCCTCAGCTCCTGGACCGTCGAGTGGGACTTCCCCACCGGCACCGCCGTCACCTCCGCCTGGGACGCAGACGTCACGAACTCCGGCACCCACTGGAGCGCGAAGAACAAGAGCTGGAACGGGTCACTCGCACCCGGCGCCTCCGTGTCCTTCGGCTTCAACGGCACGGGCTCCGGCTCCCCCTCCGGCTGCAAGCTCAACGGCGCGTCCTGCGACGGCGGCTCCGTCCCCGGTGACGCGCCGCCCTCCGCCCCCGGCACCCCGGCCGCGAGCAACATCACGAACACCTCGGTCACGCTCAGCTGGAGCGCGGCGACCGACGACAAAGGCATCAAGAACTACGACGTGCTGCGCGACGGCGCCAAGGTCGCCACGGTCACCGGCACCACGTGGACCAACACCGGGCTGACCGCCGGCACGGACTACTCGTACACCGTCCAGGCCCGTGACACCGCCGACCAGACCGGCCCCGTCAGCGGCGCCCGCGCGGTGCGCACCACCGGCGGCGGCACCGACCCGGGTCCCGGCCCCGGCGGCAAGGTCAAGCTGGGCTACTTCACCGAATGGGGCGTCTACGGGCGCAACTACCACGTGAAGAACCTGGTCACCTCGGGGTCGGCGTCGAAGATCACGCACATCAACTACGCCTTCGGCAACGTGACCGGCGGCAAGTGCGCCATCGGTGACGCCTACGCCGACTACGACAAGGCCTACACCGCCGACCAGAGCGTCGACGGCGTCGCCGACACGTGGGACCAGCCGCTGCGCGGCAACTTCAACCAGCTGCGCAAGCTGAAGGCGAAGTACCCGCACATCAAGGTGCTGTGGTCGTTCGGCGGCTGGACCTGGTCCGGCGGCTTCGGCCAGGCCGCGGCGAACCCGGCCGCCTTCGCCCAGTCCTGCTACGACCTGGTCGAGGACCCGCGCTGGGCCGACGTCTTCGACGGCATCGACCTGGACTGGGAGTACCCGAACGCCTGCGGTCTGTCGTGCGACACCAGCGGCCCCGCGGCCTTCAGGAACATGATGCAGGCCATGCGCGCGAAGTTCGGCACGAACAACCTGGTCACCGCGGCCGTCACGGCCGACGCCTCCTCAGGCGGCAAGATCGACGCGGCCGACTACGGCGGCGCCGCGCAGTACGTCGACTGGTACAACGTGATGACGTACGACTTCTTCGGCGCCTGGGCCGCCCAGGGCCCGACCGCCCCGCACTCCCCCCTCACCTCGTACGCGGGCATCCCGCAGGCGGGCTTCAACTCCGCCGAGGCGATCGCCAAGTTCAAGGCCAAGGGCGTCCCCTCGTCGAAGCTGCTGCTGGGCATCGGCTTCTACGGGCGGGGCTGGACGGGCGTGACGCAGTCGGCGCCCGGCGGTTCGGCCACCGGACCGGCGGCCGGCACGTACGAGCAGGGCATCGAGGACTACAAGGTCCTGAAGAACACCTGCCCGGCGACCGGCACGATCGCCGGGACGGCCTACGCACACTGCGGGAGCAACTGGTGGAGCTACGACACCCCGGCCACCGTCACGTCCAAGATGGGCTGGGCGAAGAACCAGGGGCTCGGCGGAGCCTTCTTCTGGGAGTTCAGCGGTGACACCGCGAACGGCGAGCTCGTGAGCGCGATCAACAGCGGCCTCGGGTAGCCCCGGGAGCCGGGCACAAGAGCGGGGGCGGTGCATGCGCACCGCCCCCGCTTCACGGCCTGGGAATTCAGGCAACAGGAATTCAGGCAACATAATTCACGCAACATTTACCCGTTGCCCGGGCGGAGCCGCCTCCAGCCAGGCGAGGAAGCCGGTGAGCGCGTCCTCGCTCATCGCCAGCTCCAGACGGGTGCCGCGGTGCAGGCAGCCGAGCACGATCGAGTCCGACAGCAGCGCGAGCTCCTCCTCGCTGTCCGGCGTACGCCGGGCGAGCACCTCGATCGCCGAGCGCTCCAGGGTGCGCCGGGGCCGGGGAGCGTACGAGAAGACCCTGAACCACTCGATGCGGTCACCGCTGTAGCGGGCGACGCCGTACACCCAGCCCTTGCTGGACGGGTCGCCCTTCTCGGGGACGTTCCACCGCAGACTGCAGTCGAACGTGCCGCCGGAGCGCTGGATCAGGCGCCTGCGCAGCCCGAAGACCAAGAGCGCGACCACTACCAGTAGGACGACCAGGCCGCTCACAAGAAGAGCGAGGAACATCTCCACCGACCTCCTCGCATCGTCCCGTAAAACCGAATACCACGTGCACCTGCATCGCCTCAGCCGCGGCACGGTCTGGAGTAGCTCCAGCCCGGGCCGCGGCTGAGGGACAAAACTGTGGGCGGGGGTGTCAGTGCACCGCCACCGCACGCAGCCGGACATCGGCACGACGCTCGGCGGCGGCGTCCGCGTCCGACTTGGCGCGCTCCAGCGCACGCTCGGCGCGCTGGACATCGATCTCGTCCGCCAGCTCGGCGATCTCCGCCAGCAGCGACAGCTTGTCGTCGGCGAAGGAGATGAATCCACCGTGAACGGCGGCGACGACGGTGCCGCCCTCGCTCGTGCGGATGGTCACCGGGCCCGACTCCAGCACACCGAGCAGCGGCTGGTGACCGGGCATGACGCCGATGTCGCCGGACGTGGTGCGCGCGACGACCAGGGTGGCCTCGCCGGACCAGACACTGCGGTCCGCGGCGACCAGCTCGACGTGCAGCTCAGCAGCCAAGGTTGGCTCCTCGGGTCACCACCCGGCGGTAATGCCGGGTGTTGGGTCATAAGTCTAGTAGGGCTCGGGAAGCCGAAGCCTCCCGGCCCGCCCCCGGCTCAGAGGCCGGGCTTCCGGGGTCTTACCCGGACCGTGCAGGCACGGCGTGGCGAAGGGGGCGGGACGGCGCCCGCCCCCTTCAGCGAGTCACGGGACTCAGGAGACGCCGAGCTCCTTGGCGTTCTTCTTGAGGTCCTCGAGACCACCGCACATGAAGAAGGCCTGCTCGGGGAAGTGGTCGTACTCACCGTCGCAGATCGCGTTGAACGCGGCGATCGACTCGTCCAGCGGCACGTCCGAACCGTCCACGCCGGTGAACTGCTTCGCCGCGTGGGTGTTCTGGGACAGGAACCGCTCGACACGACGGGCACGGTGGACAACGAGCTTGTCCTCCTCGCCCAGCTCGTCGATACCGAGGATCGCGATGATGTCCTGGAGGTCCTTGTACTTCTGCAGGATGCCCTTGACGCGCATGGCGGCGTCGTAGTGGTCCTGCGCGATGTAGCGCGGGTCCAGGATGCGGGACGTGGAGTCCAGCGGGTCCACCGCGGGGTAGATGCCCTTCTCGGAGATCGGACGGGAGAGAACCGTCGTCGCGTCGAGGTGGGCGAAGGTGGTCGCCGGCGCCGGGTCGGTCAGGTCGTCCGCGGGGACGTAGATCGCCTGCATCGAGGTGATCGAGTGACCGCGGGTCGAGGTGATGCGCTCCTGCAGCAGACCCATCTCGTCCGCCAGGTTCGGCTGGTAACCCACCGCGGACGGCATACGGCCGAGCAGGGTGGACACCTCGGAACCGGCCTGGGTGAACCGGAAGATGTTGTCGATGAAGAAGAGCACGTCCTGCTTCTGCACATCGCGGAAGTACTCCGCCATGGTCAGACCGGCCAGGGCGACGCGCAGACGGGTGCCCGGGGGCTCGTCCATCTGACCGAAGACCAGCGCGGTCTTGTCGAGGACGCCGGACTCCTCCATCTCCGCGATCAGGTCGTTGCCCTCACGCGTACGCTCACCGACACCCGCGAAGACGGAAACGCCCTCGTGGAGGTTGGCGACACGCATGATCATTTCCTGGATCAGAACGGTCTTGCCGACACCGGCACCACCGAACAGACCGATCTTTCCACCCTTGACGTACGGGGTGAGAAGGTCGACGACCTTCAGGCCGGTCTCGAACATCTCGGTCTTGGACTCGAGCTGGTCGAAGGCCGGGGCCTTGCGGTGGATCGGCCAGCGCTCACCGACGTTGGCGTTCTCCTCCGGGACGTTCAGCACCTCACCGAGGGTGTTGAACACCTTGCCCTTGGTGAAGTCGCCGACGGGGACGCTGATGCCCGCGCCCGTGTCGGTCACCGCGGCCTGGCGGACCAGACCGTCGGTGGGCTGCATCGAGATGGTGCGGACGATGCCCTCACCGAGGTGCTGGGCGACCTCGAGCGTCAGCGTCTTCTTGGCACCCTCGAGGGCCGGGTCGGCAACCTCGACGTGCAGCGCGTTGTAGATCTCCGGCATCGCGTCGACGGGGAACTCCACGTCGACGACCGGGCCGATGACCCGGGCGACGCGGCCCGTGGCGGCGGCCGTCTCAACAGTGGTCGTCATTACTTGTCACTCCCCGCGGTCGCGTCGGCCAGGGCGCTGGCGCCACCGACGATCTCGCTGATTTCCTGGGTGATTTCGGCCTGGCGGGCCGCGTTGGCAAGTCGGGAGAGCGAGTTGATCAGCTCACCCGCGTTGTCGGTCGCCGACTTCATCGCCCGGCGGCGGGCCGCGTGCTCGGAGGCTGCGGCCTGCAGCAGGGCGTTGTAGATACGGCTCTCGACGTAGCGCGGCAGGAGGGCGTCGAGGACGTCCTCCGCCGACGGCTCGAAGTCGAACAGCGGAAGGATCTCGCCCTTCCCCGTCGTCTCCTCCGCGGCCTCATCGAGGCTGAGCGGCAGCATCCGGCGGTCGACGGGCGTCTGCGTCAGCATCGACACGAATTCCGTGAAGACGATGTGCAGCTCGTCCACGCCGCCCTCGGCGGTGTCCAGCTGGACGGCCTCGATGAGCGGAGCCGCGACCTTCTTGGCGTCCGCGTAGGACGGGCTGTCCGTGAAGCCGGTCCACGAGTCCGTGACCTTGCGCTCACGGAAGCCGTAGTAGGCGACACCCTTGCGGCCGACGATGTACGTGTCGACCTCCTTGCCCTCGCCGCGGAGCCGCTCGACGAGCCGGTCCGCCGCCTTGATGGCGTTGGAGGAGTAGCCGCCGGCCAGACCGCGGTCGCTCGTGACGAGCAGAACCGCGGCACGGGCCGGGTTGTCCGCCTCCGTGGTCAGAGGGTGCTTGGTGTTCGATCCGGTCGCCACCGCCGTGACCGCGCGGGTGAGCTCGGTCGCGTACGGCGTGGAGGCCGCCACCTTGCGCTGCGCCTTGACGATGCGCGAGGCGGCGATCATCTCCATCGCCTTGGTGATCTTCTTCGTCGCGGTGACGGACCGGATGCGACGCTTGTAGACCCGGAGCTGCGCTCCCATGAGTCAGGTCCCTTCCGTCGTCACTTGGAGACGTTGACGGCCGCCGGAGCGTCCTCGCCGAGCAGCTTGCCGTCGAAGGTCTCGAACTGCTTCTTGAAGTCCGCGATGGAGTCCGCGATCTTCGTCAGGGTGTCGTCCGACATCTTCCCGCCCTCGCGGATCGACGACATCAGGCCGCCCTCCTCGCGGTGGAGGTAGTCGAGCAGCTCGCGCTCGAAGCGGCGGATGTCCTGCACCGGAACGTCGTCCATCCTGCCGGTGGTGCCGGCCCAGACGGAGACGACCTGGTCCTCGGTCGCCATCGGCTGGTACTGCGGCTGCTTCAGCAGCTCGACCATGCGCTTACCGCGCTCCAGCGAGGCCTTGGACGCGGCGTCCAGGTCGGAACCGAAGGCGGCGAACGCCTCGAGCTCACGGAACTGGGCGAGGTCCACGCGCAGACGGCCGGAGACCTGGCGCATCGCCTTGTGCTGGGCGGAGCCACCGACACGGGAGACCGAGATACCGACGTTCAGGGCCGGGCGCTGACCGGCGTTGAACAGGTCGGACTCCAGGAAGCACTGGCCGTCGGTGATGGAGATGACGTTGGTCGGGATGAACGCCGAGACGTCGTTGGCCTTGGTCTCGACGATCGGCAGACCGGTCATCGAACCGGCGCCCATGTCGTCGGAGAGCTTGGCGCAGCGCTCCAGCAGACGCGAGTGCAGGTAGAAGACGTCACCCGGGTAGGCCTCACGGCCCGGCGGGCGGCGCAGCAGCAGGGACACGGCGCGGTAGGCGTCGGCCTGCTTCGAGAGGTCGTCGAAGATGATGAGGACGTGCTTGCCCTCGTACATCCACTGCTGACCGATGGCCGAACCGGTGTAGGGGGCGAGGTACTTGAAGCCCGCCGGGTCGGACGCCGGGGCGGCGACGATCGTCGTGTACTCGAGCGCGCCGGCCTCTTCCAGGGCGCCGCGCACGGACGCGATGGTCGAGCCCTTCTGGCCGATGGCGACGTAGATGCAGCGGACCTGCTTCTTCGGGTCGCCGGTGCGCCAGTTGTCGCGCTGGTTGATGATCGTGTCGACGGCCAGGGCGGTCTTGCCCGTCTGGCGGTCGCCGATGATCAGCTGACGCTGGCCACGGCCGATCGGGGTCATCGCGTCGACGGCCTTGTAGCCCGTCTCCATCGGCTCGTGGACCGACTTGCGCTGCATGACCGTGGGGGCCTGCAGCTCGAGGGCACGGCGGCCCGAGGTCGCGATCTCACCGAGACCGTCGATCGGGGTGCCGAGCGGGTCGACCACACGGCCGAGGTAGCCCTCGCCGACGGCGACGGACAGCACCTCGCCGGTGCGGGTGACCGACTGGCCTTCCTCGATACCGCTGAACTCACCGAGGATGATCGCACCGATCTCGCGCTCCTCGAGGTTGAGGGCGAGACCGAGGGTGCCGTCCTCGAACTTCAGCAGCTCGTTCGCCATGGCCGAGGGAAGACCCTCGACCTTCGCGATACCGTCGCCGGCCAGGCTGACCGTGCCGACCTCCTCGCGCGAGGCCGCGTCCGGCTGGTACGACTGGACAAAGTTCTCCAGCGCGTCCCGGATCTCCTCCGGCCGGATCGTGAGCTCCGCCATCTGGGTTCCCTGCTCTCCTTGTTGGGCCCGAAGTTTCTTTGGGGGTCTGGGGGCCGACCCCCAGGAATCTTCTGCAATCTCTGCACGGCCCAACCGGGCCGCTGGTCTTGCCAATTCAGTTGTGCGGCTGAGCCGTGTCAGCCGGCGATCCGACGCTTGGCCTCGTCGAGCCGCTCCGAGATGGTGCCGTTGATGACCTCGTCACCGACGCGCACCGAGATCCCGCCGAGGACCTCGGGGTCCACCTCGAGATTCAGGTGCATCTCGCGGCCGTACATCCGCGCCAGACCCGCGCCGAGGCGCTGCTTCTGCGCGTCGGTCAGCGGCACCGCGGAGGTGACGACGGCGACCATCCGGTTCCGGCGCCCCGCGGCCAGCTTGGAGAGGGACTCGAGTCCCGCTTCCAGGCTACGTCCCCGCGGGTGCGTGACGAGACGCACGACCAGACGCTCGGTGACCTGCTCGGCCTTGCCGCCGAGCAGGCTGCTCAGCAGCTCGCTCTTGGCGGCGGCGGTGGCGGACCGGTCGGTCAGCGCGGACCGCAGCTCGGTGCTGGACGAAAGGATCCGGCCGAACCGGAACAGCTCGTCCTCGACGTTGTCGAGCGCACCGGCCTGCTGGGCCGCCGTGAGGTCTGCGGTGTTCGCCAGCTCCTCGAGCGCGTCGACCAGGTCGCGCGACTGCGACCAGCGGGCGCGGACCATGCCCTTGATCAGGTCGACGGTCTCGCCGCCCACCTGGCCGCCGAGCACACGGCCCGCCAGCTCGGCCTTGGCCTCGCCGGCCTGCGCCGGGTCGGTCAGGACCCGACGCAGCGACACCTCACGGTCGAGCAGCGCGGTGACGGCGGCCAGCTCGCCGGCGAGCATCGCCGCGTCGACCGACGTGTTGTCGGTCAGCGCGTCGAGGGACTCGTGCGCGGCGGCCAGCGCCTCGCGGCTGGCTCCGTTCATCGTGCGACCTCGGCCTTCGCCTCGAGCTCGTCGAGGAAGCGGTCGATGGTGCGGCTCTGCCGGGCGTGGTCCTCGAGGGACTCGCCGACGAGCTTGCCGGCCAGGTCGGTGGCGAGCTTGCCCACGTCCTGACGCAGCGCCGCGGCCGCGGCCTTGCGGTCGGCCTCGATCTGGGCGTGGCCGGCCGCGATGATCTCCTCACGCTGCCGCTGGCCTTCCGCCTTCATCTCAGCGATGATCGCGGTGCCCTGCTCGGTGGCTTCCTGGCGCAGCCGTGCGGCCTCGTGGCGGGCCTCGGCGAGCTGGGCCTTGTACTGCTCCAGGACGCTTTCGGCCTCGATCTTGGCCGCGTCCGCCTTCTCCATGCCGCCTTCGATGGCTTCGCGACGCTCTTCGAGAACACGGTTGATGTTCGGGAGGAGCTTCTTCGCGAAGAAGAAGAAGACGATGGCGAAGGCGATCGTGCCGACGAGCAGCTCGGGGCCCGGCGGAAGGAGCGGGTTCTGCTCCTCCGTGGCCGCCAGCTGAACGATGTTGGCGATCACATCAGTGCCTTTCGTCGAAAAGTGTCGTCAGTGAGAAGTGATTACTGACCGAACACGAACGGCATAACGATGCCGATCAGGGCGAGCGCCTCACAGAAGGCGAAGCCCAGGATCTGGTTGGCACGGATCAGGCCGGCAGCCTCGGGCTGACGGGCCAGGGCCTGGGTGCCGTTGCCGAAGACGATGCCGACGCCGATGCCGGGGCCGATCGCGGCGAGGCCGTAGCCGATGGAGCCGAGCGAACCGGTGACCTGGGCGAGGGTCTCAGTGGCAGCCATGCTGATTCTTCCTTTTCATGTACGGACCGGTGGGGGTTGACCACCGGACGTTTTCGGGGTCCGTGCTGAGGCTCAGTGGTGCTCGGCGAGAGCGCCCTGAATGTAGGTGCAGGCCAGGAGGACGAAGACGTACGCCTGGACGGCCTGCACGAAGAGCTCGAAGACGATCATGGCCATGGTCATCACGAACGAGACACCGGCGGCCGGGATCATGTAGCTGTTCAGCAGGTACCAGGAGGCGACGGTGAACATCACCAGCATCAGGTGACCGGCGAACATGTTGGCGAAGAGTCGCACCGCGTGCGTGAACGGGCGGACGAGCAGGTTCGAGAAGAACTCGATGAACGAGACCAGCCACTTGATCGGGCCGAGGGAGTTGTCGTAGCCGGTGATGTTCTTCCAGCCGCCGACGAAGCCGTGACGCTTGAAGGTCAGCGACACCCAGATCACGTACACCAGCAGGGCGAGCACGGCCGGGTAGGCGATGATCGACGACACCGGGAACTGCGCCAGCGGGACCACGGACCAGACGTTCATGATCCAGACGAAGAAGAAGATCGAGACCATGAGCGGGACGTACTTCTCGCCCTCGCGCTTGCCGAGGGTCTCGTAGACGATGCCGCGGCGGACGAAGTCGTAGCCGGCCTCGCCGATCATCTGCAGCTTGCCCGGCACGACCTTCGCCTTGCCGAACGCCATCGTGAAGAACGTGACGATCAGCAGCGTGGTGATCAGCGCGAGCAGCATCACCTTGTTGAACTCGAAGCCGCCTACGTGGAACATCGGCTTGAAGAGGAAGGAGTGCAGGCCCGGCGCCGGAAAGCCACAGCCGTTGTCGGCCAGGATGCGGCAGCTCCAGTCAAAGGCGAGCGTGGTCTGTTCAGCACTCACCGCGGGCTCCTTCGGCGTGACGCATGGGTTCGGCAACCTCGTTGTGTCGGAGCGGCGCGCAGCCGCGAGTCGGCACCGGACTGGTGTTTCGGATGTGGGGGCGGCTCTCAGGCATCAAAGCCTCGCGATCGAGCAGGCGTCAGCTCAGATGCCCGCGCCCGCAGTGCCGCAGTTGGCACCGGACGATAGCAGGGTCTCGAACGGGCATTTATCCCGGCCCTACCTGTCACGTCGAGGACCCCGTCTTCTCGCCCTGACGGGAATCAGACGGTTCGGGCTCAACGTAGAGGATCTTGGCCTTCATGTGGGCGCGGGCCTGAGCCGCCACCCACACGACCGTGGCCGCGACCAGTGTCACAGCGAAGGCCTTGGGGTTGAACAGCGTCGTGTCCTTGAAGACGGCGACGAAGACGAACAGCACGAGCAGCTGTGTCGTGTAGAGCATCAGGCCCATCGCCTGGAAAAGCTGGGGGAACTGCTTTGCGGTCCGCTGCAGGACGAGAACGCCGATCCCCATGAAGAGGATGACCACCAGCGCGGCCACGACCGCGCCCAGCGCACCCTTTCCACCGGCGACCACCCCACTGATCACGGCGGCGATCACGCCGGCGGCAGCGGTGGGTACGACGGTGGGAAGAAGTGAGCGTGCGTCGTTGGACGGCATGGCGGCAGCTCCGCTTGCTGGTGGGGGCAGTGGTGTCGTCATGGACGAGCGTAGGCCCGGTCCCGAGATGGGCCTCGGGGGCCAACGGACCGTCGCACTACGGTCCTTCGGCGCTGTCTCCGGGTCTCGTGAACGGTATCACAAACTATTTGATGAGGTCTTTACCCAGAGGTGTGCCAACTCTCACACATGAGAGTGACCCCGCGCGTGTGTGCACGACAAAACGCCGCATTGCCTGCTATACCGAACGCCCGCTCGGCACGTAGGCCGGCTTTCACCGGAACGAGGGGTGTCGCGAATGCCCGGATTCATGAGACAGCAGGCCGGATAACGACGCACCGGCCGCGTGGAAGCTCAGCGCGCGGAGCCCGCGTTGTCCCGTTCGCGGAAGCGTGAGCGGCCACCGATCGCCGTCGCCCCGTTCGCACCGCTCACACCCACGCCCACCGGGACCCTCGGCTCGTCCTCGTACGACGCGGACGGCGTGCCCGGCGACGGTGTGATCGCCGCCCTCGCCGGCCTGCGGCGGCGGTAGCGCGGCGGGACGAAGGACTCCGCCCACCGCGGCGCCCTCGGTGTGAAGCGCGGCAGGAGCAGCAGGACCAGGCCCACCGCGCTCAGCGCCACGATCACCAGCACGATCCACATCGACGCCGAATGCACCGAGTACGCGACCGTGCCGAACGCGATCAGCGCCGACCAGAAGTACATGATCAGCACCGCGCGGCTGTGGGAGTGGCCGATCTCCAGCAGGCGGTGGTGGAGGTGGCCGCGGTCCGCCGCGAACGGAGACTGGCCGCGCCACGTGCGGCGCACGATCGCCAGCAACAGGTCCGCGACCGGCAACGCCGTGATCGTCAGCGGCAGCAGCAGCGGGATGAAGACCGGGAGCATCGCGTGCGTCGCCGCACGCTCGCCGCCCACGAAGATCCCCAGCCGGTCCGGGTCGACCTGGCCCGTGATGGAGATGGCGCCGGCCGCCAGCACCAGACCGATCAGCATGGACCCCGAGTCGCCCATGAAGATCCGGGCCGGATGCATGTTGTGCGGCAGGAAGCCCAGGCACATGCCCATCAGGATCGCGGCGAACAGCGTCGCGGGGGCGGCGGACTCGATCCCGTAGCCGTACCAGAGACGGTAGGCGTACATGAAGAACGCGCCGGAGGTGATGCACACCATCCCCGCCGCGAGCCCGTCGAGGCCGTCCACGAAGTTGACGGCGTTGATGGTGAGGACCACCAGCGCGACCGTCAGGAGATTGCCCTGCCAGGCGGTCAGCGAGACGGTGCCGACGCCGGGCACCGGGATCCACAGGATGGTCAGGCCCTGCACGACCATCACCCCGGCGGCGATCATCTGCCCGCCGAGCTTGATCAGCGCGTCGATCTCGAACTTGTCGTCGAGGACACCGATCAGCCAGATCAGGGCCGCGCCCGACAGCAGGGCACGCGGTTCGTTCGACAGCTCGAAGACGTCGTTGAGGTTCGCCAGGTGGTCCGCGAAGAGCAGACCCGCGCACAGACCGCCGAACATGGCGATACCGCCGAGCCGCGGTGTCGGTTCCCGGTGCACGTCACGCGCACGGATCTCCGGCATCGCGCCGGCGGCGATGGCGAACTTCCGCACCGGTCCGGTCAGCAGATAAGTCACTGCGACCGTGACACAGAGCGTCAGCAGGTACTCGCGCACTGATTCCCCATGTGTTGGACGACGCGCCGCTCCACACCTTAAGACATGGGACGACTGAGGACGGCCGACAGTTACACGGCCTCCACAGCCTCCGCCCGCCTCAGCGCGGATACGGCGGGAAGCTCGCGGTCAGCTCCCGTACCCGGTCGAGTACCCGCCCGTCCTCGTGAACCGCCGCCCCGAACAGCGTCGCGATCCGCGCCATCTCCGGCCGGCCCATGCCCTGCGTGGTGATCGCGGCCGTCCCGAGCCGGATGCCGCGGCCGTCCCCGTACGGGAGGGCACATGTGTCGAGCACCATGCCGGCGGCGGCCAGCCGGCCCCGCGCGGTGCGGCCGTCGACGCCGAGACCGGCCGGGTCCGCGCCGACGATGTGCGTGTCCGTACCGCCCGTCAGGACCGCGAAGCCCTCGGCCGCGAGGCCCTCGGCGAGCGCCCTCGCGTTGGCGACCACCTGATGGGCGTACGCCCGGTACGCGGGCGTCGCCGCCTCGCCGAAGGCGACGGCCTTGGCGGCGATCGTGTGCATCTGCGCGCCGCCCTGCGTGAACGGGAACACCGCGCGGTCGATGCGGTCCGCCAGTTCGGCCCCGCACAGGATCATGCCGCCGCGCGGGCCGCGCAGGACCTTGTGCGTGGTGGCGCAGACCACGTCGGCGTACGGGACGGGGCTGGGCGCCGCGCCGCCCGCCACCAGCCCGATGGGGTGCGCCGCGTCGGCGATCAGATACGCGCCCACCTCGTCGGCGATCTCGCGGAAGGCCGCGTAGTCGGGGTGGCGCGGGTAGGAGATCGAGCCGCAGACGATCGCCTTCGGCCGGTGCTGGCGGGCCAGGTGGCGTACCTGGTCGTAGTCGATGAGGCCGGTCTCGGCGTCGACGCCGTAAGCGACGAAGTCGAACCAGCGCCCCGAGAAGTTCGCCCGCGAGCCGTGCGTGAGATGCCCGCCGTACGGCAGCCCCATCGCGAGGACGGTGTCGCCGGGCCTCAGCAGTGCCGCGTACGCCGCGAGGACCGCCGAGGACCCCGAGTGCGGCTGCACATTGGCGTGTTCGGCACCGAACAGGGTCATCGCCCGCTCGACGGCCAGCCGTTCGGCGGCGTCCACCAGCTCGCAGCCGCCGTGGTGACGGGCGCCCGGATAGCCCTCGGCGTACTTGTTCGCGAGGGGCGAGCCGAGGGCCGCGAGGACCGCGGGCGAGGTGAAGTTCTCCGCCGCGATGAGCTGCAGCGATGCGGCCTGCCGCTGTGCCTCGGCGAAGAGGATGTCGGCAGCCTGCGGGTCCTGGCGGCGCAGCGCCTCGAAGGACGGGCTGTCGTAGACGGCCGGTACGGAACGCACTTCAGGAGTGACGGACATGGCGGCTCCGGTCGTCGTCGAGGTGCTGGCGGCACCTCCAATGTAGGACCGGGGCGGGGTGCGCGCGCGGTGTACGGCCGGGCCGGTTCGGACGGCCGCCGAAGGCCGCCCGCTGCCGCGGGCACCGGACGTCAGCCCCGCGACTCCACACCCGTGAGCGCGGTGACCACGGGGTCCAGCGCCTGGTGGATCTCGTCGCCGATGGAACGGAAGAACGTGATCGGGGCACCGTACGGGTCGAACACCTCGTCCGCGTCCGGACTCGGCGCCAGCAGCCACCCGCGTAGAGCCGCGGCCGCGCGCACGAGCGCACGCGCGCGCTCGACCACGCCGTCCTCCCGCGGGTCGGGCAGCGTGGCCGGGTCGATGGCCCGCACGAGCCGGGTGAACTCCTTGAGCGTGAAGGTCCGCAGGCCCGCCGAGTGCCCCATCGAGATCACCTGGGCGCGGTGGTCGCGGGTCGCGGTGAGGACCAGGTCGGCGCGGATGACGTGCTCGTCGAGCAGTTCGCGGCCGACGAAGCCGGTGGCGTCGGCGCCGAAGTCCGCGAGGACGATCTCCGCGTTGGCCTCCATCGGGGCGCCCTCATGGCCCCAGGTGCCGGCGCTCTCCACGATGAGGCCGCCCGTGAGGGGATCGCCGAGGCGGTCGCTCAGGGCATGGCGGGTCAGCCGCTCGGTGATGGGCGAGCGGCAGACGTTGCCGGTGCTGACGTGGAGGATGCGGAAGGTCGACGCCGTTCTGCCGGATTCCGCTATGCCACGCCCCTCAGGGGCGGTCACTGGGCCCGCCCCCGGATGCTCGCTCGCCTCACGGGGCCACCTCGAGGTCGGGTACGACCTTGCGCAGCTCGTCCGCCGAAAGCGCGCCCTCGCGCAGCAGGACCGGGACCTTGCCGGTGACGTCGACGATGGAGGACGGCACGATGCCCGGGGTCGGGCCGCCGTCGAGGTAGACGGAGACGGAGTCGCCGAGCATCTCCTGCGCGGCGTCGCAGTCCTCGGGCGAGGGGTGTCCCGTGAGGTTGGCGCTGGAGACCGCCATCGGGCCCACCTCGGTGAGCAGTTCGATGGCGACCGGGTGCAGCGGCATACGGATCGCGACGGTCCCCCGGGTGTCGCCGAGGTCCCACTGCAGCGACGGCTGGTGCTTGGCGACGAGCGTCAGCGCGCCCGGCCAGAAGGCGTCGACGAGCTCCCACGCCTGCTCGGAGAAGTCCGTGACGAGCCCGTGCAGGGTGTTCGGGGAGCCGATGAGGACGGGCGTGGGCATGTTGCGGCCGCGCCCCTTGGCCGCCAGCAGGTCGGCCACGGCCTCGGAGGTGAAGGCGTCGGCCCCGATCCCGTACACGGTGTCGGTGGGCAGCACGACGAGCTCGCCGCGGCGGACCGCGGAGGCTGCTTCGCGCAGCCCGGTGGTCCGGTCCGTCGCGTCGTTGCAGTCGTATCGCCGAGCCATCAGCGGGCCTCCCTTTTCATGGTCACTCGGTTCTCCCCCAGCTTGCGGCGCGGGCACCCCCACGGGGCGCCGAAGACCCCGCCGACGGTCGACCGTGCTCGGTCGCTGACGCGGCGGCAGCCGCACGTGCGGCACAGCCCTCGCGCCCTGCGCGCTCCCCCGGCTGCCCCCGCTGGGTGGCGGGAGTGGGGGCAGTGCCCCCACTCCCTTCCGGCGGCGCCACGCCTCTTGAATTCACTCGCTCCAGGCGCCTTCGGAGCCTTCGGAGTCGACGCCGTCATGGCATCGCCTTGCGTGCGGTCGCGAACCGCGGCCGGTTGTTCAGGTCGGGGTGGTCGGCGGCGTCGGCCCAGCCGGATTCCTCGTTGAAGATCCACGGCACCTGGCCGCCCTGGGTGTCGGCGTGCTCGACGACGACGAGACCGCCCGGCCGCAGCAGCCGGTGCGCGGTGCGCTCGATGCCGCGGATGGTGTCGAGACCGTCCTCCCCGGAGAACAACGCCATCTGCGGGTCGTGGTCACGTGCTTCCGGGGCGACGTACTCCCACTCGGTGAGCGGGATGTACGGCGGGTTGGAGATCACCAGGTCGACCTGGCCGTTGAGCTCGGGCAGGGCGCTCAGGGCGTCGCCCTGGTGGACGGTGACCCTGGACCCCTCGGCGTTCTTGCGCGTCCACGTGAGGGCGTCCTCGGACAGCTCCACGGCGTGCACCCGCGAGCGCGGCACCTCCTGCGCCATGGCCAGGGCGATCGCGCCCGATCCCGTGCACAGGTCGACGATGAGCGGCTCGACGACGTCCATGGCCCGTACGGCCTCTATGGCCCAGCCGACCACGGACTCGGTCTCGGGCCGCGGCACGAAGACGCCGGGTCCGACCTGGAGCTCCAGGAAGCGGAAGAAGGCCCGTCCGGTGATGTGCTGCAGCGGCTCGCGCGCCTCACGGCGCGCGACGGCCTCCCAGTAACGGGCGTCGAAGTCCGCGTCCTTGACGTTGTGGAGCTCTCCGCGCTTCACACCGTGGACGTAAGCGGCCAGCTCCTCCGCGTCGAAGCGCGGCGACGGCACGCCGGCGTCGGCCAGCCGCTGGGTGGCCTGGGCCACCTCGGCAAGCAGCAGGTTCACGCGCCCACCCTTCCTGTGACGCTCGTGGGGACTGATCGCGGGCTACTGCGCGGCCGCGAGCTTCGCCGCGGAGTCCGCGTCGACGCACGCCTGGATCACGGCGTCGAGGTCCCCGTCGAGCACCTGGTCCAAGTTGTACGCCTTGAACCCGACGCGGTGGTCCGAGATCCGGTTTTCCGGGAAGTTGTACGTCCGGATCTTCTCGGACCGGTCGACGGTGCGGACCTGGCTGCGACGGGCGTCCGCCGCCTCCTTCTCCGCCTCCTCCTGCGCGGCCGCGAGCAGCCTGGAGCGCAGGATACGCATTGCCTGCTCCTTGTTCTGGAGCTGGCTCTTCTCGTTCTGGCAGGAAGCGACGATGCCGGTCGGCAGGTGCGTGATGCGCACGGCGGAGTCGGTCGTGTTGACGGACTGGCCACCGGGGCCGGACGAACGGTAGACGTCGATCCGCAGGTCGTTGGCGTGGATCTCGACGTCGATCTCCTCGGCCTCGGGCGTGACGAGCACACCGGCCGCGGAGGTGTGGATACGGCCCTGGGACTCGGTGGCCGGCACGCGCTGCACGCGGTGCACGCCGCCCTCGTACTTCAGCCGCGCCCACACGCCCTGGCCGGGCTCGGTCGCGCCCTGGCCGCCCTTGGTCTTCACGGCGACCTGGACGTCCTTGTAGCCGCCCAGCTCCGACTCGGTGGCGTCGATGATCTCGGTCTTCCACCCGACGCGCTCGGCGTAGCGCAGGTACATGCGCAGCAGGTCGCCGGCGAACAGGGCGGACTCGTCGCCGCCCGCGCCCGCCTTGACCTCGAGGATGACGTCCTTGTCGTCGCTGGGGTCGCGCGGGACGAGCAGCAGCCGCAGCTTCTCGGTGAGCTCCTCGCGCTGCTTGTCCAGCTCCTTCACCTCGGCGGCGAAGTCGGGGTCGTGCTGGGCGAACTCACGCGCCGTCTCGATGTCCTCACCGGCCTGCTTCCACGAGCGGTACGTGCCGACGATGGGCGTCAGCTCGGCGTAGCGCTTGTTGAGCCGACGCGCGTTCGCCTGGTCCGCGTGGACCGAAGGGTCGGCGAGCTTCTTCTCGAGGTCGGCGTGCTCGCCGACCAGTTCCTCGACCGCTTCGAACATCTCCGGGTTCCTGCTTCCGTACACGTGGGGTGGCTGCTGCTCAGAACGGACAAAGCGCCGGTCCCGGCCGCCCCCGAGAGGACGGCCGACGACCGGCGCAGTGGCTCGCTACTTCTTGGCGGAGCCGGCAGCCTTGCCGAAACGGGCCTCGAAGCGGGCCACACGGCCACCGGTGTCGAGGATCTTCTGCTTGCCCGTGTAGAACGGGTGGCACTCGGAGCAGACCTCGGCACGGATGTTGCCGCTCTGGATCGTGCTACGGGTGGTGAACGACGCACCGCAGGTGCAGCTGACCTGGGTCTCGACGTACTCGGGGTGGATGTCGCGCTTCAAGGTGTCTCCTAGATTCGGGAGGGCACCGGGTCGTACGCGCGGATTGCTCGTACGTGAACCGGGGCCGACGTACCAGTCTGCCAGGACCGGCCGTATCTCCCAAAACCGGGGTGGGGCCCGCAGTATTCCGGGCCCCTTCGGCGGGTACGGACGGCGCTTGCGGCCACATGCCGTGCCGGAGCGGCTACGGTCGGGCAGCCGTCACCCGCCGCTGACCACGCCGGCGGCCTCACCCTTGTCGCCGGCGGAGTCCTCAAGTGCGGCGGCGGGGATCGGCCTGTCCTGCTTGAGCGCCCACCACACCTGCGCGGTACCCGTCTCCACCGGGACGACGCGGTTGGGGTCGAGCGGGTCGTAGCGGACCGGCATCGTGACCATGTGGACGTCCTCGGCGCCGAGGGCGCTCAGGCCACGGGCGAAGCCGACGAGCTCGCTGACGGAGTCGAGCTCGGAGTCCGGGGTGATCGCCTTGCTGCCGGTGTCGGCGAGGTCCAGGAGCTTCTTCGGGTTGCTGAAGACGCCGACGTTCCTGACCTGGTCGATGAACGCCTTCATGAACGCCTGCTGGAGCTGGATGCGCCCGAGGTCGCTGCCGTCGCCGACGCCCTTGCGGGTGCGGACGAGGCCGAGGGCCTGCTCGCCGTCGAGCGTGTGGGTGCCGGGCGGAAGGCTGAGGTGGCTCTTGGAGTCGTCGATGGGGCGCGTCGTGGTGACCTCCACGCCGCCGAGTTCGTCGATCAGCTTCGTGAAGCCGGTGAAGTCGACCTCGATGTAGTGGTCCATGCGGATGCCGGACATGGCCTCGACGGTCTTGACGGCGCAGGCCGGGCCGCCGACCTCGTACGCCGTGTTGAACATCGCGCGGGGTGCCCCGGCGTGGACGGCGCCCTCGGTGTCGGTGCACTCGGGCCGCTCGACGAGGGTGTCGCGGGGTATGGAGACCACGCCGGCCTTCTTGTGGCCCTGATAGACGTGCACGACCATCGCGGTGTCGGAGCGGGCGGCGCCTTCGTCGGTGCCGTATGCGCCGTTCGCGCCGGCGCGGGAGTCGGAGCCCAGGACCAGGATGTCCATGGAGCCGTTGTCGATGTTCTTCGGGCGTTCGGTGCCGAGGGCCTGGTTGATGTCGACGCCCTCGAGGTTCCCGTCGACCTTGACGTACACGTACCCGAGGCCGGAGCCGCCGACGAGGACGAGGGCGGCCGCCGACCATGCCGCGGCGGTCCACACCCCCAAGCGGCGTACGCCGCTTGGGGGTCCCCCCACGCCCCCTGGGCGTAGGGGGAGTATCCGGCCGCCACCGCTGCTGTCGGTCATGGTCTCCTCGGCTCTGTCGGACCGCTGCCCTTGGGATGACAGACGGTGAAGCGCCCGAAAGGGTTGCACGGGCGTATGAGAAGTCCCTGAGAACGACGTGTGCCCACCGTGCGTCGCACGGTGGGCACAGTGGCCGACGGCGGCGCCGGGGCCCGTGACCGGGCCCCGGCTGCCGTGGCGAAGATCTCTCAGTCGTTGCCGTTGGCGATGCCGGGAGTGGTCTTCTGGATCTGGAGCAGGAACTCGCCGTTCGACTTCGTCTGCTTCATCTTGTCGAGCAGCAGCTCGATCGCCTGCTGCTGGTCCAGCGCGTGCAGCACACGGCGCAGCTTCCAGGTGATCGCGAGCTCGTCGCTGCCGAGCAGGATCTCCTCCTTGCGGGTGCCGGACGCGTCGACGTCCACCGCCGGGAAGATGCGCTTGTCGGCGAGCTTGCGGTCGAGCTTGAGCTCCGCGTTGCCCGTGCCCTTGAACTCCTCGAAGATCACCTCGTCCATGCGCGAACCCGTGTCCACCAGAGCGGTCGCGAGGATGGTCAGGGATCCGCCGTCCTCGATGTTGCGCGCGGCACCGAAGAAGCGCTTCGGCGGGTACAGCGCGGTCGAGTCGACACCACCGGACAGGATGCGCCCGGAGGCCGGGGCCGCCAGGTTGTACGCACGGCCCAGGCGGGTGATCGAGTCGAGCAGGACGACCACGTCGTGACCCAGCTCGACGAGACGCTTGGCGCGCTCGATGGCCAGCTCGGCGACGGTGGTGTGGTCCTCTGCGGGACGGTCGAAGGTCGAGGAGATGACCTCGCCCTTGACCGACCGCTGCATGTCGGTGACCTCTTCCGGACGCTCGTCGACGAGGACGACCATCAGGTGGCACTCGGGGTTGTTGTGGGTGATCGCGTTGGCGATCGCCTGCATGATCATGGTCTTGCCGGTCTTCGGCGGGGCCACGATCAGGCCGCGCTGGCCCTTGCCGATCGGCGACACGAGGTCGATGATCCGCGTGGTCAGCACACCCGGGTCGGTCTCCAGGCGGAGGCGGTCCTGCGGGTACAGCGGGGTCAGCTTGTTGAACTCGGGGCGGCCGCGGCCCGATTCGGGCGCCATGCCGTTGACCGAGTCGAGGCGGACCAGCGCGTTGAACTTCTCGCGGCGCTCGCCCTCCTTGGGCTGGCGCACGGCACCGGTGACGTGGTCGCCCTTGCGCAGGCCGTTCTTGCGGACCTGGGCGAGGGAGACGTACACGTCGTTCGGGCCGGGCAGGTAGCCGGAGGTCCGGATGAACGCATAGTTGTCGAGGATGTCCAGGATGCCCGCGACGGGGATCAGGACGTCGTCCTCGGAGACCTGCGGCTCGCCGCTCGCGAAGTCGTCACGGCCGCGACGGCCGCGACGGTCGCGGTAGCGGCCGCGGCGTCCGCGCCGGCCGCCGCCGTCCTCGTCGAAGTCGTCCTGCGGGCCGCCGCCCTGCTGGCCCTGCTGGCCGCCCTGGCGCTGCTGGCGCTGGCCGCCCTGCTGGTCGTCGCCCTTGCCGCGGCGGTCGCGCTGACGCTCACCGCGCTCACCGCGCTCACCGCGCTCACCGCGCTCACCGCGCTCACCGCGGTCGCGGCGCTCGCCGCGCTGACCGCGCTCCTGACGGTCGCGGCGGCCCTCGCCTTCCTGGGCGCCGATGGCGGTCTCGGCCTTGGCGTCGCCCTGCGGCTCGGTCCTGACGTCGGTCTTGACGTCGACGGCCGTGTCCGTGCGCGCTTCGGTACGAGTCTCGGGGCTGCCCGCCTGGGCGGTGGCACGACGACGGCGGCGCTCACCGGCCGGCTGTTCGTCGCTGGCCGGCTGTCCCGGGATCTCGATCTGCTGCTGGGCGACGGCCTTCTCGGCCTTGTCCGCCTTCTCCTCGGCCGGGGCGGCGGACTCCTCGCCCGTACGCGTCTTGGAGGTGGTGCGGCGCTTGGGCTTCGTCGGCGCCTCGCCTTCGGCCTCCGCGCTCTTCGCCGGAGAGACCCCGGTGCCGGCCTGCGCCTCCTTGATGACCTCGATCAGCTGGCTCTTGCGCATGCGCGCAGTGCCCCTGATGCCGAGGCCGGACGCGACCTGCTGCAGCTCGGCCAGGACCATGCCCTCGAGGCCGGTGCCGGAGCGGCGGCGCCGTGCGGTGGTGCCGGAGGCAGCACCTGCGGCGGGCGCGGCGGTGTCGACGTTGTTGTCGGCAGTCACGCCCATCAGATCGGTGGTGTCGCTCACGAAGGGTCCTTCCCTGGAGCGGACGTCGGCCTTCTGGCTCGGCGACCGGTTGTGCTGTCCGGCATCGGCCCGTCGCAGCGGACCGTGTCGGAGCGGTGGTCCCGCCGGTGCAAATCAACGGCGGAGAGATATACATGCATACGTGCAAGCCCGGCCCGAGGTCCCCCTGCTCGGCCCACTCCTGGGAAAAGCGAGGGGTGTCGTGCCGGTTCCGGAGCGTGCTCGAACTGCTCAGGCAGGCTGCTCAGGCAGTGTGGGAGGCTCTCGGAAGAATGGTGGTCCCGATGAGGGACACGCAGCACCGCGTCGTGATGACGACGGTTGCAGACTTGAGGTTAACACTACCGGCTCCAACAAACATTCCCCCTCTCACTCACCGGCAATCGCGTGTCACTGGGGAGCGAGCGGCAGGACGCTCGCGCCCGCGGCGTCGAAGGCGAGCCGGTTGGCCGCCCATCCCTCGCCCGCCAGTCGTGCGACCTTGTCGGCCACACCGTCCTCGGCCAGCGCGAGCACCGTGGGGCCCGCACCGGAGATGACTGCGGGGACGCCGTCGGCGCGCAGTCGGTTGACCAGCTCGATGCTCTCCGGCATGGCGGGGGCGCGGTACTCCTGGTGCAGCCGGTCCTCGGTGGCGGGCAGCAGCAGCTCCGGGCGCCTGGTCAGAGCCTCGACCAGCAGCGCCGCGCGGCCCGCGTTCGCCGCGGCGTCGACGTGCGGGACGGTGCGCGGCAGCAGTCCGCGGGCCGTCTCGGTCAGCACCGGCTTCGCGGGGACGAAAACCACCGGAACGACGGAATCGGTGGGGTCCATCCTGATCGCGCGCGCCGCTCCGGCCTCGGTCCACGCCAGGGTGAAGCCGCCGAGCAGACAGGCGGCCACGTTGTCGGGGTGCCCCTCGATCTCGGTGGCGAGCTCCAGCAGCGCCGCGTCGTCGAGCTTCGCGTCGCCGCCTATGGTCACGGCACGCGCGGCGACGATGCCGGCGCAGATGGCCGCCGAGGAGGAACCGAGGCCGCGACCGTGCGGGATGCGGTTGGCGCAGACGACCTCGAGGCCGCGCGGCTGCCCGCCGAGCAGGTCGAAGGCGGTGCGCAGGGAGCGCACGAGCAGGTGGCTTTCGTCGCGGGGCAGCGTCTCGGCGCCCTCGCCCGCGATGTCGATGTGCAGACCGGCATCCGCGACCCGGACGACGACGTCGTCGTACAGACCGAGCGACAGCCCGAGGGCGTCGAAGCCCGGACCGAGGTTGGCGCTGGTGGCGGGGACGCGCACCCGGACGGCGGCGGCACGGAACGCTGGACCGGCCATCGCTCGACGACTCTCCTTGGTTCTGAACTGTGAGATGTACGAGATTTGTTCGAGAGGACGAACACCCGATGGCCTCAATGGCAACAACACCGCGGCATATGCGGCGGGGCGGGTTCGGGTACAGCCTATCGAAGGAAGGTTCACCTGCGACATAGGGCGCACGGGAGGCGCACGATGCGTGTCGCGGGCCACCTGTGCCCCTACCTGTGCCGTTGTCCCGGTTGCCCTACTTTCCAGTAGGGCAACCGCGCGGCCGCAAGGGAGCTTTGAGCTGGACCCCGGTCTGCGGGCCCGGCCCGCGGGGCGCCTGCCCGGCCGGTCGGGCCGGGCAGGCGCCGAAGGCTCTAGGCGAGGCCGAGGCGCTCGGCCGCGGCCGCGGCGTCCACCGGGACGGTGACCGGCTGGGGTGCTCCGGCGACGGCCCAGTCGGGGTCCTTCAGGCCGTTGCCGGTGACCGTGCACACGATCTTCTGGCCCGGGTCGACCTTGCCCTGCTCCGCGGCCTTCAGCAGGCCGGCGACGGAGGCGGCCGACGCCGGCTCGACGAAGACGCCCTCCTGCGAGGCCAACAGGCGGTAGGCGCGCAGGATCTCACGGTCCGTCACCTCGTCGATGAAGCCGCCCGACTCGTCGCGCGCGGCGAGCGCCTGCTTCCAGGAAGCCGGGTTGCCGATCCGGATCGCGGTGGCGATCGTCGACGGGTCCTTGACGACCTCGCCGCGCACGATCGGCGCGGAGCCGGAGGCCTGGAAGCCCCACATGCGGGGCGTCCGGGACGCCATCTTGTCGCCGGCGTACTCGGTGTAGCCCTTCCAGTACGCCGTGATGTTGCCGGCGTTGCCCACGGGCAGCACATGGATGTCGGGGGCGTCGCCGAGCGCGTCGACGATCTCGAAGGAGGCGGTCTTCTGGCCCTCGATGCGGTAGGGGTTGACCGAATTGACCAGCGCCACCGGATAGTTCTCGGACAGGCTGCGGGCCAGGTTCAGGCAGTCGTCGAAGTTGCCGTCGACCTGGAGGATCTTCGAGCCGTAGACCAGTGCCTGGCCCATCTTGCCGAGCGCGATCTTCCCCTGCGGGACGAGCACCGCGCAGACCATGCCGGCGCGCACCGCGTAGGCGGCGGCCGACGCGGAGGTGTTGCCGGTGGAGGCGCAGATGACGGCCTGCGCGCCCTCCTCCTTGGCCCGGGTGATGGCCATCGTCATACCGCGGTCCTTGAAGGACCCGGTCGGGTTGGCGCCCTCGACCTTGAGGTGCACCTCGCAGCCCGTGCGCTCGGAGAGGACCTGCGCCGGGACGAGCGGCGTGCCACCCTCACGGAGCGTGACGACGGGCGTCGTGTCCGTGACCGGAAGGCGGTCCCGGTACTCCTCGATGATGCCGCGCCACTGGTGGGTGCCGTTGGTGGTCATGGGTCCCTTACTCCCCTTCAACACGCATGATGCTGGCGACACCGCGCACGGTGTCGAGCTTGCGCAGCGCCTCGACGGTCCCGGAAAGGGCGGCGTCGGGCGCGCGGTGGGTGACGACGACGAGCGATGCCTCGCCGTCCTTGCCCTGCTGGCGGACGGTGTCGATCGACACCCCGTGCTCGGCGAAGACCGTCGCGACCTGGGCGAGGACGCCCGGCTTGTCGGCCACGTCGAGGCTGATGTGGTACCGCGTCACCACGTCGCCCATGGGGCTCACGGGCAGCTGGGTGTACACGGATTCGCCGGGCCCCGTTGCCTCGGCGAGCTTGTTGCGGCAGACGGCGACGAGGTCGCCGAGGACCGCGGAAGCGGTCGGCGAGCCGCCGGCGCCGGGGCCGTAGAACATCAGCCGGCCGGCGGCCTCGGCCTCGACGAACACCGCGTTGTACGCCTCGCGGACCGATGCCAGCGGGTGGCTGAGCGGGATCATCGCGGGGTGCACGCGCGCGGTGACGGACTGCCCGTCGGCGGCGCGCTCGCAGATGGCGAGCAGTTTGATGGTGCAGCCCATGCGCTTGGCGGAGGCGAAGTCGGCGGCGGTGACCTCGGTCATGCCCTCGCGGTAGACGTCGTCGAGCCGTACGCGGGTGTGGAAGGCGATCCCGGCCAGGATGGCGGCCTTGGCGGCCGCGTCGAACCCTTCGACGTCGGCGGTGGGATCCGCCTCCGCGTACCCCAGGGCCGTCGCCTCGTCCAGCGCCTCGGAGTAGCCGGCCCCGGACGTGTCCATCTTGTCCAGGATGAAGTTCGTCGTGCCGTTGACGATGCCGAGGACGCGGTTGACCTTGTCGCCCGCGAGGGACTCCCGCAGCGGCCTGATCAGCGGGATCGCGCCCGCCACCGCCGCCTCGAAGTACAGGTCGCGGCCGTGCTGCTCGGCAGCGGCGTAGAGCGTCGCCCCGTCCTCGGCGAGGAGCGCCTTGTTGGCGGAGACGACGGAGGCGCCGTGCTCGAACGCCGTGGTGATGAGGGCGCGCGCCGGCTCGATGCCGCCGATGACCTCGATGACGACGTCGATGTCGCCGCGTTTGACCAGCGCGGTGGCGTCGGTGGTGACGAGCTCGTCGGGGACCCCGGCGCGCACCTTCCCGGGGCGGCGCACGGCGACCCCGGCGAGCTCCACCGGGGCGCCGATGCGCGCGGCGAGGTCGTCGGCGTGCGTCGTCATGATGCGCGCCACCTCTGAGCCGACCACACCACAGCCCAGCAGCGCCACCTTCAGCGGACGCGTACGCATCATCCGACCTCGTTTCTCTTACTTCTACGGTTGGACCAGTCTCACCCACCGGACCGGAGTTTCTATCCCTCGTCCGGCATGCGAGACATCTATCTCAATTAACCGACGTCGAGACGCAGGAGATCTTCCTCCGTCTCACGCCGGACGATCACCCGCGCCTCGCCGTCCCTGACGGCCACGACGGGCGGGCGAAGTGCGTGGTTGTAGTTGCTGGCCATGGATCGGCAGTACGCGCCGGTCGCCGGCACGGCGATCAGGTCGCCGGGCGCCAGGTCGGCCGGCAGGAACGCGTCCCTGACCACGATGTCGCCGCTCTCACAGTGCTTGCCGACGACACGGCTCAGCATCGGCGCCGCGTCCGACGTCCGCGACACGAGCGCGACGCTGTACTCGGCGTCGTACAGCGCGGTGCGGATGTTGTCCGACATGCCGCCGTCGACGCTGACGTACGTCCGCAGGCCCTCCAGCGGCTTGACCGTACCCACCTCGTACAGCGTGAAGGCCGTCGGCCCGACGATGGCGCGGCCCGGCTCGACGGAGATACGCGGGGTGCGCAGCCCGGCGGCCTCGCACTCGCGGGTGACGATCTCGCCGAGGGCCTTCGCGATCTCGTGCGGCTCGCGCGGGTCGTCCTCGGGGGTGTACGCGATGCCGAGACCGCCGCCGAGGTCGATCTCGGGCAGCTCCACGCCGTGCTCGTCCCGCACCTCGGCCAGCAGCTGCACGACGCGGCGGGCCGAGACCTCGAAGCCGGCCATGTCGAAGATCTGGGACCCGATGTGGGAGTGGATGCCGATGAGCTCGAGGCCGTCGAGCTTCAGCGCGCGGCGTACGGCCTCGGCGGCCTGCCCGCCCGCCAGCGCGATGCCGAACTTCTGGTCCTCGTGGGCCGTGGCGATGAACTCGTGCGTGTGCGCCTCGACGCCCACGGTCACCCGGATCTGGACCCGCTGCCGCTTGCCGAGGCCCTGCGCGATGTGCGCGACGCGGACGATCTCCTGGAAGGAGTCGAGCACGATGCGCCCGACGCCCGCGCGCACGGCGCGCTCGATCTCGGCCTCCGACTTGTTGTTGCCGTGGAAGGCGATGCGCTCGGCGGGCATCCCGGCGTCGAGGGCGGTCGCGAGCTCGCCGCCGGAGCACACGTCGAGATGGAGCCCTTCCTCCGTCAGCCACCGGACGACGGCGCGCGAGAGGAACGCCTTCCCCGCGTAGAACACGTCGGCGTCCTTGCCGAACGCCTCGGCCCAGGCACGGCACCGGGCGCGGAAGTCGGTCTCGTCGAGGAAGTACGCGGGCGTGCCGAAGTCCTCCGCGAGCCGGGTGACTTCGATCCCGCCGACGGTCACGACACCGTCCGTGTTCCGGGTGACGGTGGTGGACCACACCTTGCCGTCGAGGGCGTTGAGGTCGGTGGGCGGAGCGGTGTAGTGGCCCTCGGGAAGGACATCGGCGTGACGGGGCCCGGCGGGGTGGGCGGATCGGCTCATCTGTCTCTCACATCTCACAGGTATTCGGGTGCGCTGATGCCGAGCAGGGACAGGCCACCGGCGAGCACCGTCCCGGCGGCCTCGGCGAGAGCGAGCCGGGAGCGATGGGCGGCCGAGGGTTTCTCGTCCCCGACGGGCAGCACCGTGTGCTGGAAGGCGAGGAGCGCGTCGGCGGTGACGTCCAGGTGCCGCGCGAGCCGGTCGGGCGCGCGCAGCCGGGCCGCGTCGGCGACGACCGCGGGGTGGTCGGCGACGGCGGTGGTGAGGGCGGGGGCGTCGACGTACGCGTCGGGCGCGGCGCCGAAGCCGAGCGCGGCGGCGCTCCTGCTGAGGGCCCTCGCGCGGGCGTGGGCGTAGCGCACCCGGTACAGCGGACTGCGCTCGTGCTGCACGAGGAGCCCCTCGGTCCGTGGCCGGTCGTGCGCGGCGGCGGCGAGGAGCGCCCAGCGGACGGCGTCGCTGCCGAGGGACTCGGGGAGGTCGCCGTGGGGGGCGGGGACGACCGTGACGGTCTCGCCGTCGAGGGGCCGGGCCCCGAGGCGGAGCAGGGTCTCGGCCCAGACGCGGGCGCGCAGCTCGTCGGCGTGCGGGAAGGCGGCCGGGCCGGGGCCGTCGGGCAGGCCGGCGCTGTGAGGCTTGTCGGCGCTGCCGGGCATTCCGTACCGCTCGCCCTGCTCGCGCACGGTCACGAGAAGCCGCTGCTGGGCGCTGCCGGCGAGGGTGAAGTTGAGGAACCCGGGCCCCGTGATCTCGATGCGCTCGATGCCGCCGGTGCGGCCGATCCGCTCCCTGAGGAGCACGGCGACGTCACCGGCCGGCTGCCCGGCGGGTCCCGCGAGCCGGAGGGCGACGTTGGTGGCGTAGTCCCCGCGCCCGCCGGGCCGGGGCCGCTCGATCCGCACGCTCTCGGGCACGGGCGCCCGCAGCACACCGTCCTCCACCGCACGGCACACGGCGTGCAGGACGGTACGGGAGAGCTCGGCGGGAGTCACGGGACAAGCGTATGGGAGGGAGGGGGTGGCTTTGCGAACCGGTTTCGCCATGCGGTCAGCGGGGGCGTCGAGGTCCGGCCCGGGGCAGGTGATCAGCGGCAGCTGCGCCGAGCTCTGATCCGCGGTGGTGATCAGCCGCCGGGGGTCAGCCGCGGGTGCTGCCGGCCCGCCCGGCCTCATGCCTGCCGTCCACGGACGGCGGACCCTCCCGGCGCTCGCGGTACATCAGCTGCCGCACGATCCGGACGAGCTCGGCGGGTTCGAAGGGCTTGGCGAGAAAGGCGTCCACGCCCGCGGTGATCCCGGACTCGACCTCGTACTGCGTACACGCACTGATGATCGCGAGCGGCACATGCCGGATCGCGGGATCGGCCCGCAGCCGCGCGGCGGTCCGCAGGCCGTCGAGCCGGGGCATGACGACGTCGAGAGTGATCACGTCCGGCCGTACCCGGTGGACGACGTCCAGACACTCGGCACCATCGGCCGCGGTCACGACCTCGAAGCCCTCCAGCTCGAGGTTGACCCTGATCAGCTGCCGAATCACCCGGTTGTCATCGACAACGAGGACTCGACCGGACGCGCCGGACACAACTCGAGAGTAGGTGCGCGAGCACGGCCGCGTCCGGCTTTTCCCCACTTCCGCCCCGTGCGGGGGACGCGGGGTCACGAGGGGGCGCAGGGGGCGCGTATCAAGGGGGCGTCACGGGCTGGAAATACCTGTTCACAGCGACCCTTCCGGAGCTGGTAGGGTTCTACCCGTCGCCACGCAGCAGCGCGGCGCACGCCCCCGTAGCTCAGGGGATAGAGCAACGGCCTCCGGAGCCGTGTGCGCAGGTTCGAATCCTGCCGGGGGCACCCTGTATGAGGTGCCCAAAGACCCCGCCACCAGCGAGAACGCTGAGGACGGGGTCTTCTTGTATATGCAGCCGTATGCCGCTCGGAGCGGGCGTATGTCGGGGTCCGTGGACTATTCGTGGACAGGATCTTGGAGCATCGCCCCAGGTCATGCCCGGGAACGGCGAAGGCCCCCGGACAGGTCCAGGGGCCAAGGAGCGTAGCGCGAGACTGGGGATCTCACTCGTACTCGCGCAGGAGATCTTCGATACGCCGGTTCGCCACCTCCTGCCTGCCGTCGAGGCACTTGGCGTACCGGCTGAGCAGAACCTCGACACTGTTGCCGGCGCGCTCGGCCACCTCGGTGGCGTCGACTCCGGCGTTCAGCCACGTGGAGAGCGCGGAGTGCCGGAGGTCGTAAGGGCGCCGGGCGAGCGGCGAGGCGACCGCGGCCGGCGGGAGCGCCAGTGTCCGGGCTTCCTGCCAGGCACGGTAGTACGTCGAGGAGGCAACCACTCCCCCGCCCTCACTGAAGAACAGGCGGCCGTCGTCTGCAGTCCCGAAGGTGTCGATGTGCTCTCGGAAGATGGTCACGAGCTGGGGTGGAATCGGCACCCGCCGGACGTCCTCGTTCGGTCGATTCTTCAGGCCGCGGTCGTCGTGGCTCTCCCCAGAGTCGGTCCACTGTTTGCCGACGCTCGGACGCGTCCGGTGCAGAAGCGCGGACCCCCAGCCGGATGCCGGGAGCGTCAGATCCGGCTCAGCCAGGCCCACGACCTCAGCGGGACGGAAGCCACCGAAGTACATCCCGGCGAAAAGACCCACGAGCCTCCGGCCACGGGCGCGCCTGTAGCCGCCGACGTACGAAACGGCATAGAGGAGAGACCGGGCCTGCTCAGGGTTGGCTACGACCCGCGGATCCACCTCGCTCGACACCTTGGGCTTCTGCCACCGGATCGACGTGAGGGGATTTTCCGGGAACTCCCCCAGGTCCACGGCATAGTGCACGGCATTGACGAGGGTGCGACGCTTCCTCCGTACGGTCTCGGCTGCAGCAGCGGTGCCGTCCAACTTGAGCTTGAGCGAATCGAGAACGGCCCGCCCGATCACGGGGTCAGCCAGATCGGAAAGGGGCCGGGAAGCCTTGGCGACCCAGTGCAAGACATTGCCGATCTCTGTCGGCAGCTCGCGCTCGTCGGGGCCGGGGAGGACAAAGGCCCAGTTCCGCAGCGCCCTGCGCAGCAATTCACCGGACGGACGCCCAGGCCGGTCGTCAAGGAGAGCTATCGTGACGGACGTGAGGGATTCGTTGATGCCGTCGCGCGTGTTCGGTGCAGCATGCGGCCACTTCATCGCGAGGTACTTCAGCGCGAAGGCGTACCAGGTCAGAACCGATTTCTTCTCCGCCATGGAGCCTGGGAGGCCGGATTCAGTTCCGAACTCCTCGCCGTCGCGCGCTGCCCGCATCAGCTTGGAGCGGTAGTTGTCCGCAAGTCCTTTGGTCCTGAAGGACTCCGAGAAGACCCTGCCGGCCACCGACCAGCGCACGTCATATGACGGCTTCTTGGTGTTCCGCTTGCGAACACCCCAGATCTTGACGTCGAGAGAGTTCACGCGGCTGCGCCCTCCAGATTGCGGAGCCACGCGCTGAAATCACTCCGCCAGACGCGCAGTTCGCCATTCGGCAGCTTGAATGCCGCGGGCCCCTGCCCCAGCTCACGCCAGCGGTAGAAGGTCCGGCGGGAAACGCCTCCCAGCTCGTCAAGGATCTGGCGCACCGTCATCAATTCGTCGTGACGATGGTTCATGTCGGTTCTCCTTTCGCCCCGGGGGTGTTGGCGAATGAGGCGGCGAGCCATTCCTCGCCGCGGGTGAGTCCGGTTCCGGCGAAGGCCCAGTGGGCGAGGACGAGGGTGGTGTCGTCGTCGCCCTGGTCGGCCGGCACGGCAGTGTCGTCGCCGCGGGCGATGGCGGCTTGCAAGCGTCGCCATTCGGCGCGGGCGGTGCGGAGTGCGCCGAGGGTGGTGGAGTAGCGGCGGGACTTGGTGGAGAAGTGGCCGCGGAAGCCGAGCATGTGGGCCCAAGCCCGGAGCCGGAGGTCTTCCAGGTCTTTGCGGGCGCCGAGGGTCCAGGCGGTGCGGATGAGTCGGCGGGCGTGTTCGGGGATGGATTTGCGGCCGAGTTCGGCGAGGAACTTGATGGGGCGGTCGAGGGTGCCGGTCGCGGTTTCGGCGCCCTTGGTGGCGTACTTGGCGATGTAGGCGGCGACGGCGCGTTCGGTGAGCTCGGTGCCGCCGTCTAGGTCGGCGGAGCGGATCGGGCGGATGTCGAGCTGGGTGCCGAAGGCGAAGGTGTGGGCGCGTCCGTCGATGACGGGGCCGGGCACGTCGGCGGCGGTGGCGGCGGCGCGGATGGCGTCGGTGAGGAGTTCGGCGGTGGCCCAGGCCGGGGGCGGGGTGTCGCCGCCTTCGGGGCCGTCGAGGCGGATCACGGCGTGGAAGTGGATGGCGCCGCGGCGCTGGTACTCGGCGACCTTGGCGAAGGAAACCCTGGCGTGATCGCGGAACTCCCGCTGCGTGAGCCCGGCGCGCTTGGCCACTTCGCGGCGCAGATAGATGGAGAACCGGGCCCAGATCTTCGAGGCGTGCGCGTTCCAGAGCACGGCGGCTTCGTAGTCGTACGTGTCGGGGTCGAGCGGTGTGCCCAGCTCGGGTGCGTCGTCGGCGTGGGTGGTGCCGCAGCGGCAGCGGCCCTTGGCGGGGCGGTTGTGGACGGGGCCGAAGCTGGGGGCGGTGAAGGTGGCGAACACCCTGGGGTGGGTGGCCACGCGTTCGGGGGTGCCTTTGCCGCCGCGGAGGCCTGCGGTGATGAGCTGGTAGGTGTCGCGGCGGTAGGTCTCGGCGCAGGCCGGGCAGCGGGTGGTGCGGCGGTTGTTGCAGCGCACGAGGAGGTTTCCGGCGGGCAGGTCGCTTGCGGTGAGGTGGTGCAGGATCTCGCCGGTGGTGGTGTGGACGTCGGTGCGGTGGCCGTCGAGGCGGATCGGGGTGGTGCAGCCGCCGAGGCCCTTCAGCTGGCGCATGAGGCCGGGCATGGTGCCGAGGGAGGCGAGGAAGGCGAGGTCACGCACGGGCGGCGGCGTGGTCGCGGTCAAGACGGGGTCCTCCTTCCAGAGGGCGCAGAGGGGGCGGGGCACCGGCCGGCCTGGGGTGCGGTCGGTGCCCCGGCGGTTGGTCAGCGGTGGGGCAGGTGTTGCGGTGGTCGATCCACTCGGCGACCAGGTCGCGGACGTTGTCGTCACCCGTGGCCCGGTCGGAGGCACCGCAGCAGCAGGCGTAGGAGCCGGTGGCGGGGAAGTCCCGGGCGGGTTTGGCGACGTGCACGCCGGGCCGGTCGACGGTGGGCGCGAGGTCAGCCACGGCGGTCAGCGGGTGAACGCGGCGTCGGCGGCCGTGTCGAGGAGCTGGCGCAGGGGCGGGACGGTGCCGGTGCCGTGGCAGGTGCGGCAGTGGGCGGTGATGGTGCGGCGCTGGCCGTTGCGGTCGTAGCCGCCGAGGGTGATGGCGGCGGAGGCGAAGCCGTCGCAGGACGGGCAGACGCGGGCCGGGGCGTGGCGGTGCTGGGGCATGATGAAGGTCCTTCCGGTTGATGAAGTCGGGTAGGGGCTGGCCGTCCGGGCGGCGGAGACTTGGCGGTTTCAGGGCCGCCCGGAAGGCCGGTCAGCGCTGACGCTGGCCGTTGAGCAGGGAGCGCAGGACGACGGCGCAGACGGCGACCGAGGCGGCCGTGATGGCGACGGCGAGCAGCATGGAGACGAGGACCGCGCCGACGACCAGGACGACCGCGGCACCGCCGCCGACGGCAACCAGGAGGCCGGTCGGGGTCAGCCGGACCGCGGGCGCCGCAGAAGCGGCCGGAGCCGGGACGACGGCGGGAGCGGGGGCGGGGTGCTGGCAGGCACACCCGGCGGCGGGCTGGTGCTCGATGACCGGGCCCGGTGTCGGGTGGACGAGCGGGGCGACGATGCCGGTCGGGGTCGGCATGGTCGGGATGCGCGGGCGAAGCATGGTGGATCTCCCTTCTGAGATCGGGCGAGCTACTTGGTGGTGCCGTTGACGGCGTCGACTCCGGTGCGGGTGGTGGACTCGATGGCCGGGGCGAGGAAGGTGTCGGCGAGGAGGAAGCCGCCGAGGAGGAGCACGACGATGAGCCAGGTCGGCGGGCGCATGAGCTTGATGCCGAAGTAGCCGAAGATGGCGACGAGGACGATCAACGGAAGTTCGACGTTCACGGCAGGGCTCCTCAGCGGGTTAGTTGGCGCGGCAGCGGTGAGTGCGGGCGGCGAGCTGGGCGGCGGAGGCGGTGGAGTAGTCGGCGGACCAGCCGCAGTTGTCGCGGGAGCAGACGGCGGCGTGCTTGGTGCGTCCGTTGCGGTCGCGGTGGGTGCCGATCTGCACGGGGCCGATCCGCATCACGGAGTGGAAGAAGTCACGGGCGGGCATGGCGGTTAGTCCTCCGCTCGCATGCTCAGGCCGGGGAACTCGGCGAGGATGCGGGCAGCGTCGGCCGGGTCGGTGGCACGGTCCGCGGCCTCTTCGGCGAGCAGCCGGGCCAGGGTTGTGCGACCGGCGTCGGCCATTACGCGTGCTGCTGACAGGTATTCGTCTCGTGTCGGTTCGTGTCCGGGCATGAGCGGGTGTCCTTTCAGGCGAGGTGGGCGGCGAGCTGGTCGGCCATCGGGCCGGGCAGGCCGAGGCGGTCGCGCAGGGTTGCGGCGTCGATCGGGCTGCCGGTCGAGGCGCGGTGGGCGTCGGCGAACTTGCGGGCGTGGTCGACGAGGGCGGGCGGCACATCAGCCGGGGGCGGTGCGGCGGGCAGGGCCAGGACGGGTTCGGCAGGCTCGACCGCATCCGGCTCGGGGGTGGGCTCCGGTTCGGGGGTGGGCTCCGGTTCGGCCGGCACGGTCACCGGCTCGACCACGGGCAGCGGCTCGACCGGCGCATCGTCGGTAGCGGTCGGGGTGGTGGGTGAGTGGACGAGGAGGGTGCCGCCGAGGAAGGCCAGGGCGGGCCATCCGGCCACGAGGATGCGCAGCCAGTCGGGAACGTCGTTCAGGTCGAGCAGGCCCGCGGTGGCGACGTTGGCACCGAGCGAGGCCGCGAGGGCGACGGCGAACCAGGTCCAAGCGGCCCGGGCGGGTTCGCCCTGGGTGCGCAGGGTGCGCAGGCGTCGCCAGGCTGCGACGAGCAGCAGGTCTACGGAGACGGGGTAGGCCCAGGCCTTCCAGCCGTCCTGTCCGGCAGCCGCGGCGAGGTCGTGCAGGTGGGCGAAGGACAGGGCACCGGCGATCACGGCTTGCACGAGTACGGCGTCCAGGCGGATCGAGCGGAACATCGGTCTTCGCCTCCTTGAAGTTGGGGGCCGGGGCCGGGCGAGGCGTGATGGGCCGGTCGCCGGGCCCCGGGAGCCGTTTCGGGCATGGCGGGGGTAGGGACATGGCGCGAAGCGGTCGCGCCGACCGAGGAAAGAGAGCCGTCAGGCGGTGACTGGCTTGGTGGCCGGGGCTGCCGGGATCTCGACCGGGGCCAGGTCTGGCAGGACCGGGCGGAAGGACTCCAGACCGGCCAGCACGGGGGTGCGGTGGGCGTGCGCGGTGCAGGCGTTCACGGCCTGGCGCAGCGTCGTGAACGGAGTGCGGATGCGGACCCAGCCGCCCGTAGAGTCACCGGCAACCGCCAGTCCGGGCCGCTCAACCGGGATCTGCGTGGTTGCGAGGACCGCGTCAGGGGAGATGTCGCCGAACGCCATCTTGGCCGAGGCTTCATCGTTGACCCGGTGCGAGACCCGGCCGGTGAGCTGGGCACGGAGCATGGTGATCCCGTCGCCGAGTTCCGATCCGAAGCGCTGCCCGCAGATCTCGACGTAGATGCCGGCCGCGCGGCCGAGTTGCACGAGGCGCACGAGGGCGGTGATGATCCGCTCGCGGCGCTTCTTCTCCGCCGTGTTGGAGAACAGCGCCAGCTCTGCCACCTCGTCCACGAAGAGGACGACCGGCACTGGCCGCAGATCCTCGGGCAGGCCCCAGATGTCGGCCGTGATCTCCGCGTCGGGTGTGTCCGAGCTGATGCGTTGCTCGCGCCGGATCACCTGGTAGGTGTCGGCCATCCGCTGCACGAGCGCTTCCAGCAGATCGGCCGCGTCGTCTGGGTTGTCGGCGAGCGCGGAGAACCGGCGTGCCAGCGGAGCGAGTTCCACACCCTGCTTGCAGTCGATGCCCACCAGCGCGACATGGCGCGACGCGAGTTCCTTGACCAGGTTCCGCTGATACACCGACTTCCCCGACAGCGTCGCACCCAGGTTCAGCGAGTGCGGCACCTCCCGGTAGTCGCGGTAGTGAACCTCTCCGTCCTCCCGCAACGCGACCGGGACACGCAGCCCCTCCCGCTCGACCTTCACGGGCATCTGCACGCGCTGGAGCACGTCGTAGCCAGTCATGCGCAGCTCGACCACGCCCGACTTGATCTCACGCGAGGTGATGCCGTGCATGGAGAACGAGTGCCGCAGCCGGTCCGTAGAGGCCGCGAAGTCGAAGGCGTCCTGACCGGGCCGCAGCTTCACCCGCAGCACCAGCCCGGTACGGGTCGGCCGAATCCGCAGGATCCGCGGCGGCCGGGACTCGGGTGCCGGCCGATTCGTCAACCGGGCGAGGGTAAGCCGCAGCCGGGACGGCGGAACGGTCAGCCCACACGCATCCATCACCGACGCGTACCGCACGACCACCCGGACCATAGCGAGGGTTACGCCGATGCCCAGCCAGTACCAGGCCGGGCGCAGCCGCCGCAGCACCAGAGCCGCGACGACCGCCACCAGAGCTAAGACAAGGAGCGTGTTCGTCGACATACCGCTCAGCCCTTCGCGGACGGGGCGACCAGCGCGACCGCACGGAAGGCGATGCCGAACCGCTTCTCACCGTTGAAGGTGTTCTCCCAGTCCCGCGCCTTCAGTCCGATGACCTTGACCGGCATGCCCAGCGTGATCCCCTCCGGGACACCGGTCTCCGGGATCGAAACGGTGTAGAGGTTCGCCTCACCCTCGTCCGCGATGGTCAGACCGACCGTCATCATCTTCGCGCCCGTCTCACGGTCCACGGCGACCTCGTTGGTCTGCTTATTGATGACCTTCGCCTTCGGCTCGACGGCGACGAACACGACAGCGGTCGAGGTGTCGATCTTGAAGGACGACATTGCCACTCCTTGAGTCAGAGAAGGCGCACGACGGCGTTCGCCATCTTCGCTGTCCTAGGACTGCGAGCGCGTGACTCAAGAATGGGGCGCAGTCCCAGGACTGTCAATGTCCTAGGACTGTGCTTGACTGGCGGTGTAGGCGAAGGAGGCCCCGTGACACCGAAGTGGCGAGAACTGGCGGACCGGCTGGCGGCGCAGATCAGGAGCGGCGAACTCAGCCCTGGCCAGCAGCTTCCGCACATCCGCGACTTGGTGGACGCTGGCGAAGGCTCGAAGTCCACGGTGCATGCCGCTTACAAAGCGCTGGAGGCTGAGGGTCTCGTCACGTCTTCCCGAGGGCACGGCACGGTGGTGCGCGAGCAGACCCCATTGAAGCGACTCGGCATCGCTCGCTATGACAAGGCCAAGTGGCGCGACAGCGACGAAGTCGCGTTCATCGCGGACCGCGTGGCGTCCGGTCGTGCGTACCGTCGCAACGAGCAGACCCAGACGGTCAGTCGGGTCACGGCGTCGCCCCTGGTCGCTGAGAAACTGGGGGTGGAGCCAAACTCCGAGGTCTACGCCCGCGCCCGCCTGGTGAAGGAAGGCGAGCAGCCCACTCACACCCTGACCAGCTACTACCGCCCGGAGCATGTGGAAGGGACGCGGCTCGTTGACCCGACTCCCGGACCGGCTGGCAAGGGCGGGGGGTACAAGGTGCTATACGACGCGGGATACGAGATCGACCACATGAAGGAGTCCTTGTTCGCACGCGTTCCGACCGCTGAGGAAGCCAAGCTCCTCCAGCTGCCGGCAGGCGAACCCGTGATGGAACTCCACCGGACCACGTACACGGCGGACGGGACCGTGGTTGAGTTCGCCGTTGGCGTCCACGCAGCCTCGCGGTTCGCGTGGGAGTACGACTTCAAGGTCCCGGACTCGGCACAGTCGAAGGACGGCGCATGACTCTGTCAGACGCGGTGATGAAGGATGCCCAACTCCTTTGGGACTACCAGCTCATGGGGCACAGTCCCCGGCCGTGCTCCGTCGCCATCGGATTGGGCAGTCACGACCTGGGCGTGGCGGACGTGACCGCTGGGCTGTACCGGCAAGGGATGGCGCCCCTGGTCGTCTTCACTGGAGCCACGAGCCGGACGACCGCCGAGCGGATGCCCCGCGGGGAGGCCGAGCACTACCGTGAGCGTGCCATCGAGCTGGGTGTTCCCAGCGATGCCATCCTCGTGGAGCCGCAGGCGCGGAACACAGGGGAGAACATCCGCTTCTCACGCGCGCTGCTGGAGGAGCAAGGCGTCCAGGTGTCCTCCGTACTGCTGGTGAGTAAGCCGTACGAGGAGCGTCGGGCCTACGCCACTGCGCGCAAATTGTGGCCGGACGTCGAGTTCGTCAGCGCATCGGCGCCCATGACGCTGGCCGATTACGTCGACTCCATCGACGATGCCCGCCTAGTCGTTGACATGCTCGTCGGAGCGCTTCAGCGCCTACTGATCTACCCCGCTCAGGGCTTCATGATCAGCCAAGAAGTCCCCCAGGACGTACGGGAGGCCTACGAGCGCTTGCGAGCCCAGGGGTTCACGAGTCGGCTCGTCCCTGATGCCCCTCAGGCGGAGTGAGTAGAAACCTTCTCTACGGGTTCAAGGCGGCTCGCTCCGCTCGCCGCGCGCGGCCCCGGCTCCAGCGCCGGGCCCCGACGCTCCTGTCTCCGCCCCGCTCCGGGCCCCGGCTCCGCCGGCCGCGCGGCTAGAGCGAGCACACCTGATGCGGTGGACGGTAGCCCGCTGTGGCTGGGGCGGTCGGCTCCACGGCTTTAGGCAGCCACCATGGGGCGAGCCTCGAAGATCGGGGCCCACATCGGGCTTGAGCGGGCAGGTCCACAGACTGCCCGATTCGCGGCCAGCGTACGGGCCCCGATCTCTCGCCCCATGGCAGCTCCCGCCCAAAGCCGTTCCGCCAACCTCCGTTGATTGGCAACGGAAGGTGGGGCTAGTGGACACTCCTGAGTCGTTGGTGCCTGCCGGCGCGGCTGACGCAGTTCCTGCCCTAGCCGATCCTACGTGGCTCTCTATTGCACTCCATCATGATGCAAATACTGCATGGCGAAGGCTATCTCTTCGGGGTGGCTTCGTAATCGGGCGAGTGTCCATGCCGTGCGCGCATCCATCCCTGGCCCGAAGCCAGCCGCTAGTCTTCGAGCGTGCCAAGTAGTAATGGGCGCAAGTAGCCAGCGACTGACGGGGAACCTAGGGCGCGACCGGCGAAGAGTTGACCTACGGCTCAGGGTCACTGGCGTTCGCCGCTATGCCGCCATTAGCTGTGGCGCCCTGCGATTTCACAAGAGGGCAGTCAGGCTTAGAGCATCCGGTGTGACCGCAAACTCGCAGGTTGGCCAGAGCAAAGCGGGCGTTGATGAGAGCGGGATCTTCCTGATCTGGACTCCCGTAGAGGAATCGCGACAATGCGTCCACCGGTGTGTGGGCATTGCGCACGTCGGTAAGAATTCCGAATGCGAAGACTTGGTCCAAGTTCTTCTCGTGGATAGCTTGAGCCCAGGCCAGAAGGACTTGATAGGCGCGGTCGCGCACTTCTGGTCGTTCCAGAGTCCTTTGCCATCCAGTGATGAGGAAGTCGCGGATTTTCGGCGATGTCTGCGCCAGGTTGATCAGCCTGGCGAGAATGTTGGTTGGATGTGTTGGGTCAGTAAGGGTGAGGAAGGCTCGAGGGCCAGCGGGGTGAGTCGGGTAGTCTTCCAGCCACGTATCGAGCGTGTCGATGACGCGGTTGAAGCCGACTTCACTGCCTACGGCATGTTCCACCAGCGCGTTCTCTGCGATCTGCGTGGCGCCATCGTCGTAGTTCAGGACGTGTCGCAGCCGGACGAGGGCCCTATGCGGCCATCGATGGCCGTAGACTCCGCTACACACTCGGGCGACAACCTCGCGGTGAGGTGCACTCTTGTTGGACGACCAGTCCAACAGTTTTTTGTGAGCTTCCCGGGCGAGCTCGTCTCTTTGCGTAGCCTCGGAAAGTAGCTGCGCAATGATTTGGATCCGTTGCGCACCCGCAGTCGTCGTGGTGACCCAGCTGTCGAGAATTGGGAAAAAGGGTCCTTCAACAGCCGTGAGAGACAGTTCAAGAAGGCGCTGACCAACCTGGCTAGTCCAGGCTTCAGCGACCTGGCCGGGCGCAGTAATGCGCTTGACCCACTCCTTGGTCTCCTCTCTTTCGGTGGTCCAGTGGTGCCAGTCCATACGGATGGCGGCTGGGGCGAGGCCTGGCCGACTGCTGAAAGCCGCTGTGTCCTCTGGAGTAATGTCTACGCCGACGTCTAGCATGCGGCGTCGAGGGCTGCGCCCTTCGCGATAACGGCGCGCAGTCGAGTCCTCGCGAAGGCCGAATTCAGTTGCGGCCTTAATGCATAGCTCTAGCGGCGCACCTTCGAGGTATGCGGCGGCAAGAAGCATAAGACGATCAGGGCCGCGGGTCCCTATCTCGACAAGCTTGTCTTCCAGGAAGTCGTTCCACAGAAGGACCTCTTCCTGAATAGCCTTGAGCTCATTCAGGCCCTGTTGCTGCGTCTCAGCGGAGTTTTTATCCTGCGACCGTTCGACTGCGGTGGCGAGACGCTGTGGCGCGACTCTGTGCAGGCGTTCAGCGATTGCGACAGCGTTGGCGGGACTAACACCCCGGGTAATGAGCCCAGAGAAGACGCCGTTCGTTGCGTCGTGAGTACCGGGGGCACGAAGGAAGCCCCGGGATGAGGCCTGGGCTGGATCCGGCCGCAGCCACTGGGCGTGTACAGGGCTGGACAGGCGCTCAGCGAGGTGATTACGTGCGACTTGGACGGCGTCCGGGCGAACGGCGGAGACTTCGAATCGATTGTCGCCCAACCAGTCCCGCTGGTTCGCTGTGATCACTAAGCACGAACCCGCCTCAAAAAGGGATTCGGCCCAGGCCGTGAGCTTGTGAGCGTGTGCGGCGGAAAGTGGTCGGGACGTCGCATCGAGCAGAAAGCCACATCCGGCCCTGAAAACCGGTAGGACCTCGGCTTCCAAAGACTCGCCGTCATCCCAGTCCGCAGCGATGTCGAGCAACTGCGGGGAATCAAACCGTGTCGACAGGTGGGTCTGAGCGGCGCGGACAGCAGAAATGCGCCGTCCAGTGCCCTGATCGCCAACGATGACAGCAAGGCCGCTGCCGGCCAAGAGGTCGGCGGCTCGCTGAGGCGTGGGGGTATGGGCCCATAGTGGTTCCATAGCCGCCGCCCGGTCCACGTTCGACACTCGGAAGGTTGGCAGCTTGGGGCGCCGTACGACAGTGATGGGCGCGCTGTTATTTCCCCCAACCTGGACGACGGCACCGCTGTTGTTGGGCGCCGATTGTCTCGGCAGAGAGGCGCCAGTCAGTTCCTGCGACACTTCAGTGACCTCCAGTGTTGAGGCCGCCGAAGTTGTCCCTCCCTACTTGGATAACAGACCCGCTGTTACCAGTTGCCTGCTGGTTCACGGACCCGTTCTGCTCGTCCCTGTGGCGGCTCGCCAGGACAGCTAGGTCTTCAGCTGCCTCGGGGAAGTCCTCCACCAAGGTGATCAAACGGCGCTGCCACCGATCACGGAGCTCGTCCGGGTCGAGGATGTCGATCTGGGCCTGGTCGGCATCCAGCCGATTCAACTGCCGCTGCTCTTCGACCTCACCGCCACGGCGAAACACTCGAGCGGCAGCTGCTCGCATGGAGGACCAGCTGTCCTTGACCATTTCCCCCACCAGCGCAGCCGCAGCAGCACCTGCTACAGCAACGAGCTGTACCTGTTCACCCATGGCTCTGCCCCTCCCGTACATGCACCTCGCGTGATGAAGCACGCGACCGATGCAGAATGACAAGGGGGGATCCCACGTGAGGACGAACGGTAAAATTTGGCTGAGAACAGCTGGATTGCATCGCACTCCGGCGCAAACGATGCGCTACCCCATCCGGCACTAGAACGGGTGGATCTAGCTTCGAAGCGCGAACGCAGTTGCGCCCCTCCCTAGCGTCGGCAGAGCGCACTGAGCTGCGTAGGTTGGCAGGGGGCTTCGAACCTCGGCAGGGGATCCCGCCATGCGGGACAGGCGTTAGCTGGCACACGTGCCACACCCGTGGTTCCCCGTGATCAACTGCATCGTGCAAGCACGCCCATGATTGCAGGCGGGTAGACGCCTCGCCGGGGAGGCGGGCGATCCAACAGCGGTGCAGATATGAACCTGCCCGCAGGGCTGCAGTCGAGCTCGCGGCCTATACGTGGACCAAGACCGCGTGTAGGCGCTGCTACGTGACTCTGACCAGGACAGACACGTGGGACTCAAGGGGCCTCCGGAGCCGTGTGCGCAGTCCTGCCGGGGGCACCCTTGATGAGGTGCCCAAAGACCCCGCCACCAGTGAGAACGCTGAGGACGGGGTCTTCGCGTATGTGCAGGCGCCTGCCGCTCGGAGCGGGCGCGTGTCGGAGTCCGCAGATCCTCGACGTGGACGTCCCCTCAGCCGGCGGCTTTGGTGATGATGCGGTCCATCTCCTCCCGGCCGAAGGCCCGCAAGGTCGTGCTACGGACGTTGCCCAGCCCCCCGACCTGCAGGAGCACTGCGGTGGCGGTCTCGTCGTCGGGCGCCTCGACGACTGCCACGAGGTCGTACGGGCCGACGGTCCAGTAGAGGTTCAGGACCTTCACCCCGAGCTTCTGTGCCGCTGCGGCGAAGGCCTCGGCGCGTTGCGGGGTGTCCTTGTAGTCGCGGATACCCTGGTCGGTCCAGTTCAGCAGCGCAACAAATGTAGGCATGATCCTTTACCTCTGTGAGGAGACACAACACATCACGGTCAACTCTGGGCATGAGACGCGCAATGTGCATGAAAGGCGCATCTGAACGAGTGAGAGGAGCCATCACGCTTCCTCGAGCGGCAGGCAGCCCGTCAACACAAAGAGTGCGGCTTCCGCCACGGCTGCGTCACCACCGGCGGCATCCGAAGTGGTCGGGTTCGGAACTCGATTACGCGCCGGTCCCGTCCTTCAGCAGGCCCGGCACATCCGCGAACGAATCCAGCACATGGTCCGGTGTCCCGGACGCCGCCTCGTGTGTCTCCCGGCGGTACTTTCCCGTCTTGACCAGGACACCCGTCAGCCCGTTGCGTTGGGCTGCGAGGACGTCCGACTCGATGTCGTCGCCGACCATCAGCGTCTCGGAGGCAGCGGCGCCCACGCGGGACAGGGCCGTCGCGAAGAACGCGGCGGCGGGTTTGCCGATGACCTCCGCCTCGACGTCCGCTGCTCGCTCCAGGCCCAGCAGGAAGGCGCCCGTGTCGAGGGTGAGGCCCGACTCCGTGCGCCAGTAGAGGTTGCGGTGCATGGCCACCAGGCGGGCGCCCTGCCGGAGGTGGGCGAACGCACGGTTGAGGGACGCGTAGTCGAACTCGGGGCCCGCGCCGCCGACGACCACCACGTCGGCAGGGGCGGGGTCATCCGGCTCGATCAGGGTGACGCCCGCGAGGTCGTCGGCGATGTCGCCGCTGTTGAGCAGCAGACAGCGCGCGCCGGGAAAGTGCTCGGTGAGGTACACGGCGGTGGCGGCCGGCGCGGTGAGGACGTCTTCGGCGGCGACCGGGAAGCCGGCCTGCGCCAGGACCGTCGCGATGGAACTGCGCGTGCGGAACGTGGTGTTGGTGAGCAGCGCCAGCGGCACCCGGTGCTCACGCAGATGCCGCATCGCCTCGACCGCACCGGGCAAGGGCTTCCAGGACACGGTGAGCACCCCGTCGATATCGATCAGGACCGCGCCGACCCGTTCCATGCAACGACCGTACCGAGGCCGGCCTGCTCGGGCAGCTCGGCCGCCCGCCCCTCCTCGCCCGCAGCGCGGAGTCCAGGCCCGCACTGTGATTCATGCCACAACCGCGGCCCCGCCTCGCGCTCCTTCCGGGTTTCAGGCAGCTCCCGTACGGATGGCCAAAAGAAGCCCATCACTCCGTCACCCCGTGACCGAAAAGAGACCTGACGCTACCTAGCGGTAACAAGACGCAACGTGCCAGATTCCGCATGCCACCGGCCGGAGGCTCCCTCACCCATACGCCACACCCCCGTCGAGAACGACCGGAAATCGCTCTCTTCCGTGGCCAGCAGCAGGAGTTCGCCGTGTCTGGATTCCGTCTGTTCCGAGTGTCTTCTCCGGCCGCCCGCCGTCAGCGGTGGCTCCGGGCCGCCGTCGCCGGGCCGCTCGCCTTCTGTGGCCTCGTGGCCGCCGGCGCCGGGACCGCGCAGGCCGGGCCCGGGAGCGGGGCGAGTGCCATCGTGGCGCTCGGGGACAGTTACATCTCCGGTGAGGCCGGGCGGTGGCAGGGCAACAGCCTCACGAACACCGGCAGCAGGGACGGCACCGACCGGGCCTGGACCGGGACCGCGTACGACCCGACGCGGGTGTACGGGACGACCGCCGTGAACGGGTGCCACCGGTCGGACTCCGCGGAGGTGCGCAGCGCCACCGGGACGACCCAGGCGCTGGTGAATCTCGCCTGTTCCGGGGCGACGACGCAGAACGTCTTCCGGGCGTCCAGCGGGGGCACGTGGTTCAAGGGCGAGGCGCCGCAGGCGGACCAACTGGCCGCCGCGGCAGCGACGTACGACGTCAAGGTGATCGCGCTGTCGATCGGGGGCAACGACCTCGGGTTCGCCGACATCATCACGACCTGCGCGAAGGACTACATCCTCTACTACTCGTACTGCCACGACGATCAGCAGGACGTCGTGGACGCGAAGATCGACACCGTGATGGCGAACGTCGGCAAGGCCGTCGACGAGGTCCGCGCGGTGATGTCGGGGGCCGGATACGCGGCCTCCTCGTACCGGATCGTGCTCCAGTCGTACCCGTCGCCGATCCCCCGGGGCAGCGAGAACCGGTACGCGGAGAGCGGCTGGTCTCGGGTGAACACCGGCGGGTGCCCCTTCTGGAACCTGGACGCCGACTGGGCGCGTGACTCTCTGGTGCCGCAGCTCGCCGACCGGTTGAAGGCGCTGGCGGCGGCGAAGGGCACGCAGTTCCTGGATCTGCGGGACATGCTCCAGGGCCGCGAGGTCTGTGCGAAGGCCAGCCGCCTGGTGACCGCGACGCAGCCGCCGTCGGCCTCGGCCAGCGAGTGGGCGCGGTGGATCGACAGCGACGGCACGCAGGGGCCGGTGCAGGAGTCCGCGCACCCCAACTACTACGGGCAGCTGGCCCAGGGGCGCTGCCTGTCGCTGGTCTACGCGAAGCCGACGGGCGACTTCAGCTGCCGCAACACGGCCGGGACCGGGGCCTCGGGCATGTATCTGACCCCGTTGTCCTGAACCGGCCGGCGTCAGGGTTCAGCCGCGGGACAGCGTCCGCGACGGCTCACCCGTCACCGGGGACAGGTCGATGACGTACGTGTGTCGTTCGCCGTCGCCGTCGTCCGTCACCAGGCGGATGCGGTCGGGGCCGGCCCATGCGGCCTCCTCCAGCGCGTTGGCCGGGTCGTCACCGTTGAAGTGGGCTACCTGCCAGCGGCGTGTGGTCAGCCCCGTGCCCTCGTCCACGTAAACCTGCCAGAACGGGTCGATCAGGTCCGCCCCCTCCTCCACCACCAGGTGGCGGTCTGGGCGGCCGGGGGCCGGGGCGTCCTGAAGCGTCGTCGTGAAGGCGGATTGGGCGAGCAGAAGCGAGACGGGGCCGCCGAAGAGGACGGCGGCCGCGGCCAGTACCGAGACGACGACGCGTACGGCCGCGTGCCGGAAGCCCACGATCAGCGCCGCGGTCAGGGCGGCGAGGAACAGCCAGCCGAAGAGCAGCGGGTGGTCGAAGGTCCGCGCGAGCGCGAGCAGGCCACCCGGGTGTGCGGCCCAGTGGCCGACGGGCACCGCCGCCGCGCAGGCGGTGGCGGCTCCCACCAGGGCCCGGACGGTCGTTCGGCGGCGCCGGACTGCCGGGTCCGCCATGGTCTCCCCCATGGCGGAGAAGTATGGCAGGACGTCGAACGGCTCAGGCGTCAGGCGTTGGGCCGCTTGCCGTGGTTCGCGCCCTTCTTCTTGCGGGCGCGTCGCTTGTTGCCTCGCTTGGACATGGCGCATCTCCCTCTTTCGGGGCGTATCGGGCGCTCGTCAGTCTAGGTTCGGGCCGTGGCTGCCGCATCAGCGCCCGCAGCCCCGGCCTGCGCCTCCCGCGCCAGGCGCACCGGTGCCGGCGGCGCCGCGTAGGCCAGGCGGCGGTGGGTGCGGCGGAGCATGAGGCGGGCCATGAAGGGGTGGAGGCGGCGCACGACGGCCCAGTAGAGCCTGCCGCGCAGGTTGTGGATCCGGACGACGGTGGTGAGGGTGACCGCGTCGTCCTCGATCAGCACCGAGGCGCGGAAGTCGAGATGGCTCGCGTCCTCACCGAGCAGCAGTTCGCCCGGGGCGCTCTCCCTGACCTCGTACGGAAGGACATCACGCCAGGCGGCGGGGGCCGTGGGCATGCCGGGGTCGAGCGGGAGCTGCCAGGAGTCGGTGAAGTCCGGTGCGTCGAAGGCCCGTCGGGCGAGGACGGCCGCCGCCGGGAACACGACCGCCTTCGGCCGGTACCAGACGGCCCGCCGCATCAGGCGCGTCCAGCGGCTCCAGCGCGCGGGCCGCAGGGGCGCCTCGGGGGTGGCGGCGCGGACGACGTTGTCGAGCAGTTCCTCGATCATCACGTCGTGCATCGGGCGGATGACGAGCGACCAGAGCAGCGCCTGCCGGAGGTTCTGCTTCTGCTCCAGGACATGGGTGACGCGGCAGCGGCCGGCGTCGAGGGGCTCCACGGTGAGGGCGTGGTGGCCGTTCTCCGGCGGCGGGAAGTCGAACCGGATGCTACGGCCCGGCTCGTAGGCCGTGACCCGGTACTTCACGAAGCCGTGGCCGCCGTCGGCGCCGACGCCGAGCGGGCGGTCGAAGCGGATCGGCGGCCAGACGGGGCTCGGGCTCAACGGGTCGTCCGGCGACGAAAGGCGGTCGAGCAGGGCACCGACCACGTCGGCGGGGGCTTCGACGACGCGCTCGTGGACATTGCGTTCCGCGCGCATGGCACCTCCATACGGTGGCGTATGTTCAACCATACGGTAGCGTATGGACATGGTGCACGTGGAGAAAAGGAGCAAGCGGGAGCAGGGACGCCGGCGGCTCACCGCCCGCGACTGGGCCGACGCCGCGCTCGCCGCGATGGCCGAGCGCGGGCTCGCCGCCGTCGCCGTCGAGCCCCTCGCCGCGCGGCTCGGCACCACCAAGGGCAGCTTCTACTGGCACTTCACCAACCGCGAGGCGCTGATCGAGGCGGCTCTGGAGCGCTGGGAGGAGATCTGCACCGAGGAGATCATCACCGCCGTCGAGGCCGAGCCCGACCCGGAGCGGCGGCTGCGCACCCTGTTGCGGCAGGCGACGACGTCGGCCGCCGACGACCCGCTGGAGGTGTCGCTGCTCGCGACCGCCGCGCACCCCCAAGTGGCCGCCGTACTCGGCCGGGTGACGGAGCGCCGGGTCGGGTACGTGGCGCGGCTCTTCGAGGAGCTCGGGTTTCCGGCCGCGGAGGCGCGCACCCGCGGCCTGCTGGCGTACAGCAGCTACCTCGGACACACGCAGCTGGCCCACGCGGTGCCCCACGCCCTGCCGCAGGGCGCCGAGAGGGACGCGTACCTGGAGTCGGTCCTGGACACCCTGCTGAGGCCCTGAGGCGCTGAGGCCCTGAGAGCCGTCAGGCCGAACTGCGCCTGCGCGACGCCCTCTTCTTCGCCGCGGGCTCGGACGCCGTCTTGGACGCTGCCTTCTTGGTGGTCTTCTCCGTGGACTTCGACGTGGACTTGGCCGTGGACTTCGCCGTGGACTTGGCCGACGCCGTCTTCTTGGCGGTCTTCGCCGTGGACTTGGCCGCCGTCTTCTTGGCCGCCGTCTTCTTCGCGGCCTGCGACGTCGACTTCCTCGCGCCGGACGGCTTGGGCTCCCGCCGGCCCTTGATCGGCGTGACCTCGGCGACCTCGCCCTCCCCGCCCCGCGCCTCCTTCGCCGCGCGCACGCTGTTCTCCAGCGCCGCCATCAGGTCGATGACCTTTCCGCCGGCGCGCTCGGCGGACGGCTCCGCCTCCGGCGCCGTGACCCCGCCCTCCACCTTCGCGGCGATCATGGCCTCGACCGCCTCGCGGTAGTCGTCGTGCAAGGACTCGATGTCGACCTCGCCGAGGGTGTCCATCAGGGCGTCGGCCAGGTCGAGTTCGGCTTCCCGTACGGTCACGTCCGCCTCGGGCGTCACGCTTTCGGGGGCGCGGATCTCGTCGGGCCACAGCAGACCGTGCATGGTGATGACGTCGTCGACGACGCGCAGCATGCCGAGCCGTTCCCGGCCGCGCAGCGCGAACTTGGCGACGGCGACCTTGTCGCTGCGCTTGAGCGCCTCGCGCAGCAGCGTGTACGGCTTGGCGGCCGGCACCCCGTTGGCCGAGAGGTAGTAGGCCGCGTCCATCTGCAGCGGATCGATCTCGGAGGACGGCACGAAGGCGACGATCTCGATCGTCTTCGCCGTCGGCAGCGGCAGGGAGGCGAGGTCCTCGTCCGTGATCGGGATCATGACCCCGTCCGCGTCCTCGTACGCCTTGCCGATCTCGGCGTTCGTCACCTCCTTCTCCTCCAGCTCGCACACCTTGCGGTAACGGATCCGGCCGCCGTCGGCCTCGTGGATCTGCCGGAAGGACACCGAGTGGTTCTCGGTCGCGTTCACGAGCTTGACCGGGATGCTGACCAACCCGAAGGAGATCGCACCGTTCCAGATGGATCGCACGTTTTGTCCCTTCCATCCGGGATTCATGGGATTCTCATCGTATGACGCCGATCACGGAGGTGGATGGGCGGCGGCTGGCGCTCACCAATCTGGAGAAGGTCATCCACCCGGCCACCGGGACGACCAAGGGCGAGATCCTGCACTACTACGCCGTGACGGCCGAGGCGATACTCCCCCACCTCCAGGACCGTCCCGTCTCCTTCCTGCGGTATCCGGACGGCCCCGACGGCCAGGTGTTCTTCACGAAGAACCCGCCGCCCGGCACGCCCGACTGGGTGCGTACGGCCCCCGTCCCCCGGTCGGACGACCCCGGCGCCCGCCAGGTGGTCGTGGACGATCTGGCGTCGCTGGTGTGGGCGGGCAATCTCGTCGTGGAGTTCCACACGCCGCAGTGGCGGGCTGACCGGCCGGCCGTCGCCGACCGCATGGTGTTCGACCTCGATCCCGGCACCCCCGCCGGCGTCGCCGAGTGCTGCGAGGTGGCGCTGTGGCTGCGCGAGCGGCTGGCGGCGGACGGACTCGACGCGTACGCCAAGACCTCGGGCTCCAAGGGCCTGCACCTGCTCGTGCCGCTCGTGCCGACGCCGTCCGAGAAGGTGTCGGCCTACGCGAAGGCCCTGGCGAAGGAGGGCGAGGCCGCGATGCCGAAGCTGGTGCTGCACCGGATGACGCGCGCGCTGCGGCCGGGCAAGGTGTTCGTCGACCACAGCCAGAACGCCGCCGCCAAGACGACCGCCACCCCCTACACGCTGCGCGCCCGTGCCGAGCCCACGGTGTCGGCGCCGGTGACGTGGGAGGAGGTGGAGGCGCGGCAGGGGCTCGTCTTCCGCCTCGGGGACATCGCGGCGCGGCTCGACCGGTACGGGGAACTGCTCGGCCCGCTCACCGACCCGGACAGCGCCGGGCAGTTGCCGTGAGCGTGCCGAGACCGCCGCTGAAGGTCGCGGCGGCGGAGTCGGTGACCGTTCTGCCGCGCGGGGCGGGCCTGGCGTACGAGCCCAAGTTCGACGGTCACCGGATGGTCGTCTTCCGGGTGGGCGGGGAGGTGTTGCTGCAGGCCCGTTCGGGACGGATCGTCACGGCCGCCTTCCCCGATCTCGCCGAGGCGGCCGCGCGACTGCCGGACGGCACGGTGCTCGACGGCGAGGTGGTCGTGTGGCGGGAGGGGCGTACGGACTTCGCCGCCGTGCAGAAGCGGGCCGCGGCCACCGCGGCGCGGGCGCCGGGGCTCGCACGCAGGCTGCCCGCCTCGTACGCCGCCTTCGACCTGCTCGCCGAGGGCGGCGAGGATCTGCGGCGGCTCTCGTACGCCAAGCGGCGGGAGCGGCTGGTCGCCCTGGTGGGCCCGCTCGGACCGCCGCTCCAGCCGGTGCCGATGACGCTGGACGTGGCGGAGGCGGAGACCTGGTTCCGGACGCTGCCCTCGATCGGCGTCGAGGGGCTGGTGGTCAAGCGGCTCGACCAGACGTACCGCAGCGGTGCGCGGGCCTGGCGGAAGCTGCGGCACACGAGCAGCCGGGACGCGGCCGTGGTGGGTTTCACGGGCGGGGCGGCGCGTCCGGCGTCGCTGGTGCTGGTGCTGCCGGACGACGACACGCCCGTGGTGTCGAGCCCGCTGTCCCCGGCGCTGCGGTCCCAGGCGGGGGTCGCCCTGGCCGGGCGGGTGGGCGCCGGTACGGGCACGGCGGTCGCGGTGGGAGTGGGCGAGGTCGGCTACCGGACCGTCGAGGCGGGGCTGACCGCGGAGGTGGAACAGCGCACGACGCGGCACACGGTCACGACGGTGGTGCGGCTGCGGCTTCCCGAGGAATTGGATTAATCAAGTTTGACTAGAATCCCGGGAGGGCAGTAGCTTCAGGACGGATCGCATAGTCAAGTTTGAACAGTTGAGGAGACAGAGTGACGCGACTGCCCGAGACCGGATACACCCCGACCGCCGAGGAGCTGGCGAGCATCCACGAGTGGTTCGCCGCCTACGACGAGGCGAGCGCCGAGCGGGACGTCGAACGGATGGCGGACAAGGCCGTCTTCCCGCTCAACCTGGTCAGCGACGACTCGGCGGGCAACGGCGCCTCGGCACAGTGGGACCGGCAGCAGTTCGTACGGACGATGACGCACGTGATGGGCGACGGCGGCGACGACATCGCCTTCGAGTCGGTACGGACGCCGGTCTTCCTCTCCCCCGCCATGGCCGTGGTCTTCACGGACTCGACCATGACCATGGACGGTCAGACGCAGCAGCTGCGGTACGCGGACGTCCTGATCCGGCAGGACGGCCGGTGGGCGTTCCAGACGATGATGCAGGGCGGCTGGGGCGACAACCTGCGCTGATGCGGGGCCGCGCGGTGCGCGCGTTTCAGACGGCCAGCCAGGTGCGCCGGTCCCGTGCCGCCGCGTACAGCGCCTCGATGTCGGCCGGTTTCAGCACGCCGCCGAGCCGGGCCAGTGCGGGCACCTCGTCGTCCCGCAGGACGCGGATGTCCTGCGGGACGGACCGCTTCTCCAGCCGCGCGGCGCCCACCACGGCCAGCACCGGGCGCACCGCCGTGGCCAGCGCGTGGGCGGCGCGCTCGGCCCGGCGGCGCACCGCGCCCGCGTACCCGTCCCCCGGTCCGCGGCCGACCCGCACCACGGGGCCGAGGACACGGACCCGTGCGCGCTGCGCGGCGAGGACCTGCACCGCGAGCACCCCGCCGGGGCCGACGGCGAGGTGGTCGATGCGGTCGGCGCCCGGCAGCGGTACGCAGTGCACGGTCCGCCAGCCGGCGGACTCCAGCCGGTCCAGCGCCTCGCCCAGCCGCTGCTGTGCCGCGAGGTCGGCCCGGCGCGGGTCCCGGCGCAGCCGGGACAGGGCCGGCGCGGGCCTCAGGTCCAGCTCGGCGTGCAGTGCTTCGCCGGGGCGGTTGGGTGCGAGGTCGTCGTCGGGGTGGAGAGCGAGCCGGGCGAGGTCCGCCGGGGAGGGGACGGGCGGCGGGCCGACGGTGAAGTCGCCGGTGACATAAGAGGCCAGGGCCGCGAGCGCGTCATCCCTGTACTCCTCCAGAACCACACTGATCCGGCCGTTGTCAGGGTCGTACCAGGCGACCGTACGGCCGTCCGGAAGATTCACGTACAGCCTGTTACGGCCCCCTGACCGCGCGAGCGTCACCCGTATTCCAGGCATGGCACCACCACCCCTGACCATGGGATCAGCCATGGCGGCCGGGGGCAACATCCCGGCGTCCGGCAAGCGGCGTGATACCGGTCGCTTCGTCGGGGTCGTGGGGCACACTCTCCCCAGACAAGGACGGACGCAGGGTTCCGGGAGGGGGCAATGGTGTTCGCGGGGATCGAAGAGGTCGACTGGGCCTCTCTGGCGCACGCCTACGGCCCGGCAGTCGATGTGCCGGAGTTACTGCGCGGACTGGCCTCAGCGGATCCCGAGGAGCGTGAGCACGCGCTCGACGCGATGTACGGGTCCGTGCACCACCAGGGAGACGTCTACGACTCGACGCTCGCGTGCATCCCGTTCCTGATGGAGCTGGTGGCCGACCCCACGGTCGAGGACCGGGGCGGCATCCTGGAGCTGCTGACCAGCATCGGCGGCATCGACCTGGACGGCGACGACGAACTGGACCCGGAGGACGAGGAGTTCGAGGGGGCGGCGAACTACGCGATGGCGGCGTCGGCCGTGACGGCGGGCGCCGACGTGTTCCTGGCGCTGGCCGGGGACCACGACCGGGGGGTGCGGCTCGCGGCGCCGCTCGCGCTGGCGACGCTGCACAGCGATCCGGTGCGGGTGCTGGATCTGCTGCGGGAGAGGTTCGACCGGGAGACGGACAACGAGGTACGGCTGGCCTGCATCGACGCGGCGGGCCGGATAGCGATGCGGCACCAGTGCCTGACGCCCGACGTCGTCGCCTGGCTGATGACGATCGGCGGCCCGGCCTACTGCGCGGGCCTGCGGCTGGGTGCGATCGCGCAGGTCGCCCGCTGCGCGCCGGCGGAGCTGCCCGCCGACGTGGTGCCGTGGGTGACCGGCCTGTTGCGCGAACTGCGGGCGGGCCCCGTCGTGGTGGCCGCGGCGGCCGACACGACGGCGCCGCCGGTGCTGGGGCTGCCGCGCGAGATGCGGGCGGCGGCCGCCGCGAGCCGGGTGGCGCCATGGACCGCGGACCTGCTGCGGACCCTCCACGCCGGCCTGGGCGACCGCGTGGACGACCGGATCGCGCTGCTGGCGGACCAGTTGTGCAGCCCCGACCGGGGCCAGCGCATCGACGCCGTACGGATGAGCGAGGCGCTGCTGCGGACCCTGCGCGGCGCCTACGAGGAGCTGGTGGGCCTGATCGGCGAGCAGCTCGCCGACCCCGAGCCGCGGCTCGGGGACGCGGCGGCCTACGTGCTCAAGGGCCTGTTCCAGCTGGCGGAGCCGGCGGCGGACGCGCTGCTGGAGCGGGTGGCGGCCGATCCGCACGGCTGGGTGCGCGAGTGGGACGCCGGGCCGCCGACGCTCGGCTCGGCCGTCATGGCACTGGTGCGGGCGGGCGACGCGCGCATCGTGCCCGTCCTGGCACGGATCCTGGAGCGTGGGGAGGCACCGGGAGACCTGGGACGGTCGCTGGACCGGCTCGGGACGGCGGCCGCGCCGCTCGGACCGGCGCTGTGCGACCGGCTCGCGCGCGTGGCGCTCGACAACACGCTCCACGAACAGGCCGGGCCGCTGCTGCACGGGCTGTCCGTCCTCCGGGCGGCCGACACGCTGCCCGAGGCGGTGCCCGCCGTGCTGCGGGTGCTGCGGGACGCTCCCGCGCACCGGCGGGAAGGGGTGGTCGAGTCGGCTCTTCGGGCGCTGACCGCCTTCGGCCCGGCCGCGCGCGAGGCCGTGCCGGAGCTGCGCCGACTGGTGGCGGGACCGCACGCGGGACGGGCCGGCGACGCGGGACTGCCCGCGGCGCTGGCCGCGAGGGCCGCCGGTGCGCTGTGGGCGGTCGAGGGCGACGCGGACGCGGTGCTGCCGGTGCTGTGCGCGGTGCTGAACGGGCCCGACCCGGGGGCACGGCGCACGGCCGCCGCCGTCCTCGGCAGGCTGGGCCCGGCCGCAACACCGGCCGCCCATCTGCTCGCCGCGCTGCTGTGGTCGGCGGAGCCGTGGACCCGGGTCGAGTCGGCAGCGGCGCTGTGGCGGGTGACCGGGGACCCGGGCCGGGCGTGGCCGGTGCTGCGCCGGGCCTGGGGCGAACTGCCGCACGCCCGGGTGCCGGTCGCGGCGGCTCTCGCGGAGATGACGACCCGGGGCGCCGAGGGCGCGGACCGGCTGGTCGACCGCGAACTGCTGTCCGTACGGCGGCACAACGCGATCGACGCGGGCGCGGACGGCCATGACATCTTCACGGACGAGAGGCTGCTGGGCCTGTGCCGGCAGGCGGTCACGGGCGGGCCGTGACCGTCCGTGACCCGGCCGCCCGCGTACGCCGTGGCCCGGGGCGCGCCCGTCGCGGCGCGTGCGCGATCCTGGACCATGACGGAGGGAAAGAGAACATGATCATTTTCGGTACCAAGGGCTACCTGTACCAACTGGCCGTACTGACGCTGGTCTGCGGCCACTGCGGCAACCCGTCGGCGCACATGCTCCGCAAACGGGTCACGAAGTTCACGCTGTTCTTCGTGCCGCTGTTCCCGGTCTCGACGAAGTACACGACGCAGTGCACGTTCTGCGGTGCGGAGCAGCGGCTGACGGCCCCGCAGGCGGAGCAGCTCCAGCTCCAGGCCGCCTCCGCCCCGTCCGCCGGGCACCAGGTGCGCCCGGGCGAATGAGGCCTGCGGGCCGGTGATCGTCCCGGCGCAGCGGCCCGTCGGGCCGCCCTGGTGGCGGGCTGCGCCGGCGAGGGCGAGCCGCGGTTCCCGAACGCCGTGGACGGGGGCGCCGTCGCGCGGTGACCGTGCCCGAGCGCGTACGGTTCGCGGCCGACGGCCCGCCGGACTGCCCCGTCGGAGATGTTCCATGACATAAAGGGAAAAATTCTCTTGCGGCTTGCTACGTTGCGTGGCATGACCGCAACGACGGCGGTGCCGCCCCCGCCCGCGCCACGCCCCGCCAAACGGCGGGGCGTGGAACTGTCGCTCCTCGTCTGCGCCGTCCTCGTCTCCGTCTACGGCTACGTCGCCGTCGGCCTCGCCCGGCAAGGGGCCGTGCCCCCGGACACCATGCGGTACGGCGCCGGGCTCGGACTCCTGTCCCTCCTCGCCCATCTCGCCGTCCGCCTGCGGGCTCCCTACGCCGACCCGCTGCTCCTCCCCATCGCCGTCCTGCTCAACGGCATCGGGCTCGTGCTGATCTACCGGCTCGACCTGGAGACCCCCGGCGAGGTCGCCGCGCCCGCCCAGCTCGTGTGGTCCGCGCTCGGCGTCGCCCTGTTCATCGCCTCCGTCATCACCCTGCACGACCACCGGGTGCTGCAGCGCTACGCGTACGTCAGCGTCGTCGCCGCCCTCGCCCTGCTCTGCGCGCCGATCCTCTTCCCCGCCGTCAACGGCGCCCGGATCTGGATCCGCGTCGGCGGACTGTCCATCCAGCCGGGCGAGTTCGCCAAGGTGCTGCTCGCCGTGTTCTTCGCCGCGTATCTCGCGGCCAACCGCGGTGCGCTCGCCCGCTCGGGGCGGTGGTTCTCCGGACTCCAGCTGCCCGCGGGGCGCGTACTCGGTCCCGTGCTCGCGATCTGGCTGGTGAGCGTGGGCGTGCTGGTCCTCGAACGGGATCTCGGCACCTCGCTGCTGTTCTTCGGGCTGTTCGTCGTGATGCTCTACGTGGCGACCGGCCGGACCGGCTGGATCGCCGTCGGCCTGCTGCTCGCCGCGGCCGGCGCGTACGCGGTCGGCTCGCTCGAACCGCACGTCCACGGCCGCGTCCAGGACTGGCTCGACCCGTTCGCGAGCATCGAGGCCGGTCAGGGCCCGGACCAGCTCGCCCAGTCGCTGTTCGCCTTCGCCACCGGCGGAATGCTCGGCACCGGCCTCGGGCTCGGCCACTCCGTGCTCATCGGCTTCGCCGCCAAGTCCGACTTCATCCTCGCCACCGCGGGCGAGGAGCTCGGCCTCGTCGGCCTGACCGGGCTCTTCCTGCTGTACGCGCTGCTCGTCGCCCGGGGCTACGGCGCCGCGCTCGCGCTGCCCGACGCGTTCGGCGGGCTGCTCGCCGTCGGGCTGTCGTCGATCATCGCGCTCCAGGCGTTCGTCATCGCGGGCGGCGTGACGGGGCTGATCCCGCTCACCGGCATGGCGATGCCCTTCCTGGCCCAGGGCGGCTCCTCCGTCGTCACCAACTGGGTGATCGTCGCCCTGCTCGTCCGCCTGAGCCACTCGGCCAGGGCGCCGCGGCCCGAGGTGGCCGAGCCGGAGGCCGTCGCCGTACTGCCGGCGGCCGGCCGGTGACCCGGCACATGCGGCACGCGGCCGCCTTCTGCGTGCTCCTGCTGGCCGCGCTCCTCGTCAACGCCGCACGGGTGCACGTCGTCGAGGCGCCCTCCCTGGTCGGCAACCCGGCCAACCACCGCACCGCCATCGCCCGTTACGCACAACCGCGCGGCGACATCCTCGTCGACGGCGGGCCGGTCACCGGCTCCCGGGACACGGGCGGCCGGCTGCGGTACGAACGGACCTACCGCCACGGACCGCTGTTCGCCCCGGTCACGGGCTACGCCTCGCAGACGTACGGCACCTCGCTGCTGGAGAACATCGAGGACGGCGTCCTCTCGGGCACCGACCCGCTGCTCTCCCCGCTGCCGTTCTGGAACGACCTCAGCCGCGGCCGCCCGCCCGGCGGCAGGGTCCACACCACGATCCGGGAGGCGGTGCAGCGCGCCGCGTACGAGGGTCTGAACGGCCGGCGCGGCGCCGTCGCCGCGGTCGAACCCGCGACGGGCCGCATCCTGGCCCTGGTCAGCAGCCCCTCGTACGATCCCGGCGAGCTGGCCGGCTCCGGCGGGGACACGGCGGACGCATGGGCGCGGCTGAACGGCGCCCACACCCGGCCGATGCTCAACCGGGCGATCCGGCAGACGTATCCGCCCGGATCCGCATTCAAGATCGTGACGGCTGCGGCGGCGCTGGACTCGGGAGTCGTCGACGACGTGGACGCGCCGACCCGCACACCGGACCCGTACGTCCTGCCCGGTACCGGCACCACGCTGCCCGATGCGACCGAGGGCTGTGAGAACGCCTCGCTCGCATACGCGATCCAGTGGTCGTGCAACTCGGTGATGGCCGGGCTCGGCGCGCGGGTCGGACTCTCCGGGATGGTGGAGGCGGCCGCCGGGTTCGGCTTCAACGACGCGGGGCTGCGCATCCCGGCGGCGGTCTCGCGGTCGAACTTCGACACCGACATGTCCGTGGACCAGCTCGCGCTCTCCTCGATCGGGCAGTTCAACACGACCGCCACGCCACTGCAGATGGCGATGGTCTCGGCGGCCGTCGCGGGCGGCGGCCCCGTCCGGTACCCGTACCTGGTGGAGCGGGTGACCCGGGCGGACGGCGACCCCGTGGCGCAGCACGGCCCCCGGTCCTACCGGCAGGCGATGAACCCGGCGACGGCGATGCACATGCGCCGGCTGATGGTGCGGGCCGTCGAGGAGGGCACCGGGAGGAACGCGGCGATCGAGGGGGCGGTCGTGGGCGGCAAGACCGGCACGGCCCAGCACGGCGTCGGCAACGCCGGTGTCCCGTACGCCTGGTTCATCTCCTGGGCCCAGGCCGCGAACGCGGCGCAGCCCGGGGTCGCGGTGGCGGTGGTCGTGGAGGACGCGGCCGCGGACCGGGAGGAGATCAGCGGCGGTGGCAGCGCGGCACCGATCGCCCGCGCGGTCATGGAGGCGGCACTGCGAGACTGACGGCATGGACGTGGCGCGGGCACTGGAGACCATCGGACGGCTCGATCCCGGGCTGAGCGCCTTCGTCGAGGTGTGGGGCGACCGTGCGCTGGAGCTGGAGCGCACGGTGGATCCCGCCCTGCCGCTCGCGGGGGTGCCGTTCGCGGTGAAGGGGCGGTCGGGCATCCCCCGTAGCCCTTCGGGCACGGGAGGGGCCGCCACGTACGCGGCCCGGCGGCTGATCGCGGCGGGCGCGGTCCCAATCGGGTCGACCTCGGTACCCGGCCCCGGCACGTACTGGCAGACCTGGGGCCTCGGCGCGCACGGTCCCACCCGCAATCCCTGGCGCGCGGACCGCACCCCGGGCGGCTCGTCGGCCGGTTCGGCGGTGGCGGTGGCGGCGGGGATGGCGGCGCTGGCGACCGGCAGCGACGGGGCGGGCTCGGTGCGCATCCCGGCGGCGTGGTGCGGGGTGTTCGGCCTGAAGACGACGAACGGGCTGCTGCCGTCGCCGGACCGCACCGGGCTCGCGTCGGCCGGTGTGCTGACGCGGACGGCGGCGGACGCGCGGGCGTACCTGCGCTGTGTCGGGGCCGGGGAGGCGGAGTCCGCCCCGGATCTGCCGGTGCGGGCGGTGTGGTCGGCGGACCTCGGTTTCGCGGACGTGGACCACGAGGTGCTGGCCGTCGCGCGGGCGGCTGTGGAGCGGCTCGTGTCGGCGGGTGTCGTACGCCTGCGGGCCCTTGACGCGTCCTTGCTGGACCCGGCGGAGGCGTGGACGGCGGTGCGGGCCGGGCGGGCGGCGGAGGGCGCGGCGGTACGGGAGGAGAACGACCGGCGGCTCGACGCGGTGTTCGCCGGGGCGGACGTCCTGATCACCCCGGCCACGCCCAACCGCCCGCACGGCCACGACGGCCCCGGCCGCGACGTCTACTCCACGGCGCTGACGTGGGTGTTCAACCTGAGCGGCCATCCGGCGGCCAGTGTTCCGGCGGGCTTCACGAGCGACGGCTGCCCGGTCGGACTCCAACTGGTGGCGCCCCGCGGGGCGGATGTCTCACTGCTCGAAATGTCGGTCGCGGCGGAAAGGCATCTGATTACTGTGCGGCCATGACCGCATACGAACTCGCGCAGGTGAACATAGCCCGGCTCAAACACCCTCTGGACTCCGCCGAGTTGAAGGACTTCGTCGACAACCTGGACCCCGTGAACGCGGTCGCCGACGCGGCCGACGGGTTCGTGTGGCGCCTCCAGGACGCGGCGGGCAACGCGACGGACCTGCGGGTGTTCGGCGACGACACGTTGATGGTGAACATGTCGGTCTGGCGGGACACGAACGCGCTGACGGCGTTCATGTACCAGGGGACGCACCGCGAACTGCTGGCGCGCCGCTACGAGTTCTTCGAGCGCGTCAAGGAGGTCATGACCACGATGTGGTGGGTCCCGGCGGGCCACCGCCCGACGGTCCGGGAGGCGGAGGAGCGTCTGCTCCATGTGCGCGAGCACGGGCCGACGCAGTACGCGTTCACGCTGCGCACGTCGTTCCCGCCGCCCGTTGGGGGGTGATCAGCGGCGCCGGTCGACCGCGGTGAGGTCGATCGCCCGGGGCTTCAGCCGTCGGAGAGCCGAGCGCCCTCCGCGATCGCGTCCGTCACCTCGGACACACGCTCCTGCTCCTCGGCCGCGAACCGTTCCCGGTCGAGCTGTTCGGCCAGTTCCTCGTCCTGGCTCATCAGCAGGTCGAGGCTGGCGTCGCCCATCTCGAAGACGCCCATGTCCAGGTAGGCCTTCTGGAGCCGTTCGCCCCACAGCCCGATGTCCTTGACGCACGGCACGATGCGGCTGAACAGCAGCTTGCGGAACAGGTGGAGGAACTCGGACTGCTCCGAGTACTCCTCCGCCTCCTTGCGCGAGACGCCGAGGTTCTCCAGGACCTCGACACCGCGCAGGCGGTCGCGCATGAGGTAGCAGCCCTCGATCACGAACTCCTCGCGCTCGCGCAGTTCGGCGTCGGTGAGCTGCTGGTAGTAGTCGCGCAGGGCCATCCGCCCGAAGGCCACGTGGCGGGCCTCGTCCTGCATCACGTACGCGAGGATCTGCTTCGGCAGCGGCTTGGTCGTCGTGTCGCGGATCATGCCGAAGGCGGCGAGCGCCAGGCCCTCGATGAGGACCTGCATGCCGAGGTAGGGCATGTCCCAGCGGGAGTCGCGCAGGGTGTCGCCGAGCAGGCTCTGCAGGTTGTCGTTGATCGGGTAGAGCATGCCGATCTTCTCGTGCAGGAAGCGCCCGTAGATCTCGGCGTGCCGGGCCTCGTCCATGGTCTGAGTCGCCGAGTAGAACTTGGCGTCGAGGTCGGGGACCGACTCCACGATCCGCGCGGCGCAGATCATGGCGCCCTGCTCGCCGTGGAGGAACTGGCTGAACTGCCAGGCCGTGTAGTGCCTGCGCAGCTCGCCCTTGTCCTTGGCGGTCATCTTCGCCCAGTGCCGGGTGCCGTACAGGGTCAGCGCCTCGTCGGGGGTGCCGAGCGCGTCGTACGGGTCGACCTCCAGGTCCCAGTCGATGCGCCTGGTGCCGTCCCACTGCTTGTCCTTGCCCTTCTGGTACAGGGCCAGCAGCCGTTCGCGGCCGTGGTCGTACTCCCAGCTGAAGCGCGCAGAGCCGGAGGCGGGGACCTGCCAGAGCTGGTTCTCGGGTGCGTGCGTGTAGTGCTCGTACGTCGACACTGGCGGCTCCTTCGCCTCGTATCCCGTTTCGTACTCACCGATGTGCAAGGACAGTTGGCAGGCTCACACGGTGGTAGACGCACAGTCAACAAGTCGCGCGCAAGGGATTGACGAGCTTGCTGACGGGCAGTCTCATAACGGGTGACGACCGGTAACCCCCACGCGCGAGGTGTCCTCAGCCATGACAACCGTGAGCGAACGCGAGGTGCAGGTGCAGGTGCAGGTGCTCCGCGATGCCCTGGGCCCCCTTCGGGACCGCGAGCAGGTCGCCGCCCGCCTGCTCGAGTCCTCCTCCAGGCACTCCTTCGACCCCGACAAGGAGCTCGACTGGGAGGCGCCGATCGAGGACGGCAAGTGGTTCTGGCCACCGGAGCTCGTGTCGCTCTACGGCACCCCGCTGTGGCACCGGATGTCCGAGGAGCAGCGGATGGACCTGGCCCGGCACGAGGCGGCGTCGCTCGCCTCGCTCGGGATCTGGTTCGAGATCATCCTGATGCAGCTGCTGGTCCGCCACATCTACGACAAGTCCCTGACCAGCAACCACGTCCGCTACGCCCTCACCGAGATCGCGGACGAGTGCCGGCACTCGATGATGTTCGCCAGGCTGATCCGAAAGGGCGGGGCGCCGGCCTACCCGGTGCCGCGGATCTACCACAACCTGGCGCGCGTGCTGAAGACCGTCTCGACCACACCCGGGTCCTTCGCGGCGACACTGCTCGGCGAGGAGATCCTCGACTGGATGCAGCGTCTCACCTTCCCTGACGAGCGGGTGCAGACCCTGGTGCGCGGAGTGACCCGTATCCACGTGGTGGAGGAGGCCCGCCATGTGCGGTACGCCCGCGAGGAATTGCGCCGCCAGATGGTGACGGCGCCGCGCTGGGAGCAGGAGTTCACCCGCCTCAGCTGCGGCGAGGCCGCCCGCGTCTTCAGCGTCTGCTTCATCAACCCGAAGGTGTACGAGAACGTGGGGCTCGACCGGCGCGAGGCCGTCGCCCAGGTGCGGGCGAGCGGTCACCGGCGCGAGGTGATGCAGTCGGGGGCCCGGCGGCTCACCGACTTCCTGGACGACATCGGCGTGCTGCGCGGAGCGGGCCGCCGGCTGTGGAAGAGCTCCGGACTTCTCGCATAGCGCGACGGGGGCTGCGGTTACGCTGCGAAGCATGACCAGTCCTGCTCCCACGGCCCGCGCATACCGACGGCTCGGCGTCGAGGAGCGCCGCACGCAGCTGCTCGCGGCGGCCCTCTCCCTCTTCGCGCACCAGCCGCCGGACGAGATCTCGCTCGACGACGTGGCGGAGGCAGCCGGTGTCTCCCGGCCCCTCGTCTACCGCTACTTCCCGGGCGGCAAGCAGCAGCTGTACGAGGCGGCGCTGCGCTCGGCCGCCGACCGGCTCGAGGACTGCTTCGCCGAGCCGGCCGCCGGGCCGCCGACCGCCCGGCTGGCCCGGGTCCTGGACCGCTTCCTGGCCTTCGTCGACGAGCACGACACCGGGTTCAGCGCGCTGCTGCGCGGTGGCAGCGTCGCCGAGACCTCGCGTACGACGTCGATCGTGGACGAGGTGCGGCGGTCCGCGGCGGAGCAGATCCTGCTGCACCTCGGCGCCGAGGGCGCGGGGCCCCGGCTGCGGATGATGGTGCGCACCTGGATCGCGGCCGTCGAGGCGGCGTCGCTGATCTGGATCGACGAGGGCAAGCAGCCGCCGGCCGCCGACATACGGGACTGGCTGGTCGACCATCTGATCGCCCTGCTCGTGGCGACGGCGGCGACCGACGAGGAGACGGCGGGAGCGGTCGCGGACCTGGTGGCCCAGGAGACGGCGGCCGGCGCGGTCGGCACGCTGGCCCGCCGCCTGGCACCGGTCGTCGGCGGGGCGTCGCATCTGCTGTGACACTGGAGCCGTGAGAAGCGAGAACACCCCCTTCGTCGGCGGCCCGATGGACGGACGCGTCCTGCCGGTGCTCGCGGGCCCCACGGGCCACCCCCCGAAGTGGTACAGGATCCCGGTCCCGCAAGGCGACGGCAGCCCGCCCACGGTCCACGTCTACCGCCGTGTCCCGGCCGGATACACGAAGCGGCTGGGCCTGCAGCGCGGCTGGAAGTACGAGTACGCGCCCGAGGGCATGGAGCGGCGCGAGGTCAGGTGGCCCTGGTCGAAGCCGAAGGGCACGCCATAGGATCACGGGACCGTGTCACCAGGGGGGATGCCGCGATGGAGCCGCTGCAGCCGGACGATCCGGGCCTGATCGGCCCGTACCGCACGCTGGCCCGCGTGCGGGAGTCGGCCAGTTCGGTCCGTTTTCTGGCCGTCGGTCCGAACGGGGCGGCGTCCGTGGTCGCGCTCGTACGGCCCCGGCTGGCCGCCTCGCGCGTGTTCCGGCGCCGCTTCCGGCACGAGACCCGCAGGACGGAACAGCTCGCCGGGGGCTGGGTGCAACCGGTCGTGGCGGACGTGGACGGTCCGCTGCTGTGGACGGCGAGTGCTTACGTCCCCGCGCTGACCCTGCGGGAGGCGATCGCGCTCGCCGGACCGCTGCCGGGGCGCGCGGTGCGGATCCTGGGCGCCGCGCTCGCCGAGACCCTGTCCCGTGTGCACGCCACGGGCACGGTGCTGCACGGCCTCTCGCCCGACACCGTGCTGCTGGCGGCGGACGGCCCGCGGGTGACGGCACTCGGCGCGCTGGGCGCGGCGGCCGTCGCCGAGGCGGACGCGGACGGTCAGATGACGGTGAAGCTGGGCTACCTGACTCCCGAACAGGCCACGGGCGCGCAACCGGGCCCCGCCTCGGACCTGTTCGTCCTCGGCCAGCTGCTCGCGTACGCGGCGACGGGGACGACCCCGCTCGCGGATGCCGACCGGATCGCCCACGGCGAACCGGAACTCAGCGGTGTCCCGGAGGAGTTGCGCCCGGTCCTGGCGTCCTGCCTGGCAAAAGTCCCCGGCGAACGCCCGCCCGCCGCAGCGGTGGCGGCGGACCTGGCCCTGGAGGGCGCGTCCGCGCTGGCTCGTGACGGCTGGCTCCCGGACGCACTGCTCTCGGCCCTGGCGGCCCAGGAGTCGGAGACGGCGACGCTGGTGTCGGGCGGCGGCACGGCGCACGGGGCGGCGGGGAGCGCGGTGGAACCGGCTGCACGCAGCGCGGTCGCCCCCGGCGCGAGCCCGGCGGCGAGTGCCGACGGCGGGGGCGGCCGGGCCGCCCACGCGACCGCCGGGAACGGGCACGTCGTGGACCGGGACACCGTGCTCGTGCGGCGGGCCGGTGGCGCGGGGCGGGACACCACGCCGCTCCTCGGGAGGGAACCCCTCGCACCGGCCGCCCTTCCCGTTCCCGCACGGGCCGCCCTGCCCGCCGTCGTCCCACCGGTCCTGCCCGTCGTCACCACCGCGCCCGCACAGGACCCCGGCATCGCGCGCCGCGGGCTGCTCGTCGCGGCCGCCGCCGGTGTCGCCGGGCTCGTGGTCGGCGGCGGGGCGGTGTACGCCCTCGCCGGGGACGGCGAGGACACGACCGCGCCGGCCAGGCCGGCGCCCGCCCCGCGGCCGAGCCGCATGGCCGGCCTCGCGCCCGAACCGACGTGGCGGTACGCGCACCCGGCCACCGGCGACCAGCCGGTCGGGGCGACCGTGTGGCGCGACCGGCTGCTGCTGGTGACGGACGGCGAGCGGATGACCGGCGTCGACCTGCGCACCGGCAGGCGCCGGTGGGAGCTTCCGGAAGCCGCGTCCACCTCCCGGCCGGTGCCCGTCGACACCACGTTCTGCCTCGTCGACACCGCCGACGCACTGCTGTGGGTGTCGGCCGAGGACGGCCGGCCCGGCCACCGCGTGGCCAAGCAGACGCTGGCGCAGCCGGGCGAGAGCCTCACGATCGGGAACGTCATGGGGGCCGACGGCCCCAGCGTCTGGTTCACCGCCCACGTGCGCAGGACGGTGGAGAAGACCGTCAAGAAGCGCAAGCGGAAGGTGGAGGTGCGGGAGACGTACGTCATCGCCTACGACCTCGCCGGGCGCAAGCAGCTGTGGCGGGCCCGCGTTCCCGACGGGCGCGCACCGTACACCCCGCGGTACCAGCTGGTCGCGGTCCGCCCCGGAGAAGTGCTCGTACGGCAGGACGGCCACACCCTCACCCCCGCGCAGCGCAAGGCCTCCAGGAACGGCACCGTGCTCCTCGCCTTCGACCGCGGTACGGGCAAGGCGCTCGCGTCCGTACCGCTCAGCGCGGTGGCGCCCACCGCCGCCGTCACCGGTGACGCGACGGGCAGGCTGTACGCCGCGTCGGGCGGCGAGTTGCACGCGTACTCCGGGCCGGACGGCAAGCGGCAGTGGCGGGTCGCCGCGGCCGACGCGCGCGGCGAGAGCGGCGTGTTCGCCTTCGGCACGGCCGCCTTCCACGGCCCGACCCTGTATGTCGCCAACCGCTACCAGCAGGTGTGCGCCGTCGACACGGCGACCGGTCGCCCGGTGTGGCGCCGCTCCACCGAGGCACCGGTGTGGCGCGAAACCCCTTCGACCGCCCTGAGCACGAGTGGCCGCACCGTCCTCGCGGGCGACGCCGCGCAGCTCACCGCCTTCTCCGCACGCGACGGCCGGCGGCTGTGGAAGTTCCAGGAGGCGGGCGTCACCGACGCCGAGGAACAGGCCGCGCCGCGCTACACGGCGATGCCGGCCGGGGACCGCGGGGTCCTCGTCCGCCGCGGGCCGGTGTTCTACGCCCTGCCCGTGGACTGACGGGTCACCGCAGGACCTGCTCGCGACGCCGGCCCCCGAGGACGTCGCCGCCCTCGGGTCCGTGCCGAAGTCCCCACCGCTCCTGCCCGGCGGCGTGACTGCGGGCCGGGGGAGGCGCCCCGTTGAACCGGTCGGCGGCGTCAGGCGCCCTGGGCGACCTCCGCCAGGTAGGCGCCCGCCTTCTCGGGGTCGTAGAAGAAGTTCTCGAAGTCGGCCGGGTCGTTGAAGCCGTTCGCGAACCGGTTCGCGACCGGCTGGAGCTGGCCGGCCGCGCCGATCAGGTTCAGCACGTGCTCCGGCGGGACGCCCAGCATCGCGTTGGTCCACTTGGTGACGTGCTGCGCCGTCTCCCAGTACCGGTCGAACGTCGCCTGCATCCACGCCTCGTCGAACGGCTTGTCGCCGTGTTCGGTGATCGAGGCCAGGTACGAGGCCGCGCACTTGGACGCCGAGTTGGAGCCCTGGCCGGTGATCGGGTCGTTGGCCACGACCACGTCCGCGACGCCGAGGACCAGGCCACCGCCGGGGAGTCGGCCGATGGGATTGCGCACGGTGGGCGCGTAACGGCCGGCCAGCGTGCCGGCCGCGTCGGTCAGCTCGACCTTCGTGGCCCGCGCGTACTCCCAGGGCGTGTACTTCTCCATCAGCTCCAGCGTCAGGGAGAGGTGCTCGGAGGGGTCCTTGACGCCCTGGAAGACGTCGAGCGGTCCGCCGGGGATGCCCTCCCAGAACAGGATGTCGGCGCGGCCCGACGTGGTGAGGGTCGGCATCACGAACAGCTCGCCGACTCCCGGCACCAGGTTGCAGCGCACCGCGTCGTAGTCCGGGTGCTCGGGGCGCGGGCCGAGGCCGTGGACGTAGGCGACGGCGAGCGCGCGCTGCGGCTCGGCGTACGGGGAACGGGAGGCGTCCCGGCCGAACATGGAGACCAGCTCGCCCTTGCCGGCCGACACCAGCACCAGGTCGTACGTGCGGGAGAAGTAGTCCAGGTCGGACACGGCCGCGCCGTGGATGACCAGCTGTCCGCCGCGCTGGGCGAACGTCTCCATCCAGCCCGCCATCTTGACGCGCTGGTCGACGGACTGGGCGTAGCCGTCGAGCTTGCCGACCCAGTCGACGGCGCGGCTCGCGTCGGGCGCGGCGACCGAGACACCGAGGCCCTCGATCTTCGGGGCCTGCGTCTCCCAGAAGTTGATGCCCAGGTCCCGCTCGTGCTGGAGGGCGGTGTGGAACATGCACTGCGTGGACATGACCCGGCCGGACCGGATCTCGTCCGCCGTGCGGTTGGACATCAGGGTGACCTCGTAGCCCTGGGACTGGAGGCCGAGGGCGAGCTGCAGTCCGGACTGGCCGGCGCCGACTATGAGAATCTTCCGCATGACAGGGGTGCTCCGTAGATGTTCGGGAGGCTATTCGGGGGTGGCTTCGAGGGCGTGGGCGACGAGCGCGAGCAGCGACTCGATGACCGTGACGCGCTTACGGGCGTCCATGATCACCACCGGCACGTGGGGCGGCACGGTGAGGGCCTCCCGTACGTCCTCGGCCTCGTAGGCGGTCGTTCCCTCGAAGTGGTTGACAGCGACGATGTAGGGCAGCCCGCAGCTCTCGAAGTAGTCGAGGGCCGGGAAGCAGTCCGCCAGCCGCCGCGTGTCGGCCATCACGACGGCCCCGATCGCCCCGCGCACGAGGTCGTCCCACATGAACCAGAAACGCTGCTGGCCGGGTGTGCCGAAGACGTAGAGCACCAGGTCGTCGTCGAGCGTGATGCGGCCGAAGTCCATCGCCACGGTCGTGGTGGTCTTCTCCGGCGTGGCGGTGAGGTCGTCGGTGTCCTCGCTGGCCCGGGTCATCAGTGCCTCGGTCTGCAGCGGGGTGATTTCCGAGACCGACCCGACGAAGGTCGTCTTGCCCACGCCGAAACCGCCCGCCACGACGATCTTGGTGGCGATGGGGGCACGGGTGGTGTCCAGCTCCCACGCCTGCAGATTCTCTTCGGGCCACACGGTGTCCTCGGGGCGCGCGTCCGCCGTGGCCGGGGCGCTCGACGCGTCCTGGTCCTGCGGGGCGTGCGGTCGGGCGAGGAGCGTGTCAGAGGCGGCGGAGTCCACTCAGCACCCTTTCGAGCAGCGCGCGGTCGGGCTGTCCGGTGCCGTGCCCGGTCCCGTACACACGGATCTTTCCCTGGTCGGCCAGGTCGCTGAGGAGCACCCGGACGACACCCAGCGGCATCTTCAGCAGCGCCGATATCTCGGCGACGGTACGCATACGGCGGCACAGCTCGACGATCGCCCGCAGCTCGGGCATGACGCGTGTCGAGAGGTCGCCGCCGGGCAGCTCGCGGCGCTCGGGCGGGGCCTCGAGCGCGGCGACGAAGGTCTCGACGAGGAGCACGTGGCCGAAGCGGGTGCGGCCGCCGGTGAGCGAGTACGGGCGTACGCGGGCGGGCCTGCGTCCCTGGCCGCGTACGGGGAGTTTGGAGGACGAAGCGGCGGCTGTCATCGGGCGCTCTCCATCGATTTGCGCAGCTCGCTGCGGACTTCGGGGGTGAGTACGTGTCCGGCGCGGCCGACGAACAGGGCCATGTGGTACGCCACGATGCTCATGTCGCAGTCGGGGGCGGCGTGTACGCCGAGCAGGGAGCCGTCGCTGATCGACATCACGAAGACGCTGCCCTCGTCCATGGCGACCATGGTCTGCTTCACCTTGCCGCCGTCCATCAGCCCGGCGGCGCCGATGGTGAGGCTGCCGATGCCGGAGACGATGGTGGCGAGGTCGGCGCTGGAGCCGCGGGGGCCGTCACGGCGTGCCGGATCCGCTGGGGCCGTGTTCTGCGCGGGGTCGGAGGAGAGCAGGAGCAGGCCGTCGGACGAGACGACGGCGACCGAGCGGACTCCTGGCACCTCCTCCACCAGATTGCCCAACAACCACTGCAGATTGCGGGCTTCGGTGCTCAGCCCGAATGTGCCGGTCGCAGTCAACTGCGTGCCTCCTCGACTGTGTCCCCCGTCTCTGTGTCGGTGTTCTGCTCGTCGGTTGCCCGAGTGGCCTGCTGCGTGCCGCTCTGCGCGATCTCGGCCTCGGCGTCGCGTCGGCCTTCCTGTGCGCCACGATGGAAGCCGCCGAGCCGGCGCCGCAGCGCCTCGGCGTCGACGCTCCCGGTGCGCCCGGCGGGCGCGGTGGGCGGTGCGACGATCTTCGGGGTCCGTTTGGGCAGGCCCTTGTCGGTGACCCGCTCCGAGGTGACGTCGTCGGCAGGCTGCTCGGGCAGCCGCATGGCGAACGTCTCCTCCTCGATGTCCTGGGGCTCCCCGTCGGCGGTCCGCTCGTGCGCGTCCCGCTCCCCCTCGGCGGCCCGCACGGCCCGCTCGGCGGCCTCGACGAACGGGTCGGCCGGGAGGAAGGGCTCCACCGGGGCGCCGTGAACGACGTCGGCCACGGGCTCGGCGTGAGCGCCGGGAGCGGTGGTGCCGTCTGCCACGGGGGACGCGTGGTCGGCGTCGGCCGCCTCAGCAGCGGCGAACGGGCCGGCGGGCGCCCCGTCCGCATACGGCGCAACGGCGGCGGCGAACGGGTCCGCGAGCGACGCGGAGCCGGCGGGATCCGCCTGACCCGCGCCGGACGCCCGCTCGGCGTCGGCCGCCTCAGCAGCGGCGAACGAGTTGGCAGGCGACGCCGGATCGGGCGACGACGCGGCGTGGTCGGCGCCGGCACCCCCGTCCGCATACGGCGCAACGGCGGCGGCGAACGGGTCCGCGAGCGACGCCAGGCCGGACGAGGAGGCGTCAGCGCCCCGGTCCGCATGCGGCGCGGGCGTGGCGTCGGCAGGCGCGGCCGGGGCGGCGTCGGCCACCGGGGCGCCGTGAGCGCCGAGCGACGCAGAGCCGGCGGGAGCCGCCTGGCCCGCGCCGGACGCGTGGTCGGCGTCGGGAGTGGGGGCGTCGGCGTCGGCCGACCGCTCCGCGTGCGACGCACGGCCGCCGTCCGCCGCGGACGTACCCTCCGGCTGGGCGGGGCGGCGAGCGCTCGGGGGCAGGGTGTTGGAGTTCGCCTCCGCCGCCGAGCCCGGCAGGGTCAGCGCCGGGCCCGCGCCCGGGACCGGCGTCTGCTGGGACGCCGTCGCCGGCGGACCGTCCGGCAGCAGCGCCGCCGGGACGACGACCACCGCCGTGATCCCGCCCTGTTTGTGCTCGCGCAGCTGGATCCGTACCCGGTGACGCGCCGCCAGCAGCGCGGCCACCCGCAGGCCGAGCCCCTCGGTCTCGCGCCCGGCGTCGCTCTCGTACGTCTCCGGGTTCTTCAGCCGGGCGTTGAGCTCCTCGATGCGCGCCTCGGTCATGCCGATGCCCGCGTCCTGGACGGAGAGCATCACCTCGCCGCTCTCCAGCAGCCAGCCCGACATCTCGACCTGCGCGTCCGGCGGGGAGAACGACGTGGCGTTCTCCAGCAGTTCGGCGACCAAGTGGCTGAGGTCGTCGGCGGCGAAGCCCGCGACCTGGGCGTGCGGCGGCAGGGACTGGATGACGACCCGGTCGTAGCGCTCGATCTCGCTGACCGCGGCGCGCAGGACGTCGACGAGCGGGACGGGGCCGACATGGCCCTGGCCGTGCTCGGCGCCCGCGAGGACCAGCAGGTTCTCGCTGTGCCGACGCATGACCGTCGCCATGTGGTCGAGCTTGAAAAGGGTGGCGAGCCTCTCGGGGTCCTGCTCGCGCTCCTCCAGCTTCTCGATGACGCCCAGCTGGCGTTCGACGAGGCCGAGCGTGCGCAGCGAGAGGTTGACGAAGGTGTGGTGAACGGTGTGGCGCAGGCGCTGCAGCTCGGTGGTGAGCTCCTCGGCGCGCTCACCGAGCTCGGTGCGGACCTCGGCCAACTCGGTGGCGAGCGCCTCGGCCGAGCCGGTGAGGCCGCCGCGTTCGGCGTCGAGGTGCCGGACACGCGCGCCGAGGTCCCGCAGCGTGCCGTGCAGGCTGTTGAGGGACCGTACGACCTGGGCGAACTCGTCGTTGCGGCCGGTGAAGCGGACCGGCTCCTCCGTCTCCGGCGACTCCGCGAGACGTGCGGCACCGATGCGCAGGACGGCGAGCGGGCGGGTGAGCGTGCGCGAGACGGCCGCCAGCACGCCGATGGTGACGACGAGCAGCCCGCCGAGGAGCGCGATGCGTACTTCGAGCGCGGTGACGTCGTCGTCGCGCAGGTGCTCGATGCGCACCAGCCGGTCGGCGGCGAGTGCGGTCTCGGCGCCGCGCATCTGCTCGATGCGGGCGGTGAGTGCGGCCTCCAGCTCGGACCGGTCGGTGCCGCGCTCGGACGCGGAGAGGCGGGGCTGGTCGGTGAGGCGGGCGAGAAAGCTCTCGGCGGCCTTGACCTCGGGGCCGGTGACGGTGGCGGCCAGGTTGTCGCGGGCGTCCTTGCCCGCGGCCTGGTCGAAGTCGGCGAGGGCGGCGAGTTCGCGGACGCGGGCCTGCTGGGCCGCCGCGGTGAGCTCGTTGCGGGTGCGGGCGTCGGCGCCGGAGTCCTCGGCGGCGGTCTGTACGGGCAGGCCGGTGGCCGGGTCGTACGTCACCCGGGTCTCGGGCCGCGGCACGGACAGCGCGGCGAGCAGCAGCCCGCGGGCGGCGGACGCCTGCTCCACGGCGAGACCGAGCGCGGCGGGCGCGCGGGTGGCCTCGGCGGCGCGCGGCGGGGTCTTCTCGGCGAGCTCGTCGGCGAGGGCCTGGAGGCGGTTGATGACCGCGGTGTAGGCGCGGTGCACCTCCAGGGGGGTGCCCGTGCCGGTCAGGGCGGTGCGGCGCACGCCGGGCAGGGAGGCGAGTGCGCGGCGCAGGTCGGCGTGGTCGTCCGGCACGGCGGCGCGGATCTCGCGGATCTGGCGGTCGACGCGGGCGCTGAGGGTCGCGGAGAGCTTCGGCGTGTCCGCGGCCTCGCCGTCCCCGTCCCCGGCCGCGCCGTCGTTCGCGGAGTCGCGGCCGGCGGCGACGTAGGCGGTGACCTCGTCGCGTTCGTCGGCGAGGGAGTGCGCGAGGGTGACGGCCTGGCGGTCGAGCTCGGCGAGGGTCACCAGGCGCTGGGCCTCGGTCAGTTCCGCGGAGGTCGCGAGGACGCCGGGTGCTCCGGCGCCGACGACGACGAGGCCGACGACCGCCACTCCGGCGACGAGTCGGCTGCGTACGCGCGCGCGGCGTCCGGAGGGGGTCATGGTGTCCTGCGCGGGGCCGGTGCTCGGCGCGGGTCCCGCGGACGGCCCGGGGCCGGTGCTCGGCGCGGGACCGGTGGTGTGCGCGGGTCCCGTGGATTGCGCCGGGAACACGCAGGCCCCGTCGGAGGTCCGGACGGTTTCGCCCTGTCCCTGCGGAGGCAGGGGGGCCGCAGGGGCCGGGACCTGGAGCTCGCCTGCCGTTCCAGTGGGCCTGTCGCCCTTGCCCCGAGGCCGCTTCTTCTGCACCGGTGCTCGCAATCTTGCTTGACTCGTCCACCCATGAAGCAGAGATGACGACCGGTCACACGCGAGAGCCCCACCCCTGGTACGGCTTCCGACCATTCCAGTGCCTTTGGGAGGGAGGCGCGCATCGGCCGCTCCGCCACCCGAACGAGTGAACAACATCCCTGAGTTGGCGAACAACTTTCCCGAACGCCGGCACGCCCGGCTCCCGGCGTGTGGGTTGGACCTGGGAGCCGCCCTTTGGCAGGATGCGCGCCCGCAGCTTCGCACAGCGGTCCATTTGGGTCGAAGCAACCCCTCTGACCTGCTGGTACGAGCCAATCGGTGCGATGTGAGGGTGGCGCGGAGGAGTCATGCAGACTGTGGACATGCGCATCGAACTCGCCACTGCCCCCGGTGCCCCGGAACGCCTCAACGAGGACTGGGCCTCGGTGGCTCTGCCCGCATCGGGACAGGGCGGAACGCTGGTGGTCCTGGACGGAGTGACTCCACCCCAGGGTGACGCGGGATGCGTGCACGGGGTTCCGTGGTTCACCGCCCGACTGGGCGGCGCCCTGGTCGAACTGTCCGGTTCGCGGCGTGATCTGCCCCTGACCGGCGTCCTCGCGGACGCGATCCGGCGCACCGCGGACGCCCACCGGGACACCTGTGACCTTTCTCACGTGCGGACGCCCCAGGCGACGGTGGTCCTCGCGCGGTGGGGCGGAGCGGCCGACGAGGTGGAGTACCTGGTGCTCTCCGACTCGACCCTGCTGCTGGAGTCGGCCGACGGCTCGGTCCGGGCGGTGCTGGACGACCGGCTCGACCGGCTGCCCCGGGACGCGCTGCGCACGCACGCGTCGGCCGACGCCCTGCGCAACGCCGAGGGCGGGTTCTTCACGGCGGCGGCCGACCCGGCGGTGGCGGCACGGGCGGTGACGGGCGGCGTCGCGCGCGAGGACGTACGGGCGGTGGCGGCGCTGACCGACGGCGCGTCGCGCTGGGTGGACGTGTTCGCGGAGGGCGACTGGGCCGCGTGCGTGGGCGTACTGCGCAAGGAGGGCGCCCAGGCGCTGATCGACCGGGTGCGGGCCCTGGAGACGGCGCGGCAGCGTACGGACGCGGTCCGCCGAAAGCTCCACGACGACGCCACGGCGGCTCTCGTCGAGCTGTGAGACGCCCGGGCGTTCGCCGCCGCCCGGGCGCTCAGCCCTCCGCGCGCGCGTTCAGCTGGTGCAGGAGCCGGGCCAGTTCCGCGACCTCGCGCCGGTCCCAGCCCGCCAGCTTGCTCCGGTAGCGGTCGCGGCGGGCATCGCGCACATGACGGAATCGCGCCACACCTTCCTGCGTGAGCCGTACGAGGGAGGCGCGGCCGTCGGCGGGGTCGGGCTCACGGGTGACCAGCCCGAGTTCCTCCAGGGCCCGCAGCTGCCGGCTCATGGTCGCCTTGCCGACGCCGAAGTACCCGGCGAGTTCGGTGGCGCGCTGCTGTCCGGCCTCCTCCAGGCGTACGAGCAGGCCGTAGGCGGCGGGTTCCAGGTCGGGGTGGACCTCGCGCGCCATCTCTCCGGACGAGGCCCTCGCGCGGCGGAGGAAGACCGACAACTCCCGCTCCAGCGCGAGGAACTCGCGGTCCACACCACTGCTGTCATTGGGGTCGGCTTCACTCGCCGTACCGCTTTCGTGCACGTCAGCACCCCTCGTGCGCTTTCCCGGTGATGAAAGTTTCTTCCGGCGGCTCGCGTCGCCGCAGCTCGGCAAGTATTTCGCAGGCGTAGACCAACGGCGGCGGCGCGACCCCCTTCCACGGGGTGTTCTACGTGCGTAGCGTCCTTCATGGCATGTCCACACCATGCAGGTCCGCCACGACATGTCGACACATCGTCAGATCTCCCCCACCGAGGTCTTCGGAGGCACGCTCATGCCCGTGCACAGATCCGGAACGACCGGACGCAAGCGACTCGCTGCGGCCGGCACTCTCCTCGCAGTCCTCTCCCTCCTCCTCGTCGCCCCCGGCTCCGCCACCGCGGACCCCAAGCCCAAGCCCGAGCGCGGCTCGGCGCACATGGGCATGGGCGTCATCGCCCATGACGGCCAGGGCGGCCTCCCCCCGGACACCCGCGCCGTCCAGACGGAGGGCGTCGACGTCTCCAGCCACCAGGGCAACGTCGACTGGGCCGCGCTGTGGAACAGCGGCGTCAAGTGGGCCTACGTCAAGGCGACCGAAGGCACGTACTACAAGAACACGTACTTCACGCAGCAGTACAACGGCTCGTACAACATCGGCATGATCCGGGGCTCGTACCACTTCGCGACCCCGGACACGACCTCCGGCGCGGCCCAGGCGGACTACTTCGTCAACAACGGCGGCGGCTGGTCGCGCGACGGCAAGACCCTGCCGGGCGCGCTCGACATCGAGTGGAACCCGTACGGCCCGGCCTGCTACGGCAAGTCGCAGTCCGGGATGGTCACCTGGATCCGGGACTTCCTGAACCGGTACAAGTACCGCACCGGCCGTGACGCGGTCATCTACACGGCGACCAGCTGGTGGAAGCAGTGCACCGGCAACTACTCCGGCTTCGCCGCGTACAACCCGCTCTGGATCGCCCGCTACAACACGACGCCCGGCGAGCTCCCGGCGGGCTGGGTCTACTACACGATGTGGCAGTACACGTCGTCCGGGCCGATCGTCGGCGACCACAACAAGTTCAACGGCGCGTACGACCGTCTCCAGGCGCTCGCCAACGGCTGAGCCCCGCGTCGCGCCCCACCGGCCCGCCCGCTGATCACTTCCCCGCTGTCCCGTCCCGTCGCGCCGGCCGTCACGACCAGTGCGCGGGGCGGGTCAGCCCCTCCGGCAGGCGGGTGGCGCCGTCCCCGCGGGCCGCGTTCACCTGCGGCTGGGTGAGGAAGATGCTGCCGGTCAGGTCCGCGCCCGACAGGTCGGCGTCCCTGAGATCGGCCCCGATCAGGTCGGCCTGCCGCAGATCGGCGCCGCTGAGGTCGGCGGCGATGAGATACGCGCCCCGCAGACTCGCCCCCCGCAGATCCGCGCCGCGCAGCCGGGCACCCATCAGGTCCGCGCCCCTGCGGTCCTTGTTCTTGCGCCCGCTCCCCGCGCGGACCAGTTCACTGGTGCGCAGCAGCAGGACGTTCACGTCCTGGCGGTGGGCCGCGACGTCCAGCTTCAGCAGCGCGTCGGCGTCGAGGCCGGTCAGCTGCTCGATCGTCTCCCGTTGCCGGCGCAGCGCGTCGTGGACCTCGCGGGCGGCGTCGAGCCGCAGCGCCTCGTTCACGTACCAGAGCAGTTCGTGCAGGTGCCGGACGACGGGGAAGACCCGGAACATCTGCTGGGCGGTCTCCGGGGCCCGGCGCCAGTCCGTACCGCCGTAGGTGACCTGCGAGACCTGCTGACCGGCGCCGAAGCAGTCGTAGACGGTGCACCCCTGGAAACCGCTCGCGCGCAGCCGGCTGTGGATGCCGCAGCCGAAGTCGGCCCGGAGATGGGTGCACGGTGTCCCCGCGTCCTTGTTCACGGCGAAGTCGGCGGAGGCGGTGAAGGGCAGCGCCACACAGCACAGCCCGAAGCAGTTCGCGCAATCGGCCTGCAGGGATGTCATCCGTCCATTGTGCGGGACCGCGAGCAGGGGACTGGTCCGGCCATGGTGCGGGACCGTCGATCAGGCGAGGACCCGGCCGATACGCCCGACCGCGAGCACGGGACGGGCCCGGCGGTGGATCACCACCGCCGGGCCCGTGCGCCGTCGTGTCCTCAGGCCGCGGCCGTCACCGGCACCTCGGCCGGGGAGAGCGCGAGCTCCAGCACCTGCCGGACGTCCGTGACCGGGTGGACCTCCAGCTTGTCGAGGATCTCGGCCGGCACGTCGTCCAGATCGGCCTCGTTCCGCTTGGGGATCACGACCGTCGTGATGCCCGCGCGGTGCGCCGCCAGCAGCTTCTGCTTCACGCCGCCGATGGGCAGCACCCGGCCGGTCAGCGACACCTCGCCGGTCATCGCCACATCCGTGCGCACCTGGCGTCCGGAGAGCAGCGACGCGAGCGCCGTGGTCATCGTGATGCCCGCGCTCGGGCCGTCCTTGGGCACCGCGCCCGCCGGGAAGTGGATGTGCACGCCCCGGTCCTTGAGGTCGGCGACCGGCAGTTCGAGCTCGGCTCCGTGCGAGCGCAGGAAGCTCAGAGCGATCTGCGCGGACTCCTTCATCACGTCGCCGAGCTGCCCGGTCAGGGTCAGCCCCGCGGCGCCGGTCTCCGGATCGGCGAGCGACGCCTCGACGAACAGCACGTCGCCGCCCGCGCCGGTCACCGCCAGTCCGGTGGCCACACCGGGCACCGCGGTGCGGCGCTCGGCCGGGTCCTGGGCGGACTCGGGCACGTGGTGCGGCCGTCCGATGAGCCCGCGCAGCTCACCGTCGGTGACGGTGAACGGCAGCTCGCGGTCGCCCAGTTCGTGCTGGGCCGCCACCTTGCGCAGCAGCCGCGCGATGGACCGCTCCAGGTTCCGCACGCCCGCCTCGCGGGTGTACTCCCCCGCCAGCTTGCGCAGCGCCGAGTCGTCCAGCGTGACCTCGCCGGGCTCCAGGCCCGCCCGGTCCAGCTGGCGCGGCACGAGGTGGTCCCGGGCGATGACGATCTTCTCGTCCTCGGTGTAGCCGTCGAGCCGTACGAGCTCCATCCGGTCGAGCAGGGCCTCGGGGATGGCCTCCAGCACGTTGGCGGTGGCGAGGAAGACGACGTCGCTGAGGTCGAGTTCGACCTCCAGGTAGTGGTCGCGGAACGTGTGGTTCTGCGCGGGGTCGAGGACTTCGAGCAGAGCCGCCGCCGGGTCGCCGCGGAAATCGGAGCCGACCTTGTCGATCTCGTCGAGCAGGACGACCGGGTTCATGGAACCGGCCTCCTTGATCGCGCGGACGACACGGCCGGGCAGGGCGCCGACATAGGTGCGCCGGTGGCCCCGGATCTCCGCCTCGTCCCGTACGCCGCCGAGGGCGACGCGCACGAACTTGCGGCCCATCGCGTGCGCCACGGACTCGCCGAGCGACGTCTTGCCGACGCCGGGCGGGCCGACGAGGGCCAGCACCGCGCCGCCCCTGCGGCCGCCCACGACCCCGAGACCGCGCTCGGCCCTCCGCTTGCGCACCGCCAGGTACTCGGTGATCCGCTCCTTCACGTCCTGCAGGCCCGCGTGCTCGGCGTCCAGGGTGGCCTTGGCGCCCTGGATGTCGTAGGCGTCCTCGGTGCGCTCGTTCCAGGGCAGTTCGAGGACGGTGTCGAGCCAGGTGCGGATCCAGGAGCCCTCGGGCGACTGGTCGCTCGCCCGCTCCAGCTTCTCGACCTCCTTGAGGGCGGCCTCCCGCACCTTCTCGGGCAGGTCGGCGGCCTCGACACGGGCGCGGTAGTCGTCGGACTCGTCCTCGCCCTCCTGGCCGTTGAGCTCGCGCAGCTCCTTGCGGACGGCGTCCAGCTGGCGGCGCAGCAGGAACTCGCGCTGCTGCTTGTCCACGCCTTCCTGGACGTCCTTGGCGATCGACTCGGCCACCTCCTGCTCGGCCAGGTGGTCGCGCAGCTGCTCGGTGGCGAGCTTGAGCCGGGCCACCGGGTCGGTGGTCTCCAGCAGCTCGATCTTCTGGGGGGTGGTCAGGAACGGTGAGTACCCCGAGTTGTCGGCGAGCTGCGAGATCCCCTCGATCTGCTGCACGCGGTCGACGACCTGCCAGGCGCCACGCCGCTTCAGCCAGTCGGTGGCCAGCGCCTTGTACTCCTTGACCAGCTCCGTGACGGCGCCGGGCAGCGGATCGGGAACGGTCTCCTCGACCACGGCGCCCTCGACCCACAGAGCCGCGCCGGGACCGGTGGTCCCGGCGCCGATGCGGACGCGGCCGACGCCGCGGATGAGCGCGCCGGGATCGCCGTCGGACAGCCGGCCGACCTGCTCGACCGTGCCGAGGACACCCGTCGCGGCGTATGTACCGTCCACGCGGGGAACGAGCAGCACCTTCGGCTTGTTGCCGGAGGGGCGGGCGGCAGCCTGGGCGGCCTCGACCGCGGCCCGTACTTCGTTGTCGGACAGGTCGAGCGGCACGACCATGCCGGGCAGTACGACCTCGTCGTCCAGCGGCAGGACGGGCAGGGTGAGCGGTGAGTGAGCCGTGAAATCGGCAGCCATGATCTCCCCTTAGGCAGTCAAGTTGAGCTGTACCGACTCAATGCATATGAGCCCTTGGATGTTCCCCGGGCGTTGTTCGCTCTGAGCGATCACTCTCTCGCGCTGCGAGAGGGCATCCGAGCCGCCGCTCCCGCCCTCCAGGTCTGGCGCCCGGGCCACCCCAGCATGTGTAATAGCTCCATGCAGACTTCAGTCATTACATCGGCCTGGGTCCGCGGCTGGGTCGTGTCCCGGGGTGCGGCCGATCCCGTGGTCAGACCGTGGGGCTTCACGGTCGACGTCGGCCAGGTCACGCAGGCCACCCGGCACGTCCTGACGGCCGACGACGAGGCCACCGTGCGCAAGGTCGCCGCCGAGGTCGCCGCACCGACCGTGTGGCTCAAGGTCTTCGCCGAGCCGGAGGACGTCGTCGCATGGGTGGGACCGGACTGGCGGATCGACGAGCCCGGCTGGCTGATGCGGACACGGCTGCGCCGCACACCGGCGCCCGAGGTCCCGGAGGGCTACACGCTCAAGCGCTGGACGCGCGGAGGCGTCACCCGGCTGCTGGTGGTCGCCGCCGACGGTTCGTTCGCCGCGCACGGCCAGATCGCGCCCACCGGGGACACCGCCGTCGTCGACCAGATCGAGACGGCGCCCGAGCACCGCCGCAAGGGCCTCGGGCGGCTCGTCATGCACACACTCCACAACGCCGCGCTGGAACAGGGGGCGACGACCGGCGTGCTCGGCGGCACTCCCGACGGCCGGGCGCTGTACGAATCGCTGGGCTGGCAGGTACAGGCCCCGCTGGTCAGCCTGTTCCACGCCTCCGCCACCGGCTGAGGGGGGACGGGCGGCCGGAGGGATTCCGGCTGCCCCCGCCCGCCCGGCTCTCCGCGATACTGCGGCGATGCCCGTGACCGCCGCGCTCGGCCCCTGTACGTACTGCGGGGAGCGCCGACGCGCCGCCGGCGGGTCCGGCCGGGCGTGAACCGGCGGCTCGCGCCGGGGCGATAGGGAAGACGTGAGACCGATGAGCCCCTCGGGGGGAGAGCGGGACGACGCGGCGCTGCTGCGCGCGGTCGCCCGCGGGGACACGGAGGCGCTCGGCGTGCTCCACGACCGGCACGCGGGCTGGCTGCACGTCCGCCTCTCGCGTCGCTGCACCGATCCGGAGACGGTACGGGAGGTGCTCCAGGACACGTTCGTGACCATGTGGCGCTCGGCCGCCTCGCATCGCGGGGGCGAGGCCGGCGGCTGGCTGTGGGTGATCGCCGCCCGCCGCCTGGTCGACGCCCAGCGCGCACGGGCCCGCCAGGAACGCGTCGTCCACGAACCGGCCGGCGTCGTGCCGTCCGCGGAGGAGCGGGTACTGGCCGGGCTGGAGTACGGCGACGTGGGCACGGCCCTGGAGCGGATCTCGCCGGAGCTGAGGGAGGTGCTGCGGGCGACGGTGGTCGACGGGCTGACGACGCGCGAGGCGGCGCGGCTGCTCGGCATACCGGAGGGCACGGTCAAGACCCGCGCCCTGCGGGCCCGCCGCGAACTGCGGGCGGCCCTGGGCCGGCCTGCGTGGGGAGGCACGGCATGAACGCCGCCGTCTGGCATGTCACCGATGAACTCGCGAGCCGGTACGCCTCGGGCGCGATTCCCGAACCGGACGCCTGGTCGCTGGAGAAGCACGTCGAGTCGTGCACGCCGTGCGCGTCCCGCGTCTCGGCGGCGGTCCGCGCGGGAACGGCGGGCCCGCTGCTGGCGGAACTGCGCACGGCGCTCGTCGCGACGGCCGCCGCCGAGCCGGTCCGCCGCCCGCTGACGGCCCGCCTGCCGGGCCGCGCCACGCGGACGAAGCCGTACGCCGAGGGGGCGCATCCACAGGGCGGCAGCCCGGAGCCGTACGCCGGGCGGGGGCCCCGGACCTGGGCCCGCGGGCTTGTCCCCTGGCCGCGGGCCGGTGGGCGGGTCGCGCGGGCGAGGGCCGCCGTCCGGTTCGTCCGTGCCGTGGGACCCGGGCTGCACCGGGCCTGGGTCGTCGCGCTGCTGCTCGTCGGCGCGGGTGCGCTCGGCCTCGGGTACGGGGCGGGCTTCGAGGGCGCGCGGCCGCTGCTACTGCTCGTCGCGCCCCTGGTGCCCCTCGCCGGCGTCGGGCTGTCGTACGGCAGGCACGCCGACCCGCTGTACGAGATCGCCGTCTCCACGCCCTCCGGCGGACTGCGCCTGCTGCTGACGCGTACGGCCGCCGTGCTCACGGCCGGCGTCCCGCTGCTCACCGCGATCGGAGCACTGCTGCCGCCGGGCGCAGGGGGGCCGGGGGCGGTGGCGTGGCTGCTGCCGGGCCTCGCCCTGACCCTCGCGGCCCTGGCGCTCGGCACGTACGTCGGCTGCCGCACGGCCGCCACTGCCCTGGCGGCCGGCTGGCTGGCCGTCGTCGTCGCTCCCGTCCTGGCGGCGATGCCGCCGGAGATCGCCGACCGCCTCGCCCACGTCGTCGGCGGACCCGCCACGCAGAGCGCCTGGGGCGGCGCGGCCCTGCTCTGCGCGGCGCTTCTCGCACTGCGCCGTTCGTCCTTCGACCACCTGGAGAAGATGTGAGCACCGCCGGCAGGGCAGAGGTCACGGGCCTGACGGTCCGGCACCGCAGAACCGTCGCGCTGGACGCCGTCGACATCTCGTTCGGGACCGGCGTGCACGGACTGCTGGGCCCGAACGGCGCGGGCAAGACCTCGCTGATCCGTGTCCTGGCGACCGTCGCCGCCCCCTCCGGCGGGCGGGTGGAGCTGCTGGGCCGTGACGTGGCCGGGCACCGTGAGCGCGCGGAGGTCCGGCGCAGACTGGGCTACCTGCCGCAGGAGTTCGGGTACTACCCCGGCTTCACGGTGCGCGAGTTCGTGGCCTACGTGGCCTGGCTGAAGGAGATGCGCACCGAGGCCGTTCCGGCCGCGGTGGAACGCGCGGTGGAGCGGGTCGGCCTCGGCGACCGCATCGACGTCAAGGTCAAGACGCTCTCGGGCGGCATGCTGCGCCGCGTCGGGATCGCGCAGGCGATCGTGAACGAACCGGAGCTGCTGCTGCTCGACGAGCCGACCGCCGGTCTCGATCCGGAGCAGCGTGTCGAGTTCAGAGCACTGCTCCGGGAGCTCGGCACCGATGCCACCGTGATCGTCTCCACCCACCTGGTGGAGGACGTGGCGGCGGCCTGCTCGGAGGTGACCCTGATCGAGTCCGGCCGGCTCGCCTTCCGCGGCACCACCGCGGACCTGACCGCCCTCGGCAGGGACACCGCCGCGGGCGAGGACGGGGACAACCCCATGGAGCGCGGCTACACGACCGCCCTGCGCGGCCACCGCGCCGCACGCGCGGAGGCACACCGATGACCACCACGGCCACCGCGCCCGCGCCCCCGGCCGCCGCCGCGCGCCCCGCACCGCATCCGGTCCGCAGCGAACTGCTGCGCGGCTCGGCGCCCTGGACGGGCCTCGCCGTCGCCGTCATGCTCGCGATCGCTCTCGCCGGCAAGGCCTCGCAGTGGCAGGGAAGTTGGGGCGAGACCCAGGCGCTGCTGCACACCGCCACCGCGCTGCTGGGCGGTCCGCTCGCGGCCGCGGCGGGCTGCTGGCAGGGCGGCAGGGAGCGGCGGCGGCGCACGGACGAGCTGCGCGCGGCCGCCGCGCGTTCTCCACTCGCCCAGTTCCTGACCGCCTCGCTGCCCACGGCGTGGTGGATCGTCGCGGGCTACGCCGTAGTGACGGCCGGGGCGCTGGCCGCCACCTGGCCGTACACGTCCGCGGGCCGTCCACTGGTCGCCCCGGTGCCGGCGGACGCCGCGTTCCTGACCGCCATGACACTGCTGGGCCATGTCGTGGGGCGGCTGGTGGCGTGGCGGGCGGCCGCGCCGGCGCTCGCCGTCTGCTGCTACCCCCTCCTCGGCATCCCCTCGTACACGACGAACGGGGCACGCCATCTCAGCCCGGCGTCCGCCGACACGATGGGTGAGATGGTCCCCGTGTGGTGGCAGCCCGTCGCCGCGATCGCGTGGACGGGCGGCCTGGCCGCCGCCGCGGTGCTCGCCTGCGCCGCCCGCCGCAGGTGGGCCGCCCTGCTGCCGCTCACCACCGCGGCCGTCGCGGCCGTCGTCATCGCCGCGACCGGCGACGGCATGTGGCGCCCGCACCCGCTGTCGCAGCGCCAGGTGTGCGACACCTCGGTACGGCCTCAGGTCTGTGTGAACGCCCTCCACCCGGGGCTGCTCCCCGAGGTGAAGAGCGCCCTCTCCGGCCTCCACGACCGACTCGAAGGAGTCGGACACCTGCCGGTGCGCTTCGAGGACCTGCGCGCGGACCCGGGACCGGGTGAGGCCGGCCTGCCGATGCTGACGCCGCTCGGCTGGTCCGTCGTGCGCGGCGAACTGACCGATCCGCAGCAGTACGCGTGGGAGGCCGCCGCGGCGATCACGGGCCGCCACGACGCGTGTGACGCGCGCGCCGGCGACGAGCGGGCCGTCCGCGTCGACACGGCGGTCACCGACTGGCTCGCCCCCGGCCGCCCGCAGCCGGGCGAGCGGGAGGCCATGGAATGGGCCCGCGAGCGCGGCGACGAGGCCGCGGTCGCCGGCATCACCGCGGACCGGGCCGTACGCGCCCGCCTCGCCGCCCTGCCCGACGACGAGCGCCGCGACTTCCTGTCGCGCTACTTCGCCACCGTCCACAGCTGCGACCCGAAGGACGTGCCGGCCCTGTGACCGCCCTGACCGCATCCGGCCGCCCCTTCCCCCGCCTCATCGGCCCGCTCCTGCTCGCGCGCTCGCGCGCCGTCCCGCTGGCGCTCGTCTCGCTGGTCGTCGTCGCCGTCCTCGCTCTCCGGGCGGCGTACGGGCTGGACGCCCATATCGATTCCCGGCGTCTCGTCCCGGTGGTCGCGCTGGCCCCGCTGATGACCTCCGCCGTGATCGGCACGAGCCTGCACACGCAGATGGCCGAGCTGGAGCGCGCGGCGGTACGCCCCTGGTGGCCGAGGCGTCTCGGGCAGTCGGCCGGCCTCGCGGCGTTCGCCGCGCTGCTGCTCGCTCTCGCGGTGACCGCTCACGACGGCACGTTCGGGCCCTCGGCCATGGTCCGCAACACCCTCGGCGCCGTCGGGATCACGGCGGCCGCGGCCGCCGTGATCGGGGCGCGCCTGAGCTGGCTGCCCGCGTTCGCGTATCTCAGCGCGGTCTACCTGGGCGCGCCCAGGGCGCACGGCGGTGCGGCGGCGATCTGGGCCTGGCCGATGCAGCCCGGTGACCGAGCCGTGGCATGGGCGGTGGCACTCGCGGCCTTCGTACTCGGCGCCGCCCTCCACGCCTGGCGCGGCCCGGCGCGCGGCCCCGCCTGACGACGCGGGGGGGGCCGGGCCGACCGCCCCTGGTCCGCCTGTGCCTCCCCGGACCTGCCCGGAAACGGGTTTGTCCGGCCGCGTGCCCGCCCGACACAATGACCCACGATCCCTGTCGTCATCCCGCCTGCCGCCCGGAGGTCACCCGATGCCGTTCCCCGCGAGCGATGCCCCCGTCACCCTCGACCGGCGCGAGGGACCTTTCGGGGAGGTCGTACTGCGCAGACGCGGGAACGGGGACGCGACGGTGCACGAGATCATCGCCAACGGGTGCTTCCTGATGGACACCTCCGACGGGCGGTCCGAGCGGCTGCTGGTCGACGCCGCGCACGACGCCCTGGAGACGGGGAACGTCGCGCCGAGCGTGCTCATCGGTGGACTCGGGGTCGGGTTCTCCCTGGCACACGCGGCCGCCGGAAAGCAGTGGCGGCGGATCACGGTCGTCGAGCGCGAGCAGGCGATCATCGACTGGCACCGCTCGGGTCCGCTCGCGGCGATCTCCGGCGAGGCCCTCGCCGATCCACGCTGCGTGATCCTTCACACGGATCTCGTCGCGTATCTGCGGACGACGGACGACCGGTACGACGCCCTGTGTCTGGACATCGACAACGGGCCCGACTGGACGGTCACCGAGGACAACGCCGAGCTGTACTCGCCGGCCGGACTCGCCGCCTGCCAGCGGGTGTTGAGGCCCGGCGGCGTACTCGCCGTGTGGTCCGCACAGCCCTCCCCCGCATTCGAGGACGCGTTGCGGAATGCCGGATTCACCGGGGTAAGGACCGAAGAGATCCGCCTTGCCCGAGGCGTACCGGACATGGTCCACCTCGGTGTTAGCCCTGCGTAGCCGGGACCCGGTCGATGCCCTTACGCTGCTGGGACACACACGGGATCTACCTCGATCCGGATCCACGTGCAGCTAGCGGTGAAACAGGTACAGGGGCGGGGCGATGGAGCAGACACACACCACGCACAACGGGGTCGCGGCCACCCCCGGGGCCCAGCGCCGGGTGCTGGTCGTCGAGGACGACGCCACGATCGTCGACGCCATCGCCGCCCGGCTGCGGGCGGAGGGCTTCCTGGTCCAGACAGCCCTCGACGGCCCCGCGGCCGTGGACGCGGCCGAGGCGTGGCAGCCGGACCTGATGGTCCTCGACGTGATGCTGCCCGGCTTCGACGGCCTGGAGGTCTGCCGCCGGGTCCAGGCGCAGCGGCCGGTCCCGGTGCTGATGCTCACCGCCCGTGACGACGAGACGGACATGCTGGTCGGTCTCGGGGTCGGCGCGGACGACTACATGACCAAGCCGTTCTCGATGCGCGAGCTCGCCGCCCGGGTGCACGTGCTGCTGCGCCGCGTGGAGCGCGCCGCGCTGGCCGCCGTCACGCCCCGCAGCGGCATTCTGCGCCTCGGCGAGCTGGAGATCGACCACGCCCAGCGCCGGGTGCGGGTGCGGGCCGAGGACGTGCATCTGACGCCCACCGAGTTCGACCTGCTGGTGTGCCTGGCGAACACCCCGCGCGCGGTGCTCTCCCGTGAGCAGCTGCTGGCCGAGGTGTGGGACTGGGCGGACGCCTCCGGCACCCGTACGGTCGACAGCCACATCAAGGCGCTCCGCCGGAAGATCGGAGCCGAGCGCATCCGCACGGTCCACGGCGTCGGGTACGCGCTGGAGACGCCGACGCCATGACCCGGCGTCCCCGCGGCCGAGTGGGCAGGCGGCTGGGAGCCGCCTCCATCGCGATCTCGATCAAGACCAAGCTCAGCACGCTCGTCGTCGTCTCGGTCTTCATCACGACCGGTCTGATGCTGATGGCCTTCCACAGCAAGACCGAGATCCGCTTCATCACCGTCTTCACGATCATCGCCACGCTGCTGATCACCCAGTTCGTGGCGCACGGTCTGACCGCGCCGCTGGACGAGATGAACACGGTCGCCAAGGGGATCTCGCACGGGGACTACACGCGCCGGGTGCGCGGCGCGGACCGCCGCGACGAGCTGGGCGACCTCGCCTCGACGATCAACCGCATGGCCGACGACCTGGAGGCCGTGGACCAGAACCGCAAGGAGCTGGTCGCCAATGTCTCGCACGAGCTGCGCACGCCGATCGCCGCGCTGCGCGCCGTGCTGGAGAACGTGGTCGACGGGGTCTCCGCCGCCGACCCGGAGACGATGCGCACGGCGCTGAAGCAGACCGAGCGTCTCGGCCGGCTCGTGGAGACGCTGCTGGACCTGTCCCGGCTCGACAACGGCGTGCTGCCGCTGAAGGCCCGCCGCTTCGAGGTGTGGCCCTATCTTTCGGGCGTGCTGAAGGAGGCCAATCTCGCCTCCTCCCAGCGCGGCCTCGCCTCCGGCTCCGGCCATCACACCCGCACCGACGTCCACCTGCACCTGGACGTGTCCCCGCCGGAGCTGACCGCCCACGCGGACGCGGAGCGGCTGCACCAGGTGGTGGCGAATCTCATCGACAACGCGGTCAAGCACTCGCCGCCGCACGGCCGCGTGACGGTACGGGCCAGGCGCGGCCAGGGCCGGGAGTCGCTGGACCTGGAAGTGGTCGACGAGGGTCCCGGCATCCCGGAGCAGGAGCGTCACCGGGTCTTCGAACGGTTCAACCGCGGCCAGGTCGCCTCGCCGCACGGTCCGGGCAGCGACGGCGGCACGGGGCTGGGCCTCGCGATCGCCCGGTGGGCGGTGGATCTGCACGGCGGCCGTATCGGAGTGGCCGAATCGGCCCGCGGCTGCCGGATCCGCGTCACCCTTCCCGGCCTCCGGTCACCGAGAGGTTGACGTAGGGTTCGAACCGGAGGGGCTTGTTCTGCGTGCAAGAGGGCAGGACTCGTCCGGGGCGAGGGAAAGACTGCAGGCCACAGGGCTGCAGCCGCGATGACGCGTACCCTCACAGAACCGGAACTTCGCTTGTTTCCCGCCATTTACAACCCCGAAACCCGCCTTTCGATGTGACTTGCGCGACGATGCCCCGCCCGGCCTGCACCTCCCGGCCAGGGAGGCGTAGCCTTTATTTCCGCTGTCCATCACCTTGTGAAGCGGAAGAGGGCGGTTCTCGCCGTGTCGTCTCAGTCCCCCAGTAACTCGAGTCTCTCGACCGACCAAGGCGGGCAGGGTCACAACCCTGCCGCCGCGTTCGGAGCCAATGAGTGGCTCGTCGACGAGATCTACCAGCAGTACCTCCAGGACCCGAATTCGGTCGATCGCGCCTGGTGGGACTTCTTCGCCGACTACAAGCCGGGCGCTGCCGGCACGGCGGACAAGGACAAGGCGGCGCCCGCCGCCGCGGCCTCCACCACGACCGCGAGCGCGCCCGCGGCGCAGGAGGCGGCACCCGCACAGGCCGCCTCCGCCGCCCCGGCGAAGCCCGCGGCCCAGCCCGCC
>NZ_JABZEE010000019.1 GCF_013387495.1 Streptomyces sp. PKU-EA00015 | reverse complement strand
CATCCATCGTTTGGCGTACGCGGCTGGACTTGGATTCGTCCAAAGACTTAGCTTTTGCCCAACGAGAAACGTACGACCTGACTTGAGTTGGTTCGAGCTTACTCAGACGCATATGCAGAAAAACTGCAGGATCAAATTCCTTCGTGTAACCTGTGGGCCGAGTGCTTGCGAGGATTTGCAGGTTTGCCTCTAGGGTTTCGCAGCGGTCCACAAATTCAGCGACGCGACTAAGAAGAATCTTGCGTAGGTCAGGATCCGTCACCTCATCCAGGCCGTCCAGGATAAGAAGAGTCGGATTTTGCCGCAGGATGTGATGCAGATCGTCAGGCGATACGCTGCGAGAAGTTACCGTCGATACCTGTGAGCAAATGAATTCGTCAATCGTACCAGCGCCTAGTTGGCCTTGGTCCTTCTTCTCGGCAAGCCACTGGCCAAAGTCTTTAAGGATGACTCGAAAGGGAATGCGGGGCGTGAGTGGTATGTAGGTCTCATCCACCTCCGTCCCACGATGCAAAGCTACATCTCTCACATGGCCGAGGAGCATGGAGCGATGGACTTGGGCCACATACTGGCCAACTGTCGACTTTCCTTCCCCGGGGCCTCCGACGATGACTAGACGATTCACTCCCTCTGACAACAAGAGGCTGCCAAGTCGGGCCCCCAACGTTCCGCTCGACCTTTGGGGGGACCGATGCTTCCTCAGCACATCTCGCACCTGCTGGTTCCTGTGGAGATGTGCAGCGCCGCGCCCATCGTCGACCTCGGCATATAGGTCGAAGAAGACATCCTGTAGTCTCACCGGTTGATCTGAAACGTCTCCCGCTTGATCCAGCTGTGCATGCATCTCACGGGTGTAGCTCGTACGCAGGTATGTCTTAATCGTTGTGGCCAGCTCGTCGAGCCGAGCCCTGCGTTCGTTAAGCAGCTGCGCGATGAGGTCCCCTGTAACCAGCAAATGCAGGTAGGGTTGCCTCACGGAGGGAAAAATATCAAGAAACCTGCATACCTCGTCCGCTCCCCAGAAAGCGAAGTTTTTCAGGTTCTCGTATTTGGTGCTAACGAGCCGCTGTGCCGCGTCAATCGTCCCCACTTCAGCCACGGCAGAGATCGGCACATTCGTGATCATGACAAAGTTGTCACAGGGGTACTCGTATTTGTTGAATACTTTTCCGAGCTCTTGATCAACCTCGGCAAGTACGGAACTCCTTGCCTTCTCCGGGGTAGTTAGGGAAAGGTCGTGGAATTTAACTTGAAATATCCAGTGCCCCCTCCAAGGGCTCTGAGGAGAAGGGTAAATCGCAGAGGTGCCCGTGAAGGTTGCTTCGCGGGCACCGTCTCGACCCGCTCCAAACGTTACGGAGCCTAGTCCGATCACCTTCTTAACGAGCGCTTGCGAGAGTCTTTCGAACTCCGACGCGCCGAGTGCGTTGAGGTTGTACTGCGGCACAGTGGCGTTGCCTCTTCCCCGAGTGGCCCTGATGAGCTGGACCACCCAGCATAGAAGGCTAGTTGATGGCCCGTCACGTGATTGTCACGAGGCGTGGATGCCTAGGTCGATGGCGAGCTCGGTGAGGCCAGCCGCGCGCCGTTGCGACTCGAGGCCTGAACCTCCATGTCAGGTCGGTGGAGCGGCTTTGGGCGGGAGCTGCCATGGGGCGAGAGATCATGGCCCCGTAAGCTTCCGGCGAGTCGGGCAGTCTGTGGACCTGCCCGGTAAAGCACGACGTTGGGGCCATGATCTTCGAGGCTCGCCCCATGGTGGCTACCTAAAGCCGTGGAGCCGACCGGGCTCAACCACAGCGGGCTACCGCCCACTGCATCAGGTGTGCTCGCTCCAGCCGCGCGGCCGGCGGAGCCGGGGCCCGGAGCGGGGCGGAGACAGGAGCGTCGGGGCCCGGCGCTGGAGCCGGGGCCGCGCGCGGCGAGCGGAGCGAGCCGCCTTGATCGAGTAGAGAAACTCTTACCGCGCTGATCCCATGGCCTGCGGTCGGTCTGTCGGCCTGTCCGTCTGCTGCGTTACGGTGCTGGTCATGCCTTCTGCGCTGGATACGCCCCAGGGAGCGGCCGAGCTGGCCGAGTCGTTGTTGCCACCGCTCGGAAACCGTTGGCTGCACACTCAGGCGGTCGCAGCTCGGGCTGGCGAAGCTTCAGCGGCTCTGCCCGAGAACGAACGGGACCTCCTCGTCGCTGCGGCCTGGCTCCATGACATCGGCTATGCACCCGAGCTGCGTGACACCGGATTCCACCCGCTCGACGGTGCCCGGCATCTGGCCTCGCTCGGTGCGCCTGATCGTCTGGTGCGGCTCGTCGCCCATCACTCCGGCGCGGTGTACGAAGCAGAGCAACGCGGGCTCTCGGCTGAGCTGGCCGTGTACGAGCGGGAAGACTCCCCGGTCCTGGACGCGCTGATCTTTGCCGACATGACCACCGGCCCCGCCGGGCAGCGCTTCGACTTCGATAGGCGCATCGACGAGATCCTGGTCCGCTACGAGCCCGACAGCGAAGTGCACAACGCGATCAGCAAAGCCCGGCCGTACCTCGCGGCCGCTGTCGAGCGGACTCTGGCACGGCTCGGCGCTCAGCCGATGTAAGGCATCGTTTCGCCGGAGAGGCCACGATCGATCCGCATCCGCATCGACGGATGGATCTTCAGCTCATTCAGCCGGTCCGGCCGGACGAAGGCGACTTCCTTACTCTCGCTGCTGGTGCGCAATTCTCCGCCAGTGATCTTCGCTGTGAAGCAGATCGAGAACTGTTGCCGTACCTCGCCGTCGTCGTACGCCATGACGTGCGCCGGGTTGGTGTACAGGCCGACCAGACCGGTCACCTCGACCTCGAACCCGGTCTCTTCCTTCGTCTCACGTACCGCGGCGTCTGCGGCAGACTCGCCAACGTCGACGCCGCCGCCGGGCAGGGCCCACAGATCGTTGTCGGTCTTGTGGATCAGTAGCACTTCGCCAGCCTCATTGAGGGCAACGGCGGTGACGGACGGGACGATGCTGTTCGCCTTCGGAGCGTTCGGATCGTTGAAGTAGTCGATGCGGGCCATGACTCCAGCGTCGCATGCCCCTCGCCGACTGCGGTTACGACGGGGTGCCCTGCTCCCACGCGTAGTCGAAGCTCTTCATGTAGTGGCGGAACGTCCGGGCCCCGGGGATGTACCGGAAGTGCAGCACCGGGTTCTGTCCGGCCGGTGCGCCGAGAACGTGTGGGTTCACCAGGACGTCGTCGTCGAACCGGTAGATGGAGTTGTAGAGGATCGTGTCGTGGAGCCGGACCTCGACGCCCGGTGTCCTGGTTGCTGGTTCGAGGTAGCGGCGGGTGATCCGTGCTCGGGCGGCAAGGTCGCTGCCGATGCCCTCTTCCTCGCCACGCTGGCGGACCATGTCCGACTCGGGGTCACCGAGGAGTACCCGGACCTGGGCCCCTGCCTTGGCCTTGTCGGCGAGCTGGTCCGGCAGGTCGGGGTGGCTGTCGAAGAGGAACAGGCCTGCGTACACGAGGATCTCGACGTGGCTGGACGCCTGCTCGATCAGCGATGACCAGAGGGTGGCCGGCACTGCTCCGCGATGCGGGTAGTACGTCACCAGTTCCGAAGTGCTGGCCGTCTCCGCCTGCTTCGTCACCGCGGGCCAGAGGTAGACCTCGTCCACGCCGAGGAAGCTGGACGCCTTCCACCGGTGACCTCGGTGTGGCGTGCGGTCCGTCGTGATCCAACGCTCGACGCTCTTGGGGTCCACTCCGACGTGCTGCGCGACCGACTGAACGGTCTCGCCCTTCGCCGAAATCGTCGCGCGCAGACGCTCGTTCGCCATCTCTTACCGCCCTCACCTGGGGGACGCTCGGGACGTTTTGACGATAGCTCAGACGTCCCCAAACGTCCATACGGGCCGTGATGTGTCCATCACTTCCTGCGGTCTCCTGATCTCACCGCCGCTTACGGCGGGTCCAATCGCCCTCAAGCACAGGAGAGAAGACGATGCGTCAGATTCCCGTCGACACCACCGGCGCCGTCGTGATGGTGGCCCAGCCCCCGCAGCCGAAGATCGCCAACCGCCAGACCGGAGAGGTCGCCACCGACCGGGACACCGGCGCGCCGCTGATGACGATCGACGTCATGTTCGTGATGAACGGCAATGCCGAGATCCTGAGCCTGACCGTTCCGGAGACCGGGTTCACCGGCGACCTTGCCACCGGCACCCCGGTCGGTCTGACCGGCGTGGTGGCCCGGCCGTGGGAGAACGAGTTCAACGGCCAGAAGCGCCACGGCATCAGCTTCCGCGCGATCGCGGTCACGTCCCTGGCCGCGGACGCCGGTAAGCCGAAGGCGGCCTGATCGTGACCGGAACAGCGATGGGCCTGCTGGCCGTCGTCGGGCTGGCGCTGCTGCTCAAGTGGCACCGCCCCGCCTGGTACTGGCTCGCCTTCGGCATCGGCCTCGCAGCTCTGCGGGTACTGGTCCGGTACGCCTCGGTCATGGACGCCTGCGGGCTCACGGTCCCGCCGTCCCGGCTGCGGCTGGCCTGGGCCCGCATCGCCCACCGGCCCATCCCGGCCCCCCAGCCACCGCGCATCCTTAGCCTGCGCCCGACCCGCACCGGACTGGTCCTGCGGCTGGGGCTTCGGCCCGGTCAGGACGCCTTCGACTTCGCAGCCTCCACCGACCGGCTGCGGCACTCGTTCACCATGCAGGGCGTCACCTCCCGCGAAATCAAGTCGGGGGTCGTCGAGCTGCGGATGACGGGGTACGACGTGCTCAAGCGGGTGCAGATGCCCGCAAGGGTCATCCGTGAGGGCCTGCGCATCCCGGTCGCCCTGCGGGAGGACGGAGAGGTCCACTACCGCGACTACCGGCAGGTCCCGCACGCTCTCAACCTCGGTGCTACCGAGTCCGGGAAGTCCGTCTACCAGCGGCAGTTGGTCAAGGAACTCGCTGCACTCGACGTCGCCCTGGTCGGCATCGACTGCAAGGAAGGAGTAGAGCTCTACCCGCTCGCCCGACGCTTCTCGGCGCTTGCCGACAATGCCGACGATGCTGCCGACCTGCTCGACGTCCTCGTGGAGAGGATGGCTGCGACGTACCGGGTCGTCCGTCGCGAGCAACGCATCAGCTCGGACGTCCCGGACGCAGAGATCACCGCCGACATCTGGGGCCTGCCCGACCACCGGCGTCCCGTCCCTATCGTGCTCCTGGTTGACGAGGTCGCCGAACTGTCGCTGTTCGCCAATGCGGCGGAGAAGAAGCGCCGCGAGCGGATCGTCACTGCACTGGTCCGGCTCGTCCAGCTCGGCCGCGCTGCCGGCATCTACGTCGAGATCTGCGGGCAGCGCTTCGGCTCCGAACTCGGCGACGGAATCACCATGCTCCGCGCCCAGCTCACCGGCCGCACGGCACACCGGGTCAACGACGAAGCCTCCGCCAAGATGGCGTTCGGCGACATCTCCCCGGACGCCGTGTTCGCCGCCACCCAGATCCCCCCGAACCGCCCAGGCACCGCCGTCGCCGGTGACTCGACCGGCGGCTGGGTCCGCATCCGCACCCCTTTCACCTCGCTGCGCCAGGCCGTGAACGTCTGCAACGCCAACGCACACCGCACGCCGGACCTGCCGGAGCTGGCTCCGTTCCGGCCCCTGCCGCCCACGGTCTCGCTGGTGAAGATCCCGGCTCCGACCAAGGCACCCGCCTCCGCCTGAGTCCCATCCCGCACCCCGGTCGGCGCGACCGCCTCGCGCCAGCTCCCTACCCCCGCCATGCCCAAAACGCCCTGTGAAGGAGGTGAAGACATGACCCGCTCACTCCGCGTCGACGCCGTCCTGGTGCAAGCCGTGATCGCCGGGGCTCTGTCCTTCGCCCACCTGCACGACCTCGCCGCCGCTGCCGGGCAGACCGGTTGGAAGGCGTGGGCCTACCCGGTCTCTGTCGACCTGCTCCTGGTCGCCGCCTGGCGTCGGCTGCGCAACGACGGACCGTCCCGGCTGGCCTGGTGCTGGTTCGTGATCGCGCTGGTCGCCTCGCTCGGCGCGAACGTCGCCACCGCCGGATTCCTCGACCTGGCCCACCCGCCCGCCTGGCTGCGCTTCGGCATCGCCGGATGGCCCGCGCTCGCCTTCCTCGGCGGCACCCTCCTCGCCCACTCACCCGCCGCGACCGACCTCGACCACGAACCGGAACCGACACCCGAGCCGGTCGAGGTTGTGCCGGCCGAACCCGCCCCCGCCTCTGAGCCCGAGCCGGTCGAACCTTCGGACCCTGCTCCGGCCCTGACCGCCGCTGAGCCTGCTGCCGCTCCGGCTCCGCCGGTCCCGGCCGCGCTGGTCGACCACGCCCGCAAGGTCGCCGACGCACACCGCGCCGCCACCGGCACACGGATCGACACCGACACCCTGCGCGCCCGCCTCGGCGTCCCGGCCCCGATGGCCGACGCCATCGCCGCCCAACTCGCCTAATCAGGAGGGACAACCCGCCATGTCTGCCCGCGACTTCTTCCACTCCGTCATGCGGATCGGCCCGGTTCAGGTCGGCACCCACCGCGACCGGCACGGCCGCACCAAGCACGCCGCCGTCTGCACTGCCGACCGCTGCGGCTGGTCCTCGGACTACACCAGCCGCTCGGCCGCCACTCTCGCCGCGCGCACCCACCGCTGCCGCATCGCCTGACAGGAGACCAACCGATGAACGTCGAACTCCCGCTGATCCTCGTCATCGCCGTCTTCGGCTACTTCGGCATCCGACTCTTCCGCCCGCCGACCTGGCTGATCGTCGTGCTCCTCCTCGGCGGCTTCCTCCTCGCCGACACCTTCCTCGCCCCCGCCATCGAGTCCGGCACCCGCACGGGCGTCGACGTCGTCAACGAAACCCAGAAGTAAGCGAAGGGAGACCGTCATGCTCCGCCCGCGCATCCCCACCATGCCGACCCCGACCGGCATCGTCACACCGCTCGCCGTCCAACCGACCCGCATCGAGCAGCAGCATTCCGCTCCGGCCTGCACCTGCCAGCTCACCCCGCCCGCTGCTCACGTGCCTGCGCCCGCCCCGGCTCGGCCCGCCGTCCAGATGACTCCGGGCACCCTCCTCGCCCTGGTCGCCGGTGGTGCCGGAGTCGTGCTCGTCGTCGGCGCGGTCCTGGTCTCGATGCTCCTGGCGGTCGCCGTCACCGCCGCCTCGGTCGCGGTCTGCGCGCTCGTCGTCCGCTCGCTGCTCAACAACCCGCGCAAGCGCTTCTGACCGGCCCCGGGGCGGTCGTCAACCGCCAAGTCACCGCCGCCCCGGAGCCGCATCCCAACCCATCCCGAAGGACAGGAACACCCATCATGGCCCAGCCCACCACCGCCACCGTGCGGGTCTGCTCGAACTGCGACGGCTTCCCCACCGTCCGCGTCACCCTCGGCGGCCGCGACCGACACGGCAACCTGCGCACCATCACCGTCCACTGCCCGGCCTGCCACGGCACCGGCACCCGCCCCGCCCGCCGGCCGATCCCCGCCCGCATCGAGGTGGCCGCGTGACCCACACCGCCACCGCGGCGGGCCTGGACCCGGCCACCCTCGAGGATGTCCTCCGGGTGGCCGGGTCCCCCGGCTTCGACCGCTGGAAAGACCAGATCCACCGCACCGGCGGCTGCTCCGACCCCATCCACCTCACCGGCTGGACCCTCGCCAAAGACCGCACGACCGGCGAGACGCTGCGCCGCTACTCGACCGACACCGAGCCGGACGGACGGCTCCGCGTCGCCTGCGGCAACCGCCGCGCCTCCCGCTGCCCCACCTGCGCCTACACGTACGCCGGGGACACCTACCACCTCATCCGCGCGGGCCTGGCCGGGGACGAGTCCAAGGACATCCCGGCGACTGTGCGGGATCACCCGCGCGTGTTCGCCACCCTCACCGCTCCCTCGTTCGGCCCGGTGCACAACCGGCCGGACCGTGGCGTCTGCCGCTGCGGCACTCGCCACCTCGAGGACGACCCCGCCTTGGGCACTGCCCTCGACCCGACCACCTACGACTACGCGGGCACGGTGCTGTTCAACAACCACGCTGGGCAGCTCTGGCAGCGCTTCACCACCCGTCTGCGCCGCGAGATCGCCGCCCGCGCCGGGCTCACTCAACGCGAGCTGAAAGACGTTCTGCGGGTCTCGTACGGCAAGGTGGCCGAGTTCCAGAAGCGCGGAGCGATCCACTTCCACGCTGTGATCCGCCTCGACGGACCGGACGGTCCCGACACGGCTCCGCCGTCGTGGGCCACTGTGCAGCTGCTCGAGGACTCCATCCGGGCCGCCGTCGCCCACTCCTACACGTCGATCACTGTCCCGGCCGCGGGGGACCAGCCGTGCCGGCCTTTCCGCTGGGGCCGTCAGCTCGACATCCGCCCGGTCATGGCGTTCGGCGACGGCTCCGACATCACGGAGCAGGCGGTCGCCTCGTATGTCGCCAAGTACGCCACCAAGGCGGCGGAGTCGACCGGCAGCCTCGACCGACGCATCGGGAACCGGGAAGTGCTCGACCTCCTGGACGTGCCCGACCACCCACGCCGCCTCATCGAGGCCTGCCTCGACCTCGCCCCGCTCTACCCGGATCGGAAGCTGGGTGCCTGGGCGCACATGCTCGGCTTCCGCGGCCACTTCTCCACCAAGTCCCGCCGCTACTCCACCACCCTCGGCGCACTGCGCCAGATCCGCGCCGACTACCGCGCCGCCCAGGACCACGACGCCCTCGGCGACCCGGACACCGTCCTCGTCCTCGCCTCCTGGCAGTACGCCGGACACGGCCACACCCCCGGCGAATCCGCCCTCGCCGCCACCATCGCCCGCGACATCCAACTCAACCGCGAAACCGCCCGCGAAGCCCTGGAAGGGAGCAAGCTGTGAACGACCGTCTTATGACCGTGGCCCAAGCTGCCGAAGTCCTGGGTACGACTGAGCGGTTTCCTCGTCGGCTCATCGCAGAACGCCGCATCGTCTTCGTCAAGGTGGGACGGCATGTCCGTATCCCTGAAAGCGCGTTGGTCGAGTTCATCTCAAGCAACACGGTCCAGCCGATCGTCACTCGTGCCCGGTTCGGGGCGGTGGCCTGATGGCGAACACCAAGGGGAAGCGTCGCCGCTTCGGTGCGGTGCGCAAGCTGCCCTCGGGGCGCTTTCAGGCTCGCTACCAGGGCCCGGACGGGCTGCTGCGTTCCGCGCCCGAGACGTTCCCGTCGCAGACCGATGCCGACCGGTGGCTCGTCCGCAAGGAAGCGGAGATCCTCGACGGCCGATGGAAGAACCCAGACGACAAGGTCCTCTTCGGGGTGTACGCCGACGCCTGGTTCAAAGAGCGCGACTACGCAGCGACCACCCGCGAACGCAACGGCAGTGCGCTGCGCCTCCACATCCTGCCGACCTTCGCGGATGTAGTCCTGAGTGAGATCACGACGCCTCAGATCCGCCGCTGGCGTGCCGGCCTTCTGGAGTCCGGTGTCGGTGAGCCGACGGTCGCCAAGGCGTATCAGATCCTCCGAGCCATCATGAACACCGCGGTTGACGACGAGGTGATCCAGCGCAACCCTTGCCGCATCAAGGGCGCCGGGGCAGCAAAGACAGCAGAGCGCCCCTTCCTCGACGTCGCCGAGGTCTTCCAGCTCGCCGGCGCCGTGCCGTCACGCTTCCGGGTGTTCATCCTCCTGGCCGCCTTCACCGGCCTCCGCTTCGGGGAGCTGGCTGCGCTCCAGCGCCATGACGTCGACCTCGAACGGCGAACCGTCGCCGTGCGGCGCGCTCTGGCTGAGACGCGGACGGACGGCATCGTGGTCAAGACGCCCAAGAGCGCGGCCGGTGTGCGCACCGTCGCCTTCCCAGCCTCGCTGACGGAGGACTTGGCCGCGCATCTCGACGCGTACGCCGAGCCGGGCCGTACCGGGCTGGTCTTCACCGGAGCGCGGGGCGGGCAACTGCGCCGGAACAACTTCCGCCGCCTATGGCTGCGTGCCCTGGAGACGACCGGCCTCGGAGACGTGCACTTCCACGATCTGCGCCACACCGGGAACACCCTCGCCGCGACCGGCGGTGCCACCACGCGTGAGCTGATGCAGCGGATGGGGCACTCGTCGGTGCGTGCCGCGCTGATCTATCAGCACCTGGTGAACGGCCGTGACCACGCCATCGCCGCACACGTCGACGAGCAGATCAGGAAGGTCCGGCCGACAGAGTCCGACGAGGAATCTGGCACGTAACTGGCACGACGCCCCTCCCCCGCCTCTGCGGCCGGGGAACGAACAAGGCCCAGGCTCCCGGTTCGGTACCGGTGACCTGGGCCTTCGTCGTGCTTCACGCGAGTGGGCGCGGACGGTTTCGAACCGCCGACATCTGCTTTGTAAGTTCGACCAGCCAGCCCGCGCATCTGCGCGCCGCCTCATGCCCTCGGCTCGACGTAGGCGCGGCTGTGTACTGACGACTGCTCTCGTGCGCTTACGTTGCCGTCAGCTACTGCCGTCAGGCCGAGCCCCCGACGAGCAGCGACCTGAGCTTGGGAATCGCCGTGCTTCTGGCTCCTGCTCGCGGTTCGTGAACGTCAGTAGGCCAGGCACTCAGGATGGCCCACTTGCGAAAGTTCAATAGATCAAGGTCGTGCCTGGCGAAGCGGGGTGTAGAGCCATCACTTAACAGGACTAGCAGAAGTTCGATTCGCCTCGTGGATGAAGGACACACACTTTTTGATCATACGCCCCAAGTGAGTCTTCGGCGCTGGCGGATCAACCCACTTCTCGCAGACGACCCGAGCAATTCTATTCTTATCTGGACTCTGGGACGCACCAGATCGACTCTTCAGAGTAAGTGGATTTTGCCACTTACCACCATTCCATTCTTGGGTCGCTCTCGGATGAACCTCCCCTACTGCTTCCTCAAGAATCTCTCGCGGCACATAATTCTCGATCGTGTACCCTTCGGTGATCCATGCGAAGCCATCAGCAGCATCCTTGTCGAACGACTCCTGTACACGCCTCTTCGTTTCATTGAGTCTGGCCTGAGGACTTTTCTTGTCACTGTCGATCACAATACTCAGATAC
>NZ_JABZEE010000018.1 GCF_013387495.1 Streptomyces sp. PKU-EA00015 | reverse complement strand
AGGCGCCTGAGCTCGATAAACTCTCGCACTTCTTCGTCTTCAGCGGACAGATGATTCAGCAACCCCCCTCCATAAAACATGATCGAATAGTGCAGACCCTCGATCAGGTCCGGGCTCGCCTGACTGATCCAGTGGTTCAAGTAAATCCTGTCCGATGGCCCCTCGACCCAAATCACTGCATTTGTTTGCAAAAGGTCTGACGGTCGATAACCGAGATCTGCACACACACCCGAAAGCTGGGCGGGGGAGACGGCTGGCTCCATTGCCGACCTGCTTCCGTCGTGCCGCACGTGAAGGACTGTGGCCGAGTGGTGATCGAGCAGGTGGGCAGAATGGGTTGCAATCAGATACTGGTTACTTGTTTCCGTCGCCAAGTAGCGAATGAATTTTCTTTGATAGACGGGGTGGAGGTGAACTTCGGGCTCCTCTATGCACATGATGGAGTGTTCATTCACCGTGGCGGCCACAGCCAAGATGATGACCTGGTGGACGCCTGTGCCAAGGTTATCCAGCGGCAAGATTCTGCCCCCGTGGTGCACATTAAGCGTGCGAGCATCATGCTGCACTTCCAGGCGCGCCGTCTCATCGTCTAGAATTCTCTGAACAAATCTATTGACCGCACGAAATCTCTCAGTGTCCCGATCATGCGTCGATGCGGGCGGATTCTGCAACCGCTGCAAGCGCGGGAGGAGACCTAGACCTTCATTAGTCCCTTCCGGGGAATCAATGTCAGACAGCTCCTGAATTTGGCGAAATGCTTCAATCGCAATCACAGAGCGTCGCTCTCTCAAGGGGGATTCGGGAATCACCGATCGCAGTATCGTTTGAACGTTCTGCCTGCCCGCACCAATCCCGGATCCCGTTGTGTAGCTTTGCTGCATAATCTGACACGCGCGAACGAGAGTGCTATTGCTCAAATCCGTGATGACGGGATCAAACTGCTCTAGAGACACGGATCCGTTAGCGTCGTAGACAATCCAGATGAGACTGTCATTCTGAATAGTGGGATGCTTCAGTAGCCTCTCTACCGTTTGAT
>NZ_JABZEE010000017.1 GCF_013387495.1 Streptomyces sp. PKU-EA00015 | reverse complement strand
TGGGATGCTTCAGTAGCCTCTCTACCGTTTGATTAACCTCACCATGCCAGCTCTTCGCTTCTAGGATGGGAAGGATTTGGGTATCCCAGTCGAAGGCGAGCGCATAACGACAGCTGGCCTCACGCCCGCGATGCTTGTCAAGATCCGTGAGTTCAACCCTCCCCGAAGCGACCTTTGTAAGCAACCGCAGAAAGTTGGACTTTCCAGAATTATTCTGACCCGCCAAAAGAGTTACGGGGCCCAGGCGCCCACTAAACTGCATTTCATCGCCGAAGCTCCTGTATCCCATAAGCCCAAAACCGTGAAGAATAGTTTCTGCCATTTCCTCTCCTTCAACTGGCGGCTCAGCCCTGTCTCCCCGGCGCCATCGGTACGGCCGGTCGGACATGCCGAGAACGTACCGGGAACGCCCGGGCGGTGTACCGACTTTGGCCGGTGTTCTGCCCGGTTTGGGGTCGAGCGTGATCAGGCGGCCGCACGCTTGGCAGCAATTCGGGCAGGCTTGTCCCCTGCCCGAATTGTGTCCGAGTGGCCACTGGTCTTACTCGACGCGGGACCCGAGCAGGCGAGGTGGCTGGAGCCGTGGGGCCGACCGCCCCAGCCCCTGCCGGCCTTTCCCTGACGCTTTGGCGTTTGAGCTCGGTGCGCCGCCGCCCGGCCGGGGGCAGCCGGGCGAAGACAGGGGTTGCCCCGAGCCGGTGGCAGCGGCGCGCGCCGCGCTTGCGCGGCACCTTGATCATGTAGGGAAAGTGCGAGTTTACGAATGCCCGACCCCTTCGGCCCCGGGAGCCGAAACGATGCCGTGGGACGCTTGTCCGTGAACATGAGCACGAGAAGGGAGACCAGGTGACGCAGGAGGCCAGCCCTCGGGGAACCTTCCTGAGGATCGCCGATGCGGTGAAGTCGGAGATCGACGCCAACCCCGAAATGGTCCAGCTGCCGTCAGCGGCGGAGCTCATGCGGGACCACGGGGTCTCACGCGGGGTCGCGCTGCGTGTCTTTGGCGTCCTGGAGAAGGAGGGGCGTGCCGAGCGGGTGCCTGGGGGGCGGTGGCGCGTCGTCCGGCCGGGCCGGGAACGGGACCGCCGGCCACTGACCGAGCAGATCGCAGACGTGATCCGCACCGACGAGCTCACGGTGGGGGCGCAGTTTCCCAGCACGAGCGCTCTGGCCGAGCGCTTCGGCGTCTCACGGCCGACGGTGGCCAAAGCGCTCGACAGGCTGGAGGCAGCCGGCCTGCTGTCGGCGAGCCAGCAAGGAAAGCAGCGAACCGTACTGGCCCTGCCTGGCCGAGAGGAGCCTTCGTAGCGTGAGCAGCACGGGACTGACCGACTGGGCCTACCCTCTCGCGGAGTCGTTGCTCGCCGAGCCGCTACCCCGGCGGTGGGCGCACTCGCTCGGGGTCGCCGAGCGGGCTCGAATCATCGCCCCAATCCTGGGCGAAGATGCCGAGCTGCTGGAGGCCGCGGCGGTGCTTCACGACATCGGCTACTCACCCGACCTCGCCAAGACCGGCTTCCATCCCCTCGACGGCGCCCGGTACCTGCGGGACGTAGCCAATGCCGACGTTCGCGTGATCCGTCTCGTGGCCCACCACTCCTGTGCCTGGATGGAGGCTGAGGCCCGCGGACTGCGTGAGGAGCTTGAATCCGAGTTCCCCCGCGAGCGCACGGAGCTCTCCGACGCGCTCTGCTTCTGCGACATGAATACGACGCCGGACGGGACTCCGACGAATCCCGTCGACCGCGTGAACGAGATCGCGGGGCGGTACGGGCCCGACAGCCTCATCGGCATGTTCATCCGGCGCGCCGAACCGGAGATCCTGGCCTGTACCGCCCGCGTGCTCGAACGGGTCGCTGTAGTGAAGCGTCAGCCGATGTAGGGAGCCGTCCGCGTCCGGTCCATGGCGTGCTCGATACGGAGCCGCATCGTGGGGTGGATGTCGAGTCCTGCCAGGTCCGCTGGAGCAACCCAGCGGACCTGCGTCGTCTCGCTGCTCGTGCGCACGTCCCCGCCGATGGGCCGGGCGCGGAAGCAGATGCTGAACTGCTGGCGCGCCTCGCCGTCGTCGTAGAGCATCACGTGACCCGGGTCGGTGTAGATCCCGGACATGTCGACGACTTCGGCCTTGATGCCGGTCTCTTCCCAGACCTCGCGCACGACCGTGTCGCTGATGGACTCTCCGACGTCGTGGCCTCCGCCCGGGAGCGCCCAACGGCCGTTATCGGACCGCTGGATGACCAGCACCTCGCCTGCGTCGTTCTGCACGAACGCCACGACGGACGGCACGACTGAGTTGGCCGGCGGGGCGTCGGGGTCGTGAAGGTAGTCAATGCGTCCCATGCTCAAGCTCCCGTGAGGTCGTGATCCGTCACCTGGCGCGCGCGTCCCCAAGTCTGTTCGATGCTATTCGCGTACGTGTCGAAGAGGCCGCCGCCCGGCAGGCGCCGCAGGTGCAGGACGGGCGCCATGTACGCGCCGATGCCGTAGACGTGGGTGTTCACGAGCATCTCGTCGTCGGCCCGGAACAGTGAGTTGTAGAGCGTCGCGTCGTGGAGCCGGAAGCCGATGTCCGGGTGGCTCTTGAACAACGGGCGGTAGTTCATCAGTGCGTTGCGAATCTTGCCGTCCATGATCTGGTGTCCCTCGTCTATGCCGCGCTGCCGCACTGCGGCACAGTGGGGGTCCCCGAGCAGGATGCGCACCTGGGCGTTCCCCTGCACCTTGGCCTTGAGTAGGTCGTGAAAGAGCGGATCCTCCGAGAGCCACAGACCGGAGTAGACGAGCACGTCGATGTGCGACTGGGCCCGCCCGTAGATCTCCCGCCACAGGCCGGTGGGCACCATGTGCCGATGCGGGTAGACCGTCACGATCTCCGCCTTGCTCAGGTCAGACGCGCTTTCCACCGTGCGGGAGTCCTCCCACAGGGTCGTCACCTCGACTTTGAGCACGGAGGCGGTCGCGTACTGGTGCCGCCGGTACGGGACCTTCCCCTGCGTGATCCAGCGCTCAACCGTCTTCGGGTTGACCTCGATCGCTTCGGCCAGGTCCTGCACGGTCATGCCCTGGGCCAAGAGGGCGGACCGTAAGCGCTCGTTGGACATCTCAACCCCCGGTGGGACGTCTAGGGACTTCCTGACCGTAGCGAGATGACCCTCAGGTGTCCACGGGCGAGGTGAACAACGCCCCTCACCTGCATGGATTCTGATGGTGCGCCAAGAAGTCCCGGCGCGAAGATCGGCGAGTTCGCCGTCAAGCTTGACGGAACTCGATGCAGTACCTGTAATAGAGGTACTGCATCGGCTCGCAGGTCGATTGCGGTTCTCAACCACACCCGAGGGGCCTTCTTTGGGCTGCTCGGGAGCCTGCTCAACAACTCGACAGCGTGATCCGCCGCAGTACCACGGTCGTGAAGACGTCGGCCGAGGCGAGTGGAGACCAGCCGACCGAGACCGGACCCGCGTCACAACCGGGCCCCACACCCCGCGCAGGGGGACACGCCATCGGCTCTAAAGAACCGCGTGGCCGACATTGACGCCGCAAAACGCCCCGGGAACCAGACCTCCCCGGAGCCAGCGGCACCACGCGAATCGGAGGTCTGACGCACCACCCCAGCTGATCCGCCGTCTGCCGACGGCGGCCGGTTGCCTCCCCCGCCCGGCCGGCTCTTTGCCGTACGGGCGGGGCGTGGGGAGCTGGAATCCGCTGGCTCTACATGACCGCGCCGCCCGGAGTTGGAGCTCCGGGCGGCGCCTTACAGGCACCTGTGTGGAGGTCCCTGTGTTCACCAGTCTGACAGAGGCGGAGCGGGCCGAGCTGGCCCGGAAGGCCGCTGAGGCGAACAAGCGCAGTGCGGACAACGCCCGTGTGCAGGGCCGCCGGTGAGCGGCGAGCACGAGCGGGACGAGCGTCCGCCGCTTCCGGTGCGGCCCCCGCGTCCGCATCCGCATGCGGCGGCCGGCGGCCGCTGAACTGATCCGAAGTCCCTGATTCCCGACAACGGCGTGCGCCCCCGGAGTTGCAGCTCCGGGGGCGCTGTCGAGCCGTCCACCTGCTAGGGAGAACACGACTCATGAAGCACATCGCTGCACTTCAGGCGGCTGTTACCGCCGCTGAGTTCGACCGTGAGCCGACGGCTGCGGAGCTGGACGCGATCGAGCGGGAGATGCCGCTCATCGTGGCGGAGGTCGACCTGCTCGACGTCCAGATCGGTCTGCTCGACCGGGCGGCCACGGTGCTGGACGAGCGGCGGGTCCGCCGGGCCCGTAAGCGGGTCCTCGCGGCCCGCCGGGACCTCACGAATCGCGCCGCGACGGCGCTGACGGGTGGTGCCGCATGAGCGCCTCCACCCTCGCGGCCCTGAACGCTCCGCTGGTCGTCCTGCGGATGTTCAGTGCGGAGTACCCGCATCTCCCGGCGCCGGGAGTGTCGGTGTCCACGGTCTACCCGGAGCGGCTGGAGCTGTCTTTCCACGGCGACTTCGCCGGGTTCGAGGCCTGGCGGGAGGCCCTGGGGATCGCGCCCGAGTCTGTGAGCTACCACGAGCAGGGCGTTCACACGCGCGTCCTGAAGACGGAGACCGACTACGCCGGCGCCCGGCTGCGGCTGGTCGGCTACACCAAGATTCCCGCCTCTCCGGTGGTGCGTTCACGGGCGGAGGTCGGCCCGTGAACAGTGTTCAGATCCGTTCAGCGGAGAAGGCTCTATCGGTCGGCACGTGGCTGATCGTGGCCGGGGCGATGCTCTACTCGGTGCTCACGGTGACCCCGCTCATGGCGGCGCACACGCCCAAGAAGTGGGACTGGACGGCCCCGATTCTGCCGATCGTCGTGGACGCCGCGGTCGTCATCGTGGTCCGCCTCGACTCGGTACTGGCCCGCCTGGGCGGGCACGGCGGCCGGTGGCCGGCCGTGCTGCGCTGGATGACCGGCTGCATGACCCTCGCCCTCAACATCGCCGACTCCGCGCTGAGGAAAGACCTGGTCGGCGTGGCCGTGCACGCGGTCGCGCCGCTGCTGCTGATCGTCACAGCAGAGACCGGGCTCGCCTACCGGCGGGCCATCACCGCTGCCGTGGCGCGGCTGGAGGCCGAGCAGCGCGCGGAGCGGGAAGCCCGCGAGCGGGCCGCTGCCGAGCGACGTGAGGCGGCCGAGAAGCGGGCCCGCGAGGAGCGCGAGCACGCCGCGCTGCTGGCGCGGGAACAGCGCGAGCACGAAGCAGCGCTCGCCCGTGAACACGCTGAACGCGAGGAGCGGACACGGCGTGAGGAACGCGCGGAGCGGGAGGCGCGGGAGCGGGCCGAGCGGGAGGCCCGTGAACACGCTGAACGGCAGCGTGAACAGCTTGAGCGCGAGCGTGAACGCCGTGAACGGGAGGCCGCTCAGCGCCGCGAGACCGAGCGTCGGGAGCGCGAGGATGCCGTCCGCCGTGAACAGCGGGAGCGGCAGGAGCGGGCCGAGCGTGAACGCGCCGCACTGCTCGCCGCCGGGCCCGCCACGGAGAAGCTGCCCGAGGGCCGCGCCCGGCAGATCGTCCACGCCGCCTACGCCACCGGGCTGCCGGTGCGCACGGCCGCGGAGCTGTGCGGCTGGTCCATCGGCTGGGTCTCCACCCGCTACCAGGAACTGCGCGACACCACCCCGACCGGCCCGCGTGCTCTGGAAGGAGCCGCCTCGTGAAGCTCTCCCCGAACACCGCCCCGGTCGAGCCAGGTGACCTGCTGATCCGCCTGCACAACCAGTTCGGCGCCGCCGTCGACGTCACCGGCCGCCAGCACGGCCAGGCATCGCGCTGGGACTGCCACGGCTGCGGCGAGCAGTCCGAGTTCCCCCTGCTGGACAGCCTGTTCATGACCCGCGCCAAGGCCAACAAGCACGCCGCCGCCTGCCGGGCCGCCTACCACCGGCTCGGGTGATGGCCGCGCTGCCGGTCTACCGGTGGCGGCTCGCCCCGGACGGCTACGCCACCTACCGCCAGCTGCGCGCCCTCGGGCTGCGGCCCGGCGGGCAGGACGTCGCCGCCGAGTTGCAGCACCCTCGCCGCCGCCGGGGCCCGCTGGTCGCCTACCTGTACCGGATCGACCAGGCCAAGCCAGTCCGGCCCATGACGCCAGCGAAACGGGCCGCTTTGGCGAAGGCGAACGCCGCACAGCTCATCTGCCCCAACTGCCGCCGGGATGTGGGCTATCGCATCCCGCGCTCGCACGGCATGTGCGGCACCTGCATCCACCACGAGGAACAGCGCGCTGCCTGACCACATGCGCAAGCCCCGAACGCGTTGCTTTGGCCGGCAGCGTCCGGGGCTTGCTGATCTCCCGTGAAGGAGTGCACTTAGCATGACGGACACCACCATCACTCCGGAAGCGGCCACCGAGGCCGCCCCAGAGCCCACACCACCCCGCGCGACGCCGGACCAGACGAACACCTCGGCTGCCGAGGTGGAGCACACGCCGGGCGGTTGGCCGGTCGTCCCGCTCGCGGTGACCGGCACGAACGCCACCACGTCCCTGCTGGCCGCTGCCGCGCTGGTCGGCGGCCCGGCCGCTCTCGCCGTGGCCGCCACCGGCGCGGTCGTCCTCGGCACGGCAGCCGCCGCCCGCAACCGCCGTGACCAGCGTGGCCAGGCAAAGACCCGGAACGCTGCCCGGACGAGCACGAAGGCCGAGGCAACTGCGCCCGGCAGCAGCTCCCGCCCCAGCGGCGGGCGGGTGCCTGGGCAGTCCCGTCACGGGAACGCCGGCACCACGAAGGCCGCTGGTCGCGGCCGGGGCAAGTCGCCCCGCAGCGCCACCGGTTCCGCCGCCGCATCCGCCGGGCGGACGCAGGGACTGAACCGTACCGGCCGTAAGGGATCCGCCGGGTCGCCGTCCGCCTCGTCGGGCAAGGCACGCGGCACGGTGGACCAGATCAAGGCACTGCGGGAAGCTGCACGCCAGTCCTCGCCATCGCGGGCCGCCCGCCGCAACGAGACGACCGGCGCCCGCCGTTCGCTCGCCGACGCGCGACGTCAGGCCAAGGCCGACCGTCGGTCCGGGAGCCTGGCTGGTAAGGGCCCGATCGGCCGGGCCGTGGGCAAGGCGGCCGGCCGCGTCGGGAAGGCACGCGGGGCGGCGATAGAGCGGGCCCGGAAGGCGCGCGACGCGCGGGCGGCCGGGCAGGTCGCCGCCGAGCGCGATCAGGCGCGTAAGGCACCGGCCCGCAAGAAGGCGCGCAAGGCGCTGCTGCGGTCGGCGGCCCGGTTCCAGCGCCGCCGCCTTCTGGCCGCGCTGCTCGCCGGTGCGCTCGGGCTGGTCGGGCTGATCACGTCCCCGATCGGCTGCAAGCTCGGGCTGCCGTGGCTCATCCATCCCGGCCGCCGCCTCTACGCCCGGCTGATGCGCACCGCCGACGAGCAGCGCACGGCCCGCGACGAGGCCATTCGCGCCGCCCTGCAGGACGACGAGGCCGCCGCCGATGCGGCGGCCGAGAACAGCGACGGCACCGAGCAGATCGGGGACCAGGTCGAGCGCCCGGCCGGTGTCGTGCCCGCCGCACCCAAAAGCAGCACGACGAGTGAGGGAGAGATCGTGTCCGGTTTCCGGTTCGAGGACTACGCGGCGGAGATGGAATCCGCCGCTCAGCAGTACGACCCCGAAAGCGCCATGGAGATCCTCGCCATGGTCGAAGGGCTCCCCGCGGCGCTGACCTCGGTGGCGAACGTGATGCGGATCCTCGCCGAGCGCGCCGACTCCGAGTTCCCGCTGGAGAAGGAAGTCGCGGACGGCTTCAACGACATCTTCGGCGCCGTCATGAGCGCTGTCGCGGTCGCGGAGGACATGGGCCCGCTGTTCCGGCAGGCCCACGAGCAGGACATCGCCCGCCACGAGGACCCCCGCAACGGGCCCGAGGCCGAGAAGGGATGGAACGTCTGACATGAGTGCCACCACACAGGCCAAGTCGGGGCCGGTGTGGGACTGGGCGGCCGGTCACGGACCCGTGACCGGCGCCATGTCCGCCACCACCGGATGCCTCGCCGTCGCCACCACCGGAGCCGCCACCGGCATGCCCCCCGGCTGGGCACTCGCCATCGGCGCGGCCGGCGCGATCGGCCACACCGTCACCAGCCTGCGCGACCGCCTCTCCGCCCGCACCATCGGCATGCGCGCCGCCTCATGGCTCGTCGGTGCCGGGTGGACCACCTGGGCCATGACCACCGGCCCGCTGTCATGGGCCGCACTCGGGTCGCTCGCCACCTTCGGCGTCGGGCTGGGGGCCGCCGCCCGCGCCACCCTCCTGCGCGAAGAGGCGATCGAGCTGGAGGCCATCGCCGTCCATGAGCGGCAGGTCGCCCGAGAGCTGTCCGCGGAGCGGCGGGCGATCGCCGCGGAATGGATCGACCGGATCCATCGCGTGTGCGGCATCACCGTACGCGTGCTCGCGGTCGAGCAGTGGCCCGCCGGCACCGGGTTCACCATCGACGCCGAACTCCCGCCCGGCGGCACCACCTACGACAAGATCGCACAGCACGCCGCGCAACTCTCCGCCGACGCGCGACTCCCGCACGGCTGCACCGCCACCGCCTCCCAGGGCATCGACCAGGGCCGCGTCCTCATCGACGTGACCACGGTCAACGTCCTGGCCGCCGAGGTCACCTACCCCACCGACTACGGCCCCCTGTCCCTGCACACCGGGATCCCGTGGGGGCTGCGGACGAACGCGGACGAGATCCGCGCCTACCTGCGCGAGCAGTGCGCCCTCGTGGTCGGGCCCACGGGTTCCGGCAAGACGAACATGGTCCACACGATCCTCGCCGGGTTCGCCCGCGCCACCGACGTGTTGACCTGGGTGATCGACCTCAACGCCGGATCCGCCGGCCTGCCCTGGATCCGCCCCGCGCTCGACAGCAGCGGGCAGACCACGGACGGGATGCGGCCGGGTGTGGACTGGCTCGCCTCCACGCACGAGGAAGCCGCGCTGATGCTCGATGCGGCGGTGCGGATCGCGAAGCACCGCAAGATGGCCTACCAGGACCTGCTGTCCAAGGCGAACACGGACCTGCTGCCGATCAGCGCGCAGATTCCCCAGATCGAGATCGTGATCGATGAGGGCGCGGAGATCCTTGCCGCAACCGACCGCCCGTCCAAGGCCCTGGCCGCGAAGATCCTGGAAGTGATCCGGATCGCCCGTGCCATGGGCATCCGCACCGTCCTGACCGCCCTCGGAGCCACCGGGGCCGTGCTCGGAAACCTGATGATCCGCCGCGAGGCCAAGGTCCGCGTAGCGCTGACCGGCGGCGAGACCGAGGGCATGGACCTGGGCAAGCAGTTCCCCGGCTCCCGCGGCCTGCGCATCGACCAGGCCCCGTACAAGGGCGCCGGGTTCATGGGCACCCCAGAGTCCCCGGCCGCGCTGTTCAAATCGTGGCGGATCCTGCCCAACCAGATCCGCGACATCGTCGCCGCCACCTCCGACCGGCACCCCACGCTCGATGCCACGTCGGCCAAGGCAGCCGGACCGGACTACGCACGGCGCTGGGACAGCGCCCGCACCGCATGGATGCGCGACGACGCCCCCCAAGGGCGGAGCGCCGAGACCGGCACGGCGGCGCAGGGGTTGAACCTGTCCGCCCTACGCAGCGAGCAGCGGCCGGCCGGGCCGCTGGACGAGGACGCGCTCGCGCGGAAGTTCCGCGAGCAGATCGACGCCCAGTTCGCCACCGCCCCCGAACCCGGCGCCACCGAACCGGACGCGGGCACCGAGCAGCTGCCCACGACAGCAGGGCTCAACCTGTCCGCCCTACGCGGCGAGGAGGACAACGCCGCGCGGAACGCGGCGCTCGCGCTGCTCCTCGCCGCCGGGCCGGACGGGACCGGGGCATCCGCGATCGCCCGCGCGCTCGCGGACGAGCACGGCACTACCCGGCAGACCGTCGTCGGATGGCTCAAGACATGGACCGAGGACGGCACCGCCGTCCGCGTCGGCACCGGCACCAAAGCGCGCTACGTCCACCACCGCCACGCCCCCCAGGCGTGAGCGCTTGTCGCTTGTCGTGCCGCCCGTGAGAAGGCCCCTGGACGGCTCTGTGAGGGCCGGAAACGGCTTGTGACCTGCAAGGCGACAAGCGACAAGACAAGACAAGCGACAAGCCGCACGACAAGACAGACGACAAGCGCCACGACAAGCAAGGCACCGGGCAGCACCCCGCCCCAGGGGTGCTGCCCGCCGTCGTTGAAGGGACCCCGTTGTGCACTCCGAAACCGCGTACGAGATCACCACCATCCCGCTCCAGCCGTCTCCGACGCACGGGGCGATGCTGCCGCACGAGATCCCGCCCGGGGTCCAGCTCGTCACCCTGCCCGGCGGCATCCGCACCCTCGCCTACACCCAGCCGCCCGCCGTACCCGCGCCGCAGCCGATACCGGTCGCCGCGCCGATTCCGACGTGGGCCAAGACCACCGCACTCCTCACACCGACGATCGGGGGCGGCGTCGCCGCCGCCGGCATCGGCCTCTCCTACGCCGCACCGGGACTGATCGCCATGAGCCAAGCCCTGTGGGCCGCCGTCGCCCTCATCGCCGCCGGAGCCATCGCCCTGCCCCTGCTGCTCGGCATCGGCCGACGCAGCACCGGCCGGGCGGCACCGGCGCGCATCACGCAGAACATCACCGCCACCGGCCTCTTCGGCAAAGCCACCGGCACCATCAACCACCACTGAGGGAGCTTCGGCATGGCCGTGACCGTCTCGCTCGTCGTCCTCTTCGGACTCTGGCTGTTCGCCCTGCTCCGCTCCAGGACCCTCGGCTGCGGCTCCGCCTTCATAGCGGCCGGGTTCGGGTTCTTCCTCGCCTCCACCGGCGCCGCCGAACTCATCAACCAGCTCGCCGCAGCCGTCATCAACGCCATCCCCCACCCGTGAACCACTCGCCGATCCACAGAGGAGAACACCACATGGTCAACGACACCGATGACGACGACTTCGCCTGCGGCGAAGGGCACTGCATCTGCTACTGCACCGGCACCCTGCACGCCTGCGGATGCGACTGCCCCCACTGCCCCTACTGCCAGCAGCAGCCCGACGACTGCGACTGCACCGACTGACCACCCACCGCAGAGGGCGGCCCCATCCCTCGCCAAAGTTCGGGGCCGCCCTCGCCTACCAGCACTCATCACAGAACTGGAGACATCCAGCATGACCCATGACCCCCGATCCGCGCTGCTGCCCGCAGCGCTGGACGCCGCCGCACGGGGCTGGCCCGTCCATCCCCTGCGGCCGCACGGCAAGCGCCCCGCGCTGCACGGTGAGAACGCGTGCACCGGCCGCGGCCACTGCGCGAGCGGGCACGTGAAGTGGGAGCAGCGGGCCACCACCGACCGCGCCCGCATCGAATGCTGCTGGGCCGTGGCCGCGTTCAACGTCGGCATCGCGACCGGCCCGGCCGGGCTGCTCGTCGTCGACCTCGACATGCCCAAGGACAAGAGCAGTTCGGACACGCCTTGCGGCGTGACGACCTTTGAGGCGCTCTGCGAGCGCGCCGGGCAGCCCGTCCCCACCACCCGCACGGTCCGGACCGCGCGCGGCGGGCTGCACCTGTACTTCCTCGCGCCGGACGGCATCCGGCTGCGGAACACGCAGAATGCGCTCGGGCCGAACATCGACACCCGCGCCTGGGGCGGCTACGTCGTCGCCCCCGGCAGCACCACTCCGCAGGGCATCTACGAGGTCGCCACCGACGCGCCTGTCGCACCACTGCCGGGATGGCTGCTGGACGCCCTCACCCCGGCACGGGCCACGCAGCCGGTACGGCTCGCCGCTCCGCGCTGCGGCAACCGGCTCGCAGACGCAGTACTCGAGCGCGAGACCGCCGCCGTCGCGACCTCACCAGAAGGCGGCCGGAACACCCAGCTCCTGACCAGCGCCCGCGCCGTGGGCCGCTTCATCGCATGGGGCGACCTGCCCCGGCACGTGGTCGAGGAGGCTTTTCAGGGGGCTGGCGAGGCGGCCGGCCTCGAACCGTCCGAGTGCCGCGCCACCATCCGCAGCGCCCTGAACTGGTCCATCCGCACCGCCCGACCGCGGGAGACGGCATGACCGCGCAGCCCGACGCCCCCCTGAAAAGCCTCACCGGTCACCCCTCCGGCCCGACAGCCGCCGAACCGGCCGCCGCCGCGCCCGGCGGTGGTGCGCCGAAGGTCGTCGCCCGTCAGGGCGTCCATTCTGCTGTTCGCCCTGACCAGCACGCGGGAGACGCCCGGTACCCCGTCGCGTGGCTGCACATCACTGCACCCGGACGCGGAGCGATCCCCACCGCCACCTCGAAGTGCGCGTGCGGCCGGGACCGCAGCGCGGTCGGCCACCGCAAGGTGCACGAGCTGATCGCCGACCACGCCGCCCACCGATACCTCTGCCCGCTCCGGAGCTTCCAGGAAGGGAGGACCGCCGCATGACCAGCAACACCCCGCCCGCGCCGTCCATCGACGGAGCAGCGCTGCTCGACGAGGTGGAAGCGTTCCACCGGCGCTTCAACGTCTTCCCGACCGAACACGCCTACGTCGCCGTGACGCTGTGGGACGCGCATGCTCACCTGATCGACGCGTTCGACGGCACCGCACGCCTCGCCTTCCTCAGCCCCGAGCCGGGCTCCGGGAAGTCTCGCGCGCTGGAGATCGTGGAGACGCTCACCCCGCGCGCGGCGACCACCGTCAACGCCTCCGCGAACGCGCTGTTCCGGCTCGTGGAGGCGGACGGAGGGCCTCCCACGCTGCTCTTCGACGAGATCGACACCGTCTTCGGCCCCAAGGCCGGCGGCAACGAAGAGGTCCGCGGGTTCCTCAACTCCGGCTACCGGCGCGGCGGCAAGTCCCTGCGCTGTGTCGGGGACGGCTCCAACCAGAACGCGGAATGGTTCTCCTCGTTCTGCGCGGTCGCCATGGCCGGGCTCGGCTCGCTGCCGGACACGATCCTGACCCGGTCGGTCATCATCCGGATGCGCAAGAAGGCCCCGAACGAGAAGGCCGAACCGTACCGCCGCCGCGTCCACGAGAAGCAGGGCCACGCCCTGCGCGACCGGCTCGCTGACTGGACGGCCACCATCCACGACGAGATCGCCGAGGCGTGGCCGGAGATGCCCGAGGGTGTCACCGACCGGCCGGCGGACGTGTGGGAGCCGCTGCTCGCGGTCGCCGACGCGGCCGGCGGCCACTGGCCCGAGCGCGCCCGCGCCGCCTGCGTCGCACTCATCAAGTCCGCCCAGGAAGGCAACGAAGCCTCCCTCGGGGTACGGCTCCTGACCGACCTGCGCGACCGAGTGTTCTGCGGCGCAGACCGCATGCCCACCGCCGCCATCCTCGAAGTCCTTCTCGGACTGGACGACTCCCCGTGGGCGGACCTGACCGACGACGGCAAGGCGCTGACTGCCCGCGGCCTGTCCAAGCTCCTGAGCCAGTACGTCCGACCCGACAACACTCCGATCCGACCACGCGGAATCCGCGTCGGCAGCGGCACCCCGAAGGGCTACTACGCGGAAGACCTGAGCGACGCCTGGGCCCGCTACTGCCCCCCTCCCCCCGAAAAGTCCGCAACATCCGCAACATCCGCAACACCGCAGGTCAACGGGAGTGAATCTGTGGCGGAAGACCCTTCCGAGAGCCGCCACATGCTCGCGGAAACCGACACACGCCAGCTGCGCATCGTCGGCTGACCAGCCGCGCCCGATAGGTGCCGCCGCGCCCCGCGCGGCGGCACCTATCCGCAACATGACCGCCATCCGCCACAGATTCGAGCCGCTGACCAGCAATGTTGCGGCGTGGCGGATGTTGCGGATTCCCCAGAAGGAAGCCCACGCCCCGCGCCACCGCCCCGGAGGCAGCAGTGAGTTCTGTCCTGCCCGCCACTCACCGAGCGCTCACGGTCCCGGAAGTCATGGACGCCCTGCACCTGAGCCGCTTCAAGGTCTACGACCTCATCCGCTCACGCCAACTCAAGAGCATCAAGATCGGCCGGTCCCGGCGCATTCCTGCCGACGCACTCCGCACTTTCATCGAGCACCAGTTGGAGGAAGCTGCCTGATGGCACGCAAGAGGAACCCGAACGGCGCCGGCAGCATCTGGCAGCGCAAGGACGGGCGGTACGAGGCCCGGGTGTACGTCCCCCAGCCTGACGGAACCCGCAGGCGTAAGACGGTCTACGGAGCCACCTGGGACGAGTGCGACGCCAAGCGGCAGGAGCTGGTCCTGCGGGACCGGCAAGGTGTGCCCACACCGACGCGCTCGGCCAAGCTCTCCGAGTGGCTGCCGTACTGGCTGGAGGAGTTCGTCAGGAACGACCGCAAGAAGACGACGTACGCCAAGTACGAGACGCACGTCCGGCGTTACCTCATCCCGCACATCGGCTCCAAGCGCCTGGAGACCCTTGGAGCAGCGGACGTACGTCGCATGCTCACGGCTGTAACCACACAGACGTCGGCGGCCACGGCCAAGGAGTCCCACCGGGTCCTGCGCAGCGCGTTGACGGCCGCCTGCCGAGAGGAATTGATCAGTAGGAACGTGGTCAAGCTGGTCCCCGCGCCGCGGGTACAGCCGCGGGAGCTCAAGCCGTGGGACCTGGAGCAGACGACGACCTTCCTGGAGGCCGCGAGGAAGGATCCGCTGTACACAGCGTTCGTCCTTGCAGTCGCGCTCGGGCTGCGGCGGGGAGAGATCCTTGGGCTGCGCTGGTCGGATATCGACCTCGAACGCCGGACGCTCACCGTGCGGAATCAGCTCCAGCGCGTGCAGAAGGAGCTGTACGAGGACAGCACCAAGAACCGCCGTACACGAGTCATCCCCATCCCGCTGATGTGCGTGGCTCCGCTGCGGTGGCAGCGGCTGCGCCAGGCCTCACAACGCCTCGCCGCCGGGCAGAGCTGGCACGACAGCGACTACGTGTTCACGACTCGCACCGGACGCCCGGTGGAGCCGAGGAACCTCAGCCGATCGTTCGAGCGCATCTCAGATGACACAGGGCTCCCCCGCATCCGGCTGCACGACGCCCGGCACGGATGCGCCACGCTGCTGTTCGCCGCTGGGGTGCCGGCGCGAGTGGTGATGGAGATCCTGGGGCACTCACAGATCGCCGTCACGATGAACATCTACACCCACGTGTCGGACGACAACCGGCGCGAGGCGATGGGTCACATGGACCGGCTCTTGCGACGTCGCCGCCGGTCAGGCTGAGGGACTGCCGTCAAATCCTGCCGTCAACGCCCCCGCAGCGGCTCGCTGCGGGGGCGTTTCGGCTGGTGGGCGCGGACGGTTTCGAACCGCCGACATCTGCTTTGTAAGAGCAGCGCTCTACCCCTGAGCTACGCACCCGTGGATGAGGCCACAGCCTACCTTGCGCACACCCCCCACCTCCAAACCCATGGGCGACCGGGGGCCAGCCCCACCATCGACGCGGTGGGCCGCCGCATCGAGACCTGGGCGGAGGGCTCGTAGCGTGGGCGCATCAGCCGTGCCACCTGGGGGAACGATCGCCATGTCCGTCATCCGTCATCGCCCTGCCCGCGTCGCGCTCGCCGGCGTGGCCGTTCTCGTCGGCATCCTCGGGGTCAGTGGGTGCGGGAGCGCCGATGCGAAGGAGGCGCCCGTGGAGCGGAAGGCGTTCGCCTTCGGGGGCAAGGCGCTGACCATCGACGCCGACGACTCCGCACTCGAGATCGTGCCCGCCGACATCGACGACGTGCGGGTCACCCGGCAGGTCGACGGGTGGGTGATGTTCGGCAGCGGGCCCTCGGCCTCGTGGGGCATGCGGGACGGGACGCTGACGCTGGAGGTGACCTGCGAGGCAGTCGCCAGTGACTGCGAAGCACGGCACAGCGTCAAGGTGCCCCGTGACGTCGCCGTCACCGTCGTCGACGACAACGGGAGCGTCACCGCCGACGGGTTCACCACCCCGCTGAAGATCACCTCCGACAACGGCAGCGTGACCGTACGCGACTCCAGCGGGCCGCTCACGCTCGGCAGCGACAACGGCTCCATCGTCACGGAGCGTGTCACCTCCAGGACCGTCACCGCCACGTCCGACAACGGGTCCGTACGGCTCGGGCTCGGCGCCGTGCCCGAGCGGGTCGAGACCGTGAGCGACAACGGACGCATCGACATCGAGCTGCCCGCTTCCGGCGCTCCGTACGCCGTCAGGGCCGAGAGCCGCAACGGCGACGTGGACATCGCCGTGCCGACCGACGACGACAGCAGGCACATCGTCACGGCACGCAGCGACAACGGGAAAGTCGTGGTGCGCAGCATGAACTAACGGGCCCGTGTGTTCGTCCTTCTGGTGGGAGTATTGACCGGAACGGGCACGGCGGACACGGCACGGGAGAGGCATGTGACGGCGAGACACGCGCGGCCGCACCGCAAGGCGCGAGCGAACGCCGTCCGGGACGTGCGGGACGCCCTCGCGCTGGTGCTGCTGCCGCTGCCGCTCCTCGCCGCCGCGCTGCCGGCGGCCTTCGCCGCGGGCGGCACGCGGCGCTGGTTCGGCGGGCGCGGCGAGAGCCAGCGGGCCGACGCCCAGGCCGCGAAGGACGCGGCGGCGGCTGCGTTCTACGAACTGGACAGCGCCCAGCGCGACCTGCGGATCTCGATCGAGACGATCAGCGCCGTGGACAGTTCGCCGGGTGCTCGCCGCGCGGTGGACGACTTCGCCTCGCTGGGGCGCCGTATCGACGAGGTGAGCCACACCTACATCACCGCCGTCGACGCGCATGACCTCGACCGGGACGATCTGGAGGCGTCGGTCGCCGCCCGGGCGCGTACGGAGCTTCACCGGGCCAAGGACGAGCTCGTACGGGTCAAGGGCGAGCTCGACCGGTTCGCGCAGGGGCTCGGGCCGCTGCTCGACAAGGCGGAGACGCAGCTCGCCCGGCTCGCGCCCGCCGTGGAGCGTGCGCGACAGGCGCTCCTCTCCGCGAGCAATGCTCTCGATTCGGTGCGCGGCTCCGGATTGAGAGCGGACGACCTCGCCGGCCGGCTCGCCGCCCTCGGCCCCGAGCTGACCAAGCTCAACGAGGGCGCCGGCCGGCACGGCGTCACCGAAACGCTCCAGCGCGCCGACCGCGTGCTGCGCGATGCCGAGGCGGTACGGGCCGAGGCCGAGCGGCTGCCCGAGCGCGCGGCCGAGATCGACCGGCGCCTGGTGTCCCTGCGCACGCGTGCCCAGGCCCTGAGCACCCGCGCCGATTCCGTCAAGCCCGTCCTCAGCGAGCTGCGGCGCCGTTTCTCGGCGGAGTGCTGGCAGGACCTCCAGCCCGTAACCGAGCAGGCCGCCGTCGGCCTCCGCCGGGCGGAGGAGAAGCTGAAGGAGGCCGGCAAGGCGCGCGAGGAGCAGCGCTGGCCCGACGCCACCGCCCTGCTCAGCACGGTTCGCGCCCTGCTCAACGCCACGGACGAGGCCGTCTCCGCGGCCGGCGGCCGTCTTCGGCGGCTCAACGCCGTCGCCAAGGATCCGCAGCAGGAGATCGAGCGGACCCGGTTCGCGATCCGTGACGCCCAGCGGCTGGCCATGACCGGTCGGAACACCCCGGACCCGCGCCACGCCCGGCCCCTGGACGACTCGGTAGCCCGCCTGGAGCAGGCGGTCTCCGGGCTGGAGGGCCGCCACCCCGACTACTGGCACTTTCTGCAGGAGACGGAGGCGGTGCGGCGCACGGTCGCGCATGTCGTCGAGCGGATCCGCGAGGAGCGCGGCGGCGGCACCGGCCGCCTCTGACCCGAGCACCGCTCGCCCACGGCCGGCGGCGGCAGCGTAAGGGGCCCGGCACCAACCCGCGTCCGACCCTAGCGCCGCTCGCCCACGGCCGGCGACGGAAGGTGCCCGGCCGCGTACGCGCCCGCCCGGGGCCCGGGCTTGTAGCGCCCGCGACCCGGGCGGATCCTGAAAGCCGGGGCACGCGTACGGACGAAGGAGGCCGGTGATGGCCGCAGGACACGTACTGCACCCGAGAGCCGGAGACCGGGCCCACCGCCGCAACCGCATCAAGCTCGACGAGCATCTGCCCGTCGACCACCGGCTGAGCCGCTTCTACCGCATCGGCGCCGGGCTCATGGGTCTCCTGCTGGTGGCCTTCGGCATCCTGGGGCTGATCGACCGGATCGGCTTCTTCGACACCCGCGGGGACACCGTCGCCGGTCTGAACACCAACGGCGCGCTGAGCGTGCTGTCCGTCGCGGTCGGGCTGCTGCTCTTCGTCGGCATGGTCGTCGGCGGCAACTTCGCCTCGACCGTGAACATGGTCCTCGGCGTGCTCTTCATCGCCAGCGGGTTCGTCAACCTCGCCCTCCTCGACCGCAGCTTCAACCCGCTCGCCTTCCGCATCCAGAACGTGATGTTCAGCTTCGTGGTGGGCGTGATGCTCATGTTCTTCGGGATGTACGGAAGGGTCAGCGCGACCCTGCCGCACGACAACCCGTACTGGAAGGCCCGCCACCCGGAGGAGGCCGAACGCGAACAGCGGGCCAGGCGCCGCCGTGAACTCGCTGAGCAGCGGCCGCAGCCGCCGCTCCGCGGGCCCCGGTAACCTGAGCGCATGCCGCGTTATGAATTCCGCTGCCGGTCCTGCGACGACACGTTCGAGGTGAGCCGGCCGATGGCCGAGTCGTCCGCTCCCGCCAGCTGCCCGGCCGGGCACGACGACACGGTCAAGCTGCTGTCCGCGGTCGCCGTGGGCGGCACGAGGTCAGCAGGACCGCCGCCCGGCGCCGGTGGCGCGGGCGGCGGCGGTGGGTGCTGCGGCGGCGGCTGCTGCGGCTGACGCCGAGACGATCCACGACACCGCTCGCCCCGGCTGCCGCCAACGGGCCCTCCCGGCCGCGTGGTCAAAGCCGCGGCCCGGGGCCCAGCGACGCAGCACCGCCGGCACCCGGCGTCCGGCACCCGGCGTCCAGCACCCGGCGTCCGGCACCGGGCGTCGGCGTCCGTCCCTCAGGCTTGACGCCTACCCGGCCGTCAGCCGGGCGTGTCCCCCGAAGCGGCGCAGGATCTCCTCGCCGGCCGCCACTCCCGCCTCGGGGAGCGCCTCCACGTGGGGGGCCGTCCAGCCGGCTTCCGCCAGTTCGCCGTGGGCCGGGCGCCAGGCGCGGTCGGCGCACAGGAGGAGGTCCGCGTCGAGCAGGGAGTCGCCCGCGGCCAGGGTGAGGCGGGCGCCGGTGCGGCGTGCCACCTCGCGGACCGCCGCGCTCTTGGTGAGCGGCTTGGGGACCGCGTAGATCTTGCGGCCCTGGAGCGACACGGACCAGCCCCGTTCCTCCGCCCAGCCGCTCAGGTCCTTGAGCCAGCCCTCCGGCAGCAGCGCGCGCTCGATGACGAGGTAGGCGAACAGGTCCTCCGCGACCCGTTCCTTCCTCAGCCATGTGGGGTCGGACGCGGCGGACAGGTGGGCGCGGATCTCGGCCAGCGGCGCGCACTCGTCGGCGAGCCGCATGTCGACGGCGTCGCGCCAGTCGCGGTCGCTGACGCCGTCGACGAGCAGGTGCCCGCCGTTGGCGCAGATCGCGTACCGCGGCGTGGCACCGGGCAGGCTGATGCGCTGGTACTGCTTGCGGGTGCGGGTGGTCGTGGGGACGAAGACCGTGTCCTCGGTGAGGCGGGCGAGGAGACCGGCCGCCGTCTCGGTCATGTACGACAGGGGCTTGCGCTCGTGCACCTCGACGCACAGCAGCCGTGGCGCCTCCGCGTCGGGCATGGTCAGCGCGAGGGCCGCGTTGGAGTAGATCAGCGTACGGTCGAGGTCGCTGGCGACGAGGACGCTCACTGGCCGGTCACCGCCCTGCCGTCGGCGCCGGTGGCGCCCCGCGTGTACTTGGGGTGGATCAGCCCTACGCAGGTGTAGGGGAGGTCGTCGACCTCCTCGACCGGTACGCCTCTGTGCTCGGCGAGCAGTCGTACGTGATCCAGGTCGGCGCCCGCGCCGCGCTGGGCGAGGATCTTCCAGGGGACGCGGCGCAGCAGGACGCGCGTGGTCTCGCCGACGCCGGGCTTGACGAGGTTCACGTCGTGGATGCCGTACTCCTCGCTGATCCGCTCGACGGCCGCCCAGCCCTCCCAGGTGGGGGCGCGGTCGGCGGCCAGCAGTTCCTTGACGTCGGCGTCGACGGCGTCCATCACCTCGTCGAAGCGGGCGGCGACGGTGTCGAGGAAATGGCCGGAGACGTCGGCGGAGGCCAGTTCGCGGTAGAACTTCGCGCCGTGGAAGTCGTCGGGTCCCACCAGGTCCGCACGGAGCACGGTGCGGGATATGAGGCCGGAGACGGTGGAGTTGAGGCAGGCGGAGGGGATGAGGAAGTCCTCGCGGGTGCCGTAGGTGCGCACGCAGCCGCCCGGGTCGGCGAGGACGGCGATGTCGGGGTCGAAGCCGTCGAACTCGCGCAGTGCCTCGGCCAGTTCGCGGGTGATGGCGCCCTTGCCGGTCCAGCCGTCGACGAACACGACGTCGGCCGGGTCGTGGTGGGCGGCGAGCCAGCGCAGCGCGTTGGCGTCGATGCCCCGGCCGCGCACGATGGAGACGGCGTAGTGCGGGAGGTCGAGGCCATGCCGGTGCTTCGCCCAGCGGCGCATCAGGACGCCGACGGGCGTACCGGCGCGGGCGAGGGACACGAGGACGGGGCGGCGCTCGTGAGGGTGCCTCCCCGTCCGCTCGTGGGGGTGACTCCCGGGCCGAAGGCGCTGGGGGAGCTCCGCGAGGACGGTCTCGGTGACGGTGCCGACGGCCCGCGCGATCCGGGCCGCGGAGGTCTCGAGCGCGGCCTTGAACAGCGCCTGGTACTCCTCGCTCGGCTGGTACTCGACGGGCAGGGACTCGGCGTAGTGCGCGCCGCCGCTCTGGATGGCCTCCTCGCGCTCCTCCGTGGGCGCCTCCAGTTCGACGTCCGACAGGTCCTGGAGCAGCCAGCCGACCTCCTCGGGCGCGTAGGACGAGAAGGCGGGTCCGCGGAGCGGCTCGGGCAGCATGGAGGCCCTTTCGGGTGCCGGGGGTGCCGGGGGGACGTACGAGGGGACCACCGCGAGCAGCACGTGCGGTGTGTGGGCCGCGAGGCGGGCGAGTAGCCCGTCGGGGCCGTGCAGCTCGGCGGTGTCGGCGGTGGAGTCGACCACCGCGACGACGGCGTCGAAGCCGCCGCCCGCCACGTTGTAGGCGTAGCGCTCGCCGGGGCCGTCGGCGGGGTCGTCGTGGGCCGGGAAGACGAGCCGGGTCCGTATCGCGTAGCCGGGGTCGTCGACGGCGAGGACGGGCGAGCGGGTGGTGGTGGAGTAGGACACGTCGGCGTCGGCGTGCTGGTCCAGGGCGACGCCGATCCGCAGCGGCGCGTACATCAGCTCCTCGAAGCCGAGGACGAGCACGCGGCGGCCGGTGCCGCAGGCCTCGCCGAGCGCGTCGGCGATCCGCAGCGCCATGGCGGGCAGTTCGGCCTCCAGGGCGCGCCGGTGCTCGGGGGTGAAGCCGTGGCGTCCGCCGTCGGGGACGCCGGCGGGCCAGTCCAGGTCGATGCGGGTGAGGCGGCCGGCGGGCGCCGGGGCCGGGCTCGTGGCGGGGGCCGTGGGCTCGTGCTCCGCGACGAGCGCCCGGCCCTTCTCCAGGACGCCCTCCGGCAGGCGGACGGTGCCGGAGGCGAGGGACACGAGGTCGACGCGCGCGCCGATCTCCTGCGCGAAGGCGGTGAAGCGCCGCCGGTCCGCCTCGGCGCGCATGTCGACGAGCGCGACGATCACGTACCGCTTGCGCGGGAAGCGCTCGTGGAGGTCGCGGATGGTGTTGAGAACGGTGTTGCCCGTGGAGAACTCGTCGTCGACGAGGATCAGCGGGCCGTCGCCCGCCAGCAGCCGCGGGTCCTCCGGCAGCAGCAGGTGCGTGGTGGCGTGCGAGTGGGACTCCTCGAACCCGCCGGCGCGGGCGACGCCGTCGACGGGGCGCCGGGTGGAGTGCAGATAGGGCGCGAGGGCCACACCGTCCGCGACGGAGTGGCCGAGGCCGGTCGCGGTCTCCGCGTAGCCGAGGACGACCGCGCGGCGGGACGCGGCGTCGCCGAGCAGCTCGCGCACGCGGCGGCCGAGGTCGTATCCGCACTGCCAGACCACGCGCGGGTTCTGCGGCACGTGCTTGCCCAGCACGTTGGACACCAGCAGGTGTGCCCGCTTGGGGTTGCGGCGCAGGGCGAGGCCCAGCAGTTCGGGCAGCCGTTCGTCCCCGTCGAGTCCGACTCCGAGCCGGTCCGCGACCCAGCTGCCCGACCACACCACGCCGTCCTCCTCCTTCGTCATGAGTCCGCGACTCCCGCCCGCAGCAGGTCCACGAAGCCGATGTCCTCCTTGGCGACGCCGAAGACCTCGGCGCGCTGGAGCGTCCGCTCCGCCCAGGCGCGGTGCGGCTTCACCTCGTTCATCTTGTTCGTGTACGCGGAGCGCAGCACGCCGCCCCCTCCGCGCTCGGGGCGCAGGAGGTCGCAGGCGTCGCTGTACTCCTCGTGGCTGACCACGGACAGGGCGTGGACGGGCAGCACATGGGAGGGGTGGATGCAGGTCTTGCCGAGCAGGCCGTTGGCCCGGTCGAGCTCGATCTCGCGCAGCAGGCCGTCCATGTCGTGCTCGATGAGCGCGGTGCGCAGCTCCTCGGCCCGCCCTTCGAGGAAGGGGCTGCGGCGCAGCTGGGGCTTGAACATGCGCTCCTGGGTGGGGAAGTACTCCCACACCGGGCCGGTGATGGTGAACCCGGTGCCGTCGGAGCGGCCGAGCACGTTGACCACGTCGGCGATGACGGAGGTGACGATCCGTACGTCGTACGCCGTCATGTCGGGCGAGCGGCGCAGTCCGTACGCGGAGCAGAAGTCGGTGACGCCGAGGCGCAGGGCGAGGACGCGGTCGCGGTACTTGTCGACGGTGCGGGAGATGCCGACGAGCGTGTCGGTCCTGCTCTCCAGGTAGAGCAGCTCGGGCGACTCCAGGACGGGCATCGCGAACAGCCGGCGCCCGCAGGCGGCCTCGGCGGTGGCGAGCGCCTCCAGGAAGGGGACGCCGCGCTCCTCGGTGAACTTGGGAAGTACGAATCCGGTCAGCAGCCGTCCCGCGGGTCCCAGACGCTTCACGAGGTCGGTGATCTGCTCCGGGAAGCGGACCCTGATGAACAGCAGGGGCACCTCGCCGCCGCGTGCGTCGAGGTCGGTGAACTGGCGGACCAGGTTGGCCTCGGCCGCCTCCACGTCCGCGTCGTCGATGGAGTCCTCCAGGCACAGCACCATGGACACGACGCCCCGGCCGGCCTGCTTGACCACGTCGTCGGCGAGCCGCGGGCGGGTGGCCGGGCTGTAGAGCGTGGCGCCGAGGCCGGCGGCGAGCATCCTGGCCGGAGAGCCGGCGTCGAATTCGCACGGCTGCTGGTGGAAGAGTCTCGCCTGGACCGCGGGCGGGACCTGCCCGAAATGACGCATCTACATCCCCCGTACTGCCTCGACGGCCCTGACAACATGTGGCCGGTAATAGTACGTAAGCGCGGGTGTCGAGAGTTCCCCATGTGCATGAAATGCAGGTAACTCGTCCGCTTCGCACCCGTGTCGCCCGGCCTGCCGGACAGGTACGCACAGGGGCCCGCAACAGGGCCCCGCGTTGTCCCGCGCGGCCTCGGGCAGGCAGGATGACGGGCATGACGCACGCGATGCTGAAGGGCTCGAACGTCCCTCTCGATGCCACGGCCGTACGGGCCGTGCTGCGCTGGACCCCGGACGCCGGGGTTCCGGACGTGGACGCGTCGGCGCTGCTGCTCGGCGCCGACGGCCGTGTGCGCTCCGACGAGGACTTCGTCTTCTACAACCAGCCGCGCCATCCCTCGGGTCTGGTGCGCCGGCTGCCGAAGAAGCGGATCGCCGAGCACCTGACGGACACCGTCGAGGCGGACCTGGGGGCACTGGACACCTCCGTCGATCAGGTCGTGATCGCCGCCTCCTCCGACGGCGGCACCTTCGAGCATGTACGGGATCTGCGCATATTGCTCCACGACGCGGCCGCGCCCGACGGGGAGCCGCTGGCCGTCTTCGACGTGAAGCCGGAGACCGGCGAGGAGACGGCGATCATCTGCGGCGAGCTGTACCGGCGCGGGGACGGCTGGAAGTTCCGCGCGGTGGCGCAGGGCTATCCGACGGGCCTCGTGGGGCTCGCGACCGCGTTCGGCATCTCGGTGGACGAGGCAGAGGCGGCCGCGGAACCGTCCGCCGAGCCCTCCGCGGAACCCGCCACAGCGACCCAGGCGGCTCCGCCCCCGCCGGCGCAGCCTGCGCCCGCCTACGGGTATCCGCAGTCGGACGCGACCCGGCCCGCGTACGGCTACCCGCAGACCGCCCCGCCCCCGCCCCCGCCGCAGACGGCGCCGCCCGCCTCCGGGTACGGCTATCCGCAGCCCGCTCCCCTGGCCGCGCACGCGCCCGACCCGAGCTTCCGGCTGCCTCCGATGGGCCCGCAGTTCCTGCGGCCGTAGGTCCTCCGGGGCCCTGTACGAAGCACTTGACCAGGACCGGGCGCGGCCGCCCGGCGCCCTCGTCAGACCCTGCTCTTGTAGCCCCGGCCCCACTGCAGCCCCCATCCGTACAGCCGGTCGAGCTCTGCCTGGAAGCCGTACACGAACTTCACCTCGCGGCGCACGACCAGCTCTCCCTTGACGTTCTCCACGGAGAACACGGCGCAGGAGCGGGCCTGGGGCGCGCGCTCGTCGAGCTCGATCTCCACGCGCGGCCCGTTGCTCGGGTAGAGCGTGCAGTGCGCGTGCGTGCGGTCGAAGGCGGGCGTCTGGTCGTAGATGTAGACGAAGAAGAGCAGGCGCTTGATCTCGTCCCGGTGGTCGAGGTTGACGAAGATCGTCTCGCCGGAGGGGGCGCCGAACCGGTCGTCGCCGCTGAGGCGTACGTACGGCGGTTCGTTCAGGCTGCCGAAGAAGCTGCCCAGCGGCTGCACCACGCCCTTGCTGCCGTCCGTCAGCTCGTACAGGCAGCCGAGATCCAGGTCCACGTTGACCACGCCCTGGGTGTGGGCCTGGACCACGTCGGGCTGGAAGAGCTTGAACGGGTGGCGCAGGAGCCGGCCGCCCTGGCGTGAGCGCCCCTCGATGTCCGAGGTGCGCATCCGCCAGGAGAGGTTGACGCGCAGATTGCCGGTGGCAGCGCCCTGTTTGGTGAGCGAGACCGTCGGGCGCCGTTTGGTCAGCTCTATGGAGTTGGTCGCGGCGCTGCCGGAATCGAACTGCGCCGCGCTCCCCCGAAACAGGTTGTCCCAGAAGGCCATGCCCCACCCCACACTCGGTCGTCAAGTCCCCGCGTCATGCCGCGGGGCGGCCCCGAGGCTCGAGAACCTCGTGACCGCCCCGTTCAGAGCGTTCCCTCCCCTCGGAGGGTGTCACACCCCGGACGACACTCCGGCTTTGTCGCCCGAGTCAGCTTTTCCCTCGGCCGCCGCGAGCGTCTTGTTGCGCCGCAGCGAGGACCAGAACGAGGCGGCGATCAGGAGCACGCCGACGAGGCCGGTGATGATCTCGCTGATCTCGTGCTGGATGGTGACGAGCAGGATGACCGCGAGCGCGCCGATCGCGTAGTGCGCGCCGTGCTCCAGGTAGACGTAGTCGTCCAGCGTGCCCTGGCGCACCAGGTAGACGGTGAGCGACCGGACGTACATCGCGCCGATGCCGAGGCCGAGCGCCATCCAGAAGATGTGGTTGGTGATGGCGAACGCGCCGATGACGCCGTCGAAGGAGAAGGACGCGTCGAGGACCTCGAGGTACAGGAAGAGGAAGAACGCCGCCTTGCCGGCCAGGCCGACCGCGGAGACCTGCTTGCCCTCGCGCTTGGCCTGCTCCTCCTCCTCGTGCTCGCGCTCCTCCTCTTCCTCGAGCTTGTCCTCGAAGTAGCCGGAGAGGCCGCCGACGACCAGGTAGGTGATCAGACCCGCCACACCGGACAGCAGCACGGTGGCCGACTTGTCGGCGTGCCCGGTACTGGTGTGTGCCTGGGTGGCGAAGGTCATGGCGGTGATCATCAGGACGATCAGCGCGATGCAGACCGACAGCATGTCGACCTTGCCGAGCTTGGCCACCGGGCGCTCCAGCCAGGCCAGCCACTTGTGCTCGCGCTCCTCGAACATGAAGTCCAGGAAGATCATCAGCAGGAACATGCCACCGAACGCGGCGATGGCCGCGTGCGCGTCGGTGACGAGGTCCTCGTACCGCCCGGGGTTGTCCATGGCGAGCTGGACCGCTTCGATCGGTCCTACCTTGGCGCTGATGGCGACGATCACGACGGGGAAGACCAGTCGCATACCGAAGACGGCGATCAGGATGCCGATGGTCAGGAAGATCTTCTGCCAGAAGGCGTTCATCTTCTTGAGGATTCCGGCATTGACGACCGCGTTGTCGAACGACAGCGAGATCTCGAGGATCGACAGGATCAGTACGATCCCGAACGCCTCCCAGCCCCACTGCCAGGCGGCGAATGCGAGGCCGAGCGCCGTGACGGCGAACGACCAGCCGAAGGTTTTCAGAACCACTGGCTACCCAATCGTGTAATGGTCCCCCGGGCGATGCCCGAGGGAGGGTCTCCCCCGCGCCGCACGCGGCTTTACGAAACGTTGACCCCGAAGTCTAGAGCGATGCCCCGCAAGCCCGACGCGTACCCCTGTCCTACGGCCCGGAACTTCCACTCGCCCCCGTAGCGGTAGAGCTCGCCGAAGATCATCGCGGTCTCGGTCGAGGCGTCCTCGCTGAGGTCGTAGCGCGCGAGCTCCTGGCCGTCGGCCTGGTTGACCACGCGGATGAAGGCGTTGCTCACCTGGCCGAAGGTCTGGCCGCGGTTGTCGGCGTCGTGGATGGAGACCGGAAAGACGATCTTGTCGACCGTGGCCGGCACCTTGGAGAGGTCCACCAGGAGCGACTCGTCGTCCCCGTCGCCCTCACCCGTGAGGTTGTCCCCGGTGTGCTCGACGGAGCCGTCGGGGCTCGTGAGCTGGTTGTAGAAGATGAACCACTCGTCGCCGAGGACGCGGCCGTTCTGGCAGAGCAGGGCGCTGGCGTCGAGGTCGAAGGGGGCTCCCGTGGTGGAGCGTGCGTCCCAGCCGAGCCCCACGAGGACCTGGGTGAGATTGGGTGCGGCCTTGGAGAGGGAGACATTGCCTCCCTTGGCGAGCGTGACGCCCATGATGGTGAGTCCTCCCCTGGGTGGGCTTGGTTGCGAGGCACGTCCGGCGCCGCACCAGAAGGAGTGCGGCGCCGGGCATGGGAACTGCTGGGCTCAGACGTTCACACCGAAGTCCTGCGCGATGCCGCGCAGGCCCGAGGCGTAACCCTGGCCGACGGCGCGGAACTTCCACTCCGCACCGTGCCGGTAGAGCTCGCCGAAGACCATCGCCGTCTCGGTGGAGGCGTCCTCGGAGAGGTCGTACCGCGCGATCTCGGCGCCGCCGGCCTGGTTCACGACGCGGATGAAGGCGTTGCGGACCTGGCCGAAGGACTGCTGGCGGGTCTCGGCGTCGTAGATCGACACCGGGAAGACGATCTTGTCGACGTCGGCGGGGACGCCGGCCAGGTTCACCTTGACCTGCTCGTCGTCGCCCTCGCCCTCACCGGTGAGGTTGTCACCGGTGTGCTCGACCGAGCCGTCGGCGCTCTTCAGGTTGTTGAAGAACACGAAGTCCTGGTCATTGCGGACCTTGCCCTCCGCGTTGACCAGGATGGCGCTGGCGTCGAGGTCGAAGTCGGTGCCGGTGGTGGTGCGGACGTCCCAGCCCAGACCGACGGTGACGGCGGTCAGGCCAGGGGCCTCCTTGGTCAGCGAGACGTTGCCGCCCTTGCTGAGGCTGACTCCCACGAGTCCCTCCATTGGATGTTCAGGGGCAGCGCCCCCGTCGTTCGTTGCTGTTGGGATCAACGAAAGGATCCTAGTGACCGGTTCCCGGCCGCTGTGCTATTTCCGGGCGATGGCCGGGAAACCCCTGCGTTCGCGGCGGCCGGTGCGCCGGGAGGGCCTCAGAGCGCGCCGAGGGCCTCGACGTACTCGTTCAGATCGCGCGCGTCGGGCAGGGCGTTGACCACGGTCCAGCGCACGACGCCCTCCTTGTCGATGATGAAGGTGCCGCGCACCGCGCAGCCCTTCTCCTCGTCGAAGACGCCGTAGGCCCGGGAGGTCTCGCCGTGCGGCCAGAAGTCGGACAGCAGCGGGTACTCGAGCCCCTCCTGCTCGGCGAAGACGCGCAGGGTGTGGATCGAGTCGTTGGAGACCGCGAGGAGCTGGGTGTCGTCGTTGACGAACGTCGGCAGCTCGTCGCGCAGGGCGCACAGCTCGCCGGTGCACACGCCGGTGAAGGCGAACGGATAGAAGAGGAGCACCACGTTCTTCTCGCCGCGGAACTCGGACAGCGTGACGGTGCGCCCGTGGTTGTCCTTGAGCTCGAACTCCGGAGCCTTGTCACCGACCTCGATGGCCATGGAAAACGCATCCCTTCTGTGAGCCGGTCAGGTGAACGACCACCCTACGCAGAAGGCGCGGGCCCCATGCGCGAGGCCCCCGCCGACTGCTCCCACCGGGTCGTGGGAGGTGGTCGGCGGGGGCCTCGCGATGCTGTGTCGGATCGCACCCGGCGCCGCGGCCGGCGCTTCCTCGCGGCTAGCGCTTCTTCGCCGCGGCCTTCGGCGTCACCAGACGGGTGCCGGCCCAGTCCTTGCCGGCGCTGATGCTCTTGGTCTGCGACAGGCCCGCTGTGGTGGCAGCCTCGCCGATCTCGCTGGGCTCGACGTAGCCGTCGCGGCCGGTCTTCGGCGTCAGCAGCAGGATCTGGCCGCCTTCCTCCATGTACGCGATGGCATCCACCAGCGCATCGGTCAGGTCCCCGTCGTCCTCACGGAACCAGAGCACCACGGCATCGGCCACGTCGTCGTAGTCCTCGTCGACGAGCTCGGTGCCGGTGACCTCTTCGATGGCCTCGCGGAGCTCCTGGTCGACATCCTCGTCGTAGCCGATCTCCTGGACCACCTGGTCGGGCTGGAAACCCAGCCTTGCGGCCAGGTTCGTCTCCGCGTGGTCCGCGGTCGCGCTCACGGCTTGCCTCCTGATCTTGTTCTTTGGGAATGCCTTGAGGCCACGCGCGCACGCGTGGCATTGGCCGTAGTCCACACGGGCGGGACGGATCGCGCAAGTACCCGGCCGTACGGACCGCCGAAACGGTGACGTTTGCGGCCGTCTCGGCGCAACTCCAGGCAGCGCCCGGTGACCCGTGCATGAAGGGTGCCACGCCTTTTGGCCATCTTTGCCGCATTCCTACCCTCGATCCCACAATCGAACCGAACGACCGAACGAAACGCTTGGACGGGTTGAGCGTATGGTTGCGATTTGGCCGGGCCGGCACCCGGGGTCCTGGCCCGATGTCACGAAGTCCGGGGGTTACCCCTCGGTAGAGGTGACGTACGCCTCCCTGCGGTACACGATGGAGGCGGTGCGACAGCTTCCCCGACATCACGTCAGCGCGTCTTCCCGTCATCTCGTCGCGGCAGACCCCCGAACAGCGAAGGAATAGCGTGGCTTCCGGATCCGATCGCAACCCGATCATCATTGGCGGCCTTCCCAGCCAGGTCCCGGACTTCGATCCCGAAGAGACCAAGGAGTGGCTGGACTCTCTCGACGCCGCCGTCGACGAGCGGGGCCGCGAGCGCGCCCGCTACCTGATGCTCCGCCTGATCGAGCGGGCGCGCGAGAAGCGCGTGGCCGTGCCCGAGATGCGCAGCACGGACTACGTCAACACCATCGCCACCAAGGACGAGCCGTTCTTCCCCGGCAACGAGGAGATCGAGCGCAAGATCCTCAACGCCACGCGCTGGAACGCCGCGGTGATGGTCTCCCGCGCGCAGCGCCCCGGCATCGGCGTCGGCGGCCACATCGCCACGTTCGCCTCCTCCGCCTCCCTGTACGACGTGGGCTTCAACCACTTCTTCCGCGGCAAGGACGACGGCAAGGGCGGTGACCAGATCTTCTTCCAGGGGCACGCCTCCCCCGGTATCTACGCCCGCGCGTTCCTGCTGGACCGGCTCTCCGAGCGGCAGCTCGACGCGTTCCGCCAGGAGAAGTCGAAGGCGCCGTACGGCCTGTCCAGCTACCCGCACCCGCGGCTGATGCCGGACTTCTGGGAGTTCCCGACCGTCTCGATGGGCCTCGGCCCGCTCGGCGCGATCTACCAGGCGCGGATGAACCGCTACATGGAGGCCCGCGGCATCGCCGACACCTCCGACTCGCACGTGTGGGCCTACCTCGGCGACGGCGAGATGGACGAGCCCGAGTCGCTGGGCCAGCTGTCCATCGCCGCCCGCGAGGGCCTGGACAACCTGACCTTCGTCGTCAACTGCAACCTGCAGCGCCTCGACGGCCCGGTCCGCGGCAACGGCAAGATCATCCAGGAGCTGGAGTCGCAGTTCCGCGGCGCCGGCTGGAACGTGATCAAGCTGGTGTGGGACCGCACCTGGGACCCGCTGCTCGCGCAGGACCGCGACGGCGTGCTGGTCAACAAGCTGAACACCACGCCGGACGGCCAGTTCCAGACGTACGCCACCGAGACCGGCGCGTACATCCGGCAGCACTTCTTCGGCGACGACCACCGACTGCGCGCCATGGTCGAGAACATGAGCGACCACCAGATCCTCATGCTGGGCCGCGGCGGCCACGACCACCGGAAGATCTACGCGGCGTACGCGGCGGCGCGCGCGCACAAGGGCCAGCCGACCGTGATCCTCGCCCAGACGGTCAAGGGCTGGACGCTCGGCCCGAACTTCGAGGGCCGCAACGCCACGCACCAGATGAAGAAGCTGACGGTCGACGACCTCAAGGGCTTCCGCGACCGCCTCCACATCCCGATCACCGACGCCCAGCTGGAGTCCGGCCTTCCGCCGTACTACCACCCGGGCCCGGAGTCGGAGGAGATCCAGTACATGCACGACCGCCGCAAGGCGCTCGGCGGTTACGTGCCCACCCGCGTCGTGCGCTCCCAGCCGCTCGTGCTGCCCGACGACAAGACGTACGCGGCTGTGAAGAAGGGCTCCGGTCAGCAGTCGATCGCCACCACCATGGCGTTCGTCAGGCTGCTGAAGGACCTCATGCGGGACAAGGAGATCGGCAAGCGGTTCGTGCTGATCGCGCCCGACGAGTACCGCACCTTCGGCATGGACTCTTTCTTCCCGAGCGCGAAGATCTACAACCCGCTGGGCCAGCAGTACGAGGCCGTGGACCGCGAGCTGCTGCTCGCGTACAAGGAGTCGCCGACCGGGCAGATGCTGCACGACGGCATCTCGGAGGCGGGCTGCACGGCCTCCCTCATCGCGGCCGGTTCGGCATACGCGACGCACGGCGAGCCGCTCATCCCGGTCTACGTCTTCTACTCGATGTTCGGCTTCCAGCGCACCGGCGACCAGTTCTGGCAGATGGCCGACCAGCTGGCGCGCGGCTTCGTGCTGGGCGCGACGGCCGGCCGCACCACGCTGACCGGCGAGGGCCTGCAGCACGCGGACGGCCACTCCCAGCTGCTCGCGTCCACCAACCCGGGCTGTGTCGCCTACGACCCGGCGTTCGGCTTCGAGATCGCGCACATCGTCCAGGACGGTCTGCGCCGGATGTACGGCGGCGACGCCGAGCACCCGCACGGCGAGGACGTCTTCTACTACCTCACCGTGTACAACGAGCCCATCCAGCACCCGGCCGAGCCGGCCGACGTGGACGTCGAGGGCATCCTCAAGGGCATCCACCGCTTCCGCCGCGGCGAGCAGGGCGCGATCCCGGCGCAGATCATGGCGTCGGGTGTGGCCGTGCCGTGGGCGGTCGAGGCGCAGCGGATCCTCGCCGAGGAGTGGAACGTACGCGCCGACGTGTGGTCGGCGACCTCGTGGAACGAGCTGCGGCGCGACGCCGTCGCGGCCGAGGAGCACAACCTGCTCCACCCCGAGGAGGAGCAGCGCGTTCCGTACGTGACGCAGAAGCTGTCCGGCGTCGAGGGTCCGTTCGTCGCGGTCTCGGACTGGATGCGCTCCGTACCGGACCAGATCTCCCGCTGGGTGCCGGGCACGTACTCCTCGCTGGGCGCCGACGGCTTCGGCTTCGCGGACACGCGCGGTGCGGCCCGCCGGTACTTCCACATCGACGCGCAGTCGATCGTGCTGGCGGTGCTCACCGAGCTGGCGCGTGAGGGCAAGGTGGACCGCAGCGTGCTGAAGCAGGCGGTGGACCGCTACCAGCTGCTCGACGTGTCGGCGGCGGACCCCGGCGCGGCCGGCGGCGACGCGTAGCCGCTCCCGTTCCTGGGGGTGTGCGGGGTTCGTCCCCGCGCACCCCCTTTACGATGCGCCCCATGAAGGAACGAACGGCGCAGATGCGCTGGGAGGCGCGCACCCAGGGGCCGCTGCTGAGTCTCGCCGTGGCGTTCGCCGTCGCGTATTCGGTGCCGATCGTGGCGCCCGGCGCGGACACGTGGGTGCACAGGCTGTGCACGGTGACCGAGTGGGCCGTGTGGGCGGCGTTCGCGGCGGACTATCTCGTACGACTGGCCCTGGCGCCGGGCAGGTGGCTGTTCGTGCGCAGCCACCCGCTGGACCTGCTCGCGGTGGCCCTGCCGCTGGTGCAGCCGCTGCGGCTGCTGCGGCTGGTCTCCACGCTGCTGCTGGTGGGGCGGCGGGCCCGGATGGCCCCGCAGATCACGCTGACGACCTATGTGGGCGGAGCGGTGGTGGGGCTGATGATGTTCGGCTCGCTCGCCGTGCTGCGGGTGGAGCGGGACGCGCCGGGTGGCAACATCAAGACGCTCGGCGACGCGGTGTGGTGGTCGTTCACGACGATGACGACGGTCGGCTACGGGGACCACGCGCCGACGACGGGCCTCGGCCGGCTGCTGGCGGTCGGACTGATGATCTCGGGCATCGCCCTGCTCGGTGTGGTGACGGCGAACATCGCGGCCTGGTTCATCTCCCGCTTCGAGAGGGACGACGCCGAGGAGCGCCGGCAGACCGCGCTGCTGGAGGCGCTGACGACCGAGGTGAAGCAGCTCCGCGCGGAGGTGGCGCGGCTGTCGGGCACGGAGGCGGGTGCTTCCGTGCCCGGGCAGGCAGCCGCTCCCTCTAGTTCTCCCAGATCTTGAACGCCCGTACCCGGTACGGCGATTCGGGCACCCAGGTGCCGCCGCCGGGGTAGGTCTCGAACTCGCCCGTCTCCGCGCACTCCGCGGACTGGTACGTGGTCACCGGGCGGCCCGTCCGGTTGGCGAGCGAGACCGCGGTGGTGCCGGCCGGGAGCGGCACACAGCTGTCGATGTCGGTGCCGGCGAGTTCATGGGCCGCGCGGGCGCCCTGGAAGCCGCTCTTCGCCCAGAGGCACAACTCACCGGCGGCACAGGCCCCGAGACGCGGTGGCGCTGCCGCCGGGGCCGCGGACGCGGCGGCAGGTGCGAGCAGGGCGGTGGCGGCCAGCGCGGCCGCCGCGAACACAGTCGTACGCATACGGATCGTCCCCCGTGTCGTGTGGATCACTTGGCCGCAGCCTGACCTGCGGTGACACGCCAACGGAAGAGGGCGGTCGCATGATCACCCGGATAGGCGAGAGCCCCGGCGGGGCTGTCGGTCGGGGCTCTCGCAGGCGCCGCGTTGACGTCAGATGTGGGCGCCGCCCGCACCGGCCTCCGCGTTCTCGCCGCGCTTGGTGAGCGTGGCGACCAGGGCGGCGACGACCGCGACGGCACCGGCGACGGTGAACGCCAGGCCCATGCCGGACATGAACGTGTCATGGATGACGTCACCGATCCTGGTGACGAGATCCGGCGTCATGCCGGGCGCCTTCGCCAGTTCCGCGGGGACGGCGCCGAACTCGGCGGCCTCCTCCAGCCGCGGGTCCGGCGGGACGGGGATGCCCGCGCCCCGCCAGTTGTCCGCGAACTCGGCGCTCACCTTGGAGGACATGACGGCACCCAGTACGGCGGTGCCGAGCGCGCCGCCGACCTGCATGGCCGCCTGCTGGAGGCCGCCTGCGACACCGGAGAGCTCCAGCGGCGCGTTGCCGACGATGACCTCGGTGGCGCCCACCATGACCGGCGCGAGACCGAGACCCAGCAGGGCGAACCAGAGGGACATCACGAACGTGCCGGTGCCCTCGGTCAGGGCGGTCATCCCGAACATCGCGACCGCCGTGCAGACCATGCCGCCGACAAGCGGGACGCGCGGTCCGAACTTGGTGATCAGCGCGCCCGCCAGCGGCGAGGACACGATCATCATCGCCGTCAGGGGCAGCAGCCGCAGGCCGCTGTCGACCGGGCTGAGGCCCTTGACGCCCTGGAGGTAGAACGTCACGAAGAACAGGCCGCCCATGAAGGCGAAGGCCATCAGCACCATCAGGACCGTGCCCGCGGCGAGGGGGACGGAGCGGAAGAGGCCGAGCGGGATCAGCGGCTCATCGACCTTCGTCTCCCAGAAGGCGAAGAGGGCGAAGAGGAGGATCGCGCCGCCGAGGCAGAGCCAGGTCCGGCCACCGCCCCAGCCCCAGGACTCGCCCGCCTTGATCAGGCCGTAGACCAGCGCGCCCATGGCTCCCGAGAGCAGCAGGATGCCGGGGATGTCGAACGAGCGCGGCGCGTTCTCGGCGCGGTGGTCCCTGAGGATCACCAGGCCGAAGACGAGGGCGACGACGCCGACGGGCACGTTGATGAAGAACACCGACTGCCAGCTGACGTGCTCGACGAGCAGACCGCCGAGGATCGGGCCGCCCGCCGTGGAGGCGCCGATGACCATGCCCCAGATGCCGATGGCCATGTTCAGCTTCTCGGCGGGGAACGTGGCGCGCAGCAGGCCGAGCGCGGCCGGCATGAGCAGCGCGCCGAACAGGCCCTGGAAGACGCGGAACAGGATGACGAGGGCGATGGAGTCGGACAGGCCGATCGCCGCGGAGGCCGCGGCGAAGCCCGCGATGCCGATCAGGAACGTCTGGCGGTGGCCGAAGCGGTCACCGAGCTTGCCCGCCGTGATCAGAGCGACGGCGAGGGCGAGCAGGTAGCCGTTGGTGATCCACTGGACCTGGGACAGGGATGCGCCGAGGTCCTTCTGGATCGCCGGGTTGGCGATCGCGACGATCGTGCCGTCGAGCGCGACCATCATCACACCGATGGCGACGGCGAACAGGGTCAGCCAGGGGTGGCCGCGCAGCCCCTTGACGGGCGCCTGGGCGGAGTCCTGGGGACCTCCGGGGTCTCTCGGCGCCTTTGCGACGGTGGTCTGACTAGTCATACGGCGAGGCTAATGTCAGCGACTGACAGTTGACAAACGAGTTCACCAGTCGGTAGCTGTCACACCGCTCGCAGGTACGCTGAGCTGGACGAACGCTGGGGAAAGAGGACGATGACGTGACGGTCGAGCCGACCGGACTGCGCGCCCGCAAGAAGCAGCGCACCCGCGACGCCCTGGTGCGCGCGGCCCTCGAGCTGTTCACCACGCAGGGGTACGAGAGGACGACGGTCGACGAGATCGTCGACGCGGTCGAGGTGTCCCAGCGCACCTTCTTCCGGTACTTCGCCAGCAAGGAGGAGGTCGCGTTCGCCGTCCAGGAGCTGGCGGAGTCGCACTACGTCGCCGCCCTGCGCGAACGACCCGCCGAGGAAGGCCCGTTCGAGGCGATGCGCAACGCCGTCTCCGCGTCCTGGGACACCATCGGGCTCGCCATCGAGGAGATCGTCCCGCTCGACCTGTACATGCGCGGCTTCCTGATGATCGAGTCGACCCCGGCGCTGCTCGCGGCCCACCTGCGGCGCTCCGCGGACATGGAGGACCTGCTCGCCCGGCTGATCGCCGAACGCGAGGGTCTGGACGTGGACGCCGATCCGCGGCCGCGGGTGGCGGTGGCGGCGTTCGGCGGGGTCATGCGGGTGACCGGCCGCCTGTGGGGCCGGGGCGAGGACCCGAGCGTGGAGGCGATCCGCGCACTGACCGAGGCCTACCTCGACCACCTGGGCCCGTCCCTGGCGGGCAACTGGCGCACCGGCGCCTGAACTGCCCGCACGGGCGCCCTGGTGCACCTGGCGGCCCACTCCACCGGGCACGGCGCGACGCCCGGCGGGCGGCGGCTCGCGGCGCGATGCTCGGCGCACGCACGAGACCGCCGAAGGCAGGGGCGGCAGATGGGTGCACGCGCCACCGACGGGGCAGTGGGCCCGGTGTGCGGCGGCTCGCGGCGCATGGGGGCACACGGCCGGCGGGACAGCGGCGCCTGTGGCGCTCGGCGCGACATGGCGCAACGCCCGGCAGGACAGCGGGTGTCCGGTGGCACGCGCGGGCGCGGGGCACGGTGTCGGGCTCGGCCGGGTCCGGCGCGGGGCGCGTCAACCAGGCGCGAGGGCGCGCGAGTTGCGTCGATGCGTACGCCGCGCGCACGGAACGTCACCCTCGTGCCCCTTCATTCCCCCTTCACACGTGATCTGCCTCACCCTCTTCGCGCCCGCGGCCACCCTTCTCCTAGGGTGTCCCGCAGTGACTTCTTTCGACGCCTCCCCCGCCCCGACCGTCTGGCGTGCCCTGCTCGCCCTGATGGTGGTCTTCATGATGCTCGCGACCACCGGATGGACCGCCATACGAGATCAGGGCGGCCCGCGCACCGCGCTGGCCGCCGAACTGGCGGGCTGGCGCAAGGCCCGGATCGGAGCCGAGGCGCTGCCCGCGCCGGACTCCGCGCCCGCCCGGCTCGCCGCGTTCTTCGCGTCGATCGGCAGCGCCCGGGGCAAGCGGCTCGCCGCCGACTTCCCCCATGTGGTGGGCAATCTCAACGGCGCGCCTGTCACCCTGCGTTACCGGGCGAACCGGCAGGCGCTCGCCACGTCCCTGGCCGCCGAACGGCGGCGGGTCGCCGACCCGGAACTCACCGCGGAAGGCCATCACGAGGCGGTCCGGCGGATGCACCGGTTCCGCGCGCTGATGGACACCGGCCGGCAGATCCTGGCCTTCGACCCGACGGGACCGGGCCGGGTCGCCGAGGTCTTCGGCGACCTCGACCGCGCCGAGCGGGTGTCGGTGATCGTCCCCGGCGTCGACACGAACCTGCTCACGTTCCAGAAGACGGCCCGCAAGTACACCGCGCCGGTCGGCATGGCGCAGTCGCTGTACGCCGCCCAGCGGGCCGCCGCGCCCGGCGTGCGCACCGCCGTCGTCGCCTGGGCCGACTACACCTCGCCGGTCGGCGTCGGCATGGACTCCGCGATCGGGCGGCTCGCCGAGAGCGGCGCCGTGCGGCTGAACGCCCTCACCGAAGCGCTGCCCGGCGACTCCAGGGTCGCACTGTTCTGCCACAGCTACGGCTCCGTGGTCTGCGGGGTCGCCGCCCGGAACCTGCCCGAGCGGGTCGAGGACATCGCGGTCGCCGGCAGCCCCGGGATGCGCGCCCAGAACGTCTCCGAGCTCGGGACCAGCGCCCGTGTCTGGGCCACGCGCGACAGCGACGACTGGATCCAGGACGTGCCGCACCTGGCGGTCGGCGGGCTCGGGCACGGCGAGGACCCCGTGGTGCCGGAGTTCGGGGCGCGGGTCGTCTCCGCGGAGCGCGCGACGGGACACACCGGCTATTTCGAGCCGGGTACGGAGAGCGTGGACAACTTCGCCGAGATCGGCGTGGGTTCGTACGAGGGCATCAGCTGCACAGGCGACACCGACACGTGCCGCAGTGGTATTTACGGCGAGGGCGCGGGCCAACGCGCGTAGAGCGTCGGGGAACGGGCTTGTGACCGAGGGGCGACGGACAGGCGTCGGCCGCATACGATGAGGCACATGGGTGATGTGCTGGCGGGTATTCAAGCCACCTGGGAGTTCGAGACCGACTCCGTGCTCATCCGCTTCGATCGGGGGATCCGCAGGCCGAAGCTCTTCTCCGCCCTGCGTGAACGGCGCGTCCCCCACGAGGCGTTGGCCGCGGTGACGCTCACGCCCGGCAAGGCCGGGACCGTCGTCCTGCATGCCGTGCCGAGACCCGGGGCCGACCCGCTGATGGACGCGGCGGCGGGTCAGCTCAAGGACGCCAGTGATCCGTACCGGCTGGTGCTGCCGGCGGAGCGCGAGACGCTCGCCGAGTACTACGCGGACGCGCTGCGCGAGGCGCTCGGCCCGGACGCGGACCGTCCCGCCGAGCGGTACACGGTCACCGCGCCCCCGGCGCCGCTGGGCTTCAAGGCGTACGACGGGAAGGCGTCCTTCGACGGCTCGCGCGTGAGATTCCGCTGGTCGCGCACGGCGGCGTCGACGGCCAAGTGGAACGCGGGGGACCAGAGTTTCGCGGTGTCCGAGCTGACGGGGGTGGAGTGGCGCTCCCCGGAGGCGTTCGACGGCTATCTGCGCCTGCTGCCGCGCCCCGGCGCGTGCGCCCCCGCGGCCCCGCCCGCCTCGCAGGCGGACCAGGATCCGGCGGCCGTGGTGTTCGGGCTGGGCTACGGCCCGGTGCACGAGTCGCTGCCGTTCGCGGCGGCGGTACTGGAGTCCGTCCGCGCCCAGTCCCCCGCTCCCGCCCTGACGGCGCCCCCTGCCCGCCGCGACCCGGCGGACATCGCGGACCGGATACGGCACTTGGGGGACCTGCACCTGGCGGGACTGGTGACGGACGAGGAGTTCACGAAGAAGAAGGCGGAGCTGCTGGCGGAGCTCTGAGCGTGCCGGCCTCGTCAGGGCTCCGCCCCCGCGCCTCAGACGCCGGCGGGGCTGCTGGGCAGCCTGTCCGGCGATTGAGGACACAGCGCGAAGCACGGTACGGAGTCCGGGGCACAGCCCCAGTTCGGGAAGGGGCGGGTAGGCGAAGAGCCCGCGCCCGTCACTCCCGTACCGTCGCCGTCGACGACATGTCCGGGTAGCGGTCCCCCGCCACCCGCCCCGCGATCGGCTCCAGTGCCGCCAGTTCCTCCGCACCGAGCGTCAGCCCCACCGCCGCCAGGTTCTCCCGCAGGCGCGTGGTCCGGCGCGTGCCGGGGATCGGGATCACCGTCAGTCCGTGGACCTCGGCGCGCTGGTGGACCCAGGCCAGGGCCACCTGCGCCGCCGTCACCCCGTGCGCGGCGGCGATCTTGTGGACGGGCTCCAGCAGCGCCGCGTTCGTCCGCGCGTTCTCGCCGGTGAAGCGCGGCTGGTGCCGGCGGAAGTCCCCCTCCGACAGGGCGCCCGCGTCCGTGAACGCGCCCGTGAGGAAGCCCCGTCCGAGCGGCGAGTACGGCACGAGCGCCACACCCAGCTCCGCCGCCGCGCCGACCGCGCTGCGTTCGACGTCCCGGCTGAACAGCGACCACTCGGACTGGAGCGCGGCGATGGGGTGCACGGCGTGCGCCTCGCGCAGCTCGGCACCGGTGACCTCGCTCAGGCCGAGGTGCCTGACAAAGCCGCGCTCCACCAGCTCCGCCATCGCGCCGACGGACTCGGCCAGCGGCACGGCCGGGTCGCGGCGGTGCATGTAGTAGAGGTCGATGACGTCGACGCCGAGCCGGCGCAGGCTGTCCTCGACGGCACGCCGGATGTACGCGGGGTCGTTGCGTATGCCCCGGTAGTGCGGGTCGTCGGTGCGCTCGATCGCGAACTTCGTGGCCAGCGTGACCTCGTCGCGGTGCGCGGCGACGAACGGGGCGAGGAACTCCTCGTTGGCGCCCCGCCCGTACACGTCCGCCGTGTCGAGGAGCGTGACGCCCTCGGCGAGCGCCGCCTCCAGGGTCTGCCGCGCCGCGGCCTCGTCCGTGTCGCCGTAGAACTCGCTCATGCCCATGCAGCCGAGGCCCTGGACGCCGACCAGCGGGCCGTCCGTCCCGAGCGGCACCTGCGGGATCCTGTTGTTGCTCATCGGGGTCAGTCCCTCTCCGACGCCGTGCGGGCGTCCGCGTAGAAGTGAATCTTGTGGTCCAGCACCGCGAGCGTGTCCCGGAGTTCGGCGATCCGGTCGACGACGTCACGACGGGTGCGCTCCAGCAGCTCCGCGCGGGCCTCGAAGGTGTGCTCGCCCTCGCGGACCAGCTCGGCGTACCTGACCATGTCCGCGACGGACATCCCGGTCAGCCGGAGCTTGCCGACGAAGGTGAGCCAGTCCAGGTCGCGGTTGCTGAAGCGGCGCTGCCCGGTGTGCGAGCGGTCGACGTGCGGCATCAGTCCGATCCGCTCGTACCAGCGCAGGGTGTGCGCGCTGAGTCCGGTGAAGGAGACGACCTCGCTGATCGTGTAGCGGTCGTGGCCGTCGGGGCGCGGATGCGCGCGGGGTGGGGCCTTGCAGAGATCGGTCCGGGCGGTCGGGGTCGTGCTCTCGATCACCGTCATGCGCTCCACGCTAAAACCCTGGAGTGCACTCGAAGCAAGCACAATCCCGTGGCGATCCGGACGGAGCCCGCACTAGCCTCCCGGACCATGAGCCCCGCACGCCCCGCCGTCCCCGCCGACGCCGAAGAACTGGTCCGCCTCCGCAAGGTGATGCAGGACTCCTGCCACGGCCCGAACCCGGATGTGAGCTGGCAGCCCGCCGCCGTGGCGACGCTGCGCGACCGGCTGGCGGACCGGTCCGGCGACCTGGCCGCGTACGTCGTCGACCGGCCCGGCGGCGGGCTCGCCGCCTGTGCGGTGGGCACGATCGAGTACAGGCTGGGCGGTCCGGGCAACCCTCAGGGCACCACCGGCTACGTGTTCAGCGTCGCCACAGACGAGGACATGCGCCGGCGCGGCCTCTCCCGCGCCTGCATGGAGGGCCTGCTCGGCTGGTTCCGCGAGCGGGACGTGCGCAAGATCGATCTGCGCGCCTCCTCGGACGGCGAGCCGCTGTACGCGTCGCTCGGCTTCGTCCGCACTCCGGACCCGGCCATGCGGCTCAGCATGTAGCACCGTCTAGGCTCGTACGCATGCAGAGCCTGGCGATGATCGAGAACTGGCCGGTACCGACCGCGGCGGCCGCCGTCGTGCGCGCCGACGGGACCGTGGCCGGTTCCCACGGCCCGACCGACCGCCGTTTCCCGCTCGCCTCCGTCACCAAGCCGCTCGCGGCCTACGCGGCGCTGGTCGCGTACGAGGAGGGCGCGATCGAGTTCGACGAGCCGGCCGGGCCCGACGGCGCGACCGTCCGTCATCTGCTCGCCCACACCTCGGGGCTCGCCTTCGACGAGCACCGCGCGGCGGCCGCGCCCGGCACGCGCCGGATCTACTCGAACGCGGGGTTCGAGGTGCTCGGCGACCACATCGCCAAGGCGACCGAGATCCCGTTCGCCGAGTATCTGCACCAGGCCGTGCTGGAGCCGCTCGGCATGACGTCCACCACGCTGGAGGGCTCGCCGGCCAAGGACGGCGTCTCGACGGTCGACGATCTGGTGCGGTTCGCGGCCGAGGTGCAGGCGCCGCGGCTGCTGGATCCGCGCACGGTCCTGGAGGCCATGTCGGTCGTGCACCCGGGGCTGTCCGGGATCCTGCCGGGTTACGGCCACCAGAAGCCCAACGACTGGGGCCTCGGCTTCGAGATCCGCGACTCCAAGTCGCCGCACTGGACGGGCGCCTCGTCCTCGCCGCGCACCTTCGGCCACTTCGGCCAGTCCGGCACCTTCCTGTGGATCGACCCGGACGCGCGGGCCGCGTGCGTGGCGCTCACGGACCGGGCGTTCGGGCCCTGGGCGATCGAGGCGTGGCCGGCGTTCACGGACGCGGTGCTGGCGGAGGTGCGTCGCTAGAGGTGGCCGCGGGGGTCTCGCCGGCAGGAGTGCTCCGGCGGACCGAGCCCCAGGGGTCCTGCTCCGGTTCGGGGTCCGCCCCGCGCGGCTCGTCCGTCGCCACGGGGCCCGACCCCGCGTCGCAGCGGGCCGGATCGAGCGTGCCGTCCACTCCCCGCAGGGTCACCTCCGTCTGCCCGTCGGCGTCCTCGGCATAGGCGATCGTGCAGACGAGCTGCCGCCGCGCGGGCCCGGTCAGGCCGCGGACGGGGGCGGCCATCGTGACGGCCACCGTGCCCCGGCCCGGTTCGACCTTCGGCGCGAGGGCCGGCAGGGCAACGGCGCTGCGGAGCCCGTACCCGTCCTCCTCCGCGTTCGGTCCGTCCAGCAGCGCGGCGACGGTCTTGGCGGTCGACACCCGGGTGCGCTCGACGGCGGAGTCGCCCAAGGCCTCGCCCGTGTAACGGCTCACCGGCATCAGCGTGCCCTCCGGCGAGTAGAAGAACAGGAGCATCCGCACCTCGCGCGCGGGAAGCACGTCGACGGTCGCCGGGCCGCCGGCCTCGATGACGTCGGACTCCTGGATGCCGCATGCCGTGAGCGACACCGCGGCCGCCAGGCCCGCCAGGGCGGCGCGTACGCGCTTCCCCGTGCTCATGCCCTCACCCCCGCCTTCCGTGGTCCGCCGGGATCTCGACGGTGAACACCGCCCCGCCCCCTGGTCCGTTGGCCGCGCGGATCGTGCCGCCGTGCAGCCGTACGTTCTCCTGGGTGATCGCGAGCCCCAGTCCGCTGCCCGCCGACCGGGTACGGGCCGCGTCCGCCTTGTAGAAGCGGTCGAAGATGTGCGGCAGCGCGTCCGGGCGGATACCGGGCCCGCTGTCCGTGACCTCGGTGACCAGCAGCGGTGTGCCGTCCGCCGCCGTCGTGGTCCGAAGCGCCACGGTGACGGGCGCGCCGCCGTGGCGCAGCGCGTTGCCGACGAGGTTGGCGACGACGACGTCGAAGCGGCGGGGGTCGAGGCGGAAGCGGATGCCGTCGGGCAGGTCGGTGCGGACCCGGTCGGTCCAGTGCCGGTTCTGCAGGGTCTTGCGTATGGTCTCCGCGGCGTCGACCTCGTCGGTGTGGAGCTCGGCGGCACGGGCGTCGAAGCGGGAGATCTCCATCAGGTCCTCGACGAGGACGGCGAGCTTGCCCGTCTCCGCGCTGATCAGCCGCACGGCCCGCGCGGTGTCCGGGTCGAGGGTGTCCGCGTCCTCGTCGAGAACCTCGGTGACGGCGAGCATCCCGGCGAGCGGGGTGCGCAGTTCGTGCGAGACGTCGGAGGCGAAGCGGCGGGCGCGCGCCTCGGCCTTCTGCAGTTCGTCGACGGATCTCTCCAGTTGGGCCGCCGACTCGTTGAACGTGCTCGCCAGGTCGGCGAGTTCGTCGCGGCCCCGGGCGCGGATGCGGGTGTCGAGCCGGCCGCTGCCCATGGAGCGGGCGGCCTCCCGCAGTTCACGGACCGGCCGCAGGACGCTGCGCGCGGCGATCAGCGCGGGTACGAGCGCGATGGCGAGGCCGGGCAGTGCGCCGTCCCGGGCCGCGGCGACCAGGGCGTCGATGTTCGCCTGTTCGTCCGACATCCGCATCACGGCGTACAGCACGAACCCGGTGGGCAGCGTTCCGCCCGCGCCGACCTTCACCACCACGGGCATGGCGATGGTCAGGTACGGCACTCCGTCCTTGACGACGCGTTCGAAGCTGCCGTGCGGGGAGCCTTCGCGGGCGGTGCGGCGCAGCTCCTCGGTGATCACGGTCGAGGTGGGGCTCGTGCCGGAGGAGGCCCGCAGCGAGCCGTACTCGGCGAAGACGACCCAGGGGTGCGGTTTGGCCTTGCGCGCGATTCCGCGCAGCAGCTCCTGCAGCACGGTACGGTCCATGGGCAGCCCGACGCCGAGTGTCTGGACCTGCTCGCGGAAGGACTCCACCGCCGTGTCCTGGGCGCTGGCGAGGACCGCGTTGCGCGCCTCGCGGTAGGTGAGCGCGGCGGTCGTCCCGGCGCTGACGACGGCCACCAGCAGGAAGGCGATGACCAGCCGGGTACGCAGTCCGAACGCGGCGATACGGCCCCGGCCGCCGCTCCCCGGGCGTCTCACAGGGGCCCGAAGCGGTAGCCGAAGCCCCGCAGGGTCTGGATGTACCGAGGGGCGCCCGAGCCGTCCTCGATCTTGGTCCGCAGCCGCCGTACGCACGCGTCGACGAGCCGTGCGTCGCCGTGGTAGCTGTGCTCCCACACGTGCTCCAGCAATTGCTGGCGGCTGAACACCTGCTCCGGGGCCGCGGACAGGTGGAGCAGCAGCTTCAGCTCCGAGGGGGCGAGGGCGAGCGGCCGGCCGGCCTTGGTGACGGTGAGACCGGCGCGGTCGATGGCGAGTTCGCCGTGGGACTCGACGGCGGGCTTGCCGGCCCCCGGCCCCTCGATGCGGCGCAGCACGGCCCGGATGCGGGCCTCGATCACCTCGGTCCTGGCCGGTTTGACGATGTAGTCGTCCGCGCCCGCCTCCAGGCCGACGACGACGTCGAAGTCGTCGCCGCGGGCGGTGAGCATGATGATGGGCAGCTGGCTGTTCTCCCGTACGCGGCGGCAGACCTGGACGCCGTTCATGCCGGGCAGCATCAGGTCGAGCAGCAGCAGGTCGGGCCGGAAGGCGTGCAGGGCGTCGAGTCCGGCCTCGCCGGTGGCGGCGGTGCGGACCTCGTGGCCCCGGCGGCGCAGCCCGAGTTCGACCCCCTCGCGTACCGAGGGATCGTCTTCGATGAGGAGGACGCGTGGCATGGGCGGGGTGTCTCCAGGTCGTGGTCAGCGTCGGACGGTGCGGCGGCGGAGCCGCGCCGTGGCCCCGGCCAGCAGCGCGGTGGTCGCGTCCAGCCGCAGGGGCCGGGCGAGCAGGACGATGACGGCCGCGATCACGAGGACGCCCGCGCCGGTGGCGGCGAGCGCGCCGGCCGGGGCGGCCCAGCGGACGGCGAGATGAGCGGCGGCCGTGGCGAGCGCGGCGGCGGCGAGCAGCCGCAGCTGCCCGCGCAGGGTCGCCGAACGCCACAGGGCGCCGCTGCCGCCCGCGAGCCTGCGATGCAGGACGTACGCCGTGACGGCCCAGCCCGTGAACAGGGCCAGCGAGTACGCACCGGCGATACCGGTGACGGCCCAGCGCGCGGGCAGCAGGGCGTACGCGGTCGCGGACAGTGCCGCGTTGAGGCCGGCGATCACGAGGTTGAGGAGGAAGGGGGTGCGGGTGTCGGACAGGGCGTAGAAGGCGCGCGAGAGGACGTACTGGCCGGAGAAGGCGACGAGTCCGGGTGCGAAGGCCATCAGGATGCCCGCCATGACGGCGGTGTCGTCGGCCTCGACGGCGCCGTACTGGAAGACGAGCGTCATCACGGGCCCCGCGAGGGCGAACAGCGCGCACGCGGCGGGGACGATCAGGGCGGCGCTGGTGCGCAGCGCGTACGCGACGTCCCGGCGCACCGCGGCGGTGTCGCCGTCGGCGGCGGAGCCGCTCATACGGGGCATGAGCGCGGTCACGAGGGAGACGGTGACGATGCCGTGCGGCACGGCCCACAGCATGTAGGCGTTGTTGTACGCGCTGAACCCGGCGCCGTCGATGTGCGCGGCGGCGGCCCGCGCGCCGGCGGCGGTGGCGAGTCTGGTGGTGACCCAGTAGGCGGCCTGGTTGGTCAGCACGAGCAGGACGAGCCAGCCCGCGGAGCGCAGGGGGCGGGTGAGTCCGCTGCCGCGCCAGTCGAAGCGGGGACGGAACCGGAACCCGGCGGCGCGCAGGAACGGCAGCAGGGCGAGCGCCTGGACGGCTATGCCCGCGGTGGTGCCCCAGCCGAGGAGGGCGGTCTCGGCGGGAGTCAGCGTGCCGCCGTCGCCGGCCGCGAGGTACAGGCCGAAGACGGCGATGACGACGAGGTTGTTGAGGACGGGCGTCCACATCATGGCACCGAACCGGCCGCGGGCGCCCAGTACCTGCCCGAGCAGGGTGAACACGCCGAGGAAGAAGATCTGCGGCAGGCAGTACCGGGCGAACGCGACGGTCATGGCCGCCTGTTCGCCGCGGTAGTCCGTGTACACGTCGACGATCGCGGGTGCGGCCCACACGGCGGCGGCGGTGAGGCCGAGCAGGGCGAGCACACAGACGGTGAGGAGCCGGTCGGTGTAGGCGGCGCCGCCGTCGGGATGCTCCTTGGCGGCCTTGACGAGCTCGGGCACGAAGACGGCGTTGAGGGCGCCGCCGAGGAGGAGCATGTAGACGATGGTGGGGACGGAGTTGCCGACGGCGTACCCGTCGGCGGCGGCCCCGACCCCGAGCCCGGCGGCGACGACGGCGGACCGCACGAACCCGGTGGCCCGCGACACGACGGACCCGGCGGCCATGACGGCCCCGCTGCGCGCGGCGGACGCCGTCGCGTCGGCGGGAGGCGTGGTCTCGGAGGCCGCGCGCTCCGCCGGGACG
>NZ_JABZEE010000160.1 GCF_013387495.1 Streptomyces sp. PKU-EA00015 | reverse complement strand
AACTTCGGCCACCAGAAGTGGAAGCCGGCGAACATCGCGAAGACCACGGTGCCGAAGACGACGTAGTGGAAGTGGGCGACGACGAAGTACGAGTCGGAGACGTGGAAGTCCATCGGCGGCGAGGCCAGGATGACGCCGGTCAGACCACCGAAGGTGAAGGTGACCAGGAAGCCGATCGTCCAGAGCATCGGTGTCTCGAAGGACAGCGAG
>NZ_JABZEE010000016.1 GCF_013387495.1 Streptomyces sp. PKU-EA00015 | reverse complement strand
CCCGCGGAGCGGGAAATGCAGCGCTGGCGCGCTGCATAGGGAAAGGCTCCGCTGACGCTCCGCCAAATTCCCGCGCAAGCGCGGGAATTGAATTCCGCAAGCGGAATTCTGAAAGCGTGCCAATTCGCGCAAGCGCGAATTGAGGGAGTCCCCGCAAGCGGGTCCTCCAAGGCTGGCTACGAGGAGCGGTGCATCACGTGCGGGCCTGTGTAGGGCTTGGGAATCCCAGTCTCCACCACTGCAACGGAAGTGACGGACCGTCGGTCTTTCAGGGTGCCGGCCGAACCGCAGTGACGGGCTCCGCTGCGCTCCGCCCCGAACCCCTCCCTAAAAACACCCCGCCATACCCCCAACACTCCGTCAGCATATAAAACAACCGCCGCTCCGGCATGACAATCAGCCATACTGCGTCCTACGGGCGGAAGTTGGTTCAACGATGATGCATCACGACGATGCACTGTGTAGAGTCTGGGATCAGACACCACACCCAGGGACGCACCCATCACACCGGGACTCCCCTTCTGTCTACGCGCCGCATTCCGCAAAAGGAGAGCACGGGAAATGGCCGTGAAGCTGCGTGACCATCAGATCGAGGCCGTGAGCGCCATTGTGCGCGGCTTCGATGTCCCACCGGGCGGTATTCCCTTCAATGGCCTGCGCGGGCAGGTGCACGCCGCGTGCGGCACAGGGAAGACGATCATTGCTGCCGCGTCGGCAAAGCGGCTTGTGCCCAACGGTCGCGTTCTCGTTCTGGTGCCGACGCTGGACCTGCTGGCGCAGATGGTGAAGGCGTGGCACGACGTCGGGCATCGGGGGCCGGCGGTTGCGGTGTGCTCGCTGCAGGACGATCCGGAGCTGTGGAGCCTGAAGGTCCGCGCGACGACGAACCCGGTGCAGCTGGCGCTGTGGCACGGTCAGGGGCCGGTGACCATCTACGCGACGTACGCCAGCCTGGGTGTGCTGGCGGAGGCGTTCGAGGGCGCCTACGGGCAGCAGCTGGCCCCGATGGACCTTGCCGTGGTCGATGAGGCGCACAGGACTTCGGGCTCGATGGGCAAGGCGTGGGCGGACATCCACGACCGGACCGTCATCCCTGCCTACCGACGGCTGTACCTGACGGCGACGCCGCGGATCTGGCAGGAGCGGCCCGACTGGCAGGTCGCCGAAGGGGTGCGGGAGGCGCTGCCGAGGGAGATGGCGGCTTCCATGGACGACGAGGCCGTGTTCGGGCCCGTCCTGTACAAGCTGTCGCTGGCGTCGGCGGTCTCCCGCGGGTTGCTTGCGCGGTACCAGATCATCGTGCTCGAGCTTAAGGACCCGGTCGTCACCCCGGAAAAGCTGATGGGCGAGGAGCGGCACACGGAGGAGGTGCGTGGGCAGCGGCTGGGAGCCTTGCAGGCCGCTCTCCTGCACACCATGGCGCAGCACAACCTGTCGACGTGCATCACCTTCCACCACCGGACCATAGAGGCACAGGCTTATGCGGAGGGCCTGGAGCGCGTCGTGGCCAAGCTGCACGCAGGCGAGCCGGAGAAGTACCCGAAGCGGATCTGGGCTGACTGGCTGTGCGGCGAGCACGCCGGCGAGCGCCGGCGGGAGGTGTTGGGCTCGTTCGGGACCACGGCGCAGCGGGCCGTGCTCTCCAACTGCCGCGTCCTCGGGGAGGGCGTCGACATCCGGGCCGTCGACTCCGTCGCCCTGCTGGACCCCAAGGGCGCGCCCCACGACATCGTCCAGGCCATCGGCCGGGCGCTCCGTCAGGAGCCCGGTGAGGGGAAGTTGGCTTCGCTGATTGTGCCGGTATTCCTCCAGTCGGGAGAAAAGCCGGAAGATATGTTCACCTCGGGATCGTACCGGCCCTTGGTGAAGGTATTGGAAGGTCTGCGCGCTCACGACGAAGAAGCGATCGAGCTGCTCGCGATCCCGCAGGAGCCGCAGAAAGACGCCGCGCAGCCGTCCGAATACATCGGCCCACCGCCCGAAGAAGGCGAAGAAGAATCCCGTCTGCTGCTTCGTTTCGCGGCTCCCAGGGATCCGATGATGGTCGCGGACTGGGTGTCCTTCAACGTGATCGACACCGAGAAGCAGGACTGGGCCCGCGGCTGGGCGAAACTCAAGGCGTTCACGGAGCGTGAGGGCCACGCACGGGTGCCCTACGGACACAAGGAGGGTGCCTACCCCCTCGGGCAGTGGGTCGCAGAACAACGACGGGCCTACGGGGCCGGGCAGATGACCGGCCAGCGCGCCCAGCGGCTCGAGAAGCTCGGCATGATCTGGAGCCTGGCCGACGAACGCTTTCAGGAGAACCTGGAAGCCGCCAAGGCCTACTACGACCAGTACTGGACACTGTGCGCACCTCGATCCGCGACCATGCTGGACAGGCCCATCGGGCAATGGCTGTCCAACCTCCGCCGCCCCGGCGCCCTCGACGACCACCCCGAATGGAAGACCGCGCTCGAGGAGATCGACGAGCACTGGAACCCGGCCTGGCCCGCGGACTGGCAGCGGCACTACGCCGCCGTACGCGAACTACTGCGCGACGAAGCCGGCCCGACCGAGTTGCAGCCAGGGGTCACCGTGCATGGGATGGACGTCGGACGGTGGCTACACAAGAACCGTCGGCATGCCGTCTGGCAAGGCCTGACGGACGAGCAGCGCGAACTCCTGGAGCAGATCGGCATCACACCCTTGGCCCCGGAGCAGGAGGAGCCCGCCAAGGCCCCCAAGACGGCCGTAGGGGCCTTCGAACGCGGCCTAGCAGCCCTCGCGCAGTACAAGGCCCGCACCGGCTCGGTGACAGTCCCACGTGGGCACGTAGAACGCCTCGAAGACGGAACCGAGATCAAACTCGGCGTATGGCTCACCAACAGCAAGAGCAGACGCGCCAAGCTCACCCCCGACAAACTCCAGCAACTCGCCAGCCTCGGACTGAAATGGGCGCAGGAGTGATCGGGGCGGTTCGAGATCGTGGGCGGCGATCGTGCAGGGCGTCGCGCGCCGCGACGCCGTCGAGGGAGATGAAGGCGGTGCTGATCAGCGTACGCATCTCCTAGGAGCGTGGGTCAGTAACTGTGACTGAGCACGCTGGCCACTGAGCGCCGTAGTTGGCTATTCCGGCGCTCAGTGGCAAAGAGCATCTGTTCAGTCGAGGACCGCGGTGGCTTCGATCTCGACCAGATGGTCGGGGACGTCCAGTGCCGCGACGCCTATCAGCGTGGCCGGCGGGGCCGGGGTGCCCCCCAGCTTCGCGGCTGCCCGGGAGATCCCTTCCAGAAGCGGAGGCATCTTGTCGGGGGCCCAGTCGACGACGTAGAAGGTCAACTTCGCCACGTCGTCGAAGGAGCCACCGACCTCGGCCAGGGCGGTGCCGACGTTGAGATAGCTCTGCTCGACCTGGGCGGCGAGGTCGCCTTCGCCGATCGTGACACCCTCGGCGTCCCATGCGACCTGCCCGGCGATGAAGACCAGCCTCGACCCGGATGCGATCGACACCTGCCGGTAGACATCGATCTTGGGCAATCCGCTGGGGTTCACAAAGGTGATGGCCATGCTGCTTGTCTCCTCGTCCTGAGCGCCTGTGGGCTCGTATCCGCGCCGACCAAGACGCTCACTCTCTTGTGGTTACTCAGAAACTGTAAGAGAGTGGTCGCTGACGTGGAAGAACGCACTTTTCAGTGACTGGAGAACCTTATGGTGACCAAGCAGTTCACAGGCTCGCCCGAGGATGCAGACCTGGCGCGGGCGGGCTCCTTGGCCAGAGAGATCTTCTCCGACGTCGCCAACAAGTGGGCGTTCCTGATCGTCGAGGGTCTCGGTGATCGCACCCTGCGCTTCAGCGAGCTGCGGAACGAGATCGAGGGCATCAGCCACAAGATGCTCACCCAGAACCTGCGCATGCTGGAGCGCAACGGCCTGGTCGAGCGCACCGTGCACCCCACCGTCCCACCGCGGGTCGAATACACCCTCACCGAGCCGGGTCAAGCCCTGCGCGCAACGGTCGACGGGATGTGCGGCTGGACCCACCAGTACTTCGGTCACATCGAGGCCGCCCGCCGCCGCTTCGACGCCTGACGGCTGGCGCACGCACCGCCGTGGGCCGGTTCCCGAGCGCCGCCCACCTCGCCTCCTACGCCGGTCTCGCCCCGGCGACCACGTCATCCGGGACCTCGATCCCTGGCGAACACGCGCCCGGAAGCAGGAACCGGCAGCTCAAGCGCGCAATGCTCCTGCCGCGCGTTCGCACCCTGCCTGCCTCCCGCAACTACTACGACCGATGCCGAAACCGCGGCAAGACCCACACCCAGGCCCTGCTCCGTCTCCCCCGCCACCGCATCAGCGTCCTGTTCGCCACGCGTGGCGACGGCACCTTCTACGAATCACGGACCGCCGCAGCAGCCGTCGCATGACCAGCTCGGGATTGACCAAGGGCATAGAGGACGCTGCCTGCTGTCTCCCCGTGGCTCACTTCTGCACGCACTGCGGACACCAGTACCCAGATGCTGTCATCGAGCGGACGGCGCGGGGGATCAGCAGTGCCTCCAATGGGGGAGTCGCAGCGTCAGCGCTGAGGCGGCGGCTGGCCCCGTAGTCGTTTCCGCGACACTCAGCGACACTGTAGATATCAAGATCACGGCCCACCTGTGGCCGCGCTGGGCAGGCATTGCGATCGATGGGGCATTGGCGGCCCGCCGGGCCCGCTCCCGGGCGGGCGAGGCAACTACGCTGGCCGCAAAGTCTGCGGCGTTGGATGAGGAGTTTGACGCTTCGCTGGTCGCCGTGGCCGCCTCGGCTGCCGCGCTGGAAGCCCTCTGCGGCTCCCTGGTGGTACGCGAGGTAGTCCACGGTCGGAAGCTGGGCGAGAACCAGCCCAGCAAGATCCGCGAAGCCCTGAAGCTCGTGTTCGTTTCGGGGCCCTTCAACGACGGTTGGATCGCCGACTTTGAATGGCTCTATGAGCTTCGGGATCCGGCGATCCATCACCGGGAGGAGCCAGAGAAGACGGTCCCTCACCCATCCCTGGGCATGCACACCGGCCCGGAGTACATCCACTACTCCACGGAGACCGCAGACAGGGCGGTCAAGCTGATGCTGGAGGTCCTTCGCTGGTGTGTCGACAACCCGAAACCTGCCGTGCCTGCTGCACGTACGTGGGCGGAGGCCAATGAGCCGGTCGTAGCCAACCTGGAGAGCCGGTGGCAACCGGCGTGAGCTATGCGGTGGATGCGGGGCGACAACCGGCCGGCGATCCTGTCACTGTTACCGGCATAACTGTGACACCGCACGACCGTATCGGGCCCTCAGCGGCGGCCGCTGAGGGCACGTCAGGCGGAGAGGTGGGGCTGTCCCTCGTCGGTGCGGCCGCCGGCTCCGAGGGGTCGTCGCGGGGTCTGGGAGGCCACCGGGTGTGCTCCGAGCACTCCACGGGCTCGCATCTCGTCAAGGTCGGGCAGGCGGACTCCAGGCAAGGAGTCGAGAAGGTCGGCCTGGCTGGCGCGTATCTGGCCTCCAAGTCCCGGCGCACCACCCGGTACAACGACGCCGGCGAAGGCACCTCACCCCGGCATCCTGCAGGTGCCGGTGCAGCAGAAGAAGGCGGGAGTGGTCACCGCTCCCCCGGGCCGGTGTTCCAGACCGTGGCCCGGACAGGGGCAAGACCCGCAATCATGCAACGCACCGCCCGGGCAGACGACGGCCACCGACCCCCTTATGCGATCAAGGGGGTCGGTGGCTGGGGCTGGAAGGTGGCTGCCGCGCGGTCAGTTGACGTGCGACGCGATGGCGTCGGTGTCGATGGCCGCAGCGCCGTCGGCGAGCTGACCGAGTGCGGCAAGGACCTCATCGTGGGCGCGCAGGGGATGGAAGAGCCAGTCGGCATCGCTGTCGGTCAGGCCGAGTAGAGCGTGAGCGACCCGCTCAATGTAGCGGCGCTTGCTCGTGTTCGGCAGCACAGCGATCCCAGAGGGAAGCAGGATGTGGCCGGTGAAGTGGGCGGCGTACCCGGCAACGCACAGGGTGGTGCCGCAGTGAGCGGGGGCGTCGAGGTCCTCATCGGGGCGCAGGACATCGCCGGTGAACCAGTGTGCTTGGTCATGGTGTTCGGGGCGCTGGGTGATCTCGGTGCGGATCCGGGCAGCCAGTTCGGCGTTGGGCATGGCAGGGCCTCCAGGAGCGGGGCGGAATACGGCCCGGCCCGAGTGGGTGTGCGGCGTGCTCGCCGCGTTATGCCTTGGGGCCGGTGAACCGCACCGTGGACCCAGCGGCCGCAAGCCGCGCAACCCACGCGGCACGCGGACTGCGACCACCGGCCAGCATGAAGTTGGTCCTGCAGCCGCCCGGCGGGAACGGGCAGAGGTGAAGGCCGGTAGTGGGAGTGGCAGGGAGCGCCGGGACGACGGGCGCGCCCCGGGGCCGACGACGGTCAGGCGATGGCGAACGGGAGCCAGGGGCGGTACGTACAGCAGGCGCGCGGTCTTCTGGGCGGCGGAGAGGCGAAGTGCCTCGGTCAGCTCCCCCAGTTCAGCGCCCGGCTTCTCGTACTCGTCGTGCCCGCCGACGAGCGGGACGCCGGTGGGATGCCGCTCGTCGACCCGGTCGCCGTTTGATTACGCCCTCTCCTGTTACCTGAGGAAACTCTTTCCCTGATCATTCCCCTGATCCACTATGGGGCCTGTTTCCGGCCGGCAACCCGGGCGGGCTTCCGATCGCGGTCGGGCGGTGCCGCGGCGTAACTGAACGAGGAGTCAACAGGGTGTCCAAGCTCCGACACGTCGCCGCGGACACCGCGGACGAGGACCCCGGCTACGCCGCTCTGCCCGACGCGGAACTCACCGAACGCATACGGGCCGGTGCGCCGACCGCGTACCTGGCCACCCAGGAGCTCAAGCGCCGCCACATGCCGTCGCTGCGCGCCTATGCCATGCTCTGCGGCCGCAGCACCCTCGCCGGCAATCAGCTCGCGGTGCAGGCCTTCGACCTCGCCACCCAGGAGGCGTGCCGGGGCATCGACCCCCAGGGCAGCTGGGGGCACCACCTGCTGACGGTGCTTCACCGCATAGGGCTCGCCTGGGCCGTCGGCAGCCGCCGGGCCAGGCTCGAACCCGACTTCGCGGCGTGGCTCGACGACAACATCGGCCCCACAGCGCCGTATCCGCCCGAATCGCCGCGCCCACGCCTTGGGGCGACGTCCCCGATGCTCACCGGCTTCCACCGGCTGCCGGAAGAGAGCAGAGGCATCCTCTGGTACGCGACGGTGGACGACGAACCGGACACCACGGTCGCAACCTTCGTCGGCGTCCGGACGGACACCGTTCCCGAACTGCGGGTCAAGGCGCAGGACGCCATGCGCCGGGCCTACATCCAGGCGTATCTTGAGCACGGCGGCGACAAGAAGTGCCTGGGCTTCCGGCGCATCATCGATGCCGCGTCCCGGCCCGGGGACGGCCGGCGCAGCAATGACCTGACGCTCCATCTGGGGGAGTGCTCCAGTTGTGCGCGGCTCATGGGGGAGCTGGCGCGGATGGCCGACGCCCCCCGGGCCGTGCTCGCGGAGGGCCTGCTCCGGTGGGGCGGTGCGGCCTACGCGGCCGGCGGCCCCGTACGGGCGCGGCACAACCCGACGGCCATGACCGAACGGTGGGAGAGCAGGGCCTCCCTGCCCGCGCCCATCGCCTCCGCGAACCCGCGCCGGCCGGGAGGGGCGGTGCGGAGCGGGGACCGGCGCTCCAGGCTCGCCATTCTCGTCGCGGTGGCGGCCGTGGCCGTCGCCGCGGGCACCTGGGCGGCGACGGCGTCCGGTGACTCGGCCCCGGACCGCGAACGCGACCGCGCCCGTACCAAGGAGCCCGCGGGCTGGGAAGCACGGCCGCCCGCCACGCTGCCCACGCCCGCGCCTTCGGCGACCGCCACCGCGAAACCCTCCAAGACGCCGTCGCCCGCACCGAGCCCCGCCACCTCGGCACCCAGGACGGCGACCCCCGCTCCCAAGCCCCCGCCGCCGCCCGCACCTTCGAAGAGCAGCCCGCCCCGGACGGTGCCCATCGCCGTCGGCGGCGGCTGGACCCAGGTGGTCAACGCGGACAGCGGGCTGTGCCTGGACATCGAGGGCGGCGTCATGGCCGACCGAACGGACGTCCTGACCGTGCCCTGCGGCGGGACCTCCACCCAGCGGTGGCGGCTGGAGCCCGTCGGTCTGCTGCGCAGCAGCGCCGACCCCGACTACTGCCTGGACTCCCGCGGCGCCACCGACCGCGGCGTCGGCATCTGGTCCTGCGACTCCGTCAACGGCAGGAACGGCATCAACCTCCTCTTCGTCGTCGACTCCGCGGGAGCGATCCGGCCCAGGATCGCCCCCGACTTCGCCCTCGAACCCCTGGGCGGATCCGGCGCCCTGGACTTCGACCCGGCGGACGGGGACAGCGACCAGCGCTGGATCGCGCGCGGATGACCGTCTGACACCGCGGGACCGGGCCCGACCCGGGTGTCCGTGACGCGCCGCGAGGGCGCTCTTCGCAACCGCGCGGTCGCCGTTCTGCGTGGTGTCGCCGCATCAAGGCCGCCGGGTTCCCACGCGACAAGTCGCTCCGCAAGTTCGGCTTCGACGCCAATCCGAACATCGAGGCGGCCTTGATCCACACCCTCGCCAAGTGCGAATGGATCAAGAAGAGCCTGCCGCTCTGCCTCATCAGCGACTCCGGCACCGGCAAATCCCATCTGTTGATTGCGCTCGGCACCGAAGCCGCGATGGCTGGCTACCGGCTCGAGTACGCGACCAAGCTGGTCGACGAGCTCTCGAAGCCGCAGATGAGAAGGAGCTGACCAAGACCATCGCCCGCTACGGC
>NZ_JABZEE010000159.1 GCF_013387495.1 Streptomyces sp. PKU-EA00015 | reverse complement strand
ATCTGGCGCGCAGCTGCCCCGCAGAGTACTACGTATTCCTACGGACCCAAGGGGCACTACCTGTGGGACTTGCCCGACGGCGGTCGTTGCCTGAGTCCGGTAGAAAAGCAGCTGATCCGCGAGGGCTACCTGCGCCGCTCATCCCAGCCCGTGCCTGACGAACAGCGCTGGCGGGGCTGGTGGTCCACAGCAGCCGCTGCGGCGGTGGTCCCCGTAGTAGGGGTGCTGATCTTCGACCATGCTTGGATCCGCGCCGTTGTGGCGCTGCTCGTAGGCGCCGTGACGGTGGCCGTGGCCTCG
>NZ_JABZEE010000158.1 GCF_013387495.1 Streptomyces sp. PKU-EA00015 | reverse complement strand
ATCTGGCGCGCAGCTGCCCCGCAGAGTTCTGCCTATTCCTACGGACCCAAGGGGCACTACCTGTGGGACTTGCCCGACGGCGGTCGCTGCCTGAGCGCGGTAGAAAAGCAGCTGATCCGCGAAGGCTACCTGCGCCGTTCATCCCAACCCGTCCCTGACGAACAGCGCCGGCGGGGCTGGTGGTCCACAGCAGCCGCTGCGGCGGTGGTCCCCGTAGTGGGGGTGCTGATCTTCGACCATGCTTGGATCCGCGCCGTTGTGGCGCTGCTCGTCGGCGCCGTGACGGTGGCCGTGGCCTCG
>NZ_JABZEE010000157.1 GCF_013387495.1 Streptomyces sp. PKU-EA00015 | reverse complement strand
GGTGAAGGAGAACATCACCCTGGCCGAGAAGCCCGCCGAGCCGGTGAAGTTCACCTTCACTTTGGATGCGGGCGGTTTGGAGCCGAAGGAGCGGGGCGACGGTTCGATCGCCCTGTTCGGTGAGGATCCGGCGAATCCGGTGCTGGTGATTCCGCCGGCGTTCATGACGGATGCGAAGAAGGACAAGGCGTCCCCGTACGGCACCTCGTACAGCGCGAAGGTGGCGCAGGATCTGTCCCGGCACGGGAAGCAGTGGCGGCTGACGGTCACTCCGGATGCGTCGTGGCTGGCGGCGCCGGAGCGGCAGTATCCGGTGGTGATCGACCCGACGATCACGATCGCGCCGTCGGCG
>NZ_JABZEE010000156.1 GCF_013387495.1 Streptomyces sp. PKU-EA00015 | reverse complement strand
GTCGACGTCATGCTCAAGCCCGAGATCCTCGACCCCCAGGGACAGGCGGTGCAGCGTGCACTGCCCCGGCTGGGATTCAAGGGGATCGCGGATGTCCGTCAGGGAAAGCGTTTCGAGCTGGAGGTGGACGGGCCGGTCGACGACGCCGCCCTGGCCCGCATCCATGAGATGGCCGAGACGTTCCTCGCCAACACTGTCATCGAGGACTTCGTCGTGAAGGTGGAGTCGTGACCGCTCGTATCGGAGTCGTCACCTTCCCGGGGACGCTCGACGACCGGGACGCGTTGCGTGCTGTGCGCCTCGCGGGTGCCGAGCCGGTCTCGCTGTGGCACCGTGACAAGGACCTCAAGCAGGTCGACGCGGT
>NZ_JABZEE010000155.1 GCF_013387495.1 Streptomyces sp. PKU-EA00015 | reverse complement strand
CCCGGGGACCGGACTCGTGATCCCTCAGGTGATGGGTTCAGCCTCCTACGGCCTTCGCCCAGCCCCGGTCGACCGTCACCCTCGCCTTCTCCAGTTGCGCGTCCGTGGGGAACTGGGGCTCCCCCTCGACCGTCGGCAGTTTTGCCGCGGCGTCCTCGTCGAGGGTGCCGTCCTCGCGCATGGTCTCCATCAGTACCGCGCGGGCGTAGCCCTTGAGCCGGAGGTTCTGGCCCGTCGCGCTGAAGAGATACTCCTGCCACAGGCGGGCCGCCGCCGGGTGCGGGGCGTTCTTGTTGACGGCCAGGGCGTAGTACTGGGCGAAGCTGCCGTCGAAGGGGATCGCGACCCGCCAGTCCACACCCTTG
>NZ_JABZEE010000154.1 GCF_013387495.1 Streptomyces sp. PKU-EA00015 | reverse complement strand
GCTCTACCAACTGAGCCACGTCCGCATGCGCCGTAGCGCGGAGACCACTATACCCAAACTCGCGGCCGGGTGAGACATACGGCCGTACAGATCTCCCGGCAGTGCCTCGCCGGGCTCGCCCGAGGGGTGGACCGGTCGGCGGTGCCGGGGTCACGGGCGGGCCCAAATGCCGGTCCTCAGACGGCCGGAGGCGGTCACGCGGCGCCAGGGACACGGTCGAGGGGCGCTGGGCGCTGAAGTCCCCTATGCGCCGATTTCTGTGGCGACCGTCACACGGGAAGTCGTCCCGAATCGGAGAACGACGAAGGCCCTGGTCATATCGACCAGGGCCTTCGCTCTCTGAGCGGACGACGAGATTCGAACTC
>NZ_JABZEE010000153.1 GCF_013387495.1 Streptomyces sp. PKU-EA00015 | reverse complement strand
CAACCCCGTATGCGCAACCCCTGCCGGGTATCACACGCATACGGTTTGGCCTCATCCGGTTTCGCTCGCCACTACTCCCGGAATCACGGTTGTTTTCTCTTCCTGAGGGTACTGAGATGTTTCACTTCCCCTCGTTCCCTCCACACTGCCTATGTGTTCAGCAGCGGGTGACAGCCCATGACGACTGCCGGGTTTCCCCATTCGGAAACCCCCGGATCAAAGCCTGGTTGACGGCTCCCCGGGGACTATCGTGGCCTCCCACGTCCTTCATCGGTTCCTGGTGCCAAGGCATCCACCGTGCGCCCTTAAAAACTTGGCCACAGATGCTCGCGTCCACTGTGCAGTTCTCAAGCAACGACCAGCCACCCA
>NZ_JABZEE010000152.1 GCF_013387495.1 Streptomyces sp. PKU-EA00015 | reverse complement strand
AGGTCAAGCCATTCCGTCGGTAGCCCTGATCGCCATCCTGCTGACGTGCGCCGCGATCGCAGCTGCCCTGGCAGTCCTGGGCGTGATCGCTTACATCGTCCGGCACATGATCTGATCCCTGGTCCGGATCGATCAACTACAGGGGCAAAACCCCATGGGTGTAGCTCCTGCTCTGGGAGGCCCGTGGGTCAGGCCGTGAGTTGGTAGTTGTTTGGTCGGGATTGGCCGGTCATGGGGCGAGCATGGGCATCCACGCGAGCGGGTCGAGAGCGATCTTCACGATCTCCCGACAGATCTGATCTGGGCGGTGCCGTGCGGAGGCAGGTTGCGCAGCCCGGTACAGGCTCAGTCTCCGGGACCGTCCACGTAG
>NZ_JABZEE010000151.1 GCF_013387495.1 Streptomyces sp. PKU-EA00015 | reverse complement strand
ACCGGCGAGGCACGCCCCAGACTGCCCCAGACCGACACCGACACGGGCACCGACCGCACGGCGACCACTGGCGTCCCGGCCCGTATGCCGCAGAACCCGAACACGACGCCCGCAGCACCCGAGCCGGTCCTCATCCCCTTCAAGTCCGGGAACTTCGAGTTCACCAACCTGAAGCACACGAACGAGGGGTACCGCGACAAGGCCGTTCGCATCATCGAGCTGCTCCGGAAGCACGACACGATCCGTGACTACGTCGGCGACCGCCCTGTCCGGATCACCCTGCACCTCCGTACGACGGAGACCCCGGCCGACGTGACGGACCGTGGTGATGCCGGTGTGGACATCAACCTCGCGAGCTACTACTTCGAGAAGTACGACATCGGT
>NZ_JABZEE010000150.1 GCF_013387495.1 Streptomyces sp. PKU-EA00015 | reverse complement strand
CCGAACGCACCACGAACCGCGGCCGACCGTCACGCGGCCCCCTCGGCCTCGATGTGTCGGACGGCCCGCTCTGAAGCCCGGTGTCGGTGCTGCCCTGCGGAAGCCGCGGGCGGGCCTCGCCTGTGTCGCTGCCGCTCGGCGTCGGCGTGCTGGTCTGGATGCTGTCGCCCTGGTTGTTGAACGCGACGCTGCTGCCCAGGCCCAGGAAGTTGCCCGTGACGTTGTACCAGCTCTTGTCGGCCGGCAGCAGACCCCGCACCGGGCTGTCCTGCGCCAACTGCGCTGCGAACTGTGCCTTGTAGGCGTTGTAGACCTTGGCCGTGTACCGCGGTTCCCACGCCGCATCCTTACGCCGGTCGTTGGTGAGCGCGATCGTGGCCAGATCCATGAGA
>NZ_JABZEE010000015.1 GCF_013387495.1 Streptomyces sp. PKU-EA00015 | reverse complement strand
GCCGCAGATGAGAAGGAGCTGACCAAGACCATCGCCCGCTACGGCCGCGTCGATCTCCTCTGCATCGACGAACTCGACGAACTCGGCTACATGGAACTCGACCGCCGCGGCGCCGAACTCCTCTTCCAGGTCCTGACCGAACACGAGGAGAAGAACAGCGTGGCCATCGCCTCGCACGAATCGTTCTCCGGCTGGACCAAGACCTTCACCGACCCCGCCTCTGCGCGGCCATCGTCGACCGCCTCACCTTCGGCGGCAACATCATCGAGACCGGCACCGACTCCTCCCGACTCGCCACCACCCGCGCCCGCGCAGAACAACCACTGGCCACGAGCTGATCAGGACACATGAGGCTTCGTGAGCAGCGTCAGCGCTCACGGATCCTTGACCACCACCAGCCGCCCACCGTCCGTTCGCTCACCGGCCCAGGGTCAGGCAGAGTGCGACGCTCGAACTCGTCGTCGATGCGAGCAATCAGCCGGCTGGGATCACGCCGGGCACCGCGAGGGAGGTGAAGCATGGCCTCCTCCAGATCATCGCGGGCATACTCCACCTCCAGTCCGGGCTGCCAGACCCGGGAGGCGTTCAGATAACGGCCGGGTTGTTTGAACGCCCACTCGAAACGGGGATGTCCAGGACGGACAGGTGCACGAGCGCACGGTTCGCGAAGAAGATGACGGACAGCTGACCGACGGACGCGATGCGCACGTCCTCGCCCTCGGGGTCGCCGGCGTCCCACTGGCGAAGCCCCACGGGTCGGCGGCCGCGGCGTCCAGGACGTCCCACACCATCTCTTCTGCGTGCTCGGGCAGTCCGGCGAGCACCTTCGCGGCGGGCGGGGAGAGCCGGACCGTGTACGGCTGACCGGTCACCGGCGCCTGCTCCGGATCTCCTCCAGGCCCACGAACCCGGTCTCGTCACGACTGGAGGCGAGGAACGCGTCGACCGCCGGGGCGGAGGCGAGGCGGGCCTGCCAGACCTGGACGACCTCGTACAGCCCGGCGAGGGAGAACGTCAGGCGCGACTCCTCCGGCGCGGCCGTCCACTCCTGCTCGAAAGCCGGCACCCACCGGTCCGCGCGCCGGTCGGCGCGCAGCTGGGCGAGCAGTTCGGCCGGAGCTCCCGGGGCGGGGGCGTACGGCGTCACGGGTGCGTGGTCGGGCTGCGCGCTCATCGGCTGGTCCTCCCGGCGGCGGGTCGTACCGCCACGGTACGCGCGGGGAGTGGCCGTGGATGCGGGCATACGGAAGATCCCTCCTACAGGTCAGGGTGCGAGCGAGGGCCTGGGCGTGCAGTTGATCTGGCAGCCGATGTTGCGGACATCCGGGCTCTTCCACTTCCGCTCTTAAAAGGAAACGTCGAAGTAGTCGATGTCCGTGAATTCCACTTCGAGGTTGTCGGCGCGGCGTCCGCCGTCTTTGAAATAGGTTTCCTGGAGTCCTTCGGCGACGATGGCCCGCAGTTGCTGGTCGCTTGCGCCCTGCTGCTGGGCGTCGAAGAGGCGGCTGGCGTACTCCGGGGGGAGGTGGACGGTCAGCCGGCGCATCCGGCCGTCGTCGGTCGTGCCGATCGGGGCGGTGTAGCCGAACCGGGCCCTCGTTTCCACGGTGATGCCGGTGGTGGCGGCGGCCTGCCGGCGGCGGCGCTTGCGGACCTGGGGCTGCCAGCGGGCGCGGACGGCGGCGTCGATCCGGTCGGCGATCTCCTTGGGCGGGTGCTTGCGGGCGCCGCGCCGGTAGCGGTTGACCGAGTCGGCGGTGACGCCCAGTTCCTGGGCGACGGCCTTGGCCGTCTTGAGCTGCTTGATCAGGAAGTCGATGCGGGCCCGGAGGCCCTTGGGCGGTTCGCGGGTGAACGCTTCCTGGTCCGCGCGCTCCAGGGCGTCGTCGATGTCCCCCACCGGGTCACTCGCCTTCGTCCAGGACGGCGTCGCCGCCCTTGATGTGGCGGGCCGGGTTGAGGCCCTTCTCCATCAGGCCGACCGCCCACAGCATCGACTGGACGCCCTCCAGCTTCGCCAGGCCCGGCGTCGGTCCGAGGCGGAACCCGCCGGGCTGCGGCTTGCCCGAGGCGGCGTAGGGCAGGAAGTCCAGCGGGGAGGGGCCGGGGCTCGGGTAGACGACGCAGTCGGACAGCACGGCGAGCGGGTACAGGCCCGTCATCGTCGCCATGTTGCGCAGCTTGCGGTGCATGTTGACCCGCGCCTTGGAGATGACGGCGGCGCGAATGTCGGGGCGCCAGGTCGGCCGCTGAAGGGCCGGCCACCGCTCGCCCTCCTTGTAGTGCCGTCCCTGCGGGCGCTCGCGGAGCTTGCCCACGCCGCCCTTCACCGTCGCCTTGATCGCCGCGAGGACCGCGGCCAGGGCAGGGTCGACGTCCTGGTGCCGCTCCATCGCGGCCAGGAACTGCCGGTCGTCCAGGTCCCGGGTGACGCCGAGGTCGGCGAGGGTGTCGACGTAGGCGGTCTTGAGCCGGTCGTGCCACGGGTCCAGGTAGGCGCCGGTCTCCCGGCGCAGGTACGCCTCGATCGGGTGGACGTCGTAGCCGAGCTCCGCCGCGTAGGCGACGGTGTGCGTCTGGTACCAGGCAGGTCCCGTCGGGCGCTCGCCGTCCGGCGTGAACGGCGACGGCAGGCGGCGGTCCAGCTCGATGTGGGACAGGTCGACCAGCCAGGAGCCGGGGATCTTCGGGTTGAACTTCGGGGTGTGGAAGTGGTCGGGTGCGGACAGGCCGACGACCAGGCGGGCCGCGGCGGCGAGAAAGGCGGTGTTCAGGTCCAGGCCGACCGCGTACGGCAGCGTGCACTCCTCATCGGTCAACAGGTCGACATCGCGCACCCACTGGTACGCCTCCTCATTGAGGAACCCGCCCTTCCAGCCAAGGTTCACGACCACGGGGTGCTCAGCGGTGGCCTCCGGCGGCGCCGGGTCCGTCGGCTCCGTCCCCAGCGAGCCCGGGTTGTAGGCCGATACCCAGTTGCCGGTCTCCTCGTCGCGTTCCGGCTTCGTGGGCGGGCGCAGCGCCGTCATCAGCTCCAGCCCGGAGACGGCCGTCGAGCCGCGCGGGGTGATGACCCGCTCGGCGTAGACGCCAAGGACGCGGGCGATGTCGGCCGGCTCCATGTCCGCGACGCCGGGCCAGGACCGCTCATCGAGGGCGTCCCAGGACAGGATCGCCAGCTGCACGCACTGCCGTTCGCGTCCCTGGGCCTTGCGGTAGATCCGTGCCCACGGGCCGAAACCGCGCTGCGTGAGCTGCCACTTCGCGCGTCCGACCTGCTTGACGACCGGGTGGTCCTCCGGGAGGCGCAGGGAGCGGCGTTCTTCGTGTCCCTCCAGGCGCTCCGGCAGCCCGAGCTTCACGGCGGCCGCGGCGGTGAGAACGACGAGCGGGTCGCTGTCCTTGCCGTAGCGGTTGAGCTTCGGTGCGCCGAGCCCCGACTCGCGCAGCGTCCACTCCACCAGCTCGGGGATCGTGGTGGCGGGGCAGTCGAGCACGATGCCGCCCGTGCCGTACGCGGAGCCGTCGCCGTCCAGCACCGCGAGCGGGCCGTGCGGGAAGCGCGGGTCGACGGCGGGCCTGGCGGCCTTCTTCGCAGCCGGACGCCGCGACGACGTCGCCGGGCTCGCGGCCGGACGGACCGGGCGCTGCGGTGCGACCGGGGCAGCGGGTGCCTTCACCGGCGCGGCACTCTCCGTCTCGGCCGCCTCGGAGGCGGCCGGACCGGTGAACGTCACCGGCACCTCCGGCTGGGACATGGCGGCCGGGCCGGGCGCGGCGGCCGTCGCGCCGTGCGCGGGGTACTTCGCCGCCCAGCCCTCCAGCAGCCGCAAGTACGCCTGCAGACGCGGCGGCCGCGGCTCCGAGCGGCCGCTCTCCCAGTTCTTCACGGTCTGCGTCGTCGACTTGAGCGCGGCGGCCAGACGGGCCTGCGTGATACCGGCGGCCTCACGCAGCCGGGCCCGCTCGGCGGGCGGCGGCAACTGCGGCTGGTCCTCCAGCAGCGAATCCACCGCCGCGAACAGCTCTTCCTCGGTCGGCACACTCCACCTCCACCCCAGACGCTAGCACAGATTTAGCCTTGGATTTAACCATACTTTTTACCGTCAGCGTTGGCTGTCCGGGGACAGCGAGGCCGGCGTGTCACGACCGGGGGCGGGTGGGGAGGCGAACTGGCGGGTGGGCACGGGATCTGCGTATCCGGTGGGCCGGGTTCGGCGGATGGTCTTTGTGCCGGAGCGTCGCAGGCAGACGGAGGCGGCGCCGGCGGGCGAGGGCTCTGTGCGCCGTTCACGGCGCGGGGGCGGGCCGTGTCGGATGCCGCCAGCACAGCCTGGGCGCCGTACGCGTGCGGGCGGGCCGGCCGGGCGCCGGCCCCCGGGCGACGGGGTTGCTGTGGACGTCGGAGGCGCGGGAAACACGACGTCCACCCCCGCCGGCGCAGTGGCGGGGGTGGACCGTGTGCGTACGGCGGATCAGCCCAGCGGGCGGGCGTTCCACACGTAGGCGGAGACCTTCTGACCGCCGCTCACACCGGCGACCGTGTCGAACCGGAAGTGGACGCCGTTGTAGACGCGGCTGATGGCGTTCTCGGCGGCGGCGGAGCTGAAGGAGCTGACGTGCCGGGTGACGCCGCGGGCGTTCGGGTCGTCAGTGGTGCCCTCGTAGGGCATGGTGTCGGTCCCGAACCAGTTCTTCATGATCCCGGCCCAGGTGGCGCCGAAGGTGGAGTGCCCGGACTGGTAGGCCGCGAACGGCGGCGAGAAGTGCACGCCGTTGGCGTCCTTGGACGTGGGCAGCCAGTTGGGGTCGCCGACGGTCTTGGCGTTGTAGTCGTTGTCGGCGTTCTGGACGGCGCTCTGCGGGCGCCAGAGGTCGAAGTCGCTGTTCCACTTGGCGTCCCAGGCGACGATGGCCGCATCCGCGAGGGCGATGGACAGGACACCGAAGAGCTTGCCGGTGTAGAAGGAGCCGGCGTTGGGCTTGTACTTGTTCAGGACGACCAGGGTGTGGTCGTACTGCTGGCCGGTGGGCTTGTAGCTGCCGTTGACGTCGTTGGCCCAGAACCGGGCGATCTGGGTCTGGTCGGCGGTGCGTACGGTGGAGTCGGCACTGCCGAGGGTCTTCACCTCGTTCAGGGCATCGGCGTAGATGTCGCTGGACAGCAGGGCCTCGGGCGTCTCGTGGCCGCCGGGCTTGGCCGGGCGGAACTGGTCGGAGGAGGCGAGCACCCAGGGCTTGACCTTGCCCCAGTTGGGGCCGCCGGCGGGCACGCCCGCAGTGGTCGGACGCCAGTGGCCGGGCGCCAGGTTCGGCACGTACGGGGTGGTGTCCGCCGAGCCGTCGTTGGCTCTGTGACTGATCAGCGCCTTGGCGATCTTCGTGCCCTGGGTCTTGCCGAGCTCTCGGTCCCTGGCGGTGGCGGAGGTGGGAAGCGCGAGGGCCGCGGTGAGGTCGTCGTCCAGGTTGACGGTGGGGAACGCCTCCTTCAGAGCGGTGTACGCGGCGTAGTCGATCGCCGGGTCGAGCGCGCCGTAGCGGCCGTACAGCTCGCTGGAGCGGCTGAGGTAGGGCTTGCCGACCGGGTAGATGGAGTTGACGGTGTCGTAGACGGAGATGTTCAGCAGGGCGCCGCCGCGGGTGATCGGGCCGGCGATGCCGCCCGCCTCGCGGGTGGCCTGGAGCATGGCCCGCTCCCAGAACAGGACGTGGTCCGGGCCCTTCTTGTTGGCGACCGCGGTGGGGACGGACTCGACCGGGTTGATGTGGTCGTAGCCGGGCGGTCGCGCATCGTCGGTGGCAGCCGCGTGGCCCGGGACGAGGGCAGCGAGGCCGCCGAGGACGACCGCCGCTATCAGGGCGTTCCTTCCGTGGCGGCGGGAGCCGCTGGACTTGGGCATACCGGTTCCTTTCCAGGATCTGCGTGAGGGCGCACCCGCGCGCCTGTCGGCGTGTGCAGGGTGGGTGGGGGCTGCTGCCGGTGTGTGCGTCGGCCGCCGCCCTGCAGATGAAGCTAGTTGCCGGCCGGGGCGGTTGGCGGGAGCCTGTTCGATGCGAGGAATCGGCACGGGTGATGGAGGCGCGTCCCGGGCGCCGGCGTGAACAAGTTTTCGCGCGATCACGACGGAAGGGGGCTCCGCGCGGTCGGCGCGGAGCCCCCTTCGGTGGTGCCGGTGTCACTGCACGGCGGCACGCAGGGCGGTGTTCTCGGCCTCGAGTTCGGCCAGGCGCTCGTTCAGACGGGGCAGGGCGGCGTTCTGCCGCTGGAGTTCGGCCAGGCGCCGGCACAGGTCCGCGTGGTCGTCCTCGATCTCCTGCGGTGTGTAGCGGGGGGTGATGTGCTGCGGGCAGTTCCAGTCGTACGCCTCGACGGTGATGAGGACGACCCGTTCCACGACGGCACGGTAGTCGGCCGGCGTCAGGGCCCGCAGGAGGGCGGGGCCGGGGTTGTCGTCGGTGACGGCGGTGCCCAGGATCTTCAGCCGGATGCGCTGGGGATAGTCCATGAGCAGGAGGGCCACCCGGTCGTTGCCCTGGAGGTTGCCGGTGGTGATGTACTGCCGGTTCCCGCGGAAGTCGGCGAAGGCGAGCGTGGTTGCGTCCACGGCCCGCAGGAAGCCCGGCGGGCCTCCCCGGTGCTGCACGTAGGGCCAGCCGCTCTCGCCGGTACTGGCGAGGTAGAAGCTGTCTCGGGCGGTGATGAACCCGACCTCGTCGTCGCCGAGCCGGTCGGCTCGTGCCGGTCCTTGCTCGATGCGGGCGTATGCGGTGCGGCTGCCGTGGTGCTGCTGCCGGGCGCGGACGGCGGGGGTGAACGCGAGCTGGGCGTAACGGCTGGTCACTGCGGTCTCCTGGGCTGGGTGGCGCCGATGGTTGGGGTCACCACCAGTAGGTGGGATAGCGCGGTGTCACGCCGGTGCGCCCGGCGAGTACGCCGACGGCGACCAGGACGACGGTCGCGCCCGCGAGGACCGGCAGGAACGGCATCGCGGACGGCTGCTGGGCGACCACGATCACCGCGGTGGCGGCGGCGGGCGAGTGCGGTGTGCGACCGAGGGCCATGACGCCGAGGGCCAGGCCGCCGGCCAGGGCCGCGGCCCAGGCGGAATCGCCCGCGGCGGCCAGCACCGCGAATCCGGTGAGCGCGGAGAGCAACTGACCGCCGATCACACTCCGCGGCTGGGCCAGGGGAAGGGCGGGTGCGCCGAAGACCAGCGCGGCGCTGGCCGCCAGCGGGGGGATCAGCCATACCTGGTCCAGCAGCACGCCGAGCCCGACGAGGGCGAGCAGGGCGAGCACGGAACCTGTGGTGGCGACGGCGACGACGGCCGGGGCCGGCCGCTGGGGCGCTCGGCTCGAAAAGCGTCGCTTCTTGGTCGTCGCGTCGGGTGTCGCGGGGGTGGCCGCGACGGTTTGGTCGGACATCGACTCTTCTCCAGCAGGTGGGCGGGACGGAGCGAACAGGTGCCCGCGAGCACCGCCGTACCGGGCGGGACGGCGGTGCTCGCGGGCGGGGGAAGAGGCGACCGGCCCCGGGGGTGGCCCGGTCGCCCGCGGAATCGCGCGCCGGCAGGCCGGTTGGGCAAGGGCGCGGCTCGGTTCGTTCGCCTCCAGGGCGCTTCGGCGTGCGACAAACGGTCGACCGGTGCTCGAAGACTCACGCGGCCAAGCCGCATGCGACGCGAGCCCTCGCGGCCTCCACGTTCTCCCCCTTGCTGCGCTCGACCGGCGGCCTGCGGCCGCGGCCGCGCGCCCTGTCGGATGCGGCCTGCTCAGCCGACGTGGCTGACCACCGGCCAGTCGATGTCGACCTCGGCGGCCTTGTTGAGGTAGTTGGTGAACACGTTGAGCGCCACGTTGCCGATCACCTCGGTGATCTCGGCGTCGTTCAGACCGGCCTCACGGGCGGTCTTGAGGTCGCTCTCCTCCACGCTGCCGCGGGTGCGGACCAAAGCGGTGGCGAGCTTGAGAACGGCGGCGGTCTTGATGTCGCCCGACGTGGCGCGGCGGGCGTCGGCCGCCTGCGACTCGCTCAGGCCCGCGAGGTTCGTGGCGATGTAGGTGTGGGCGGAAAGGCAGTAGTCGCAGGAGTTCTCCTGGGCGACGGCGAGCGCGATGGCCTCGCGGATGCCGACCGGCAGGCTGCCGGTGCCGAGCGCTCCGGAGAACTCGAGGTAGGCCTTGAGCACGGCCGGGCTGTTGGCCATCACCTTGGTCATGTTCGGGGTGACGCCAAGGGCCTTGTGGACCGCGGCGAGGAGCTCGGCCGCGGAGCCCTGGGCGGTCTCGGGCTCAATGATCGGCAGGCGGGACATGGGGGCCTCCGGGTGATCGACAACCGTTCACATTTATAACGGTTGCTGCGCGTTTCTGACGTTAGAACGATGGCACAGACTTCTTATGGTTGCAAGGCGGCCTTACCATCAGGGGGTGAAACTGGACGAACTTCGGGGCGGTGGCGCCCCCACGCTGGGTGAGCCGCTGCCGATCGAACTGGGAAACGCCACCTATGCGGCACGCGGCCGGCTGGTCGACGGGCTGCAGACGGTGGAGCACGTGGCCGCCTGGTTCCGGGACAACCGGCACCGGTTCGCCGTGCCGCTCGACGACGGGGACCTGCTGCGCACGAACGAGCGGGACCTGGCGGCCACCCGCGCCCTCAGGGACGCCGTCCGCACCCTGACCGGCGTCGCCGTCAGAGGCGGTGACGCACCGCAGGAGGCCGTCGAGACGGTCAACCAGCAGGTGCGGGCGGCGCCGCGCTGGCGCGAGCTGTCCTGGGGCGGGGGGCCGCGGGCACTGGCGTGCGGATCGGTCGACCGGCTGGCGACGGCCCGTGCGGAGATCGCCCAGCAGGCCGTCGACCTGTTCGGGGGTCCGGACATCGCACAGCTGAGGGCCTGTCACGCGCCGGGCTGCGTGCTCTACTTCCTCAAGGACCACCCCCGGCGCGAGTGGTGTTCGGCGGGCTGCGGCAACCGTGCCCGGGCAGCACGTCACTACGAGCGGAACCGGAAGACCTCCTGACACCGCAACACCGGCCCTTCGGCGGGAAACGGGGCGGATGCCCGCTCCCCGGGACCGGCGTTGCGGCGCCGTCGCCGCTCAGGACGCCGGCGGACGCCCGGCCGGCCCGGCACCCGACAGCACGCGGAGCGGAGCGTCCGCGGCGGGCGCAGCGTCCGGGCCGGGCGCAGCGTTCGGGGCGGCCCTCCGCGGTCCGAGATGGGACGCGACCGCAAGGCATGCCGTCACCAGCACGATGTTCTTGATGATGTACTGCCCTTCCAGCGTGGGCAGCAGCGGTGAGCCATGGGCCCACACCACGTCCGGCGCGATGACGAGGGCGGCGAAGACGCCCGCCATGTGGACGAAGAACACCGCCAGCACCGTGCGCAGCAGCCATCCCGTGATCAGACCCAGGCCGATGCCGACCTCCATGACGGCCAGCAAGGGCCGGCTGACCTCGGCAGGGACCAGCCCGAAGGAGAGAACTCCCATGCACCGGGTGGCGATGTCCTGCGCGGGGCTCGCGCCCGGGAGAAATTTCAGGATGCCGAACCAGGCGAAGACGACCCCCACGCTGATCCGCAGGGCGAGGTCGCTGAACGGGTGGTAGCGCGCGGCGAGGGCTTGCGTTACCGTCGCCACGCGTCGGCGGGAACGTTCCAGGGCAGAGTTCATGCGACCCGTCCTTCGGTCGTTCGGGATATGAGCCGGAAAGCAGGAGAGCGGCCGGCGGCGGACACGCCGGTGCGGCCGCGTGGAGGTCACGACACGGCAGCCGGGCCGGCAGGGCCTGCCCGGGCGGTGAGGGCGCAGGAGCGGCCGCGGGCGAGCCGCGCAGCCCCCTCTGACGGACGCTAGCCAGACACCGAGGCCTCGGACGCTCGAGTCCCGGATGGCTGCCATCGGCCCCGCCGATCCGTCCGTGCGAGGCCCCGGCCCGTGTCGGACACACAACGCCCCCGTGAACACTTCCCCGAGCACCACAGGGGCCGAGGGGCACCGGCCCGGCGGACCGTGACCGTGCGTGACGCGCTTGTGCCCGCGTCCTGCCGGTCCGCCCCCTTCTCGCCATAGCTAAGGAGGGAACCTGGGCCTCCGCCTCCGCCCCGACGGAGAGCGGATCCTCCGCCAAGAGCGCCGTCACCGACGGTAATCAATACGGAGCGTTACGATCCAGCGCTTTCCCGCCACTGGCGTATTGCCAAGGGGCCGCCTCGCATGCCAGCATCCCTAACGGCAAGATGTCATCTTATTCATTAGAATGGGGGGCGGGGTGGCCATTGCTACGGGGGGGAAGACAATGGACTTGACGATGTATCAGCTGAGAACCTTCTGGGAAGTAGCCAGAACCGGAAGTCTCACCAAAAGCGCCAGAAATCTCGGCTATGCCCAGTCGAGCGTCACCGCACATATACGCACGATCGAGAACCGCGTGGGCTTATCGCTGTTCCAGCGACTTCCCCACGGGGTCCGGCTCACCGCGGCCGGAGAAGTATTCCAGACATACGTCGGCCGCATATTCTCCGTCGTGGACGAGATGTCCGCGGCACTCAAAGCCAACGGCGAGGCCACCGGGCGCGTCGTCGTGGGTTCGACCGCGCTGCTCATGGAGTACGAGATGGGCGAGCTGGTCCGCGAGTGCCGGTACCGCTACCCCGGCGTCCAGGTCTCCCCCAAGGTCATGACCGCGACCGAGGTCGAGAACGCGGTCGCCGCCGGCGAGGTCGACATCGGCCTCACGCTCACCACCGATCCGGCCGATGAGGTGCCGCGTGCTCCCGGCATCAGCCGGCAGTCGCTGTTCAAGGTGCCGCTCGTACCGGTCGGGGACCCGTCGCCGGCCCCCGGCTCCGGCCCGGAGGGCGGGCGGGTGCTCGTCGTGGACCCCGACTGCGTCTCCCAGGAGGTCCTGCTGCGCCACCTGCGGGCCGAGCGCGGCATCAACCCGTCGGTCATGGAGGCCGGTTCCACCCGCAGCGCCATCAGCCTGGCCAGGGCCGGACTGGGGATCGCCATGGTCCCCGAGGTGGCCGTCGAACAGGACCTGGGATGGGAGGGCCTGGCCGTGGTCGAGGACCTGCCGCGCACCGACGCCTACGTCCAGGCCCTGTGGGCCGGCACCACATGGCTGCCGCCGGCCGTCTCCGCCTTCCTCGACCTGGTCCGCAAGGCTCCCGGCGCCGCAGCCCGACAGGCCCTGGGGGTCTGACGGACCGCTGCACGGCATGCACCGGCCGGTGCGCCGTCCCCACGGGACGGCGCACCGGCCGAAGTCCTTCCCGCCCCGAATTCCGGCACCGGGCCCAGACCCCGAAAAGACTGATTCCTGTTATCGATTCTCACCGAAAACAGGCGACGGACACGACCGTAGGGTGAGAAACCCGTACATGCGCAATCGCGTCCGAACAGCCCTTTCAGGAATCAGGAGAACCACATGAGTGATATCCACTGCATCCGGAATGTATTCCGCAGCGGCTTCGACATCGACGAAGTGGACTGGGTGGCGTGGCAGGAGCCGGGACGCGTGGGCGTCGAGCACCACGTTCTGTGGGCACCGGACGCCGCTCAGGGCGAGGACTCGGCCGGCCTGCTGCTCCGCTTCCCGCCCGGCGCCCACGGCGACTACCACGAGCACCTCGGCTTCGAGCTCATGCTCGTCCTCGACGGCACGCTCGACCACAGCGACGGTGCCAGCTACACCAAAGGCGACCTCGTCGTCGAGGCACCCGGTACGCAGCACCAGATGTCCAGCCGTACGGGCTGCACCGTGCTGGCCGTCCGGACCCGTCCCGCCGCCGCCCGTACCCCCGACCGGGCCATCCGCCCCGTCGGCGCGGCCGCCGGCGCCTGAACCGGTCCCTTCGTCCAGCCGTCCCCCCGACCGAGCTTGTGAGGCTCCGCCATGCCCGCCCCCGTCCTGCCCCCTTCCGCACCGGTACGCCACGCACGGCCCGCGCGACGTGTCGTGGTCTCGAGCGTCTCCTCCGACTCCCACACCTGGAACCTGGTGTTCCTGCAGCTGCTGGTGGAGGAGACCGGGGCCGAGGTCGCCAACCTCGGCGCCTGCGTCCCGGACGACCTGCTGCTGGCCGAGTGCCGCCGCCTGCGCCCGGACCTCGTCGTCATCAGCAGCGTGAACGGCCACGGCTACCTGGACGGCCGAAGGCTCATCACCCGTCTGCGGGCGGAGGCCGACCTTGCGGACCTGCCCGTCGTCATCGGCGGCAAGCTCGGGACCCAGGGCCCGGGCGACGCGGCCCTGGGCACCGGCCTGCTCGCCGCGGGCTTCGACGCCGTCTTCGACGACTCGGGCGGCGTCGAGGAGTTCCAGCGGTACCTGGACAACCCCAGGCAACTCCTGCCCGGCCGCGCCGCGTCATGAGCGCCCATCCCTCCGTCCGCCTCGGCCGGTTCGCCACCGCAGTCGCCCAGGCCCGTGACGCCGGCGATCTCCTCGTCCAGCCCCGTATGGGCTTTCCCACCCGCACCCAGATGGCCTCCGGGCTGCGCGCGGTCGCCCGCGCCCGAGCCCGTACGGTCGGCACGATCACCCTCGACAGCTACACCCGCGTCGGAGACCACGACGCCGCCCGCCGTGCCCTGGCCGCGGGTGCCGACCTCAACGGCTTCCCGATCGTCGCCCACGGGGCCGCCGCCACCCGCGCCATGATCGCCGGTGCGGGGGCCGGGAGCCTGCCCCTTCAGGTCCGCCACGGCACCCCGCTGCCCCTCGGCGTCGTCCACGCCCTGGTCGACGCGGGAGTGGACGCGACCGAGGGCGGACCCGTGTCCTACTGCCTCCCCTACAGCCGCACCCCGCTGGACGACGCCGTCCGCGCCTGGGCACAGGCCAGCGAAGTCCTCGCCCACCGCGTTCCGGGCGCTCACATGGAGAGCTTCGGCGGCTGCATGCTCGGCCAGCTGTGCCCACCCTCCCTGCTGGTGGCACTGTCGGTGCTGGAAGGAATGTTCTTCCGTCAACACGGCCTGCAGAGCATCTCGTTGAGCTACGCCCAGCAGACCGACGACACCCAGGACACGTACGCCATCCGCGCCCTGCGCCGACTGGCGGCCCAGCACCTGGCCGGCACCGACTGGCACGTCGTGCTCTACACCTACATGGGCGTCTTCCCGCGCACCGCCCACGGCGCGCTGGAGCTGCTGCGCCGCAGTGCCCGGCTGGCCGCAGCCACCGGCACCGAGCGGCTCATCGTCAAGACCCCCGCCGAGGCACACCGCATCCCCACGGTCCAGGACAACGTCCAGGCCCTGGAGGAGGCCTGGGCCGCCGCACGAGCCGTACCCCGCACCGCCGCCTCGGCGACAGACGACCAGGACGGCGAACCGGAACTCGGCCTGGCCGTCCACCACGAGGCGAGCGCACTGATCAACGCCGTGCTCGAGTTGCACCCCGACATCGGACGGGCCCTGACCGAAGCCTTCAGGCGGGGCATCCTCGACGTCCCGTACTGCCTGCACGCCGACAACGCCCAGCAGGCCCGCAGCTACATCGACACCCACGGCCGGCTGCGCTGGCTGACCGCCGGCCGTATGCCGCTGACCCTCCCGCGGCCCGCCGGCACACCCCGACTGCGGGCCCACGACCTGCTCGGCATGCTCTCCCACGTCCAGCGGACCCTGGACCGTCAGGCGCTCGCCGCCAACCGCCCGCAGCCCGCCCGCCACCTGTCCGCGCCCGACCCGGTCTGACGGGCCCGGCCACGCCACGACCAGCCCGACCCCGGCAAGCAAGGGAAACCACCGTGACCACAGCCGCCCACCGCGCGAGCCCGCTCAGCATCGCCGTCATCGGCACCGGGCCCCGAGGCATATCCGTCCTCGAACGCCTCGTCCACCGCCTCCACACCCACGGCCCCTCGAACCGCCCGGTGCGCCTTTACGCGATCGACGCCGTCGAGGTCGGCGCGGGCCGCGTCTGGCGCACCGACCAGCCCAGCTGGTTCACCATGAACACCGTCGTGGGCCAGGTCACCATGTACTCCGGCGCCCCGGACGCGGGCCCCGCCCGGCCCGGCGCCGGGCCCTCGCTCGGCCAATGGGACGCCGAGCGGTCCCCCACCCGCGAAGAACAGCCCCTCGGCCCGGACGACTACGCCTCCCGCCGGCGTTACGGCCAGTACTTACGCTTCGTCTTCGACACCATCCGCAGCCACGTGCCGCCCGGCACCGACCTGCTGCCCCTACACGCCCGGGTCACCGCCCTCACCGCCCGCCCCGCCGGCGGCTACCACCTCCAACTCGACCACGAACCGGGCACCCTGACCGTGGACAAAGTCGTCCTCGCCACCGGCCACCCCACCAACGCCCCCACCGCCGCCGAGCAGGAACTGACCGACTTCGCCGCACGCCACCCCCAGCTGCACTACGTGCCCGCCGACTCCGCCGCCGAGATGGACCTCTCCCCCGCCGCCGTCCCGCCCCGCACGACGGTCGGGATCCGCGGCATGGGCCTGTCCTTCTACGACGTCATGCTCAGCCTCACCGTCGGCCGCGGCGGCACCTTCGTCACCGCGGCCGACGGCTCGCTGACCTACCGCCCCAGCGGTGCCGAACCCCGCATCGTCGCCGCATCCCGCAGCGGCCTGCCCATCCCGGCCCGGGGCCGCAACCAGAAGAGCCCCCAGTACAGCCACACGGCCCGCTTCCTGACCCGCGCGGCACTGAACGCCGCGCGCCACCACCGCGAACAGGTCAGCGGCAGCCCCCGACTGGACTTCGCCCAGGACGTACTGCCGCTGCTGCTCAGCGAGGTCGAGCACGTCTACTGCACGACACACGTGCGCACCCGTCTCGGCGAGGCCGCCGCGGCCGCGTTCGCCCGTCGTCACCTCGCCGTCGCCGGCGACCCGCAGGCAGTGCGGGCACTGCTGGCCGAGACAGGCCTGCCCGAGGTCGAACCGCCCGACATCTTCCGCCTGGCACGGCCGTTCGCCCACCGCCACTTCTCCTCCCCCGCCACCTTCCGCAGCGAACTGCTCCAGCACATCCGCCACGACCTCCACCAGGCCGAACTCGGAAACCACGACGGCCCGCTCAAGGCCGCCCTCGACGTCCTGCGCGACATCCGCAACATCGTGCGCGAGGCGGTCGACCACGGCGGCCTGCTGCCCCACTCCCACCGGCACGCCTTCCACACCCACTTCCTGCCCGCCAACGCGCTGCTCTCGGCCGGGCCGCCCCGAGAACGCGTGCAACAACTGCTCGCGCTCATCGAAACCGGCCTCGTCGACATCGCAGGCCCCGACGCCCGCTTCACCACCGACGAACAAGCGGGCCGCTTCCACGTCCACTCACCGCAGGTCGACGGCTCCGGCCACCACCTCACCGCCCTCATCGAGGCACGGATCCCCACCCCCGCCCTCGCCCGGGACACCTCCCCGCTCATCCGCCAACTCCTCGCCGACGGCATCGTCAGCGAATACGTCGTCGAGGACCTCGTCCACGGCCAGCGCCTCGACAGCACAGGCATGGCCGTCACCCCCGCCCCGTTCCACGTCATCGACCGCGACGGCAAGATCCTCACCGACCTCTACGCCATCGGCATCCCCACCGAGCACACCCGCTGGTTCACCCAGGTCGGCAGCAGCCGGCCCGGCGTCAACACCCTCTTCTACCGGGACGCCGACGCACTCGCCGCCGACCTCCTCACCCACCCGGCCCGGCCTCGCACCGCCCCGGCCCCGGCCCACGCGGCCCAGCGGTGAACGCCCCCCTGACACCGGCCGGCCGGGAATTCCGCCGAGCCCGCGACCTCCTGCTCGCCCACCACCACGACCCCGACGCCGCCTACCGGCGATTCCGCTGGCCGCGGCCCGCACACTTCAACTGGGCCCTGGACTGGTTCGACCCCATCGCACGCGACAACCACACCACCGCGCTGCAGATCACCGGACGCGGCCACGACCAGGCCCTGACCTACCATCAGCTGGCCCAGCGCTCCGACCGGCTCGCCGGCTGGCTCGCAGCCAACGGCGTACAGCGCGGCGACCCGGTACTTCTGCTGCTCGACAACCGCATCGAACTCTGGGAGAGCATGCTCGCCGCCATCAAGATCGGCGCGGTCGTCGTCCCCACCTACACCACCGCCACCGTCGACGACCTCACCGACCGGATCGACCGCGCCGGCATCCGCCACGTCATCGCCGAAAGCCGCCTCACCCCCCGCATCGACGCCGCAGCCGCCCTGCCGGTCACCAAAATCACCGTCGGCCCCCCGCCCGCGGGCTGGCTGGACTACCACGACTCCCACAGCCACACCCCGCCCCTCCCGCCACAGGAACCCACCCGGGCCGACGACACCCTCTTCTACTACTTCACCTCCGGCACCACCTCCCGGCCCAAAATCGTCCGCCACACCCATCTCAGCTACCCCGTCGGCCACCTCTCCGGCATGTACTGGAACGGACTGCGCCCCGGCGACCTCCACCTCAACATCTCCGCCCCCGGCTGGGCCAAGCACGCCTGGAGCTCCTTCTTCGTCCCCTGGAACGCCGAAGCGACCATCCTCACCCTCGCCCCCGGCGCCGACACCCCCGCAGACATCCTCGACGCCCTGACCCAGCACCCCGTCACCGGCTTCTGCGCCCCGCCCACCGTCTGGCGCTCACTCCTCGCCCACGGACTCCCCCGGCCACCCGCCCACCTGCGCGAGGCCACCAGCGCCGGCGAACCACTCGATGCCCCCACCCTCCTGGCCGTTCGCGACGCCTGGGGCCTGGACATCCGCGACGGCTACGGCCAGACCGAGACCACCGCCCAGATCGGCAACCCACCCGGCCGGCCCGCCCGGCCCGGCCGCATGGGCCTCCCCCTGCCCGGATACCGCATCACCGTCCTCGACCCCGAAACCGGAGCCCCCGTTCCCGACGGCGCCACCGGTGAACTCTGCATCGACCTCACCGACCGGCCGGCCGGCGTCATGGCCGGCTACCACGGCGACACCGCCCGCACCGACGCCGCCCTCACCCACAGCCACTACCGCACCGGCGACCTCGTCACACGATCCGCCAACGGCTACCTGACCTACATCGGCCGCGCAGACGACATGTTCAAATCCTTCGACCACCGCATCTCACCCCTGGAACTCGAACAAGCACTGCGCACCCACCCCGCCGTCGCCGACGCCGCCGTCGTCCCCGCACCCCACCCCATCGGACAATACGTACCGCACGCCATCCTCGTCCCCGCCCCCGGATGGCCACCCAACGACACAACAGCCACCGCCGTCCTCGCCGCAGCCCACACCCGCCTGCCCCCCGAAAAACACATCCACTCCACCACCTTCACCGACAGGCTCCCCAAAACACCCTCCGGAAAGACCCGCCGCACCCTGCTCCGCACCCAAACAGCCGGCTGAACCCCACCCCGGCAGCGCCCCACCCGCCCCCACCACACACCACCCCGACAAACCACCCCAACACCCCCGGGCCACGGGGAGTGTGTGAGAACGTAACGAGCCAAACCCACGACGACGAGAGCGGGTTGGAAGCAATGGCGGTCATCCACCACACGACGCTGACGCCCAGCAAACCGGAACTCCTCACCCCATGGCTGCCCGCCCAGCCCTGGCACACAGGCACCGGACACCCTCCCCAACTGACCAAAGCCGGCGGCTTCCGCCTCGACGACCCACAGGGCGAAGTCGGCATCGAATTCATGATCGTCACCGACGCATCCGGCAACCCACCACACACCTACCATGTCCCGCTCACCTACCACGGAACACCCCTCCACGGAGCCGATCACGCCCTCATCGGCACCGCCGAACACGGAGTGCTGGGACAGCGATGGATCTACGACGTGGCGTAGGCGGGCGAGTCCGGGCGAAGGTCCAGCTGCCCGGACTGCGCGTGGAAGGCGACGGGTAGTGGATCACTTCCCGCAGACTCCCCGGTAGCGTCGGGGTATGAGTCATCCGCATCCCGAACTGAAAGCCGCTCCTCCGCTGCCGGCAGGGGGACTGAGGGTCGTCGCGCTGGGCGGCCTGGGCGAGATCGGCCGCAACATGACGGTGTTCGAGCACGCCGGAAAACTGCTGATCGTCGACTGCGGCGTCCTGTTCCCCGAAGAGACACAGCCCGGGGTGGACGTCATCCTTCCCGACTTCACCTCGATCCGGGACCGCCTGGACGACATCGTGGCCGTCGTCCTCACCCATGGGCACGAGGACCACATCGGAGGCGTGCCCTATCTGCTGCGCGAGCGGTCCGACATTCCCGTCGTCGGTTCCAAGCTGACGCTGGCCTTCCTGGAGGCCAAACTGAAGGAACACAACATCAGGCCGCGCACTGTGCGGGTCCGCGAGGGCGACCGGCGGGGATTCGGCCCCTTCGACTGCGAGTTCGTCGCCGTCAACCATTCCATCCCGGACGGGCTCGCGGTCGCGATCCGCACGGATGCCGGCATGGTGCTGCACACCGGTGACTTCAAGATGGACCAGTTCCCCCTGGACGACCGCATCACCGACCTGCGCGCCTTCGCCCGGCTCGGCGAGGAGGGCGTGGACCTGTTCCTCACCGACTCCACCAACGCCGAGGTTCCCGGCTTCACCACCTCCGAACGCGAATTGAACCCCGCGATCGAGCACGTCCTGCGCACCGCACCGCGACGGGTCATCGTCTCCAGCTTCGCCAGCCATGTGCACCGCATCCAGCAGGTACTCGACGCCGCGCACCAGCACGGACGGAAGGTCGCCTTCGTGGGCCGGTCGATGGTCCGCAACATGGGCATCGCCCGCGAACTCGGTTACCTCAAGGTTCCCTCCGGTCTCGTGGTCGGCATGAAGGAACTGGAGAAGCTGCCGGACCACCAGATCACCCTGGTCTGCACGGGATCGCAGGGCGAGCCGATGGCCGCACTGTCCCGGATGGCCAACCGCGACCACATGATCCGGATCGGCAAGGGCGACACGGTCCTGCTCGCCAGCTCCCTGATCCCCGGCAACGAGAGCGCCATCTACCGCGTCATCAACAGCCTGACCCGCTGGGGCGCGAACGTCGTCCACAAGGGCAACGCCAAGGTGCATGTCTCCGGGCACGCCAGCGCCGGCGAACTCGTCTACTGCTACAACATCGTCAAGCCCCGCAACGTCATGCCCGTGCACGGCGAATGGAAGCATCTGCGGGCCAACGCCGACCTGGCGATCCGTACCGGCGTCGACCGGGACCGCGTGGTGATCGCCGAGGACGGCGTCGTCGTCGACCTGGTCGACGGGCACGCCTCGATCACCGGCAAGGTGCCCGCGGGCAACGTCTACGTCGACGGCATGACCGTCGGCGGCGCCACCGAGGCGTCCCTGAAAGACCGTGTCACTCTCGCGGAAGAGGGCGTGGTGACGGTGGTCGCGATCGTGGACGCCGACACGGGAGCGCTCGCGGAGGCGCCCGACTTCCTGGCCCGTGGATTCGTCCACGACGACACCACCTTCGAGCCCGTCATCCCGGTGATCGAGAAAACCCTGGCCAAGGCGGCGGAGGAAGGCGTCGGCGACGCCCACCAGCTCGAACAGCTCATCGCCCGCGCGGTCGCCAACTGGGCCTTCCGCACCTACCGCCGCAAGCCCCTCATCATTCCAGTGATCATCGACGCCTGACCGGCGTCGACCGCGGGTTACGGGCGGCAGCGAATCGCCCGCAACCTGCCGGTCCCTCCTGCTGCAGGCGGCATGAACTGCCCGGCCCGGCAGCGGGAAACGAGCAATTCGACAGGGATGAGCGCGCGTTTCGCCGAGCTCGACTGGAAGCCGACGCCGATGGGCGACGTCTCTCTGCGGCGGTGCCTCGCGGTGGACGGCCGGCGGCAGGGCAGCGTGGGGAGCGGAGTCCGCCCGGGAGCCCTTCGCACGTCGACCCGGCGGACCGCTCCTCGCAGTCCTCACAGAGTACGCAGGACGGCCACCACCTTGCCGAGGAAGACCGCGTCGTCACCCGGGATCGGCCGAACCGCCAACGGCGACACGGTCGTCGGCCGGTTCAAGACCCCCCACCGGCCGGGCCCACCCCCAGAGCCCCAGAACACCCCCCGTGCACCCCAGCCGCCGCCCCCGGCCCCCGGCCTGCCACGCCGCCTGACCAACCCCCTGACGTTCGTCGACGCCTGTCAGGCCCGAGAAGGCCCCGGCCGACGGCGCGACGGAGGCCGGACCCGGCCGGGCAGTACACCCCGCGGGTGGTCACCCCCCCCATGAGGGCGAGGAGAAACAAGGCGCCACCTCCGCAGCCCCGCCCTGGCGCTCACGCCAATGGGAGGTGCTGCGCGCCCGGCACGACGCACCACGGGCCCGCCGTCGGCCCCGCCCGAGGTGCCAGCACCATCACCACCGGCTCACTCCCGTCCGAGCGGATCACCATGCGGCAGGAGTGGCCAGTTCCGGGCCCCTGCCGGGACCCGGGAGCGCCGTGTGCAGACCCGGGCCTGCCAGCCCCCCGGGCAGGGCCGGGAATGCCCTGCAGGACTCACTCCTGGGCCCGCAGGACGGCGGCTATGGTGCGGCCGGTCAGACACGGTGGACCGGTGCTGACCTCTGAGTCCAGTGCCAGTTGACGGGTGCCCACTGCTTCTTCAGGGCGGTGCGTTGCCGGGCGTACATGCGCAGGGCCTCCTCGACTGCGGCGGCGAGGCCGGTGAGGTCGTCGGGAGCGGGCACACGCAGGATCAGGTGCTGCTTGTTGTGGACCAGCAGTAGGTCGCCGGCGGGCGAGCAGGCGGTGAGCGTGAAGTGGGTCAGCGGCTTGAAGGTCTTGGCCTCGTTGTCCAGTCTGACGCGCAGTACCCCGGCTTTGTTCCACGCGTACAGGCCGTAGCGGTTGAGGTGGTAGGCGTAGCCCCGAAGCGGGTCGGCGGCCACGTTGAAGCAGAAGCCGGTGAAAGGGGAGTCGCGCCATTCGTGCATGCCGTGGAGGCGTCCGGTCATCTCCCCCTGGTCGTTGACGAGGGCGAAGACGAACGGCTGACCCCGGCTGCCACCGCGGAACGTCTTGGCGAAAAGGGGGACGACGAACAGGTCATCGGCCAGCGGCACGGGCCTGCCGAGGCGTGAGTCGTGCCAGCCCGAGAGGCGGTCTTCGCCGGTCACCAGCTCGGTCAGCGCGGGCCTGGGCCGGTTCGCCAGTCCGACCGGGGCACCCTGGTACGCAACATGCGCGCGCAGGTCGACATCGCTGTGGCGGGCCGGTTCGGGATCAAGAGAGGCCAGTGCGTTGATCGTCGGCTTGGAAGCGGCCGTCAGAGCGCCGTCGGCCACGCCGACGATATTGGTGATGACGCTGCCGTAGTTCCACACACCGTATTCGGCGACGCTGCACAGAAGGCGGCCCGAGGGCGTGACGCTGATGGAGGTGGCGAAAGCATCGCCCGGTGTGAACTCCTCGAAGGGGCGGTCGTCCTTGGAGTCGTAGGTAGCAATGACCCGGCTCAGGTCGGGGGCGACCAGCGTGGTGCTGTTCGGGCCTGCACTGACGGCAAGGATGCCGTCCGGCAGGACGCACAGCGTCATGTCACCGCCGCTTGCCACAGCCGAGGCGGCTACGTCGTCGTCCGGGGAGCACACGGCACTCCCCAGCACCTCGCCGCCCGCGGAGTACCGCGTGATGATCCGGTAGCCGAAGTTGACTCTCGCCGGGTCCTGTTCGTCGTCGGCCACGCCGTAGGTGTACCGGTGCACGCGGGACAGCGCGTACATCTCACCGGTCGGTCCGGCCGCGACATCGTCAACCCCCAGACCCCATCCTTTGGAGTAGAGCGCGGTCAAGTCGATGCAGTGGAAGTCCACCAGCGTGCCCGGCAGGGTCAGCGGAAGCGTCTGGATCATGCACGCCATCCTGGGCCACAGCACTGACACCCGGCTCATGGGTGTGCGTCAGCGACCGATTCCTCACGGATGAACTCCATGCGGCGCAGGACGGCGCCGAGGCGGCCCGGTGCGGGAGCAAGGGGGGCCTGGAGACCGCGGCTGGAACCGGTGCGCAGTGGGGCGCGACGACCCCCGCGCCGGTGGAGCGCGTCCTCATCGATTCACGAAACGGCAGTGGTCGGGACGCAATACTCACGAGTTACGACGGCATCGGCCGCTCATAGAGTGATCAGCATGCCGATACCCGTCCATGCCCGCGCCCACCGGCCGCTGGCCGTGCCCCACCCCCGAACACCCGCACCGCGAGGAAAAGCGGATGGCCCTTCCCGGCCGGCGCTCACACCAGCTCGAGCTCTTCAGCGCCCGGTTGCACCGAACCGGCCGTCTCCGGCCCGTACACGACGCTCCACAGACCTGCCGCCGGCCTCGCCAGGTGCCAGCACCAACACCACCGACTCACCGCCGTCCGAGGAATCACCATGCGGCAGGCCGGATCGGGATGTTCGGAGAGCTCCGGAAGCACCGACGTCGCGGCTGCGCGCGGCACGGCCCTCCCCGCCGCCGGCGGACGTCGCAAACGGGCGCCGCCGTCCGGGTACGGAAGCAAGTCCCGCGGGTGACGAAGGACGCGGGGAACCATGCCCTGCGGTCGCGGCGTACCGGCGGACGAATCCGACGCTGCCCGGCCGGCCGTCCTACAGGGTGCGCCCGGGCACACGTCAACGACGTTCGCAGCGTTACCGCCCCGTCCCGCCTGCTCCGTCAGTCCCGGGACCAGGGCGCAGCCCGCGGTCCGCGACGCCGTCAGCGGTTGTCCGTGCAGCCCGCCCCGATTCGGTGGGGTTGGGGGTGTCTCAAATCCTGGGAAGCGACGGTGGATTTGACGGTGAGATATGCCACAAGCGCGATAGTCAAACCGTATACGAACTCAAGTCGCTCGGCACGGTGTCGTCTTCGCCGGGAGCGGTGCCAATCGAATTGTTTCGGCCTGCGTCGCCGAGGGCGGGCGCGTCGCCCCAAGCGAATTCCGGCCCGGCGAGCCGAGGAGGGGTGCCTTTCTGGTCAACACGCGGGCCGCCGTCACGGCCGGCCAGAGCGGACCGAGAGCAACAGAACCGAACCATCTCCCCCGCCAAAGTACGCCACAAACAAGACATATTGCGCATGATTCTCGATTTGCCTCGCCCCGACCTCGCTGTATGTTTCATGACGCAACAAACCGAACGCTGCGTCAGCGAGAGGGAGAACCACCATGAACGTCTCCACCCGTCAGCAGACTTGGAAGATCCAGACGGAATTACCCGTCGAGTACGAGATAGTCGAATCCCATGGCCTGCTGAATCCGGAGAACCCCGACCTCCTCACCATTCCCGGTGGAGGCCGCGGTGCGGGCACGCGACTCGTCGTCCTCGACCATTCCGTCGACGAGTTGTACGGCACGGAAATTCGCGCCTACTTCTCGAAGAATGAAGTGAGAGTCGACTATTTGACGCTTCCCGGCTCGGAGGAGAACAAGTCCATCGAGCGCGTCCTGGACGTGGTCAACAAGCTGAATGAGGTCGGCACCAACCGCCTCAGTTCCCCGCCGATCGTCATCGGCGGCGGCGTCGTGGCCGATGTCGTGGGACTCGCCGCGAGCCTCTACCGGCGCGGCATCCCGTTCGTCCGGGTGCCCACCACCCTCCTCGGCCAGGTCGACGTCAGTGTGGCCGCCAAGTCGGGCATCAATTACGGCGGGTACCGCAACCGCCTCGGTGCCTACACCCCTCCTCCGAGGACACTGATCGACCGCTCCTTCCTCGCCACCGTCCCCGACCGGCAGCTGCGCAACGGCATGGGCGAGATCTTCAAGATGGCCCTGATCAAGGACCTTCGCCTGTTCGAGCTCCTGGAGGAGTACGGCGCGGAGCTCATCGAGACGCGCTTCCAGGACCCGGAGCCCGGCAGCGAGGGTCTGGCGGGAACCGTAGCCGACGAGGTCATCGGCCGGGCCATCGCGGGAATGGCCGAGGAACTCCAGCCCAATCTGTGGGAGAAGGACCTGAAGCGGTCCGTCGACTACGGACACTCGTTCTCGCCCCTGGTGGAGATGCGGGCCCTCCCCGAGCTGCTGCACGGCGAAGCCGTGGCCATGGACTGCGTCTTCTCCGTGCTCATCGCCGCCGGCCGGGGCCTGATCGACGGCGACCAGTTCGAGCGCATCGTCGCCGTGGCGCGGCACATGGGGCTCGAACCCTCGCACCCGCTCTTCTGCGACGTGGAACTCGTCCTGGAGGGCCTCGCGGACACCGTGCTGCACCGCGACGGCATGCAGAACCTGCCGATCCTCACCACGATCGGCGAGGTGTGCTTCCTCAACGACGTGACCGACAGCGAGATCGAGCACGCCTGCGCGGGCATGGCCCGCCTGCTGGGCATGGACGCCGGCCGGCCGAAGCAGCGCGTCGGGGCCGACCGATGAGCGAGGACGCCGACGGCCGGAACCCGCTGGAAAAGGCGGTCGTGGTCGTCACCGGCGGCAGCGCGGGCATCGGCAGGGCGTCCGCCGTCGCGTTCGCCGAGGCCGGATTGCGCGTCGTCATCGCAGCCCGGAGCGAGAGGCGCGGTGCCGAGGCCGAGCGCGAGATCCGGGCGCAGGGAGGCGACGCGCACTTCGTCCGCTGCGACGTCACGAGCCCCAGCCAGGTCCACGACCTGTTCGCACGGGCCGTCGAGTTGTACGGCAGGGTCGACCACGCCTTCAACAACGCCGGTGTTCCCGGCGACGGACGCCTCGCGGACCTGGCACCCGAGGACTTCGACCCCGCCTTCGCCGTCAACACCCGGGGGCTGTGGCTGTGCATGCGGGAGGAACTGCGGCTCATGTCCGCCCAGGGCGGCGGCAGCATCGTCAACAACACATCGGTGCACGGCATCCGCACCGTCTTCCCCGGCATCGGCGCCTACGTCGCCTCCAAGCACGCCGCGGTAGCCCTGACCCGCGTGGCGGCCATCGAGCACGCCCACGAGGGCATCCGTGTCAACGCCGTCGCCCCGGGCCCCATCGAGTCCGACATGCTGGCCGCCTCCGAGGCGGCCGTCGGCGGGGCGACGACCTGGCGCGGCCTGATCCCGTCCGGGGAGATCGGCACCCCACGCCAGGTGTCCGACGTCGCGCTGTGGCTGTTCTCCTCCGCCTCCTCGTACGTCAACGGGCAAGTCATCGGCGTCGACGGCGGATTCCTCGCGACCTGATGACCCAGCGCCCCGCCCCCTACTGCTGCTCAGCGGAGCGAAGGACACAACCATGGAAAGCTTCACCACCTACGACTACGTCGTGGTCGGCGCGGGCGCGGCCGGCAGCGTCGTCGCCACCCGGCTGAGCGAGGACCCCCGTCGGCGGGTCCTGCTCCTGGAAGCCGGACCACCGGACACCGACGCGCGCATCGCCCGGCCCGCCTCCTGGCCGTCGCTGCTCGGCGGCGAGCTGGACTGGGGCTACCGCACCGTGCCGCAGGCCGCCCTCGACGGCAGACGCCTCGCCTGGCCCCGCGGACGGGTCGTGGGCGGATCCGGTGCCATCAACGCCATGGTGCACATCCGGGGCGCCGCCTCCGACTTCGACGCGTGGCAGCGCTGGGGCGGCGACACCTGGAACGCACGGCATCTCGTGCCGTACCTGGAACGCCTGGAAGGCCCCGCCCACGCGGCGCCGTACGGCAGCCTCCCCGTGGCGGAGAACACCGAACCCCATCCGTTCGCCGCCGCGTTCGTCGAAGCCGCGCAGAAGTACGGGCTGCCCGGCAACCCGGATTTCAACGCCGGCCGGCAGGAGGGCGTGGGCCTCTACCGGACCACCCGCACCGCCGCCGCCCCCGGCGCGCCGGCCCAGCGCGGCAATACCGCCCGCACCCACCTGGGACCCGCTCTCGAACGCCCCAACCTCACCCTCATGACGGACGCAGCCGTGCACGGCCTCCTGCTGAAGGCCGGCCTCGTGACGGGCGTACGACTCCGGCACGGCGGCACGGTGACCTCGATCCGCTGCACCACCGAGGTCGTGGTGTGCGCGGGAGCCGTCGCCGCCCCGCAACTGCTGCTGCTCAGCGGCATCGGCCCGGCGGCCGAACTGGCGGCGCTGGACATTCCCGTGGCCGTCGACCTGCCCGGCGTCGGCTCCAACCTCCATGACCACGTGCAGGTTTCGCTCGCCTACGACACCACCGAGGGTCACCCCGTCGCCGACTTCTCCAACCTCGGCGAGGCCGGGGGCTTCGTGTGCCTCGACAGCACGTCGGACGCGCCCGAGGTGCAGCTGTCCTTCGCTCCGATGAAGGACCTCAACAACGCGGCCCGCCTGGGCCACGGCTTCACCATCGGCCCGGGCGTCACCCGACCCCTCAGCCGCGGCCGGCTCACCCTGGCCTCCGCCGACCCCGACGAGCATCCCCTGATCGACCCCGCCTACCTCACCCACCCCGCCGACCTCGACGTCCTGGTGGAGGGCGTGCGCATCGCCCGTGACATCGCCGCCACCGACCCGCTCGCGAGCCTGACCACCGGCCGCGCACCCCTCAGCGCGGCGGCCACCCGCCGCGAACTGGAGGCGTTCGTGCGGGCCAACGCCCAAACCCAGTTCCACCCGGTCGGCACCTGTCGCATCGGCCTCGACGGGGATGTCGGCTCGGTGGTCGACCCGAGGCTGCGGGTGCGGGGCACGAGCGGCCTGCGAGTGGCCGACGCCTCCGTCATCCCGAACATGATCACCGGCAACATCCACGCAGCCGTGGCCGCCGTCGCCGAACGCGCGGCCCGGTTCATCCAGGAAGACAACGCATGAGGCAGGACAACGCATGACGGCACACGACGAGCGGAACAGCACCCTGCGCTGGGGTGTCCTGGGCGCCACCTCCTACATCGCCACCCACCTGATGCCGGCCATCGCCGCGACACCCGGCTGCGCGCTGACAGCCGTCGCCAGCCGCCCCGAACGGGCGGCCGCCGCGGCGGAGCTCGGCCGCGCCTTCGGCGCCACCGCCCACCCGGACTACGCGACGCTCCTCGCGGACCCCGCCATCGAGGCCGTCTACATACCACTGCCCAACACCGAACACGTCGACTGGACGCTGCGGGCCCTGGCGGCCGGCAAGCACGTCCTGGTCGAGAAACCCATGGCGATGGACGAGGACGGCTGCGCACGCGTCGAGAAGGCGGCCGAGGCGGCGTCGCGTACCGTCATGGAGGCGTTCATGTACCGCTTCCACCCGCAGCAGTTGCGCGCCGCCGAGATCCTCGCCTCCGGCGAGATCGGCGAACTGCGGCTCGTACGGGCTTCCTTCGCGTTCCGCATCGAGAGCGGCAGCGGCAACATCCGGCTGGACCCCGCTCTGGGCGGCGGAGCCACCTGGGACGTCGGCTGCTACGCCGTCGACGTCCCGCTGCTGTTCTTCGGGCAGGCTCCCCAGCACGTGAGCGCCCGCCTCAGCAGCCGCCCCGGCCTCACCGTGGACTCCAGCGCGGTCGCGACGATGGACTTCGGGCGAGGGCGCTCCGCGGTCGTCGACTACAGCATCGACTACGGCCCGCGCGCCGCCTACGAACTCCAGGGGACCCGCGGCACCCTCATGGTGCGCAACGCCTGGGCCATGGACGGTGAGGACGGGGTCATCACCGTCCTCACCGAGAACGGCGTCCGCGAGGAGACCGTCCCGGCGGCCAACCACTACCAGCGTCAGGTCGAAGCCTTCGCGCGAGCCGTGCGCAACGGAGCGCCCGCACCGATGTCGCTCACCGAGTCCCGGCGCACCGCCCGGGTGGGCAGCGCACTCGTGGCATCCGCCGCCGTCGGCGGCGTCGCCGTGGACACCTCGACCGACACGTCGGAGGCCCGGTGAAACCGACGAGATCACCGGCGGCAACCCGCACCCTGACGGTCTGCGTCGCCTCCGTCGGGGGGCTGCTCTTCGGCTACGGCACGGGCGTCATCGCCGGTGCCCTGCCGCTCGTCACCGCCGAGTACGGCCTCTCGCCCTGGGCCCAGGGCGCCGCGGTGTCCGCCGCCCTGCTGGGAGCCGCTCTGACGGCTCCCAGCAGCGGCCGGCTCGCGGACCGCTTCGGCCGGCTCCCCGTGATCGGTTCGGCGGCCGCGGTATACGCGGTGGGCACCCTCGCGTCCGCGGCCGCCACCGGCACCGGGTCGCTCCTTGCCGGGCGCTTCCTGGTCGGCCTGTCCCTGGGCGCCACGTCCTTCGCGGTACCGCTGTACATCTCGGAGATCGCGCCGCCGGCCCGCCGGGGCGCACTGGTCACGCTCAACCAGCTCATGATCACAGTCGGGCTGCTGCTGTCCTACGTCGTCGCCTATGCCCTGGAACCGTCCGGAGCCTGGCGCTGGATGCTGGCCGTGGGTATCGCCCCGGCCCTCCTCCTGCTGGGCGGGATGTTCCTCGTCCCCGAGTCACCGGACTGGCTGCACAGCCGGGGCCACGGCTCGCGGGCGGCGCTGGCGGCGGCCCGGCTCGGTATCGGGACGGGGAGCAGCCCCACGGCGGAGGGCCCGGTGCGCGGAACCGGTCTGCGCGTGGCCTGCGCCCGGGCGGGGCGCCGGTGGGTGGCGCTGGGCCTCGCGATCGCCGTCCTGGTCCACCTGACCGGCCTGAACACCGCTATCTACTATGCGCCGACGATCCTGGCCTCCAGCGGCCTCACATCGGCCGGTGGCATCGTCGGCTCGATCCTGGTGGGATTGTGCAATGTCGCGGCCACGGTGATCACCGTACTGGCCCTGGACCGCTGGGGACGGCGACCGCTGATGATCGGCGGACTCGTCGTCATGGCGCTCACCGCCCTGGGGATCGCTTTCGCCGGGCTCCTCGGCCACGAGGGCACCGTCACCGCTCTACTGCTGTGCGTGTTCATCACGGCCGGCGCGGTCGGCCCCGCCGCGGTGTTCTGGGTGTACATCTCGGAGATCTATCCCTCCGAGGCGCGGGGAGCGCTGATGAGCGTGGCCACCGCGGCCCACTGGGCGGCGGACTTCGTGGTCGCCACCACGTTCCTCCCTCTGGTCCAGCAGCTGTCGCTGGCCGGGACGTTCGCCCTGTACGCGGCGGTCACCGGCGCGTCGGCGCTGGCGCTGGCCCGGTGGATGCCCGAGACACGGGGTAGGCCACTGGTGGCGTCCGGGCGGCCGGCGGCCGCCGTGCACCACGCCGACTGAATTCCCTCCACCTTCTCCGACCCGCCCCGCTCAGACCCTGCTCAGCCTGATCGCAGAACCCGCCACGGCCCTCCTCCGACTCGACCCGACCCGACCCGGCTCGACCCGTCCGGGCTCACACGGGCGGGACCCGGACAGGGCCCACACCCAGAAGGCTCCTTTCGCATGCACCCCGACCTTGCCCCCCGCCACGCCAGCTGCCTGCTCTTCGACTGGGACGGCACTCTGGTCGACAGCCAGTACGCCAACTACCGGGCCATGGCAGCCGTCCTGGCCCCGGAAGGCGTGCACCTGGAACAGGAATGGTTCGACGCCCGTACGGGCCTCTCGTCGGCGGAGATGATCCGCGCCCTGGTCGACGAGCGCGCGCTCACGCTGTCCCGCCCCGTGGAGCAACTCGTCGCCGACCGCGACGAGACGTTCCTCAAGGAGGCCCACACCGTGCGACCGCACCGGGAGGTGCTGCGGGTCGTCGAGGCCATGCACGGCCGGGTCCCCATGGCGGTGGCGTCCGGCGGAGCGCGCCGCGTCATCGAGGAGACCCTGCGCCACCAGCCGTTCAGCGAGCACTTCGACACCCTGGTGGCCCGTGACGACGTCGACCGGGGTAAGCCCGCACCCGACATCTTCCTGCGCGCGGCCGAGCTCCTCGCGGTCCATCCCTCGCGCTGCACGGTCTACGAGGACAGCGACGAGGGCATCGAGGCGGCCCACGCGGCGGGCATGACGGTCATCGATGTTCGCCCCTACACCGGCACCCGTTCCCGGTCCGGCGCCTGATCACCCCCGGTGGACCGGCTCGGCGAGGAACCTGCTGGTGAGTTGCTCACCGAAGAAGCTCGGCTTCTCACCGATCAGGCCGAACTTCGTCATGCCGGCCGCCCCGTGGGATGGCCGACACGGGCCGAGTGCGCAAAGCCTGGTGGGCCGGACTGCCAGTCGCTTCCTGCGCCACGGCGGCGTGTTCACTGGCCCCTGGACCAGAGCAGCCCCTTGAGCTTTCGGGTGGACGGCGGCCCTGGCGTTCGGCCCGCTGGTCGTGCACTCCCGCAGCAGCGACAGGACCTCTCGCGTCATCGGCACCGTCTCGAACTGCCCGTGTGCCGAAGGCCGCACTGTCGGACGCGCCGGCCGTCACCATCCGGGATCCGGCCGAGCTTCTCGACGTCGACGTGGACCGGTTCGCCCGACCGGTCGCGTTCGTAGCGGCGGATGACCTGGTCGGTGGGCCACTCCAGGAGCACCACCGCGGCCCCGCTCGCTGTGAGCCACGCCGGCCGGCCTCCGGTTCGCGGACCTGTGCCGGCAGGCCGGTGCGGCGGCGCACCGAGTACGCCTGGAACGGTGACGACCGGGTGCCGCCTGCCTGACATCACCCCGGGGACCGGACTCGTGATCCCTCAGGTGATGGGTTCAGCCTCCTACGGCCTTCGCCCAGCCCCGGTCGACCGTCACCCTCGCCTTCTCCAGTTGCGCGTCCGTGGGGAACTGGGGCTCCCCCTCGACCGTCGGCAGTTTTGCCGCGGCGTCCTCGTCGAGGGTGCCGTCCTCGCGCATGGTCTCCATCAGTACCGCGCGGGCGTAGCCCTTGAGCCGGAGGTTCTGGCCCGTCGCGCTGAAGAGATACTCCTGCCACAGGCGGGCCGCCGCCGGGTGCGGGGCGTTCTTGTTGACGGCCAGGGCGTAGTACTGGGCGAAGCTGCCGTCGAAGGGGATCGCGACCCGCCAGTCCACACCCTTGTCACGGACTTGGTGATCAGCTCGCTGAAGACGAGTTCGGCGGCGAAGTCGATCTGCTCGAGGCCCCATTCCCGGAGCCGCCGGACACAGGCGGCGCGGACCGGGGCGACCGCCGCCGGGTCGCGGGGCACCTGCCATTCGGCGATCCGGGTGGGATCGAGCCATTGCGTGCGGGCCACCAGCAGCGCGATGTCGTCCCGGGGCCGGTCCGGCATCATGGCGTCGACGACCGCGGCGCAGGTTTCCTCCGGGGAACGGTAGCCGACCGCTGGACGCCGGTCTGATGCGTCAGTCCAAGGTCTGCGTCAGTTCACTCCGGCTCGGTGTGTGAACGATACGGCCGTACCCTCCGTTGACGATCGGCATGTAGGGCGGCACGTGGCCGCACTCGATGTCGGCGATGATCGGCACGTTGAGAGAACCAAGTGCGTCGAGGACGGCCTCGTGCTGGCTGAGGGAACGGTTGTCGGCTGCGTTGGTCCGGCCGACGAGAACCGCGTCGCGCGGGAGCCGCCCTCTCAGCGCGCGGTGTCCGGCACCGCGTGCTCAAGGCCAAGGCGGCGGGCGTAGCGCTCCGGCCGGACAGTCGTCACGGCGAGGGACGCCGGCAGTCGCTGGTGGCGCACGGTCGGATCCGGTTGCTGACCGGCGTAGGTCCGGTTTCTGACGGACCAGACGTCGCCGTACAGACGGGCGCATGCTCACATCGATTGGCGCTGGCCGGCTGCCGAGTGCGACATCGGCGAGGTGCCGCACGTAGGGGCTATGACACCAGTCGTCCGGTGCGCCGCCCGCCGTTCCCTTGCCGCACCACCAGAGCGGGTACGGCCTCGACCGCGAGGCTGCGCCTCAGGCGCCTTTCGGGCGGAAGCCCGCTCGCCCTGGTCACCTCGTTGAAGAGACCCTATGGGCATGGAGTTCTTCTGCTACCACCGAGACCGGCCCGGATCCCTGCCGCTGCGCTCCGAGCTACTGGAAGAGCACTGGTCCTACATGGACCGGTACGCGAAGGAGATGATCGCCCGGGGCCCGACCCTCGCCGACGAGGGCGACGCACCCACCGGCAGCGTGCACATCCTCGACCTGCCCGATCCCGCCGTCGCCCGCGCGTTCGCCTTCGACGAGCCCGGCTACCAGGCCGGCGTCTACCGGGACGTGCTGCTGCGGCGGTGGCGCAACCTGCTGGGGCGCACCATGTGGGACTTCCCTGGTGGCCGGACCGGCGGCAACCGGTACCTGGTGCTCGGCCTCGGCGCGGGGCAGGCCGCCGACCTCGCGGTGCCGCCCGACCGGGACGAACTGATCTCCTACGGGCCGCTGCTGTCCGACGACGGTGACACCTGGCTGGGCACGGCGGCGTTGCTCCGGGCGCCGGACCCGGACACGGCACGCGCCATACTGACCCCGGACCGGTACGCCGACATCGAGGTGCACAACTGGCAGTTCGGCGGGCGGCCGTCATAGCCCCAGGACGTCCGGCCGGCGCACCGCCGAAGCCCTTCGGATCGCTCAGCATCCTCGCGTTTCACGCGAACCCACGGATGCATCGGCCTGACGCACACCGGTGGACCCGTAGGTTCGCGTTGAAGACCCCTCAGTTCCCCTGTACACACGGGGATCTCGAGGTGCCGGTAAGAACGGTGTCACCAGCCTGAACTGCGCACGAAGTCGGAGAGGCCGTCGAGGGTTGGGGACGTCGTGCAGGGCCGGGTGAGGATTTGCCGAAACTGCTGCTCAGTCCCCGTTTCTTGCAGGGATGAGAAGGATGTTCACCCTGGTTGACATCTCCAACCGCTCGGCCGCCCCCGGCTCCATGCGGAGCCGGGGCGGTTTCTCGTCGTGTGCGGTCAGGACCGGGGAGGGTTGCGGCACAGGCAGAACGGATGCCCGGCCGGGTCGGTGTAGACCTGCCAGCCGTAGCCGGACTCGCCGACGAAGCTCTTCTGGAAGGTGGCGCCCAGCTTGATCACCCGGCGCTGCTCGGGCTCGAACTCGTCCACTTCGAAGTCGAGGTGGAACTGCTGCGGATGCTCCTGGCCCGGCCAGCTGGGCTGCTGGTAGTTCTCCACCCGCTGAAACGACAGCTCGACGCCGTCGTTGCGCAGGTTGACCCAGTCCTTCTGGCTGATGTCGGTGTTGATCTCCCAGCCCAGCAGCTCGGCGTAGAACTCGGCCAGCTTCCAGGGGTCGGGGCAGTCGAGGATGACATCGGTGAACGTCAGCATCCGATCATCATAATTCGCGGCGCCGGACGCCCGCGATGCATTGGTCGGCGGCGAGCTCCCGTTCGAGGCCGTTGACGAAGGCGTGGAGCCTGGGCAGGTCCTCGGCGCGGACCGCCTTGATCCCCTGCGGGAGCTGGTCACCCTGGAGTTGGGTGAGCATCTGCCCGAAACGCGCGTACGTGCCCGGTGAGGGCATCCAGTTCAGGGCAGCAGGCGAGGACGGATTTGAGCTTCAGCCGCTCAATCTCCGGCAGGGTGTCGGGGTGAGTCAGGATCCAGCCGGCCGCCGTCCGTGGGGACGGCGGCCGGGCTGCCGGTGTGGTCGGGGTTGTGCGAAACGGCTGGAGGTAGGCGTGTTGGGGCTTCGTGAGAGTCCCCAGACCTGCTCTTCACCACCACGTGGTTGCCGGCTCAATGAAGGGGGCGGCTCGGGGCTGAGGAACATCGCGTAGATCGTCCGCCAAGCCTCTGGTCGTGCTCATCGCGCGTCGGCCTACAGTCGCTCGATCAGCTGGACGACGATCTCCGGCTCGCGCAGCGTCGGGAAGTGGTCGGAGGCGGCCAGTCGGACCAGGCGGCAGCGGGGGATCCGGTCCGCAATCTCCTCGTTGCAGCGCACCACCTCGGGCTGGTCCAGCTCCCCCAGCGCCAGCAGCGCGGGCGCGGCGATATCCCCGAGCCGGTCGAATGCGGGGGCGTCGGTCCCCTGGTGACCGGCAATGCTGAACCAGGCGGGCAGTACACCCCGGAGCTGGGCGGCTGCAACCGGATCGGCCTTTGGGCTGCCGCCGCCGGCCCGCCCCCAGATACCGAGCGCGAGTTGCACGATGCCCTCCATGTCACCGGCACTGGCCAGCTTCCCCACCTGTTCGTAGAACCCGGGCGGAGTCCCGTCGTACCCCGTGACCCCAGGCATGAAGAGTGCAAGGCCTGCGACCCTGTCCCGGGCGTCCAGAGCCAGACTGATCGAGGTGGCGCCGCCCATGCTGGAGCCCACCAGCACCGCACGGCTCAGCCCGAAGTGGTCGAGGACCGCGGCAAGGTCCTCGACAAGGGAATACGCAGCAGTCGGCGCGGGCGAGCGGCCGAAGCCGCGGGAGTCGTAGCGGATCACCCGGCGCCGTGCGGTAAGCGCCGGGAGAACGGGGTCCCAAATCGTTGAGTCGCCGACGCCGGGGTGGAGCAGGACCAGGGGCATCCCGTCTCCTCCCGAATCGTCTGCCCACAGTTCACCGTTGCTTGCAGGCACCTTGGTCTCCATGATTTTCAGCCTGGTTGAACGGTACGGGCGCCCGCCAGCGGGATCTCAGCCGTGATCGCCGCCACGGACCCGTCCCGCCAGCATCAGCCCTGTCGCAGGGATGAGGAACAAGAGCAGGTCTGGCGAACGACATGAGCGCCCGTGACGGGCAGCGCGAGCGCCTCGAGCAGCTCGGCATCACGCCGCTGGCCGCAGCGCAACAGACGTCCGCCAAGGCACCCAAGACGGCCTCCGGCGCCTTCGAGAAGGCCGTAGCAACCCTCGCGCTGCCCTCGCGCAGTTCCTGTCGAACAGCAAGAGCAGGCGGGGAAGCTCACCGCAGACAAGCTCCAGGCGCCGGCGGACCTCGGACTCCACTGGACCGCATGACATCGTTCTTCGCCGATTCACCCGCAGCCGGGGATTCAGCTGCGGGTACCTTCCCCGAGGTCCTCGGCAAGAGTCCACTGGCCGTCTTCGCTGTACTCGCCGGCGTGCGGCAGGATCGAGCGGTTCATCCAGGCGGGTTCCCTTGCCACACTGCGGCGAGCTGGGAGTCGGAAGGATGTACGGCGCTGGGCTCCTTTGGCGTCCGTTTCTTCTGGGTGGATGCCGGTGAAGGGATGTGATCCTTGGCCTGGCAGTCTGTCCAGGTGGACGCTCTCATTGGCACTCAGGTGCCTCATCGGCGACTGGCTGATTCTGCCTCGGCGGTTGCGGCCCTGGAACGGGTCGCACCCGAGCTTGCGCGTTTCCGGCGTACGGCTCCCGCCGGCATCGACTGGGCCCAGGTGGAGGAATGCCTGGGCGTGGGGCTTCCCTCGGACTACAAGCTGCTCGCCGAGACCTACCCGTCCTTGGTCTTCGATGACTTCCTGTGCGTCGGCTTCCCGCCCCCGGGGCGGGAGAAGGCGTGGGCCGAAGACCCGGAGGATCTTGAGATCCTCGCCGAGTGGTGCGAGGACGCCGAGATGGCCGTCCCCTTGTACCCGTTTCCTGCTCCTGGAGGACTGCTGCCCTGGGCCACGTCGAACCAGGGCGACTACTTTCTCTGGACCACCGCTGAGGCCGGCCCCGATGAGTGGACTGTCACCGTGGCCTCCCGTAATGGCGGCTGGTGGCACTACACGGGAGGCGCCATTCAGTTCCTGGCGGACCTGATCAGCGGGTCCCTGGAGCTGTGGGAGTTGCCGTCGGTGCGGCCATCCGTCGAGGCCTTCGGAGCGAACTGAGACCGTCTACATCCGTCCAGGCGGCGGTGACAGATGAGGGTGGCGCCTATGCCGACAAAGGCGAGAAGTGCTCAGCCTTGCGTTCGTAGCGGCGGTGAAGCCGACGGCACCCCGCGAGCCAGGACACGGTCCTCTCAACCACCCACCGGTGACGACCCAGCCGCCGCGATGAGTCGACGCCCTTGCCGGGCGATTCGGTGACGGATGCCGCGCTTGCGCGTGCAGTTTCGCGGGCCTTCGCCGCCGTGGTCCGCGGCGCGAGCGGATGGGCGGGATTCCCCGCACCAACGGTTCGAGGCCCTGGCTGTCATGCATGGTCGTGCCCGAGATGCCCAGGGACAGGGGCAGTCCGTTCCGGTCTGTAATCAGGTGGATCTTCGATCCCAACTTGCCTCGGTCGGTCGGATTCGGTCCCGTCAAAGGCCCCCCTTTGCCGCCCGAAGACTGACCGAGTCGATCGCACACCGCGACCAGTCCAGCTCGCCTCGGGCGCCGAGCTCATCGAGGACAACGCGGTGGAGCCGGGCCCAGACCCTGGCCCGGCTCCACTGGGCGAAGCGCCGATTGACGGGCTGCCAGCTGTGGCCGGGCGGAAGCTGCCGCCACGTGCAGCCCGAGGTGGACACGAAGATGATCGCAGCCAGTACCTCGCGGCCCGCACGCCGCCGGCCCCCGCCCTGTGGACGGTTCACCTCTGTCGGCGGCACCACCCGGCGGAACAGCACCCACAACTCGTCGGGCGCCGGACGCTCAACCAAATTTGTCATGCGCGGCTCAACTAGCGATCCCACCAAGAGAAACGACCTCTTTAGTCCTCCGGAGGGAACACGGCCTCGCCCGTCCCGGCCAGCCGCAGGGAGATCGCCTCGACGGGACAGTTCTCCGCCGCCCCCATCAGTTCTTCCGACGCCGGCGTCTCCTGCTCCACCGGATGCGATTGCCGTGCAGAGTCCAGCCGGAATCCCTCGGGCAACGCGGCCACGCACATCGCCGACCCGATACAGGCCTCCCGGTCGACGTCCACTTGCCACCGCTCACCCATCAGTCCGTTCCCTTCCAATGTGCGGGCAGGTCATGTGCTCCAGAACGATCAGAGCGCATGCGGGAACGCGATGCTGTCTGGCTTAGGCCAGACCGGTCTCGGGATGGCAGATCTCACACGGCTTGCCGTCCGACTCCCCGAGCGCGATCAGCGCCTCATCGCGGTCCTGCCAGCCATCGGGTGCCGGTACCACTGCACCAGATCCATACCCGGTGCGGTGGCGGCCGGCACGCGCGGGAAGCTCACCGCCGACGAACTCCAGCAACTCGCCGACCTCGGACTCGACTGGGCAGTAGCGTGAGGTTGCCCGCCTACGGCAGGCGGCAGTGCCGAGCAACTGCCACCGCGACCGCCCTGCGCAGGGCGGTCGCCGGACCGACAAGGACATCTGATCGAGCACGGGGGAGCCGGATGGTGCGCGGTGCGGAACGGCAGGCGCGATTAAGGGTGCGTCGGCGCCCTCGCCCGGTTCCCGTGCAGGTAATGCACCCGCGGGCCGAGGCGGAGCAGGCACGGGTGATCGCACCAGAGCCTGGTGGCGGGCGGTGGAACGACAAGCCGGGCCCGGCACACCTGACGCGCCGGGCCCGGCCGGGCAGGGCGTGCGTCAACAGGCCCTGCAGGCGTCCTGGTGCGGCGGACTGCGACCCGTGTACTCGGGAGCCCCGGGGAGTCGGCAGCTCGTGACCCGCATCATGGCCCGCGGCGTTCTCAATGGGGCAAACAGACCTGGGACGCTGGTGACCACCGGATTCACAGGCTGTAGTCCCGAATCGGGCGTAGCCGCTGGCCACGCCCGGTCTGCGAACGCTGCCGCCTGGCCGCCTAGCCGCCTAGCCGCCTAGCCGCCTAGCCGCCTAGCCGCCTAGCCGCCTGGGAACGGGTGTCACCGGGTGACGACACGTGCTGGAACACCGCTGACCGGCAGGAACCATTTCGGGCATTCGGGCCGGGCGGCGAGCGACGACGCCGTGGCATGCTGGGCCCGTCCGGGCCGCGCATGGAAGCGTCGGTGGGGCGCCGGGGTATGCGCGCTGGCGCCGGTGTCCGCCTGGTTCGCCTTCGTGGTCGTGTGACGGCCCCGATGCAAGAAGCAACGAGAGAACCCCAGCCAGGACGCTGCTGTTCGTGCCCGGCGACCGACCGGAACGCTTCGCCAAGGCGGCCGCGTGCGGTGCGGACGGCGTGCTCGTCGATCTGGAGGACGCCGTCGCGCCATGGATGGGAAGGCCCGAGCGCGGGATGCCGCGGTGGCATGGCTAGCTAGCTAGCCGCACACGACGGATATCTGCGGATCAACGCAGCCGACACGATGTCGGTGTACGGCCTCGGCTGCCCAGTTGCGTACGGATGAACGTCCCCAGTTGGAGGGTTCGCGTTCTTGGTCTGGCTGGGTCGAGATCACGAGGTCGTCTCTGCTGTAGGCGGCCTGCCGGGCGAAGTCGCCGTCGAGGTCGCCGAGCGTGACGTGGGCACCCTGGGGGGCGTACGCCTTCGCGGTGGCGAGTCCGATGCCGCGTGCGGCGCCGGTGACGGCGATGTCGGCGCCGCGCATGTCGATGGCGGGGAATCTCATGCGCTGAGCTCCTGCCGGTCGGTGGGGTGGATGACGGTGAAGTCGCGGGCGTCGAAGCGTGCCACCTGTGTGCGGAGCCGGCCGGTGGACCAGGGCCAGCTGAAGCTGTTGCGGCCGTTGGCGTCGAGGTAGTAGCTCCGGCATCCGCCGGTGTTGTAGACGGTGCCCGCGAGGGCGGCCTGCAGTTCGGTGTTGTAGGCGGTCTGCACGTCGCGGCGTACCTCGACCGACGCCCACCCCTCGGCGCGTGCTGAGCGGATCGCGCCGAAGACGAGATCGAGCTGGGCCTCGAGGATGGTGAAAGCGGAGCTGTGTCCGGTGCCCAGGCCGGGACCGAGGAGCAGAAACGCGTTGGGGAACCCGGCGGTGACGGTGCCGAGGTACGCCTCGGGGGAGCCCTGCCAGTGGTCGGCGAGGGAACGTCCGGCGCCGTCGTGGATGAGGTTCGACAGCGGCATGTCGAGGATGTGAAAGCCCGTGCCGAGGATGATCGCGTCCACTTCGGCGCTGCTGCCGTCGGCGCCGAGCACGGTGGTGGCGTCGACCGTGCGGACGGCGCAGGCGTGCACGTCCACATTCGGGCGGGTCAGGGCCGGGTAGTAGTGGTTGGAGAACAGGATGCGCTTGCAGCCGATGGTGTAGTCGGGGGTCAGCTTGCGGCGCAGTTCACGATCCCGCACGGTGGCGCGCAAGTGTGCGCGTGCCACGGCCTGTACGCCGCGCAGCAGCGAGGGCCTGCGAAATCCGCGGCCCAGCATCTCCATGGCCCGGTACTCCACCGCGGCCACCGCAGCCCGGGCGCCGGGCACGTGCCGCATCACCCACCGTTCGGCCTTCGGTATGCGATGGTCCGGCTTGGGCAGCACCCACTGGGCGGTGCGCTGGAACAGGTGGAGCCGGTCGACCTGGGGGGCGATGGCCGGGACGAACTGCACGGCCGATGCCCCGGTGCCGAGCACCGCGACCCGCTTGCCGCGCAGGTCGTACTCGTGGTTCCAGCGCGCGGAGTGGAACACCTCGCCGGGAAACTCCGCAAGGCCCGGGATGTCTGGAATGAGAGGCTCGTTCCACGGCCCGGCACCGGCGATCAGGAACCGGGCGGTGAACTCGCCGGCATTGGTGCTGATCCGCCACCGTGCCGCCTGGGGGTTCCAGTGCGCCTCGGTCATGCGCACGCCGAACCGGGTGTGCTCGCGCAGCCGGTGCCGGTCGGCGACCCCTTCCACGTAGGCGAGGATCTCCGGCTGATGCGCGTACACCCTCGTCCAGTCCGGGTTCGGCGCGAACGAGTAGCTGTAGAGCCGGGACGGCACATCGCACTGGCAGCCCGGATAGGTGTTGGCCCGCCACGTGCCGCCTACGTCGTCGGCGGCCTCGATGATCAGGAAGTCCCGGATCCCGGCCTCGCGCAACCGGACCCCCGCGCCGACCCCGGAGATACCGGCGCCGATGACGATGACCTCGAAATGGGCGCTCATGCCGTGGTGCTCCTGTCGATGGCTCGCTTGACACGGTCGGGTGCGGTACGCAGGGAGACGTCGAGGGTGGCCGGTCGGCGGGCGACGTCCATGAAGTTGAAGCCCATGACGGCCAGTTCCTCGGCGTGGGGCTCGATCCGGACGACGCGGGTCCCCGCTGCCCGAAGCAGGTGTTCCTCCGCGTCGAGGGTCCGGGTCATCCAGCGCCTGGCGACGCGTTCGAGGCGGCTCAGCCCGGTGGCGGGCGCGCCCCCGGACGTCGCCATCGGGGCGACGATCACCACCTCGTCCAGGCCGAGCGGGGCAACGAGGTCGGCCGACGTCGGCGACACCACCCCGCCGTCGAGGTAGGCGCGCCCGTCGATCCGGACGGGAGGGAACCAGCCCGGGATCGCCCACGACGCGGCCAACGCGCTGCCGATGTCGGCGACCGGGGCGTCGGGCGAACCGAACGCGACCCGCCTGCCGGAGCGCGTCTCGGTCGCCACCAGCCACGTACGTGACGACGCGAGCCACGTGTGGCCGTCCGCCAGCGCGACGCCGAAGCCCCGCAGCCACCCCGCATCCCCGCGGCCGCGCGGCAGAAGGCCGAGCAGCCCCGACCCAAGCGGGACACGGCCCCGGGTTGCCGCCGCCGTCAGCCCGGCGCCCGGCAGCCCCGGCCACGGAACCGGTGGCAGGGCGCCCGGGTGCGCGCCGACGTGCCGCAGGAGCAGCGGGTCCGCGTCGGAGCGGCCCTGCAGTGCCGCAAGCAGGTCGGAGACCGACCGGCCGGATCCGAGCGCGGACACGACCTCCGCCCCCGCCGACGTCCCCACCAGTACCTCTGCCGTGCGGGCATCCCAGTCGAGCTGCTCCTCGACCGCGGCCAGCGCCGCAACCGCCCATGCGAAACCGAGGGTGCCGCCGCACCCGACGACCAGCCCGCGTCGTTGACACCCCGCCATGGATTCTCCCGGTATTTGAATTCCAAGGGAATCCGAAAGCTAGCGGTATCCTCCGGGGGTGGCAAGACTGACCCGGGCCGAGAGCCAGGCCCGCACCCGCGAACACGTCCTCGACACCGCGTACGCGCTCTTCCTGGGCGAAGGCTTCACGGCGACGTCAATGGAGCGTGTCGCCGAGGCGGCGGGCTACTCGAAGGGGGCGGTGTACTCCAACTTCGCCACCAAGAACGAGCTGTGCCTGGCCGTGCTCGACCGCATCGCCGCGGAACAGGTGACACAGCTGGCCGCCGCGATGGGCGACGCGCCCCTCTTCGAGGACCGGATCGCGGGATTCGCCCGCTGGGCCGACGAGACCATCGGCGACAGCTCGTGGACCTCGCTGGAAGTCGAGTTCGCCACCGCCAACCGCCGCGACAAGCAGGTGTGCGAGCAACTCGCCCAGCGCCGGCGCATCGTCACCGACACGCTCGCGGACCTGATCCGGGCGCAGGCGGACGAACTCGGCATCACACTCGCCCTGCCCGCCGACACCGCCGCCCTGACGCTGCTCAGCCTCGGCATCGGGCTCGGCGTCCAGCGCGCCTTCGACCCGACCGTACCCGTGCAGCCCATCGTCGACCTGCTGCGCAGCGTCATGAGCGGGCGCCCCTGAGGGTGCCCATGCTGCTGCGCTGACGGTGCGGGACCCCCGGCTGCGTGTCAGCGTGGGCGCCAGGTGCGGACTTCGAGGTGGGTGATGTGTGCGTCCGGGTGAATGCGGGCGGCTGCCGGAGGGGTGGACGTAACCGGTCTTGGCGAGGCGGACGGTGAAAGCGAGACGCAGGCCCCGCGGGCGGCCCGGTAGGACAGCTTGCCGTCCGCTTCGAGGCCACCGTCCAAATCGCCGCGATACACCAGGGGCTGTGAGCCACCGCTCCTCGTCCGGCCGTGCCATGCTGGGCCACCGAATTCGACAGCACACGCATGGGGAGAGTTCAGTGGCCGCCAGGTACTACTGCGCTGACAGCGAGAACGGCGACCACGTCGACGACCCGTCCGAGGACGCCCTGTTCATGCTGATCGACGACCTCAACGACACGGACAACACCTTTGTCGTCATCCAACCCGACCAGGACGACCCCTCCTGGTTCGCTTCTGTCGCCGTCCTGAAAAACGGCGGATACGAGATCGTCCGCCTCGACACCACCCGCCGCGAGCACGACGTCGTTGTCGCGACCAGCACCGACCACATCGCGGGCGACCTCACCAAGTGGCTGGCCGCCCGCGCTCCCTGAAAGCCGGCCAAGCGCACGCTCCTGGGGTGCGGTGGTCAGATGCGCCAGGTGCGGATGCAGTCAGCCGCCTGGTAAACGTCCGCCTTGGCGGCCTGGATGTCGCGGACCAGGTCGACCATGGCTCCGTACGGGGGGGTCGATGCCCTCGCCGGAGGCGTGTATGTAGGCGGCGGCGACCCGGCAGGCGTACAGCTGTTGCGGTACGGCAGCGGCTGCAGCCGTACCAGGGTGTGCAGCAGGGCGGCGGCCCCAGTTCGAGGTCGACCGCGCGGTGCGGCTCCAGGCCGGTGAGCTGGCTCAGGGTGGCTGCGGTCGTGGGGGTGTGGCGGGCAGTCCGCGCGCCGCGACACCGGATCCCCTTCGGAAGGGCACCACATCGGCCGACACCCTGCGCATCTGGGCTCACCGCATTTCGGCGGATGAGAGGCTGGAAGCGCGGATTTCCCGGCGAGGCCCGCGTCGGGCGGCTCAGCAGCCTCCGATGTGCCTCCTCTCTGGCGATCGGAGGTGCACCGTGGCGTCCACGCCGAGTGGGCTGGGGCCGGACGGCCAGGAGGTGACCGGCCCCCTGTCCTGGTACCGGTCGTTCACTCGCGAGGGGCGCCGGGCCTTCAAGGGGGCGTTCGGCGGCTTCGCTCTCGACTCCTACGACTTTCAGGTACTGCCGCTGAGCATGGTCGCGATCGCGGGCTACTTCAGCCTCAGCACGGCGCAGACAGGACTGCTGACGACCGTCACACTGCTGATGTCCGCCATCGGTGGAATTCTCGCCGGGGTGCTGATCGACCGTGTGGGCCGGGTCCGCACCCTCATGATCACCGTGGGCACCTACGCCCTGTTCACCGTGCTGTGCGGTTTCGCGCTGAACTATCCCATGCTGCTGGTGAGCAGGGCCTTTCAGGGCATCGGTTTCGGCGGCGAGTGGGCGGCCGGTGCCGTCCTGATCGCCGAATACGCCAAGAGCCGGTACCGGGGCCGGGTGTTGGCCTTCATCCAGAGTTCCTGGGCCGTCGGCTGGGGGCTGGCGGTCATCGTGAGCACCGTGGTGATGGATACCCTCGACCCCGCCATCGCCTGGCGCGTGATGTTCTGGACCGGCGCTCTTCCCGCACTGCTGCTGGTGTATGTGCGTCGCAAGGTGCAGGACGCCCCTCAGGTGACCAGGCGGCTCACGAAGGAGGGGCGCGTCCCGCTGTCATCTGTCTTCCAAGGCGCCCTGGCCCGCAAGACGTTCTTCGCCACCCTGCTCGCGACGGGGGTGCAGGGCGGCTACTACACCATTGCGACCTGGCTGCCCGCCTATCTGAAGACCGAACGCGGTCTGACCGTCGTAGGCACCGGCGGCTACTTGTTCGTGCTGATCACCGGCGCCTTCTGTGGTTACGTCACCGCCGGCTACGTCGTCGACTTCCTGGGACGCAAGAAGTCCTTCGCCCTGTTCGCGGTTCTCAGCGGGGGCCTGTTGATGGCTTACATCAACATCCCCCAGGGTTCCAACAGAATGCTTCTGGTCCTGGGCTTCCCTCTGGGTTTTTGCGCCTCCGCCATCTTCTCCGGCTTCGGCGCTTTCCTCGCCGAGCTCTACCCGAGTGCTGTCCGCGGCACCGGGCAGAGCTTCACCTACAACGTCGGACGCGCCTGCGGGGCCTTCTTCCCGACTTCCGTGGGGTTTGCGGCGGGCGACGAAGGCGTCGGCGGCGCTCTCGTCTACGGTGTCATGGGTTACGCCGTCGCCCTCATCGCCCTCGTCGGTCTGCCGGAGACCCGCGGCACGGAACTCTCGTGACCGGCTCAGCGGCACAGGCAGCCGCCGGTCGCCGATCCGGTGACGGGCCCGGAGTGCGGAGGTCTGGAGGGCCGGCCGGCGCGGAGCCCGTCCGGTCCACGATCTGGCCGGCTCAGATCCGGCGGCGTCGGTGGATCGGGCCGAACCTGACCGGCAGGCCCGGCACGGCCTGAGCTGCCGCAGCCAGTCGGTTCTCGGGTACGACACCGATGACGGGATAGCCGCCGGTGGTCGGGGAGTCGGCCAGGAAGACCACGGGTTTCCCCTCGGGTGGCACCTGAATCGCTCCCACGACCATCCCCTCGCTGGCCATTTCACGGTGCACGGCGCGCTCGAGAACGGGGCCGTCCGTCCGCAGCGCGATGCGGTTGCTCTTGGAGGAGACCCAGAATCGGGCGCTCGCGAGTGTGTCCACGGCGGCGCGCGTGAACCAGTCGTCCCGAGGACCGAGGAGTACGGGAAGCACCAATTCGGACGGGGGTGCCTGCCATGCCACGGTGTCGGATCGCATCGGCCGACCGCCGGGTACGCCCACGGCGACGGTGTCGCCGTCCCGGAGCGGGGCGGGGCCGAGGCCGGAGAGGAGATCGGTGGAGCGGCTGCCGAGGACGGGCGGGACGATGATGCCTCCGCTGACGGCGATGTAGCTGCGCAGGCCGCTCGTGACCGTGCCCACCGACAGCACAGCGCCTGCGGGCAGGTACACCGGCTCGGCCCACGCCGCGGGTCTGTCGTTGACGCGTACCGGTGCGGGGGCACCGGTCACGGCCACGACCACGGCCTGCGTAACGCGTACGGCTACGCCGGTGAGTGTCGTTTCCAACGTTGCAGCGTCGACCGGGTTGCCGACCAGCCGGTTCGCCAGACGGTGCGCAGGCTGGTCGAGGGCGCCGGACCGCGGTACGCCCAGACTGGCGTGGCCGAACCGGCCGAGGTCCTGAATCGTTGTGAGGGCGCCGGCCCGTATGACTTCCATCTTGCCGCCGCTCATGCGTTGTGCCTCCCGCCCTTCGTCTCGGCCTGCCTCGTTCTCCTGGATCCGCCACGATCACGGGTTACAGGCTGGGGGATGAAGCGGACACGCGTGCCCGGGGCCAGCAACGCGGCGGGGTCGCGTTCCATGTCCCACAGGCCCACGTCAGTCGTGCCGATCAGCTGCCAGCCGCCGGGAGAGGCACGAGGGTAGATGCCGGTGTAGGGGCCCGCCAGTGCCACGGAGCCCGCGGGTACGGACGTGCGGGGTTCTGCTTTCCTGGGCACGTGGTAGGGCTCTTGGAGCCCGAGCATGTAGGCGAACCCGGGAACGAAGCCGCAGAAGGCCACGCGGTACTGGGTACTGCTGTGAATGCCGGCCACATCCTGCTCGGAGACACCCCACAGCTCCGCCACGGCTGGAAGATCGGCACCGTCGTAGCGCACCGGAATCTCGACCAGCGGGCCGCTGTCGCCTGTGAGCGCCGGAACCGACCAGTGACGCAGCTCTGCGGCCATGGCGTCGATGTCGCCGACTCCGTACATCAGTACGGTCTTCTCGCCGGGCACGACCTCGCGCACCGGCGGGAGCGTGCCTGCGCTGCGGCGGTTCAGGATCTGAGCATGCCAGGCCTGGGCCTCCTCCGGCGTGTCCAGGTCGACCAGGAGGGAATCGGCTCCCACAGGGCTCAGTCTCATGCGAAGGCCTCTACCCTGACACCCGCCGATTCCAGCGCCCCGCGTACCTGCTTGGCCAGCTCGACGGCCCCAGGGGTGTCTCCGTGCAGGCACAGCGAGCGCGCCCTGATCGGCACCGTCTCCCCGTCGAGGGAGACGACGCAACCCTTCCGCGCCAGGTCCACTGCCCGCCGGGCGACTTGCTCGGCAGAGGTGAGCACCGCTCCCGGGGTGGCCCTGGGGACGAGGGTCCCTGCCGCCGTGTAGGCGCGGTCGACGAAAGCCTCCTCGACAGCCGGCAGGCCTACGAGCCGGGCTTCCGCATGCATGGCCGAGCCGGGCAGGCACAGGACGGGCAGCGTGGCATCCGCGAGCCGGACACCGGCAGCGACGGCGGCCGCCTGCTCCTGGTCGAACACCACCCGGTTGTACAGCGCCCCGTGGGGCTTGACGTATGCGACGTCCGCTCCGGCTGCCCGGGCGAACACCTGGAGGGAGCCGATCTGGTACGTGATCTCGTCGGCGAGCTCCTGGGCGGGGACGTCCATGGCTCGGCGCCCGAAGCCCGCCAGGTCTCGGTAGGAGACCTGGGCTCCGATCCGCACGCCGCGTCGGGCTGCCGTGTCGCAGACGCGGTGCATGATGCTCGGGTCTCCGGCGTGGAACCCGCAGGCGACATTGGCACTGGTCACCACCGACAGCATGGCCTCGTCGTCGGTGAGCGTCCAGCGACCGAAGCCTTCTGCCAGATCGGCGTTGAGGTCGATCACGATGTCTGTCACAGCTGTTGTGTCTCCTTGAAGCAGTCCACTCGGCACGAGCAGCCACTGCGCGGTCATGCGAGGCGGTAGTCCGTGTCACGAGCGTCGGTGATAAGCATGTAGCCGGGGGCGTGCGTGATCGCGAAGGGGGTCGCGACACCATCAGCGCTGCTCGGGGCGTGACCCCACAGGCCCAGAACACCGGCACGTCGCCTGGCTCGGCCGCCACCGGATCTCCGAAATCGGGCCGGCCGAGGTCCTTGATGCCCAAAGTGGCCGGGTCGCCGACGTGCAGCGGGCTTCCGTGGACCGCCGGCAGACGCGGCGCACCGACCCGTGGTGGGCACGTCGGTGCCGTGGCGGAATCCGGCCCGCGCGGCCCGGGGAGTCAGAGCTGCCGGGGCTGGAACATTCGTCATCGATGATCCTCTCGTCACAGGTGTCGGCTACGACTCCCGTCCGGTGCAGGCCTGCGGAATCAGGCTCTGGGCACTGAGGCACTGCGACCCTCGGCAGCGCTGGCGTGCCCCTGATCCGGACTCCAGATCTTGACCGGCAGAGCAGCACCTCTGGAATCCATATTAGAGGATCGTTGAACGATCCGGTAGATGGTGTGTTGTTTCGTTCACGCATTTCCGGTTGACTGGAAACGAGCAGGCTTGAAGAGGTCATCGGCCGCACCGTCGGCCGTCGGGGAAGGAAAAAAGGGATGACAACCGAGGTCGACCCGTCGGTTCTCGCCGGGGACCGGGCGCTCTTGGGGCGGTCCAGCACCGCGGACCGGGTGGCCGACATCCTGCGGTCTCGTATCACCGATGGGTATCTGCGACCGGGAAGCAAACTGTCCGAGGACGCAATCGGCAGCGCATTGGGAGTCTCCCGCAACACACTGCGCGAGGCCTTCCGTCTGCTGACCCACGAGAGGCTGCTCGTCCACGAGCTCAACCGCGGCGTGTTCGTCCGCGACCTCACGGTGCAGGACGTGACCGACATCTACCGGGTCCGCAAGCTCATCGAATGCGCGGCAGTCCGCAATCTCGGGGCGCCCCCCTACGACTTGAGCAATGCTGAAGCTGCGGTCGCCGAAGGCGACCGGGCGGCGGCAGAAGGCTCCTGGCTCGAGCTCGGCACGGCGAACATCCACTTCCACCACGCTGTCGTGGCCCTCGCCCAGAGCAAGCGTCTGGACGAGCTGATGCGCGGTGTCCTGGCCGAACTGCGGTTGGTCTTCCATGCCATGGACAATCCGCGCGGATTCCACGAGCCCTTCCTGGAGCGCAACCGGCAGATCCTCTCCGCCCTGCGCGAGGCGGACTTGGTCAGAGCCGAGTTGCTCTTGGCCGACTACCTCGCCGACGCGGAGAAACTGCTGATTCAGAGGTATTCAGAGCTCCCGACCGCCTGACGGGCCCGGCACCGGGCCGGCGCACCGGCTCCACCCGCCCGACGCCGGTGACGCATGCCGCTTACCCACCGTCACTCGTCATTGGCCACTCCAGCTCGGCCTGAGCCACGTCGAAGGGGTAGACGAGGCGGTATCTGCCGGCATGCACCTGTTCCACGATGCCGCGTGCGCCGATGTTCTGATGGTTGTCGTCGAATTTCACACCGTCCCAGGGCATGATCGTGTCTCGTCCCGGTACATCCGTGTTCACCAGTGCCGAGCGGATGTCGGCCGGCCGGCGGGATCCGGCATCGTTGATCGCTTGGGCGAGGGTCATGACGGCGGTGAACGCACGGGCGGCGTCGTCATTCATCGGAGCGCGATAGCGCTTCCTGTACAGGCCTGCGACGGCCTTGGCCGTGGGATTGCGTTCGGCCAGGTCTGCCGACCACGCGAACCGGCTGCACACTCCTTCCGCCCCGGCACGGGCCTCGCGCAGGAAGACAGGATCCGCATAGCCGCCGCCGAACGCGATGAGTGCCCTGGGGCGGTGGGCAAGGGAGCGGAAGGACTCCTGCAGCGCCAGGGCCTGCGCGGTGTACAGCAGCGTCAGGACGACGTCGGGCTCCTCCTGCGCGACCGTACGCGCGGGATCGACGAGGCCTTCCGTCCCGCTCTCGACTGCCACGTCGGCGACGACGTGCGCGTCGACGTGGGACGCGAGGCGTTTGATCATGGCGGCTCCGTCGTTGCCGTACTGATCGTCCGTGTGGACGACGGCGATGCGTCGGATGGACGTACCCATACTCTGGCGTTCCTTGAGCATGGAGAAGACCACCCGGCCGTAGTCGAGCTCAGAGGGGCCGGTGCGGAAGAACCAGTCCAGTCCCCGTTCGGTCAACGATGAGGCGGAGGAGCCTCCGTTGACGAAGGGGATCTTCAGTTTCTCGGACCGTGCGCTGGACGCTTCGGTGACGGCCGACTCGTAGCCGCCGACGACGGCAACCACCTGCCCGTCGGTCACCAGCTGCTCGACTTCGGCGGCACCCCGCGTCGTGGAGCCGTGGGTGTCGGCCACCAGGAGTCTGATGCGGGCGTTGTGCAGGCGTGGCAGGCCCGCGCCCTTCGCCAGGGGCAGAGGGATCGGGTAACGGCCGTTGACGATCTCGACGGCGAGTTCGGCGCCCCGCCGGGTGTCGGTTCCCACCGTGGCCACAGGCCCCGACACAGGTGCGAGGAAGCCGATGTTCACCGTGCGGTGAGGCTGGACCGGCACGTCGGCACCTCCGGTGCAGGCCGTTGCGACGAGCAGCGCGGTGGACAGAAGCACGGCGACGCCGGCAACTGGTCTGGGCATCAGAGGTGGCCTTCCGTGTCGGGTGGGGTGCTGCCGGATCGGGCGGGAGGCAACGGGCAGGGAGCGGGGGTGTCACCGCTGTGCAAGCGTTGGGCGAACCGGCGCTGGGTCAGCCATTCCTGCGGCGAGGAGAAGGCCGGTGCGGAGTCGGTGCTGTGGGGGGTGCCGCGGGGGAAAACGTGGTCGCCGTCAGTACCCGGGGAGGAGAGCCGGGCGGGCTCGGAGCGGGAGACGGGTCGATCGGCGGGCGGGGGGCACTGCTCGTGGGTGGCGGGAGCACCGTCGTGGCGAGCGGTGAGCAGGCTCGCCGGGATGCGTACCAGTGCCGTGGTCCCCCGCTGGACGCCGGAGACCAGATGGACGTGGATGCCATGTTTGGCGGCGAGGCGGCCGACGACGATCAGTCCCATGCTCCGGCCTGCGCTCGGGTCCAGAGACGAAGCGGAAGCGAGCCGCTGATTCACCGCGGCCAGGTGCTCGGGCGCCATCCCGGTGCCGTGGTCCTGAATGGAGACAAGGAGGTCGCTCGGACGGTCCGGCGCCATCCCGCATGTCACTGTGACGCGCGTGTCCGCGCCGGAGAAGTCCGTCGCGTTCTCCATCAGCTCGGCGAGCAGGTGCACCAGGTCGGTGACCGCATCCGCCGCCATGTCGGCGGTCACCAGGGGACGGTAGTCGATCCTGGTGTACTGCTCGACCTCGGCGCCGGCCGCCAGCATGATGTCGGCCAGAGGCATCGGCTGTTCCCAGATGCGGCCGGTGTCGGACCCTGCCAGCACCAGAAGGCTCTCGTCCGTGCGCAGCATCTGCGTGGCGAGGTGATCCAGGCGGAAGAGGCGGGCAAGGTGGTCGGGGTCGCGCTCGTGCTGCTCGAGGTCGCCGATCTCAGTGAGCAGCCTGCCCACCCGTTGCTGGTTGCGGCGTGAGAGGTGGATGAACATGCCGTTGATGTGCGCGCGCAGCGCCGCCTGGTCCCTGATCAGTGCGACGGCGGCGTTCTGCACCGCGTCGAAGGCCTCGGCGACTTCCCCGATCTCGTCGTCGGACGCCACGCCGGTGGGCGTGGACCGGTAACCGTCGAGATCGTCGACATCCGCCTGCCGCAGACGGGTGAGCGCCTCGGGCAGGCGCTCGTTGGCAACCTCCAGTGCCGACATGCGCAGCCTCGCCAGCGGACGGGTCAGGGACCGCACTACGGCAGTGATCACCCAGCCCGTGGTTGCGAACACGGCCGCCATTCCTGCCGCGGACCACAGGGCCACACTCTCCCGGGAGGCGTGTGCCTCGCTGCTGACGGCCACGAGGTCGGCGAGGATCTCCGCTTCCACCTCCCGCATCAGCGTGATCTTGTGGCTGGAGGCTCTGCGCCAGGCCGCGGGGTCCACGTCGATGCGCGGAGACTGTGCCTGTTCGGTGGCTCGTTCCTGGATGGCGTGTGCGGTGCTGACCGGTGCGCCCTTCACGGTGTCGGCGTACAGACTCCGCTGCTTCGTGCTTGCCGTGGTCATGAATTGGTTGATGGATTCCTGCTGACGGGCGACTGTGCCGGCGAAGTCAGGGAACTGCCCGACGAGGAAGGTGCGGGTCGTCAGGACGCTGTTGAGTGAGGCACGCACCCGACTGGTGTTCTCCGTGGCCCGGGAGAGGGCGTTGAGGGAGCGCACGTGGGATGCGGCCGCGTCGCCGCCGTTTCGCGAGGCCAGGGCCGGTCCGATGTCCAGCAACCTGCGAATGGCCGTGGTGTAGTTGGCGAGGATGGAACTCTGCGTGAGGTTGGCCCGGTCCACGGACGTGCGGAGTGCCGGAAGGCTGCGCAGTTCGCGGGTGATGTCCTGGAGGACTGTGTCGAGTTGCGGATCATCGGTGGTGTCGATGCCCGCCGCTGCCGAGCGGTAGGCGGCCACCGCTGTGTCGACCTCGGCGCGTTGTTCCCGTGGGTCGGTGTCTACAACCTTGCGCCGGCCCCGGATGAAAGAGGCAGTGACGTCGCGTTCGTCCTGGAGAGCCCGGACCAGGTCGAGGGCCGGCTGCTGGAGCCGGGCCATCTCGGAGAAGCGTCTGTGGTCGTTCGCGTCGCCGATGGTGTGAGAAATGCTCACGACGGCCATGGCAGCCGCCAGCAGGCCGGGGAACAGCACGACCGCGGTCAGCTTGTGCCGGACGCGCCAGTTCTCGGGTCGGTACAAGCGGCCCACGGCCTTGACGTCCGGCTCATACCGGCGTCGAAGCCTTCCTATGTGGGAGTGGCTCGCTCTGGTGTGCAACGGCTGGAACCTCTCGTGAGTGCCGGCCCGGCGGTCTGGACTTGGGCGTTGAGCGATGCCGGCCCGTGTGTCGGCATGACAGTGGTGGCCGGCAGTGCCGCCGACCACCACTGATCTGCAGAACCATGTGCCTGAAGGCCGACTGTGCGTCAGGACAGTTCCTTGCCACGGGTTTCCGGCAGCCAAAGCAGCGCGACGAGGGCGAGTCCGTAGCCGATGGCACCGTAGATCAGCGCACCGCCGACACCCGCCGAGGAAAAGCCCACGGCGGTGGGGAAGATCGCCCCGACGGCCCGTCCGACGTTGTAGGTGAAGCTCTGGCCAGTGCCGCGGACCGCGCTCGGGTAGAGCTCGGCCAGGTAGGAGCCGAAGCCGGAGAAGATGGCGGAGGCGCTGAAGCCGAGGGGGAAGCCGAGTACGAGCAGGAGAGTGTTCGACCCCTCGGGGATGTTCACGTAGGTCATCAGCAGGCCCGCGCTGAGGAATGCGAAGAGGGCGAACGATGCCTTGCGTCCCAGCCGGTCGACGAGGTGACCTGCGGTGACATAACCACAGAAGGCGCCGGTGATCAGCACGCTCAGGTAGCCGCCGGTACCGACGACGGTGAGGCCACGCTCCGCCTTGAGGTAGGCGGGCAGCCATGTGGCGAACGTGTAGTAGCCGCCCATCACGCCGGTGGCCAGCAAGGTCGCGAAGAACGTCCTGCGGGTCAGGTCGCCTTGGAAGATGGAGGACAGTGGGACGCGCGCGTCCTTTTCCGCGAGCCGCTCGGTCACCTCGGGCGCATCCTCCACATTGCGCCGCACGTACACCAGCAGTACCGCCGGCAGCGCTCCGGTCCAGAACAGCACCCGCCAGGCGAGATCCGGGTCGACGTTGTTCATGACGGCGGTGCCGACAACGACGGCCAGCGCCCAGCCCACCGCCCACGAACTCTGGACCCAGGCGAGAACACGGCCGCGGTAGCGGGACTTGGCGTATTCGGCGACCAGGATTGCTCCGGCCGCCCACTCGCCGCCGAAGCCGATTCCCTGGAGCGTCCGGAAGCCGAGCAGCATCGGGTAGTTGGTGGCGAAGCCGCACAGGACGGTGAACAGCGCGTAGGTGGCCACCGTGACCATCAGCGTCTTCACCCGGCCGATACGGTCGATCAGCATGCCCGCGATCACGCCACCGACTGCGGATGCAAGCAGCGTGACAGTGGTCAGGAGGCCTGTCTGAGCCGTCGTCAGGCCGAAGTAGGCGGTGATGGCCACCATCGCCATTGGCAGCACAAGGAAGTCGTAGGAGTCGAGGGCATAGCCGCCGAATGCCCCCTTGAACGCCTTGCGGCCTTGCGGGGACATCGACCGGTACCAGGCGAACCGGCCAGTCGGCTCAGCCTCCACAGTCGTCGGGGGGGTGGTGGGGATGGATGTCACGATGACCTCACGGAGGGAGGGGAGGAACGGGCCGAGACCTCTGGGGAACTGCCGGTGAAGCGTTGCTTCCGGCCTCGCGATCGGGAGACCACGCACATCGGGCTCGGCTCGACGATGGGAACAAGGTAGGGATCGTTGAACGATCCTTCAAGAGGGTGGGAGGTTACTTCTACAACTCGGGCTCATTTCGGGCCGTACTCGTACGGCAGCTCTTCAGTCGGCAGCTCTTCAGCGCGGATCATCCCCGCGCCGGCTTCTCCGGCAGGCAGCACCGCCCACACCACATGGCCGTGAGGCAGGCGCCACACTCCCCAGTCCGAGGAGACGGCCTCCACCAGGAAGAGTCCCCGGCCACTGCAGAGGAGTTCGCCCCCGTCGGCGCCCAAACCGGGCACCTCGCGCCGAGCGGGAACACTGCCCGACTCCCCACCCCCGCAGTCGCCGACTTCGAGGCGAATCATGTCGTCGCGGTCGCTGGAGATGCGGCGCATCGTGTGCCAGACCGGCTCCACCTTCGAGCCATGCCTGACGGCATTGGTGACCAGCTCAGAGATGATCAGTTCGGCTTCGTCGATGAGATGCCGCAGGCCCCAGGCCTCCAGCTGAGCACCGACCTGCCGACGAGCGGTCTGGGCGGAACCGGCCGCCGGGGGCAGAACCCAGGTCACACTCACCTGGAGCTCCGCCTGGCCGAAGGTCGGACCGGCCGGCTCGACCTGGGCGGAAACGAAGGGAGGCATTGCGTACCCCAAGAGGGATGTGTGTGCGGCGCCGACGTTGCCGGGACTGACCGCAGGCGGTCCGCCTCGAGAGGGCTCGAAGCGGAATGAATGGCGACTGGCGCCTCTGGCGTCGGCGAGACCGCGGTCATGCGCTCGCGAGTCCCGACTTTCGCCCACCTTTTCCGGGGATCGTTCTACAATCCTTTTTCTGGATTAGCAGGCGATTCACCGATTGTCAAGGGCTCCCGCCTTGAAGTTGCAGCCGCTCCCAGGCGCCCCTTCAGGCGTCAGGCACTGCCGCCCGCTTCGCGAGCGAGGCACCTCAGGCGGGGGGCAAGGACAGGTCAACTGGTGCAACGGCCCGGTTGGTCAGCCGCCCCCGCAGGCGCGTGCGGACCGCAGAGGAGTCCGTGCCGCCGAGAGGGACGGGACCACCAGCACTACCGACGCAGAAAGGATTGAGGAATCGTTCAACAATCCCTACACTCCCGTACTCAGCGACGCCTCGGCCATGCCGCCTCATGCACCCTCCGCGCCACACACAAGGCGTGCCATGCCCCCTCTTGACCCCGCATACCGCCGGTAATGCCTACGAAGCAGCTTCGGCGCCGGCCCTCGTCCGGTACGGCCTCACCGCCGACGGGCCGCGGCCACCCCCACCACCCAAGGGAGTCCTGCAGCGTCGGATCCCTGCCTACCTGTCTCGTACCGGGCGCAGTGTGCCCCGGAACAGCCCATCTGTCACCCACCCGCTCGCCAAAAAAGGAGGCGCCCATGGCCGCCGAGAACAAGGACCACCGTGGCGCTGCGGTGCGCAACAAACCCGTGGACCACTGGAGCGTCGAGGGCGCGGCCCCGGGGGCAGGGACGACCGCCCGGGAACGCGTGAGGCAGCTGGTCGATGAATCCTCCTTCCTGGAGTTGGAGGAGGCGGCCGCGCGACCGGGAGACGCCCGCCCGCGCGGCAGCGGAGTGGTTGCCGGGTACGGCACGGTCGACGGTCGGAGGGTGGCCGTCTATGCGGTCGACTGCATGGTTCCCGGTGACGCTCTGGACGAGGCGCTGGCCCGGAAGATCGTCAAGGTGATCGACTTCGCGCTCAAGACCGGCTGTCCAGTCGTTGCCATCCATGATGCCGGGTTGGCCGGCTGGGGGGACCGGACGAGCGCCCTCGGCCTCTACGGTGGAATCTTCCGCCGCCATGTGCACTGCTCGGGCGTGCTGCCCCAAATCTCACTCGTCTTCGGTGCGTGTGTCGGCAGCGCGGTGTTTTCACCGGCGTTGACCGACTTCACGGTGATGACGGAGGGGACCTCGTGTATGTTCACCGCTGCGCCAGACGCCATCGCCGTGGCCACCGGTGAGGATGTCGGCCTTCAAGAGTTGGGCGGCGCACGCACTCATGCCGCCGCCTCCGGCGTCGCACACTACATGGCGGGCGATGAGGAAGACGCCGTCGAGTACGTCAGGGCTCTGCTGTCGTATCTCCCGTCGAACAACTGTGACGAGCCGCCGGTACACCCCTGTGAGGTGGCCCGGGACAACTGCATCGAGGACCTGGAGCTGGACACGGTCGTTCCCGACTCCCCCAATCAGCCCTACGACATGCGGCAGGTCCTCGAGTCCGTGCTCGACGACGGGGAGTTCCTCGAGACGCAGCCACTGTTCGCCCCGAACATCATGACCGGCTTCGGCCGGGTGGAGGGCAGCCCGGTCGGCGTGGTCGCCAACCAACCGCTGCACTTCGGCGGGTGCCTGGACATCGACGCCTCCGAGAAGGCAGCCAGATTCGTTCGGACCTGCGACGCCTTCAACGTGCCGATACTGACGTTCGTCGACGTTCCAGGTTTCCTCACAACAGTCGCTGAGGAACACAACGGCATCATCCGACGCGGGGCAAAGCTGATATACGCCTACGGTGAGGCCACGGTCCCCCTCGTCACCGTCATCATCCGCAAAGCGTACGGCGGCGCGTACGACGTGATGGGCACCAAGCCCCTGGGCGCCGATCTCTGCGTGGCATGGACCACCGCACAGATCGCTGCGGCCGGTCCCCACACTGCCATGGCTCCCCTCTTTCCGCACGAGCCGGTCCCAGCCGACCACAGTGGAGTTGCCTCGGCGGAGGAGCGGCGGGCCACGCTGATGGCCGATTACGCACAGACACTGCTCACCCCTGCGGCCAGTGGAGAACGCGGCGACATCGATGCGGTGATCAGGCCGTCCAGGACACGTCAGTACATCGTCCGCGGTCTGCGGGCGCTGCGCACGAAGCGGGAGGCCCTTCCTGCGAAGAAGCACGGCAACATCCCCCTGTAAGACAGGTGTTGGGCCTGCCAGTTGGTGCGCCGCACCCATGACACACGTTCTTCCGGCATCAGGAGCAGGCATCCCATGGATTCCATCGAAGTGCTGTACGGGCGGCCCACCCCCGAGGAACTGGCCGCGGTCGTCGCGGTGCTCAGAATCCGTGCGGCGCACGCCGCGGCCGCCGGCCCGGCAACGCTCCGCACAGGGCGTTCGGCCTGGGCGGACCGCGCAGCCGCCATCGGGGTGCGCCCGCAGGCCCTCGACCGCCTGACCGGCCTCCCCCGCACCGCCTACGGCTGGCCGGCCGGGTGATGTCCGGCCTTGGTACGAAGCTCGTCGGTAACGCTCGCAAACCGACGCTGCCGGGCGCCGCACAAGGTGAGAGGAACTCACGGTGGGTAGGGCAAGCAGGAGCCGCAAAGAAGTCAGAATGAGGACGCGGGCGGGCACTCGAGCAAGGACACCGTCACAGGACGAGCGACTGGAGCAGGTCCTCGGCTCCATTCGTGGTCGCCAACTGTCACCAGCCGCCGGCCTGTTCATGGGTTATGCCGAGGTCGTCACCAGACTGCAGGCCGGAGCGGCCCACCCTTGGCACTCAAAGTGCGATCCGCTTGACCTTCTGTTCCTGGGCATGTGCAGGGGCGAGTCCCCGAAGGGCGAGGCCTCCTTCGCCAACGCGCGGGACGCCTGGTTGGACGTACTGCGCGAGAACCGGCAGTGGCCCGCCGTCGCGGAGCTGCTGGAGCGCATGCTCGCGCTCAGCAAAAGGCTGGATGTGCCCATCGACACCCCGCAATTGTTCCTGGAGCTGTCCGCGGACCTCTCAACCGCTGAGCGGTGCATGGAAGCGCTCCCTTTGGGCCTCCATCCTGCCGAGGCACTCGCCGAGCACCGATCAATCGTCGACATCAACCTCCGTGAGCGGCTGCCCGAACCCACCCGGGGCTCCCACCGCGCGGCCGATGCCGTGCGGACGCTCGCGGCCATCGAGATCGAGCTGCCCCACGACCTCACTCCGGCCGACGCCCTCCGCATCGGCCTGCGGACTCTCACCGCGGCCAACGTCACCGCAGCCGACCACGAACTCGTACTGCTCGCCCTCTTCCTGGGATACACCGGATACGCCGGGGGCACGGCCGACATCACCGCAGCGCTTGCTCGCGAGCGCGCACAAAACTGGGTGGCCGGACTTCCCGAACGAGCTCCGGTCACCGCGGTCGCCGACCTCGCCTGCCGGGCAATGGCCCAGCGCCTGGGCAGTGCGGAGACGCTCGCGCGGCTGATGACGCTGCCCCAAGTTCACGTCCCGGCCGAGCCCGCCCACGTCTCCTGGCGATCAGAGGTCGGCATCGCCGCCGTACGCGAGGCCCTTGCCCTGTGGCCCGGAACTTGCGTCCGGACCAGCGAGCACGAACACATCGCGCTCGGAGAGCAGGCCGCGGCCTTGGTGGAGTTCCAGCGGAAGCTGCGGGAAGCACAGCTCCAGCGGCCGCTGCATCTCAACGATCCGCTGTTCGACCCGTCCATTCTCGACCTGCCCGAGCCGCCGTGGCTGGCCCTGCTCGAAGAAGCCGGCCTGTCGGTCACATCACTGCATGCCTCGCGGACCACCGGACTGACACCACCGGGACCAGCCGGATTCACCAAGACCTCCCACCAGCGTGCATGGAGGGCGGCCATCGACGACTTCCTCCATGCACACCCGGAGCACGAGAAGGACTACGACCCCGAGCACGACGCCGGTGTCGCCGAGACGCTGGCCTTCACGCTGGGCATGAAGACAGCCGCCATCGACCCCTCGGTGGGCGCAGGGACCATCGCCGAGATCCGCAGGGACCCCGACGGCCCGGCCGCAGCAATGACGCTCCGGACCGCGGTCACGACGGCCGGTCCTCTCCTCGACGCAAGCCTGGTTGCCGCGGCGAAGGAACATGCCCGCGCCTTCGACGGCCACGGCCTGGCGCGCGACATCGAGCCGGCTGCCGCCCTTCTGTCTGGGCACCGCGAGGGCTTCACCGACCCCAATGCGACAAGGCAGGGCCGCAGGCTGGCCCCCGCATTGTTCTGCCTCACCGTCGCGGCCGCCGCACGGACTCCCCGCTGACCCGCACAGCGCGGGCAGAGTCACGCCTGATCGAGTCCAGGATGTCAGTCTTCACTCGTCACGCGGCGCACGACAGCAATGCGCTGAAAGGCGGTCTCCCGCATGCGAAGTGACCTCGCACGCTTCCGGGCCCGTGGCCTGCGGTGCGTGGCCGAACTCGACGAACGGGGCCGCGACTTCCTCGCCGGTACCTGACCTAAGCGGCACCCAGAGAAGCGGCGGACGACCGGCTCCAAGTAGTCCGCGTGCGGACCGGCCAGACCGGCCAGTTCGTCCGGTGAGCGCACCAGGGCGATGTCGTCGAGTTCAGGTTCGCGGCCCAGCACGCGCTCGGCTGCCGCAGCAGCGGTGAAGTCTGCGCGCAGCGTGGCCTCGGGAAGGGCCGGGGCGAGGTAGGACAGGCCGATACTGCCGTTCTCGCCGCGGGTGACGACCCACAGCTTCAGGTCCTCGGCGGCCGCGCCGATCCCCAACTCCTCGGCGAGCTCTCGCGCGGCCTGGCCGGCCAGTGCCGACTTGTCCAGCACCGCCCCGTCCCGGGGAGGCTCCACAGCCCCCCTGGCAACTGCCGGCGGCCCGGGGCGCCCGTCGAGGGCGACATCCTCGCTGCCGGCACACGGCCGTCGTCCGTCGGCTGGACGACGTTCACGAACAACGAGGGCAGTGCCGTGGCGCCGGGAACGCGACGCAAGGCGTAATGCCGGTAGGTCACCCGCGCCCAAAAGAGGCGCAGGATCCCCGGGCCAGTCCACTCCAGTCCCCCACACGCCACCACAGGCCCGTCGAAGAGGGCGGGGTTGGCCCGGACTGCCATGTCCCACACCCGGTCTCGGGCCTCAGCATCCCGGGGTGGCAGCGGCGGCGCCGCAGCTTCGGTCAGCAGGAGCCGTTCAACGTCGAAGAGGTCAATGCCCACGGGGGCAGTCTCTCGGTCACCGGCCCATCGTAGAACCCGCTCCAGGCTTGACCGCCGACTTCATACGTGAGTTCAGTGTCTGCCTGAGATCCCACGCTGTGCCCCGGAGGTTCTGACCCCTGAACGGGAGTCAGGCAGATGCAGAGGGGTGTGTGCTCCCTGTCCGTGAGTGCGAGAGACACGGCAAGGAGTGGGCGATGGTGTAGTCACCGTACTGACGGATGACGGTGGGTGGCCCAGTACTCGCCAGCAGTGATGCCCATCAGCACTACGTCGTGGTAGCTGCCGGCGAAGAATTCATGCTGGCGAAGCCGCCCCTCCTCGACGAAGCCCAGCTTGCGGTAGAGGGCAAGGGAGGCATCGTTGAAAGCGTAGATCTCTACTTCACACTTGTTGCAGCGCTGCTCGGCGAACATGTAAGTAAGGAGTAGTTCGGTGGCTTCGACCGCGTAACCCTTGCGGCGGTTGTCAGGGGTGATCGAGATGCCCGTCTTGAATCTTCCTGCCCGACTGTCGGTTTCGCCGACTGTCACAGAGCCTGCGAAAGCACGGTCGGCCAGCGCCTCGATGACCAGCCGAAATGCTTCACCACCTGGCGGACGTCCAGCGCGCTCGGCAGTCCAGACACGAAAGCTTTCCTCAGAGCGGGGAGGCTCGATCAGGTCAGCATTGCGGACATCGACGGTGTGCTGAGCCAGGTCGCGGAAGCCTTCCCAGTCTTCCGGCTCGACGCCCCGCAGACGTACCCTCTGACCAGTCCACATGTCACCCATGGCGCCCACCACTTCAATCGGTTGCAGGCGCTGTCGGCCATACATGTCAGATGCCAGATGATATCGCCGGCATACGATTGCGCCTTGAGCATTTTGAAGTCAACGGCTCGTCGTCGGCTGAGGGATGCTTCTGCGCGGTGAGAGAACCTGAGCAAGTGCGCCGGTCAGGGCGGCGAGGGTGAGGATCGCGGCGAATGTGGTGGCGGCCCGCCTGAGGGCGGCGGGGTAGGTGGCGCCGCCCAGACGGATCAGGGGCCCGCCGGCCGGGCCAAGTCCGCACCGGAGCCGCGGGCGAAAGCTACTTCGTGCAGGTCGTCAACACGACGGGCCAGGACGTAAGAGGGTGTCTCACCTGGCAAGTTTCGCGAGCTTCTTGTAGCAGGTCAGGGCGGCGGCCATGGCCAGGCCTCGGCTCTGCCAGTCGCTGCGGACCACGTACGGAAGATCTTGAGACGACGAGCAGCCCATGGCAGGCTCATGCCGCATGATCGATGAATTGGCGAAAGACAACCTGCACGGGAGACTGCGGCGGGACCGCAAGGCGCTGCTCTGGAAACTCGACGGCTTGTCCGAATACGACGCCCGCCGACCTTTGACAGCGACCGGGACCAACCTCCTCGGCCTGGTCAAACACGTGGCCACCGTCGAGGCCAGGTACTTCGGCGAGGTCTTCGACCGCCCTTCCCCGGAACCGCTGTCCCGGTGGCAGGACTCCAACGGCAGCGATCTGTGGGCGACCGAGGACGAGACCCGCGATCAGATCATCGGGTTCTACCGGCGCACGTGGGAACACTCGGACGCGACGATCAACGAGCTTCCCCTCGACGCCCCCGGCCACGTGCCGTGGTGGCCGGAGCCTTATGCCGACACGAACCTGTTCGCCATCATGGTCCATGTCCTCGGCGAGTCCATCCGGCATGCCGGGCACGCCGATATCCTGCGCGAGGGCCTCGACGGCCGGACCGGGTTGCGCGCCGAACACGAGAAGCAGATCGACGAGGAAGCCCGTGCAGCCTACTGCGCGAAGATCGAGCAGGCCGCCAGGTCGGCCGCACCAATCAAGGCTTAGAGGTTGTCTCACGTGTCTTGATGTTCGTGCGGCATGATGCCGGTCGTCGGTGCTGATCTCCTGATCGCTGCCGAACTCGGTCAGGCGGCCTGACTGCCCGTACCGGAGGGATTCCTCACCGACGCGCGTACGACTGCGGGGTCGATGTTCAGGTGTGCCATTCCCACGTCATCAGGCGGGGCGGTACGCGACGTCGGTTGCGTACCGCCCCGCCTGTCCTGGGGTGTCAGCTCGCCAAGGTGACCTTCACCGGCTCGGTGCCTGTTTCACTGTGCCGCTCGGCCCAGTTCTCCAGCGCCGTGCGGCAGGCGTGGTCCAGGTGGTGCAGCCCGGACAGGTCCAGCTCGACCGGTCGGTCTTGCGGCAGCGCCTCCAAGCTGTCGAGGATCTTCGGCAGCCGCAGGAAGGTGGCGTTGCCCGAGAGGTACGCCTGGACGGGGCCGGCGCCCTTGTCGATGACCTCGAGCTTGATGTGCGAGGCCTCCCAGGCGGTCTTGGCGACCGACAGCGCCAGACCGATCAGCACGCCCTCGAACATGTTGACCGCGACGATCGCCACGGCCGTGACCACCAGGATCAGCGCCTCACCGCGGTGTGTCCGCCACAGCGGCACGATCTGCCGGAACGGGATGAGCTTCCAACCCGCGTGCACGAGGATTCCGGCGAGGGCGGGAAGCGGGATCAGCGCCAGAGCCGCCGGCAGCAGTGCCGCGAACAGCAGCAGCCACACGCCGTGCAGAACGCGGGAGGCCTTGGTCTTCGCGCCCGCTTGGACGTTGGCCGAGCTGCGCACGATCACGGCGGTCATCGGCAGCGCGCCCAGCAGCCCGCACACGGCATTGCCCGTGCCCTGTGCCATGAGTTCCTTGTCGTACGCGGTACGCGGCCCGTCGTGCAGCCGGTCCACGGCCGCCGCGCTGAACAGGCTCTCGGCGGATGCGATCAGTGCGAAGGCGATGATGGTGCCGAAGATGGCCGAGCTGGCCAGTTCGCCGAAGGCGTCGGCCCCGGGCGGCTGGATCGCGCCGAGGAGTCCCTGCACCTCGACCGTCGCGACCGGCAGGCCGAACGCCAGCGAGGCGAGCGTGGCCAGCGCGACCGCCGCGAGCGCGCCTGGCACCGCCTGGGCCCGCTTTGGCATCCGCTTCCACAGCACCATCACGGCGATGGTGCCCGCGCCGACCCCGAGCGAGGCCAGGGCCTCGGTGCTGCCCAGGGCGCGGACGAGCGCCTCTGGCAACTCTACGATCTTGTCGATGCCGGACGCCGGGGCCTTCAGGCCCGCCGCCGCGTACAGCTGTCCCGCGATGATCACGAGCCCGATGCCGGCCAGCATGCCCTCGACCACTGAGACCGAGATGGCCCTGAACCAGCGGCCCAGCTTCAGTGCGCCCATGGCGAGCTGGAGCAGCCCGGCTGCCAGCACGATGATGCCGAGCGCGGGGAGCCCGAATTCGCGGACGGCCTCGAAGACCAGGACGGTCAGGCCCGCTGCCGGCCCGGACACCTGCAGGCTGCTGCCGGGCATCAGTCCCGTGACGATGCCGCCCACGATGCCGGTGACCAGGCCGAGTTCTGCCGGGACGCCGGAGGCGACGGCCACGCCGACGCACAGCGGCAGCGCGACCAGGAAGACGACGAGGGAGGCGGCGAAGTCGTGCTTGATGTAGGGGAACTTGGTCGTCGCAGTCATGGCGCCGCTCACAGGGACTCGAAGGTGTCGGTGTCCGCGAGGTGTTCGCGTACGGTCCCGGTGTGCACTTCGTAGTACCAGCCGCGCACCCGCAGCCGTCCCTCGGCCACTCCCTTTTCCACACAGGGGTAGGAGCGCAGGCGGAGCAGCTGGGCGAGCACGTGGTGCTGCACGGCCGCGGCGACCGCCGGGTCGCCCGGGTCGGCCGACACCGGCTTGTCCGCGGCGTGCGCGAGCCAGTCGCGTACGGCGGGCACGGCGTCGAGGTCGTCGCCGCGCACCAGCGCGCCGACGGCACCGCAGTGCGAGTGGCCGCATACGACGATGTCCGGGACGCCGAGCACCTGCACGGCGTACTCGATGGTGGCGGCCTCGGCGGTGGGGCGCTCGGAGACGTACGGGGGGACGATGTTGCCCGCGGTGCGCAGCTCGAAGAGCTCACCGGGGCGGGCGCCCGTGATCAGGGCCGGTACGACCCGGGAATCTGAGCAGGTGATGAAGAGCACCTGTGGTGACTGGCCCTCGGCGAGCTTGGCGAACTCCTCAGGGCGCTGTCCGAAGGTACGGGCGTTGTCGATGAGGGGCTGCATATGTGGTGATTCCTCCTGGCGCGCCGCGTGGCGCGTCGGACGGGCAGGACAACGTGGGGGGTGGAGACTGCTCCGCTGTCAGCAGCGGAAGACCTGGAGTGCGGCCGGGAAGTGGGCTGTCGAAGTTCTCGACAAGCTGTGGTGCCCGGCGCTGAGCGCGGCCGGTTCCTCCGCAGCGGCCGGATCCTGCGCCACCAGCAGGGGACGCTCGGACGGCTGCGGCGCGGAGTCGGCGGCGCGGTTCTGGTGGAGGGTACTCAGGGGGAAGGCCGGGCCGCCGACGTAGCCGACGTCGGGACCGGCGACGGCCTCATTGCGCAGCGTTGTCCCAGAGGGTTTGATTCCGGACTGGGCTTTGGCCTCAGCATGACGGGCCGCGTGCGCCGGTGCGAACGGCACCGCGGATGCCAGGAGCGGGAGGGCGAGCAGGACGGCAGCGAGGACCGCGAGCGCGGTCCGGGCCGTCGTACCTCCGAACATTCGCCCCTCCAGTGCAGTTCACACTTCTTGCGCGTGCCAACGATTGGTCAACGACTGGTCAAGAAACACGTTAACCGGGCAGAGTTGTTTGCTGGGTTAACGCAACGTTTCGTGCCGGAGAGAGCCCGAAAATGGAGGCCGGATTGACCTGAAATGGCTCTTGACCTGCGAGGATTGGCACGGTAGCTGATGCCCCGTTTCCGCTGGCCTGTACACCCGGCAGGGAACAAACGCGTGGGCCGGGACCCTGGCGAACACCGTGCCTGCTTCCCGCTGGGCTGCTGGACCCGTGGCCAAGCCGCTTGGCGGTCAGCTGGCGGCGAGGCAGTGCCTTCCCCGAACGGCGGCACGTCGTCTGTGGTTATGTCCAGCCGCAGGCGCACATAGCGCGTGGATGGCGCCAATGCCCCGCGGAAGGGTGTGGGCCATCCCTGTCAGTGAGGCGGGGTCAGGAACTCTTTGACGATCCGCCGGACCTTGGATGGGACGGTGGAGTCCCCCAAGCGCAATGCGGTGTTTGCGGCGGTGAGGACGGCGTCGATGTGAAACGCCGTGAGTTCCGTGTCCAACTCGGCGATCTCACCGTTGTCCACTGCCTGGCGCAGCTCGTCGGCGAGGAGGCCGAGCCAGGCGTTGCGGTGGAGCAGCAGGGTGTCACGGACCTTGCCGGGCCGACTGTCGAAGTCCGGGAGGGTGGCGGCCCAGAAGCAGCCTCCGGCGAACAGGGGCGCCTCGGCGTACGCGATCCAGTTCTCTGTCAGCGACTTCAGCCGGGCAGCGCCGGCCGGTGCGGTCTGCGCAGGGCGGATGACCGCTTCGGCGAACTCGCGACGCGCCGTCTCGGCGGCGGCGAGCTGAAGGTTCTCCTTGGTTTTGAACAGTGTCTGGATGCCGCTCTTGCTGATTCCGAGGTCGGTGGCCAGGCGGCCGATGCTGAGGCCGTTGAGCCCCTCCAGCGAGGCGATGTCGACGGCGCGGCGTGCGATCTTGTGTCTGGCCCGGGCACCGCGCACGAGGCGTTGGTCGGCCACGACTGCGACCGCCGCTTCGACCGAGGGAACGGCTGCTGCCGAGCTGGGGGGCCCTGTCTGTTCGTTCATCGATCCATCCTGTCATGTGCTTGCCTCAAGCATACGACCGATCGTATCTTTTGTTTCCCGCTGAAGGAGGCTGCCATGCATGACCGACGGATGTTCGAGCTGGCACACGCGCTTGCTGTCGCCAAGAGCCGACAGGACGTTCCCGCCGCGCTGCGGGTGCTCCACCCCGACATCCTGCTCGAGACCCCGGCCTTCGGCACGACCGCCCGGGGCTTGGCTCAGAACGAGAGGGTGCTGAGGCGGTTCTTCGTCTCGTTCCCGGACTATGAAGTCGCGCTGGGCGGTCACGCCGGCAACGACGACACGCTCGTGTGCTGGGGGACGGCACGGATGACCATGACGGGCGACCGGTTCGGCGTTCTCTCCAATGGCAACCGGGCCGAGGTGCCGGTGTTCGTCCAGTTCACCTTCAAGGACGACCTCATCGCGAGTGAGCGGTTCTTCTTCGACCTCGCGACGCTGTGCGCCCAGTCCGGAGTCTCCACGGACGCGGTCCGACGCACGTTGTTCCCCGAGATCACGGAGGGAGATGCCGCATGACAACAGACCCTCGTGTGAAGGACGTTGGGAGCATCCGGACGGCGCACCTTTTCGACATCGTCGTCGACCTGAACCCCCGCCTGCCCATCGGCAGCGGGCCGTTCGGCCGACGGGTCCTCTTCGGAGCCGCCGGCGGCACGTTCCACGGCCCCAGGCTGAGCGGAGATGTCGTGCCCGGAGGCGGTGACTGGGCGTTGTTCGACTCCGATGGAACGATGACCTTGGACGTACGCCTCACTCTGCGCACCCACGACGGCGCTCTTCTGCACATGACCTATGGCGGCCGTTGGGTAACCCCGCCCACGCTGCGCGACGCCATGACAGACCCCGCCGAGCGGCACCGGATCGACCCCGACCGCTACTACTTCCGGACCAACCCGCTCTTCGAAACCGGAGCCGAGCCTTACACATGGCTCAACGGAATCGTCTGCGTGGGCTCGGGCTACCTCGTCGAGGGCGGAATCGCGTACAAGGTCTCCGAGGTCTTGTGACAGGTGGCGGCCGCCGTGGCCGGCGCGCACCTCGTATGGATCTCGGCCGCCCGCCCGGGCCGGTCCTCGGAGATCACCACCGCCCGCCACGACAAGATCCCCGCCTGGCCGCGGGAGACCGGCCTCTGCACCCCGCCAGTGGCGGACCGGCCCGCACCGCCCCGAACCCGACCTCACCCCCGATCCAGAGGATGTGGCTGCGCTTACGGGCATCTGCGCAAGGCGTTCGAGGACGGGAAGAACGAGCCCGGAGCCGCAGACTCATACGCTCTGACCTGCAACGTTTCTTGATCACTCGGCGCTTGCGCCTGTCGGCCTGGGGCAGGCAGCATGCGTAGTCGCAACACGTGCAAGGGGTGGGAATGCGAAGACCGTCGGACGCTGGAGAGTCGTGCTCGCGCTGCTCCCGACACTCGTCGACGCGGCCGCATGCCAGACGGGGAGACAAGGACCGGACGTCGGGGAAGGCGGTCTACGGCCGGCCGCAGGCCGAGCAGTTCCACGCGGCCCAGCAGGCCACAAGGGAAGCGGACGCCGCCGCGTCGCCGCGACACTGACGTACAGGAGCGCCGCCGGCGACACAGTGCACACGACCATCGGCAGCCAGGACCACTCCGCAGGATCCGCACGGGCGACGTCCAGTCTCCGGGTCCCGGCAGACTTCCCCGAGCCTGCCGCCGAGTTCCTCGCGGAGCCGGGCACGACCGAACACTGGCACCAGGAAGCCCTCCACCTGCCCCTGCCGGCACATGTGACCTCCGTACTCCTGGCGGTAGAAGACGTAGGTCCGTGCCTCGACCAGTAGGCGCAGCGCAGCCCGCTCGCACCAGACCCTTGCGCGGCGCTGGTCAGGTCCCCGGGCCAACCGGATCTCCCAGGGCGGCCGGGCTGGTCCGGGTCATCAGGGGGTGTCGCCGGAGTAGTAGAAGCGACAGCTCAGGCCAGGGCCGGGCGCGCGGGGTTCTGCGGGGCGTGGGCCGGGCAGGGTGCGGCCGCCGGGAACTGGCCGAGTTCGGTGGACAGCGGTGCCCCGGTCAGCGGTCCAGTGCGGGCAGGTGGGCCAGGCCGGTTTCGGACATGATGCGGTCGACGGTCTCCTGCAGGGCGCTGTCGGCACCGATGACGGTCTCGAGCCGTCCGGCAGCAGATCGCGCGGCCGGTACCAGTCAAGCGCAGCTGCGTCTCGTTCACGTCATCAGCGGTCGGCTCGGTGGCATGCCCAACGAAGGTTTCGCCGAACGGCACGTCCAGGTAGTACCCGTGAGTCGGACCGCGGTGGTCGGCGCGCGGCTGAGCGAGCATGTCGCCGTAGTGGTCGGCGTAGAGGTCCGGACGTCGACGTCCTGCCGACCACGCGTACCAAGGTCGACTGCCACAGCGCCTGCCGCTGCTCGGCTCGGCCTTCATCCGACGCGTCGCGGTTTGGTGCGCCCACTTTGTGGTGGGCGCGGCGGCTGTATGCCTGACCGGTGACGAGGACGCGTCCCACGTCGTGGCGGGTGGCCGGGTGGCGGTTCTTCGAGCCCGGTGCCGGCGTGGCAAGGACCCGCAAGCGACTGGAGCGACCGGGGAACCGGAACAGTGCAGGCGGCCTCGACCGACGGGGAGTCCACGGTCAGCCGTCACGGGGAACAGGCAGCGGCCCTTGCCGGTGTCCGTGATCACAGCCACCGCCCGCGCCGGGGCTCGCCCATCCGCTTGCGTCGTGCGTCCTTCGGCCCGGGGCGGGAGCGGTTCACCCTGCGCGGCCGGGAGCCACGGACCGGAGGCCACGGACCGCGCGCCATCACCGCCTCGTGGCCGCGAGGACCGCTGTCATCAACAGGGCTCCCCCGCTGAAGGCAGCCTGCAGCGCAGCCCCCACCGCCGGGTGCTGGTGTGCCACGTACGCCAGGCCGGCCAGCAGCAGACAGCCCGTCACGAGCCAGTGCACGATGCGTCCGGCGACTGAGTCGGTCCGGGGCGCGGTGTCCGGCGTGGGGCTGCGCTGGTCGTCGTTGCTCATCCTGGGCTCCTTCGTGTCGGACATGCGCGGGCGCACACGAGTGGATCGAGACGCGGGTGGAGCCTGAAGGCTGCTCGGCGGTGGTGAAAACGCCGTTTCCGCCCGGGAGGCACTCCCTTGGGTATGGAATGGCAGCGCTGTCCCGGCTCCGGGGCCGCGTCTTCATTTCTAGAGCCGGTCGGACGCCGCCGGCCAGGGCGTTCAGGCCGTGGTCAACGAGTGAACGCCGGTGAACGGGCAGGGACGAGGAGAGCACATGCCAGGACGTGGAGGCTTCCAGGCGAGAGGCCCCCGGCGCCCTGATCCGCAGTCGGTGGAGCCGGGAGATCACCACTGGGCGGTGCTGATGCGCCGTGTCTACGACGAGCTCTATGAGCGCGGTGAGCCCGCTGAGCGGCCCACCCTGACCGCTCTGGCCGACGCGGCTCATGTGCACAAGAGCTACGTCTCACAGATCTTCTCCGGGAAGAAGCATCCTCAACGGGAGGTGTTCCTGTCCCTGGTGCGGGCTCTGGGCGGGAACCCGTCGCAGTGGGAGCCGCGTTGGCATGCCGCGGTCGCGCAGACGCGGGCCGGGGAGCGGGGGGACGGCCTGCGGCTGCCGGGCGTCGACGACGAAACCCCCGAGGCCGCGGTGCCTGGTGCCGTACCCGGCTGGCCGGCCCGTCGCCATCTCACCCGTCGCTTCCTGCGCATGGTCATGGGCTGGCTGGTCACGGTCGCCACCTGGCCGACGCGGATGCGCAGCGACAAGGCGGCAGCGAAGCTCAGGCGAAGGATGCTCAAGAGGGTGCGGGCCAAGACCGCGGACGAGATCCGCCGCGCCGAGTCCCATTACTACCTCTGTCCCCGGTTCGTGATCTGGCGGGACCCGGAGGGAAGCGGAACCGGCCGGACGACGCGGGGAAGGAGGACACGGCGTTCCGAGCCCGTTCGCGTGCCAGCCTCCGAAACGGAAATCCGTGTGCTGTTCGACGACGTCGACGAGGTCGTGGTGCTGGGCAGGCCTGGGCTGGGCAAGACCACCCAGCTCGCCCGGCTCGGGCACCAGCTCGCTGTCGAAGCCCTGGAGCAAAACAGCAGCGCAGAGCCGTCACCGATACCGGTCTTTCTGAGCCTGGACAGCTACCGCGGGGAACCCATGGAGGAGTGGCTGGTCTCGGCGATGGGCCGGGGATCCTACGAGCTGCCCGCCGTACTCGTGCGCACCTGGCTGAGCCGGCGGCAACTGCTGCCGGTACTGGACGGTCTGGACGAGGTGCCCGAGGCGGAACGTCCTCGCTGCGTCGAGGAACTGCGCCGGCTGCGGGTGCAGTGCCCCGGCATAGCCATCGGCTGCCGTACCGACGAGGCCGATCTGCGGCGTCTGGCGCGCAGCATCGGCGCCCTGCGCTACGCCGAGCTCCTGCCGCCCACGCGCCAGGACGTCCAGGACTTCCTGGCCTGCGACATCGAAGCCCTCAAAGACGTGAGCGCCGCCCTGGAGGCCGATCCCGACCTGTGGCCGCTGCTGCAGTCACCGATGGTGCTGAACGTCATCCACGTCGCGTACCGCAACCGGTCGGCGGCCGAGCTTCGGGAACCGGGCAGCCTGACGGACCGTCGAGGTCGCATTTTCGACACCTACATCCGGCGGTGCCTGGCGGACGGCCGCCCTGGGGCATACGACGAGCCGGAACGCACTCTTCACTGGCTCACCTGGCTCGCCCGCACGCTCACCGAGCGCGGTGAGCACGTGCTGCATCTGGATCGACTGGATCTGACCTGGCTCTCGCCGGCCCAGCAGGTCCTGCCGAAGAGTGTGCCGAACGTCGTCATGTCGGCCGTGGCCCTCGGGGTGCCGTTGGTGTGGGTGGTGGTCGCCACCCAGGCCGGGGTGATACGGACGAGCCTTTCCGACGCGGCGGCGTTCGCTGTGGCCATGGCGCTCACCATCGCCGGCCAGGCGTACAGGTCCGAGAAGCACTACGCCACGTCGCCGTCCGAACGGGGATCGACCGGGCCCGACGAACCGGGCAGCATCCTCATTCCCTTCGGGGCGAACATGCCGGTGATGCTCTTCAACTTCTTCTGGCTGGTGGTGTTGCTGCGGGCCGATCTGACCGCACCGGGCGTCCTGGTGATCGGACTCGGCTACCTGTGGGTGACCGCCACACAGTTCGACGCCGCGTTCACCGACGTCTACTCACCGGTCGAACAGCTGAGGTGGACCTGGCGGCGTCAGGAGCGGACGCTCTGGTCGCCGACCAAGCAGAACTACATCCGAGGCATCGTCACCATCTTCCTTGTGGTGACGAACGTCCTGCTGTTCGGGTACGTCCTTCATCTGCTCTGCCCCGACCCGTGGTGGATCGGTCCCGCAGCGACCCTCCCCCTCGGGGTGCTCTACGCCTTCGGTAACCAGCTCGAGCCATCCCTGCAGGACCGGCGTCCCCGTCCCAATGAAGGAATCCGCCGCACCCTGCGGTTCTCCCTGATCCAGGGCATAAGCACGTGCCTGTTGATCGGCCTGGCACTCTTCGCTCTCATCACCCTGACCTCGCCGCAGGACGACCGGGCGCGCAGCGCCTGGTTCGTCGCCCTGCTGCTCGGCAGCCTCTACGGTCTGGCCCGAGCCTTCCGCTACGGCGGCCTCGCCATCCTGCGGCACTGGACGATACGCGCAGTCCTGGCGCAGAGCGGCAGCTCGCCCTACCGGTACCGCCGCTTCCTGCACACGGCGGAACAGCGCATTCTGCTGTACCGCGCCGACAGCGGTTTCTCCTTCCCGCACCGCCTGCTCCAACTGCACATGAACACCACAGCGGCGGAGCTGCTGCCGCGTGTCACCCCCAGACGCGAGTAGTCGTGGGTCCGAGCAGCAGGGCACGCTCGCTTCGAGGGATGTCGTGGGCATGGCGGCGCATCTCCATCTCGCCGTAATAGAAGTCGGCGGCGCCGGTTTCGTGCTTGCCGTCCTCGAAGGCCTTGCGTAGCTGTGCCGACCACCGCCGAGGGCATGCCGCTGTCCTGGTGCCTGGCGAGCTCCAAGCTCGGTGAGCGGGAAGTGATGACCGCACTGCTGGAACGCGACCAGCACCTCGTCCGCACTGGTCAGGTGATCCTCGCGGACAAGGGCTTCGCCGTGCGGGAGTTCGAGGCGTTTCTCGACGAGCGCCTGGGCGTCCGTCTGTTACGGCCGGACCGGAAGAACGAGCCCGTCCGCCACGGCCGACTTGCCCGTGCCCGTCAGCGGATCGAGGCCCCATGCGGGGTCTCCAGCCTGCGGGGAATTCCCCCTGAACCAGGGGGAACCAAGAGACCTGAAGGGCATTCCCCCCGCTCTGGATGCCGACCTGCCGGTCAGCATCCAGACCGTCGGGGCGGCTCAGCGTACGGGGCGTCGGGTTCAGTCGGTGATGTACCAATCGTTCTTGAGGTACTCCAGGGTGCAGCTGCCGAGGTCGCTCTCGGAGAAGGTTGCGGAAGCCCTCACCGCTTCGACCGGCATCTCGATCTTGTAAGGCGTTCGCACGGCGATGCGCTGCGGGTCGACCGTCGCGGTTTGCAGGGCCTTCTTCTGCGCGGGCGAGATCATCTGGAACACGACGGAGTACGTCGACGTGCACGGGCCGGAGCCCTGGTCCTGTGCCTTCTTCGCGGCGGGCCCGGCCACTTCGCAGACCGTGTCGATGTCCTCACGGCCCAGGGCGTGGAGGTACTGCTCGTACCGCTGGATCGCGCCCTCCTTCGTCCTGGGTGCGGGCTGGTCGCCGGTTGGCTCGGCCGACGGCTTCTCGGTCCGAGCGGACACGGACGGCGTGGCCGACGGCTCTTCGGCGTCCATAGACGGGGACGGCTGCGAAGGCTTCGCGTCCGTGTCCTCCTCCGAATTCTCCGGACCGCACGCGCACGCCACCAGCGCCACACAGGCCGATACCGCCACGCTCACCATCGTCCGAGCTTTCATTCGGATCCCCCGTCACCAGCCGACAACACGTCAAGAGTCACGCACCATCCCGGGGAACGGTTCCCGAGCCGGTCCGGGCGGAACGCCGACCAGTTCACGGAGGGCCCCGAGTCCGCGTTCGCCGCTGCGCGAGGCCCCGTGCCAGCCCAGACCTCCCAGGCGCCGACGCGGTTGACGAGCCTCGGCGGTCGCCCCGGGGATGGAGAGGGGGTGTCCCACGCACGTCTGACCTCCCGCCCGGTCGAGAGTGACGGCCGCGGCTGGTCTCCGACGGGGATCAAGCGGATGTTCCGCCCCCCGGTGCCCCAGCCCCAGCCCCAGGAAGTCGGACAGGGCGCAGCGTTGCTCTTCCTTCGTCGGGCAACCTGCTCGGCGAGGACCAGGCGCTCGGGTACCGACGTCGTGAACATCGACCTCACCGTAATCGGGGTGCCCCGCAGCTCATCGACAAACGACCCCCGTTCTCGTTCTCGTGTTCAAAGCCACCCGGTGTCGATGACCTGATCCGGGTCGGAGTCAGCAGGGGCTCGTACAGCCGCACCAATGTGCTGTGGGCTTTCCCGCCAGGGCGGCGTCCACCTCCTCGACGGCCGCCGGCCGCAGCAGTGGGCCGCCGGGCGTCCCTGGACGACCTCGGCCTCCCCGGCTGACACCGGTACCTCAGTACACGCGTCGACCGCACGGACGCCTGAGCGAACGCCCCGCCAAAGTCGGGCACTTCCCAGGGTAGCGGTCGGTAACAGTCGGAACCGTTACCCAATCCGACCTGGGGAAGTTCTATTAACCGGCCCTCAAATGAGTGTTACAGGTTGGCTTTCCTGTCCGGCGCCGAGCGGTCGACGGCCGACTGCCGACCGGTACGGCTGAAGCTCGGCCGGGGCGGAGGCACGCTGGGCAGCGAGCTCGGCAACCGTGCGGCCGCGTCCGCCCCGGTCGTCCGCTTCAGCGGCAGGGTACGGACGGGGACCGATGCCCAGCGGGCGGCGCGTGCTCACGCGGTCAGTCGCCCAGCGCATGCGAGTCGAGCACACCCCGGTCCCTCAAGTCGGCAAGGTCCGGGAGGTGGTGGATGGGGCCGGTGTCCAGATCGGCCTCCGTGGCCACGACGCGGGCTCGCGGCTCTGCGGCGGCCACGCTCGGGGCTGTCGCCGGCGCCTTCCTGCGCGGCCAGCTCAGACGGCAGTTCCGCATCGGTCAGGGACGATGCCCCTGGCCAGTGCTCTCAGTCCGTCAGGGGCGCCGAGACCGTCTCCAATGCCACCCGCGGCTTCGACGCTGGGAAGAAGATCAACGGGCGCAAGAGCACATCGCCGTCGACACCCTCGGCCTGCCGGTGATGATCACGGTGACACCCGCAGACACCACCGACCGCGACGCCGCCCGCGAACTGCTTTGACGCCTGCGCCTTATGCAACCGCAGATCACGCAGCTCTGGGCCGACTCCGCCTACGCCGGCCAGCTCATCAACTGGTCCGACGACTTCCTCCACATGACGCTCAGAACCGTCTCCCCTCCCCCGGGGCGAGAGCCTTCGTCATCCCGCCCCGCCGCTGGAAGGTCGAACGGACACTGGACGGGACGGTACGGCTGTGGGACCCAGTCACCCTCACCCCCGTCGGCAACCCCTACACCGGCCACACCGCGGCAGTCCGGTCGTTGGCCTTCTCCCCCGGCGGGGGCATGCTGGCCATGGAACCCTGGAGAAGGTCCCACGGCTGTGGGACCCGTCCACAGGCGCCCCCATCCGCGCCCCAGACAAGCCACCATGGGAGTTCCCTGGCGGTGGCGTTCTCCCCGGACGGGCAACTACTCGCCACCGGCGGGCGGGACGGGACGGTACAGCTGTGGGACCCGCTCCTCCGCCCCCTGTGCGACCCCCTCACCGCCGACGGCGGAGTACGTCGTCGGGTGGACGATGAGTGATCAAGTGCCGAGGCGAGCCGGCCCGGCAACCGGCTGTGGGGCAGGGCGTGGAGTTGCAGGTGGGCAAGGTCGCCATCGCCTCCCGGCCGGGCACGCTCGGACGCCGCGAGCGGCAGCCCGGCGTCTGCCTCAGCGCGCCGGGGCCCGCCGCTTCAGCAGTCCGGCCACCAGGGCTGCCAGCAGCGACCCCGCCACCGGGGCCAGTACGTAGACCCACAGCAGCCCGGTCGTGCCGGAGACCAGCGCGGGTCCGAACTGGCGCGCCGGGTTGGCGCCGCCGCCCGAGAGCGGCCCGAGAAAGATGATCACGGCGGCGACGCAGGCGCCCACCACCGTGGGCAGGTATGTCAGCAGGTGCCGGCGCGTACCGGCGAAGGCCACGATCAGCATGATCACGGTCATGGCGCCGGCCTCCGCGGCGAACACGGCCCCGGTGCTCCAGCCGGCAGCCGGCGTCAGCGCAGCGTCCCCGACCCGGGCGGCCGCGTCACCCCACGCCAGGCGCGCCAGACCCACGCCGGCCACCGAGCCGGCCAACTGCGCGACGACGAACGGCAGCACGGCCTGGACGGGGAAGACCCGCAGCAGCCACAGCCCGATGGTGACGGCCGGGTTCAGGTGCCCGGCCGTCTCCCGGCGCATGGACGGCCCGAGCACGAGCACGACGATCACACCGACCAGCAGACCCATGGCCACGAGCTGGCTGGTCAGCGTCGGAAAGAGGTCCGCGAGGGGCGTGCCGGGTCCCGCCATCCAGCGGACGGCCGTGACCACGGTGAACAGCATGCCGGTGGACAGCGCGAACTCGTAAAGGGCGGTCTCCAGGACGCGGGGCACCCGCCTTCGCACGCGCACGGAAGGTTGTTCGGTCCGTGGACCGGTATCGAGGAAGGTCCCAGTCATGCTCGGAATGTGGGGCCCCGCCCGGGCCCCGGCAACCTCGGGCGCGCCACTTCGTCAGGTGCTGCGGACCTGAAGAGGCCCCGGTCATCTGACGAAGTGGACCGGCGCCCATGGACCGGTCCTTCCGCCGTGCAGCACATTCATGCCAGTCGGCCAAGGACCCCGGCTCGGCCTCCCCTTGAACGAGGCGGCCCGTGGAGCGCCCGCGCCGTCGTGGAGCGCCTGATCGAGTTGAGCACCTGGTCACCGAGTACGACGTCCGCGTCGGGCTCTGAGCACCGGGTGCCCGGCCGCCGTGCGGCGGCCGGGCGCAGCCGCGCCCGTACCCCCGTGCCCAGGAAGCCCGTACTCATGAAGGACGTGAAGGAACGGACATGGTGAACGACACCGCCGCCCCGACGGTGACCATCTGGTCGGACATCGGCTGCCCCTGGGCGAGCCTGGCCCTGCACACCTGCACGGCGTCGCCGAGCGGCGGGAGCTTGCACTGATCATCGACCACAAGGTGCGAGGCGTACCCGCCGGGAGCGAAGAAGTGCGGGCTGCCCTGGATCCGCGGACCCTCGGCCGTGGCCCACTGCCCGGCGCCACGTTCACGTGGACGGGATCCCCCTACGAGGGCGGCTTGCCACGGCTGGACGACTACAGCACCGCGTGGGCCGATGAACTGCTCGACACGATTCACAGAGATCAGTAGAGAAAGAGGAGCTCGATCCATGTCCAAACGATTTGCTGGAAGGGTCGCCCTGGTCGCGGGAGCGGGCGACGGCATCTGCCAGGCGGCGGCAGTCGCGTTCGCCCGGGAGGGTGCGCGCGTACTGGTGGCTGGGCCGGACCCGGAGGAACTGGCGGGCACGCTGAAGCTGATCCGCGATGCGGGAGGTGAGGCCGACAGCGTCGCGGCGGACATGACGAGGGGCGGCTCGGCCGCGGCCGCGGGCATGGTGGCGGCTGCGGTGAAGCGGTTCGGCGCGCTGGACATCGCGTTCAACAACGCGACCGTCACCGGGCCGAACAGCAACGTCGCCGACATCGCCGAGGACGTGTGGGCCGACATCCTCGCCGCCAATCTCACGGGGGTCTTCATGGCGATGAAGCACGAGCTCGCGCACATGGAGTCGCGCGGTCGCGGAGTGATCGTGAACACCGCCTGCAACATGGCGAGCAGCGGGCGACTGGTGGGCATGAGCGCGTACGCGGCTTCGAAGGCGGCGCTGAGCGCGTTGACCCGTACCGCCGCGCACGAGTACATCGGCAAGGGCATCCGGATCAACGCGATCAGTCCCGGGCCGGCCCACGAGGAGGGGGCGAACCACGCCGACGGGGCGACCGCCGCGGAGGTCGCCGAGACGGTGGTGTGGCTGTGTTCCGACGATGCCTCCTTCATCGTCGGACACGACATGGTGCTCGACAAGAAGTTTGTGGTCTGAGATTCCCTCGGCGGCGTCCGCCGTCCGCCACGGCCCGTCGCTGGGTTCCCCGGTCGCCGTCATGATCGGTACAGTGAGTGACCCCAGGTGGGAGAAGGTCATGTCGGCCGATCCCGTGGACCCCTCCCGCTGAAGGAAACTGGCGCAACGCACCGCTGACGCGGCCGCGCCCCCCGGCCACGCCGACCTCGCGGGCATGCAGAAGTAACGGCTTCGACGACGCCCGGTCGATCCCGGAGCGCGCCGGCGCCCGGGAGACCGTCGCCCTCGGCACGATCGCGCGGCCAACGAGCACACGCCCGCAAGAGGTCGCGCAAACGGTCACCGAAGCATGGGATCAGGCATGACCGGGGCGGTCATGGGTGACGGGTGGGCCGCGGGCCGGGAGTGATTTCCGGTAGAGGCTTCCTGCTTCGTGTTGTTGTGAGATGGTCGTCCCGAAGATGCCGAGGACAAAGCGGACTTGGGGGATCAGTGGGTGATGGTGGCGGGGAAGACTGGATGGATCTGGCCGACGCGATCACGCTGTTGCGGGACCAGGTCGCCGAGGCGCAGCGGCGGCTCTCGGCCGAGGGGGACAAGGGGGTCCTCTTCTCCTTGGGAGAGATCACGCTGGAGCTCGGGCTTGAGTTGACCGGCAGCCGGAATCTGGACGGGGGACTGCGTTTCGCAGTCGTCAGCGTGGGGGCCAAGGCGGAGCGGGCGAGCAAGGCCACCCACCAGGTCACGGTGCGGCTGGAGCCGCACGGTTCAAACCTCGGGCCGGTCAACGTCTCCGATGAGGAGTAGACCGGTGCGGTAGCGGTCCGGGACAGCAGAAGGGGGCAGGGTGGAGTTCGACCGGCGGGTGCAGATCAGGGTCCACCGGCGGGAAGGCACAACATTCGGTTCCGGCTATCTGGTCGCGCCTCGGCTGGTGCTGACGGCCGGCCATGTCATCGAGACGGCCATGGGGCCGGACCCGACGCGGGTGACTGTCTGCCGGCCCGATGCGGGGAAGGACCAGTTCCCGGCAGCCGTCCGGTGGTGGCGCATCGACGACGAAGTCGACGCGGCGCTGGTCGAGGTCGACGCAGCGCCTGCACCGGGTGGCGACGGCCTGCGCTGGGAGCCGCCCGAGTCGCTGATTGACGTGCGCACCCGGCCTCAACAGCGGTGGGGCCGAATCATCGGCACCCGGCCCCACCCGGTCACCATCGCTGGGTTTCCCCGCATGGAGAAGGACCCACGCACCCGCGACCGCTTCGACGGCCAGATCAGCGGGGAGATCATGCCGGGGACCGGATCGCTCGCCGGGCGCTACGAGGTCTTCAGTAAGGACGCGACCGTCCCCGTGAGCGAGGGGAACGGCACTGGCTGGTCAGGGATGTCCGGCGCCGCCCTGCTGGCCGAGAGCCGCCAGAGCGGCCTGCTGTGCGGGGTGGTCCGCAAGGACCGTCAGGCCGTGGGCGGCACCCGGCTGACAGCCACCCCGGCGTCGGCGCTTCTTGCGGACAAACGCTTTTCGGCGCTGGTCGCCGAGCACGGCGGGTGGCAATCCCTGCTGGAAGCCGCCGAACCGGTGGACCTGCTCGAACCGGCGGCCCGCGAGCGGGACCTGCGGTCGCCGACCATGCTGCTGCGCGCCGACGCCGAGGCCGTGACGTTCCGCGGGCGGGAGGACGAGCTACACGCGCTGCGGGACTGGTGCCAACGCGACGCCGAGGGCTTCTCGGTGCGGGTGATTACCGGGCCCGGCGGGCAGGGCAAGTCCCGCCTCGCCCGTCGGCTGAGCGATATCCTGCGCGAGGAGGGCTGGGTCACCGGGCACCTCCGGGCGGAACTGCGTCACAGCGACCTCGCCCTGCCCGAACTCAGGTCCCTGGAGACCGCGCTCCCCTTCCTGCTGGTCGTCGACTACGCGGATGCCCGGCCGAGCCTGGTACGCCGCGTCATCGACCAGCTCCGGAGCTGTCGCCACCGCACCCGGCTCCTGCTCCTCGCCCGCACCGGCGGCACCTGGAAGACCGACGGCTTCACCGCCTCCCACGCCGACGAGATCCTCGCCAGGGCCCCGACGACCGAACTGGCGTCACTGGCACCCGAGGACGGCCCGCCCGAGACCCGTACCGAAATGTTCACCGACGCCCTCGGCGACCTCGCCGACCTGCTGGAGGAACTGCCGGGCCTGCCCGGCCGCCCGCCCGCCGGGTGGCCGATGCTCGCCAACGCCCTGCGCGCCCCGCAGGATCTGGACGAGCCCGCGTACGAATCCGTCCTCACCGTGCAGATGACCGCCCTCACCACTCTTCTGCAGAACGGCTCGGCGCCCGTCGAGACCGCGCTCGAGGAACCCGCCGAGGCCACCCTCCTCCGACACGAGCAACGGTACTGGGTGCGGGCCGCCGAGCGGCTCGGGCCGCTCGATCCGACGACCTTGCACCGGGCCGTCGCCGTCGCCGCGCTGTGCGGGGCGACGGACGAGGCCGAGGCCCTCGCGGCCGTCGGCGTACTCCCCGAGGTCCCCCCCGCGCGGGCAGCGGAAGTGACGGCGTGGCTACGCACCCTCTACCCGCCCGGTCCCGACCGGTTCTGGGGCACGCTTCAGCCCGACCGCGTCGGCGAGTACCACGCCTCCCGTGCCCTCCTCGACCTCGATCCGCCACTCCCACTGGCCGCCCTGCTGGCGTGCTCCTCCACCGACCAGCAGGTGCAACTGGTCACCGTGCTCGTACGGGCCGCCGTCGCGCACCACCAGGCGGGCCGCACGGCCCGGACGGCCGACATCCAGCAGGCGCTGCTGAACGCCCTGGAAGCCACCACCGCCGGCATCGACGTACTCCACCAACTCCAGATCGTCGTGCCCTACGGGAACAACGGCCTGGACGACCTCAACCTGCGGCTCGCCGAAGACCACTTGGCCACGGCCCGCCAGCATGCCAAGGACGGTTCGACGTCCGCACAGGCCGCCCTCGGTGTCGCCCTGAGCGGCCTGAGCTCCGCGCTCAGCCGCGCAGGCCGCCACGAGGAGGCCCTGCACACAGCGCAGGAGCGACTGAAAGTCTGGCAGGACCTGGACAGAACCCACCCCACCCGTGACATCCAGTACGCCCTCGCGCTGAGCGGGCTGAGCTCCTACCTGCGCGCCGTCGGCCGCGACGAGGAGGCGCTGCGCTCCCTCGAACAGAGCGTGGACCTGATAGAGCGGCTAGCGAGAACGGACCCAGACCTTCGGGACGACCTCGCCCTCGAGCTGCAGCTACTCACCGACTTCCTCCGAAACCTGGGCCACCACGACAAGGCCACGCGCGCACTGCGCCGGTCCGTGGAGCTCACCCGACAGCTGGCCAGGACCGATACCGCCTACGAATTCGAGCTGGCGCTCCGGAGCTCGAACCTCGGAACGCTCCTGGTCAAGTCGGGCCACCACGAGGAAGCCCTGCAGCTCATGGCGGACTCGGTGGACGGCCACCGCCGACTGGCCCGTCGCGACCCGCGCAACGGCGAGCCGATGCTGATCAGCGCGCTCATGAACCTCAGCAACCTCCTGCAGACCGTGGGGCGTTCCACCGAGGCTCGCCACACCATGCAGCAGGCGATCGCCATCGGGGAGCACCGGCGACGGATCGGGCTCGGCAACAGCGAGACGGACACCGACATCGTCGTCCAGACGCTTCAGCTCGGCCGCTGGCAGGCCGAGGCCGGATCCCCGTCGGCGTTCCTGGCCGCTCTGCGACGTGCACTGGATGTCTGGCACCAACTCGACGAGGCGTCACCCGAGTACGAGCCCGCCGTCGCCGAACTCCTCTCCCGCACGGTGAACCAGCTGACCGCCTACGGCCTCTGGGAGACGGCACTGGAACCCGCGATGACTGCGCTGGACATCTGGAGCCGACTGGTCTGCCGGAACCCCGAGGCCCACCTGCCCGGCTTCGTCCTGGCGGTCGGTGCGATGGAGCAGGTGGCGTCCAACGTCGAGGACGTGTCGGTCCAGGCCGATCCCCTGCTCGCGGCACTCGACCGCCACCTGGCGGAGCTGCTGCCGGTCGCCTTCGAGGCAGCGCAGAGCGCCATGATCCACCGCAGGTAGCGCCGACCCGCCACGACGGGGCTTCGACGGCGGCAGGATCCGGTCTCAATCCGGTCTGAGCCGCGCTTGTCAGCCACTTCCGATCTCCGTGACCACCCGTCGGCGTCAGGAACGCTCAACGACACTCCCTCTTGACTGCGCGCCGCACGCTGCATCCCAACGGCCCCATCTTCACCGCAAATCGCCGGGGAAAGCTTCCGGCCCGGGGCATGGGACACGTAGTTGGCCCACCAACATGGCCCCTGGGCCCGACAAGAGAGCGATGTCAGTGAGAAAGGGCAACGGACCTCCCGCCGACTGGTTCTGCGTCGAGTCCACCGCCCGCACCGAGCAATCCCAGTCAGGGCTCGCCGCACCTCCAGCGTGGAGCGGAACGGGTACTCGTCTCAGTCGTCACCCAGCGTCGGCCGGAGCAATCATGGGCGCGATCTTGTACATGGACCGCACGGGCGTCCAGTGGCGCTACCTCCCGCACTGGAACACGGTCTACGGCTACTTCACGAAGTGGGGTGTGGTTACCGCGGCGAGCGTGTTCCGGGACGAAGCGCCGGGTGGAATGACCTCTGACTGGATCTTGTCCGGTTAGCCGTACAGGAGACAGGATCGTGGCATGTCCAGCGACCGTTTCATGCGCATCCACAGCGCCGAGTTCCAGGCCATGGCCGAGAGGGTCCTGCGGGTCACCGAGCTCACCTCCCGCCTGAACGTCCTGCCCTTCGAGGACGAAGCGGGCAAGGCCGAACTGTTGGAACAGATCCTCGGCAGGCCGCTGCCGCCGAGAGTCACGATCTATCCGCCCTTTTACACGGACCACGGTCTCCACCTCGACCTCGCCGAGCGCGTGTTCATCAACCAGAACTGCACGTTCCTGGACTACGCCGGTATACGGCTCGGCGAGCGCGTGATGGTCGGCCCGAAGGTCACGTTCATCACCAGCGGCCACCCGGTCGATCCCGAGGAGCGGCGGCTGTACCTCACCGGCGCGCCCATCGACGTTGCAGAGAACGTGTGGATCGGTGCCGGTGCCACGATCCTGCCCGGCGTCAGCATCGGCCGTGATGCCGTGATCGCCGCTGGCGCGGTCGTGGCCGATGACGTTCCATCGGCAAGCCTGGTGACTGGCACCAAAGCCACCGTGCACCGACGGTGGTGACGACCTCTCCGAAGCCCCACCAACCGCAGATCCTGGGATGAAACACCGGGAGGAAACGACGTCTAGTACGTGGGGATGTGGCGTCCCGGGATGTCTTGCCGCTCGCAGGACGCACGAGACGTGGCTTCGCGGCGTCCGCACGTGCGTGCAGAGTTTCATGAATTCAGGATTCCGTGTACTGTCGGTGGTGTGCTGACTCTCGCTGCTGACATCCAGGTGCTGGCGCGGTTCGGCCGCGCTCTCGCCGACCCGATCCGCTGTCGGGTCCTCCTCGCCCTGCGCGAGGCACCGGCCCACCCCGCAGACCTCGCTGACACCCTGGAGATCTCCCGGACCCGGCTGTCGAACCACCTGGCGTGCCTGCGCGACTGCGGCCTGGTCGTCGCGGTACCGGTCGGCCGGCGCACCCGCTACGAGCTCGCCGACGAACGCCTCGGTCACGCGCTGGACGATCTGCGCACCGCCGTGGTCGCCGTTGAAACCGACAAGACCTGTGTGGACGCGGAAGACAAGGACTGCTGCTGATGACCGCCGAGATACCCATCGGCACAGGCCCGGCAGCGGCCCGCCGCGACGTCCTCGCGAAGCGGATACGGCTGCTGGTCGCGGCCACCATCACCTACAACGTCACCGAGGCGATCGTCGCGATCAGCGCCGGGACGATCGCCTCCTCCACCGCCCTGATCGGCTTCGGCCTGGACTCGGTCATGGAGGTCTCCTCCGCCGCCGCGGTCGCCTGGCAGTTCTCCGTGCGCGACCACGCGGCACGAGAGGCACGGGAGAAGACCACCCTGCAGATCATCGCGGTGTCGTTCTTCGCGCTCGCCGCGTACGTCACCATCGACGCCGCCCGTGCGCTGGCCGGCACCGGCGAGGCCGAACGCTCCATCCCCGGCATCGTCATCGCCGCCCTCTCGCTCGCGGTGATGCCGTTCTTGTCCGCCGCCCAGCGCAAGGCCGGACGCGAACTCGGCTCTGCCAGCGCGGTCGCCGATTCCAAGCAGACCCTGCTGTGCACCTACCTCTCCGCCGTCCTTCTGGTCGGCCTGGTCCTCAACGCCACTCTCGGGTGGTCCTGGGCCGACCCGATCGCCGCCCTCGTTATCGCCGCCATCGCGGTCAAGGAAGGCTGCGACGCCTGGCAGGGCAAGGGCTGCTGCGCCACCCCGGCCGCCGCCGCGGCGGTCCCCACCGCAGCCGTTGAGACAGACGCGTGCCGCTGTCGCCCCGGCTGCGACTGCTACCGCTAAACCGACACCCGCACAGCACAGGACCCCGGCCATCACGTGGCCGGGGTCCTCTACTGTCCAAGATCATTGCTTAGCGCAATGGCGGTGTGGCCGCTGCCCTGGACATAACCGGGTTTGTCGGAGCGAAACTCGGGTACGCGCGACGTTCAGCCATGACCTGGGCATACCGCCCCCTGTCGGAGTGCGTCCGGGGGGGCCTCAGGTCGGGTGCGTCGCCTTGAGGTCCTTGGCTGTGTCGGTGTGCCCGCGGTCGGCGTCGGATCCGGCCGGTATGCCTCCGGCCGCCGGTCGCATGCGCCGGAGACCGGGTGTGAGGGCCAGGGTGACCGCGGCGGAGGCGACGGCCATCACGGTCATGGCGGTTGCGGGTGAGGTGAGCTGCGCGATGCCGCCTGCGACCGCCGCGGCGATGCCTTGCATGGTGAACATGCCCGAGTGGTGCAGTCCGAGGGCGTGGCCCCTCAGCTCGCTCGGGACAAGGGACATCAGGCGTTCCTGGAGCAGCAGGTTGGCGGAGAAGCCTGTCGACGCCACGGTCACGGCGGCGAGCGTCAGGGGCATCGGCGGGTGCAGGACGAAGATCAGATATGGGACGGCGAGCAACAGGAGTAGTGGCGGCGCACCGAACCTTTCGCGCCAGTGCCTGGGCAGGAAGCGGCCGGTCACGGTGTCCCCGGCCAGCATGCCCAGCGCGGCGGAGGCGAACAGAAGCCCCGCGTGGTGTGGTGCGTAGGAGACGAAGAGGGACTCGCAGCCGACGACGAGTCCGTTGGGTACCCACAGGGCGAGGTACACGCGGCGCCGTGGTTCGGATGCCCACAGGCGCGTGTTGGTCCGCCAGGTCTCGCTCACGGACGGACGGCCTTGTGCGCGCGGCGGCCGTCTTTCGAGACCGAGGCGGGCGACGGCTGCGGCGACGAGGAAGAGGGCGGCACCGGTGAGCAGGGCCCCGCGCGGTGTCAGGACGTTGACGAGGACGGCGCCGAGGGCGTAACCGCAGATCTGCAGGCTTCCCGCGCACATGTTGAGCACCGAACGGCCGAGCAGGTAGCCCTGTGCGGGGAGGAGCTCGGTGAGGAGTCCGTAGCGTACTCCGCCGCCGAGGGAGCCGAGCATGCCCTGCACCGACAGGATCGCGAAGATCGCCCCCATGGACAGGCCGGGCAGGGCCAGGGCGGTGGTGGCCACGGCGAAGAAGAGCGCCAGGCCGATGGTTGCGGTGCGCGGCGGCAGGCGGTCCGTCGCCGACAGCAGGAACGTCGCGCCGATCATCTGCGCCAGCAGCGGGCCGAACATGCTGAGGGCGGTGAGGAGCGGTGAGCCCGTCGCGTCGTAGACGAGCGTCCCGAGCGCCGTTCTGCTCACGGTCTGGGCCGCCACGTGTGCGGCAAAGGTCGCGAGGAGCGGGGTGAACTCCGGGGCTTTGAAGAGCTCCTGGTAGTAGCGCATGGACGGAGTGTCGTCACATGTCCGGGCGCGGAGTTAATGTTTCGCGGGGAGGCGAAAGCATTGGGCTGGTGGGAGGTCGACGCGGATACGCTCGCGAGCAGCCGGTTCGTCGTGTCGCCGCTGTGCGAGACGACAGCGAGCCTGATGGTCCTGGAGAAGGAATCCCCCGGCCATCCCGCCGAGAGCCGCTGGCTGGACAGTCACAGATCCGCCTACCGGGAACGGCTGGCCGCCGATCCGGTCACCGCTGTGCTGGTGCCCGTCGCGCTGGGCAGGCACCGGTGGATCGCCGACTTCCTGACGCCGGTGCCGTCCCGGGCGGGTGAGGCACGCGGCGGTGCCGAGTTCCACGACGAGCTGGCACGGATACGCGAGACGCCGGCCGACACCGCCCGCACCGACCTCGAGAAAGCTCACCGCGGACCGCTGCCGGGCCCGTTGCTGCGCCCCGATCTGCCGGAGCGCATCGCCGACCTTTTGGAGTGGGTGTGGCGGGAGACAGTGGCGCCCGACTGGCCGCGGCGGCGGCGTGTCATCGAGGCCGACGTCGTCGCGCGTGCGGGCCAGTTGAGCCGGGCGGGCTGGGCAGCGGCACTGGACGACATGCATCCGCAGATGCGGTGGCTGGGCGACAGCCGGCTGCAGATCAACACCCGTGCCTTCCCGCCACGGCAACTGAGGGGATCACAGCTGCTGCTCGTGCCGGTCACGCCGCGCAGGGGATGGATCTCTATGGACCGGCCGGACTCCCACGGCGCGGTGCACCGCAACGCCGTGGTGTATCCGTGTTCGGGCACGCTGGCGGAGCCGGAGCGTGCCGCTGCTCCGAAGGCGCTGGGCAGGCTGCTCGGTGCCGGGCGGGCGCGGGTGCTGGTGTTCCTGGATAGCCCGATGAGCACGACGCACCTGGTGGCGGTGACGGGCCAGGGTCTCGGCTCGGTGGGCCGCCACCTCAAAGTGCTCCTGGACGCCGGGCTGGTCGGCCGCCGCCGTGCGGGACGGTCCGTGCTCTACTACCGCACAGCCGCCGGCGACGTGCTGGTGCGGGCGCAGGACTGTTAGCGTCCACGGGGCCTTTATCGCTGGGCTGCGAGGCCGCGCATGATCGGGGGCGGGGACGGGAAAGGCGAGCCGAAGGCGCCGGGATCGCTGAGGCGGCGATCGATCTGCAAGCGGGCCGGCGAATCTCGCATCATGAGCTGTTCTTGTTCTCGTCATGGGGTGAGGTGCACGAATACGCCGAGCACGACTCCGCGGCAGCGGAGCTGAAGGCGATCGTGGAGCCGGTCGACACCTACGGGACGCAGCAGATCATCGCGGCCGTGAAGCGAATGGTCGACGAGGACCAGGCGCGGGTGGGGGTGTTCACCGTCCACAAGGCCAAGGGTCGCGAGTGGAGGCGGGCGCGGATCGGGAACGGATTCACGCCGACGGCGGATGAAGCCAGGGCACGTGCAGAATGCTGCGCTGCACCCACGGCACCGCCCGCCGGCTCGTCCACGAGCAGCCCTTCGGCAGCGGTTCGCCAGGCACTCGGCCGCCGCAGCCGGGCGTCGCCCGTTCGACTCGTCCGACCGGTCAGGAGGGCGCGCCGGCCAGAACTTCCACCTTGCCGGTGTCGAGCGAGTAGTAGGCGCCGACCACGGCAAGGGCGCCCTTTCTCACGAGTGGGGTCAGGTCCTGGTTGGAGCGCAGATCGGCCGCGGTCAACGTGACCTGGGCGCGGGCCATGGTCTCGACCGGGTCGGCGCCACCCTCCCGGACTGCCTGCTCGTACGCCGGCTGCAGGGCCCTGACGATCGCCTGCAGGTTGCCGGGCAGCGGTTTGCCGTCACGAAGGGACGTGTACGCCGCCTTGACGGCGCCGCAACGCTGATGCCCGAGGACCACGATGAGGGGGGTGTCACTCGTCATGGGCCCGTACTCGACAGAGCCGGTGACCACCGGGCCGACCGCCTCGCCACCCGTGCGCATCACGTAAAGGTCACCCAGGCCGGTATCGAAGAGGAGTTCAGGCGGCACGCGGGAGTCGATACACGAGAGGATCGCCCCAAAAGGCTCCTGCTCCTGGGCCACGAACTGACGCCGGTTCGGATCCCGGTCGGGGTGTTGAAGGTCTCCGCTCACCCAGCGCTTGTTGCCTTCCATCAGCCTCGCAAATGCCGCGGCGGGCGTGGTGGGCCGCGCTTGCGGCGAAGCGCCGGTCGCCGACGAAGCGGCCCTCGTGGTTGAGGAGCACCCCGCAAGCGCGACTGTGGCGCCCATAAGTCCGCCGGCAAGCAGCGCTCTACGATCCGGACGTCGGGCACTGTCCATCGGTCGCTCCCCTCGATGTCGCTCAGGCACGTCCCCGCGTTTGACCAGGCCAATTGTTCAGCGTGGTGTGGGTGCCCCGGCAGCAGGCGCAAGCGGGCGCGGGCCACATTGCCGCAAACGGCCCACAGAACCGGCTCGGGCGGCGGCGTGGAGCAGCCCTCATGCCGAGACCGGCTCTGCCCGACCGGAGTGCCGAATCCGCGGATCGTGTCCCCTGTCGTGGTGTAGGGGATCAAGGCGGTGAGCCTGGGTCGGTGCGCCCCGCAGGTGCTTCCGCTGCTCCGGTTCGTGCCCCCTGAACGGCAACGGCCATCGTGCAACGCTCCGGGAAAACGGCAACCGCTCATGTGCGATGCCGGACCATGTGCATCACCCGGCCGCGCGGCAACCGGGTCAACTCGCCGGGCTGGTCAGGACGCAGTTCGGATAATCGTTGTCCGGATCGCCGACGGCGACCCAGAGCTTCAGGACCTTGCCTTGCCTCAAGGCGGCGTAGGAGGCGGGCTCCCGCTCACCCGTTTCGGGGTGAGCGGCGTCGAAGGACACACCGACGAAGCTGTACTCCTCGTTGGAGCCATGCTTCCAGGTGCCTGTTCCGGACCCGGTCAAACCCTCGTCCCAGCGGTAGGCGATGCAGACTTTATCGGCGATGAACGTCCCGTCCGGCTTCAGCGTGAGGGTGCCGCCGTCGGCATCGGTCCACGTGGTCGCAAGTTCGGCCGGCTTCAGAACGACCGGCTTGCCTTCGGGCGGCGGCATGACGGTGAGCCTGCCGCAGGCCGTCAGGGCGAAGGCCATGGCGAGCAAAATCAGCGCAGTACGACAGGAACGCAACACACTCCACCCCTAGCGGGTTCCGCAGGCCGCGTGCACGACCGATGGGCTCAAGAACGCACGCCGTACCCTGGCACAGAGTTTGAACGCGTTCAAGTCGTAGTTGTCGGCGGCCACTCTTCACGAGGCGTGAGGCGGTACGGCAGCGAAGTACCGCAACCACAGCGGCCGATCGCGTTCGGGCCGCAAATAGCCCATGGATCACCTTCTTCGCGAACCGCGTCCTGGCCCGGCGCACGCGACGATCCATGCCATCACCACTTGACGCGACGGGCGCCGCAACAGGTTGCTGACCACCCAGGGCAGAGAACAGCTGCCCGCCGCTACACCACACCAGGGGACAACCAATCCGCGGAGGATCCGGACGGCCTTGAGCTGGAGCTGTTCTGTTTGGGTGAGGGTTTGCGGGTGTCGCGAGGAACTGCTGCGTGCAGGCGCGCCCCGGTCGCAGCGCACTGGATCGGTGACCGGCAGACAGGCCCGTCCGTCCTGCGCCACGGCACGCCCGAGCTGCGCGAGGAGATCCTGCCGCAGATCGCCGCCGCGACCGCGGTCGATGACCTTGCTGTCACGGCGGCCGGGAGCCGGCGTCGTCGTACACGAGAAGGCCGTCGCCACGCAGGCGCACGCCTGGCGTCGGATTGTGCACCGTGAGGCGTCCATCGTGCATCAGGTGGTGAACGAGCACGCCGCGGGCCAGGACGGCGAAATCGGCGATCAGGCGCCGGTGGCATCGCCACCACACCGCCTCGCTGCACATCACCGTGGTGCGCTCCTCGCCCGCTTGGCGCACGAGGGCGTCCATGGCGGAGATGAACTCCGGGCTGCGTGTATGAGCGGCGTAACCACGGAAGGACTCGTTGCGCCATACCGTGTCGGGAGAGTCCGGCGGCGGCTTGCGGAAGCCGCCCAGGCGCGGCTCCCACCGGTAGGCGATGTGCTCCTCGGGCATCCACTGGGCCAGCCGTTGCCGTGACAGGTCTGGGTCACGGCGACTGCCGGGAGCGGTCCTGACGTCCACGACGGCGGTGACGCCGGCTTCTCGGAGGAGTTCTGCCAGAGAGGTCCGGTCCGCGGTGCTGTGGCCGAAGGTGATCAGCTCGAGCCGGGGCATCGCGAACCCGTCTGCAGGGTGGTCCGATCGAGATCCATACAGCAAGTTCAGCAGCTTCCGGCCGGCACGGTGCCACCCGTCCCGGCCGCTGCTGTGGTCAGCGGGGCAGGCCGGTCAAGGCCAGGAACTCGCTGCGGGACCGCGCATCGCTGCGCAGCAGGCCGAGGAGTGTGGAGGTCATCGTCGTCGTGCCGGTGGCCTGGACGCCGCGCAGCGTCATACAGGTGTGTTCGGCCTGGATGACGACGCCGACGCCTTTCGGCTCCAGGTGAGCCTGGAGCCAGTCGGCGACCTGCTTGGTGAGCCGCTCCTGCACCTGAGGACGGCAGGCGAAGTGCTCCAGGACGCGGGCGAGTTTGGACAGGCCCAGGATCCGGTGCCCGGGCAGGTAGCCGATGTGGGCCGTCCCGACGAACGGCAGAAGATGATGCTCACAGACGCTGCGGAGCGGGATGCTCCGGGCGAGGACCAGTTCGTCGTAGCCCTCGTCGTTGGGGAAGGTGGTCAGGTCGAACGGGCGAGGGCTGAACAGTTCGGCGTAGGCGCGGGCCATGCGTCCCGGGGTGCCGCGCAGGCTCTCCGAATCGGTGTCGATACCCAGCGCCTGGAGGAACTGCGCCGCTGCGAGTTCGGCGGCCGTCAGATCCACCCCGTCCACGTCGTGGACCACACGCAGCGCAGCAGGCGCCGAAATCGGTTCAGGGGCGGGGTACGGGCCGGGGGCTATGTGCACGGCGGAGCGGAGGTCCTGGGTCATGTCACTCACCCATCCCGAGAGCACTGCCCATCCGCCCACCGACCGCCACGGCGACCGGGTTCGCATCGAACGGATGCCCGTACGAGTCCGCGAGGGTGGTGCTGACCGGCTGTTTCCCCTGCTTGTGCAGTTCCATGGGCATGGCTACCTCCTTAGGAGTTTCACCAATCAGTATTGGACTTATTGGAGAGGATGGTCAAGCTTCCTGGGAAGAAACCCAGATCGCTTCAGTTCCGCCTGCGTGGATTGGAGTTATCGTGAAGGTATGACCTCAGGACTGACTCCCCCTTCGCCCCATCCCCGCACCGCGGCGGGCGTGGAAGCGGTCTCGGTGCTCGCGGATGATGTGCGTCGCACCCTGTACAACTTCATCCGGCTCGCGCACCGGCCGGTGACACGGGAGGAGGCAGCCTCGAATGCCGGCATCTCCGCCAAGCTGGCCGCCTTCCACCTGGACAAGCTCGTCGCGGCCGGGCTGCTGACCTCCCGCTACGACCATCCGGGAGGCGTCCGCAAAGTCGGCCGCAAGCCCAAGGTGTACGAGCCGGCCGAGACCGACATCCGCATCAGCATCCCCGAGCGTCGGCCCGACGTGCTGGCCGAGATCCTCATCGACGCGGTCCTCGAACAGGAGCAGGGCGAGGATGCGCTGTCATCCGCGCTGCGCACGGCCCGCCGCCGGGGCGAGGAGCTGGGAGCGGCGACACGCGCCAGCAGCCGTCCCGGCCGTCTGGGGCCCGAGCGTTCCCTCACGCTGTCCGAGTCCGTGCTGGAGGAGCACGGCTTCGAGCCCGACCGGCAGGCCCCGACCGAGGTGCGGTTGCTGAACTGCCCCTTCCACCCGCTGGCCACCCGTTCGCCTGAGCTGGTGTGCGGGATCAACCACGCCTTCCTCGGCGGCTTCCTCACCGGCCTGCAGGCAGCCGGGATCGACGCGGTCCTCGCCCCTCACCCGGGACGGTGTTGTGTGGAACTGCGCGCCGCGGCCGGCGGTGCGAGCGTGCCCGGCCCTGCCACCGGGGGGTGTGTGAAGGAGCTCTGCGCCCGGCCCACGGAGGATCCGGGCGCGACGTAGACGGCATCCCGCGAGACGACACATGGGAGAAGATCATGAGTGAGAAGCTGGATCGGCTGGCCGCCGAAGGCGTAGCGGTCTGGCTCGATGATCTGAGCCGGGAGCGGCTTGCCGGTGGCGGGCTGGCCGGCCTGGTGCGTGACCAGCGGGTGGTGGGTATCACCAGCAATCCGACGATCTTCGCCAAGGCGATCCGCTCGGGTGCCCGCTACGACGCACAGGTCCGTGATCTTGTCCGGCGCGGGGTGCGGGTGGAGGAGGCGGTCAGGCTGCTGACGGCGTTCGACGTGCGCTGGGCCTGCGACGTACTGCGACCGGTGTACGAGGCCGGCGACGGGGTGGACGGGCGGGTGTCGCTCGAGGTGGACCCGCGCGTCGCTCATGACACGGCGGCGACGATCGCCGAGGCGCGGGCCCTGTGGTGGTTGGTGGACCGGCCGAATCTGTTCGTGAAGATCCCAGCCACCGAACCCGGCCTGGCGGCGATCAGTACCGCGCTCGGCGAGGGCGTCAGCATCAATGTGACGCTGATCTTCTCCCTCGACCGCTACGACCAGGTGCTTCGCGCTTTCCTTGACGGCATGGGCAAGGCCCATGCGGCGGGGCGTGATCTGGCATCCATCGCGTCGGTGGCCTCCTTCTTCGTCAGCCGGGTGGACACCGAGGTCGACAGCCGGCTGGACAAGATCGGCACGCCGGAGGCGCTGGCTTTGCGCGGGCGGGCCGCGATCGCCAACGCGCGCCTGGCCTACCAGCGCTTCGAGCGGGCCGCCGCATCCCGGCAGTGGCAGGCGCTGGCCGCGGCCGGGATGCGCCCCCAGCGTCCGCTGTGGGCCTCCACCGGGGTGAAGGATCCCGCCTATGAGGACACCCGCTACGTCGATGACCTGGTGGCGCCCGGGGTGGTCAACACCATGCCGGAGCGGACCCTGCGCGCGGTCGCCGACCACGGCCGCATCCGGGGCGACACCGTTCACGGCACCTACGCGGCATCCCAGCAGGTACTCGACGACTTGGAGGCTGTCGGAGTGTCCTACGACGACGTGGTGCGTGTGCTCGAGGACGAGGGCATCGCCAAGTTCACCGCCTCCGGCAACGAGTTGTTCGAGCAACTGGAGGCCGAACTGCACCCGAGGCGCTTCGCCGCCTGATGCAGCCGGCCGCCGACGAACCGTACGAGCGCCACGGTCTCCGGCGACGACCGATCGGCGGACACACCGGGGAACAAGTCAACCGCTGACAGCTCAGGGCTGTCGACGACGATGGTCTGGCCACGTGCGACGTCAGCAGGGAGCGGATCGCCATCCGCCTGCGGGCCGAGCCAACTCAGCAGAGGAGAGAGCATGGCCGCGAACACAGCATTCGTGATCGTCGGAGCGAGCCTGGCCGGTGCGAAGGCAGCACAGACCCTCCGGGAGGAGAACTTCGACGGCCCCGTAGTACTGCTCGGAGAGGAAAGCGAGCACCCCTACGAACGCCCGCCGCTGTCGAAGGGCTATCTGCTGGGCAAGGACGAGCGTGACACTGTCTATGTCCATCCTGCCCAGTGGTACGCCGAGCACGACGTCGACCTGCGCCTGGGCGCCACGGTCACGGGGATCGCCCCAGATCGGCACGAGGTGACGCTCGCTGACGGCAGTCGCATCGGCTACGAGAAGCTGCTCCTGACCACCGGTTCCTCACCTCGTCGCCTGACCGTGCCCGGAGCCGACCTCGACGGAGTGCTCTATCTGCGCCGGCTCGCCGACAGCGACCGCATCAAGGAATCCCTTGAGTCCGCATCCCGCATCGTGGTGATCGGCGCCGGCTGGATCGGTCTGGAGACAGCGGCCGCCGCCCGCGCGGCCGGCGTGGAAGTCACCGTGCTGCAGAGGGCGGAGCTGCCGCTGCTGCGCGTGCTGGGCCGCGAGGTCGCCCAGATCTTCGCCGACCTGCACAACGATCACGGGGTGGACCTGCGCTTCGGTGCTCAGGTCGCCGAGATCACCGGTGCCGGCGGCCGGGCGAACGGCGTACTGCTGGCCGACGGCAGCCGCATCACTGCCGACGCGGTCATCGTAGGGGTCGGCATCACCCCCAACACCCAGCTCGCCGACGCTGCCGGCCTGGAGGTCGACAACGGCATCCGCGTTGACGTCGGCCTGCGCACCTCGCACCCCGACATCTACGCCGCCGGGGACGTCGCCAACGCCTTCCACCCACTGCTCGGCCGACACATCCGTGTCGAGCACTGGGCCAACGCCGTCAACCAGCCGCAAGCTGCGGCCAAGGCGATGCTCGGCCAGGACGTGACCTACGACCGCCTTCCGTACTTCTTCACCGACCAGTACGACCTGGGCATGGAGTACACCGGCTACGTCGAACCCGGCGGCTACGACCAGGTGGTCTTCCGCGGCCGGAGGGACACCCGCGAGTTCATCGCCTTCTGGCTCGCCGAGGGCCGGGTCCTGGCCGGAATGAACGTCAACGTCTGGGACGTCACTGACCCGATCCGGGCCCTCGTGACCTCTGGGCGCCCGGTCGACGCGACGAGGCTCGCCGACTCCGACATCCCGCTGAGCGACCTTCTCGACCGCCCCGACTCGGCTGGGTGACAGCCGGGAGAGGGCATGAAGGTGACGCCTTCGCACGTCATCTCGACGGCGAGCACGGTTTCCTGGCCCGCTCGTGTGGTTTGGCTCGCCGGCTGCCGCTGGCTCACCGTCGCTACGAACGCAAGCCTGAGCACTTCCCGGCCTTCGCCGGCACTGCATAGCCGCAGCCCTCATCTTCCATCGGCGTCCGGCAGGCCGTAACACCGACGACAGCGACGATTCGCCTGGATACGCTGACCTGCCATGACCGGCTGAAGGGTGCCAGGATGAGCCAGTACTTCGATCTCGGCGACGAGACCCTGTGGAACCCGTCCAATGGAGCTTCCCGTATGTTCCAGCGTCAAGTAGCCGTCTTCGAGTCGGAGCTGGAACTTCCATCGGGCATCGGGCCGATGGAGAACGACGAGTGCCAGATCCACCCGGCAACCTACAAGGCCTTCGTCAAGGCCCTGCTGGCACAGCACCGAAGAACGAGCCACGCCATCGTCCTCGCGCGCTCCGAAGACTTCATCGCCAAAGTGCCCGTTCTTGCAGAGCGCGCCGGGATCGGAGTGGACTGGGCGGAACTCGGAGCCACCCCGGAAGCCCCGAACGAAGACGTGAAGGTTTCCGCCGTCACAGGTATGTCGATCCCGGCGGAAGGCGGAGCCTGGGGTGCGGGTCTGCGCGAGAAGGCACGGGAGCTGGGGCGGCGTATGCCCCGCTGACCGGAGCAACCGCGTACGACGAACCGAGCACACCCCTCGCCCCTGCAGCCCGCCACAAGAAGCGGCTTCTCACCTTGAGTTCTTAATCAGATGGCTCGTCGTTCCAGCGAAACCACGCTCGGTCCTGGTGTATGTGCAGGAGGAACTCGTCAACAGGTCCGGAGGGTGACAGTAGGGTCAGGGCGTCCTCGATACGGTCGTACGCGTCGTCGAACCGCTCGAACTCCTCCGTCTCCACGATCGCGTGTACCTCGTCGAACCACGGCTTGACCTGTTGGAAGGCGGGCTCGGGGGCGACCCGGCCTCGCAGCCAGGGGAAGACGGCTTCATCCACGGTGATCGTGCCGATAAGGGCGTCCTCGCGCACCAGCCGCCACACGATGTCGTCGTCGGTCATCCTGCTCTCATGGTGCCTGTCGTCCGGTTCGCACTCCTTGGCCTTCCCTGGCCCAAGCGTCGGCAAGAGGTTACGGAACACGGGCCAGGCGAGCCTCCGGCGGGGTGGTGTTCCTGAACCGAGCTGAGCTTGTAGCGAGGGACCAGGTCAGCCGCTGACCGGCAGAACCACGGGACGATGGCTCTCGCGCCGCGGACAGAGAGGACCGGCCTGCGGTCTCCGCCTGCGGTCTCCGTCCTAGTAGGGCTAACCGCCGCTGATCAGCTCCCCAGCCCAGTCGGTGAGCGGCGGCTGCCGCGTCGCAGGAGGTTACGTAGAAGTCCGCGCAATCTGGCGCGGCGTGGGAAGGACTCCCCGGGCCGGGCGGTCTCCCCTCTGCCAAGTGGCCTTTCGGGCATGGGATGCCTGAGTCCGGCGATCTCCAGCACCAGGGGTGGCACGCTCGGTGGTGGCCTCTGTGTGGAGAGACGTCGAAGGGCTGGGGCGGGTCACGTACCTCACGTTTCAGTCGCAATTTGAGCAACCGGCGTGCGGTGATCCGTTGAACCCGGTAACCGGCGACCCACCGTTGAGCCGGCGAGTGAGCGAGGTTCGCACATGTCCAGGCCCCTTCCCCACAGTGCCCGGCGCCGCCCCGTGACCGCGGGCCGCCTCCCAGCAGGCCGACCCGGCCGAGCTCCCTCTCAGCAACTCGCGCACTGATCGGTCGATCCCATGGACTACTGCGTTCCTTGCCGCCGCCCTCTCAACGACACCGTGACGTGCCCGGAGTGCGGGGCGTACGACGATGGCATGGCACTGCCGGGCGAGTCGGGCGACCGCGCTCCGGCGGTCGACACGGCGGTGATGGAGGTCCTCTTCGGCACCGGACCGGACCCCGTCGAAACACCCTCGCCTTCCCCGGCGATCCCCACTACCCGGAAACGGGCCGCCGAGGACGCGACCGCCTCGGCCCCGACTCCCCCGGACGGGGGGCCCGAGGCCCGGCGTCGTCACGGCGCGCCGCGCTGGAAGAAGTACGGCGCCCGGGCCCTGGCCGCGGCCGCGTTCACCGTGCTGGGCGGCCTCGCCGCCGGCGCGGTGCTTCCCGAGCCGACGGCCGGGCCCCAATCCGCGGACATCCCCGACGCGCCCCCGGAACAGGCATCCTCCGAGGCACCCCAGGGGCACGCCGCCGCACCGCCGCGGGCCTCACGCCCACCGGAACGTGAGGCCAGGCACCCTGCCAGAGGAACCGACCGGGACCGCGACAGCAAGGTGATCCGGCCCCCACGCGCGACCGTCACGCAGCCGGAATCACCAACTCCCCCGGCTCCTCCCGCCGTCACCGCTCCGCCGTCCGGGAAGCCCACCCCGGCCCCCCGCCCGCCGAGCGGCCGCCCCAGCCCCTCGCCCACCCCGACGGCACCGTCCACCTCGGCCCCGGCTCCCACACCGAGTCCGAGCCCGAGCGGCAGTACCGGCACCCCACCCACGGCCGGCCCCACGCCGAGCACCACGGTCAGGTCGCTGGCCGATGCGCTGCGCGGTGGTACGGGGTTGCTGCTGCCGGGGCGGTAACGGGCGGACGGGCGGGGACCAGGGTGATCGAGTACATTCGCGTCAGCGGGTGCGGCGCGCTGATGGCAGGGTTTCGGTCATGAGCGATGGCGGCGCGACGGACGCAAGCGGCTCCTGCCCCTGGCCGGTGGACGTCGGGCGCTGTGACCCGGACGACTCCGACGCGAAGCTGGACGCGCTCCGCGCGCTGCCCGCCACTGAGCGCCGGGAGTCCCGGGCACAAGGCGGGGGGCGGACCGGAAACGAGTCCCGGTCCGCCCCCGCCTCGGGGATCGGATGTCAGCCCATGAAGCCGCCATAGTAGCCGCCGAGTTCGTCCCGGTATCCCGGGTCGTCGGCGTGCGAATCCTTCTCGAACTCGGGCGCGTTCTTGATCTCGTCCTTCGTGCGGGAGACATGAACGGTCTCCGCCGCGAAGTCGATGCTCGAAACGACTCCGGCGGGCAGCAGGACATGCTTGCCGAAGATCCATGGGCCGGTGTCGACGACGATGTGCGAGGAACCCATCTCGTCGGAGTGCTTGTCGACCTTCCCGATGCTGCCGTCGGTGGCCTCCACCTTGAAGCCCACCAGGCCGGCGCCGGTCGCGCGGCCGGAAGCGGGGGTGTAGGCCCAGAGGTTGGGGTCCATGAGAGTCCTCTCAACTGTCGATCCTGCGGCATCGGTTGCTCGGCGACGGCCAAGGGCCGCCTGCAGACGAGGGCCGGATCCCTACCAGCGGTACCAGCGGCCCCGTCGGCCGCCTGAAGCCGCGGGCCGGACCACGAACCCCAGCAACCACACCACCAGCACGATGACGGCGATCCACCAGAGTGCCTTGAGGGCGAAACCGGCACCGAAAAGAACGAGCGCAAGCAATAGGACGAGAAGAAGGGGAACCATTTCTCATCACCTCCGGAATTCCGTATGCCCCGCACCTGAACCGCCATGCGCGCACTGTGACCCGTTTCTCGGAGCCCTTCCCGGGTACACGCACCGCCGCAAAACAGTGCCGCCGACCACTTCACAGTGGTCAGCGGCACAGGGCACGCATCATCGCTCCAAGGCCCACGCCCTTTCCTTCCGCTCATTGAGAATCATCTTTCGTAGCGGTCTTGTGTCGCCGTCACCCATAACGTCGCAACGCAACCGGAATTGCGGCGTGCAAGACCTCCGTATTGCAGCCGGTGAAGACGACAGGGATCAGTCCGTCCTGCGGACCCATGCCGGCAGAACGACCCGGAAGGCCACGCACCAGGTCCGGATGCCGAACGATCCACGCCGCGAGGACGTCACTCAGTACGAAGCGCAGGTTCTACACCCCGGTCTGCGCCACGCGTACTTCCTGGAGCAGCTGGACCCGCCGTCTGTCCCGCACGCTCGGACTTCGACTCGCCGCTCGCGTCGGTCCTCGCTTCGTCAACCGTCATCGCCTGCCCCCTCGTTCTTTCCCCGGCCCACCCTGCGGAGCCTCGACTCGTCGTGTTCCCACGCGCCTGCGTCACCGCCGGCTCGAGCCCGCTCGGGTGCGGAGGGTGTGCACGAGCCGACGGACGACGGCGACGGCGGAGACGCCGTGAGGGCCTCTGCCGAGCCGGGAGTCCACGGCCGGCCGGCGACGGGCGTTCCTGTACCGCCGCAGTTCGCGGACGATGGTGTTCAGCTTGGAGGACATCCGGCCATCTCCCTCTGCGTTTCGGTTTTTCGGGGCAGACACCCCGCTCACCGATTGCCCCGTAGGAAGCGCGACATGCCTGACGCCTGCACTCGCCGGAATCCACGAGGACGCGCCGCGCCATGGCCCTTCGCGCGCAACTCCTCCTCGGCGTAGGACGACGCGCCGACGGCTCCGGCGGGGCGACGCGTTCTCGACGCGGCGGAAGAAGTCTTCGGCGAGCCCTGATGCCATCGGAACGGCCACAGGACGGCGAGGTTCACATGAACGGTGCCGTGTACCGCCCAGTGGTCTTCACGCCTCGAATGTTCGCCCCGCCGGACGGCAGTTGAGGTCCGGGTATGGGCGGCGATGCGCCGATGCAGGCCACCGCCGACATGATCTGGAGCGCCTGCGCCCACCATTGGGGATGGACATGACACCGCACCCGGCCGGCGCAGCCGGGTTCTCGACGGCGACCCGAACGCCCCGCTCGGCATGCCGGGGCACCTGCCCGCGTGGACACTGGGCGCGGGCGAAAGGAGTGTCATGCTTCCCGGATTCCTCACCAGGGCGGTCGGCGTGCTGCTCGGCCGGGAAGGACGGTCACTGCACCTGAAGGCGGCGGGCGGCGCGACAGTCGTCCTCGTGCTGGTGATGCTCGGCGGTTCCTGGGCCGTCGTGGCCGCCGAGGACGGGGCTCCCGGCGCGAACCTGACGTCGTACCCGAGGGCGCTGTGGTGGTCGATCGAGACGGCGACCACCGTCGGTTACGGCGACTTCTACCCGATCACGCCATGGGGCAGGGTCGTCGGCTCGGTCGTCATGGTCGTCGGAATCACGACGTACGGCATGGTCACGGCCGCACTGGCGACGTGGTTCGTCGGGCGGGAGGAACGACGGCTCAGTCGCGCGCACCATCTGCGCGACGACGCCCTCCAAGCCCTGCACGAACGCTTCGACCGGCTCGAACGCCTGCTGGCCGGCGAACGGGACGGCGACTGAGCCCGTCATGAGCAGAGCAGGAAGCGATCTCTGAAGCGTGGAACGCCCCCGAACCAGAACTCCGTCCGGGCTCCGCCAGCCGCCACACCGTACCGGCCGTTGCCCGGCAGAGCGCATCCGGTGCTGCGTCGTCGAAACCCGAGGAGTCGCCGTCTGCTGATCGCCATTCGCTGTATCCGATCCGCCCGACAGCGTGGACGGCCCTCTGCCGCGGACCGCCGGTCCGTGACGCACTCCACACGGTCACAGACGCCATTCAAATAGGAATCGTTCATTCGTATTTGCTAGCGTCCCGACTGTGCGACTGACCAAGTTCACCGACCTGGCGCTGCGATCCGTCATGCGTCTGGCGGTCTGTGCCGATGACGAGGTGCTCACCACCCGTGAGGTGGCGGAAGCCATGGACGTGCGGTACACCCACGCGGCGAAGACGATCACGCGCCTGCAGCACCTCGGTGTGGTGGAGGCCCGGCGCGGCCGCGGCGGAGGGCTCGCCCTGACCGGCCTCGGCCGGCGCGCCTCGGTGGGTTGGCTGGTGCGGCAGCTCGAGGGCGAGGTCGAGGTCGTCTCCTGCGACGACCCACCGTGCCCCCTGCGCGGGGCCTGCCGACTGCGGAGTGCACTGCGCGACGCCCAGGAGGCGTTCTACGCCACGCTCGACCCGCTGACCGTGGCCGACCTGGTCGCCTCGCCCACGGGGCCGGTGCTGATAGGCCTGGCCGGCCCGCCACCGCGGTAGCCCGGTCCCTCACATGCACCTGCGCGTCAGAGCGAGGGCTCACGCGCCTCAAAATACGAAGATCATTTACCTATTAGGAGTCACAGTGCTCTCCGAGCAGTCCGCCCCGGTCGTCCGGGCCACTCTTCCGGCGGTCGGAGCCGCCATCGGGAACATCACCGAGTTGTTCTACCGGAAGCTGTTCGATGCCCATCCCGAGCTGCTGCGCGACGTGTTCAACCGCGGCAACCAGGCCAACGGGGAGCAGCAGAAGGCGCTGGCCGGCTCCATCGCGGCGTTCGCGGGCCTGCCCCTGGAGAAGCCGGACGCGCGCCCCGACGCGTTGCTGGCCCGGATCGCGCACAAGCACGCCTCGCTGGGGATCACCTCCGACCAGTACAAGACCGTCCACCGGCACCTCTTCGCGGCGATAGCCGAGGTGCTCGGCGACGCGGTCACCGATGAGGTCGCTTCGGCCTGGGACGAGGTCTACTGGCTGATGGCCAACGCCCTGATCGCCATCGAGGCCCGCCTCTACCAGGAGGCGGGCGCAGCGGAGGGCGAGGTCTGGCAGCGCATGGAGATCACTGAGCGGCGCCAGGAGACGCCCGATGTCGTCTCCTTTCTCCTGCGGCCCTGCGACGGCCGGCCGGCGGCGTCCTTCCGGCCGGGCCAGTACGTCAGCGTCCAGGTCGAACTCCCCGACGGCGCCCGGCAGATACGCCAGTACAGCCTCTCTTCCGCCCCCGGCCGGCCGAACTGGCGGATCAGCGTCAAGCGCGTCCGCGACATGGCGAGGCCGGACGGCGAGGTCTCGTCCTGGCTCCACGAGCACGCACAGCCGGGCGACACGCTGACCGTGTCGGCGCCGTTCGGCGACCTGGTCCTGCCGGAGCGCGACGGCCCGCTGCTGCTGGCGTCCGCTGGAATCGGCAACACGCCGATTCTGGCCATGCTCGGCCAACTGGCCTCCACCGGCTCGGCCCGCCGCGTCATCGCGGTCCACGCCGACCGCTCCCCCGCCGACCACGCCCACCGCGAGGAGCAGCTCGGCCTGGTGCGGACACTTCCGAACGCCCGGCTCCACCTGTGGTACGAGGTGCCCGGCGACCAGGCACCGGAGGCGGCGGCCGGCCAGGCCGACGTGGGCAGCCTGGCACTCCCGGGAGATCTGACCGCCTACCTGTGCGGTCCGCTGCCGTTCATGCGCGCGGTGCGTGGCGACCTGCTGCGGCTCGGCGTGCCCGCGGAGAGGATCCACTACGAGGTCTTCGGCCCGGACCTCTGGCTGGGCCAGTAGGAGCGGGGGCCCGCACCCGGGGCGGACGCGACCGGCGCGGGCCCCTGACGAGGGCCGTCCCTGTGAGACCGGCTCGCAGGCGCAAGGGACGTCGTAGAGAGAGGAATACACCGTATGCATGCCACTTCGGCGGCCGTGGCCGCCGCGGCTGTCTTCGTCTGGCTCGGGATGGTGCTTGCCATCTCCTTCCTGGAGGCGCCGCTGAAGTTTCGGGCCCAGGCGTGAACGTACGGATCGGGCTCGGCATCGGCCGTCTTGTCTTCCGCGCGCTCAACCGCGTCGAGGCCGTACTGGCCGTTGTCGTGATCGCTGCCGTCGCCGTCGGCGATCCGCCGGCGGCGGTGGGGGTCCTGACGGCCGTCGCCACCGCGCTGCTGGTGATCCAGCTTGTCGGCGTCCGGCCCGCCCTCAACCGCCGGTCCGACCGGGTGCTGTCCGGGGAGGACGTTCCCCGCTCGCGAGCACACCTGCTCTATGTGGTCTGTGAGGTGGCCAAGGCCCTCACCCTGCTCGCGCTGGGCGCTACCGCGCTGATGACCTGAACATCACCACCGCTCCGCCGCGCTGGGCCGTACCAGCGGGGGCCCGCCTGGTCCGGGGACAGGCTCGCAGACGAATCGTCGCAGGGAGCAGCTCGGGCGGAGCCAGCAGGCCGTGAGACCGAGCCGGCCACCAAGTGGTCCATGAGTGAGTTCCTAGGCGGGAGAGGGACCGGTGCCGGATCGCCGGGAGAGCCAGATACGCAGCGGGACAGCGACCAGCCACGAGAGCTGCGCCAGCACGGGTGAGGCAAGGGTGAGCGGCATCGAGGCCGCGAAGACGACCACCACGACCAGGCCCTGCTGGACGGACCGGGTCAGAGTCTCGCGCGGGATGCCCGGTTTCACCAGGGCCGGCCGGCAGACGAGCCGTAGCGACATCGCGGTCATCAGGCTCGAGGCGGCAGCGATCGCTCCCGCGTAGATCATCGTCGCCGGAGCGGTGTCCCCGTACTCGCTGATCAAACGCGTCGGGAACGGAAGCCCTGCGATCACGGCCAGGAGCGCCAGATAGAGGTACAACAGCCACGCGTCGAGCCGGCCGATCGAGGTGAACAGGGCATGCTGAGCCAGCCACAGCATCCCGATGACGGCGAAACTGAGGACATACGCGCCCACGTCGGGCAGTGCGTCGTGGAGCGCGTCGCCGAAATCCGAGGGGGCCAGCCCGTCCGGCACACCGACGTCGAGGACGAGCAGCGTGATCGCGATGGCGAAGACCGCGTCCCCGAACGCCAGAAGCTGCTCGGGCCCCATGGCCGGCCTGCCGCGTTCGACTCCCGGCCCACGTCTCACTGCGCTCACGCCCCGGACGCTACCCGGGGGTGCCTGCGGCGGCACGCGGTGTTGGGCCGGGTGCCGGACGATCTGGTTCTTCGGAGCCTGTCGGCCCGGCCGTCTCCCTGCCGCGCACGGCGGCGCTGGTGCCATCCGCCGCTCCGCTCGAAAGGCGGGACGCCGACGCCCGCCCCGGCAGACCGGGGCGGGCGTCACACCGAGGTGGCTCAGGCGGGGGTGATGTTCTCCGCCTGCGGGCCCTTCTGGCCCTGGACGACGTCGAAGTTCACCTTCTGGCCTTCCTGGAGCTCACGGAAGCCCGAGCTGGCGATGTTCGAGTAATGGGCGAAGACGTCCGGGCCTCCGCCGTCCTGCTCGATGAAGCCGAAGCCCTTTTCCGAGTTGAACCACTTGACTGTTCCGCTGGCCATTTGCCCTCCAAGGGGACTGGAAATCGGTTCCCGCACCGCGCGGGAGCCGGAGGTGATCGCCCTGGTCCTCAGAGGCTTTGAACAGCAAATCGCCCGTGAACTCGCGCTCACGGGCGACCGGTACTTCGGAACCATGACAGCTGGCACTGACGCTACACGGCCCGTCACCTCTTCACCACAAAAACCACGGTGCAAGGGGTAGGACGGGTGATTTGTGGCCACTCTGCGTCCCCCGGTGGTGTGGCGCTCCGGAGGCCGCCTGTCCGGTGCGTCGGACCCATAACGTGCGCGGGCCAACACCCTTGGCGCGGTGCGGCCCTTGGTCCAGCGCAGCTCCGGATCGTCCACGGCGGAGCCGCCCGGCAGGTGCCGCTGCGGACCGCACTCGGGCGACTGCCTGTGATGAGCTCGCGGGCCTCCCAGCGCAGCGGGTCCGGGACGGCACGGTGAGCGTCGGCCGGCACCACCGCGCAGCCCTCACAAGTGGTCGCGGGGCAGTGTCTCGTTCCATGTACGGGAGAAGACACGGCGGTCGTTTTCGAAGCCGTCCAAGGTGGCGTCGACGAAGAACTCGGTCTCGCTGGACCTCAGCTTGGTGCGCGTCTCCACCCGTACGTCCCAGTCGTCCCGACGAAATCGCATTGTCCAGGTCGCTTCTCCGCTGACCGAGGTGAAGTCGTCGGCGACCGCGCTGTACTTCTCGTAAGCCCGCAGGCCGACGTCGAGGCCGATGTCGTCGTAGCGCACCATGCCGCGATCCTTGACGATCTCGAGTTCGGAGTTGTAGCCGACCAGGTCTCGTTTGACCTCCCAGCGTTGTTCCGGAGGGGTCAGCTGGATGGTGGTGCGGGGTGCTGTGCCCTCGGGCTCGCCGAACGGACGCTGGGGAAGGTGGTCGGGCTCACCCGCCGGGCGCAGCGGCAGCGTCAGGCTGCTCGTGCCCTCGTAGACGCTCAACAGCACTGGACGGGGCGGGGGCCAGGCGAGCGGCCAGTAGGAGGTGGACAGCGACAGCCGGATGCGGTGTCCGGGCGGGAAGGCCTGGGCCACGCCGTTGAGGCGGACGGTCGCCCGGTAGCGGGTGCCGGGTGTCAGCGGCTCCGGTGTTCCGGTCTCATTGCGGTGAGTGAGATTGAGCAGGCCGTACGTGACGCGGGTGGCGCTGCCGTCGGGTGCCACGTCGGACAGCCGGGCGGCGACCATGGCGACCGGTTCGCTCACCGAGAGGTCCAGTTCGACGCTGGGAGAGCCGAGGATCTCGACAGGCTCGACGAGTTGGTCCGTCTCGAAGACCAATGAGCCGCCGTCCTCCTCCCGCTGGTCGTAGGGCAGGTCGGGTGGCGCGTTGTACGAGGCCCACTTGCCGGCGAACTGTCCGACGGACAGGGGAGACTGCACGGTCAGGGCATCCTTGCTCGACGTCGTCTCACCGGGGGTGCCGATGCGATGCCGGCTGAGGGGGTGGGCGGTCGGCACGACATGCGGTGAAGGCCAGTCCGGTTCGCCCACCCAGCGACCGGGCCGTTCCTCGTAGCGGGTGGAGGGCGGCACGCTGTCCTGCATCCAGGTCTGCAGCATGGGCCCTTCCATGATTCCGTTGTCGACGCCCTTGAGCCAGTGGTCCCACCATGCGACGACCTCTTGCAGATAACCGATGGCGGGGCCCGGTTCGCCGAGGTGGGGGTACTTGTGCGACCACGGGCCGATCAGGCCCTTGCGCGGTACGTCCAGGTTTCCCAGCAGACGCGTCACCGCGTTGGAGTAGCCGTCCGCCCAGCCGCTGGAGGCGAGGACGGGGCAGCGAACGTCCTGGTAGTTCTCGCACACCGAGGCATGCTGCCAGTAGGCGTCGCGGCGCTGGTGACGCAGCCACTGCAGCACCCACGGACGGGTGTTCTCCAGGCGTTCGTGCCACATCTCCCGCCAGCGCGCGCCTACGACGGAGGGGTCCGGCGGGCAGGTGGCGTAGGCGAACATGGTGCCGGCTTCGGCCAGGTTGTCCGACAGCAGGGCGCCGCCCATGTAGTGCATGTCGTCGGCGTACCGGTCGTCGGTGAAGGAGGCGATGACGATGGCTCGCAGGCTCGGCGGTTGCCGTGCGGCGACCTGAAGGGCGGCGAACGCGCCCCAGGAGATGCCCATCATGCCGGTATTGCCGTCGCACCAGGGCTGCTCGGCCAGCCAGGCCAAGGTGTCCTCTGCGTCGCTCTGTTCCTGCTCCAGGTACTCGTCCGCCAGCACACCCTCCGACTCGCCCGTGCCACGCAGATCGACGCGGACGCAGGCGTAGCCGTGACCGGCGATGTAGGGATGGTGGATGGAGTCGCGTACCGAGGACAGGTCGCGTTTGCGGTACGGGATGTACTCCAGCACGGCCGGTACGGGTTCCGCGTCCGAGGAGAGGGGACGCCAGATCCGGGCCGACAGGCAGACGCCGTCGGACATGGGGACGGCGATGTGTTCCTCTTCCGTTGTCGCGTAGGGCAGGTTGCTCACACAGCGCATACGGCCGGCTCTCTCCTTGTCTTTGCTCGGGCTGGGTGGCTGCCGCGGACTTTGTTCGGCACACCGGTCGGACGAGGCCGTCCTGCGTCAGGCGCTCTTCTCGTCCCGGCCTGCCGACGCGGGCCGGTTGAAGGTGAGGTCCAAGGCGGCCACGCAGCGGTCGTACTTCTCGCGCAGATCCTCTTCGCTGTCCCCTCCGGTGAAGACGTGGGCCAGCTCAAAGCTGTAGCTGTCCTGCTCGGGCATCTGCGACAGCCGCTGGCCCTCCTCGGGCACCATGTCGACCCGCACACCGGGGATCTCCCGCTCGATGCGCCTGAGGTCCTCATCGGAAGGCACATCGTGCACCACACCGTCGGCGAACCAGCGGTAGTACCACTTGGCGGCAGTCTTGTAGCGACCGGCGCCCTTGGGCAGGCTCGGGTCCTTGCCGAGAGCGAGGCTGATCATGCAGTGGTGGTTGGGCACGCCATCGACGTACTCGAACAGTTCGGCGTGCGACTGGGAGTGCCGGGGATTGATCTCCAGCAGGTTGATCGCGTCGGTCCGCGGATCGTAGAAGTACTCGATGCTGAACGTCGCCGAGTCCATCCCTATCCGGCGTATCACACGCTCGGAGACGTCGTGCAGGCGCCGCACCACGGGCTCGGGGAGCGTGGAGGGGTACTGGTGGCGCAGAAAGGACGAGCTGTCGGGATAGTTGATGGAGTCCAGTGCACCGTAGACGGTGACCTCGCCGTGGTGGACGTACCCCTCGACCGCGACCTGGATGCCGGACAGCGCTTCCTCCGCCAGACACACCTGGCCTCCGATGCCCTCCATCTCCGGCGGCAGGTCCAGCTGGTCGAGGATGTACTGGAACGGGCGACCGACGCGGCCGACTCCCTCGCGGATCTCCTCCACCGCCGCGCGGAACTCCTCCTCGTTCTTCACGCCGAAGGCCAGCTCCGACGAGTACGACAGGGCGGGTTTGAGCCACATCGGGAAACGGACGCCCTCGGGCGGGCGCGGGTCCCTGGCCTCCAGATCGACCCGGCCGAAGCGTGGGTGCTCCTCCACCACCTTCTGCTGCTCCAGGCGACTCCAGTACTTGTGCTCGCACTTGACGACCGACTCCAAAGTGGTGCTGCGCGTGCCGTACCGCTCACTCAGGATGGGCACGAGTGTGCTCACCGGGAAGTCCCAGTAACCGACGATCGCGTCGATGCTTCCGTCGAACGCGTTCAGTACGCCCTCGGCCTTCTCCAGAAGTCGGGGCACGGACACCTCGCCGACCTGCAGCTCCTGCAGGGTCAGGAGCGGATGAAAGCGGTACTCGCGAGCATGCGGCACGTTCAACAGGGTGTTCAGGTTGGCGTCGTCCAGACCGATCACGAAGATGTTCTTCTTGCTCACCGGATCTCCTCGGGCATGTGGTGTCTCTTGTCCGGGACTTTTCGATCCTCGCCACGCAGGTGGCCGGCCGGCTCAACAGGGCACGGTCAGGTGCCGAGCAGGGAGTCGTCCTCGGGGCGGGCCCCGGGGAGCCGGTGGCGGGCTGCGACGAGAGCGGCGGCCACGTCGCTCGTTCCGGTCGAGACGCACAGCGTGTAGGCCAGATCGTCCATGCGCTGTCGCGCCTGCGACGACCCCTTCTCGGCGCGCAGCACACGCAGCGCGTCGTACTGTTCGAGCAGATTGCGCAGGACGACAGGGTGAGCCATCAGCACGGGGGGAGCCTCCTTCGGGCAAGGTCGCTGCGGATCGGGGGTTGGCTCGCGCCTACCCCCCGCCTCGCACGACATGCCGTCACGATCACCGTTGGACGGCTCTGGACCACCTCTTGTCCTCCAGCGGCCACCCGCACCGCTCGGCCGCTCTGCCCGCCCCGCAGCAGCAGCAGCAGCTAGGTGAGGCTCGACGGGACGATCCCGTAACGGCGCATCTTGCGGTACATGGTGGCGCGGGAGATGCCGAGGTCCTGCGCGGTGCGCTGGACGTTGGAGTTGCGCTCCATCAGGCCACGCAGAATGGCATCCCGTTCCAGCGCTTCGATGGTGGTCAGGACCTTGTGGGACGACACCCGGCATTCCGGCGGGAGATCGTCCACGTGGATCGTCCCCGCCAACGGGCGCCGTGCGAGGCCGCGGATCACCGCCTCCAACTGTCGGACGTTCTCCGGCCAGGGACAGCGCTCCAGCATCGCCAGTGCGTCCGGGGAGCAGCTGCTCTCTCCGCCTGGCCGGTATTTGAGCAGGAAGAACCGAACCAGGTGCTCGATGTCGCCATAGCGATGACGCAGGGGCGGCACCTCCACCGAGGCCCCACACAGACGGTCGAGCTCGTCGTCGGGCGTGACCATGGACGGTTGGCTGGTCATGATCAATTGCCCCTGGGCGGTCCCGTCGGGGTGCGCCAGCAGGCTTGTCAGCTGCCGGCGCAGCTGATCGCCGAGCAGGTGCACGTCGCGCAGGACGACCACCGTCGACGGCCGGGCCCGCAGCTCGCGGACGTCGCGCAGCCAGTGCTCGGCGGCGTGCGGTGACTCCGACAGCGGCGCTTCCACCATCTCGAGCCGGCGCCCGGCACTGTGGGCCCGGTGGACGGCATGGACCAGCGTCCGCTTGCCGGCACCGGCCTCGCCCACGAGGTGAAGCCAGGATCCGGCGACGAACGCCGCCTCGGTTTCGGCGACCGCGCGCAGCCACTGCGGGGAGGAGCCCACCAGCCCCAGGCCCGATCGTCCGGGGCCGGTGGAAAGGGCCGGTCCGGGCTGGGGGCGTCCGATGACCCGGACCCGGAAGACTGCGCCCGCGTCGCTGTCCTCGCGCCGGCTTCGGCTGACCCGCAGCTCGGCGACTCGTCCGGAGGGGAGGGCGATACTCCGTGTCCCTTCGAACCGGGCATCGGCGGCGATCTCCCGTGCGTGGTCGAGCAGCGCGTAGTGATCCGGACCTGTCACGGCTGATCTCAACTGCTCGTTCATCATGACGACTTCAGGGTTGAGGGCCAGGACAGGTCCCGGGCGCACCGAGGAGCAGGCGTCCATGTAGTCCTGGAACAGGGCCCGCTCCCGTCGCGAGCTGATCGCGGCGATCTCGCCTTCGATCTGGCCCGCGACGGAGCGGGCCAGGGCCATGAGCATCCCGGCGGAGCCCTGACGGAGCGTGGTCAGGTTGAAGGCTCCCAGCAGCGTGCGCCGGACGGGATGCAGGATCGGCACGGCCGCACAGTGGAAGTCCCGGAGCTCCTCGACGTAGTGCTGGCTTCCGGCGATCATGACCGGACGGCCGCTGGCCAACGCGGTCCCGATGCCGTTGGTGCCCACATAGCGCTCGGCGAACACGTGGCCCGGGGCCAGTTGCACTCGGTTGAGGCGCGTCGTCAGACCCTCGTGGGAGAGTTTCCGGGACAGCACCACGCCGTCCCGGTCCGTGATCATCGTGGACACCGGGTCGTCGGCGAGCTGCTCGTGCAGCCTGTTGACGATCGGCAGCGCCGCCCTGGCGAGCGGGCTGTCCAGATTGGGATTCTCGAGGTACGGAGCGTTGATACGGCTCGACTTCACCTCGTACTCGATCGAGCGCTGCCACGAAGCGACCAGGAGCGGGCGGGCGCTCGGATCCTTGGTGACTTCCAGATACAGCTCTCTGGCTGCTGTCAGCGAGCTGCCAGGCCGGCGTCGGGGCATTTAACACTTCCGTATCACGCGCGTCATCCCTCGATGGACTGATTGGAACAGCTCGATGACGCCGCGCCTATGGCGTGTATCACATTGAGACATCCGCGGACCGTTTCTGAGACATCGGCCTGCGAGCAGCGGCCTGTGTAATCGGCGCACCGTCCACCCGCCGAATCGCAGGGAGCGCCATGAAAGCCGTGCAGGTCATCGAGTACGACGAGCCGCCAGTCCTCGTGGATGTGCCGGACCCGCAGATCACCGGTCCGCTGGATGTGATCGTGAAGGTGGGAGGTGCGGGAGTCTGCCGCACCGATCTTCACATCCTCGAAGGACAGTGGGCCGCCAAGAGCGGAGTCGCCCTGCCCTACACCATCGGCCATGAGAACGCCGGCTGGGTGCAGGAGGTGGGGCAGGCCGTCACCAACGTCAAGGTCGGCGACCCGGTCATCCTGCACCCTCTCGTGACCTGCGGTCTGTGCCGGGCCTGCCGGGCCGGCGACGACGTGCACTGCATGAGCTCGGCCTTCCCGGGCATCGACGCCGACGGGGGCTATGCCGAGTACCTGAAGACCACCGCCCGCTCGGTCGTGGCGCTCGACCCGTCCCTCGAGCCGGCTTCGGTGGCCGCTCTGGCCGATGCCGGGCTCACCGCGTACCACGCCGTCGCCAAGGCGGCCCGGATCCTGCGACCGGGCGACCGGGCCGTGGTGATCGGCGCCGGAGGTCTCGGGCACATCGGTATCCAAGTGCTCCGGGCTCTTTCTCCGGTCGAGATCATCGTGATCGACCGGAGCTCGGATGCCCTCGCCCTCGCCAAGGAGCTGGGGGCCGAACACACGCTGGTCGCCGACGGCAGTGAGACCGAGCGCGTGCGGGAACTCACCGGAGGGCACGGGGCCGAGGCGGTTCTGGACTTCGTCGGCGAGGGGGGCGCGGTCGAGACGGGCGTGGCCTGCCTGCGCCGTAACGGCAACTACTACGTGATCGGCTACGGCGGCCGGCTCGACGTTCCGACGATCGACGTGATCTCCACCGAGATCAACTTCATCGGCAACCTCGTGGGGTCCTACAACGACCTGTCCGAGCTGATGGTGCTGGCAGCCCAGGGCAGGGTCGGCCTGCACACCCAGCGGTACCCCCTGGCGTCCTTCCAGGACGCCCTCGACGACTTGTCCGCCGGTGCCGTACGCGGCAGAGCGATCTTGATTCCCTGACGGTCGAAGGAGCACTCCCATGGTCAAGAGTTCGTACAGGGGCGTGGTCGCCGCCGCGATCGCCGTGGCCCTCTCCGCCACTGCCTGCACCGGCCAGGGTCCGGTGGAGAATAAGCCCGACAAGCCCGCGATGTTCAAGCCGGGTTCGGAGATCAGCTACCGGGCGTACAGCAAGGCGTACCCGGCGACGAAGGTCAAGGACGTCCCGGGGCCGTGCAGCTATGAGTCCATCAGCCGTAAGGACTACTCCGGACAGACACTGAAGATCATCAGCCATGCCGTCCCCGTCATCGGCGAGCCGACCCAGCTGCACGCCCGGCAGTTCGAGGAGATCACCGGGGCGAAGGTGCAGGTGGTCAACGTCCCCTTCGGGGAGCTGCACCAGAAGATCCTCACGCCCCTGCAAGCGGGCCAGCCGGCGTACGACGTCATGTTCTACCCGTCCTTGTGGATCGGTGACATGGCCCCCTATCTGGCCCCGGTGCCGAAGAAGTACCTGGACACTCCCGGCATGAAGGACGTCACCAAGGCCTACATGGACGTGGCGACCTGGGACGGACAGGTCGTGCAGTACCCCGTGGACGGTGACAGGCACTATCTCAAGGTCCGGACGGATGTCCTCGAGGACCCGAAGCGGCAGGCGGCGTACAAGGCGGCCACGGGCAAGGACCTCCGGACTCCCAGGACGTGGGCCGAATACCAGGAGGTCGCCTCGTTCTTCAGCGGCAAGGATGTCGACGGTGACGGCAAGCCGAACTTCGGCAGTGCCGAGGTGACCAAGCGTGACGACCTGACGTTCTCGGCGTTCATCAGCCGTGCGGCGCCGTACGTCAAGCACCCGGATGTCAAGGGTGGCCTCTTCTTCGACGTCAACACCATGAAACCGCTGATCAACACGCCCGGTTTCGTGCGCGCCCTCGAGGACATGGTGAAGGCCAAGTCGACCTGGGCACCGGGCGGCGCCAACTTCGGCCTGGGGGACGAAATCCTGTCCTTCGGCGGTGGCCAGAGCCTGATGTCCTATTCGTGGGACGACGCCTTCATCCAGGGCCAGCAGCCGGACGGCCAGATCCGCAACAAGATCCGGGCGGCAAAGTTGCCGGGATCCGAGGAGGTCTACAACCGCACCACGAAGAAGTGGGACAAGAAGCCCAACCAGGCTCCCTACTTCACCTGGGGCTGGACCTCGGCGGTGGCCAAGGGTGCGCGTAACCAGAACATGGCCTTCGACTATCTGTGCTTCTTCAGCAACGAGGCCAACACAGCCCTGGACCTGACCATCGGTCGTTTCGGTGTCAACCCCTACCGCAACGCGCACTTCAACGCGGAGTTCTGGGAGCAGCAGGGCTGGGACAAGGACGTCGCCGAGTCGTACGTCGAGACACTCTCCGGCATGGAGTCGAGCATCAACCGCGTCTTCGACCTTCGCGTACCGGGTGTCAACGGCTACATGTCCGCACTGGCCGACGGCGTCGCCGCGGCTCTCGCGGGACAGAAGTCTCCGCAGCGCGCGCTGGACGACGTGGCCGCGGAGTGGGACACCATCACCGGCCAGATCGGCAAGGACAAGGTCCGAAGCGCCTATCGACACGTGGTCGCACTCGAGGACAACTGACCTGATGACGGGACGTCCCGGGTGGCCGGCCGAGCCGGTCGGCCACCCGGGGGCGCCCGCCCACTTCCACAAGGACAACCATGGAAGCTCTGCGCCGGCACAAGAGCATGTTCCTCCTCCCAGGACTGCTCACGCTCGCACTCATCATCATCTTTCCGCTTCTGTTCACCATTCGTGTCAGCTTTTCCGGCTGGAACGTCAGCAACCCTCAGTTGGACTTCATCGGTGCGGCCAACTACGCCACGATGCTGCACGACAGCCGATTCTGGTCCTCGATCATGCGTCTGGTCCTGCTGGCGGGCGGCACCGTCCTGATCCAGTATGTGATCGGATTCGGGATGGCCCTGCTCGTCTGGCGTGAGACACGCGGCCGTCGTCTGTGGCGGGTGCTGTTCCTCGTCCCCATGATGACCACTCCCGTGATCATGGCCGCCATCTGGCAAATGATCTTCCACGAGTCGCTGGGGCCGGTGAACGATCTGCTCGGGATGCTCGGCCTGCCCAAGGTTGCCTGGCTCACCGAGTCCGGTCCGGCGCTGGTCGCGCTGATGACCGTCGAGGTCTGGCAGTGGACCCCGTTCATGTTCCTGCTGCTGCTGGCCGGCCTGTTGAGCCTGCCCAAGGAACCGTTCATGGCCGCGGCCATCGACGGGGCGGACGCTTGGCGCACCTTCCGGAAGGTGACCTTCCCGCTCATGGCGCCGGTGTCGGTCGCGGCGATCATCATCCGGCTGATCGAGGCGTCCAAGCTCTCCGACAGCGTCTACGTGCTGACCTCCGGGGGGCCCGGCTCCGCCACGGAGACGCCGGGCTACTACCTCTACATCCAGGGGCTCAGGGATCAGCAGACGGGGTACAGCGGGGCGATGTCCCTGACCTATCTGGTCCTGATGATCGTCACGCTCACGGTCGTCGCCGCCCTGCTCGCCAGGGCCTTCAAGCTGAAGGGGGACTCATGAGGTCGCGCCTTTATCCCGTATTCAAGTACACGGTGATCGCCCTCTGGGCGTGCTTCGTCGCGGGACCGTTCTTCTGGGCCATGACGACCAGTTTCAAGGACGTCAACGGCGTACAGAGGGGCGCCACTTACCTGCCATGGCTGCAGTACGAACCCACCGTCACCGGGTGGCGCAACATCTTCGGCGGAGCCGGGGGTGTCGATGTGATGCAGCCCTTCGTCAACAGCGCCATCGTCACCGTCGCGGCCTCGGCCATCAGCCTCGTCCTCGGGTCCCTGGCCGCCTACGCGTTGTCCCGATACCGCTTCAAGTTCGGCTTCGTCAAGAACAGCGACATCGTCTTCTTCTTCGTGTCGCAGCGGATCATGCCGCCCGTCGTCCTGGTGATCCCGTTCTTCTACCTGCTCCAGTGGACGGGCCTGCTGGACACCATCCTCGGACTGGTCATCGTGACGGTCGCCCTGCTGCTGCCGATCGCGGTCTGGGTGATGGTCGACTTCTTCAACGGCATTCCGCGTGAGATCGACGAGATGGCCATGCTCGACGGCTGCGGCCCGTTCCAGACCTTCGTGCGTGCGATCCTGCCGAATTCCCTGCCCGGGCTGACCGTGGCCGCGATGTTCTGCGTCGTGTTCGGCTGGAACGACTTCTTCTTCGCCTTCAGGCTGACCTTCACCGAGGTCCAGACCCTGCCCCAGGCTGTCGTCGCCCTCAATTCGTCCATCCCGCCCTGGTGGACCCTGTCCGCAGCCGCCCTCTTCGGTGTGACGCCGCTGGTTCTTCTCGCGCTCCGGGTCGAGCGCTATCTGTCAAAAGGCAACCTCTCGGGAGCGGTCCGATGAAGCTGAGTGCCACTGATCTGAGCGCCACCGATCTGTGCCTGACCGTCGACGGCGTCGATCATCTCAAGGAGGTGACCGCGGTCTTCGAGCCGGGACGGCTCCACACCGTCATCGGCCGGACGATGGCGGGAAAGACCACGCTGCTGCGGGCACTGGCCGGTCTGCAGGCGGTCGACTCCGGCTCCCTGACCAGGGAGGGAGCCGACTTCCTGAAGACGCCGGTCTGGCGGCGCGACACCGCCATGGTGTACCAGCAGTTCATCAACTACCCGCATCTCAATGTGTTCGACAACGTCGCCTTCCCGCTCAAGCGGGCGGGACTGTCACGAGACGAGATCCGGCGGCGTGTGAGGGAGAGCCTGGCACGTGTCGGCCTTGCCGACTTCGAGCGGCGCAAGCCGTCTCAGCTCTCCGGCGGCCAGCAGCAGCGAGTGGCGCTGGCTCGGGCCCTCGCCCGATCCACGGGCATCCTCCTGCTCGACGAGCCGCTGGCCAATCTGGACTACAAGTTGCGTGAACAGTTGCGAGACGAGTTCAAGACCCTCTTCTCCGACCAGGGCGACACCATAGTGATCTACACGACGACCGAGCCCGCCGAGGCGATGATGCTCGGAGACGTGGTGCTGGTCATGCACGAGGGGCGGATCCTCCAGATCGGTCCTCCGCAGGAGGTCTTCGAGCGCCCGGCGACGACCACGGTGGCGTCCATCATCAACGACCCGCCCATGAACATCTTCACAGGCCGCATCGGGAGCGGTCAGGTCACGGTTGCCGGCTTCCAGGCCACGCACGTGTCCGCGCATCTCGCCGATCTGCCCGACGGCGCCTACCAGTTCGGCCTGCGCGCGACGGACGTCGGCCTGGCGTCCGCCGGCGTCGAGGGCGAGGTCACCTTCGTCGAGATCTCCGGGTCGGAGACGTTCGTCCATGCGGCCGTCGGCGAGACCCCGTTCGTCATACAGATCGAGGGCATCCATGACGTCGCTCTCGGTGACCTGGTGAAACTGCGACTCCGTCCCGAGCGTTTGTTCGCCTTCGACGAGGAAGGGGCGCTCGTGCGGACGCCTTCCTACGATCTCGCTTCAGTGGAAGGGCGTTGATATGACGCAGTTGGACATCGTCGACGTCGGGCACAGCTACGCGCACGGGGTCGAAGAGGAGCAGTGGGCTCTCAAGCCACTCGCGCTGACCTTCGAGGCCGGCAAGACCTACGCACTGGTCGGGCCGTCGGGCTGCGGCAAGACCACGCTGCTGAACATCCTGTCCGGGCTGGTCAGGCCGACACAGGGCCAAATCCTCTTCGACGGCGCGGACGTCACTGCTCTGCCGACCAAGGCGCGCAACATCGCCCAGGTCTTCCAGTTTCCCGTCATCTACCAGTCGATGACGGTGTACGAGAACCTCGCCTTCCCCCTGCAGTGCCGCCGGTGGGACAAGGCGAGGATCGATGCCAAGGTCCATCAGGTCGCCGAGGCACTGGACCTCGACGACCGGCTGAGGCAGCCCGCCCGGCGGCTCACCGCCGACGACAAGCAGCTCATCTCGCTCGGCCGTGGTCTTGTCCGCGATGACGTGGCCGCCGTGCTGATGGACGAACCGCTGACCGTCATCGATCCACAGTTGAAGCACTCGCTGCGGCGCAAGATCCGCGAGATCACGGAGCAGTTCCGGCCCACGGTCATCTACGTCACCCACGACCAGTACGAAGCAATGAGCATTGCGCAGGAAGTGCTGGTCATGAAGGACGGCCGAGCCATGCAGCAGGGCACTCCGGAGCAGCTTTTCGAGGCCCCTTCGTCAACGTACGTCGGCTACTTCATCGGATCACCGGCAATGAACTTCTTGACCGTGGACCGGGCACACGGCAACGTCACCCTTGGGGGCCGGGCCCTGGCCATGGCGTGGGACATTCCGGAGAGCACCACCGAGGGCCAGGTGGGAATCCGGCCCGAGTACGTCAAAGTCGTCACGGAACCGGGGCCCAACACGTTTCCCGCCAGGCTTCGGGGCGTCCGGGACCACGGGCCGCAGCGCGTGCTCGAGATGGAGGTGGCCGGCCGGCTCATCCGGGCGAAGGTGCCGCGGGAGGAAGGCATTCCGGCGATGGAGGAGGTCCTGGTGCATCTGCCTCGCGCCAAAGTCCTCCCCTACGCGGGAGGTCGCCTGGTACTCCAGTCGTAGATCCTGCTGGTGCCGACGGCCGGTCAGTTGTGCCGGGAGGAAAAGCGCCCGCGCCATCGCGGCTCCCGCACCAGCGGGTATACGCGTAAGCGCAGGCCCGTCCGGGGCGCCGCCGCCGGCCTTGTCCGCAGCCAGCGGCTCCAGGGCGTGTACGCACTCGTCATGGAGCTCGCGCACGTCGATGCCGGTCAGTTCCCTGATCGGGACTCCGGCGAGCTCCAGTCAACGGCGGGCACAGCGGCCGGTGCGGTTGTCGGCGCGCCGCACCGGCTGTTCATTCCTCCCCACGGCGTCCGCTCAGTGCATCCCGAATCCGGTCCACCATCCCCACGCCGGGCGCCAGCAGTTTGGCGACCGGCGGTTTCGTGGGCATGGAGGGATGGGGTCGCGTGGGCGCTGTCTCCTTGGACCGGCGAACGAACTCTCCCAGCTCATCCAACTTCTGCGGTGTGCAGGAGGCTGCCAGCTTCGGGAAGAGGCGGCTCTCCTCGTCACGTACGTGCGAGGCCACCTCCAGCCTCAGCTTCGCGACCAGATCGTTGAACCGCGGATCATCCGCGCTCAGATCCTCGAGGTCCTTGAGCACCCGCTCGACCTTGGCGTGATCGGCCAATTCCTTGTCCGCCAGCATCGCACCGTCCTCGACGTACTCGCGTACCGCCGGGTACAGGTGCATCTCCTCGGCGACCGAGTGCCTCACGAGCTCCCTCGTCAGCTCGTCCGCCAGCTCCCGCCTCCGCCGGTCCCCCACCGGCTGCGCCTCGATCTGCTGGAAGATCTGCTCCACCTCGCGATGGTCGGCCTCCAGCTCAGCAATCACATTCCCGCCGTGATCCATGACAGCCCCTTCGCAATTCCTCGCCCCGCAGTACGGCAGAGCGCTGGACCACGGGAGCTAGCCGGCAACCAGGCATACACCAAAGCCGGGACCTGTCGGCTGCCGACAGACCAGGCGCTCACCTCTCTGGCTCAGCGCCGGCTGATCCGTCACCCGGCCGGAGGGCGGCGGGGGGGCTCCGACCGCCGGTGACCGGTCATGGGCCCGGAGCACCCCGCCGCGCCGCCCCGCCTCGAGGCCGCGTGGAGTGCGGTGGCTTCGGCAGGCCGGCGCGGTTCTGGCGAGGAGGGCTCCGGACCACGGGCCGGGGTGCCGTGTCGAGCTGCGTCACCGTGCCAGTGCCGGGCTCCCGGGCAAGGGCCGGCCGTGTGCCGGGCCCTCCTCGCCCGTAAGAATTGCACAGTGCAAAGGTGTATGCCAGGGGTGGAGGCCCTCAGTGCATCCGTCGGCCCTTCCCCGTCGCCGCCTATGCGGGCGTGACGGCGGCTTCCACTTCCTGGAAGGTGGCGCTGTCGACGAGCCCCGTGTCCTCCAGGACCTCCATGTGGTCAAGCACGGTCTGGTTGGCCTGGCGCGCATGACGGCGGATGAGGTCGTTCTGGGTGGCGGCCCTCACCTCCCCGATGGTGGCGAAGATCTTGCCGTGCGAGGCACGCAGCAAGTTGGCGAAGAGGCGGTCGAACTCGGCTCCGCGGGCGTTCTCCAAGCGCCGGACGAAGCCCTGCTGTTCCTCTGTGGCCTCGTTCGGCAGCGAGACGCCGAGGATGCCGGCGTCCTCGCGCACGAGCTGGTCGAGCTTGCTGTGGCCGTCGAGCAGGTGCAGCCCGGCACGCTTCACCGCTTCGCTGTCGGCGTGGGTCTGCGCCAGTCGGCCGGCGGGGATCTCCCACAGACCCGCTTGGCGGACCTTGACGAGGAAGGTCTTGTCCACTTCGGTCACGGGCTGGGGACCTGCGTGCGCCTGCGCCTGTGAGCGGGTGGTGGACGAGTGGCCGCCGTCGTGCCGCGGGATCCCGGCCGGCGAGCCGGCGGACGCTTCGCCGCCGGTGCCCCGTACGAGGATCAGCAGGGTGGTGACGGCGGCGCAGACCGCGACGACGACCGCGACCATTCGTATCGAAGCCCTGGTATGTGCTGCCCGTCGGTTCGGACGCATGGTGCCTCCTGGATCGGCATGGAGAATTCTTCGTTCCTGTCGTCCCGGGAGCTGTTCGGCGGCTGGCACGGCGCGCAGCAGGAGATACGGCTGTGGCTCCTGCGTTGTTCAACCGGCTTGCTGCTCCATGCCGCCGTCCAGCCGTACGAACGGGATGGATGGCCGAAGCCGGAAGCCACGGCCCGCACGGGCGACCGGGGGTCATGGCTCGGCCTTCCGGGCGGCCCCGGTGGCACGAATCCGCGGATCGCTGCTGTCTGGACGAAGGAAGTGCGGACAGAGAGCGAGGGACCATGGACCACAAGCACGAGCGCCTCGGGACACCACGGGCCGCCGGGATCGCCGGGGTCGTGTTCGCGATGCTGATGGCCACGGCGATCGTCCTGGTGCGCATCGCCCTGCCCGGGGGAGCCGACGGGGACGACATCGCCGTCGATGCCGGGCAGCGGAGCGCTGTGCAGACAGCGCTGGCGCTGCTCCCGTTCTCCGGGATCGCCTTCCTGTGGTTCATGGGGGCCCTGCGCGAGCAGGCAGGTGACGAAGAGGACCGGTTCGTGTCCACCGTGTTCCTGGGCAGCGGCCTCGTCTTCGTCGCCACTCTGTTCGCCAGTGCCGCGGCGGCTGGGACCGTGCTGGACGAGAGTCAGCAGCACCCGCCGTTCGGCCGCCACTTCGCCTACACCCTGCTGACCACGTACGCCATGCGGATGGCGGCCGTGTTCATCTTCACGACCTCGGCCATCGGCCGCCGCCTCGGCGTCTTCCCCGGCCCGCTCGTCGTCCTCGGCTACCTCGCGGGCCTGACGCTGCTCCTGGTGGGAGCGGACGTGCCCTGGTCCGAACTGGTCTTCCCGGCCTGGGCGCTGATCGTCGGCCTGTACATCCTGTCGGGCCGGCGCCCCGCCGGCCCGCTGCCCGCCGCCCCGGCCTGACCGGCCACGGCACTCACCCGAACGGTCCGCCCTCGTCGCCGTATCCCCTCCGGACGCAGAGGGTGGTCGCAGGGGGCCGGACGATCGGAGAGGACCGTTCCCTTGGTAAGGCTTGTGGTCGACCTGAACCACTGTCAGGGGTACGCGCAGTGCGCGTTTCTCGCCCCTGACGTCTTCGCGATGCACGGCGAGGAGGGGCTGCTGTACACCCCGGAAACCGACGAGGCACAGCGCGGGAATCTGGCACAGGCCGCAGCAGCATGCCCCGTCCAGGCCATCCTCGTCGACGCGGTGGACGCACCGGCCGAGGCGGTGTCCGGTGAACGCTGACGGATGGCTGGAAAGACTCAGACGCGAGGGCCGTATCGTCGTCGTCGGCGCCTCGCTGGCGGGCCTGCGCGCCGCGGAGACCCTCCGCGACAAGGGCTTCGCCGGTTCCCTGACAATGATCGGCGACGAGCCGTACGAGCCGTACGACCGGCCCCCGCTGTCCAAGCAGGTGCTGCTGGGCATGTCCACCGCGGACCGCACCGCCCTGCCCAGGCGCCGTGCCCTGGACGCGACCTGGCGGCTCGGCGTCCCGGCCACCGGCCTGGACATGGCCGCCAAGCGGGTGCGGCTGGCCGACGGCGACGAGGTGCCGTACGACCGGCTGCTGATCGCCACCGGCGTGCGGGCACGACCGTGGCCGCGCGAGGCCGAGGCGGAACTCGACGGGGTCTTCGTGCTGCGGACCCGCGACGACGGCGCCGCGCTCGCACGGCGGCTCGCGGAGGGCCCCAAGCGGGTCTTCGTCATCGGCGCCGGGTTCACCGGCTCGGAGATCGCCTCCGCCTGCCGCGAACGCGGCGTCGCCGTCACCGTCGCCGAACGCGGCGCGGCGCCCCTGGTCGGCGCGCTCGGCGGGGTGGTCGGCGCGGTCGCCGGCGACCTCCAGCGCAAGCACGGCGTCGACCTGCGCTGCGGGGTCATGGTGACCTCGTTGGAGGGCGACGCCTCGGGACGGGTGCGCGCCGCGCACCTGTCCGACGGCTCCACCGTCGAGACCGACGTGGTGGTCGTCTCGCTCGGCGCCACCCGCAACACCGAGTGGCTCGCCGGGTCCGGGCTCGGTGCCGGGCCTCGCGGCATCGCCTGCGACGCCGGCTGCCGTGCTTTCGACGTCCGTGGAATCGTGACCGACGACATCTTCGTCGCCGGTGACGTCGCCCGCTCCCCGCACGCCCTGTTCGGCTACCAGTTCCTGTCGCTGGAGCACTGGGGCAACGCCGTCTCGCAGGCAAGGACCGCGGCCCACAACATGCTCAGCGAGAGCACCGACCGCATCCCCCACATGTGGGTGCCGGCCTTCTGGTCCTCACAGTTCGGCGTGAACATCAAGTCCGTCGGTGTGCCGTCGCTCGGAACCGAGATCGTCATCTCCCAGGGCACGCTCGACGATCACCGGTTCATCGGCGTCTACGGATACCAGGGACGCGTCATCGGCGCGGTCGCCTTCGACCATGCCCGGTGGCTGCCGTTCTACCAGGAGCAGATCGAGACCACTGCACCGTTCCCGCCGCCGTTCCCCACGGTCGACCGGCGCTCGGACGGACAGCGGCCGATGGACGCCGACTTCCCCGACCCGTCGATCCCCACCCACGGCCCCACTGTGACCCTCAGCGGATACTCACCGGCCGACCGCCGGATGACGTTCACCCCCGCACACTGACCCGCACGGCCACGAGGACCCGCCATGACGCCATCCCTGCTGCACCAGATCCTGGACTACGCCAACCGCGCCAATCCGTACCCGATCTACGAGGAGCTGCGCAAGACACCGGTCCACCAGGAAGCGGACGGGCCGTACGTCGTGAGCACCTACTACGAGATCCGCAGCCTCCTGCACGACCCTCGTATCAGTTCCGACGCCCGCAATCTGGCCTCGACCACCCACGACCCGCTGGCCGAGTCGGCCCAGGAAGAGGAGAGCGCCCTGCCCCCGGGCTTCCTGCGGCTCGACCCGCCGGAGCACGACCGGCTGCGTCGCATGACCAACCGGCCCTTCGGCCCTCCGCACTCCCCCCGCCGGGTCGACGGGATGCGCCAAGAACTCCACGACATCGTCTCCGGCCTCATCGACGGCATCGGCGACACCGGCCGGATCGACCTGGTCGACCAGTTCTCCTACCCCTTCCCCGTGACGGTGATCTGCCGGCTGCTCGGAGTGCCGCGCGAGGACGAGGCACGCTTCCACACCTGGGCGGACACCATCGCCGCCAGCCTGGATCCCGATCCTGACGCGGACCCCACTGAGCGGGGCAAGATCTCGCACGACGCCCGTATGCAACTGGGCATGTACCTGGCCGGGCTGATCGAGGAGCGCCGCAAGAACCCCAAGGACGACATGCTCTCCGAGCTGGCCACGGCCAAAGGCCAGGACGGCCCGATGACCACGATGGAACTGCTCAGCACCGCCGCGCTGCTGCTGATCGCGGGACACGAGACCACGGTCAACCTCATCACCAACGGAATGCTGACTCTGCTGCGCAACCCCGACATCCTGCAACGGCTGCGGACCGACCCACGGCTCGCCGTGCCCATCGTCGAGGAACTGCTCCGCTTCGAACCGCCGGTACAACTGGTGCCGCAGCGCACGACCGTCGCGGACATCGAGATCCACGGCACCACCATCCCCAAAGGCGCCTCCCTCTGGCTGGTCCTGGCAGCCGGCAACCGCGACCCCCAGCGCTTCGAGAACCCCGACCGCTTCGACCCCGACCGCCAGGACATCCAGCACCTCGGCCTGGGCAGCGGCATCCACAGCTGCTTCGGCGCACCACTCGCCCGGCTCGAAGCCCAACTCGCCCTGTCGGAACTCGCCCGCAGACTCGAGAACCCACGCCTGCTGGAGGACCCACCCTCCTACCGGCAGAACGCCGTACTCCGCGGGCCACGACACCTGCCCATCGCCTGCGACGGAATCCGTCCCTGACGCCTCCCTCTGACGGCACGCACCGCCCTCATGGGGCGTTTCGCGACCGCCGGCTTGCCGGAATCGGCCGGAACGCACCGGCTGGGGCGTCCCAGGCACGGATTGGAGGCGCAAGGCGCCGAAGAGGGACAGCGGTGCTCCTGCGGTCCGGGCTGTCCGGGACAGCCCAGACGTGTCCCGGACAGGGAAACAGCCTGGTGGGAGCGTGGCCTCTGCGGAACAGTCGACGACTGTCAGAGTCCACAAACACCTGGGAGTTCACCCATGAGACTCCGTTCGTCCCTCGCGACGTCCACGGTGAGCGTCGCTCTCCTGCTCACGGCGACCACCGCGGCCGGCGCTGTCACTCCCTCCGATGCCACCACGACCGGCCGGTCCGGGATCGGGGCCTCAGCGCCTCCACGGGAGAACAGCACGCTGCGTCCGGTCTTCTTCATCAAGGGCTATACGCCCGGCGACAAGTGCGGCGACAAGTGGAAATCAGCCGTCAAGCTGTTCAACAAGTCGAAGTGGAAAGGGGAGTTGCACCGCGTCGGGTTCTACGGAACAGACGATGCAGGGTGCGATGTGCGGATCGACCCCGGCGGGCAGGGCACCGCTGACACGTCCCTGAAGGATCTGGGACGTGAACTCGCCTGGAAGATCCACACGATGTACTCCTCCAAGGGACAGACCGTCGACCTCGTCGGCCATTCCATGGGCGGGCTCATCGCCCGGGCTGCGGTGGCCGGATACGAACAGGGCGACCCGACCTGGCCGGACACACTGTTCGTGGAAGACGTCGTCACGCTGGGCACCCCGCACAAGGGCGTGCGGGCCGCCCACTGCGTCATCAACCGGCAGTGCCAGGAGATGTACCCGGACAGCACATTCCGGCGCTGGCTCGGAACCGAACTCCCCCAAGCACAGGGGGGAACGGACTGGACCCTCATCGGCTCGAACGCCGACTGGAGCGTCAGTGCCGGGAACGCCGCCCCCACCGACGTCTGGGCGCAGCACCTCGTGCGCTACTCGGAGCGGTCGAACATCGACCACTCGGCGCTGCGTACCCACAGGACGGGCGTGTACCCGCTCCGGTACACCAACAACGGCGGCGCCTGGGGATCCCTGACGCGCGGCGCCGCACCCTTGCGAGCAACGATGAACGCCCTGTACTGGCACAGGCAATGGTGAGCCTCTCCCTCACTGCGCGGTCTGGCGCGGTCCGGCATCCGTGACATCAGCGGCCGGCGGACCAGCCGGGCGCGTAATCGCCGGCTGTCACCCCACACGAGTCCCGCCGTGAGGCGTCGGCCAAGCGCTCGTCACATCCACCGTGCGCACGACAGCAAGGCAGCCCCGGCAACCTGACCTGGTTGCCGGGGCTGCCTTACGTCCTCGGCAGTGCAGTCGGCTCGTCGGCTGGGGTCGGGCGAGGGAAACCGCCATCCGGCCGTCTGAGAGGCTGTGGCCATGGCAGAAGAGATCCCCCTCTGGCGTCGGCCCACCCGCGGTGGTTGGCGCGTCGATGTCGACGAGACGCGCACCCGCGCCGACGTGATCGACCCCTCGGGACAGGTCCGGGCGTCCGTCGCCATCGAGCCTGTGCCGCACTTCACCGGCTGGTTCGCCAAGCGGCAGAACGCGGTCACCAGCCGCGCATTCGAGACCAACGGTCCGTCGCTGCCTGCCCGGACACCCACCCCGGTCACACTGCGTCCGCACGATGAGCAGGCGTTCGTCAGCGATGGCACCCACAGCGGGCGCCGTCGGGAGAAAGCCGGTCGTGCCCTCGTCCACGGCCGGAGTTACGCGTTCCTTCACACCGGCGGGCAGAGTGCCGACGCAGTGCGGGACGGCACCCGAATCGCCTCGTTCGCCAAGCACGGCTTCCGCCCCCACGACGGCCACGTCAGCCGCGACGACCACCATGTCCTGGACGAGACCGACGAACTGGTCATGACTCTCTTCGAGAAGCTCCTGAGGCCCGGACGCCCCGGTGCCGTCTCCGACATCCTCACCGACCTCACCTGAGCCTGCCGGGCCACGGCCCGGCCCTGCCCGGCAGCTGATCACCTCGGATCGTTGGTCCGGGTGTGCCGGTGACCGGCGCGCGGATCACATGGCTGGGCGAGCCTCTGGCGGCGGCGAGTGGGCAGGCCGGGGACCGGGTGGTGACAGTGAGGAGGCTGAGCCCGCCCAGTGGGGAGACATCGGGGCCGGCGACGTCGACCGTGCCCTTCAGCGGCGAGGCGGTGGCGACGTCGGCGCGGGCGTCGACGACGTCGGCTGCCGCGACGGGATGCCCTGGAACAGCAGCCGGTCCGGATGCCGCTTACGCCCGGGGTGCCGGGCCCCGACGCCAGGCCTTGGGCAGCAGTGGCTCGACCACCGCCCACAGCTCGGCGTCGGCTTCCCACGGCTTCGGCCGAGCCACCCAGCCCCCTGGATCATCGGTCCCGGAGTGATCCGACCACCTTGAAGATCATTTCGTGAGGAGTTCCCAGACCCGGGAGTCGGTACATTTGTGCCAGGGCGAGCTGCAGCTGAGCCGACGTTGTTGCCTGTGCTCATCCGCCTCCCGAGCGAGGAAGACATGTCCGACCTGAGCGCGCCGGTTCTGGCCACGTTCATCGTCTACGTGGTGGCCGTGATCGCGGTGGGGATCTGGGCCTACACCCGGACCCGTACCTTCGCCGATTTCGCGCTGGGCGGGCGCAGGCTCAGCGCGCCGGTCGCGGCGCTGTCCGCCGGCGCGAGCGACATGTCGGGCTGGCTGTTCCTGGCCCTTCCCGGGGCCGTCTACGCCGCCGGCATCGGCGCAAGCTGGATCGCCGTAGGTCTGGCCGCCGGCACCTATCTGAACTGGCTGCTCGTCGCGCCGAGGCTGCGTACCTACACCGAGCGGGCCGGTAACGCCGTCAGCCTGTCGGCCTACCTGGAGGAGCGTTTCGAGGACCGCACCCGGATGCTCCGGATGGTCTCGGCCGCCGTCACCGTCGTGTTCTTCACCGTCTACGTCGCCAGCGGCCTGGTGGCCGGGGGGCTGCTGTTCGAGCAGGTATTCGGGGTCGCCTTCGAACTCGGGGCCGTGTTGACCGCTGTGGTGATCGTGACCTATGCGTGTCTCGGCGGCTTCCTCGCCGTCAGCCTGACGCACGTCATGCAGGGCACTCTGATGTTCCTCGCCCTGCTGGTACTCCCCCTGGTCGGTATCGCGGCGCTCGGGGGCTTCGGATCCCTGGCGGACTCCCTCGACAGCAAGACGCCGACCCTGCTGGACATCGGGGCCGAGGCCGACTTCGTCGACGGCCGGTGGACGGCGGGCGGATCGCTCGGCGCCGTGGCGATCGTTTCGCTCCTCGCCTGGGGCCTCGGCTATTTCGGCCAGCCGCACATCCTGGCCCGCTTCATGGGCATCCGCAGCCCCAGGGCTGTCCCGGCGGCCCGGCGCATCGGAACGGTCTGGGTGCTGGTCGTGCTCACCGGCGCCATTCTCGTCGGCCTCGTGGGAATCGCACAGTCCGGCGCCCCCCTGGCCAACCCGGAAACCGTCTTCATCGTCCTGAGCGAGACCCTGCTCAACCCCTGGATCGCCGGGCTGATGCTGGTCGCGGTACTGGCCGCGATCATGTCGACCGCGGACAGCCAGCTCCTGGTGTCCTCCGTCGCCCTCACGGAGGACTTCTACCGGGCGTTCCTCAGACGGCGTGCCTCGGACAGGACGCTGGTGTGGGTCGGTCGCGGCGCCGTGGTGGTGGTGATCACGGTCGCCTGCCTGGTCGCGCTGGGGGGCGGCGGTGTACTGAACATCGTCGCCTACGCCTGGGCGGGCTTCGGCGCGGCCTTCGGACCGGTCGTCCTCCTGTCGTTGTACTGGCCGCGTATGACCTGGGCGGGGGCCATGGCCGGAATCGTGTCGGGCGCGGCCACGGTGCTCCTGTGGGACAGGATCAATCCGCTGCTCGGGCCGCTCGAGTCGGGCATCTACGAGATGGTTCCGGGCGTGCTGGTCGCCACAGTCGCCGCGCTGGTCTTCGGCAGGTTCGTCGGCCGGCCACCGCAGCGTGCTTTCTGGCGGATGCCGGGAGGCGGGGTCAGCCAGCTGCTGCTCGTGCCGTTCCTGTCCGACGCGCCGGTCGGTGTGGCCGTCCTGGACACCGATCTGCGCTACGTCTGGGTGAACAAGGTGCTGGGGCGGCTGATGCCAACGGAACGACGACTGGGGCGCCAGGTGAAGGAGGTACTGCCGAGGCCCACGGCAGAGGCGTTCGAGGAGAGAATGCGGACCGTCCTGCGGACCGGGGCTCCGGTGATGGACCACGAGTTCAGCGGCTTCGGCCATGGCGAGCCCTACCTGGAGCGGGCGTACTCGGCCTCGTTCTTCGGCATGAAGGACCGCCGCGGCCGACAGGTGGGCGTCTGGTACATGATCATCGACGTCACCGAGCGCCGACGGGCACAGGAGCGCCTCGCCCTCCTGAACGACGCCAGTGCCCGTATCGGCAGCGCGCTGGATGTGCAGCTGACCGCGCAGGAACTGGCCGACAACGCCGTGCCCTCCGTCGCCGACTTCGTCGCCGTCGACCTGCTGGACTCGGTCATCAGGGGCGAGGAGCCCGCTCCCGGGCCGGTCGACCTCGGACCCGTCATCCGCCGCGCGGGGCAGAGGTCGGTCCGCGAGGGGAGCCCGGAGGCGCGACTGGCCGTGGGGGAAGTGGTCCAGCGCGCGCCGTCCTCGCCCGTCGCCCGCTGCCTGCTGGAGAGCAGGACCCTGGTGGAGGACCTGGAACACTCCCCCGAGGCGTGGGTGGCCATGGACCCGTCGCTGGGCCCCGCCATCCGTCGGTTCGACCTCCGCTCAATCATGGTGGTGCCGGTGCGGGCCCGCGGCGTCACCCTGGGCGCGGCGACGTTCGTCCGGTCCGGGCGTTCGTGGCCCTTCGAGGAGGACGACGTACGTCTCGCCGAGGAACTCGTCTCCCGTGCCGCCGTGTCCATCGACAACGCACGCCGCTTCACCCGCGAGCGGACCGCGGCCCAGTCGATGCAGCAATACCTGCTGCCGCAGGAGCTGACCGGAGGATCCGCGCTGGAGGTGGCATCGTGGTACTGCCCGGCGGATGCGCCGAACGGCGTGGGCGGTGACTGGTTCGACGTGATTCCCCTCTCCGGGGCCCGGGTCGCGTTGGTCGTCGGGGACGTGGTCGGGCACGGCATCCACTCCGCGGCGACCATGGGGCGGCTCCGCACGGCGGTGCGCACGCTGGCCAATCTGGACCTTCCCCCCGACGAACTGCTGGCCCACCTGGACGACCTGGTCATCGGCCTCATCGAGTCGCGCGGCGGCGGTGAGCCGACATCGGCCGAGAACGAGAGCGTGGGCACCGCGATGTTGGGGGCCACCTGCCTGTACGCCGTGTACGACCCGGTCACCGGAGTGTGCACACTGGCCCGGGCCGGTCACCTCCCGCCTGTGATCGTCGGACCCGACGGCGCCGTCGACTTCCTGGACCTGCCCGCCGGACCGCCGCTCGGCCTCGGCTCCCTGCCCTTCGAGTCGGGGGAACTGGAACTGGCCGAGGGCAGCCTGATCGGGCTGTACACCGACGGCCTCATCCGGGCTCCGGACCGGGACATCGACGTCGGGCTGTCCAAGCTGAGCGGCACACTCGCGGTGCCCGGCCCGTCTCTGCAGGAGACAGGCAACCACGTGGTCGATGAGCTGCTGGCCGTTCCGCCGCGCGACGATGCCGCCCTGCTCCTTGCCCGGACCCGCCTGCTGGGCTCGGACCGGGTCGCGTCCTGGGACCTGCCCTCGGACCCCGCCGCCGTCGCAAACGCCCGCAGCGTCGCCGGCCGGCAACTGTCGGAATGGGACCTGGACGATCTGACGTTCACCACGGAGCTGATCGTCAGCGAGCTGGTCACCAACGCCATCCGTCATGCGACCGGCCCGATCGTTCTGCGGCTGATCCGGGACCGTGCCCTGATCTGCGAAGTGTCCGACGCGAGCAGCACTTCGCCTCGCCTGCGCCACGCCCGGACGACGGACGAGGGAGGGCGGGGCCTGTTGATCGTCGCCCAGCTCGCCCGCCGTTGGGGCACGCGCTACACCAAGACGGGAAAGATCATCTGGACGGAACAGGTGATCCCCTGATCCCCCACCCGCCGTCGGCGCCGTCGACCGGTCGATCTGCCGGTAGTCACAGGTGGGACCACCGGCGGCGCTGAGGGCGCTGATCAGCTCGGCCCAGGTCTGGCCGGCGTCGGGGTCCGCCTTCCGCGCTGTTGTTGTCCCCTGGACCGGACCGCGTTGTAACGCGGACATGGCCCGCCTACGACAGTGTCATTGCAGCGGGGGCCGAACGAACCGACGCTTCTTGACCGGGTTTCGGCCCGTGGCTACGTTCGCCGATGTGCGGATCTCCCAGCGGTTTCGGAAGAGGCGGGCCATCGATCTGATGCGCGTCGCCACCGCGGTGTGTAGCTGAGCCCACCGGGGTGTGCAGCTGACCCCACCGCGGTGTGCAGCTGACCCCACCGACGCTGTCCGACTGCTTCGGCTTCCCCTTTCCCCTTTCGCCACGTTCCGGGCTCATCCCCGCCCTGGTGGCTTCTCACGCTCTGTGAAGGCATGAATGTCCCCTCGCTTGCGCATGCCCCCATCCCTACCGACCGCCCTCACGGCCACGCTCTCGGCTGCCCTTCTGCTGACCGCCTGCGCGGGCACCACACAGTCCACGGCTACCGGCAAAGACGTCTCCGAGGAGAAGATCCCGGCCGCGGTCTCCCCCGACACCACCCTGACCGTCGGTGCGCCGCAGCTCAGGGTCGCACTGGAGCTGTCGGGTCAGATCGACAAGCTTCCCTTCAAGGTGGAGTGGGCCAACATCAGCGGCGGACCGAAGTGCTCCGAGGCCTTCCGTGCCGGGGCTCTCGACCTCTGCTCGGCCGCGGAGATCCCGTCGATCAACGCTCACTGGACGGGCCTCGACACCAAGCTCGTGGCGGCGAAGTTCCGCAAGGATCCGCTCCGGCACCCGGTCTACGAGCTGGGCGTCGCTCCCGGGGCAGGCATCAGGACGCTTGCGGACCTGCGCGGCAAGAAGATCGCCTACAGCCCGGGCCAGGCGCAGGGCGCGCTCGTGCTGCGGATCCTGGAACAGGCCGGGCTCACGCAGAATGACGTCCAGCTCATCGAGCTGGCCAGTACCGACGACGTCTATCCCACGGCACTCGGCAATCGCCAGGTGGATGCCGCTCCCATCGCAGACGTCAACGTCAAGCGCTATCTGACCACATACGGCAGCGCCGGCGGAACGACCGTCAGGCACGGCCTGCGGGACGACCCAGAGCACCTGTGGGCGCTCACCGACACCGTCAGCGACGCGCAGAAGTCCTCCGCCGTCAGGGAACTCATCGCGTTCTGGGCGCGGGCCCAGATCTGGATCGACAAGCACCCGAAGGAATGGGTCGAAGGCTATTACGTCAAGGACCAGGGACTGAGCCGCGAGGACGGCGAGTATCTCGTCGAGCGGATCGGCCACCCCGACATTCCGGCGGACTGGACCGGCGCCATCCGACGTCAGCAGCAGACCATCGATCTGTTGGCGAAGAAACAACACCGTGAGGCTTTCAAGGCGGACATCCTCTTCGACCGGCGATACGAGTCCGTGGCCGCCGCCGCCATCGCGGATGACGGGAACGGCGGAGGGAAGACACCATGAGTGCCACGGTCTTCGACGAGCGGCCGTCGCCGGCGACGAACGACGATCAGCCGCCCCCGGCTGCGAAGCCCGCAGCGGCCGCCACCCTCCGGCGCCCTTCGCGCCACCGCAGCAGGGGACGGCTCGGCCCGGGCCGCCCCCTGCCGTACGGCTGGGCTGCCGGCCCGCTGCTGCTGCTCGCAACCTGGGCGGCAGGCTCCGCCGCAGGCCTCATCGACGCCCGCAGCCTGCCCGCACCGTGGACCATCGCGGCCTCGGCGGGTGACCTCATCGCCGACGGCAGGCTGCAGTCCCACCTCACGACGTCCGCCCGACGCGCCCTGCTGGGCCTGGTGTTCGGCGTGGCCGGTGGGCTTCTGCTCGCGGTCGTCTCCGGGCTCAGCCGGTTGGGCGAGGCGTTGATCGACGGACCGGTGCAGATCAAACGGGCGGTCCCGTCACTCGCGTTGATCCCCCTGCTGATCCTTTGGTTCGGCATCGGCGAGACGATGAAGGTCGTCACGATCGCGCTCGGCGTCTTCGTGCCGGTCTACATCCACACCCACAACGGACTGCGCACCATCGACAACCGCTATGCCGAACTGGCGGAGACCGTGCGGCTCGGCAGGCTGCGGTTCGTCCGCCACGTCGTCCTGCCCGGGGCCCTTCCCGGCTTCCTGCTGGGGATGCGTTTCGCGGTGACCGCCGCGTGGCTCGCGCTGGTCGTCGTCGAACAGGTCAACGCGACGAGCGGAATCGGCTACATGATGGAGCTCGCGCGGACGTACGGACAGACCGACGTCATCATCGTCGGCCTCGTCGTGTACGGACTCCTCGGGCTCGTCTCCGACGCCCTGGTACGGCTCGTGGAGAGGAGGACGCTGTCATGGCGGCGCACACTGGCGGGCTGACCGCCGCCGAGGGACGGGCGACCGACCGCGCGACCGACCGCACGGCGGTCCGGATCGGCGCTCTCGTACGCTCCTTCGGTGAACGCAGGGTCCTCGATGGGCTCGAACTGAGCATCGTTCCAGGTGAGTTCGTCGCCCTGCTCGGGCGCAGCGGCTCCGGCAAGAGCACGCTGCTGCGAGCGCTGGCCCGGCTCGACCACGAGGTGGAGGGGAGCGGCGAACTCGTCGCGCCCGACCAGGTCTCCGTCGTCTTCCAGGATGCCCGGCTGCTGCCCTGGAAACGCGTGCTCGACAATGTCGTCCTGGGTCTGACCGGACCGGGCGCCCGACAGCGCGGCAGGGCCGCCCTCGCCGAAGTCGGTCTCGAGGGGCGCGAGCGGGCCTGGCCCGTCGAACTGTCCGGAGGGGAGCAGCAGCGCGTCTCGCTCGCGCGCTCCCTCGTACGCGAACCGCACCTGCTGCTCGCCGACGAACCGTTCGGCGCGCTGGACGCCCTCACCCGGATCAGGATGCACGTACTGCTGCGCCGGCTGTGCGCACTGCACCGGCCCGCCGTACTCCTGGTCACCCATGACGTCGACGAGGCGATCGTTCTCGCGGACCGGGTGGTGGTGCTGGACCGGGGCCGGATCGCGGCAGACCTTCCCGTGGACCTCCCGGCACCGCGCCGCCACGGCAGCCCCGAGTACGCGGCCCTGCGGGACCGCCTGCTCGCACAGCTGGGAGTGGACCTCGTGGAGGAGGGCAGCCCGGCATGACCGCGCGACGGCAACTGCATCTGAATCTGTTCGTCTATCCGGGCGGCCACCACGAGGCCGCCTGGCGCTACCACGGCACCGACCCGAGCCGCATTCTGGACATCAGGTTCTACCAGGATCTCGCACGCACGGCCGAACAGGCCGCCTTCGACGCCGTCTTCTTCGCGGACGGCCCGTCCCTCGCCGACAACGTCCGCTACGCCAGCCGCTTCCGGCTGGAGCCGTTCACCTGGCTGTCCGCCATCGCCGCGGCCACCGAACGGATCGGGCTGATCGCCACGGCGTCCACCACCTACACCGAGCCCTACAACCTGGCTCGCCTCTTCGCGTCGCTGGATCATCTCAGCCGGGGCCGGGCCGGCTGGAACATCGTCACGACGGGCGCACCGCAGGCAGCGCAGAACTTCGGCCTCGACGAGCACCCGGTGCACGCCGAACGCTACGACCGGGCGCGCGAGTTCGTCGACGTCGTGACAGAGCTGTGGGACAGCTGGGAGGACGAGGCGCTGGTCGCCGACCAGAAGACGGGTGTCTTCGCCGACACCGACCGGATACGCCCAATCGACCACGAGGGCCGTCACCTCAAGGTGCGCGGGCCGCTCAACACACCTCGCACGCCCCAGGGCCGCCCGGTCTACGTCCAGGCCGGTTCCTCACGGGACGGTCGCGCGTTCGCGGCCCGCTACGCCGAGGCCGTGTTCACCGCGCACCAGACTCTCCACAGCGGCCAGGAGTTCTACGCCGACATCAAGGCGCGGGCCGCGGCGCTCGGCCGAGACCCGGGCCGGGTCCTCGTCCTGCCGGGCATCAGTCCGTTCATCGGCTCGACCGAGGTGGAAGCACGCGCGCTGCAGGAGGAGTTCGACGAACTCACTCAGCCCGAGTACTCGCTCCAGCTCTTGCACCGCCTGCTGGGCATCGAGCTCGGTGCCGACCAGCTCGACGGCCCGGTACCGCGCGAGCTGATCGAGACCCGGGGCGAGCGCGGCAACGGCAGCCGCTTCCAGCTGATTCTCGACATCATCAACCGCGAACAGCCCACCGTGCGCCGGCTGTTGCACCGCCTCGCCGGCGCCCGCGGCCACCGCGTGGTCACGGGTACACCGGAACGGATCGCCGACGAGATCCAGGAGTGGTTCGAGCACGGGGCGGCCGACGGCTTCAACATCATGCCGCCCTGGCTGCCGGGCGGTTTCGACCTCTTCGCCGAGCAGGTGGTGCCGATCCTGCGCGAGCGCGGCCTGTTCCGCACCGCGTACCAGGGCGCCACGCTGCGCGATCACTACGGACTGCCGCGGCCGACCGGCAGCCACACCTCCCCGACCCTACCGAGCACACCGGCCGCACCGGCCGCACCGGCCGCACCGAAGGAGAACGCGTGAAATCGTCCGGATTCCGGCCCGCCCTCGTCGCCCTGGGCTCGGCGGCCCTGCTGACCGCCTCGGTTGTCGTTCCGCAGGCCGCCGCGGTCCCGCAGTCCGCCGCGGCCGGCCGTACTTCCACGGCGCTCACCTGGTACGACGCCACGGCCGAGACCATCGCGTCAGCCGGGGCGCCCACCCAGATCACCAACAGCCGTACCTGGGCCATCGGCTGGCTCGCGGCCGCCCGAGCCACCCGCAGCGTGCCCGCGGACGTCGAGCGCGGCGCCTACCAGGAGGCCGCGCTCGCCGGTGCCGTGCACCGAGCTCTGGTGACGCTGGTCCCGAGCCGTACGGAGCAGCTGGACGCGACGTTCAGGGAGACCCTCGACGCGATACCCGACGGCCCGGCGCAGGAGCGCGGGGTCGCGGCCGGAGTGCGGCAGGCGGACCTCGTCCTTCGATGGAGGGAGAGCGACGGACTCGACCCGGCATCGGTCAACGCGCCATATGCCGTGCCCCCCGCGGCGCCCGGCGTGTGGCAGCCGACGCCACCCGCGTACGCACCGGCGACACAGTACGGCAACCGGCTCGCCGAGCCGTTCCTGCTCACGGCACAGAGCCAGTTCCGGCTCGGCCCGCCGCCGGCCCTGGAATCCCGGCGCTACGCCGCCGATCTCGCGGAGGTGCGGGAGTACGGCGCGGCGGACAGCACGGCGCGCGGCGCCCACCGGACCGAGACGGCCGCCTTCTGGCTCGGCTCCTCGCTCACCCTCTACACCGAGCCGCTGCGCGTCGCTCTCTCCCGATCGGGCGAGGGAGCCGCCGGGCAGGCGCGGCTGCTCGCGCTCTTCCACGTCGCGCTGGTCGACACGCAGATCGCCACCTCCGACAGCAAGTACGCCTACGAGCGGTGGCGTCCGGTCACCGCGATCCGTACCGGCGCCATCGCTCCCGATCCGGGATGGACGCCGCTGCACACCACCCCCGCCCACCCCGACTACCCGAGCGGCCACACCACGTACTCGGGCGCCTCGGAGACCGTGCTGTCGGCGCTCGTCGGGCCGCGTACCGCCCCGTTCCCCCTGACCAGCCCCACCGCACCCGGAGTGACCAGGACATACACCGCCTGGAAGCAGCTCTCGGACGAGAACGTCGACGCCCGGGTCTTCTCCGGCATCCACACGCGGTCGGCCGACGAGGCCGGGATCACGCTCGGCTCGAACGTGGCCCGGTACGTCCTGGCGAACGCGGGACGACTCCTCGCCTCACCCTGACAGACCATTCGGCCGCTACGTCCCGGCAGCACCCGAACGCCACCGCACGGCGTGCTCTGACGAACCCCCTGATCGGAGACCCCGCGTGTCCCTCACCTTCCACTGGTTCCTCCCCACCAGCGGTGACAGCCGCCACGTCGTCGGCGGCGGCCACGGCACCCCTGCCTCGGAGTCAGGACGCGACCGGCCGCCGACGGTCGCCTATCTGAGCCAGATCGCCCGCGCCGCCGAGGACCTCGGCTTCGTCGGAGCGCTCACCCCCACCGGCGCCTGGTGCGAGGACGCCTGGCTGACCACGGCGATGGTCAGCCAGAACACGGAACGGCTCAGATTCCTGGTCGCCTTCCGCCCCGGCTTCGTCTCGCCGACGCTCGCCGCGCAGATGGCGTCGACCTTCCAGCGGCACACCGGCGGCCGGCTCCTGCTCAACGTCGTCACCGGCGGGGAGAGCCACGAGCAGCGCGCCTACGGCGACTTCCTCGACAAGGACGCGCGCTATCGCAGGACCGGCGAATTCCTGCAGATCGTACGGGAGTTGTGGGAGGGCAAGACCGTCGACCTGGACGGCGAGCACCTCCGGGTCGAGGACGCGGGGCTGGCCCGGCTGCCCGACCCGGTACCGGAGGTCTATTTCGGCGGCTCCTCGCCTGCCGCCGGCGAGGTCGCGGCGCGCCACGCGGACGTGTACCTGACCTGGGGCGAGCCGCCCGCCCAGGTCGCTGAGAAGCTCTCCTGGATCCGGAGGCTGGCCGCGGAACACGGCCGCACCCTTCGCTTCGGGATCCGGCTGCACGTCATCACCCGTGACACGGCCGAGCAGGCCTGGGCGGAGGCGAGCCGGCTCCTCGACGGCTTCGGCCACGAGGCCGTCGAAGCCGTCCAGGCGGGCCTCGCCCGCAGCGAGTCCGAGGGCCAGCAGCGCATGCTCGCCCTGCACCGTGGCAGCCGTGACCGCCTGGAGATCCACCCCAATCTGTGGGCCGGCATCGGTCTGGTGCGCGGCGGCGCAGGCACCGCGCTGGTCGGCAGCCACGACGAGGTCGCCGAGCGGATCAAGGAGTATCACGCCCTCGGCATCGAGGAGTTCGTCCTCTCCGGATACCCGCACCTGGAGGAGGCGTACTGGTTCGGGGAGGGCGTGCTGCCGAGACTGCGGGCGCAGGGCCTGTGGACCCATCCGTTGTGGACCTCGGCGTCCACCACGCCGTGAGCGGCACCGCCCGTCTGCGCAACCTCGCTCTCTCCGGACGAACGAGTGGGCCGGACACCGGGCGACCGCGTCCGCACCGACTCGAAGATCGGTTGGGGACAAGCCTTGGGTGAGGTGACACGAAGGCGAGCGGCCGACCGCCGGCCGTAGAGGAGACGACGAGGCCCCTGCCGTGGTGATCACGGCAGGGGCCTCCCGCTGTCGCTCCAGCCCTTCGCAGCGCCGCCTATCGGGCCGTGCCGAAGTCCTGCGTCCAGTAATCGCCCGGCTGCGCGAGGCCGACGCCGATCTCCTTGAACGCGCAGTTGAGGATGTTCTCCCTGTGGCCGGGGCTGGACATCCAGCCCGCCATGACGCTCTCGGGGGTCTCGTAACCGTAGGCGACGTTCTCGCCGTACGTGCTCCAGCTGTAACCGGCGCGCGTGATCCGGTCACCCGCGTCCGAGCCGTCGGAGCCCGTGTGGGACATGTTCTGGTGAGCCGCCATGTCCTCGCTGTGATCCTGCGCGGCCTTGCTCAGCTTCGCGTTCAAGGTCACGGGGGAGCATCCGGCCTTGCTGCGCTCACTGTTGACGAGTTCCACGACGCGGGCGACATCGCCGGACGCCGGCGCCGCGGTGGACGGCGCGGCCGACTCGGGCGCGGCCGGCTTCGTCGTGGTCGGCTTGGGCGCGGCCGGCTTCGACGCGACGGGCTTGGGCGCGGCCGGCTTGGGTGCCGCCGTCTTCGTCGCGGTGGGCTTGGGCGCCGCCGGCTTCGACGCTGCCGGCTTCGGGGTGCCCGGCGTCGCGGTGGGGGTCTGCGACTCCTGCGCGCTCGGCTTCCTGTCCCACTTGTTCCCGTCCCACCACAGCTCGGACTCGTTCCCGTGCCACGCCTGCTCGGAACGTGCATTCTCCCACTGGTAGGACCCTCTGTTCCCGGTCCCCTCCGGGTTCATACATGCCATGGCGACTGAGGGCACACCCACGGCCGCCATGGCGACGGCAGCGATGGCTATCTTCCGGTGGTGCGTCGTTCTGCGGTGCTTGCTCATGTGTGACCTCACTCGTCATCGCGGAGCGCCACCGACAGGGTTTGCCGGCCCGTTCTGTGTGTGACCTGCGGGGACGCCTTTGCGGGCAGCCATTGTTAGGACCACTGCGCGCTGAGGGCAACGCGCGCCTCCTACTACCTCGGGTAGTAGGAAAGGGACGCCCTTGCGATGTGCACAGGGGCGTGCAGGCCCCCATGCGGAACCTTCCGATCCTTTTGACACCCCATCAAAAAGCCCTCTGCGGTCGAGAGGCGGGCGGATGCACCGAGACGACCAAAGGCGGCCGAGCGCCGCCGGGGGCATGTCCGTATCGAGATGGACAAATAGCCTTATGTCGACAAGGGGCGATCTACTATCGGCCCTCCTGTCGCCTGAAACGGCTGTGACGGATGTCACGGAACCATTGCTTCCGTTTCGTTGCCGGGCCTGACCGCCGAGATTGATCCCGCCGCGCCCGGGTCAGATGGGTCGGTCGCCCGGACGAGGCCGACGGCGGCCTGGACGTACTGATCGACAACGCGGGACGCCGATGAGGTTTTCGTCCCCGTCCCAAGGACGCGTCAGCCGACACAGCCGGCCTGCGGGCAGGTCGCAGAGCCGGCTGACCGGAGCTGTTCCCGGGAGGGGGCCTTGGCCTTCTCGGAGGAACGCTCAGCCGATCCACTCTCGGACCTCGCCCAGGAGGCCGTCGAGGGCGGCGAGGCGTTCGAGAGCGGCGCGGCTCTCCGACCGTTCCTGCGTGCTGCGCTACGAAGGGCTCGATCCTCGCAGCCCGAACGCAAACTCGATGTTCATGACAGGCTCGCCGACTAGCGTCGCCTCATGGATGAAACCGGTCTTCCGCCGCGCCCGACACGGCTCGCTTTCCACGGTCCCCCGTCCGAGGCCCGAGCCGCACGGATCGTCGGCAGACTCGCCCGAGCCGCCCCAGCGACGGTTCTGGACATCGGTTTGTGGATGGGGTGAGCTGATGCTCCGCATCCTCGAAGCGGTGCCGGCGGCGACCGGGCTCGGGATCGATCTCAACGAAGAGGACACCGCTCGGGGGCGCGAGAACGCCGAGGCCCGCGCGCCGGCCGAACGCGTGGAGTTCGTCCGGGGGTCTGCTGCGGAGGGAGGGGCACGTGGGCCCGCCGATCTCGTCCTGTGCCTGGGAGCCAGTCACGCGCTCAGCGACGCACGCCCACCGCAGCACACTGTCGACGCACTTCAGGCACTGCGACGGATGGTCGCACCCGGAGGGCGTGTACTCCTCGGCGAGACCTTCTGGCAGCGTTCCCCCACTTCCGCCGAGCTGGCAGCAATGTGGCCGGGCGCCCGCGCCGACGAACTCCATGACCTGGCCGGGCTCGTTGACCTCGCCGTATCCGCCGGGTTCCGGCCTGCCTGGGTCGAGACGGCCGGCAGCGAGGAGTGGGAGGAGTTCGAGTCGGGCTACCACGCCGACGTGGAGGAATGGCTGGCCACCCAGCGGGACCCCCCACTGGCGAATGAGACGCGCGAGCGTGTCGACCGGCACCGGACGAGCTGGCTGAGAGGGTACCGGGAGGTGCTCGGGCTGGCCTACCTCACACTGATCCCCGTGGACTGAACGACGGCGGTGCTCCTCGGCCTGGCTGCTCAGGCAGGGAGCGCATCGCCAACCGCACAGCCTCCCGTGGCCCGGCAGCGACGGGGCGACGCGCCCGTCGGGGAAGCGGCATCCCCCTACGAACTCCCGATACTCGGCCGTTGCCTGTCTGCGCACCGGCGTGCGAGGTACCCCCTGCCCAACGGGAAGCCGGCGGCTCCGCCTCACAGCGAGGACGCCGGCACAACGACGCCCCGTGCCTCAGTGGGTTGCGGGGGCGTTCGGCCGCGTGTCGCGGTCAGGACACGTCGCCTCGGACCGTGTCGCCAAGGAGACCGTCCGTGTACGTGACGTACTTGGGCGTGAAGCCGCCCTTGCCGGTGATGACGCCGGTCATGTTCTCGCCGGGCGCGAGGTCGGTGGTGTCCATCTGGTTCTCGTCGACACCGAGTTCGGCCGTGTGCTTGCTGCCGCCGGTGTCGGTGAGGGAGAAGTACAGCGGGTTGACGCTGATCTTCTTGTCACTGTTGTTCGTGATCGTCACCTGGACGCTGGTGTACGCGCCTCCGTCGTGGAGGATGCTCGGGGCGAACGCCGTCTTCTTCGCCGCGATCTTCACGGGCGACTGGGGGGCCGGTTCGGACTCGGCAGGGGTGTCGTCCTTCTTCTCCTGCGCCGGCTCGGCCGGGGCGCTGCTCTTCGGTGCGGCCTTGCCGTCGGCCTGGGTGGTGTCGTCACCGCTCCCGGCTATGGCGCCGACGAGGATGAGGAAGGCGAAGACACCGCCGAAGGCGATGCCGGCGACGGCCCAAGTGGACATGCGCTTCTTCGGGGGCGGCGGGGTCTGGTACGGCGCGGGGCCGCCGGCGTAAGGGCCGGGGTGGGGCTGCTGGGGTGCCGGGTATCCGTAGCCGGGCTGCGCGCCGTGCCCGTGCCGTGGCTGCTGACCGTACGGCGACCGGGGCGGGTTGGGGTGCGTCATGTGAGCGGGTCTCCTGATGGTGGGGACGAAAAGGGGAAGGGATCGGCCGAGCGGTCCGGCGAACTCGCCGGTTGCCGCTTCCTGTTGGGCGCGCCTGGATACGGCTCCGGCTGCCGAACTCGGCCTGCTGGAGGCGGTTACCGCCGTCGGTACTGAGGGGATGGCCGCCCAGATGCCGTCTCCGAGCGCGGGCCGAGCGTCGGCCGTGCACTGTCTTGTGCGCACGAAGTGCTGATGATGTGTTCGTTTCGTGACGACAGAGTACGGATCGGATGTGTGACGCGCGTAGGTTGCGGAGGGTTGCAACACGCGAAGCGCATCACGTAGCCGGGGGCTACCCGCGGCTCGTGAGCTTCAGGATCGGCAACGCCGCACCGACGGCAGCACAGAGTTGCGGCTCGCGCAGCACGAAGGCGTCAGGCGCGGCGGCGAGTACGTCGCTGTGGGTCATGCCGGATGAGCCGTGGGGTCGCTTGCCGCTGCTGCCGCAGCGTGAGCGGCGCGTCGACATCCGGGTTCGCCGGCCGCGGCCGGACCGGGAGCGATTCTGTCGCTGCACGACACCGAGGCCGTCGCCGAAGGCCCCCGCGGACGGGAGATGGGCGAGGCCCTTCACGAGGTACGAGCGTGGCGCCTTGGCAGCGACCGGGCGTCGGTTCTGTCGCGACAGCAGTTCAGCCGCTCGTCTCGTCGGCCACGTCACCCGAACACGTCCCGCACTCGTTCAACAGATCCGGTTATCGGCTCTCACCCAGCCGTGCGCCGGGCCGCACGGATCAGCAGCACCGCGGGGACAAGGCCGAGCAGCAGCGGAGTCGGTTCCAGAATCGCCGCCCCCACCAGGCACCACGTGGCAAGACCCCAGCCGATGGACTGCGGCACCGCGACGCCCCGGCGGGCGAGTTGGCAGATGAGGAGACCGAGCAGCAGCAGGGGAACGGCGAAGCTCGCGACCACGATCCAGAACGCCCCGTTGGCCCCGCTCGGATGCACGAACTCGTCGCGAGGCAGCCCCCAGAGAGCACCACTGAACCATTCGTCGACGTACTCGCCGTTCTGCGCACCTAGCGCGATCAGGTGTCCGACGCCCATCACGACCAGGATGCGACCCGCCCAGAGACTCATGGCTCCCCTTACGAGACTCATAGTTTCGGAACTGTGGGTACCGTATCATCCCGGCATGGGACGACCAAGAGACAGCCGGGTGGACGAGGCGATCCTCACCGCGACCCGCGAACTGCTCGCACACAGCGGATACGCCGGCTTGACGATGGACGCCGTGGCCGAGCACGCGGGCATCGGGAAAGCGGCCATCTACCGGCGCTACGCGACCAAGCAGGACATGGTGTTCGCGGCCGCGATTCACGTCCCGGACCTGCCCCCGTCGCCGGACACCGGGACCCTGGAGGGCGACCTGACCGTCCTCGTCCAGGAGATCGTCGACCACCTGACCGCACCGGCGGCCACCAGTGCGGTCCTGGGGCTGCTCGCCGACATCGGCACCTCGCCCGACCTCGCAGTCCACTTCCACCAGACGTTCGTCGTCCGCGAGCAGGCCGGCATCCGCGAACTTCTGGAACGGGCAGTCACCCGCGGCGAGCTCCCCACGCTTCCCGACGTCTCCCTCGTCCACGCCCTGGTGACCGGCCCGGTCTTCACCACGCTGTACCTCCAGCACCGCACCCCGGACGGCCTGGCCGCACAGCTGGGCCGGCTCATCGCCGCCGCATTGGCCACCGAGCCGGCTCCCCCACGCCCGTGACCGGCCACCACGAAGGCGCCGTCTCTGGGTGCAGAACGGGGAGCAGGGAGGGGTCGCGTGCTGGACGTGTGGAGTGCGCGGGCGGGCGCGCGGGGCTCATCCGGGCGCGGCGAACCTGGCAGCCATCACTCGAACAGCCGAGGGGCATGACCGGCGATTCTCGCTCTCGTGTCGGATCGGCCGTCGTCAGGACAGCGTGATGAAGAAAATGACGCGAGAATTGAGAACCTACACGTGCTCGGGGATGTCACGGAGGTTCTCGCCATGCCCCGCCCCATCTGGTCCGGTGCCGTGAGCTTCGGGCTCGTGACCATCCCGATCAAGGTGGTGCCCGCCACCGAGAGCCACAACATCTCCCTCCGGCAGATCCATCTCGAGGACGGCGGCCGGATCCGGTACCGCAAGATCTGCGAGCTCGAGGACAAGCAGGTCAGCGACGCCGAGATCATCAAGGGCTACGAGGTCGACAAGGACACTGTCGTCGCCGTCACCGACGAGGACCTGGCGGACATGCCGCTGCCCACCGCGAAGTCGATCGAGATCGCCGCGTTCGTCCCCGCGCAGTCCATCGATCCTGTCCGTATCGGCGACAGCTACTACCTCGAGCCCGCCGGGCAGGTCGCCGCCAAGCCCTACAAGCTGCTCCGCCAGGCGCTGGAACGCTCAAGCAAGGTCGCGGTCGCGCACTTCGCGCTGCGCGGCCGCGAGCGGCTCGGGCTCCTGCGCGTGAAGGGCGAGGCGATCGTTCTCCACTCGATGCACTGGCCCGATGAGATCCGTTCCCCCGAGTCCCTCGCGCCGCCGCCCGTGGAACTGGGCGACTCGGAGATCGACGGAGCGGTGGAACTCATGGACGCCATGACCGAGGACCACATGCCCGACCTCACCGACCACTACCGCGAGGCACTCGAAGAGGTCATCGCCGCGAAAGCGGAAGGCAAGGCACCGCCGACGCCGGAGGAGCCGCAGCCGGCCGGGCAGGTCGTCGACCTCATGGCCGCGCTCAACGCGTCCGTGAAGGCCGCCAAGGAGTCCCGCGGCGAGGAGCACGCGACGGTGCACGAGATGCCGAGGAAGAAGGCCGCGGCGAAGAAGGCGCCCGCCAAGAAGGCGACGGCGAAGAAGGCCGCGGCCAAGAAGACGGCCGCGAAGAAGACGCCCGGGCGCAAGCCCAGAGCGTCCTAGGCCAGGCCGTTTCTGACAAAGATCATCGCGGCGGCGGCCTTCCTCCAGGGATGTTGGGCCACTGCGTGTGGGGAGGTCATGCGTGTGATCAACCAGGATGGCGGCCCGTACCGCGAACTCGTACTCGTGGACGGACTGAGCCCTGCGGACGTCGTGCTTGTTCATCGCGAGGCGCTTCGCGTCCTGCGCCCTGGCATCGACACAGCCCACCTCGACGCCTACAGCGACGATGCCTGGCCGCCTGCAGTGCTGCACTCGTACGAACGGGCGCTGTCCTTGGCCAGGGAGGCGGTGGCGCAGGGCACTCGCTCCCGGCGCGCCGATCCCGGGATGGGGATCGACATCGACGTCCGTGACGACGCGCAGTTCGAGCTGCTGCTGGACTTGGCTCCCCACACGATCAACGCCGAAGGCCGGCGAGGAGACCGGCTGATCTTCAGCGCCAGTGACTCGGGGACCTCCCTGTGGATTGCCGTCACACAGGATCAGGCGGCAGAACTCCTGTCCCGACTGGACGCGCTGGGGATCCCACCGACCGTGCTATCCGTCCGGCCACGTGGCCGCTGAGGCGCGTTCATGATGCGGGCCCGTCGCGATCAGCACCTCCAGCGGGTCCAACGCATCGTCCACGGCCCGGGTCGTCAGGCAGACGGGACGCGTGGCTGGACCAGATGCCCACCCTGGGCGCCTTCACCCGGCTCCCGCCGGACAAGCCGGCGAAGGTGCTGGAGGGCGTCAGCGCCGCCATCGACGCGATAGGCGGCAGCTTCACGATGCGTTACGCAACGGTGGCCGTCACCGCGGCGCGAACCGGTGCCCCCTGACCCGGCTCCACGGCCTGTCACTGCTCGCCACATGTGTCCATCAGCACCCGCCCTGCCGAAGTCGAGGACCGCAACGTGCCCTGCCGCTGGGCACCCATGAGAACACCAACCGCCGACTACGGCAGTACCTGCCCCAGGGCGCGGATCTGCGGACGTTCAGCCAGGCCGACCTCGATGCCATCTGCCACAACGTCAACCACCGTCCCCCGCGGGGCTCATGGCCACCGCACTCCGGCAGAGGTCTACGCCGGCCTCCTGAACAGTGGTGATGCGCTGACCGCTTGAGCTCGCCAAGGTTTCTTGAAGCGTGGCAGCTCAGCGAACGAATAATCGGTTGCCTCTTGGCGATGGTGGTGGATGCAATGTCCGGCATGGTCACCCAGGTGCGCCCCCCACGGCGGGACGAGATGAGATGAACACGTACTACGCTGACGGATCATCCGTCCAGATCGGCGCTCTCGTTCCGCTGACTCGGCCTGGCTGGGTCGAGGCAGGCCAACACTTGCTCGCTGGACTCGAGTTGGCCGTTCGGGAGGTCAACGAGGCCGGCGGGATCGTCGGAAGACCACTCGAGCTGGTGGTCCGCGACACCGCGGCTGATCCACAGAGGGCCGCGGCGGCCGTAGACGAATTGGCTCACCTGGGCGTGGCCGCCTTGGCGGGGGAGTATCACAGCGTCGTCGCTCGCGCCGCTGCCGCCAGGGCCGACGCCCTCGGCCTGCCGTTCCTCTGTTCGTCAGCGGTTGTCGACGCGCTCACCGAACAGCCGACGGAATGGGTCGCGCGCCTCGCCCCGGCGCAGTCCCGGGGCTGGCAGATCTACGCGGACTTCCTCCTCAGCGCGGGCCACAGTCGAATCGCCGTAGCAGCCGAGCCGAGTGTCTACTGGGCGTCCGGGATCCGCATTCTGCGGGACCACCTCGCTCCACGCGGCGGCACCGTCGTCGAACTCGACATGCGCGCGCTCGCCCCCACGGCGGTGTGCGACGAACTCGTCGACAATCGCGCGACAGCCCTCCTGCTTCTGGTCGGCCACCCGGAGCCGGCAGTGTCGATCGTCAAGTCCGTCCGCCGCGACCAGCGCCTCGCCGGGATCATGATGGGTGCTCCGGCCGGGCAGCCGGAGTTCGCCGAATGGGCGACGTTGCTGGGCGACGACAGCGCCGCGATCCCGTTCCTGCGCTACCTGCCCGAGCGCCTCAGCCCACTCGGTGCACGAGTCGAGACGGTTCTCCGCGAGCGGCTGGGCGAGGCGCCCTGCTTCGTCGCCTTCGAGGGCTACGACACGGTCGCCGTCCTCGCCGATGTGCTGCGTACTCAGGGCGCGGACCGGGCGCGCACTGCCGAATACTGGCCGCGCGTTGCCGTCGAAGGCACCCGCGGGCAGATCCAGTTCTCCCGCATGCCAGGCATCAGCGTCTGGCAATGGGCTCGGACGCCAATCCAAGTCGTTGATCGAGATCCGGCAGAACCCGATCGCTTTCGGATCCTTCACGCCGACTGAGAGAGCGCCGCGCCGCCTGCACCAGGCGCGCGCCCACCCCCGCCGACCGCCGCCCCGGCCAGCCGTGGCGGCCCGGCGCCCCGGCGCCCGCGCCCGTCGGCCCGGACACCCCCAGCGCGGACATCCGCATGGGATACGCCCGCTGCTCGATCCTCACCCCAGGAACTCCAGACCCAGCTCGACGCGCTCGCCGCCCGGCGCATCCCCCGCGACAAGACAGGGCCGCAGTCGGCGACCCATCCGGCTCCCCGCGAACGTGGGGCACTACGAAGACACCTTCCGCCTGACGGACGGCAGTTGGCTCCTTGCCACCAGAACCACCTTCCTGCCCTTCGGCGGCACGACCGAACGTCTCGCCCCCACGGACCGGTCGTGAGCCGCACACGTTGATCCGCCTCGGGTCCCAGCGTGCTCAAACCACAGCGACAAGATCGTCCGCTGCCGTCCGGCGGGGAAACCCACTCCCCCACCGGAACGGGCCGAGCGTTGGAGCGTCAGTCGCCCTTCACCATCTGCGCGCCCCGTGCGGCCGGAGCACCGGTCGCCGCCGTCACGGCCCTTGATCAGTGCCGTCGCCCGGCCCCCGGCGCTCGCCACCCGGGTCGGAAGCGGGCCTTCGGACCGTCTGCTCGGGTTCGATGGTGAACGCCCCGCCGCTGCCGGACAGCCGCAAGACGCGGGCCAGGGAGCACGGCACGGCCCGCAGGCACAGATCCACGTCGTGGGCGCGGGCGGCACGGGCGCCCGCCAGGAGCGCGCTCACTCCCGTGCAGTCGCAGAAGTGCACCTTCCCCAGGTCCACGACGATGTGCTGGTACTCGGCGACGGCGGCGCGGAGGGCTTGCCTGACGCCCGGGGCGGTGACCACGTCGAGTTCCCCGGCCATGGTCATCCGGCAGCTGTCAGGTCCCGTGGCCGTGAGTTCGACCTGCATCGTGACGTCGTACACCAGCGCCTCCTCACCGGCCGGCGCCCATTCGCAAGAATCGTGTGTCCTACCAGGAAACTCCCGAACCACCGGGCTTGTCTACGCCCTGCCCGGCCGGACGCTCCCCAGAAGCAGTGGGGCGCCCCGTGCGGCTGGATGCCGGGGTGACACGATCGCCGCCGGACCCTCCCGGCGAGGCCCGCGGGCCGGGAAGCCGACGGCGATCCGTGCTCCGGAGCCGGTGACGGGTCCCCACCCCTCTTCCAGAGATCGGACGCCACCGTCAGGCCCTCGAGGACCGCTTCCTCGACCGTGCGCGGGGTGACGCGATCACCGACTGCGAAGACGCGACCGGCCGGGACCCGAGGGCGACGGGGTCGAGCTCGACTCGGTCATGGCGCGCGGCATGACGTTGAAGAGCTCGCTCGGTGTGGCCGAGGGCGCCCACGCCGCCGGTGCGCTGCCGTCCTCGGATTCCAGAACCTCCCGGCGGGGATGGAACAGCTGGCCGAAGATCTTCGTCCCGTGCCGGTGCGCGTACGGCGGGCGCGGCGTACACGGAGGGGTGAGCGGCGGCGCGGTCAGCGCAGGGTGATGTGCGGCTCGAACGCGTCCAGCAGCAGCTCGCGCATCCGTGTCACGGACATCTCTCCGGTCCCTGCCAGCACTTGGATGGCCAAGCCGTCGACCAAGCCGGTGAACCGGCTCGTCAGCGCCTCCGCGTCGGCGTCCGTGCCCATGCCCTCGTCCTGGCAGGCGATCACCAGGTCGAGCACCGTCTGCTGCCAGCGTGCGTAGATGTCGCGCTGTCCTCGGCGCAGGGCGGGGTCGACGATCGCCTCGTTCCACGACTGCACCCACACCGACCATTCGTCGCGGTCCTCGTCACCCGTGATCAGCTGGACCTCGATCAGCCGGCGCAGCTTCTCGGTCGCGCTGTCCGCGTCCCGGAACTCGGCTTCGAGGCGCCGGTGGAGACGTTCGGCGCAGTGGAGCAGAGCGGCTCGCAGGGCGTCGCCTTTCGTCGGGAAGTGGTAGTGCACCGTGCCGGTACTGGTCCCGCACGCGCGGGCGATGTCGGCGACCCGCACCCGGTGGAATCCGCGACGGGCGATGAGTCGTGCGGTCGCCTCGAGGATCTGGGCCCTGCGGACCTCCGCGTCCACGGCGTCCGCACGGCGGCGCGTGTCCGGTGCCGCTGTGTTCTCCGGCGGGGCGGGCGGCCGTCCCTGTCCGGTCCGCAGATACCGCAGTGACACCTTGCCCTCCCGGGCGATGGCAGCGAGTTCGCGGTCCCGGAGACGGCGGTTGCCGTGCAGGGCCTTGGACAGGGCGGTGGGGTCCATGCCGATGCGGTCGGCGAACGCGCGCTGGCTGACCGGTGCCGACCGCACCACCAAGCGCACCCGCTCGGCCACTGTCCGGGCGTCGTCCGCCTGTCGCAACGATGTCATCGTGTCCGGTCCGTCCTGTCCGTCGTCCGTGGGAGCGCCGTCACCGCAGGGAGGCGAGGACGTCGTCGGCGGCCCGGTAGCCCGACGACACGGCGCCGTCGATGTACCCGTTCCACTCCGTCGCGGTCTCCGTTCCCGCCCAGTGCAGGTTCCCGGTCGGCTCCCGCCAGCCGCGTTCGCCGTACCGGCTCCAACCGCCGGGAGTCATGTACGCCTCGTATCCGCCCTGGGCGAAGGGATCCTGTGTCCAGATCTTCTCGGTGTAGTCGCGCGGGCGCCCCGCCCTCGTTCCGGCCACGGCGGCGAAGCTCTCCAGTACGGCGGCCCGGCGGCGGCCCTCGTCGAGGGCGCTGAAGCGGTCCAGGCGGTCGCCGTACACGAATCCGACGAGGATTCCGCACGAGCCGTCGTCCGGGGAGTTGTCGAACACGACGCCGACCGGTCCGTTGTCGTACAAGGTCGCCACACCGGACAGCCCGGACTTCCGCCAGAACGGGGTGTCGTAGACGGCATGGATCTTGGCGACGCGCCCCATCGGGCTGTGCGACAGCCAGCCGTCCCGGCTGTCGGGGAGCGGTGGGGTGAAGCGTATGGCGCGTACGGCGTGCGGGGGCAGTGCCACGATCGCCCGGCGTGCCCGGAGCAGGACGGACCGCGTGCGGACGCGGACGCCTGCCGTGTCGTACTCGATCGCATTCACCTGCTCGCCGAGGCGGACGCGCTCCCCGAGCAGGGCCGCGACGGCGCGGGCCGGGCCGGCCGCGCCCGTGGTGAAGCGGCTGTCCTGGGCACAGCCGCGGGTCTCCATCAGCTGCTCGAAGCCGCCGGCCGCGGCGATGCAGAACAGCACGTGGAAGAGGGAGATCTCGTGCGGTTCCGCGCACCACAGACCTTCAACGGCGAGGGCCAGCCGGCGCCGGGCATCGGTGGCGTCGGTCCGGGAGCGGAAGAAGGAGTGTGCCGTCCGGGCGTCCCACTCCGCGAAGCGGGCGGTGCGCCACGGCCGCTCGGTGTCCACCGTGCGGGCGAGTTCGTCCAGGATCCCCGTGACACGGACGTACTCGAGGATGCCGGGCCCGTCGCTGGGGGCGGCACCGGTGTAGGGGATCCTGCCGCCGTCGTGCCACACCTCGATGTGGCTGCCCGTCTCCCAGGTCGGAAACGTCCGGCATCCGAAACGTGAGGCGAGTTCGAGCAGGCGCGTCTGCGTGGGGCCGACCCACTGGCCGCCGTGATCGAGCGTCACGCCGTCCGCGCGGGTCTCGGTCAGTACCCGCCCGCCGACACGATCGGCCGCCTCGACCAGGGTGAAGTCGGCGTCGTTGTCGTGGAGTCGGAGCCCTGCGGCAAGGCCGGCATACCCTCCGCCCACCACGACGACCTCGGATTCGACCAGATGCTGTGCGCTCCGTCTCTCCATGCCCCGAGAGGATGCGGCAACACTGACGGGTCCGTCAATGGTTGCGGTCAAGCAACGCGGACCGCACGTGCCGGCGCGGGTTCACGCAGCGCGGCCGCCGGCCGCTGCCCGTCCGTCCGGCGCCCGCCGGCGTCGGGAATCCGGCCCCCGGCTTTACCCTGCACGGCTCTTGACAGTCCCGTGTGGCCGGGCTCACAGTGCAGGCTACTGACTGGCTGTTCAGTCAGTAGATGTGCCGCGCCTGTACGAGACCGCCGTGCCGCCGTAGGAGTCCGCCCAGTGACCCAAGCACCCGCCACCTCCAGCAGGGCCGAAGGGCCCGCCCCCGAAACCCCCGACCTCTCCGAGGGCTGGGGCGAACAACGCAGCCGGCTGCGCAAGGAACTGCGCCGCTTCGACGTCCTCCTGTTCCTCATATGCACCCTCGTCGGACTCGACACGATCGGGTCGGTCGCAGCGCAGGGTCCGCAGGGACTGACCTGGATGGCCATCCTCGCGTTGTTCTTCTTCCTCCCCTACGGGCTCCTCGTCGCCGAGCTCGGCTCCGCCTTCCCCGTCCAGGGCGGACCGTACGTCTGGACCCGGCTCGCCTTCGGACGGCTCACCGCGGGCCTCAACCAGATCCTCTACTGGATCTCCAACCCGGTTTGGGTGGGCGGCAGTCTGTGCATCATCGCCCTCACCACCTGGGAGGAGTTCTTCACCCCGCTCCCCGGGCTGTGGAAGTACGCCGCCGGGCTGGTCTTCATCTGGGGTGGCGCGCTCGCCGTCGTCCAGTCCGTCCGGGTCGGCAAGTGGGTCCCGATCGCCGGAGCCTTCGCACGCATCGTGCTGCTCGGCTTCTTCCTCGTCTCGGTCGTCGTCTTCGCCGTCCAGAACGGTGTGCACGCCCTGCCCGCAGGTGAATTCACACCGACCTACGTCGGCTTCGTGGCGCTCGTCCCCGTCCTGATCTTCAACTACGTGGGCTTCGAACTGCCCAGCTCCGCCGCCGAGGAGATGCGCAACCCGCGGCGCGACATCCCGCTCGCCATCCTCCGCTCCGGCTTCGCCGCGCTGCTGCTCTACGGCGGCCCGATCCTCGGCATCCTCTTCGTCCTGCCCAGCGACCGGATCGGCAGCCTCGGCGGCTTCATCGACGCCTGCAAGGCCGTCTTCACCGTCTACGGCGGCTCCATCGCCGCCGACGGCACGGTCACCCTCACCGGTGCCGGCACGGTCTTCGGCGGCATCGCCGCCGCAGGCCTCATCATCGGCCTGCTCACCTCCGGCGTCACCTGGGCGATGGGCGCGCACCGCGCCCAGGCCGTCGCCTGCGCGGACGGCGCCGGACCTGCCTGGCTCGGCACGATCTCCGAGAAGCACGGCACCCCGGTACGGGTGAACCTGCTGTCCGCGGTCCTGGCGTCCGTGCTTCTCGTGGTCGCCCTCAACCTCACCGAAGGCGACGGCGAGAAGTACTTCGCCGCGGGGCTCGGCCTGACGATCTGCACGACCTTCATCTCGTACGTCATCACCTTCCCCAGCCTGGTGGTGCTCCGCCGCAAGTACCCCGACACGCCGCGCCCGTACTCCGTGCCGGGCGGACGCGTCGGGGCCTGGACGGTCACCGCCCTCGCGACCGGCCTGGTCGCCTTCACGGTGGTGGTGCTGATCTGGCCGGGCTTCGGGGTGGGCTGGTTCGGCACGGAGGGCTCCGCCGCCGACTCGCTGCCCGAGGCCTTCGCCGGCCAGCGCCTCGCGTACACACTGAGCCAGGTCGTGCCCCTTCTTGTCATCGCGGTCATCGGCCTCGTCTTCTACTCGCTGGGGGCGAAGACGAGGCGTACCAAGAGCTGAGGATCCGGCGGGGCTCCCGCGCAACGACAGAGGGGGCGGCCCGAGGCCGCCCCCTTCGTCACCTTCCCGGCTGCAGGCGGCGTGCCGCCACAACCGCTGAACTGGCGGGTGTGGTGAGTATTTCCGTGGCGTCCAGGGCTGTATGGGCGAGGTAGAACAGGCGGAGCTCATCCACTTCGCCGCCGAAACGAGGCGGCCAGTCGGGCGATGGGGTGAAGTCGTCCAGGATGAGCAGGCCACCGGGAGCAAGCAGCTCGACCACCCGCTCGGGGTCGTCACGCTTGCCTCCACCGTCGCAGAAGAAGACGTCGAAAGGGGCGTGCTGCTCAAGCAGCCGCCAGTCCCCGGTGAGGACGCTGACGCGGTCGTCGTCCGCGAAGACACCAGCCGCTCGACGGGCCAGCTCCTCGTCACGTTCGACGGTGATCAGGCGCGCACCGGCACCGAGCCCACTGTGCAGCCAGGCGGTACCCACGCCCGAGCCGGTGCCGCTCTCCGCAATGACTCCGTGGGGTTTCGCAGCAGCGGCCAGGCCGAGCAATCTGCCCACCTCAGGGAGGCAACTCTTCTTGAAACCCACCTCGGAGGCGACACGCTCAGCGGCCACCACGCGAGGCGGAACCGTACGCTCTGCCATGATCATGAATCCCCCTTCACCGTGGACATGACGCTATCCGCCGGCAGAGGCGTCCGCACGGAGCTTCGCCCGTAACCGGACCCAGCAGTCCGTTCCCGTCAAAGCATCAGGCGCCCGTGCGTCCGTACACCTGCTTGCCCAGCCACTGGCCGCCGTCCACCGTCAGGCACTCGCCCGTCACGTACGACGCCCCCTCGCCCAGCAGGAACAGCGACGCGTCCGCGATCTCCGCGGGCTCGGCGAACCGGCCCGCCGGAACCGTGGCCAGGACCTCCTCGCGCGCCTCGGGGGTGGCCCACAGGGCCGCGCCGGCGCCTGCCGTCTCCGTCGGGCCCGGGGCTATGCAGTTCAGCCGGATGCCCAGCGGGGCGAGTTCCACCGCGAGGGTCCGGGTCATGGCCAGGACACCGGCCTTCGCGGCGGCCGAGTGGACGGTCCCCGGATGCCCGTGCCAGGCGTAGGCGGCGATCACCGACAGGACGGATCCGCCCGTGCCCTGCTCGCGCAGCCTGCGGGCGACCGCCCGGGTGCAGTAGTACGAGCCGTTCAAGACGATGTCCACGACCGCCCGCCAGCCGCCCGGGGAGAGGTCGATGCCCGGCACGACGAAGTTGCCGGCCGCGTTGTTGACCAGGCCGTCCAGCCGGCCGAAGCGCTCCACCGCCGAACTCACCAGCGCGTCCACGGCCTCGGGGTCCCGTACGTCCGTCGGCACCGCGAGGGCCTCGCCGCCGGTCTTCTCGACCAGGGCGACCGTCTCCTTGAGCCGCTCCCGGGTACGGCCCGCGACGGCTACCCGCGCGCCCTGCGCACTCAGCGCGAGCGCTATCGCGCGGCCGATGCCGCTGCCGCCGCCGGTCACGATGTAGGTACGGTCCGCGAAGCGGCCGGATTCCGAGGTCATGCCAACACTCCATGGGCGTCGAGGGCGACCGCGCCGCCCGGGTGGACGAGCAGTGGATTGACTTCGAGCTCGGTGAGCTCGGGGTGTTCGGCCGCGGCTCGCGCCAGTGCGCACAGCGCGTCCGCGGCGGCGTCGAGATCGACGGCGGGGGCGCCGCGCCAGCCGGTGAGCAGGGGTGCGTGGCGCAGCGAGAGCAGCAGGTCGCGGGCCCGTCCCGGGGTGAGGGGGGCGAGGGCGAGCGCGGTGTCGGCGAGCAGCTCGGCGGTGAGCCCGCCGAGACCGACCACGGCGACGGGCCCGAACGCCGGGTCGCGCCGGACCCCCGCGATGAGTTCGACGGAGTGCGGGTGGGCGACCATCTCCTCGACCGCGTACCGAGTGGCCCCGGTGGAGTCACGCATCCGGGCGAAGGCGGTGCGCAGCGCGGTCTCGTCGGCGATGCCCAGGGCCACCCCGCCCGCCTCGGTCTTGTGGGCCAGGCCCATCGCCTTGAGGGCGAGCGGGTATCCGGTGCGGCGGGCGGCGGTGGCCGCCTCGTCGGCGGTGGTGACGAACTCGGCGGCGGGGAAGGCGAGTCCGCGGGATCCGAGGAGCGTACGGACGGTCTCGTAGTCCCCGGTGGGGAGGGGGTCCGGGGCGGGGGGCGGCAGCCGGGGTGGCGCCTGCTGTGTCGTCCGGTCCTGCCGTGCCGCTTGGGCCAGGGCGGTCGCGGCCTGCTCGATGCGCTCGTAGACCGGTACGCCGTGCTCCCGGAGCACCGTCAGGGCCGGGGTGTCCCTGGCCATGGTGTGGACGACGAGCAGCCGGCCGGACTGCCGTGCGGACTCCCCCAGCTGCCGGGCGACCTCGCACTCCTGGCGGGCCTGGTCCGGGTTGGCGGTGGCGTAGTCGCCGAAGTAGCCGGTGAGGACGGTGGCGTCGGTGTCCCCTCCGTCGAGCAGCGCCCGCGTGATGCGGGCGTAGTTGCGGAGGTCGGCCTCCCCGGCGCCCGCGAGGTCGACGGGGTTGCCGCATCCGCTCCGGCCGGGGAGGTGCCGGGCGACGGCTGCGCGGGTGGCTTCGCCCAGTACGGGGACGTGGAGCCCGCGCGCGGTCAGCGTGTCGGCGGCCAGCGCGCCCTGGCCCCCGCTGTCTCCGACGACGGCGACGCGCAGGGCTGGTCGTCCGCGGGTCTGCGAAGGGGCTCCGCCGGCCGGGGCCGGTGACGACGGCCCACCGGCCCCGGCGTCACGGACGGCGCGCGTCCTGGCGTGCCCGATGCGGCGGCCCGCCGCTGTCAGGAGCACCGCAGTGTCCGCGAGTTCGCCCGCCGACTCCAGCAGCAGCGCCCCCGTGTCGCGGCACACCGCCTCCACGACCGCCCGGGCGCTCACCAGCGCTCCCGTGTGGGAGGCCGCCGCGCGCCCGGATGCCTCGCTGCGGCCGAGCGACAGCAGCAGGACGGATTTCCCTGCCGTGTGGGCGGTGGCCAGGGTGCGGGCCAGGCGGCGCCCGTCCCGGAAGTCCTCCACATAAGCGGCGACGACCCGTGTCGCGTCGTGCGCGATCAGTGCGTCCAGCGCGTCCGCCGCGTCGATGTCGCGCTGGTTGCCGAGCGAGACGAAACGGGAGAAGCCCTGTCCGGCGCGTGCGAGGAGTCGGCCGATCTCGAGCGCGAGGTTGCCGCTCTGGGACACGAGCCCCACCGCACCCGCCGGGAAGTCGCCCCAGCTGAGCCTCAGTTCGGTGGTGGTGTCGACGACGCCCATGCAGTTCGGGCCGAGCAGCCGACCTCCGTGGGCGGTGACGAGGGCGGCGAGTTCGCGTTCCTCTTCGGGGCCTGTCCCGCCGGACGTGATCACGGTGAAGCACCGCGCGCCCGCCCTGAGTCCCTCGACGACGACGGGCCTTACCTGCTGCGGCGGCACCGCCACCACGACCTGCTCGGGGACGGTCGGCAGGCAGTCGAGGCCGGGCAGGAAGGGCACGCCGTCGAGCCCGCCGCCCCGCTGGTTGACCAGGTGGACGGTGCGCCGGGCACGTCCGGCGAGGGCGCCGGACGCCAGCCAGTAGCCCCATTTGGCGGGGTTGGCGGATGCTCCGACGACGGCGACGGAGCGCGGGTCGAAGAGGGCGTCCAGGCTCATGCGTACCAGCCGAGGCGTTCGGCGATGACGGGCAGCCGGTCCGCCACGACCTCGTGTGCCGCGGCGCGCGGGCTGGTCCCGTCCCGCTCGGCCCGCGTCAGCACCTGCTCGACCAGGGCGCGCATGGAGCGCCGGATGTGGGCGAACGCCTCGTCCGCGTCGGCGCCGATGTCGCCGAAGAGCGTCCACCACCACCAGGCGTTGGTGGCGGAGTTGACGACCACGTCGGGCAGGACGGTGATCCCGCGCGCCGACAGCAGGTCCTCGGCGGCCGGCAGCACCGGCATGTTGGCGGCCTCGACGATCCAGCGGGCCGTGATCCGCGCCTGGTTGGCCGTGTCGACCGCGTACGAGACGGCGGCCGGGACCAGCACCTCGGCGTCCGCGGACAGCCAGGCGTCGCCGGGCAGTTCGGCGTCGCCCGGTCGCAGGGCGGTGCGGTCCACGGTCCCGTACGTGTCGCGCGCGGCCAGCAGCGCCTCCACGTCCAGGCCCTCCGGGTTGGCGATCGTTCCCTTGACGTCCGCCACGGCGACCACCGTCAGCCCGGCCCGTGCCAGGAAACGGGCGGTCGCCCCGCCCATCGTCCCGAAGCCCTGGACACAGACGCGGGTGCCCTCGTGGGAGACACCGGCGCGGTCCAGCGCCGTCAGCACCGACTCGGCGACCCCGCAGCCGCCCGCCAGCTCGTCGAGCCCGATGCCGTCCACCTCCACCGCGAAGGCGTCCGCGAGCCGGCGCCGTGCCGCGGCCTCGTCGTCGAGCAGCGGGTAGACGGCCTGGACGGAGGAGACCAGACCGGCCTCGGCCGCCGCCCTGTCGACAATGTCCTGGGTGAGGCCGAGGTCCTCGCCCGTGGTCCAGAAGCGCTCGATGTACGGGCGCACCGCCCGCAGATAGCGCACCAGCACCCCGTACGCCTCGGGGTCGCGCGGGTCGCAGTCGATGCCGCCCTTGGCCCCGCCGAGCGGGATGTACCGGTTCCGGGGGTCGTAGTGGAGGGCCTCCTTCATCGTCATGCCCCGGGCCAGCCCGGTGACCTCGTCGAGGGTGCAGCCCTCGCGCATGCGCAGCCCGCCGCTGGACACGCCGCGTACGAGCCGGTCGATCACCAGATGGCCCTGGCGGCCGGTGACATGGTCCGTCCAGGTGAGGGAGATGAGAGGGGTGGTCGTCATCGGGGGCTCTCCTCGGGAACGGTGACGATGGTGGGTCTGGGGGTGTCCAGCGCGTCGGCCAGGGCGTCGGCGAGCTCCTTTGGCGAGCGGACCGCCGTGCCGTGGCCGCCGTAGGCGCGGGCGAGCGCGGGCAGGTCGACGGGCGGCAGGTCGACTGCCGTGGGGCTGTCCCCGCGGGCCGCCATCTCCTCGCGGATCTCGCCGTAGCCGCCGTTGTCGAAGACCACGACGGGCAGCGGCAGTCCGAGCTGGGCGGCGGTGGCGAGTTCCTGCACGGAGAACTGCAGACCTCCGTCGCCGCTGAGCGCGACGACCTGCCGCTCGGGGCATGCGGTCTTCGCGCCGATCGCGGCGGGCAGGGCGTAGCCGAGGGTGCCGAAACCGGTGGGGTGCAGGTAGCGGCCTTCGGGGCCGATGGGGAGATGGGGCAGGGCTCCGTAGTAACAGCACTGGGCGCTGTCGGAGGTGATGACGGCGTCCTCGGCGAGGACGCGGCGCATGGCCCGGAGGTACGGCGCCCAGCGCGCGTCCCGGGTGCGGGTCTCGTCGTCACGCGCGGCGCGCAGCGCGGTGACGCCGGCGGGTTCGGCGCCCTGTCGCGGCCCTCGCTCGCGGTACGCGGCGAGCAGTGCGTCCAGCAGGGGGCGCGCGTCGCCCACCAGGGCCACGTCCGCCGGGAGCCCCGCGTACATCTGGGCGGGGTCGACGTCGACGCGGATCAGAGTGCCCGTCAGGGCCGGCAGTGGGCCCCAGACGTCGGACTCGGCCAGCTCCGTGCCGACGGCGAGGACCACGTCACGGTCCGCGAGCCACTTCTGCACGGCCGGGCTGTGCAGCGACACGCCCAGCGACAGCGGGTGGCGTTCGTCCACCACGCCCTTGCCGTTGGCGGTGGTCACCACCGGCGCCCCGAGTTCCTCGGCGATGGCCAGGCAGGCGGCGGCCGCCGCCCGTGCTCCTCCGCCGAGGACCAGCACCGGACGGCGCGACCCGCGCAGGGCGTCCGCCGCCTCCCGCACCGCCGCCTCGTCCGGCGCCGGTGGCGCGACGGGCGGCGCGAGCCGTGTCGCGCCCACCGGCTGCGCGGTCTCCAGCAGGTCCAGCGGCACCTCGATGTGCGCCGGGCGTGGCCGCTCCCCGCGGAACAGCGTGAAGGCACGGGCCACGGCCGCACCGATCTCGTCGACGGACGCCACCCGGTGGCTGAAGGCCGCGACGCCCCGCAACGCCTGCGTCTGGCTGCGCATTTCGTGCAGGAGGCCGGTGGACTGCCGGGGGTGCCGCAGCGGCATGCCGGGCGAGACGACGAGCAGGGGCACGCTGTCGGAGTAGGCCTGGCCCACCGCCGCCGCGATGTTGAGCAGTGCGGGCCCGGTGGTGGTGATCGCGGTACCGGGCCGGCCGCTCACCCGGGCGTACGCGTCGGCCGCGTATCCCGCGCCCTGCTCATGACGGGTGTTCACATGTTGGATGCCGTACGGCTGGAGGTGCCGGTAGAGCTCCAGGTTGTGGGTGCCGGGGATGCCGAAGGCCTGGGTGACGCCGTGTGCGGCCAGAGCGCGGGCGAGGGCCTCGCCGCCGGTGAGGGCCGGGGTCATCACAGGCCCCTCGAGATCACGAGCCGCATGATGTCCGAGGTGCCCTCCTCGATCTCCTCCAGCCTGGCGTCCCGCATCCACTGCTCCACCGGGTACTCGCGCGAGTAGCCCCAGCCGCCCAGCGTCTGCACCGCTGCCCAGGTGCAGTACGCGGCCGTCTCCGAGGCCGTCAGCTTGGCCATGGCGGCCTCGGTCGTCGCGGTCAGACCGGCGTCGAGGCGCTTGGCCGCGCGCCAGGTCATCAGCCGGGCCTGCTCGATGCGTGTCCGCATGTCGGCGAGCCGGAACGCCACCGCCTGGTGCTCGACGATCGGCTTGCCGAACTGCTGCCGGGTCCGGGCGTAGTCGCGGGCGTACTCGTACGCGGCCCTGGCCACGCCGGTCGCCGCCGCGCCCAGCACGGCGCGCGAGATGTCGAAGGTGCGCATGAGCCCGTGGAAGCCCTGCCCGTCTCGGCCGAGGCGGTTCTCCTCGGGCACGAAGGCGTCGGCGAAGAAGATCTCCCGGCAGACGATGGCGCGCTGGCCCATCTTCCGCATCGGCTCGCCGAAGGTGACCCCGGTGGTGTCCTTGCCGAGGAGGAAGGCGGTGACGCCCCGGGAGCGCTGCGCCGGGTCCGTCTTGGCGAAGACGACGTACTGCTCGGCCTCCCCCGCGTTGGAGATCCAGGCCTTCTGGCCGTTGAGCAGGTATCCCCCGTCCGTGCGGGTCGCTGTTGTCACGATCGACGCGGCGTCGGAGCCCGCGCCGGGCTCGGTGGTGGCCAGGGCGGTCATCGGGGTGTCGGGGCCGGTCAGCGGGGTGAGCCAGGTCCGCTTCTGCTCCTCGGTGCCGAGTGCGAGCAGCGGGTCGGCGAAGAAACCGTTGGAGCAGAGCAGATTGCCGATGCCGAGGTCGCCGACGCACAGCTCCTCCTGCACCAGGCACTGGGTGAAGACGTCCGTGAATCCGCCGCCTCCGTACTCCTCGGGAAGCATGAAGCCGGTGATGCCGACCTTCGCGGCCTTGCGCCACAGGTCCCAGGGCGTCTCGACATCGGCCTCGTCCACGGAGCGCGCCCGCGGGCGGATCTCCTCGAGGGCGAAGGCACGGGTGAGCTCGACGATGCCACGCTGCTCGGGGGTGAACGGAACCAGCTCGGTGGGGAGGTCGGACATGGTGCCTCCAGGTACGGCAACGACAGATACTGACTGAACCATCAGTCAGTATCTGGATGCCTGTGCGGCGCTGTCAACGCACTGGTGCCACGCCTTCGGGGAGGTCGTCGACACCGCGCCCCGAGCGCCGGGACCGCCGTGGGCGCCGGCCCGGCGTGTCCACGCCGAGAGTCAGGGCGACGCCGTTCGCGCCCGTACCAGGACGGGTGCCCCGTCCGGGGTCCTCACGTTCGCGCCCGTACCGGACGCCGCAGCAGGTAGGCGGCCGCGGTCGTCACCAGGGCGGCCATGCAGGCGATGAAGACGAGCCCCGCACCCTCCAGGCCGATCGGGCCCACCAGTACCCCGACACCGATCACCGGCACCGAGATACCGGCGTACGCCACCACGAACAGGGTCGAGACCACAGACGCGCGACGGTCCGGGGGTGACGCCTCGGCCACCGCGGACAGCGCCCCACGAAAGGTCAGCCCCTGCCCGACGCCACCGACGAGCGCGCTCAGCACCACCAACAGCAGAAGGTCCCAGCGCAACGCTCCCGCCAGCAGCGCCAGCCCGGCGAAGAGCCCTGCGCAGCCCAGCGGCAGCGATCGCGTCACGCCGGCCCGACCGACCGCCAGTTGCCCCGCGGTCGATGCGAAGAAGGCGAGCGCGACGACCAGCCCGCTCACGGCGTGGTCGTGCACGTCCAGGGACTGCGCGAGGAACGCCGGGCTGACCGACGTGAACACCCCGAACAGCGCGAAGCCCACGAACGAGGCGGTCGCCGCCGGCCCGAACACCGCCCGCACCTGCGGGGGCAGGCCGGGCCGCTGCGGCCGTACGGTGGCCGGCGACCGCCGTACGGCCACGGTCTCCGGCAGCCGGAGCAGGACGGCGGCCGACACGGCCACCAGTGCGAGGTGTACGGCGAACGGCAGGTACAGGGGCCACGAGGCGTGCTGCGCGAGCACTCCGGCGAGCAGTGGGCCGCATCCCAGCCCGCCCATGTTGGCGGCGGTCGCCACGAACGTGGCCCGGGAAGCGCCGCCCGCGGGCGCCAGCTCCAGCACGTACACCGTGGCGGCGCCGGTGAACAGACCGGCGGACAGTCCCGACAACAGCCGCCCCGCATACAGCCAGCCCAGCCCGGTGGCACACAGGAAGCAGACGGCGCTCGCCGCCGCGCATCCCAGGCCGGCCAGCAGGACCGGCCGCCTGCCCACGGTGTCCGAGGCGTTGCCCGCCAGCAGCAGCGCACCGATGACCCCGAAGGCGTACACGGCGTACACGACGGTCACGGTCAGCTCGTCGAACCCGAACTTCGCCTGGTAGAGGGAGTAGAGCGGGGTCGGCAGCGTGGTGCCGGCCATGCACACCGCGAACACCGCTCCGCCGAGCAGACATTGGCGCCACCCAGCGCGATCACCGTCCATGCCGCCGACGGTAACCCGCGAACCGCCCGGGCAGGGGCGCGGCGTGCCCGACGCGCCTCTGCCGCGTTCCGGGCCGCCGGCGTAGGGATCAGGCGTCGTAGGCGATGGTGGTCATCATCCCGGATTCCGAGTGGTAGAGGTTGTGGCAGTGGAGCATCCACTGGCCGGGGTTGTCGGCGTCGAAGTCGAGGACGAGCTTGTTGTGGGGCAGGACGGTGGCGGTGTCCTTGCGGGCGCCGTTGGAGTCGATGCCGGCGAGGGCGTAGGTGTGGCCGTGGAGATGGACCGGGTGCCACATGTCGGTCGCGTTGATGACCACGAGCCGTACGCGTTCGCCGTGTTCGACGCGGTGGACGCTGTCGGGTGTGTAGGGGCGGTGGTCGGTCCCCCAGTCGTAGTCCTTCATGTCGCCGGTGAAGGTGACTCTGACGATGCGGTCGGGCCTGCGCCGGTCGAGTGCGACGGATTCGTGGGGCTTGAGCCGGCGGGCCGAAGGGAGGACGGCTCGCCTCAGTTCGGCGGGGCGGGCGTCGGGGCCGGGCAGCGCGCCGCCGGCTGTGCGCAGGACGGCCATGGCGGCGCCGTTCTTGCCCTCGGCCAGTGCGGTGAGCGGGAAGACGCCGTCCTTCGCGGTGATCAGCACGTCGTACCGTTCGCCCATGCCGATGAGCAGGGCGTCGGTCCGGTGGTGGCGTACGGGGAAGCCGTCGCTGTGGGTGATCGTCATCCGGTGGCCGCCGAGTGCCACGCGGAACGGTGTCTCGGCACCCGCGTTGATCAGACGCAGCCGGATCCGGTCGCCGGGCCTGGCCCTGAACTGGGTCGGATCGTCGGGCGTGCGTCCGTTGATCAGATAGTGCGGGTAGGCCACATCGCCCGCGTGGCCGCCGAGCAGGGGGCTGTGGGCGCCCGTCATCAGCCGGTTGGGGCGTCTCGTCGGCCTCGGTGAGGGCGACGCGTCGTGCTGCTCCGGCCCATGGGCCCCGGGCGGCCCGTACCCGGCCGCGACTCCTCCGGAGGGTTTCGGCCGCACGGGCCGGTCACCGCCGTCGTGCCCGCGGTGTGCGGAGCCGTGGCCCATGGCGGGCTTGCCCTTGCGGAGCTGGTCGAAGACGTCCTCGGAAGTGGAGCCGTCGACCCCGTCGAGCCAGTCGTCCAACAGGACGATCCATTCCGCGTCGTACTCGAGGGGCTCGTTGGGATCGTCCACGATCAGCGGCGCGTACATGCCCCGGTCGACCTGGAGGCCCAGGTGCGGATGGAACCAGTACGTCCCGGGGTGCGGCGTCCGGAAGCGGTAGGTGAACTCTCCGCCCGCTCTGATCGGCGGCTGTGTCACGTCGGGCACGCCGTCCATGTCGTTGCGCAGGGCGATGCCGTGCCAGTGCACCGTGGTGGGTTCGGGCAGATGGTTGGCGAGCGTCAGCTCGAGCATGTCGCCGGCGGCGATCCGCACCTCCTCGCCGGGCAGTTCGCCGTTGTAGACGGAGGTCCTGACGGTGCGTCCGCCGCCGATCTCGACCGTGGCCGGCGTCGCCGTGAAGGTGCGGTGGCGGAGCTTCCCTTCGGGACTGGGTGTCCAGGTGGGCGGGACCTTCTTGCCGTCCCCCGGGACGTAACCTCCGGCGCCTGGACCGGGGGCTTCCTTTCCGACACCGCCTGCTCGGCCGGCGTCGCCGCCCGAGCAGGCGGCCAGCAGTGCGGATCCGGCTGCCGCGATCCCGGCACCGAGAACGGCACGCCGCGTGCGAGGGGTTGGACGGGTGTGATCCTGCTGCCTGTACATGGTCCTCCGGTCGGTCTGCACCTTGCACATACCGCCCCGACGAGGGGCGCGCCGCGGGGCTGGGCCTGACGCGGCACGATCCAGCATGGAGCACGATGACCGGAAAATTGCTTATGTGGCTGCCTGTCGCGTATGTCGACACCGAGGCGCCTCACCCGCTGTCCGACCGGCGGTGTGCGCGCACAGACCCACAGCGGTGAAGCGGCGAGAGTCCTGCGGCAGCTCTCCACGGTGCCCAACACGGCGTCGTGCGAGGCTGTGCGGCATGAGCGTCGAACCGAGCGAGTACGTGAAGCGGTTGCCGATCGGGGAACGGATCCCCTTCCCCGCGGAGGGCATCCGGTTCCCCGAAGACGTCTGGCACGAGAGCAACCGCCGGATCGCTCAAGCCATGGCGAACGGCGACGGCACCGCGCACGTCTGACCCCGCCCGCGCGCACGGCGGTCGGCCACCTGCTGGACTCGGCCGCCGCCGGACCGCCTTCCTCGGCTCCGCACGAGCCGCGAGCGCCGCCCCGCCCGTCTCATGGGCAGGTGAGGGTCACCGACATGTTCCGGACCGCCGTGAGCGCGACGACCGTGGGACGGGCCTGGCCCTTGACCGCGATGCGCAGCCGGCCACCGTCCGCCGACAGCAGGGTGCCGCACGTGGTCTCCTCGCCGTGGGTCACCTTCACCGAACCACGCTGTGCGCTGGGCGCCCACCACGTGAGCGCCGTGCCGGTGAACAGCAGCGCCAGGGCCACGGCGACCGCCCGCCGCGCAAGGGTGAGCCGCCGGGCGGACCGCATCGCGGTGGCGACCTCGAAGCCGTCGAGGGATCCGTGGTCGCGGTGGATGTCGGCCAGGGTGACCGCCAGCGGCCGGGTACCGGCCTGAGCGGCCAGAGCCTGCCACAGGCCGACCACGGCCAGCGCCAGCCCGCCGCCGACGAGCAGGGTGACCGCCGCCCGCCAGGCCGTCGTCATGTCGGCGGTGGTGGCCGGGCCCTTGACCACGAGGGCCGCGCCGAGAAGCGTGATGAAGGCGGCCAGCCCGTTGCGCCAGGCCTCGGCCGCCGCGCGTACGCCGGGCAGCGACGAACGCACCAGCTCCCGGAAACGGTCGCGTTCGGCGAGGTCCGTGGCCGAAGGAGGGCGCTGCGGCAGGCGTGGCCTGAGCGTCATTCGGTGACCAGCTCGATCCGGAAGCTGGCGCCGCAGCCCGCGGTCCCCTCCGGCGCGTCGTCGTGCGCCGAGCCGCAGCCGCAGGTGACGTCGAGGACGACGGCCGCCGGGACGACGCCCCCGTGCTCCTGCCGGTCGGGCCCGGAGAGCCCGGCCAGCGCGACCAGGACCTGACGGTCGGTGAAGTGGTGCCCGCACCGCGGACAGGGCCCGCTCACCACGTATCCGGGGACGTCGCCCGCGCCGTGCCGGGACACCGTCAGCTGCTGCGACTCCAGGAGCCGGAAGGCGCGTTCGGTCCACTCGAAGTCTGCCGTGGCGAGATAGGGGGACGCTGCGTCGGACATGGCCACACTCTATTGAAACCTCCCCTCCCTGAAGGGAGGGGATTATTAGCTCACTTCGCCTGGCACCTAGCAGGCGGCAGGGCTTACAAGATCAGCACTAGCCGGGTTGAGACCAGCCCGGACGAGCATCACGCGGGCGGAGTTCTTGTCTCGTGGCGAGACGGCTCCGCACGCGGTGCACGTATACGTTCTCTCGGAGAGGGGGAGTGCGTGCTTGGCTCTCGCTCCGCACTGCGCCTGATCCCCACGCTGCATCAAGGCAACCCGCCGCCGAGCCCGCTGAAGCCTCCGCCACAGCTTGTAACAGAGCGACACCGGCGCACGGAAGCGTGATCGACTTCACGGAGATCTTGACAGAGCCCGAGAACCGACACACCTGGACACGAGATGGGGAGGCGTCGGCGGCGCGTCATGTTCGATGTTCATGAGGAACAACACCTCCCGGCGCGCCCCGCCGTCGCATGGCCTCGCCTCGGCAAGCCGGGATGAGACCTCAACGGGCTCTGCGTGGTGTTCCGACTCCCATCACCCGTTCGGCTCGGTGTCGTTGGTCGCGATGTTGCTGTCGTCCGGGGCCTGGGGTGGGTTGTGACCTCGATCGAGCGGACCGCGTATCCTCGCGTGCCTGACGCACAAGGCGAGGATGCTGGTCCGTGACGACCTGGCGACGATGTTCTGCAACGGGTGGCCACGAAGATCAAGAAGGCCAAGGCCGAGCTGGAGAGATCCGGCTCGCTGAGGAGGAGATCGTGGAGGCCGGAGCACGGCCGGTGTTGCCACGCGGCGGTCAACGAAGCGATCTGCTCCGCGAGGCCTGCGTCGCTGCCGTCTCCGCCAGGACGATCCCCGAGGCCCAGCCGCCAGCTGTCTCGACGTCGTCCAGGGATACTCCCGTCGCTGCGGCGATAGCGCGCTGCGCGAGATCGTTGTACCCACGGTCGGCGATCTCCGTGGAGATGCCTTGGCCATCGGGGAGGAACCCGGCCGCGGTGAGTACAGCCGAGACGGGCGGGCTCATCTCGCCCCATCGGATCCCGCTGTCGAGCGCCATGCCGCCCCACCTGTCGTCGAGGTCCGCGTACAGCAGCTCAAGACGGTTGGGATTCTTGAAGACAGTCATCGCCGGATACTCGGCGCTGCACAACTCAAGGAGAACGGACCGTTCGGCTCCCACGAATCCCGTGTAGCCGCTGGTCTCGATGATGATGCTCCAGTCAGGGTGCACGCGGCCGGCGACGAGAAGAACACCGTCTTCAGCAAGGCCTTCGTCCTCTTCCTCGCGGAGCGCATCGAGCGGGTTCTCGATGGGGCGGATGGAGACCGCTTCCATAGCCTGCAGCGCCTCGAGCGGGGACAGCTTGGTGAACGTGAAGGACCAGCCGCCGAAGTAGCCATCGAGGGTCTGCATCAGGTCCACGAGGCCTCCGGCGAGAACGGGAACGGCGCTCCTCGATGTCCGAGGAGCGCCGTCATCATACTTTCCCGGTGTGACAGTCCTGTGGGCTAGAAGTCCACGATCTGCACGTAGTACCGGTCGTTGCTGTTGGCCGGGTCTGGGAGGGTGTCATCCCACGCGAGGATGCGGTGGTTACGCACGTAGTTCATCAGCGTGTTTCCGGCAGACCGGTTCTGGCTGAGGTCGACGGGATACATCGAAGTCCTTGTAGGCTTGGCTTGGGCTTCCTTAACGCTGTCCGCGGCCTGCTTGTAGGCGTCGGCGAGCGTCATGGGCTTGCCGCTCTGCCGGTTCGCATCGGCAGGGCGCTTGCTGGTCTGTTGCGGCTTTTCGAGCGGCTTGTTCGCCTTGACGCGGTCGCGTGCCTTGTCGATCTGCTCCTGGGTCAGGTCGACCGTCATGGTGATTTACGGCGGCGGCCTGGCAGGCGCCTGCGGCGTACTGCCACCAGAAGCGGGCGCCGTCGTCGGTGTCGGTGAGCTGCAGGACGCAGGCGAGGATCATGGCGTCGCTGCGGGGTTCGGGGAGGCTGTTCGGTGACGAAGTCGGCGACGTCGTCGGCGGGGGTGTGGGTTACGAGGGTTTCGCACAGGGCACGCAGGTCTTCGGCGGCTGCGGTGGAGGTGCTGCTCTTCGCGGACGTGTCGCTGGTGGCCATTGGGTCGGGGGAAGCGGTGTAGGACGGCGGGACGATGTCCTGGGGCACTGTGCGGTCCCGGACCTGCAGGCGCTTGGTGTCGGTGGTCAGGTGCCGCAGGGCGACGGTGTCGAAGGCGGCTGCGCCGAACTCGGGCCGGCCGTCGATGTGCGGGGTGCGGGTCATGACAGTGGTGCGCAGGGTGTCCCAGGCGAAGCGCCGGATGTCGGGGCCGGCGAGGGGCTCGTTCCAGCGCAGCCAGAGGAGGTCGAAGGTGTTGGAGACTGCCGTGTTGCGCTGGTCGTCGTCGAGGAAGACCTGCGCATAGTGGCGGTAGTCGTTCTCCACCATCTCGCGGAACGCGCGGTGCTCCAGGGGCGGTATTTGAGACGTGGTCACCGAGGCCTTGTCGCCGGATCGTTCGATCCAGTCGCTGGACTTCTGGGCCTCGGACGCCGCTTGCCGCCATAGCCGGTACAGGGGCCAGCCGGGCAGCTTTAGCGTGACGGACAGGTTGAGGATGATCTCCCATCGCGGTAGAGCCCGGTTCGTCGCAGCAGCTCGGAGAGCTTCGACTTGGCGAGCGGGACCCTGGTGCTGAGGTCGCTAAGTGGTCGGCTCCGTAGATACTTCGGGGTTGACTGTGGAGCCTGTGTTGTGTGTGGTGCCGGGGTCAGATGATGGGGTCGGTGAGGTATTCAATCGAGGCGTTTGACAGCGAACCCAGTCGTTCAGGCTTCCTTGTCAGCGAACCTGGTCGCTCTTCGGCCCGATGCCTTTGATCCTGGTCGGAGCTCCCTCTGGGGCGAACGAGTGGTGGAAGGTGAAGGCGTGCGGCGCGGAGCCGTGGTCGTGGAGGTGCTCCAGCCTGGAAACCCCGTCCTGCCAGGTGGGTATCACGCCGTCGGAGACCCACCAGAACACGTAACTCGGGTGTCCTGTCCTCTCGAACCAGTCGTAACGCCTGTTCAGCGCCTCACGGTGCAGACCGGTGTAGATGGCGTCGAAGGCGGAGCGCAGGTCGGTCCAGAGTGAGAGGGTCGCGTCCAGGGCGGTGGTTTCCACCGTACGGCCCTTGCCGTACCAGGTCGGTACGGCGAACTCTCCCCATGCACCCCAGTCCAAGTCGAAGTGTGTGCCCCGGTCGCCGTCCGCCGCTTCAGCACGAGCGAGGTACCCGGGGTGCTGGCTGATCTTCCGGTAGATGGCCTCGCCGCTGTCGTGGAGTTCGCGCGTGAGAGGTGCGGGATCGGCGAGAGGCGACTTCAGGACGCCGAATGTGTACAGCGCAAGATGGGGCATGTGTCTCTCCCTGGTTGGGGGTGCCTGGTGTGGACCCGGTTCGGTGGCTTACGCATGGGGGCGACGATTCGTGGGGCGTGACCAACTCATTCCGTCGCGGGTGGCTCAGCCTGAAGGAACTCCTGTGCGACCGTGGGCGATCGCCGAAGACCAGGTGAAGGTAGCTGCCTCTGCGGGCCATGTCGAAGTTGCGTTTTCCCTGTCCAAGTGGCCTCTTGCACCGGTCATTGCGGGGGCTGGGGCGATGACGGGCGGGGCAGGCTGCGAGGTACCAGTGATCCACTTCGGCCGATCGGTTCGCCCGCCATGCCCGTCCGCACCCCCTGTCCGATAGCCCCGAGTGCCGCCGAACACGTGCGGTTGAAGAAGATGGCCTACGGCCACAAGACCGAGCACCGGCTGCGGGTGCGTGCACAGGTGGTGCTGCACGCCGCGCGTGGACGCTCCAGCGCATGCATCGCCCGGGAGACGGGGCTGCATTTGGACACGTGCGCCGCTGGCGTGGCCGGTTCGCCCAGGCGGGCCTGCCCGGGCTCAAAGACCGTCAACGGTGCGGGTGCCGGGCGTGCCCCGTCCCCGTCTCGACTGTCACTGCGGTCGGCATGATCCGAACCTAACAGCCCCTACTGACAACGGAAGAAAGTGCACGTCAGAAGAGATACTCAGAGAACTCCGCCGCTTCGCGGCTCCGGTCCGAGGACCCATTCCTCCCCGCGCGAAGGGCTGAGCCTTTTCGGAGAAACCCGGTGGGAGGGGGCCCGCCCTGGAATGCTGATCGGGTTGTCTCCCGGGGCAGTTGGGGCCCTTCGGGCGGCCGGGGGGAGCACCGATGGATGGACACGACGAGGCGGCCGGATGGCGGTCGGCAGTGCGAGGAGCGGAGCTGGACCGCCAGGGCCGTACGGCGGAGGCCCGGCAGGCGTTCCTCGAGGCGACGGCATACGGCGACGCCAACGGCCCGTACAACCTGGGGCTGTTGGCGGAACGGGCCGGTCGCATCGACGAGGCACGCGCCTGGTACGCCCGCGCGCACGACGCGGGGCATCCGGAGGCGGCCAACAATCTCGGCGTCCTGCTGTACAACGCGGGCGACCCCGCGGCCGAAGGCTGGTTCGCGACCGCCGCGGCGGCGGGGCACGCGCAGGCGGCCGCCAATCTGAAACGGCTCCGCTTCCGGCCGGGTGCAGACGGCCCCGTCGAGGACCCCGTGGTGCTGCGAGCGCTCGCCGTCGCGGCGTTCCGGGCGTTCGAGCTGACCGGTGACGACGCCGCTCTCGTACGGACGGTGAACGTCCACCGGGAAGCCGTCCGGGCCGCGCCTCCAGGGCATCCGCTGCGTGGAACGCTCCAGGGTGAGCTGCGGGACCTCCTCGGACACCGGTACGACCTGCGGGGGCACATGGCCGACCTCGAGGAGGCGGCGGCGGTCGCGGTGACCGTGTGGTCGGACCTCCCGCCCGACCACCCCGACCGCTTCGGCGCGGCCCGCCCGGCCGTCGCCCTGCTGCGCCGCCGCTTCGAGGTCACCGGCGAGGCGGCATGGGGCAAGGAGGCTGTCGGCATCGGGCGGGAGACGCTGGAGCGCCCCGGTGCCGGGGCCCGCGAGCGGGCGGAGCTCGAATCGGCCCTGTGCGCCGTTCTGTCGACCCTGGCCCACTTCCGCGCGGACACGGAGACCGGAGCGGGTTCGGAGGCGGAGACCGGCGCGGACTCGGACACGGAGACCGGGGCGGAGTGGGACGCGGGCCGGATCCTGGACGAGGCGGTCGCATGGGGACGCGCCGCGGTCGAGCGCTTCCCTGACGTCGTCGGGCGGATCAACTGCGGAGTGGCCCTGCTGGTGCGCGGCGGACGCCGCGGGAGCGTGGAAGACCTGGACGCCGCCGTCGTCCTGCTGCGCACCGCGTACGCCGAGGCCGACGAGCCACAGCACCGGATCGCCGCGGCCACGAACCTCGCCACCGCACTGCGAGGGCGCGCCGACCTGACCGGTCGCGGCGCCGACGCACAGGCGGCCCGGGAAGCGGCGCGAGCAGCGCAGCGGGCACAGGAGGAACAGCAGACGCAGGCGCCCCTCGTCGCCGGCCGGGCGGAGGCGCTGGTGCAGTCCGCGTACACGGTGGAGGGGGACGGCACGTCGGCCGCCGTCAGGCGTGCGCTCTCGGCGCTGCCCGAGGGCCACACCGCGCAGTCGGTGCTTCTGCTGCGCCTGGCCGCCGCGCTGCTGGAGGACGAGGACCGGGACGGCGCCGTGCAGGCGGCTCGGCGGGCGGTGGCCGCCGCAGAGGGCACCGGTCCGGTGGTGGAGGCGCAGCGCACGCTCGGCCGGCTGCTCCTCGGTACGGAGGAGGACGACGACCGCCGGGACGCGGCCGTGGCGGAGGCGGTGGAGGCGTTCACCGCGGCGGCCGCCCTCTGCGACGAGTCGGCCATGGTCTACGCCGAGGTCATGACGGGACTGGCGGGCGCGCTGATCGCCCGGTGTCTGCCGGCCGAGGCCGCGCGGGACGGGGCGCAGGGCGGAGCCCAAGGGGAGGCGACAGGGGGCGAAAAGGGTGCCGCGCCCGACCGCGTGGCCGCGCTCGCGGCGGTCCGCGCCGCGGCGGGAGCGCCGGGGTCGCCGGTCCGGGACCGTCTTGTCGCCGCCCGCATCTGGGCGGGTGTCGCGTGGGAGGGCGGGGACGTCGCCGACGCGCTGGCAGGGGCGCGGGCCGGTGTGGCGCTGCTCCAGGAGTTCGGCTGGGCGGGCCTCGACCGCGAGGACCAGCAGCAGGGTCTGCGCGACGGGGCAGCCCTGCCCCGGGACGCGGCCGCCATCGCGATCGCGGCCGGCCGTCCGGAGGTGGCGGTGGAACTGCTGGAGCAGGGACGTTCGGTCATCTGGCGGGGCACCTTGCACCTGCGCGCGGATCTCGACCGCCTCGCCGCTCGGGACACGGCTCTGGCGGCCGGGCTGGCAGAGGTCCGTGACGCCCTGACGGACGGCGGCCACCTGGACGCCGAGGAACGTATGCGGCTGGTGCTGCGCTGGCGGCGGCTGGTGGACCGCGTGCGCGACCTGCCGGGGTTCGAGCGCTTCCTCGCCCCGCCGCGGTTCGCCGAACTCGCCGCCGCCGCCGCGGGCGGTCCGGTGGTCGTCGTCAACATCAGCGCGATCCGATGCGACGCGATCGTCGTGCTCCCCGGCGGCAGGGTGGAGGTGGTGCCGCTCACCGGGATCGACCTGGCGGAGACGGACCGCGTCGCCAACACCTACCTCGCACACCTCTCCAAGGCGGCCTCCTCGGGCGGACTGGCCCGGGAACGCGCGCGGCACACGGTGCACGACACCCTGGAGTGGCTGTGGGAACGGATCGCCCGCCCGGTGCTCGACCGGTTGGGCCTGCCGTACAAGACGACGTCGCCGCCGCGCCTGTGGTGGTGCCCGACGGCCTCTTTGGTGGTCCTGCCGCTGCACGCGGCCGGAAGGTACCCCCGTTCGCTCCACGACCGGACCGAGCCGGCCGGCCTGCCGTACGCCGTCGTGTCGTCGTACACGAGCACACTGTCCGCCCTCGCCGAGGCCGCCGGCGGCCGCCGCGGCCCCGACGCGGGCAGCGGCCGGTGGCGGGCGCGCGTACGGCGTTCCCGCGCCACTGGGCTGCTCGCCGTGGGCCTGTCCGACACCCGCCGGGGGCACACCGTCCTGCCCGACGTGGCCGAGGAGTTGCGGGCGGTGCGTGAGGCGGCCGGCCGGCGGGTGAAGGTGCTGAGCGGCGACGCCGCCACGGTACGGGCCGTGCGTGAACAGCTGCCCCGCCACGCGTGGGTGCACTTCGCCTGTCACGGGACCCTCGACATGACCGCCCCCACCACCTCGGGGCTCTGTCTGCGCGACGGGGACATGAACGTGGCCGACTTCTCCGGGCTGCGCCTGGACGACGCCGAGCTGGCGTTCGTGTCCGCCTGCCACACGCGCCTCGGCAGCGGCCTGCTGCCGGACGAGGCGATCCACACCGCTGCCGCCCTGCGCACCGCGGGGTTCCGGCACGTGGTGGCCGCGCTCTGGTCGGTCCCTGACCGCGTGGCACCGGTCGTCGCTGCGGCGTTCTACCGGCACCTGGCCGACACGGACGCTGCCGGCGCGGCGGTGGCCCTGCACCGGGCGGTCGCCGTCCTGCGTGAGACCCACCCGACCGACCCGGCCCTGTGGGCACCGTTCGTCCACGACGGCCCCTGACGCGGGTACGCCCGGCGCCTCCGCGTGACAGCAGGCGGGCCGGGGTGAGGCACGCGCGCCCCGTACGCCTGTGGTCCGCAAGTCGACTCGGTGGCGGGCGCCCGGCGGGCAGGTCAGGCTGGTCGCATGGGCGGACACACGACGAGGGAGGGCCGCTTCAGACATCGCCGGGCCGAGCTGGTCTACGACGATGCCGGTGAGGGCCCTCTCGCCGTGTACGCGCACGGCGGTTTCGTGAGTCAGGCGGCCGAGGACCGGATGGGCCTCTTCGACTGGGCGCCGGTCGTGAAGGCGGGGCATCGTCTCGTCCGCTACGACGCCCGGGGCCACGGTCGGTCGACCGGCGATCCCGTGGACTGCGACTACACCTATCGGTCGCTCGCCGACGATCTGCTGGCGCTGCTCGACCACCTGGACGCCTCGGAGCCTGCCGTCGCCATGGGGGCGTCGATGGGATGCGGCACCGTGCTGCACGCCGCCGTGCGTGCGCCCAGCCGGTTCTCCCGGCTGGTTCTGCTCATCCCGCCGACGGCCTGGACGACGCGCACGGCGCATGCGCGGGCGAATCGGGAATCCGCGGACGCTGTCGAACGGGAGGGACGGGACGCCTGGCTCGCCACCAGGGCGCGGCAACCTCGCCCGGCCGTCGTGGCCGACGTTCCGCAGCTGCCGCCGACGCCCGCCGAGCGGCTGCTGCCCGCCATCCTGCGCGGCCTGGCAGCGTCCGATCTGCCCGCCCCCACGGAAATCGCCACGCTGCGTCAGCCGGTCCTGGTCCTCGGCTGGGCGGATGACCCGGGGCACCCCTTGTCCACCGCGGAAACCCTGGCGCATGTCCTGCCGCGCGCCGAACTCCACGTGTCCCGAACACGCGCCGACATCCGCACGTGGGGAAGCCGCATCGCCGGGTACCTGAGCCGGCCTCTGCCATAGCCGGCCCGAGGGTGCGGCAGCCGCACGCTCTGCTCGGGCCGAAGAACCCTTGGCGGCAGACGCGCAACGCGGCCTCGCCGAGGGGCGACCGTGCCCGCAGCCACAGGCGCCGCGCCACGGCGAGCATGCGGGCGACAGAGCGTCCGCCGGGCTCCTTGAGATTCCCGGACGGCTGGATCAGGGCGGCGGCCACGGGGGTACCGCGGCCCGGCTCGGATCGCGGGCGCGGCCCGACGGTGGGCACCATGGCAGGAAGCGGGCCGGGTCCGTGAGGCCGACGGCGTGCCGCGGTCACCGCAGCCCGCCCTCCCGTCGACTGCCGGAGGCCGACCACGTGCACACCCTGCTGCCGGTGCTCTTCGCGCTCGGCGCGGCGCTCAGCAACGCGTTCGCCACCGTGCTGCAGCGCAAGGCGGCTCTCGACGTACCGCGTTCGCAGGGTCTCCGCGCCGGTCTCATGCTGGATCTGCTGCGCCGGCCCGTCTGGCTGGCCGGCATGGCCGCCGTCGTCGTCGCGGGCGTCTGCCAGGCGGTGGCGCTGGGGACCGGGCCGCTGACGATCGTTCAGCCGCTCTTCGTCCTCGAACTGCCGCTCGCCCTGATCCTGGCGACCTGGCTGCTGCACGGAAGCCTGCCGCGCGGCGGGTGGGTGGCGCTGGCCGCTGTCGTCGTGGGTCTCGGCATCGCTCTCGGTGCCGCCTCGCCGTCGGGCAACCGCACCGATGTGCCGGCGGAGCGCTGGGCCGTCGCACTCCCGGTGTGCGCCGCGGTGGTCCTCGCGCTCGCCGCAGCGGCCCTGCGCCGGCCGGAGGGCCGCGCCCGCGCGGCCTGTCTCGGCACGGCCACCGCTGTCAGTTACGCCGTCACCGCGGCCCTGATGAAGGAGGCGGTGCACATCCTGGACGACCACGGCCTCGGCGCGTTCCTCACGGCCTGGCAGACCTACGCCTTCGCGGCCACCGGAGTGGCCGCGATCTTCCTGCTCGAGCACGCGATGCAGGCGGGCCCGCTGGTCGCCTCCCAGCCCGCGCTCACCCTCGGCGACGCCGCCGTGAGCCTGTGTCTCGGCATCCTCCTCTTCGAGGAACACGTCCGCACCGGCTGGTGGCTGCTGCCGGAGGCGGCGGGGGTGGCGCTGGTGGTGGCCGGTGTCCTGGCCCTGGCCAGGATGCCGCTGGCCAGGGCCTTGGCCGCCTCCGACGAGCGGGGTGCGGCGGTGCCCTGAGCGCCGGTCAGCCGCTCCCGCCGGACAGGCGCGCGGTCCGGAGCGCCTGACGGACCGACCAGACCACGGCCACCAGGGGCACCGCGACGACCGCGCCCACCACACCGGCGGCGACAGCCCCGCCGACGACCGACAGCGCGACGACCAGGGGATGCAGCCGGACGGCCCAGCTCATCACGATCGGGTGCAGCAGATGCCCCTCGATCTGGCCGATGACGACGATCAGGGCGACGACGGCGGCCGCGATCAGCGGGCCCTTGGCCGCGAGCGCGACCACCGCGGCGACCGCGAGGGCGATGGGCGAACCGACGAGGGGGATGAACGCGGCGAAGAACTCCAGCAGGGCAAGCGGCAGCGCGAGTGGCACCCCGAGCACGAAGAGGGCGACTCCCACCAGGATCGCGTTGGTGGCCGCCACCAGCAGGATGCCGTGGGTGTATCCGGTGAACGTCCGCCAGGCGGCCCGGCCCGCCACCATCGCGTGATCCCGGGCGGCGGCCGGCAACTGGTCGCAGAACCACCCCCACTGGCGGTCGCCGGAGTTGATGAAGAAGACCGAGCAGAACAGTGCGAGGGCGAGCACGGTCAGCACCTCGACCAGGCGTCCGGCGCCGCTCAGCGCTTCGCTGACGACGGTGGACCGGTGGCTGGACAGCAGCTGGCCGATGCGGGACTGGATGTCGCCGAGGGCCTCCGGGGCGACGCGGAACGGAGGCCGTTCCAGCCAGTTCTCGATCCTCTCGATGCCGTCGCGGAACTCCCGTACGAGCGTGGTCCGCTCCCCCGAGACCACCTCGCCGACCAGCGCCAGCACACCCAGCACGAGCAGGATGCTGCCCAGCACCGAGCCGGCGACGGCGAGCGGACGCGGCAGGAGGCGTGCGGCCAGATCGGCCACCGGCCGGAGCACAGCGGTGAGGACGAGGCCCAGGAACACGGCCGCGGCGATCTCGTGGAACCGCCCGAGCAGTGCGAAGACACCGTAGACGGCGGCGGCCACCACGAGGATCCGCCAGGCGTACGCGGCGGCCGTCCGCAGCGCGTCCGGCACGCGTGACGTCTGTGCGGCGGGCGGCGCACCGGAAGGGCGCTCCTGGGGGTCCGACGACCTGGGGGCCATGCACATGCGCGTACCACCGGACGCGTCGCGCACCACGTGTTCGGTGCATTGTTCGCCCGAAGGCACCCGGCAGAAGGGGCCGGCGCCCGGCATCGGCAGCAGGCCCTCCGCTCCGCCTGCGCCGGGGCATGCTCCGAAGAAGAAGGTCCGCGTGACGCGGACCGGATCACGGCCGGTGCCCGTCGGGCGTCACGACAGGCTGGCGCCTTGGGAGCGGAGCTCTGCCTGGACCGCGTCCGCCGGGACGTCCCTGGGGCGCTTTCCCTGAGCCGCCGCGAGGGCCGCGCAGACACCCGCGGCCTGCCCGGTGGCCATGGAGATCGGCATGACGCGGTAGGAGGAGTGGGCCACGTGGTCACCCGAGATGCAGCGGCCCGCGACCAGGACCCGGTCCACATCCGTGGGGAAGAGGCAGCGCAGGGGGATGTCGTAGGACTGACCGCGCGGGAGTCGTTTGAGCGTCGTCCCGCGACCGCTCGGGTTGTGGATGTCCACCGGATAGGCCCCGCGAGCGATGACGTCGTCGAACTTGCGGGCGTTCAGAACGTCTTCGCCCGTCAGCTGGTACGCGCCCTGGATCCGGCGCGTCTCGCGGACACCGACCTGGACGCCGCTCTGCACGATGTACGAGTCGGCGAAGCCCGGCACGCGGCTGCGCAGGAAGCGGGCGATCTGCGCCATCTGCCGGTGGGCGGCGAACTCGGCACGGGTCAGGTCCCAGACGCTGGTGCCGAGCACTTCGGTGACGCGGGTCGAGTTGACCGCCACCTCGCCGGTGTTGGGTGTGGCGAAGAACAGCATGTCCTCGCGCGGCAGGTCGAGTTCCCCGGCATCGGTGGCTTCGCGGACCAGGTCCCACAGCCCGTGCACGCCCTTCCACTGATCCGGGTGGGTCCGGGCGTACTCGGCGAATTCCTCGTGGTCGAAGCGGACCATGCGGAACATCAGCGTCATCGGCTGCGTCCAGCCGTCCTCGGGCCGGCCGATCTCGTACGCGGCCCCGGCCGAAGCGGCGATGTCGCCGTCGCCGGTGCAGTCGACGATCACGTCCGCGTCGATGACGATCGGCCCCGACTTGGTCTCGAACACCGCCCGTGCGCGGTCCGGCATGGCCACCACACCGGAGGCGAACGCGTGGAGCAGGGTACGGACCTCGTGTTGCTCCAAAAGGTCGTACACCACGAGTTTGAACAGTTCCGCGTCGAAAGGCACGGTGTAACCGGTCTCCAAGGAGGGGCGGATCGCCGCCTGCGCGCGAACCAACTGCTCGAGCAGCACCCAGAGCACGCCGCCGACGACCGGCTCGCCCTCTCCATGGTCGGGCGGCAGCAGACGTGCCGAGTCGCCGCTGACCGCCTGCTTGACCTCGTTGTGGAAACTCATCAGCGGCATCACCAGCGCCGCGGTGGCGTTCCCGCCGAGAAATCCGTACCGCTCGACAAGGGTGACCTGGGCGCCCGCGTTGGAGGCGCCGAGCGCTGCGCCGATACCGGCGGGGCCGCCGCCGATCACCAGTACCTGGGTGGAGCCGGCGTGCAGCGCCTGACGCGGGGGCAGCTCCACGTTCCGGGGCACGCGGGGCGGCATCAGGTAGGACACGGTTCCTCCGTGGGGATCAGGGGCTCGTGGTGCGGGTCAGCCGGTCCGGAAGGCGGCTGCCGGTTCGACCTGGTAGGCGAGCGGCCGGGGAGCGGCCTGGTCGAGATAGGCGAGGAGCCGGTCGGCGGTCTCGGCCGCCCGCGACTTCATCGCTGCCGTCCGGGTGGCGGTGTGTGCCACGCGGGCGGGCCGCTCGTCCCACAGACGGTCCACTTCCGCGAGGAGGGGGCCTGCGGCCTCTCTGACCACTCCCCGCAGGGCGGGGGCGCCGATCTGCTGGGCGAAGTCGAACACCTTCCCGGCGTAGGGCAGGGGAAGCAGGGGGATCCCGGCGAGCGCGGCGAAGATCAGGAAGTGCAGTCTCATGCCGATGGCGAGGTCCAGCTGCTTCACGATGTCGAGAACCTGCTGCGGCCGGTAGATCCCGTGCAGCACCTGACAGCGTTCGGCATGGGTCATGTGGGAGACCACGCCGTGCGCGTGCCGGATGTCGTCGCGTTCCATCGGGACGAAGACGATGTGGCCGTCCAGCCGGTGGACGAGGAAGTCGGCCACGTTCCCGAGGAGCTGGTGGTAGCCCTCTTCGTCGAGGTGCTCGGCCGCGCGGCCGGGCTCACGCACGCTCATCCCCACGAGATGCCCACCGCGCGGCACCGCCTCCGCCCGGAGCAGCTCCTCGCCGCTGTCACCGGGTTCCAGCAGGAGTGCCGGGTCGGCGGTGACGGAGATGGGCCGGGTCAGCCCGGCCTCCTCCAGCACCAGCTTGGACTCCTCGTCGCGGACCGTCACCTCGGCCGCGTCGGCGAGTGTCGCGCGGACCCACGCGCAGTCGGACTCGTCGGTGAGCGGACCGGCTCCGATGGCATAGGTGAAGACGGGAACCCCCAGATCCTGCGCGGTGCGGACCAGCCGCAGGTAGCGGCGCGCCTCGGTGTTGTACAGAATCCCGCCGCCGCCGAGCACGAGCAGATTGAGCCGGCGCAGGTGCTCGGAGATGCGCTCCCGGCACACGCCTTCCCAGCCCACGACCTCGACGCCCGGGTAGGTGCTGCGGCTCTGGTCCGGATTGCGGGAGAACACGACGATGTGTGCGTCCGGACGGCCCGCCCGGATGCGGTCCAGCATGGCGGTGAGGATCGCCTCGTCGCCCACGTTTCGCCCCCCGTAGGATCCCAGCACCCCTACGGTCACGCTGCTCAGGTCTCCCATGATCGGCCCCTCGAGAGCTCACCGGAGATGTTCTTCGCGGCCCAGGCGGTAGAGGCCCGGCTTCCTTCCCGCAGTGCCGGGGTGCTCACCTGGCACCGAGCCGGTGCCCTTCCCGGGCCTTTGCCATCCTGTACCCATTTGCGCACTCCCGCACCAGTTCACGCGACGCCTTGGAGGACCGAGCCGCCGGGCCCGCCGTGGTGCGCGGCACCCGGGCGGTCGTTTAGCCCCCTGGCTGCCGGTTACCCGCTTGGCGCAGGAGATCGCATCGCACGCGGGAGGCGGCCATGACCCTGCCGATACGACATGGAGGCGGCTCCCCGGAGCTGCACCGGGCATGGGACCCGTTCAGCGAGTTCGAGGACATGTGGAGCCGGATGGGGCGGCTCCTGGAACAGGCCGCAGCACCCGCCGCGACGAGCAGCGTGTGGATGCCGACGGCCGAGGAGGAGGAAGAGGAGAACGCGTACGTCGTGCGGGCGGAGCTGCCCGGCGTTCCCGCCGAGAGTATCGACATCGAGGTCGAGGGCGACGAGCTCTCGATCACCGGAGAGCTGAGCGAGGAAAGGCGCGGCAGGGTGCTGAGCCGGCGGACCGGAAGGTTCTCCTACCGCACGAGCGTGCCGGCGGGGACGGACAGTGACAGGATCGCGGCCGACCTGACCGACGGCGTTCTCACCGTCCGGATCCCGAAAACGCAACCGGAACACGAGAGGCGCCGGAAGATCGAGATCGGCGGGCGGCACGGGCTCACCGGCGACACCGCCCGGGCCGGCGGGACCGCGCAGCCGAGCCAGAGCCCGGAGCAGCCCGGCCGCACCCCGCCGCCGACGAGTCTGCCGAGCCGGGAGGGTTTCGGAACCGACGAGATGGGAGGAATCCCGGAGTAAGGAGGTCCGGTCGGCCTCCACCTGCGGCGAACGCCGGGCGCCCACGCGCGTACCGGGCACCGCGCTCTGCGCTGCGACGTGGGTTGCTGCCCGTGGTTCACGGGCTGCGGGTGATCCATCGCTGGAGTGCGGTGTGGGTGGTGTCGTCCAGTGTGCTCAGCGCCTCGATGGCGGCGAGATCACCCGGTCGCGGCGCGATGCCCGCCGTGGTGAGCGCGGCGTGCAGGTCCAGACGCCGCCGGTCGGCCGGCTTGAGCGGCATGGCCCGCTCCCGTCCGCGGTCGGGAGCGGGCCACAGGAGGTCGCCGGGCTCCAGAAGGCCGAGGGTGGTGTGCCTCGCCTCCGGACGTTCGTCGGCGACCGCGCCCGGAAACCGGTAGGGGTCGAACACGGGCCCTGCGCCCGGCGTTGTGGTGAAAGCATGCCAACCGGTCATGAGTGCCTCCTCGGTTGTCGAGCAACTGGATACGAGGAGCGCATACAGGACCGGGGCAGTTGCAGGAGCGCCGTCGAACCACCCGGATGTCCCCTATGACATCTCGTCACACAACAGATGAACACCTTGAAACAACGGGCTCTGCACCAGGTCTCGACCGGGGCGGCTACGACAAGACGGCGGCCCCTGCGGCCGGCTGGTCCGTCTCCGGCTCCTGCAACGGGTCGCCGAGCTGCTCGCGCAGGTAGTTCCAGACCACCGCGATCAGCGCGGCGACCGGTACCGCGAGCAGGCTGCCCACGACTCCGGCCAGGCTGCCTCCCAGCGTCACCGCCAGCAGGATCACCGCCGCGTGCAGACCGAGCCCGCGACTTTGGATCATGGGCTGGAACACGTTGCCCTCCAACTGCTGCACCACGACGATGACGGCCAGCACGATCAGCGCGTCCGTCAGGCCGTTCGAGACCAACGCGATGAGCACCGCGACCAGGCCGGCGAACAGGGCGCCCACGATCGGCACGAACGCCGATACGAACGTCAGCACCGCCAGCGGGAGCACCAGGGGTACTCCCAGAATCCACAGGCCGATGCCGATGAGGACGGCGTCGAGCAGGCCGACGAATGCCTGGGAACGCACGAACGCGCCCAGGGTCTCCCAGCCGCGCGCGGCCACGGTCGGGACGTCGGTGGCGAGCCGGCCGGGGAGCTGACGGGTGAGCCACGGCAGGAACCGCGGTCCGTCCTTGAGGAAGAAGAACATCAGGAAGAGCGCGAGGACGGCGGTGACGACCCCGTTGAACACGGTGCCGACTCCTGTGGCGACAGCGGTGACCATGCTGCCGACGCTGTCCTGGACGCGGGCGATCGCGGTGTCGAGGGCACCGGTGATCTGGTCGTCGCCGATGTTCAGCGGCGGCCCGGCGGCCCACTCGCGCAACTTCTGGATGCCTTCGACCACGCCGTCGGTCAGCTCCCCGGACTGGGACGCCACCGGCACCGCGATCAGCGCCACGATGCCCGCGGCGAACAGAAGGAACAGCACGGTCACCACCGACGCGGCCAGGGCGGGGGGCCATCCGCACCGGCGCAGGAAACGAGCCAGGGGCCACGTCAGCGTGGTGAGAATCAGGCCCACGATGAGCGGCCAGACGACCGACCACATCTGGCCCAGCAGCCAGAGGACCGCCGCGGCCATCACGAGGATCATCAGCAACTCACCGGAGACACGCGCCGAAGTACGGAGCGCGGCGCGGGTTCTCGTCGAACTCAGCGTGGCAGACATGAAGGTCACCTTATGGGTACTCCCGTCGCACCCCATGCACCGGTGACCGCGGCGAGCAGTGGGCCCGGCCCCGAGGCGGCACCCCTCGGGTCGAGGTACGCGGCGGCGGTCAGGCGGGGCAGATCCGGTCCGGCAGCCCGGCGGGCATGCCGCGGCGCTCGTCCTCGCCGAGGTCACGGCCGATGGCGCGGCACAGGTGGCGCCCCCAGAGTTCGGGGTCCAGGCGGATCAGGTCCAGGCGTCCGCTGCCGCCGTTTGTCCTGAAGCCGCTTGCGGACAGAGTCCGCAGCAGAGTCCTCCCGTCCTTGGCGGCCGCGATGAAGTACTGGTTCGTCTCGAAGTCGTAGGACTCGAAGTGGCTGGGGTCCGATGCCTGTTGGAAGCGCACGGAGCTGCCGTTGGCCAGGTAGAACTCGCCGTCCCTCCCGGTGAAGTCGAAGGTGAACCCGTCGCCGGTGAACAGGTCGTTCGCTCCCAGCGGCCCCAGCGGGCCGATCGTTCTCCTCGGCCGTTGCCCCGCCTTCGCCGACCACAGCTCCAGCATGCCGCCCGGAGTCTTCGCCGCGGCGTACCGTCCGCTGCTGTCGAGAAAGGCCCGCTCGACGTCCGGGCCGAGAGAGACGCGCAGGGCCTTGTTCTCCTTGCCCGTGCGGCGATCGACGGCGTGCAGCGTGTGGTCGCCGGTCACCATGATCTGGACATGGTCCGCCTCGGGGCGTCTGTTGACCGCGAAGCCCGAATGCACGGCGCCCTCTTCCGAGGCGAACGGAGGCGGGTTCTTCTCGCCGAGCTTGAGCGCACGGGCGTCGATGACCCGGGAAATGCGGCGGCCGCTCTGGCCGTTCCAGTGCTCGACGCGGCTGCCGGAGACCGTGACCAGTTCGTCGCCCCGGTGGAAGGAGAGCGACAACGGCTCGGCGTACCCGGCTTCGTCGACGGGAGGCATCAGCGTCGTGATCTCCGCCACCTTGCCAAGGGACGGGATCTTCCGGACCAGGATCCTGTTCCGGCCGACCACGTCGGCCACGAGTGTTCCGGTGTCGTTGACCGTGAGGGAGTTCGCCTCGTGCGGGGCAGGAACCGTGGGCGTCCTCGGCCGCTTCACGCGGGAGGTGATCCGTCCGGAGGCCACGTCGACAAGGGCCAGGATCTCGTCGCCGTCGGGTTCGTCCCCGGGCCGGACGCGGGCCACCAACGTCTTCCCGCCGTCGACCAGCCGCGGTTCGTTGAGGACGATGTCGTCGCCCTCGACGTCTCCGGCGCGCAGCGGCAGGGCCATCAGCGTGTTCGCACCGTCAGGGACGGCCAGCACCGCAGGAGCCGCTGTGTCGCCGAGGAGACGGCCGGTGTGGTTGTCCACCTCGGGTGTCCTGATGTGGTGCACGTGACTGCCGCGCCTGGTGCCGACGAGTGCCCAATCGGCGAACTGGCCCACCGCGAAGCGCTCACCCGCTCGGTCCGCGGCGATGGTCTTGCAGCTCTCTTCCTTGTCGGTGTAGCTGTTGAGCACCCGCCCGTCCGTCACGCGGACGGCCCGGTAGACGGCGTCGGTGAGGTCGCCCTGTTGTCGTTCCTTGCTGCACGCGACCAGTACGGTGCCGTCGCCCGACAGGGCGAGGGCCGGGCCGTACAGCGTGGCCGTCAGATCGACGTCGTCGACCGCCAGGTCGCGCACCTTGCCTGTGTCGGCGTCCACGGTCACCAGCGAGGCGCCCCCGGCGTCCGGTGGGGGCCGAAGGACCACGAGCGTGTCCTCGTCCGGTCCGAAGCGCACGCTCACCCTGTACGAGGGCACCCGCCCGGGCACCTCCCGGTGGTCTCCCGTCTCCAGATCCCACAGCCGCAGCCGATCGTCCGCCACCGTGGCCACATGGCCGGCGTCCGGTGAGAAGGCCATGACGCTGTCCTCCTCGCTCCGCGCCTCCACGTCGGCCTTGTTCTCGAACTCCGGGTCGCGAATCGGGTGGGGCGCTCCGAGGACGTTCTGCCCCGTGTCCGCCTCGGGGTCCACGTCGTGCCAGACCAGGGCGCCCGCGGCCGTCACGTAGGCGATCCGCCGTCCGTCCCGGCTGACCAGCGGATGGAAGGCCATCTCGGCGAGGCCCAAGTGGTGTCGCAGCACCCCTCCGCCGGCTCGGCGCACGAAGAGTGTGGCGCGCCCGTTGCCCGAGGTCACCAGTGTCACCGTGCCGTCCACGCTGGTCACCGCGTCCTCGATCTGTCCCTCGGTCCCGCTCAGCACCCACGCGGCGTCCTTGAACTGGTCGTACCTGCGCAGCATGGCGTTGCGGGCCTCGTCCGTCGGCGCGATCCGATACGCGGCCATGGCGATCAGCGTCGCCTGCCCCGGATCCTGCTTCGCCACCTCGGCCGAGAAGCCGGCCAGCAGGCGTGACCTGCCCTCCGCCTCCCGTTGTGCGCTGATGCGCGACTGGTGGACGAGGAACGTACCGAGCGCGGCGATCAACGCCAGTACCACAGCCACCGCGGTCCACGCGGCGCGCATCCGGTTCCGTCGCGCCCGGCGGTGCTGCCGTGCGATGCGGATAAAGTCCCTGTCCTCGTCGTCGAGTTCCTCTTCCCGGCCGGCCAGCCGCCCTTCGACAGCGGCGAGTTGGAGGGCGCCGGGCAGCAGGCCCGGTGCCCTGTTCCCCTTCGTCCACCGCTCGCGCTCATGGGACAGCTCCGCCCGCCCCGCCAGAAATTCGCTGTCGGCCCGTACCTGTTCCTGGAGGGCGGGCCAGACGGCGACCAGCGCTTCGTGGGCGAGCTCGACGGTCTCCGGCTCCCCGGGCCCGCCGTGCGTCACGAGCAGCCGCCGCTCGGACGCGGCCAGCCATTGTGCGACCCGCCACCGCTCCTCGCCGGCCTCCTGCCGGGTGAGTCGGCGGCGCAGCGGGGCGGGGCTGCCGGGCAGTACCCGGACGAGCCCGGTGAGCAGCCGCCGCGCCCCGGCTTCGTCGTGCTCCTCGACGCAACTCTCCCAGACCTGTTCGGCATGGCGGGCCAGCGCACCCGGGACGCCACCGGCTTCTTCGTACGCCGCGAGACGCAGCAGGCCGCGTTCCCTCTTCTCCCACAGCTTCTTCAGCACGAAGCCGAGGAGCGGCAGCGTTCCCGGCCCGCTGTCGGCGTCGTCCAGGATGCGCTCCACCAGCCCCCGCTCGTAGTCCACGCCCGGGACCTGCTCCAGCGGTTTGATGATCACCTCGCGCAGCTGATCCCTGGTCATCGGTGTCAGCGGGAGCGTGACGCCGCGCCGGAGCGCCGGACCGAGGTGGGGATGCCTGAGGGCCGCGTCCATGAAATCGGCCCGCAGGGTCAGCAGCACACGCAGTCCACCGGTCGGCCGGCTCTCCGGGAAGAGAAGGCCGGCCACCTGGGCGACCTCGGCTGCGTCCCGGGCCAGGAGCGCCTCGGCCTGATCCAGTACGACGAGGAGCTTCCCGCCCGCCTTCCCGCGCACGCGATGGAGCGTGTCCACGAGCCCCAACTCCGTGAGCCACTCCTGCACCTCGCCGGCGCTCCGCGCCCGCGCGGGCTCCTGCGGCCGCCCGACGACGAAGGCTTCGTACATCTCGGTGGCGAGCGCGACCAGCGGCGAGCCGACGGCCGCGGCGTTGACCACCAGGACGTCGTACGTGTCCGCGCGCATCCGCGGCACCACACCGGCGAGGGCGAGCGACGACTTTCCCGACCCCGAGGGCCCGCACACGGTGACGGCCGCGTGCCGGGCCAGAGAGCCGGCCGCCTTCTCGACGTCGTCGTCGCGGCCGAAGTAGACGTGCGTGTGGCTTTCCCGGAAGGTTTCCAGGCCGGGGAAGGGCGAGGCGGGCGTCAGGGACGGAGTCCAGCCCGGGTATGTCCCGGACCACGGAGTCCGTACGGATCGCGAACGCCTGCTGGGCCCGGCGCCCGGACTGGGCCACCGAGACGATGCCGACCACCGCCCGGTGCCGGGGGTCCCAGACGGGACTGCCGCTGAAGCCCTCCTCCACGTACGCGGTCAGGTCGTCCGTCCGGGAGAACTGCCGTCTGCCTTCGCCTGTGGGGCCGCTGAGCTTCGCCTTGACCCAGATCCCGCCCGGTGCGGTGCCGGTGAACCCCACGACGCCGACCTCGTCGTCCCAGGCGGTCCCGGGCTCGACCATCGGCAGCGGACGGGCCCCGGGGATGGCGGCCGGCAGGCGCAGAAGCGCCACGTCCCCCGTCCCGTCGTCCCGTTCCGCCACGCAGTGCTCCACCCGAGCGGTCCGGTTCGGCCCCGCCACGCGCGGGTCCAGCGGCATGTCCAGCGTGACCGGGGTCCCGGCCTCCACCTCTTGCGCATCGGACACGCCCAAGGCGTACGCCACCACATGGGCGCAGGTCAGGACCACATCGGGTGCGACGAGAAAGCCCGCGCCGATGGGCTCGGCGTCCTCCCCTTTGATCCGGACGACCGATGAGACCAGTGCCTCATCGGGCTTCCGCGGCTCAGCCCCGGTCACCTGGCCTCCGCTTCACCACAAGCCCCCGACGGCACCGTTCAGCCAACGGGCCGGCCACTGTCGCCCGTTGCGTCCGGCCGGTCACTCCTGTTCCATGTGAGCCTCACGGAGAAGTTGGCCGCGGTCGCCGTCGAGGCGATGACGACGCCCGCCTCCGCCGAGAGGGAGACCCCGAATTCCAGGGCGATCTCGTCCGGCGCGTACGCCAGGCCGCGGAACCGCCCCACGAAGCTGTCCGCAACGGGACGTACCGCGTCCAGCATCTGCCCAAGGGTCTGCTCGGCCCGCGCAACGGCCCGGCCGCCACGCCCGACGCGCACGAGCGACTCGTCCACCTCGCGGATCTGGACCCGTACGACCTCCTCGCTGCCGTCACCCAGGGGGACCTCGACGGTGCGCACGTTCCTTTCGCTCATCGGAGCGCCGTGCCGGTGGCGGTGATCTGGACGTGGGTCCCGCCGGCGTCAACGCCGCGGTTCGACCGGCGCCACGGACGGCGGGCCGGAACAACAGTGGTGCTCACCATGGAGCTCCTCCCTCATTCGGGTGACGAGCTCCGCCGGCTGGTGGGAACGAGGCGGACGCTCGCGGGAGATCATAGCGATGCGAACGCGCCCTGGAGTCGGGAGAGTTGGCGAGATCCGGTCCGGCGGCACGCGCCGGCCCGGAGGCCGGCCCCGCCTTCCGGACCCGGTCCGTGCGGTGGTCCACGTGCCCGCCCGCCCCACATTCATCCAGGACATTTCCGGCCTGGTCCCCCTGGCCGTATCCTCCGCCGGGCATGCGGGACCATACTGGAGCCCGTCCTCGACCGCCCCACAGAACGCCTCCATGCCAAAGACCAGTAACTCCGTGACCGCCGCCCCCGACACGACGTGGCTGGGACACGGACGCCACCTCGGGCCCTCGCCCGAGCAGGACGTCCGGCGCAACCTCATCGCGCTCAAGGCCGCTGGGGTCATCGACGATTTCCTCGACCTCGGTCCCGCCGACGCCTTCGCAGGCGGTCCGAGCGGCCTCCCTCCCGCGCTCGACACCGCCGACAGCGCTGCCGCGCCCGACTCCTCCGTACGCCGCCTCTTCGAGGCCCGCTGGCGCGTGGACGGCGACGTCACCGTGCGTGCCCAGCTGACGACTTTCGACTCTCCGGGGCGGCCGCGTGACGGTCAGGCCGTCGCCTGGGCGCTGGCCGCGGAGGCGGAACGGGCCTGGGACCAGCGGTGGCCCTCCCCCGCCGCCATGTTCTGGCCCGACGACGACCGCATCGCCTGGGACCACGACGCCGTACCCGGCCCACGCCTGCGGACCACCAATCCGCTGCCGAACGACGACAAGGAGATGCGACGCCTCCTCAAGGACTGCGCCCGCAACAGCTGGAACATCCATGTCGTCGTCCACGAGGCGATGACCCCCGACGCCCGCGGCCGTCTGCCCCTCACGCCCTACCTGCCGCCGAGCCTGCGTCATCGGGTCGTGGAGCACCGGGCCGCGCCGGACCAGTTCCAGATCGTCAACTGGGCGGTGAAGGACCTGCAGGTACGGGTACCTCGGGGCGGTGCGGCGGTCCTGCCCACGGCGTCGGCGAGCCCGGAGTTCGACGCCGAACGCTTCGCCGTCCGCAGTGTCTTCCTGGACGGCTCGGAGCCGACGGAACTCGTCGGGAGGATCACGGCCTTCGCCGATCTGCCGCAGACCCTGACCGCCGGTGCGGAGCAGGCCCTCGACAGTCTTCGCCACCGCTGGCATCTGCTCACCGTGGAGGAGGAGCTGGCCTACACCCGCGAGCTCGTCACCAAGTACGCCGAGGCCCTCGACGCCATGACCGCGTCCCGCGACCTGTACCGGGAGGCGGCCGAACTCGCGCGGGCCGCGCTGGCGGAGGCGACCGGATCGGACAGCCTCCCGCTTCCGCGCTCGCCCGCGTCACGCAAGCCCGAGACCTCCCCCCGGAACGTACTGACCAAGGCTCTGGGACGCTTCAAGGACGCATCGCGGCAGCACCCTCAGAAGTGACGGCCCGGTCGCGGCCGGGCGTTCGGGTCGGCGCCCGGGGCCGGACGCTCCGCCGGCGTGTCGTGGCTGGGCTCCGCCGGCGTTCTGATCCGTCGCCTCCGGGGTGCGCTCCTGGAGGCCGGCATGGGTGCGGGTCAGTCCTCCTCGTCCTTCTCCCGTCCCTTCAGGGGCTCTCCCGCGCCGGTGCCGTGGGGGTCGTATCCCTCGGCGGCGCTTGCCGTGCCGGGCACGGTGCGTTGTCCGGCCTGCTGTTCGCGCCCCGAATGGGCGCCGGGACCACGGTCGGCCCGACCGCCGTGGCGGGCCTTTCGCGGGTTCTCGTGCTTCTTCGTCATGGTCGTTCGTCCTTGTCGTGAGGACCGGCTCCCTGGGGGACCGGTTGGGCTCGATGAACGCCCCGCCGGCCGTGTGCGGCCGGTACTGCCGGCGAGCAACGCCGAGGCCGGCGCTCCACCGCCCGCCGGTGCGCCGGCTGGACGGACGGTGATCCGACGGCCTTCCGGGGCGGTGCCGCCCGTCAGAACGGCGGATCCCCGCTGCCCTCGATCACCAGGAGGCCGGCGTCGAAGCTGCGGCGGCTGACGACGAAATCACCGACACGGCCGTCGGGCATCCGCAGGTGGCGCTCGGCCGCATGCATCATCATGTCGGCAACCTCTTCGTCCCTGACCTCGAGCTTGCCGTTCCAGTCGGCCGCGCCCTCGACCCACGCCTCGGTCGGGCCGAACGCCGCCACGTGTCGCTGCTCGACCCACGAACGCAGGTCGGCTTTCGCCGGATACTCGGTGCCGTCCGCGATCACCGTGACGTCGCCTCGGTAGACGTCCATACGCCCAGTGTGCGCCGGCTCGCGCCGCCACGCCTCACGCAGCCCTGGGAACCCACGCCGGACGCAGGCTGCACCCCGGGGCTCGCCCCCGACCGATCCGTTGCCCTGCACGACCGTACGCACGAACCGGCATGGTGCGTCGCCGACTTGTCCGGCCGAAGACGTTGTCGTGTGGCCGGACCCTCCCGCAACGTCAGCCGGCGCCCGGTCGCGGTGCCGGCTTCGGGGGCCGGACACGAAGCCGTCCGTCGGCTGTCCGCCGCGGATCCCGTCCCGCCTCCTCGCCCGGTGGCTGCGTGGCCGGGGAGGCGGGCCGGTCGGTCTCCGTCCCCTGCTCGGCTGCCGCCTGCTCGGTCATCGACGAGATGAGCGGGGACAGGACCATGCCGAGGAGGGAGGCCGCGGTGATCGCGCCGAGGGCGATGCCCCAGGCGACGGGGCCGAGAGGTGTGCAGCCGAAGAAATGGCTGATGCCAGGAGTCTGGATGATGGCGACGAGCACGGCCGCGGAACCGAGCCCCGCCGCCAGGACGTTGCGGTCGGTGCCGCCGGTGACGAGGGTCTGGGCGAGCTGGGTGCCGACGACGGCGGCGAGAGCGACGGTGCCGGCTCGCCGTGCGCGGCCGGTCAGGCGCGCGGCACCCCAGGCCAGGGCCGCACCGGTCGCGGTGACGGCGCCGCGCAGCAGCATTTCGTGGGTGAGCGCGGTGCCGAGGGAGCGGTGCGGGCCCTCTTTGAGGAGCCGTTCGCCGGCTTGGCCGGCTGGTTCGCGTACGGCGATGGCGAGGGAGGGGGCCAGATCGGTGAGGAGGTTGACCAGCATGATCTGGCGGGCGTTGAGGGGGGTGGTGCCGGTGAGGGCGGAGATGAGGACGCTGAAGGTGACTTCTCCGAGGTTCCCTCCGATGAGGATGCCGAGCGCGGCGCGGACGGAGGCCCACATGGCCCGGCCCTCCATGAGGGCCGCGACGATGGTCTCCAGGCGGTCGTCGCTGACCACGAGGTCGGCGGCGGCGGTCGCGGCAGGTGTGCCGCGGCGGCCGAGTGCGATGCCGATGTCGGCGAGCCGGATGGCGGGCGCGTCGTTGGCTCCGTCGCCGGTCATGGCGACGACGCGGCCGAGGCGCTGGTACGCCTGGACGATGCGGACCTTGTGATGGGGGCTGCAGCGGGCGATGACGTTCACGTGGGGCAGGAGTTCGTCCAGGGCGTCGTCGTCGAGTGCGTCGATGTCCGGGCCGGTGCAGACTTTGGGTTCCGTGACGTCGCTGATGGCGGAGGCGATGGCGTCGGCGGTGGCGGGGTGGTCGCCGGTCAGCATGACGGTCTGGACGCCGGCCTCGTGCAGCCGGGCCGTGGCGGGGGCAGCGCTGGTGCGTACGGGGTCGGCGAGGGTGACGAAACCGAGAAAGACGAGGTCGCGCACGGTCTCGTCGGTGAGGTCCTCGCCGGGGTCCATGCGGCGTTCCGCCACCGCGAGGACACGGCGGCCGGCGCCGGCGAGCCTCTCGGCCACGGCGGTCAGCTCCCGGCCTGCCGCATCGTCGAGGTGGGTGACGTCGCCGTGCGGCGTCCTGCGGCGGGCGCAGCGGGTCAGGACGTTCTCCGGTGCGCCCTTCACGCTGAGCAGGGTGCCGTGGGCTGTGTGCCCGGTTGTCGCGTGGTAGGCGCGTGCGGGCTCGAAGGGGAGGGTGTCGCTGCGCCGCCAGCGGGGCGCCCCAAGGGATGCGGAGACTCTCGCCCGGCCGGCTCCGGCGGTCACGGCCCGGTCGGTCTGGTGGGCCATCGGTTCGGCCTGCCGGGCGGGCGGGGTGGCGCGCAGTGCGGCAGCGAGGACTTCCTTGCACCGGGTGTCCAGCGCGTCGACGGGCAGGGCGCGGTCGCCGTCGCTGACGTCGGCGAGCTGAAGCTTTCCCTCGGTGAGGGTGCCCGTCTTGTCGAAGCAGAGCACCTGGGCGCGGCCGAGAGCCTCGATGGTGCGGGGGTTGCGGACCAGCGCGCCGGCCTCGGCCAGGCGCCGGGCGGCCGCCAGTTGGGCGGCGTTGACGAGGAAGGGCAGACCTTCGGGAACGGAAGCGACGGCGAGGTTGACCGCCGATGCGAGGTTCTCGGTCAGGGGTCGTCCGTGCAGAACGCCGGAGAGGGCCACCGCCGCCGCGGAACCGAGGGCAATAGGCAGGCTGGAACGTGTGAGGGAGGTCAGCCGGGCCTCCACACCCGTTTCGGGTGCGGCCTGCCGGGCCGTGGCCAGGCTGCGGCCGACTTCGGTGGCGGCTCCGACGGCGACCACGACGGCGACCGCCCGGCCGGCCGAGACCGTGGTGCCCTCGTACAGCATGGAACGGCGGCCGGTGATGTCGGCCGAGACCACGGGTGCGGGGTCCTTCCCCACGGCGAGGGATTCGCCGGTGAGTGAGGACTCGTCGACTTCGAGGCCTTCGGCTTCCAGAAGCCGGCAGTCCGCCGGCACGACGTCCTCGGGCAGCAGCACGACGATGTCGCCGGGTACCAGGTCTCCGGCGGTGACCAGCCGTTCGCGGCCGCCCCGGCGTACCCGGGCGCCGATGGCGGAACGGGCGAAGAGTTCCGCGAGGGCGCGCTCGGTGCGTACCCGCTGGACGCCGCCCACCAGCGCGGATGTTCCGGTGATCGCGGCGACCAGCGCGGCGTCGGTGCGCGAACCCACCGCCATGGCCAGCGCGGCGCCGGCCGCGAGGACGGGGGTCAGTGGGTTGGCCAGCTCCTCGACGAATGCGTGCGGAAGGCTCAGCTTCGGCGGCTCGCCCGTCGGGGATTCGCCGCGCCGCGCGTCGGCCTCGTCCGCGGACAGTCCCTCGCGCCGGGTGCGCAGACGTTCCAGTACGCGGTCCGCCGGCATCAGGTGCCAGGGGGTGGTGGCCACGGGCGGAGTCATGGGGCGGGCCAGCAGTTGCCGGGCGCGCCAGACGCCGAGGCAGAACGCCACGCTGCCGGCGGTGTTGCTCACGGCCATGGCCCGTGCGGTCGCCCGTGGGCCCGCGGACTGCAGCGCGGCCACCGCGCCGACGCCGCCGGCGCCGGTGGCCAGATGGTGGCTGTCGCGGTCCACCAGGGCGGCCGTGCCGACCGCGTCCACGATCATGCCTGCCGCTTCGAGGTCCGTCCCGACCAGGAAGTGGGCTCCCCAGGGTGTGTGCTCGTCGCCGCTGTGGACGCCGACCGCGCAGTCGGCCGTGCCCAGCGCCCGTCTGTGGCCGGAGATGAGCAGCACCACGGCCCCCTCGGCCTGAAGGGTGCGTACGGATGCGGGCAGGCGGCTGCCCGCCGGCACGACGGTGTCGGCGAACGAGTACCCCGGGCGGTCACGGTCGGAGGCCACCACCACGCGGGCACCCGCGCGCCGGGCCGCCGCCGCGACGGCCTCGGCCCCCGGGGCCGACCGGGTGGCCAGGCCCGCGACCGCGAGCAGTCGCCTACCCTTGGCCAGGCCGAGCACCTTCTCGCTGTCGCGGCGCCGCAGCCGGTCCTCCGCCCGCCGCCCGCCGGGGCCTGCCAGGTCCAGTTCGGACAGCGGGCCCAGCACCCATCCTTCCGCTCTGGTCACGTGCAGGGGCCGGTCCGGGTCGAACAGCGCGAACAGCCGCTCCGACACCTGTCGCGGGTCGGCGCCGCCCAGCAGTTCGAGATCAACCGGTTCGTACTGGTTGCCGCGCAGCGCGTCCTCGTCGAGGACGATGGTGTTGACCTGTCCCAGCCGCCGCAGCGCGCTGCGGTCCATCGTGACGACGCCGCGCAGCGCCAGATGCCTGCCGAGTGTGGTGGCGAAGCCCTCTCTGCCGGCGCCGGGCGCCTTGGGCACCGAGGCCAGGGCGACGGCGAGGGCGCGCCGGGGGCCGGCGAAGGGCAGCAGGGCGAGGCCGGACAGGGCGCCGGCGGCCATGGAGCTCTCCGCGTAGCGGTCCGCCCCGTCCTGCTGCAGCGGGCCGGGCCGCTCGCGCATCACCGCTTCGGCCGACGCCTCCTCCGGACTGCGCACCAGTCGCGGTTGCGCCTCCTGCCAGGCCGTGCGTTCGGCATTGGCCTCCCGCCATCCTGCGAGGCGCTGGAGGACGTCGAGCGCGATGCCGCCGCCACGCGTCGCCACACCCTGCACCAGGGCAGTGGCCACGGGAAGGACCGAATCGGCCCGCTCCGTCACGCCGTCGAGCCCTTCGATCAGGTGGCGCAGCCGCGGGTGGTGCTGCACGGCGGCGGTCACGGCCGCCACCTCGGGCGGCAGCGAGAACCACGGAGCGATCCGGCGAGCCGTCGCAATGCCCAGTCCCACCGCATCGGCGGCCAGGGCCGACATCGACGCGGAAGGCGTGCCCTCGGCCGGATGATGCGGCTCCGGCCGCCACTCGTCGAACGCCTCCGCGTCCGCCGCGTGGTCGCCCTCCGCGCGCTCCACGCGTTCGACAAGCTCGCGCTCGGCCGGTGGCGGCGACGCGACGGCGACCACCACCCGCTCGGACGGAGCGTTCACCCGCGCCCAGAGCACACCGGGGTGTTCCTCCAGGGACCGCTCCACGCGTCGCACGACCCTCGCGCCCTCGGCCCCGTGGACCCCGTGGACCTGGATGTAACAGCGTCCGGGGCACCATGACACCTCACGGCTCGCGGGCCCCAGCAGATGCCCGACCAGGCCCGCCGCCCCCCGCACACCTGCCGCAACCCCGGACACCACTCCGGACGCGAGCGGCCCCAGCAAGGACGTTCCCCACATCGGTGAAGCCGGCTGGGGCGACATGGGCCGTACCTCCCTCCACCGGAGCGCTTCCCTGCGGTGATCCCGACGAATCCCAGTCTGATCCAGACTATGAGCCGCGGCATTCGGGGAACACATGCCTATATGTCTGAGGCGGACCGAAAACTCTAGCGAGGTGAGAGTCGTGACCGCCATGACGAACCCCAGCGAACACTCCTCCGTTCCGGGTGAGGGCCCGGCCCTGGGAGGGCAGGGAGTCTCCCCCGACCAGCAGGAGTCCGGCCGGTCCCAGCGCTCGATCACCCTCACCGTTCCCTCGCTCGACCGTGTGGCGAACGGTGCCCTCAACGCGGCCCTGCTGCCGGTGGCCGTCGCCCGCCAGGTGCTGCCCGCCAAGCGGGGTCTCCCCCTCTACGTCGGTCTCGGCGTCCTGGGGGCCGCGGATGTCATCGAATGGCCCGTGGCCATCGGCATCGGCCTCGGGTACGCCGTCCTGCGCCGTGGCGGGGGCGTCCTCGCCGGGCCGCCGGGTGCGCCGGAGCACACGTCGCCCCGGTTCGGAACCGAAGCGGCGGCATGAGGGCGAGGTGCTTCGGCGGCGCGCGGTCCCGGTCGGTGCCTGTCCCCGGGGACGGCCGGTCGACGCCGGCGCGCAGGGCGCATACCGAACGCCGGGACGGTTACCCGGGGGTCGAGCACCGACGGCGGTGCGCTTCATCCATCCACGAAACCGAAGGGCGGGTCCACCATGGCGAGCAACACCGAATCGGGCGGGGTCACCGGTACCAAGGACAAGGACTACAACCTGGTCTGGTACGTCGAGAACTGCCTGAGCAACGCCCTGCGACTGGAGACGTACATCCAGGACGCGGAACGCGAGAGCGACTCCGAAGTCGCGGAGCTCTTCCGCAAGGCCCAGGCCGACAGCCGTAAGGGAGCCGAGCTGGGCAAGCAACTGCTCCGCAGCCGGATGGGCAGCTGACGCCACGTCCTGGACCGGCCGCGCCGCAGGTTGCCCGGCCTCGCCGGCGGCGGGCCGGTCGTCGTCCGAGCCGGTCGACGGGTTCCGATCCACTGACGCCGGGGTCCCCTGGAGGCGTAGGGCGGCAGCGCGTCGCCGTTCGCTCACGCCGGTCGTGCCAGACCCTTGAGTGCCCGTTCCGCTATCTCGTCGACCGGCCCGACGGCCTGAACCGCCGGCGGGGTGTCCGCGTAGTGGTCGAGCAGAGGGGCGGTGTGGCGTTCGTAGACCCGCTGCCTGTGCCGGATGACGTCCTCGGTGTCGTCCGGCCGGCCGCGCTCCAGCTTTCGCGGCACCATGACCAGCGGGCCCGGGGTGCGCCAAGGACGTGGACGAGGTCCTGCTCGACGTCGAGGCGATCGCGCCTGTCTACCGCTATATACGTGAAGCCGTCGAGGCCCTAGCCATCCTCGCCCCGGCCGAGGCGTGTCGACGATCCGGGATAAGGCGTTCGTCATCCTCGACGGCACCCTGCTGCCGATCGACCGTATCGCCGCCGACACCCCACCACTCCGGGAAACACAAGCGCCACGGCATGAACGTCCAGGTCCGCAACGATCGGTTCGGACGACTGCTCTGGGCCTCACCGGCTCTGCCCGGCTCGACTCATCCACCCAGCGGCGAAACGCCCGCGGAGTCAGCCGGCGCACCTCGCTGGTCCGCGCGTTCTTCGCCCGAACCGCCGGCACCAGTACGGGCTCACCGGTCCGGCCGACGACCGCATCGGCACCGGGTTCACCAGCATGGACTCGCGCTGCACCGCCCATTCCTGCAGCCGCGCCTAGCGCGGCCAGGCCACGGTTCCACCGCGCCCCGCCCACCCGGCTCGGGTTTCGCGGCGAGCGGATGCGGATGGCGTCCGCCGGGCCTGTGATGTCCGCTGTCCCCCGATTCACCCGCTTCCTTCCCTCGGTGACCGACTGGCCTCCGAGCGCACTCCTGGACGACTGTACATGTATGGTGGACACCCGTCCAGGAATCATGGACGCGATGATCGGAGATGTCGATGGAGACGACGGCGAACGTGCTGGTGGGCCTGGTGGCCGCCTTGCACGCGTACATCCTGGTTCTGGAGATGTTCCTGTGGGAGAAGAAGCCGGGGCGCGGCCTGTCCGGCTTCGACGCCGACATGGCCAGGGCCACCGCGCCGATGGCCGCCAACCAGGGCCTCTACAACGGCTTCCTGGCCGCAGGACTCGTCTGGGGCCTGATCGCGGAGGATCCGACGGGGTACCGGGTCCAGATCTTCTTCCTCAGCTGCGTGGTGGTCGCCGGGCTGTACGGCGCCGCCACCGCCAACCGCCGCATCCTGTTCGCCCAGGCGCTGCCCGGGACGCTCGCCCTCGCCGCCGTCCTGCTGAGCCGGTGATGCAGGTGGCCAGTACGCCCGAGGACCCCCGGGCGGCCAGGACACGGGCCAAGCTGCGCCGGGCCCTCCTCGACGAGTGCGCGCAGCGCCCGCTGGCCGAGGTGAGCATCGCCGCACTGGTCCGCAAGGCCGGCGTCGGCCGCGCCACCTTCTACCTCCATTACGGCGACCTGGAGGCACTCGCCGTCGACGCCTGCGCAGACGTGGTACGCGACGCGGTGGACGCCCTGCACGCCTGGCGCGGCACGCCCGACCCGGCGTCCCCGCCGCCCGCGCTCCTCGACTTCTTCACCGGTCTCACCCCGCACGCACCCCTCTACCGGGCCCTGCTGCGTCCGGGGGGCGGTGGACCGCTCGGCCTCGTGCTCCACCGGGACCTGCGCGCCCGCAGCCTCGCCGAACGCAGCCTGGTCGGTGCCCCGGAGCCCGCACTGATCGCCTCGGCCGTGGCCGCGACCTTCGCGGGGGTGCTCGCCGACTGGCTGCACGGCCTCGTCGACGGCACCTCGGAGCGCGTCGCCCACCAGATCTGGCGGCTGCTCATCTCCCTGCACCGCGCCCGGCTGTCGTGACGGTCGCGCAAGGAGGGGGAGCGGGGCCGGACGGGGAAACGGTCGGCCCGACGTGCCGAGACCGACGGGGCGGCCGAGAGTGACGGCCGCCCCGTACGGGGTGCGCTACTTCAGGTAGGGTCCGGCAGTGCCGATCTTGCCGGTGCCGTTGAGGACGTACACCCGCAGGTTGCCCTTGCCGGGTGCGGCGACGGAGAGGGTGCCGTTGGTGACGGTCCGCACGTCGCCGGTGACGGCGTCGGTGTACGTGCCGTTCGGGATGCCCGAGCAGGTGGCGCCGCCCGAGATCGTGACGAGTGCGAAGCTGTCCGTACCGCCGCTGGTGCAGCGGCGCTTGAACGCCATGCCGCTGGTCTGCCCAGGCAGGGACGGCGAGTTCCGCCGCCACGCAAGCCATGCACCTCGGCGGGCAAGCCTGTAGAGGCCAGGGTGGCCAGCGCTGAGACGAGAGCCACGCGACGGGGCGGACACCCGCTGTCGCACGGTTCTCTCCTAGTCGGCGTCACCCCGTCGCCGAACTGCCCCTGACACCTCGGCCCCGGCCGCTACGGCAGAAATGCGCTCGCTCTCAGCGAGGGATGGCCGGTCAAGGGAGTGGCAACTCCTGCCGGGGACCGCTCGGTGAGACGGTCGGCCCGCTATGCCGGGGGCAGGAGGTCGGCGTGGGCCTTCAGCAGGCCGGGCGGAGCCGCCTGGCGCCAGGAGTCGACGACGATCGCACGGAGCTCATCAGCGTCGTCGAGCGCGGCCAGGCGCACCCGCACCCAGGCGAAGTACGCCTCGTGGTCCGCGACCCAGAACTTCTCGGGCTCGGCGAGGACCAGCTCGTCGCGCTCCTCCTTCGGGCACCGGACGGCCATCGACGTCTCGTCGTCGGGCAGGGTCAGGAACATCTTGCCGGCGACACGGAAGGTGGGCATGGACCATGCCTCCTTCTCGGTCGTCTCCGGCAGGGCGAGGGCGAGTTCACGGACTTCGGCGGACGTGCTCATGCCCCGACCGTACGACGAGCCACTGACATCGGCCGCCGACGCGGACGCCGGACCGTTCGGGCGTAGGCTTCGCTCAGCACGGACGCGGCGGGGGGCGAGGTACATGACGGCTGGGACAGTACAGACGTGGGGGTCGACCCTCGATTCGGTCGTGGTGTACGCGCAGGGCGCTGTCTGCCGCCGCCTGGCCCGTGGCAGCGTGCCGCCGGACGGCCGGGTGAGGGTGACGGGACTGCCCCGCTCGCTGGACCCCGGCTCACTGCGGGCCCGTGTCCTTCGCACCGCCGGGGTGCGCGTCACCGAGGTCCGGGTGGAGGTCGAAGCCGAGCCGCTCGGCTCGGGCACGCCCGACGACTTGCGACGCGAGGTCTCGCGGCTGCGCAACGCGTGCGCGGCAGCGCGGGGACGCCGGGACCGGCAGCTGAGCCTGATCGAGGAGGTCGGGGCCCTGCGCCCGGTCCCGCCGGCCCGCAGGCGCGAGGACCCGCACCGCCGCACGCCCGTCGATGCGTGGCTGACGCTCGCCGACTTCGTCGACGAGCGGCTGGCAGGACTGCACACGCGCCTCGTCGAGCTGGAGGAGGCGCTGCACCGCGTCGAGCACGAGCTCACCGTCGCCGCGGACAGGCTGGCCCGCGCCTCCACCGACGTACCGTCAGCCCACGTGGAGACCACGGTCTCCGCGGTCCTGGCCCTCGACGGCACCGGTGACGCGGAAGTGGAGCTGGAGTACGGGGTGCCGGGCGCCGTCTGGGTGCCGGCCTACCGTCTCACCCACCGTCAGGGCGACGGCAGCGGCCGTCTGGTGCTGCGTGCTTCGGTCGCCCAGCGCACCGGCGAGGACTGGACCGGCGTGCGCATCGCCTTGGCCACCGCCGACCTGCGGCGCCGCACCGACCTGCCGAGGCTCCGCTCGCTCCGGATCGGGCGCCGTCAGCCTGCCCCCACGCCTTCTGGCTGGCGCGAGCCTCCGGCGGGGCTCGCCGACCTGTTCGCCGGGTACGACTCGGCGGGCCCTCGCCCTGCCACGACCGCCGCACCCGCGGTTGTCGGGTCCGGCTCCGCGCCCGGCCCCGTTCCGCCACCGCCACCGCAGGGCTACGGCGGGCCGCCCCCTGCGCTCCCGATGCCCGGCGGCGCGGACGGCGCCTCCCCGGAGGTCTTCGGCGGCGGGATGCCCGACCTCGCACAGCCGGTCCGGTCGCGACCGGGCGGCAGGCCGGGTGCCGGCGGCAGGTCCGTCGCCGCCCCCGCCGCCATGGCACCTGCGGCTCCCGGCCGTGCTGCACCGCCACCGCCTCCGGCACCTGCGGCCGGTCCGCCACCACCTCCGGCACCTGCGGCCGGGCCGCCGCAGCCGAGCGGCGCCGAACTCGACTACGCCGCCCTCGTCCTGTGCGGCCCCGACGAGCAGGGCGGTCGCAGAGGCCGGCTGTTTCCCTACGCTCCCTTCGACGCGGTGGCGGCCGAGTACCGCCGCCGCGCCGAGGCGGTGGCCGCGCTGCCGCTGCCCGGGCACGCCGTGCGGCCCCGCGAGTCGGCGGATTCCTTCGACCACCGCTTCGATGCCGCCGCGCGCGCCGACATTCCGTCGGACGGCACCTGGCACACCGTCACCGTCGGCGAGATCCCGGTCGGCCTGCGCACCGAGTACGTGTGCGTGCCGTCCGTGGAGCAGACCGTGTACGCGACGTTGGTGCTCTCCAACGCCACCGACCAGGCTCTGCTGGCCGGCCCGGTGGAGGTCACCGTCGGCGACGACTTCCTGCTGACCGCCGCACTGCCCACGCTCGCCCCCGGAGGTGTCCGCCGGGTGGGGCTCGGGCCTGCCGAGGGCATCCGGGTCACCCGCCGTACGAACCTCCAAGAGTCGACCTCGGGCCTGCGCAACAACACCACCGTGCTCAACCACCGGGTCGGCGTGGAGCTGGCCAACCGGCTCGCGATGCCCGTCACCGTCGAGGTCCGCGAGCGGGTGCCGGTCACCTCGGAACCGGACGTCCGGATCGAGGAACGGGCCGACTGGACGGTACCCGAGGAGGGCGCGGGGCCCGAGCACCATGCCCCGGGCACCCGCGTCTGGCGGGTGGACCTGCCCGCCGGCGGCACCGCCGTCCTCGACGGCGGCTACGAGATCCGCATTCCGGCCGGCAAGACCCTGGTCGGCGGCAACCGCAGGAGCTGACACACGCCATGTCCACGGCCCCGAAGCCGATCGCCCTCCCCGTCACCGCCGTCACCTGCATGGAGGACCGCGCCCACATCGAGCGCGCCCTCGTGCTCGACCTGGAGGCCGGGGTGCAGCGGCTGCGTCTCGGGCCGGTCAGTGCGCTGGCCGTCGACCGCACCCTCCATGCCGAGCTGGCCGCCGATCACCTGGCGACCGTGCTCGAGGCGCGGATCGTCCGCAGCTGGACGCCGCGCGGGCCGCTGCCGTCCACCGACGACGACTCGGCCCTGCGCCGCCGCTTGCACACGCTCGATGAGGAGCGGCTCGCCCTGGGGCAGCGACGCGATCGGCTGCATGTCCACCTCGACCTGCTCGGCCGTCTCGCCGCCGATCTGCTGCGGGAGATCGGCGAAGGCGCCGGCTCCGGGGAGACCGAAGCGGCCCGCTGGACACGCGAACTGGACCGGGTGGACCACGAACGCGACTCGTACGGCGAGCAACTCCGCACCGTGGAGGCCCGGCTGGCCGACCTCGCTATTGAACTCGGCGAGGCCCAGCGGGCCTTGGACCTCTCCGAGGAGGAGCCCGCCGAGCTGGTCGGCCATATCGAACTGACCGTGGAGGCGGCGGTCGCCGGACCGGTCGGGCTGCGCCTGAGCCACCTCACCCCGTGTGCGCTGTGGCGGCCCGCCTACCGGGCCGTGCTCGACGGTGACTCCCTGACGCTGGAGACCGACGCGATGGTCTGGCAGCGCACCGGAGAGGACTGGTCGGACGTACGGCTGACGTTGTCGACGGCACGGTCGGCGCTGGCCACAGATCCCCCGCGGCTGGGCGAGGACCGGCTGACGCTGGGGGACCGCTCTGCCGCTGAGCGCCGCACGGTCGACGTCGAGCTGCGCGAGGAGGAGATCGGGGACCTCGGCCCCGCCCCGGTGCTCGGCCTGCCGGGGGTGGACGACGGCGGCGAGGCGCGCGTGCTGCACTCCCCCGCACCGGTCTCCGTGCCCGCGGACGGCCGCGCCCACCGCGTGCCGCTCTCCGCCGTCACCTCGGCCGCGAGGAGCGAGTACGCCTGCTCACCCGAGCTGTCCCCGCTGGTCACCCAGGTGGTGCGGTTCGACAACGAGTCCGGCCATGCCCTGCTCGCCGGGCCCGTGGACCTGGTCCGCGGCGGCGGATTCAGCGGCCGCGGCACGCTGGACTTCACCGCGCCCGGCGCTCCCGTCGAGCTCGCCTTCGGCAGCTCCGACGACTACCGGGTGGTCCGGCACGCCGAGGAGTCCCGCGACTCCGCCGGAATCACCCAGCGGACCGTGGTCACGCGCACCGTCCGGCTTCACCTGTCCCGGTTCTCCGCTCCCGGGGAGAACGGCGAGCAGGTGGTCGTCCTCCGGGAGCGCATCCCGGTCTCGGAGGTCTCGGCGGTGGAGGTACGCCTGCGCAAGGAAGCCTGCTCCCCGGCGCCCGACGTGGTCGACGCCGAGGGCATCGTCCGCTGGGACGTCACCCTCCCTCCCTCAGACTTCGTCCGGGGCGACCCCCATCTCGCTTCGCTCGGCAGCCACCGCACGGTCACCCTGGTCTACGAGCTGTCGGCGAGCGCCAAAGTCGCCGGGCTCTGAGCTCCGAAGGAAAAGGGTCCGGCCCGGCCGTTCACACGGCGGGGCCAGAACCCAAGACCTTCATGAGCCTTCTAGGCGGAGGTGTCGTCCGCGCCCGTGAGCGTGTGCAACTCGAGCGCGGAGTACGTGGCCTGCTCCGGCCTGTCCCTCCCCAGCACCGAGCCCAGCCACCCCAGGAGGAAGCCCAGGGGGGCGGAGACGATGGTGGGGTACTGCAACGGGAACAGGCTGAAGTCCATGTCCGGGAACAGCGCGGTGGGGGCTCCCGACACCGCCGGGGACAGCACGGCCAGGCCCACCGAGGAGACCAGTCCGCCGTAAATGCTCCACAGCGCGCCGGTGGTGGTGAAGCCGCGCCAGTACAGGCCGTACAGCAGCGCGGGAAGAACGGCGGAAGCCGCGACGGAGAACGCCAGCCCGGCGGCGAAGGAGACGTTGAGGCGCTCGGCGAGCAGGGCCAGGCCCACCGCCGCGCAACCGATCAGCACGACCGCGCAGCGGGCCACCAGCAGTTCCTTCTCCTCGGTCGCGCGTCCTCGCTTGAGCACCACACCGTAGATGTCGTGCGCCACGGACGTCGCGGCGGCGAGAGCGATGCCCGCAACCACGGCCAGGATCGTGGCGAATGCCACGCAGGCCATGACGGTGAGCATCCACGACCCGCCGAGGGAGTGGGCGAGCAGCAGGGTGGCCGTGTTCCCCGAGGGGCTCCCGGCGAGGATGGTCTCCGGGCCGAGCACCGCCGCGGCGCCGAATCCCAATACCCCTGCGGTCACGCAGAACACGCACGTCAAAGCCGCCGTCCACTGCACTGAGCGCCGGGCAGCGCGCGCCGAGGGCACCACACACATGCGCATCAGCAGGTGTGGGAGTCCAGCGGCTCCGATCAGGGCTCCGAGCTGAAGACTCAGTCTGTCCAGCGTTTCCAGAGCGGTCCCCTGGGCGCGGGCGCCGGGCGCGAGGAAGTCCTCGCCGACGCCGCTGCGGCGGGCCGCGGTTCCCAGCAGGTCACTGGGGTTCCAGCCGAACTTCGCCAGCACCAGCAGCGCCAGGAAGACGCTGGCGACCAGCAGGAGGGCCGCCTTGAGCAACTGTACGAGCGTAGCACCGTGCATACCGCTGAGGGCCACGTAGATGATCATCAGGACGCCGAGGAAGACCATCAGGAAGTTCTGGGCCGCCTCACCGGACAGGCCGAGCAGGGGTGCCGCGAGCGCGCCGGCTCCCACGAGTTGGGCGGTGAGGTAGAACAGCGAGATCACCAACGTGGCGAGACCCATGGCCAGATGTACGGGCCGCGGCCGCAGCCGGCGCGCCAGCGCGTCGCCCACCGTGTAGTGGCCTGTGTTGTGGAACGGCTCGGCGACCACCAGCAGAATGACGGCCCAGACCACCACGGGCCCCACCAGATACGGGATGCCGTCGAACCCGGCCAGTGCGATGAGCCCCGGAGTGCCGAGAAGCGTCGCCGCGGAGATGAAGTCGCCGAACAGGGCGATTCCATTGCGCGCGGAGGGCAGTTCGCGGCCGCTGATGAAGAAGCGGCGGGGGGTGTCGCTGTCCGCCGCACCCCACAGGGCGATGAGGATGACGCAGACGACGAAGACCGCGAAGACGATCAGGGTTGCTCCGTTGTGCGCGATCTGGGAAGAGAGCTGAGAGGCGCTCACCGACGCCTCCCTCTTGGTCGGAGGCCGCCCCGGACCCTCTCGGTCAGCGGATCCAGGGTGTTGTGGGCGTAACGCCCGTACCACCGGCACACCAGAAGCGTGGTGACGCACTGCAGGAGCGCCAGGACGAGCCCGAGGTTCAGGTGACCGAACAGCCTCACGGCCATCAGTCCGCCGGCCACATTGACCAGAAGGGCGTTGAGCAGATAGAAGCCGACCACGGCGGCGGCAACCGGAAGGACCTTGGAGCGGCGCTCCGCGCGCAACCGCTCGACGTCCGTCGGAAGGTCCGGCTCCGCGTAGGGCGTGTGCGAGTAAGGGGCTTGTGAGTAAGAGGTGTGCGAGTAAGGGGATTGCGCGTGGGGATCGGGGGCGTATGAGCGCGGTCGCTCGTACGGCTCAAAGGGACTGGTCAAGACGACATCAACTCCTCTTGGCTGCATGCCGCGGCGAGGGCGAGGCGTCACCGCAGGGGCAGTCGACCGGGTCGGTGTCAGCCAGAGCACGCACTCGGTGTCCGAGCCGTGCCGCAGTGATGTGCTCAGCCCTTGTGGATCCTGATCTGCTCGGTCGGCGAGGGATGTCGACCACGATCCTCAGGCTCACGGGCGGCCGCCGTGAACCAGGGCGAACAAGTGAATGATGACCGGACGGCATCGACAATGCCGAACGGCGTTCGGTTCGGGAGCCTAGAGGTCTCCGGCGCGCAGGACAAGACGTCGCCGGAGAGTCACGCTCCGCATCCGAAACGAGGTTCGCTGCCGCGGTCTTGCGCGGCGATCAGTACCCGGCCGGTTTCGGGGGTGCGGCGACGCGGACGTGCAATGCGGTGAGGCCGTCGAGGAACATCTCCAGGGCGAGTTCGAAGCTGTCCCGGTCGATCACGCCTGCGCGGTCGCGCAGGCGATGAGCCCCTGCCAGGTGCGGGTAGCGCTCGACGTAGACCTGGACGTCGTCCTCGAACCCTCCGGCGAACGAACTCATCGCGGACCCGACCACCAGGTATTTGGTCGAGGCACCGATCAATGTGGCATAACGCGGCGGCCAGCCGGCGCCGACGAGGCCGCCGTGAACGGCGTCGGCGCGACGCAGGGAGGCTTCACGGCGAGCGGGGCCATAGGCCAGGAACGGGACGATTTGGGGATGGGCAGCCAGCGCGGCGCGGTAGGACCGGGCCCAGGAGGCCACGCCGTGTCGCCAGTCGCCGGTCTCGAAGCCGGAGACGTCCACGTCCTCCATGATGGTGTTGGCGACTTCGTGGAGGACATCGTCCTTGGTCTTGACGTGCTCGTAGAGCGAGGAGACCTGAACCCCGAGGTCCCGCGCGAGCCTTCGCATCGACAGCTCGGCAAGCCCGTCCCGGTCCACAATCGCCAGCGCCATGGCGCAGATGCGCCCGCGACTGAGAATCGGCTTGGTCGGTCGGCCCACCGATGCACCCCCACACCATGAGGCGCCGCAGCCAGCAGCGCCCAGCTTCTGGGTTCACCTTACACCTACTCGCTGGTAACCGAACCCCGTTCGGAAGATCCGTCCCGGACGGATCCGGCTCACTGCACGTCCTCCGATTCCTCGGCCGCGTCGCGCAGGGCGAGAGCGACCAGCAGTTCCAGCAGATCGGCGATCCGGCGCACGTTGCGCCCGGTCCGTTCCTCGATGCGGCGCAACCGGTAGTGCGCCGTGTTGTGGTGCACCTGCAGCCGCTCCGCCGCCAGCCGCAGGTTCAGATCCGCCTCGGCGAACGCCCGTATCGTGGCCGCGAGCGCACCCCCGCGCCGGACGTCGTCATCAAGCATGGCGCTGATCCGGGGGTCGACCAGCTGACGGGCGATGTCGTCCGCGCGCAGGGCGAGGTACTGGAACGGAGACAGCCGCGGCAGCGCCGCCACCCCTCCCCCGCTGGGTACGAACTCCAGGGCAGCCCTGGCCTCCTGATAGGCCCTCGGCAGCTCCGCCGCGCCCCTGGCCACCGTGCTGATCCCCATGGCCAGGACCGTCCCGTTCCTGGCCAGGTGCCGCTGCGCCTCTTCGAAGCGCGCGCACATCTCGTCCGGCTCGGTGCCTGTACGCAGCACCGGCACGGCCACGACCTCGCCGTGCCGCACGACCAGCAGGACTCTGGAAGCCCGCAGGCCGGCGGCGGAGATCGCCGCGCTGGTGATGTACGCGCTCTCGGCCGCCGTATCCCCTCCCCCGTGCCGGGCGCCGTCGGCGCCGACCGCCACGACCACCATCATCGGCACGTGCGCGCCGATGCCGTAGGCCTGTGCCGCGGCCAGGAGAGGCCCCCGGGTCGGCATGTGGCCCGCGAGCAGTTGCTCGAGCAGGTCCCTGCGCTCGCGGTCCGCGTCGGCCACGACGTGCTGCTGGAACTCCAGGTAGGCCTGTGCTGCCTGGGTGCCGGCGAAGTCCATGTACCGCATCAACGGGGCGACCAGGGTGAGCACGGCATCCTGCCCGGCGGCCGACGAGCCCGCGCAGTCGCGCAGGGCCTCCCAGAAGACCTGCCGGCCGACCCGGAACGCGCTGATGTAGTCCTCCAGCGCGAACCCCTCGCGGGCCCTGCGCATCGCCGCCGCGCGACTGAAGGCGAGTTCCTCGGAGGCGAAGCTCCGCTCACCCGCCAGCAGCGCCAGCTGGACCCGGTAGTGCGAGAGCACCTGGTGACGCACGTCCTCGAAAAAGTGCTCGTCCTGCGCCGCGTAGGCGGGGATCTCGGCACGCATCACTGCAAGCGCGTACTCCGTCACCTGCTCCACGCGCGCCTTCACGGCGCACAGGATCCGCAGCCGCTCGCGGCGCAGTTGCTCGGTCAGGGGAGGCACACTCGGAACGATCGCGGGACGCATGGCGGGACGCATGGCGGGATCGTCGACGCCGAATCGTGACCCGTCAACAGGATGGGGGCCGGTTCTTCACGTCGGATTGTGCGCGTCGCACAGGGCGGCGACCGCGAAGTTGAGTGCTCACACCCAATGCCCGCACAGCCGGGGCCCTCCTACTGTGGCGCTCGCCCACCTCCCGGAGACCCTGCTGAAAGGCGGTGCCCATGCTCGAGGCTGACGGCGCGCCCGACAGGAGGCCCTGCGGCGTAAGGAGCGGCTCCGTCACACCCGCCGCCGACGGGACCCCGCTTCCCCCGCGGAGCCGCCCGGTTCCCCAGCAGCCCGACCTCCAGCCCCTCACCGCACCGCCCACCACCGGAAAGGGATGATCCGGATGCGCCACACCATCGCCGTGCGGGCAGCCACCGCGGGCATCGCCGCCCTGCTCACCGCCACCGCCTGCTCAAGTCAACGGGGACAGGAGGATGCCGCCGCCTCGGCCGACGGCGCCTGCAAGGGCCAGCAGACCACGGGTATCACGGACAAGAGCATCAAGCTCGGCGGCATCTACCCGATGTCCGGACCGGCTTCCGCCTACGGCACCATCAGCAAGGGTGTCAGCGCCTACTTCCAGTACGTCAATGCCGAGAAGGGCGGAATCGGCGGCCGCAAGGTCGGGTTCGTCGTCCGTGACGACGGATACCAGCCGCCGAAGGCAGTGGAGGAAGCCCGACGACTGGTGGAGCGGGAGAAGGTCTTCGCAGTGTTCCAGACACTGGGAACGCCCTCCACCTCGGCCGTGAGGGACTACCTCAATCAGCAGAAGGTGCCGCAGCCGTTCGTGGCCACCGGCGCCTCCCTGTGGGGTACGGACACCCAGCACCCGTGGACCATGGGATGGCAGCCCAACTATGTGGCCGAGTCACGGATGTACGCCGACTACCTCAAGAAGGAGAGGCCGAAGGCAAAGGTGGCCGTCCTCTTCCAGAACGACGACTTCGGCAAGGACCTGCTCGGCGGCTTCAAGCAGGCCGTCAAGGGCAGCGGCGTCAAGGTGGTCGCCGAGGAGAGCTACGAGGTCACCGACCCGTCCGTCTCGGCCCAAATAACCAGCCTCGCCCGCTCCGAGGCGGATGTGCTGCTGAACGTCACCACGCCCAAGTTCGGCAGCCAGGCTCTGGCCGCGGATGCGAAGAACCCCAAGTGGAACCCGCTGCACATCGTCAACAGCGTCTCGGCGTCGACGAGCGTGCTCAAGCCCGTCGGCTTCAGGAACGTGCAAGGCGTGGTCTCCGCCACCTACTTCAAGGATCCCGCCGACCCCCAGTGGGCGGACGACGCGGAGATGCAGACCTACCGTGCGGCGATGAAGAAGTACGCCCCGGACAGCGATCCCTCGATCCAGTTCAACGCCTACGGCTGGGCCGTGGCCTCGAGCCTGCACAAGGCACTCGACGCCATGGAGTGCCCGACGAGAGAGGGACTGAGGGACTCCCTCCAGAAGCTCGAGGCCGTCGAGGTGGGCATGCTGCTCCCCGGTGTCACTCTGATCACCGGCTCCCAGGACCGGTTCCCCATCGAGACGATGCAACTCATGCGCTTTCAAGGGGAGCGATGGGTCCTGTTCGGGGAACCCCTCGACACCCGGAAGAAGTTCGGCCCCGTCACCGGCTGACGTCCGGCCGGCCGGGAGGGACGGCTTCGCGCACACCGGCCGGCCCTTCCGGTCCCACGCGGCCTGCCATTCCCGTCCGCACCACACGCCCACACCACCGCGACGTTTCACCCGTCGCCGTGGTGTTCCGTGTGGGCACCTCGCCTTGGAGACTCCATGCCGGAGCAACACCCTGTACGGCACGACCACGCCCTCCCGCGAGTCGTACCCCTGCCCGAGGACGACTGGGACACGCGGACCCGTCACCTGCTGGCTGCCGTCCCGCGGGATCCGGGGGGCCGGGTTCCGAACATCTTCACCACTCTGGTGCGTCATCCCGAGCTCTACGAGCAGTTCATGCCCTTCGGAGGTCAGCTGCTCCGCCGGGGCCGACTCCCCGGAAGGTTCCGTGAACTGCTGATCCTGCGCACCTCGTACAACACCGGCGCTCCGTACGAGTGGGGACGCCATGTCCCCCTGGCCAAGGCGTCGGGCTTCACCGACACGGACATCGACCGCATCGTCCGGGGCCCGGAGGCCGACGGGTGGACCACCCTCGAAAGGAACCTCATCCGGGCCGCAGACGAGCTGAATCGCGATGCGCGGCTTCGCGACGCCACGTGGGAAGTCCTGACCGAGCACTTCGACGACGCGGAAATGATCGAGATCACCATGCTCGTGGGTCAGTACCACATGGTGGGATTCTTCCTGAACTCCGTCGGTGTGCAGCTGGATCCGGGCTTTGACAGCGCAGGCCTCGTGGAAGGGAAGGCTGACGATGAGTGAGGCGGAACCGGACCGCGCCGCCCGTCGGCTGGCAGGCCGCAGGGTTCTGGTGGTCGGCGCGGGCACCCGTCCCGACGCCGCCCCGCAGACGCCTGTCGGCAATGGCCGGGCGATAGCCGTTCTCGCTGCCCGCGAAGGTGCGGACGTGGCCTGTGCCGACGTCGCCGGCCCGGCCGCCGCCGTGACCGCCGACCTGGTCACCGCCGAAGGTGCCCTGGGTTTTCCCGTGGTCGCCGATGCCACGGACGCAGAACAGTCGGCCGCCATGGTCGCTGAGACGGTCAGCAGGCTGGGCGGGCTGGACGCACTGGTGGTCAACGTGGGCATCGGCCTCGGCACCGGACTGGCGGGCTCGTCACCCGAGGAATGGGACGACGTTCTCAGCCTGAATCTGCGTGCGCCCTTCCTGGCCGTCAAACACGGCCTTCCGTCCATGGCTGCTGAAGGTGCCGTCGTCTTCATCGGGTCGGTCGCCGGACTGCGGGCCGCGACCGGTTCTCCCGCCTACGACACCTCCAAGGCCGGCCTCTTCGGGCTGACCCGCCATGTGGCGAGGGAGGGAGCGGCACGAGGCATCCGCGCCAACATGGTCGTCCCCGGCCTCATCGACACCCCCATGGGCCGCCACGCATCGGCGAACCGTACCTCCCGGGCCTCCTCCTTCGCCCGCATTCCGCTCGGTCGTCAGGGCACCGCCTGGGAGGTGGCAGAGGCCGTCACCTTCCTGCTCTCCGATCGGGCCTCCTACATCACCGGCCAGAGCCTGGTGGTGGACGGCGGTCTCACCGCGGCGTGAAACCCTGGGTGCCGCTCAGGCCTGGCTGTTGAGGAATCCGATCCCCACAGCCCCCACCACCCGACCTGGGAAACCACGACGGAGATCGCTCCACGCACCAGCAGCCGGTTGCCACCCGTCGCGGCGCCCCCATGCCGGCGACCCCGACGAGCACGGCCGGGGACTCGCCATCGTCGAACTGCTGACCTCGGAGATCCGGGTCACGAGCGTGCCTCCGGCCGCCGGGTCAGCGTGCTCCTCCGCTCCGGTGCTCCCCACTGACCCGCTGGCAAGACGCCCGAGCCCCTGCTCCGCATGGTCAACGCGTGCCTCGTGCCGACGGCCGCAACGCCTTCAGCGCAGCTCGGCCAGCGGGTGTACGTTCCACTCCCATCCGCCGGTCCGGCTGAGTTCGGCGATGACGACCTGGTCCTCGTCGCCGTTCCGCGCTGCCCGTCGCGCCCGGGCGACGGCGGCGACGAGTTCGATGTGGAAGTCGAGCGGGAGCGCGTCGTCCCCGTCCACGGAGTCGGCCAGCACCACGGTCGTCGCGCCGTGTTGTCCGGCCTTGACGCTGTACTCGTTCGCGCGCAGCAGGCTGATCGTGTCGGCCCGCACGAGAACGGAGGAGGCCGCCGACGTGTCCGTGGCCGGGGCCGGGGTGCGGTGAAGCACCCATACGTCTGCCACAAGTCCCTCCCAAGGGCTCGAGGATCCCTTGCCCGCCATCACATACCGAAACGCCGCCCATGGGGCCGGCCTCGGCAAGGGCGGCGAGCATGCTCCGCCCGGGACAGCCTCGACCGCAGAGGCTCTCGCCCGCCATTCCATGGGGAGCGCTTGGAGTGTCCCACTTGCCTCCGCGCAACGGCAGGACCGCCACGGCACTGACCGCCGATCTCGGCTGCGAGGTGCTGCATACGGGCTCGCGGAACCGCTCACCGCGCGCGCAGCGGTCAGTGCGCGACGTGAAGATGCTGAGCGAGTTGGCGGTGACGACGGCTCCGACGGCGGCCCACTCGGTCCACCCCAGGCTCTGTCCCAGCCCGATCCATCCGGTCAGCGCGGCCGGGACAGGATTGACGCTCATGAAGAGCCAGAAAGCCAACCCGGCGTCGTCTACCGTCCCGTCCGCGACGTCGAACCCATCGCCGTACGGCTCGCCTGGTGGCGGGAGGATCCGCATCCCGCCACCCAGGCCGCGATGGAACTGCTCACCACCCTCTACCGCAGGGCCTGATCGCTGAGGCGAGCGCATGCCGAACGGTTCCTCGTCCAGCGGTGTGGCGGGGGCTCGGGGCGGACGGGCTCTGCCAGGCTCCGGCCGCGCGGCTTCGCCGCTCCGTGTCGGGCGCCCGGCCGCAGGGTGCGACGACGCTTGGTGTGGTCAGCAGGCTTGAGGCTGCTGACCACAGCGCGCTCACCGCTCACCGGCGACGTCAGGCTCCCGGTGCGGCGACCAGGCCCGGCAGGCGCCGCCGGATCAGGTCACCGGCTTCCGTCACCGTTCGGCCAACGAGCTCGGCGACGGTGGGGATGTCGTCGATGAGGCCCATCGCGAGCCCGGCGGTCCAGATGCCGGATTCGGGGTCGCCCAGTTCGTACACCTGCCGGCCGCGTGATCCCGCCACCAGATGCCGTACGTCCTCGAACCGGCCGCCGGCGGCGAGCTTCCCCACGGCCTCGCGGCTGACGGCGTTGCTCGCCACCCGGGAGGTGTTGCCCAGCTGACGCAGGATCAGCTCGGTGTCGAGTTCGCTCGACGCGACGATGTGTTCCTTGACGTTGCGGTGGACGGGCGCCTCCTCGGTGCACAGGAAGCGGGTGCCCATGGTGACCCCCTCGGCCCCGAGGGCCAGTGCGGCGACGAGGCCGCGGGCGTCGGCGATGCCGCCCGCCGCGAGGACAGGGACGGTGAGCGCGGCCGCGGCGCGCGGGATCAGGACGAGGCCGGGGATGTCGTCCTCACCGGGGTGCCCCGCGCATTCGAAGCCGTCGATGCCGACGGCGTCGGCGCCGAGTGCCTGCGCCTTGAGGGCGTGGCGCACGCTGGTGCACTTGTGCAGGACCTTCACACCGGCGGGCTTGAAGTCGGCGATCTGCTCGGCCGGGTTCGCTCCGGCGGTCTCGACGACGGTGATGCCGCACTCGATGACGGCCCGCCGGTACTCGGCGTACGGAGGCGGGGAGATGGCCGGCAGGACGGTGAGGTTCACCCCGAACGGCTTGTCCGTCAGGTCCCGGCACCGGGCTATCTCCTTGACCAGCGCCTCGGGGGTGGGCTGGGTGAGCGCGGACAGCATGCCCAGCGCCCCGGACTCGGCGACGGCGGCGACGAGTTCGGCCCGTGCGACCCACTGCATGCCGCCCTGGACGACGGGGTGGTCGACGCCGAAGAGATCGGTGAAGCGCGTGCGCAGCACGGCGGTCATGGACGGCTCCTGATCAGGGGTAGAAATGCGTGAGCGATTCGGCGACGCAGGCGGGCTTGGCGGAACCTTCGAGCTCGAAGGTGAAGGAGCGGGTCATCCGCATTCCGCCGTGGGCAACGGGTTCGACGGAGGCGACGGCCGCGTGCAGGCGCACCCGGCTGCCGACGGGGACGGGCGCGGGGAAGCGCACCTTGTTGACCCCGTAGTTGAGGGCCCTGCCGACGCCGGTCACCTGGAGGAGTTCGGCGAACATCGGGATGCCCCAGCTGAGGATCATGTAGCCGTGCGCGATGGTCCGCCCGTACGGGCCGGCCTGCGCGCGTGCGGTGTCGGTGTGGATCCACTGGTGGTCGCCGGACACGCCCGCGTAGGTGTCGATGAGTTCCTGGGTCACCTCCCACCAGCTGGAGTGCCCGAGATCCTTGCCGTCGAGCGCGGCGATCCCGTCCATGCCGTGGACGGTCAGTGTGCTGCTCATGTCTGTTCCGGTTCGGTGTCGTTGTTCCGGTTCGGTGTCGTCGGCGGCCGGTCGGCGCGGCGGTCAGGCCGGGACCGCGTCCGCCGCGGCGGAACGGGGAGCGGCGGACTGCTCGTCGTGGTTGGGCCGTCGCAGCAGCAGGAGCATGCAGCCGAGCGTGAGGGCGACCTGGAAGACGGCGTACGCGATGACGGCGGTGATCGAGCCGGTCCGGTTGAGCAGGAACTGACCGACGATGGGGGTCGTGCCGCCGAGCAGGGTGCCGCACAGCTGGTAGCAGAGGGAGATGCCGGTGTAGCGCAGGTGCGCCGGGAAACGGCTGGCGAGCATGCCGGCCAGGGCGGCGTAGTACAGGCAGTGCGGGACGGTGGCGACGGCGACGCCCGCCATGGCGAGACCGTAGTTCTCGGTGGCGATCAGCAGGAACATCACCGGCATCAGCACGAGCTCCGGGAGCAGCATCAGACTCACGGTCCGTGACCAGCTCTTCATCCGGGTGGCGAGGACGGCGCCGAACGGCTGGACGACGACCTGGGTGATGTTGGCGACCAGGAGGATCGTCAGGAAGGAACTGCGGTCGAAGGCGAGGCTTGTCGTGGCCCAGGAGAGAGCGAAGGTCGACTTGAAGTAGGTGGCCGAGAGACCGATGGTGCAGGCGCCGATGCCGAGGGCGATCAGCGCGGGCTGGGTGCGCAGGACCTCGGTGAGCGGGACCTTGGCGACCTCGCGCTTCTCGATGAGGTGCGCCATGGCCGGCGACTCGGCGACCTTCATGCGGACGAAGAGGCCGACGACGACGAGCGCGGCCGAGGCGAGGAACGGCACCCGCCAGCCCCACGACACGAAGGCCTCGTCCGGCAGTTGGCTGATGGCGAGGAAGCTGAGGGTGCTGAGCGTGTTGCCGACCGGGGAGCCCTGCTGGGCGAACGCCCCGTACAGCACGGACTTCCCCTTGGGTGCGTGCTCGGAGGCGATCAGTACGGAGCCGCCCCACTCACCGCCGAGGCCGATGCCCTGGATCATCCGGATGAGGACCAGCAGGATGGGCGCGGCGACGCCGATCGAGGCGTAGCCGGGGAGCAGACCGATGGCCGTGGTAGAGATGCCCATCATCAAGAGCGTGATGACGAGGGTCTTCTTGCGGCCGAGGCGGTCGCCGTAGTGGCCGAAGACGATGCCTCCGATGGGTCGGGCGAGGAAGCCGACCCAGAAGGTGGCGAAGGCGACGAGAGTCCCGATCGCGCCTTCGAGTTCGGGGAAGAAGACTTTGTCGAACACCAGGGCGGAGGCGGTGCCGTAGATGTAGAAGTCGAACCATTCGATCGTCGAGCCGATGAAGGCTCCGATTCCGGCTCGTCGTGCGGTTGCGCTCATGTCGGCTCCCATGGGCAGCTGGGGGACGGGGCGAGGGGTGGGTGCGCGTGACGGCGGTAACAGTGGCAGCCGTCATCGAGAGCGGTCCAATACCGAATAACGGATGCAGCAAGACGGTTTGCGTATCGATTCGGGCGGGCCGAGACAGGGCATCCGGGTTCGGGCGTCCGCATGCGGACGCCCGAAGGACCGGCATCAGGGTTCAGGCGCCCACGCGTTCGAAGACGGCGGCGAGTCCCTGGCCGCCGCCGATGCACATGGTCTCCAGGCCGTAGCGGGCCTGTCGGCGGTGCATCTCCCGCGTCAGCGTGGCGAGGATGCGCGCACCGGTCGCGCCCACGGGGTGCCCCAGTGAGATGCCCGAGCCGTTGACGTTGATCCGCTCGTGGTCGGCGGCTGTCAGACCGAGGGCCCGGGTGCAGGCGAGGACCTGGGCGGCGAAGGCCTCGTTGAGTTCGACGAGGTCCAGGTCGGCGAGGGTCAGCCCGGCCCGCTCCAGGGCCGTGCGGGCGGCGGTGACGGGCGCGATGCCCATGGTCGCGGCGGGCACTCCGACGGCGGCGCAGGACACGAGCCGGACGAGCGGGGTGAGCCCGAGGCGTTCGGCGGTGGCCCGGCCGGTCACCAGGCAGGCCGCGGCCGCGTCGTTCTGGCCGCTGGCGTTGCCCGCCGTGACCGTGGCCTCGGGGTCGGTCGCGCTCATCACCGGCCGGAGCCTGGCCAGTTGCTCCGCCGTGGTGTCGGGGCGGGGGTGCTCGTCGTCGGCGACGACGGTCTCGCCCTTACGGGTGCGCACGGTGACGGGGACGATCTCCTCGTCGAAGAGTCCGGAGGTCATGGCGTGGGCGGCGCGCCGCTGCGATTGCAGGGCGAGGGCGTCCTGGTCCTCGCGGCTGATCCCGTACTCGCGCCGCAGGTTCTCGGCGGTCTCGATCATTCCGCCGGGCACCGGGTGGTTCCGCCCGCCGGCGGTGACCCGGCCGCGGGCCAGGGAGTCGTGCAGCTGGAGGCCGGGTGAGCCGATGCCCCACCGGCCCTCGTGGGTGTAGTAGGGGGCGGCGCTCATCACGTCGACGCCTCCCGCCACGACGACGTCGCTGAAGCCCGCACGGACCCGGAAGGCCGCGTCGAGGACGGCCTGGAGCCCGGAACCGCACCGCCGGTCGACCTGGACGCCGCCCACCGAGTCCGGCAGGCCCGCATCGAGAGCGGCGACCCGGCCGATGGCGGGGGCCTCTGCGGTGGGGTAGGCGTGGCCGAGGATCACCTCGTCGACGCGGTGCGGCTCGACGCCGCTGCGGCGTACGACCTCGGCGATGACGTGTGCGGCGAGGGCGGCGGGCTCCTGGGCGGCGAGGACTCCGCCGAACCGGCCTATCGGGGTGCGCAGGGGTTCGCAGATGACGACATCGGTGTCCGATGGCATGCGTCGGCCTTTCGTGGGCGGCGGGATGTTGCGTCGACCTTCGCATCCCCCGACCGTGAACTTCCAATACTCAGTTGATCGACCACTGAGACGTGAATGCTCTCAATCCTCGTCGCCCGGCGGTGTGGGCAGCGCCTGCTCCGCCACGGCGAGGACGGCCCGCAAGGCGGCGGACGGGTTGTCGGTCCGCCAGGCGAGGGCCGCCCGCATCCGCACCGGCTCCCCTTCGAGCGGCCGGTAGGCGAGGCCGGTCTGCTGGATGTGCTGGACGGACGTGAGGGTGAGAGTCACCCCCACCCCGGCGGCGACCAGCGCGAGGATGGTGTGCGAGTCGGGCGCCTCCTGGACGACCCGCGGGGTGAAGCCCGCCGCCTCGCAGGCGGCGACCGTCACCGCGCGCACACTCGATCCCGCGTTGGCGGGGAAGCTCACGAACGGATCGTCGGCCAGTGCCGCGAGGGGGATGCGGTCGCGGCGGGCCAGCTCGTGGTCGGCGGGCAGGGCACAGACCAGTTCCTCCTCGCCGATCGCCCTGGCCTGTACACCGGGCTGGGTGACCGGCAGCCGTACGAACCCGAGGTCGAGGGACCCCTCCGCGACACGGGTGAGCGCGACGTTGGCGTACGTCTGGCCGGTCAGGACGAGCTCGATCCCGGGGTGCGCGGCCCGCACGGCCCGGGTGAGCAGCGGCAGCGCCTCGTGACTGGAGGCGCCGGCGAACCCGACGGTGACCCGGCCGTACTCACCGCGGCCCGCGGCCTTGACCGCCCGGACGGCCAGGTCGAGGTCGGCGAGCACGGTGCGCACGGGCTTGAGGAACGACTGCCCGGCGCTCGTGAGCCGCACCGAGCGGGTGTTGCGCTCGAAGAGCTGGACGCCGAGTTCCTTCTCCAGCTGGCGGATCTGCTGGCTCAGCGGCGGCTGCGCCATGTGGAGCCGACGGGCGGCGCGGCCGAAGTGCAGTTCCTCGGCAACGGCGACGAAGGCGGTCAGATAGCGCAGCTCCACAGCGACTCCCGGGCAATTTATCAATCCAACGTCTCGATCTGACCTTAATTCGGTATTGGACGGCAATCAATGCTCCCTGTCACGGTGTGAACGACCGCCCCCGCACCGGACCGCCGAGGAGCTGCCAGCCGTGGACCACGTGGACAAGACGATGACGATGAGGGACGCGATCGCGTCCTTCGTCCAGGACGGCGGCACTGTCGCGCTGGAGGGATTCACCCACCTCATCCCCACCGCCGCCGGCCACGAGATCATCCGCCAGGGACGCCGGGACCTCACCGTCGTACGGATGACCGCCGACATCGTGGTGGACCAGATGCTGGCTGGGGGCTGCGTGAGCAGGCTCGTCTCGTCGTTCGTCGGCAACTCGGCGGCCGGGTCGCTCGGTGAGCTGCGCCGCCGCATCGAGCGCGCCGACCCGGATCCGCTGGTGTACGAGGAGTACAGCCACTACGGCATGGTCTGCCGCTATCTCGCCGGAGCCCAGCGGCTGCCGTTCTACCCGCTGCGCTCCTACGGCGGCAGCGACCTCACCGGGGTCAACCAGGGGCTGCGCAAGGTGACGTCCCCCTACCCGGGTCCGGACGGCGAGCCCGAGCAGGTCTATGTCGTGCCGCCGCTCAACCCGGACGTGACGATCGTGCACGCCCAGCGCGCCGACCGGTCGGGAAACACCCAGCTGTGGGGCCTGACCGGCATCCAGGCCGAAGCGGTCTACGCCGCCCGCAAGGCGATCGTCGTGGTCGAGGAGATCGTCGACGACGAGGTGGTGCGCTCCGACCCGAACCGCACCCTGATCCCGGCGCACGCCGTGGACGCCGTCGTCGAGTGCCCGCGTGGCGCCCATCCGTCCTTCGCGCAGGGCTACTACGACCGTGACAACGCCTTCTACCGCGCCTGGTCCCACATCAGCAAGGACCCCGAGCGGCTGCGGAGCTGGCTCGCGGAGTGGGTGTACGGCACCCGCGACCACGCCGAGTACACCGCGAAGTTCGGTGAGGAGTTCTGGACGTCGCTCGCCGTGGGCGAGGCGCTCAGCCTGCCTGTGAACTACGGGCGCCGGCTGTGACCGGACACGACTCACCAGAAGGAACCGGCCGCCCGCACTCCGAAGGAGCCCACGCCATGACGACCGCCGCGACCGACGCCACGCCTCCGCGCCTGCCCGCGGCCACGCCCCCACAGCGGGCAGGCACCGCGACTCCACAGCCCGTCGGCGACACCTCCGCCGAGCCGTCCGGGGCCACATCCCCCGAGCCTGTCGGTGGCACGTCGTCGGAGCTGCTCGCCGTGGTCGCCTCGCGTGCGCTGGCGGGCCGGCGCACCGTGTTCGCCGGCATCGGCCTGCCCACGCTGGCCACCTCGCTGGCACAGCTCACGGTCGCGCCCCGGCTGGAGGTCGTCTACGAGTCCGGGGTGTGCGGGGCCCACCCGTCCCACCTCCCGGAGACGATCGCGGACGCGGTGCTCATCACCGGCGCCGAGGCCGTGCTGACGATGCCCGCACTGTTCGGCTACGTCCTGCAGGGCGGCCACATCGACGTCGGGTTCCTCGGCGCCGCGCAGATCGACAAGTGGGGCAACCTCAACTCCTCCGTCATCGGCGACTGGCACTCCCCCGGCGTACGACTGCCCGGCTCCGGCGGGGCCATGGAAGTCATGGCCAACGCCCGCGAGGTCTTCGTGGTGATGCGCCGCCACACCCCCCGCTCCTTCACCGCGGAACTGGACTTCTGCACCTCCCCCGGCCCGGACCGGGCACTCGCGGACGGCATCCGGCCGCTGGGCGCGGGCGTCACCAAGGTCATCACCGATCTGGGCGTGCTGGAGCGCGCGGGCGCCGGCGAGGAACTGCGCCTCGTCGCCGTGCACCCCGGTGTCACGGTCGGGCAGGTGCGGGAGGCGACGGGCTGGGACCTGAAGGTCGCCGAAACCCTCGCCACCGTAGAGCCGCCGACGGAGGAGGAACTGCGGCTGCTCCGCGAGGACGTCGACCCCAAGCGCGTCTACCTGCGCTGACCACCAAGGCCCCCTCTTTCCCGAATGTGACGAGTGATCAGATGCGCATCAGAATCGCGGGCGCCGGAGTCATGGGCCGGGGCATCGCCCAGTGGGCCGTGACCGCCGGCCACACCGTGGAACTCTGCGACGCCCGCCGCGAGTCCGTGACCGAGGCGGTCGCCTTCGTCCGCGCGATGCTGGAACGGGCCGCACAGAAGGGGCGGATGACGGCCGAAGCCGTCGAGTCCGCCCTGGATCGCCTGCTGGAGCTGGACGATCCCGCCGCGCCGGGCCCGGACGTCGACCTGGTCGTCGAGGCCGTGCGCGAGGACCTGACCGCCAAGACGGAGCTGCTGCGGAAACTGGAGGCGGTCCTGCCCGCCCGCACACTGTTCGCGACCAACACCTCCTCGCTGTCGGTCACGCGCATCGCCTCCGGGCTCGACGACCCGTCGCGGCTCGCGGGACTGCACTTCTTCAACCCCGTGCCCCTGATGAGGATCGTGGAGGTCGTCCCCGGGATGCTCACCCGGCCGGACGTCCCCTCCGTGCTGGCCGATCTCGTGCGGTCGACCGGCCACAGCGCGGTCGTGGTGGCGGACACGCCCGGCTTCCTGGTCAACCACGCCGGGCGGGGCCTGGTCACCGAGGCGCCGGCACTGCTCGAGGAGTCCGTGAGCGACGCGGAGGGCATCGACCGCATCGCGCGCGACGTACTCGGCCTGCGCATGGGCCCGTTCGAGCTCATGGACCTGACCGGTCTCGACGTCACCGCCACGGTCGTCGACACCATCTGGGAGGGCTTTCGGCACTCCGACCGGCTCCGCCCGTCGTACCTCACCCCGAACCGGGTCGCGGCCGGCCTGCACGGCCGCAAGACGGGACGCGGTTTCTACACCTACGGGGCCGATGCCCCCGCTCCGGCCGCCGAACCGCCGGTGACCGGCCATGCGCACCGCCCGGTGCTCGTCGCCGGTGAGGGGCCGGACGCGGACGTCCTCCGCGACGCCCTCACCGCATCGGGCGCCCGGCTCGACGCCGCGCCGGAGGCCCTGGTCCTCGTCCCCACCTGGGGCACGACCGTGGCCTCGGCTGTCGCCCGCGACGGACTGCCCGCCGCCCGTACGCTGGGCGTCGACCCGCTGTCCCTCGGCACGCCCCGCCGGGTGCTCGCCCTGACCCCGGCCACGGACCCGCAGGCGGTACGCGACGCCCGCGCCGTCCTGGCGGCGGACGGCCACGCCGTCAGCGTCGTACGCGACACGGCCGGCGGTGTCGCCCAGCGGCTGCTGGCGTCGATCGTCTCCGTCGCCACCTCGATCGCCGAGCGCGGCATCGCCTCGCCGGCCGACATCGACACGGCGGTCACCGCCGGCCTCGGCTACCCCGCAGGCCCCCTGGCCTGGGGCGACCGCATCGGCGCCGCGCGCCTGCACACGCTCCTGGAGGCCCTGCACCGCACCACGGGCGATCCCCGCTACCGCCCCACCCGCTGGCTCACCGAGCGCGCCCAGCTGGGGCTCCCGCTGACCGAGCCGGGCGTCTCCCCCGGCTGCTGAAGGAGAACACACCATGCTGAACAGGGACTTCGGTCTCACCGAGACCCAACGGGACTTCCGCGCGATGGCGGCGGAGTTCGTCGACACCGAGATCCTTCCCCACGCCCGTGACTGGGACCGCGCCGAGCAGGTCGACCCCGGCATCCCCAAGCGCCTCGGCGAACTGGGCTTCCTGGGGCTGATGCTGCCGGAGCAGTACGGCGGCATCGACGTCGACATGCTGTCGTACGTCCTCGTCACCGAGGAACTGGGCCGCGGCGACTCCTCGGTGCGCGGCATCGTCTCGGTGTCGCTCGGCCTGGTCGCCAAGACGATCGCCACCCACGGCACGGACCAGCAGAAGGAGACCTGGCTGCCCGCCCTGGCGAGCGGCGACGCACTCGGCTGCTTCGCGCTCACCGAACCCGGCACCGGCTCCGACGCGGCCTCCCTCACCACCCGCGCCACCCGCGACGGTGGGGGCACCTCCCGGACGAAGTCTGGGGGAGACTGGATCATCGAGGGCAGCAAGATCTTCATCACCAACGGCACCGTCGCCGACGTCGCTCTGACGTTCGCGCGCACCGGCGAGAACGAGATCACGGCCTTCCTGGTGCCCACGGACTCCCCCGGCTTCACCGCCACGGAGATCCACGGCAAGCTCGGACTGCGCGGCCAGGCGACCGCGGAACTGTCCTACGACCGGGTCCGGGTCCCCGACCGGGCACGGCTCGGCCCGGTGGGCAAGGGCCTGGGCATCGCCCTCGGCGCGCTGTCCCGGGGCCGCATCTCGGTGTCGGCGGGTGCGGTCGGTGTGGCCCAGGGCGCACTGGACGCGGCCGTCCGCTACTCCACCGAGCGCACCCAGTTCGGCAGGCCGATCGCCTCGTTCCAACTCGTGCAGGAGCTCCTCGCCGACTCGGCCGTCGACGTGCAGACCGCCCGGCTGCTCACCCACCACGTCGCACGGCTGGTGGACGCGGGCGCCGGTCCCAAGGAGTACGCGACGGACGCCTCGGCCGCGAAGTACCACGCCAGTGAGACGGCGGTGCGGGTCAGCAACAACTGCCTCCAGGTCTTCGGCGGTTACGGCTTCATCGACGAGTACCCCGTCGGCAAGTACCTGCGCGACGCCCGCGTTCTCACCCTCTACGAGGGCACCAGCCAGGTCCAGAAGCTGATCATCGGCCGCGCCCTCACGGGGATCGACGCGATGAGCTGACGGGGGACGGTCCACCGGACCGCCGGTGCCGGCAGCCCGGCCGTCCGGCGGACCGTCTTCCCCTCATCCCCCGGCAGGATCCGAAAGAGAGGGCCGGCGCGGTGCCCCGAACACGCCGGACAAGTACGCGGCCAGCCTCTGTCCGTCCCCCGCGGTCAGGCGCAGGCCCAGATAGCCGTCCGGCCGGATCAGGAATGCGGTGGGGCCCCGTGCAGCGTAGAGGCGGCGGAACTCCCCACGGCTGTCGTGGCGGGAGGCAAGGCCCAAGAGGCCGTCCGGCCGGGCGTCGGCCCCCAGAACGGCACAGCACCGCACCTGGCCGTGCGTGCGGCGTTGTGTCTCCACCACCAGTCCGGCAAGCGGCCCGAAGGACCCCGTGTCCTCGGCGTACAGCAGCAGTGTGTGGCCCTCGTGGTCGCGCAGGACGTCGAACAGCCGCTCCGGAAACCTCGCGACGGTGCCGACGAGGCCACCGCAGTCCGGTGCCCGGTCACCGGAGCCGGGTCCGTGGAGGCCGGCTGCCCTCGGGCCGACGATCGGACTGCCCCGGTAGGCGACCAGCAGTTGGGCCTCGCGCAGCATCAGCGTCGCCGGGTCCTCCGGATCGGCCTGCACGCCGCCCGCTGTCGCATGACGCACCGTGCGGCCCACCACCTCCTCGCCCACGGGCCTGCGTTCGGCGTCGTAGCTGTCGAGCAACCGAGGATGCGCGGTGCCCGCCACGGCGAGTGCCAGCTTCCAGGCCAGATTGACGGCGTCCTGGATGCCGGTGTTCATGCCCTGCGCGCCGGTCGGCGGATGGATGTGCGCGGCGTCGCCGGCCACGAAGACCCGGCCGGCGCCGTAGCGGTTCACCAGTCGGTGACTGATACGGAAGACGGACGACCAGCGCAGCGCCGCCGCGGTCGTCGGCTCGGGTGCGAGCCGGTCGAGAACGGCCTGGACGTGTTCGAGCCCCGGGGGCCGGTCGCCCTCCAGACCGTGTGCGACACCGTCGTCGGCGGTCCGTCCGGCCGTGGACAGCTCGGGAGGTACGAGCATGGACATGCGGTAGCGCGAGCGGCCAGGCAACGGGATGCACACGAGGACGTCGTCCGGCGCGTCCTGCCTCCGGTGCGTCGAACGCACCCCGTAACCCGGCGGCAGACTCCAGTCGACCTCCACGTCGGCCAGCATGAACTCCTCGGGGAACGCACCGCCTTCGAACGAGAGCCCGAGCGCCTTGCGCACGATGCTGTGCGCGCCGTCGCATCCGACGAGGAAGCGGGACCTGACCTCCTCCTCGCCGCCGGACGGTGTGACGATCCGGTTCCACACCCCGTCCGCGTCCTGCTCGAACGAGACCAGCTCCACACCGCGTTCGATCCGCGTGTCCCAGCGCGCGAGGTGCTCCTCGAGGAGCCGCTCGGTCTCGTACTGAGGGAGCGCGGCGAAGCCGTACGGCACCTCCGGCGGCAGCTTCATGTCGAAGCGCAGGTGTTCCGCGCCGTCGACATACGTCAACTGCCCTCGCATCGGCACGGCGACGTCCGCGGCGGCGCGTGCCAGACCCATCCGGTCCCAGATCTCCAGGGTCCTCGGCTGGATCCCAACGGCCTTCGCGTACGGCAGCCTCGCCGGCAGTTTGTCGATGATGCGGCAGGAGACGCCGCGCCGCCGCAACTCCACGGCGGCGGTGAGCCCGACCGGCCCGGCGCCGACCACCAACACGTCGGTGTGCCCCACTGGTCTCTCCCGTCGAAGACCCCCTGCACCGCCTGACGTCACGGCTGCGCCCCGTCCATGGTCACCCGGCCGGCGGCGTCCGGCTACTTGTGCCCACGCCCGGCCCACCGGCCGGGCGCGCACGGTTCGGCGAGGCCCGCAACCCGAGTGCCACCATGCGGGGCCGACCCGCCGGGCCTAGCGTGGAGGAGGAGTGATGTCCTCGATCAGGACGTCCTCGTCCGGACGTCCTCGCCCGGCAGGAGGTCTGCCCGTGAGGTATTCGCAGATGCGCTGGCGCAGGGCATGCGTGACCGTGGCCGCGGCCGCGATGCTGACGGTGCCGCTGTCCACAGGAAACGTGTACGGCGTCGCACCGGCGCTGGGGCCGTCCGTCTCCGCGTCGGTCTCCGGCGACAACGACTTCCCCGAGCTCGGCCCGGCCGTCGCCGCGCGTCTGGACACCGCCGTCCGGCAGGTCATGCGCGAGGCGAACGTGCCCGGCGTGATGGTCAGTCTGTCGGCGCCAGGCAAAGGGAGCTACGTCCGGACCTTCGGCGTCGCCGACAAGGCCACCGGCGCCCCCATGGAGCCGAATCTGTACATGCGTATCGGCAGCGAGACCAAGACCTTCACCGTGACCGCACTGCTCGAACTGGTCGACGAGGGCAAGGTGGGTCTGGACGATCCGATCGACAAGTACATCAAGGGAGTTCCCAACGGAGACAAGATCACCCTGCGCAACCTGGCGAACATGCGCAGCGGTCTGTTCAACTACTCCATGGACGAGGACTTCGTCAAAGCACTGGAGTCGGATCCGAAGAAGCCCTTCACCCCCCAGCAGTTGCTGGACTACGCCTTCAAACACCCGGTGCAGTTCCAGCCCGGTGAGGAGTTCGAGTACAGCAACACCAACCTGATCCTGGTCGGCCTGGTGGTGGAGAAGGCCGGTGGCATGCCGCTGAACGAGTTCGTCGACCAGCGGGTCGTGAAGCCGGCCGGGCTGCGCCACACCGTTTTCCCCACCGGCGCCGAGTTCCCCAGCCCGCACGCCCACGGCTACACCAACCAGACGGCCTCGGGAAAGATCGAGGACACCGTGGACTGGAATCCCTCCTGGGCCTGGGCGGCCGGAGCGATGGTCTCCGACCTGCGGGACCTGCGCAGGTGGGCGCGCACTCTGGCCACTGGCACCCTGTTGTCCCGCGAGACGCAGGAACAGCGCCTCAAGACGGAGCCCACGGAAATTCCGGGCGCCGGCTACGGGTTGGGGATTTTCGACATCCAGGGCTGGATCGGCCACAACGGCTCCCTGCCCGGCTACGAGTCCCTCACCATCTACTTCCCCGAGTCGCAGGCCACGCTGGTCGTGCTGCTCAACACGGACGTCCTGCACGACAACACGGAGCCCAGCACCCTCTTCGGCGAGGCGATCACCCGCATCGTCACCCCGGACAACGTGTTCAACATTCCGGTCGTGGCGAGCCGGCCGTCGCCGTCGCCGACGTCCTAGGGACGGCGGACCGCCTCGTCCGCGCGGCGGCGACGCGACGGCCGACCCGGCGCTCCGAGCGGGGAGCCGGCTGCGGTCGCCTGACTGTGTGTGCGCTGTCGGACGCGGGGAATTCTGTGCCGGGAGGCGTGGCTCATGGACGACCTGGGGCCTTGGCTCGCGACCGAGTACACCGCCGTGCACGGCGAGAGAGCACCACGGCCCTGAGCCGCCGGGCATGCCAGCGGCTCAGGGCCGGAGGGATGTCTCCCTCACTTCGTCAGGGGTCTTACGCCAAGGACTTCCGGGCGTAGGTGAGGAAGACCGCCCCGCTCTTCAGGGCGGTGTGGCCCGTCAGTTCCCAACCGCGGGGGTCGAAACCGGCCTTGTGGGAGAAGAGCGGTATCCCGGTGCCGATGGTCAGCGGGCCCAGTTTGACGATCAGCCCGTCGATCTCGGAGTAGAGCGCGCCGGCCAGTTCGCCACCGCCGAGCAGCCAGATGTCCTTGCCGTCCTGCTGCTTCAGCTCCCGTACCTTGGCGACCGGATCCCCGGCGACGAGTTCCACGGCGGGGTCCGGGCTCTCCGTCAGGGTGCGGGAGAACACCAGGTGCCGCAGGTGCGGGTAGGCGTCGGTGACGCCGGCGTGGAGACCGATCTCGTAGGAGCGGCGCCCTTCGAGAACGGTGTCGAAATGTGTGCCGCCCGCCGTGACCGACAACGCGGCCCGGGCCGGGCCGGGGAGGGTCTCCGGGTACTCGGCGACGAGGTGCTGCACGTAGTCCTCGGGGATCGGCCAGAAGCCGTCCGGTCCGGTGGGGTCGGCACCGTCCGGTCCCGCGATGAAACCGTCGATGGTGGAGGCGATGTAATAGACGAGTCTGCGCACGAGCACCCTTACGTAGTCCGTTGGTCGTGTGGAACCTTACGAGGCCGGCGTGCCGTCAGGCACTGCCTCGCACCGGCTTCCCGGCCGAAGGGAAGTGGCCTCAACGACTCTGCGCACACCTGCTGTTGACCTCCTGTGGCGGCAAAGCCGTCAATATGTCTCCCGCCGGGGCCGTGGAAGAGCTCGCCACAACATGGGAGCCCCGCGAGCGGACGGCTCGCGGCAGCCGTCACGGTTCAGTGGAACGTGACGTAGCCGTTGCCGTCGCGGTCGTTCACGCTCTTGGTGTAGGAGTGCACGTCGGCGCGGCTGCCCGACGGCTTGTAGAAGTAGATCGTGTCCCGGTCGTTGTTCCATATGAAGTTGCAGTTGTCGCGGTAGACGACGTTGCCGGCGTCGGAGTCCGTGCCGTTGCCGCCGCGGAGCTTCACGTAGTCACCGGGCTGCAGGTAGTGGTTGGCGGTGAAGGTGAAGCGGTTGCCGGCAGCGTCCTTGACGTAGTAGCCCCGGAGGTTGACCGTCGCCGACGACGAGTAGTTCTTGATGGTCAGGTACTCCTCGTGGGTGTTGCCGGTCGAGCAGCTGTTGGAGTCTCTGCCCGGTGCGTCGTACTGGACGCCGCGGAGCTTGAGCGCGGAGGAGTATTCGGCGGCCTGGGCCGGGCTCGCGGTCAGAGCGGCGAGCGTTCCGGCCGTGACGGCTGCGGCGATGACGGCATGGATGCGCACGTGAGGTCCCCCCTCAATAGTGTGATGAGCGGCAGAAGCCTACAGAAACGACGAGTCGCTTGTTAGCGTTTCAAGTTCTTATCCCGGACGATTCCGGATGCGCCCACACCGATCGGCCGCAGCGAGCGGTACCGGGACGCGGGGACCGCCGCCGTTCAGCCGGACCTCAGGGGTGAGGTCGCCCGCCCACCGGTGCACCGGCACGGAATGTGACCCGAATGGGCTCTCCGCCGACCGTGGGCGGCGGGGTAACGGTTGTGTGGGCTCGGCTCGCCGCGCGTCGCCGCGGACAACGTCACCGCTTCGTCCCGAACCGGTGCGGCCGGTGCCCGTCACAAGGACAGGGAGGCGTCATGGGACACGGTGGAAACGTCATCGAGGAATTGACCGCGGACCACCGCGAGGTCGATGCCCTGTTCGAGAAGATGAATGGGCTGCCGACAGCCGACCCCAAGCGACGGGAGCTGGCCGACCGGCTCACCTTGGAGCTGGTGCGGCACTCGGTCGCCGAGGAGGAGTACCTCTACCCGGCGGTGCGCCGGTACGTCGACGGCGGCGACGACCTGGCCGACAAGGAGCTCGCCGACCACGCCGAGGTCGAGCGCATGCTCAGGGAACTGGAGAGCTGCCGGCCCGTCGACGACCGGTTCGACACGCTCCTCGCCCACCTCAAGACGTCGGTCGCCTCCCACGTCCAGGACGAGGAGAACCGCCTCTTTCCCCTGCTGGCCGACGCCTGCCCCGCCACCGCGCTCGACGAACTCGGCGAGAGGATCCGCTCGGTGAAGAAGGCGGCCCCGACCCGGCCGCACCCGTCCGCTCCCGACAGCCCGCCTGCGAACAAGATCCTCGCGCCCGGCGCCAGCATGGTCGACCACCTGCGCGAGCTGCTCACCGGCCGCGGCCACCCCAGCTGACCCGGTGGTCGCGGCTCACGGCCTCGTGCGAGCGCTCACAGCTCGCGTGCTCTCGTTGTCCTCTGTGTTCCGCAGCGCGTGCACCAGTCCGGCGACCAGGTTCGCCCGCTCGGCCATGGCCTCGATCACCAGGTACTCGTGGTCGGCGTGGGCGCCGCCTCCGACTGCTCCGAGGCCGTCGAGTGTCGGCACGCCCAGCGCGGCTGTGAAGTTGCCGTCGCTTCCGCCGCCGACGGCCATGCCTTCGAGGCCGGGAAGCAGCTTCTTCGCCACCGCGAAGAGCTCGGCCGACGCCGACTCGGGCATCGGTGGCCGGCCGACAGCTCCCCGCACCGTGATCTCCGCCCCGTCGAGATGGGGAGTCAGTGCCGCGAACGCGGATTCGACGCGTTCCTTCTCGTCGACCGACTCGACCCGGACGTCGACGACGACGGTCGCCTGTGCGGGAACGACGTTGCCCTGGGTTCCCGCGGACGCGACGGTCGGGGTGACCGTCGTGCCGATGTCGGGTCGAGAGAGCGCTGCGATGTCCAGTACCTGGTGCGATGCCTCGATCAGGGCGTTGATCCCGGCCTCGGGCTCAAGGCCCGCGTGCGAGGCCCGGCCCGAGACGGAGACCTCGAACGTGCCGCACCCCTTGCGGCCGGTCTTCAGGGCGCCGCCGTCAGCGGCGCCTTCGAGCACGAGGACGGCGCCGCAGGCGAGGGCTCGTTCTTCGACGAGCGCACGAGAGGAGCGTGAACCGACCTCTTCGTCGGCCGTCACCAGGATCTCGACGCCCGACCGGTCGGCCAGCGTGGCCAGGCCGTGAACGGCCTGGACCACACCGCCCAGCATGTCGAAGACCCCGGGGCCGGTGGCGTGGCCGTTTTCCACCGTGAACGGGAGGCGTTCAAGGGTTCCGAGCGGAAACACCGTGTCGTGGTGACCGAGGATCAGCACTTCGGGGTCGCCTCCGGCTGACCAGTGGACATGCGGCCCGGCCTCGCTCTCGACGAGGACGGCCTGCCCGCCGAGCCGGCTCTCGATGACAGAGGCGACGGCTTTCGCCGATGCCCTCAAGGCGTCGAGATCGCGCGAGGGAGACTCGGTCTCGACGAGTGTCCTCAGGTCCTCGATCATCGCGTCGACGCTCACATCGGCGCTCTGGTGCATCGTCACGGCGCAAGAGTACTTCGTGCGCCGTGACGGAACGCGGCCCGCCTGCCCCGGGGATCGGAGCTCAGCTCCCGTCGGCCGGAGTCACGTCGGTGAGCCTCCAGCGCTGGTCTCCAGCCGGGGCAACGTCCGCACCCTGGAGGCGATCGCCACCTCGGCCGCGCAGGAGGGCTGCGCGGTCACAGAAGCCGCTGCCCGCCCGTCACTCAACGGTCGGCGCACGAGGGCCTGTTGACGGGACGCGTTCCGACCGGCGCTGCGGGGCCCGTACGGCAGCCGGGGCCGCCACACCGTCGGCTGTCCGGCTTCACACCGCCGAGCCGGCCTCTTCCTCGCCGCGGTCGAGGCCCAGTCGCCCGCCGGGGCCTGAGCGGCGGGGGACCGGGGCCGAGCGGACCGGGCACGCCACTGCTGCCGTTGCCGGTCGGGCCAAGGCTCATGTCGACGAGGTCCACACCGTCGGCGGCCGCCCGGTCGAGGGCGGCCCTTACGGGCCCGGGGGCCCTGCCCGGCACCTGACAGTCCGGGCGACCGAGCACCCCGGCCTCTACGGAACGGCGGTGACCGGCCGGCCCCCTCACGGCGACAGGAACTCGGTGCGCGGCACAGGAGGTTGTCCTCGGGGCCGGGAGCGGATCAGTCCACCGTCAGGATCACCTTGCCGGTGATCTCTCGCCGCTCCAGGGCCGCGTGGACGTCGGCGGCCTGCATCAGCGGGTGGACCGCGCCGATCTCCGGATCGATGACACCTCGGTCCGCCATGTCCAGCAGACGCTCCAGACTGCCTCGGTACCAGTTGCGGTCCGACCCGATCTCGTGCGGCACCATGCTGAGCGCGGTGCGGCGTCCGGGTCGCAGGTTCATGAGCTTCACGCGCATCGCGCCGCGCACGGTGTCGGCGGCCATGCGACCGGGGCGCCCGGAGAACGCGTAGCTCACCAGCACCCCGCCCGGTGCCAGCAGGCGGTGGCCCTTGGTGAGATTGACGCCGCCGATGTGGTCGAACACGGCTTGCACACCGCCCGGTTCACGGTCGCGGACGACGGCCTCGAAGTCCTGGCGGCGGTAGTCGATGAACGTCACGCCGTGCCGGGCGAGCCGTTCCTCGCTGCCTGCGGCGGACGCGGTGCCGTACATCCGCAGGCCTCGCAGCTCGCCCAGCCGGCTCAGCGCCCGCCCCACTCCCCCGCTCGCCCCGTGGATCAGTACGGCGCCCCCGGCCGGGACCCGGCCGTGGGTCTCCAGCACGCTCAGCGCAGTGATCCAGTCCAGCGGCACGGCTGCCGCGGTGAGCGGGTCCAGCCCGTCCGGGAGTGGCACCAGCTGCCACATCGGCAGGCTGATGTACTCGGTGTACGCGGCCATCCTGGTCAGGGCGACCGCCACGCGCGCTCCCTCCCGCAGCCAGTGCGGCCGGGGTCCGTCGAGCACGAAGTCGGCTACCTCGCCGACGAGTTCGTAGCCGGGTGTGAACGGCGCCTTGCGCTGGAGCAGATAGTCGCCGCTGCGGGCCATGAGGTCGGTGAAACCGACTCCGACGGCCAGCACCTTCAGCCGCGCGTACCCCGGGGGCGGTGCGGGGAGGGTCGCTTCCACGGGTTCGAGCACCTCGGGTCCGCCGAACCGCGTCGCGACGATCCTCCGGTAGGGGATCTCGTTCATCTCTCCACCTTTCATGTCGTGTCACAAGGTTGCACGACACATAATTGCCCGGCCGACTTCCTCCGCGCACCGATCAGCAGATGAATGCCGTGTAACCTTTTGCTCCCGTCCACCGACACCGGGAGCCCTGCACCAATGGAGCCGGCCGAAGAACTGCGCTTCCTCGTCCTGGCCGCACAGCGCGAGGGCAATCGCCAACTCGCCCACGGACTGCGGCCGCTCGGGGTCACCCCCGCCCAGGCGGAAGTCCTGCGTCTGCTCGCCGAGCGGCAGCCGCTCAGCCTGTCGGGTCTCGGCGCCCTGCTGGTGTGCGAGAGCGGAAGCAACCCGAGCCGCTTGCTCGACCGGCTCGTCACGGCGGGACTCGTGCGCCGCGAGGAAGGCAGCAGCGACCGCCGCCAGGTCCAGCTCACGCTCACCCCGGCCGGCCACGAGACGGCCCGGGCCGTCGCCTCGGTCGAGTCGGACCTGCACGCACGCATCGCCGCGGCCGCGGAGGGCCACGACGTCGATGCTGTACTCGGCTTCCTGCGCGCCCTCGTCGCCGGCCAGAAGTCGGGTGACGCGGTGGCCCGCCGCACCGGGCGGCCGGTGGTGGCTTAGGACGTCACAGCGCGCGGAGCCGGGCAGGGCGCCCTTCACATCGTGCGCGCATCATCACACGATCCTCACAGCGCACCGTGCTCGACCTGCTCCAGCGGGGCTACCCGGAAGGCAGGACGCTTTCTTCGCCTCCGGGGAGGCCGCCGTGATAGCCGTCGCTCTGCTCATGCCCCTGCTGCTGCTGGGTCTGCTCCTCGTGCTCGATCGCTACGAGGACTACATGACCGCCACCACCCGCACGCCCCGCCACGCGGACCGCACCGGCGTCAGTCGGAGGGCGGGAGCAGCGGGCCGAGCGGCCCGAGATCCAGGTTGAGATCGTCCATGGTCAGCCCGTACTGAGCGCACAGACCCGTCATGCGGTCGTGCAGGATCATGAGGGTGGCCCCGAGCCGCTCCTCCTGTTCTTCGCTGAGATCCCCCTGGTCCACCCGGTGCAGCGCCTGGCGCTCCATGAGCTGACGCAGCAGCTCGACCAGGGTCAGGACCAGTCTGACCAGGTCCCGTTCCACGGTGTCGGGATCGGCGGTGATCCGGCGTGACGGGGTCCGCGCCGGTGGTTCCTCTCCCACCGACGGCAGGTCGCGTGGTGTCGCGGGGAGCAGGTGGAAGGCGCGGGCCGCGGCGTCCGCCACCTCGTCGAGGCGATCCCTCGCAGGGTCCCGGTCCTCAGACGTCATGGCTGTCCCGCGAAGCGGCGGGTATCGCCCAGGGCGACGGGTTCTCGGGGCCGATGGACACGATCAGGGCGCGCAGCGAGACGCGTACGAGATCGATGTCGGCGACGGACAGGACCACGTCACCGGTGATGACCGCCCCGCCGCTGAGCAGCCGGTCGAGCAGGTCGATGAGCGCGACCTGCCGCCCGTGCAGAGGTTCCGGCTCTGGGAGGTCCCGGGGCTCGGTCATGGGGCCGCACCGCCCGTGGAGTCGTCGGAACCGGCGGCGGGCGTGGCGAACGAGTAGGGCGCCCACGGTCCCGTCACCTCGACGCGCACGCCCGTGAGCCCGTCGGCCGCCTGCGCCACCTCGGCACGGAACGCCTGCGCTCGGTCCGCGTGCACCAGGTAGGCGTCGTTGAGGACGTTCTCGTCCGCGGAAGCGGCCAGGGCACCCTGCTGGACACGGTGGCGAGCGCGGCCGGCCGCGTGCCGGCGCCCTGCCGCTTCGACCCGTTCGGCCGCCACGCCGGCGGCCCGGTACACGTCGTCCCGGACGCCCTGCTGCGCCCTGCGCTGCCGCAGGTACGCGCGCCCGGGACTGAGGTCCGCCGCCTCGCCGGGGGCGGGGGCGGCGGAGGCCGCGGCGGGGTCGGCATAGATCTTGACGCCCCACTCGAGGTGCCCGGCCAGTCGTTCCAGCCGCTCGCCGAAGGTGCCGGCCCCGCTGTCCAGGGCCCTGCGCGCGCCGTCGTCGTCGAGGTACACGGTCGCCAGGCGCATGGGCAGGACCGTGGTGCGAGCGGCCAGTGCGTCGATGACGACGTGGTGAGCGCGGGCGACCGCCTCCAGCCAGTCCAGGTCCTCCAGGTGCCGCTTCAGGGCCGCCTCGTGGAAGTCGTCCGCGGGGACGGAGCTGACGGCGAGCAGGAGCCGGTCGTCGCGGGTGGAGGCCATCAGGCGCACCGATGCGCCGGCGACACCCGTCAGTGCGCCCGCGACATCCGCCAGTCCGTCGGCGTCCCGCGCCACGGCGTAGGCGTAGAGCACCTGGTCACTCATCGCGTCCGCTCCCCCGACGACGCCTCTCGCGGGGTTCTCCTTCGCCCTCGGGAAGCTCCGCGTCCTTGCGGAGGGCGTCGATCTCGGCCCGCAGTCGCCGGTTCTCCTCGGCGAGGGCCCTCTCACTCCTTCTGCCGGACGGCAGGGAGGTGTCGGACCTGGCCCTGGACGACAGTGAGGGGTCGTGCTCCCACCAGTCGATGCCCATCTCCTTCGCCTTGTCCACCGAGGCGACGAGCAGGCGCAGTTTGATGGTCAACAGCTCGATGTCGAGCAGGTTGATCTGGATGTCCCCCGCGATCACGATGCCCTTGTCGAGCACCCGCTCGAGGATGTCGGCGAGATTGGCGGAGGAACCCTGCCCGTAGGGCGGTGCCGCTCGTGACGGGTAGGAGCCGAGCCGGTTGGCAGGAAGATCGCTCACCGTGAGGCCCTCGTTCCCTCGTTGTGTGCTGTCACGGCCGCAGACCGTCGCGGTAGGCCCTGATCTCCTCCAGCCGGTCGAGCAGTTCGTCCTCGCGCCGGTCGAACGTCTCCTCGTCGATCTCACCGGCGAGGAGTTGCCGCTCCAGCTCCGCGAGTTCGCGCTGCACCGGCGCGGGGTCGTAGAACTCGTCCTCGGCGGCCTCCATAACCCGCTCCACGACCCACACGACGCCGCGAACCGGTGCGAGGGGCAGGGTGGCGAGCTGGGTGAACACTCCCATGACGATTCCTTCAGACGAAGCTGTAGGGGGGCAAGGGGCCGTTGAGCCGGAAGTGGACGTCCTCTCCCATCTGATTGGCGAGGCTCAACTCGGTGGTGACGAAGAGCTCTTCCTGGTCGCCCGGCACGAGGAAGGAGATGTTGAGGAAGTCCTCGCCGGTCGGCTGCGCCTGCTGCTGGTCCCGGGCGAACGGGCGGAGCGCCTCCACCACGCCCGAGGCCAGTGCCTCCTGCCGTGCCCGCACCTCCCCGGCGACCAGCTCACCGAGGCGTACCTGCGCGTCCGGGGCAGCCGTGCCCCTGCGGATCTCGTCGTTGAGTTCCCGGGCCGTGTCCGACGCGAGCAGAATCTCGCGCAGCAGGGCTTCCTCGTCCTGCGACACCTTCAGGTTGTACTCGGCACAGCCCTCCAACGCCTTGAGCCTGTCCGTGTACTCCCCGGCGCGCTCCTCCAGTACGCCGCGGACGGCTTCGTCGTCCGGGGCCAGAAGGCCGAACCGAAGCGGCAGCACCGTGCCGTCCTCCATCAGCCGGTCCTGGACTCGCTGGTGGGCGCTGATGTCGCGGCGCTTGGGACGCAGGTCGTCCGGCGCGTCACTGACCACTGCGCACAGCGTTCCACCGGTCACGGTGCGCAGCCGGGCAGGCGGGTCACCGACGCCCTCGAGACCATCGAGCCGGACCGGGTGCTGCTTGCCGGTGATGGAGTAGATGTAAACGGCCATGGCTCATTCCCTCTCGCGCGGCGAACTCCTCGTGCGACGGGCGGTGGTGCGGCGGGCGGGCCGCCGCCTTTCGACGGGCTCCTTCTCCTCGTCCTCCTCCTCGCCCTCGTCACGTTCGGTCACGCCTTTCAGGGAGTCGGTGACCGCTTCGACCGCGCCGGTCAGGGCACCCTTGGACTTGCCCTTGGCACCGCTTTCCACCGAGTCGCCGACGATGTCGGTCAGCTGGGTCGGTGCCTTCCTTCCGGTCTCCAGATCAAGGCGGTTGCACGCCTCGGCGAAGCGCAGGTACGTGTCCACGCTGGCGACGACGACGCGGGCGTCGATCTTGAGGATCTCGATTCCCACCAGAGAGACGCGGACGAAGACGTCGATCACGAGACCGCGATCGAGAATGAGGTCGAGAACGTCGTAGAGGCTGCCCGTGCCGCCTCTGGAAATGCTGCCGCCGCCTTGCGGCACCATGGTCATGGTGCCTCCCTTCGCGGGCTGATGAGAGCTCTCAGCCGTCCCGGTCGATGTGCCCTCGGGTGTAGCGTCGGGTCTTCTCGTAGCCGAGCAGGTTGCCCTCCTCGTCCAGTGTGACGCGGTAACTCGCCATCACGCTCGTGGTCTCGGGGATCCGCTCCAGCTCCAGGACCTCGACCCGCGCCTCCCAGCCGTCGGACGTGGGCTGGATCGCGGAGACCGACTCCGGTGTGCGGCCGAGCAGCTCCTGGAGTTGTTGGGCCGCGGCTCGCATGGCGTGGACCACGCCGGGTGAGCGGCCTTCGGCAGGTTGTTCAGGAGCCATGATCTCCCCGACGCTCGGAGCGGAAGCCATACGCCTGACAGAAACATACAATTTCATCATATAGGGATGTCTCTTACCCCATCGAAAAACCCGGCCGGTAGCAGCGGGTGAACCGGCGGTCGCCGTCGGTCCGGCCCTGCGCACGGCCAGGTGAAGGCCCCAGGGGGCCTGCTCGGTTCAATCGTGGCCCGTGCAAGGGCTGTTGGCTCCCGGCCGTCTCTCGCCTCTCCGAAGGGACCAGCCGATGAAAGACATGAACAAGATGGCCGTCGCGGCCGCCATGGCAGGTGGATACGTGCTCGGGCGGGCGAAGAAGGGACGCCTCGCCTTCGGGGTGGCGACCTACCTCGCGGGCCGCCGCTTCGGGCTGGACCCTCGGCAGCTCGTCACCCAGGGACTGCGCCAGCTCGGCGACATCCCGCAGGTCGCGCAGTTGAAGGATCAGGTGCGGGGCGAGGCCCTCGACGCCGGCCGCAAGGCCTTGACGGCGTCCGCCGACCGCAAGCTCGCCGACCTCGCCGACTCGCTCCACGAACGCACTCTCCGGCTCGTGGAACCGGAGGAAGAAGCCGAAGAGGAAGAGATCGAGGGGCGCGAGGAGGAACAGCCCGAAGCCGAGGAAGAGCTCGAGGGCGAGGAGGAGCCGGAAGCCGAGGAGGAAGAAGAAGAGGAGGAGGGCGCGGAGGAACCGGAAGCCGAGGAAGAGGAAGAGGAAGAGGAAGAAGAGGAGCGGCCGCGGAAGCGTCGCCGCACGAGCGCAGCCGAGGAGGGCCGCCCGAGGACGCCGGCCCGCAGGAAGAAGACGGCGGCGCCGGCCGGCCGGAAGAAGACAGCGGCGCCGGCCAGGCAGGCCGCGAAGAAGCAGGCGCCCGCGAAGAAAGCGGCGGCGAAAAAGACCCCCGCGAAGAAGGCCGCGGCCAAGAAGGCCCCTGCGAAGAAGACGGCGGCGAAGAGGGCGCCCGCCAAGAGGACCGCAGCGAAGAAGGCCCCTGCGAAGAAGGCGACCGCCAAGAAGACGACAGCCAAGAAGACGGCGACGCGACGGAGGTAGGGCCATGGCCACCACAGATCGCGACACCGGCCGCGGCGAAGCCTCGGGGCTGGAGCTGTTGCGTGACGAACTGATCGACCACCTCAGTGCGCAGGTGGAGGTCCTGGCGGGCAAAGCGGGCGACAAACTGGCGGGTCTGACGGACCAGCTCCTGGACGTGGCCGAGAACGGCGGCCCTCTGCCCCGAGCGGGTCTGCGCGTGTTCCAGGGGGACTCCCCGCTGAAGGCCCTGGTCGGCGAGAAGTTCAAGAGCGTCAAGGACAACGTCGTCGGAAAGGCGAAGGACATCACCGGTGGTGGCGGCGGAAAGGGCCGCAAGTCGGGCAGCACCAAGGTGATGAACATCGTCGAGGCGCTGGACGTCGGCGTACCGGTCCGCACCGCGTACGACCACTGGACCCAGTACGAGCAGTTCAGCAGCTTCACCAAGGGTGTGCGCAGCGTGTCCCAGGGCGACGAGACGACGAGCGACTGGAAGGTCAAAGTGGGCCCGTCGACCCGCGGCTGGAAGGCCACCGTCCAGGAGCAGGTGCCGGACGACCGGATCATGTGGACCTCCGAGGGCGCCAAAGGCACGACCCGCGGCTGCGTGACGTTCCACGAACTCGCCCCGAGCCTGACGCGCATCGTCCTCGTCGTCGAGTACTACCCCGCCGGGTTCTTCGAGAAGACCGGCAACCTCTGGCGCGCCCAAGGACGGCGCCTGCGCCTCGATTTCAAGAACTTCCAGCGCTACGTCACTCTCACCGAGGAGGAGCCGGAGGGCTGGCGCGGCGAGATCCGTGACGGCGAGGTGGTGCGGACCCACGAGGAGGCTGTGGAGGAAGAGGAGGAAGCGGCCGCACACGAGGACGAGGACGCGGAGGCCGAGGGCGCGTACGGCGAGGAGGAAGCCGAGGAAGGCGAGGACGAGGAGGGATACGAGGACGAGGAAGGGTACGAGGAGGAGGACGAGGACGAAGAGTGAGCCACCGGCGACCGGTCCGCGGGACCTCTTCGGGGCCCGCGGACGCGGTGGCGCGTCAGCGCCCCTGCCCGTCGCCGTGGTACCGCTGGGCGAGCCTTGCCAGCGCGACCGCGCCGAGCAGCAGGCCGAAGTCGCGCAGCGCGATGTCGTAGTGGCCCGGAATGGTCAGCAGGTTGACGATGATGCCCGCCAGCCAGCCGGCCACCAGCCAGCCCCCGAAGCGCGGGGCCAGGGCGACGACGACGCCTGCGACGATCTCGATGACCCCCACCGCGTACATCGCGGCCTGGGCGCTGCCCGGCGCGAGGTCGTCGATCCACGGCGCCAGGTAGGCGGGCCAGTCCACGAGCAGGTTGGCGAACTTGTCCAGCCCGAACAGCACCGGCGCCACCGTGAATCCGGTGCGCAGGATCAGAAATGCCTGGTAGCCCGGGTCGGTGAGCGCGCGCCGCCGGGCGGTGCCGGACCGGGGGGTGGTGTCTGCGGATGACATGATGCCTCCTTCTATCGACAACTGTTATTGACGATAGAAGGGCCTCGTTCTTTAGTCAATGGCGATGGGTTTTACACTGGTGACGTGGACGCACCGCAGGAAGCACGCGACGCCGACGTCTCCGCCATCGCCGCGCTCGACGAGCCGACCCGCAGGAGGCTGTACGACCATGTGGTACGGCAGTCGGACCCGGTCAGCCGGGACGAGGCCGCGACGGCCCTGGGCCTCGCGCGGCAGACCGCGGCGTTCCATCTGGACCGGCTGGCCGACGAATCGCTGCTCGACGTGGTCTACGAGCGCCGCAGCGGTCGGGCGGGACCGGGCGCGGGCAGGCCGGCCAAGCTCTACCGGCGCTCGGCGAAACAGGTCGCCGTCAGCCTGCCGGACCGGCGCTACGAGCTGGCCGGACGGCTGCTGGCCCAGGCCGTGGAGGAGTCCGCGGCGACCGGCGAGCCCGTACGGACCGTGCTGCACCGCAAGGCAGAGGAACTGGGCACGCAGCTGGGCGAGCAGGACGACAACACCGGTGTCCTCGACCTGCTGGAGCGGTACGGCTTCGAGCCGCGTCGCGAGGGCGACGCCATCACTCTCGCCAACTGCCCCTTCCACGCCCTGGCACGCGCCCACACCGAGACGGTGTGCGGCATGAACCTGCACCTGCTGCGCGGCATGCTGCACGGGCTCGGCGAGGAGACCCTCACGGCCCGCCTCGCCCCCACCCCGGACCGGTGCTGCGTACGGCTCGACCCGGGCGCCTGACGACGAGGGGACAGGGCCGGCCCGGCCGGGGGCACACAGCCGGTCTCAGCGAGGCGTCACCGACCGCAGGTAGGCGCCGAGTGCCGCGACGGCCGCCGGATTACGGGGGCTTTCCACCAGGTCGACGTAGTCCAGCACAAAGATGCGCCGGTGCTCGACCGCCGACACCTGGGCGAGCGGCGGGTAGGAGAGCAGGAAGTTCTTCTTCTGCTCCGCGGTGGTGTCGCCGTAGTCGTTGACCACGATGACGTCGGGGTCGCGCTGGACGACGGTTTCCCAACCCACCGTCGTCCACGAGTCCTTCAGGTCCTTCATGATGTGGTCGCCGCCGGCCTTGGTGATGATGTCGTCCGGCGCGGCGAAGCGGCCGGACGTGAAGGGCTTGTCCTCGCCGCTGTCGTAGAGGAAGACCGTCGGCCGGTCCGCCCCCTCGGGCGCCTTCGCCTCGGTGGCGCCGATCTGCCGGCGGAAGTCCGCGATGAGCTTCCGCGCCCGATCCTCCACGCCGAAGAGCTTCCCGAGGTTGCTGAGATCGGTGTAGAGCGCCTCCAGGGGCGGCATGATGCCCCGCGCCTTGTCGCGGCCGTTGCGGCAGGACTCGGTGAGGACGTACGAGCTGATGCCGACCTTGCGCAGTGCGTCCGGTGTCAGGCCGTTCTCCTCGCCGAAGCCGTAGTTCCAGCCCGCGAAGACCAGGTCGGCACGGGCGTTCAGGACGACCTCCTTGGTGATCCGGTCCTTGGAGAGCCACGTCACCTTGTCGTAGCCGGTTTTCCAGGGAACGCCGGTCAGGTCGCCCTTGTCGTCCGGCATGACGAAGCCGGCCATCCGGTCCTCCAGGCCGAGAGCGAGCATGATCTCGGTGATGCCCACGTCGTTGGTGACCACCCGTTCGGGGACCTTGTCGTACGTCACCTGGCGACCGCAGTTGGTCAGGGTGACCGGGCCGTTGCCCTTCGCCTGGGGCGTCGGTGCGACATGCGCGCCGCACGCCGTCAGACTCAGGGTGAGCGCGGTGGCGAGGGCCGCGCGTCGCAGGGCGGGGACCATGGTGCTCCTCATCGGCAGGGGTACGGGGAAGCCGAGGACGTTCGTCTCAGCTCAGGAAGCGGGCAGGTCGTCGGGGCGGGCGATGCGGTCGAACAGCAGTTGCACGGCGTCCGTCACCGGATGCCGTACGCGGTGTGCGCGCACCCCGAAGACGTCGGCCAGCAGCTCGGGAGCCAGGACGTCGTCCGGCGGTCCGGAGGCGACGATGCGGCCGTGCGCGATCACATACAGCACATCGCAGTGGCCCGCCGCCAGGTTCAGGTCGTGCAGGGCGGTCAGTACGGTCGGTCCGCCCCCGGACTCGGTCCAGGAAGACCCGCAGGCCCGCACCAGCGACAGGACGTCCAACTGCTGGGCGATGTCGAGGTGGTTGGTCGGCTCGTCGAGCACGAGCACACGGGGCTGCTGGGCCAGCGCGCGGGCGATCAGGACGCGCTGCCTCTCACCGCCGGACAGGGACAGGAAGGACCGTTCCGCGAGGTGAGCCGCGCCGACCCTGGTGAGGGCGTCGCGGCAGATCCGGGCGTCGTCCGGGGATGTGCGACCGCCCGGGACCGGGCCGCGCCGGTGCGGCAGGCGCCCCATCTCCACCACCTGGGCCACCGTGAAATCGAACTCGGCCGACGACTCCTGCGGCAGTGCGGCGAGCCGGCGGGCGCCGGCGCGCGCGTCCATGGCGTGCAGGTCCTCGCCGTCCAGGCGCACGGTGCCGGCCGCGGGACGCAGCGCCCGGTACACGCAGCGCAGCAGGGTCGACTTGCCGCTGCCGTTCGGCCCGACGAGGCCGACGACCTGGCCGGGAGCGGCGTGCAGGGTGATGTCCCGGACGAGGCGGGCGCCCGCGACGTCGACCGACAGGTCCTCGATGTCGACACGCATCAGCGGCCCCCGAACGCGTAGCCGCGGCGGCGCATCAGCAGCAGGAAGCAGGGCACGCCCACGACGGCCGTGACGACGCCCACCGGCACCTCCGCCGGGGCGAGCACCGTCCGGGAGACGACGTCCACCCAGACCAGCAGCACCGCTCCCGCGAGCGGTGTCACGGCGAGCACCTGCCGGTGGTCGGCGCCCACCACCATCCGTACGAGGTGCGGCACCATCAGGCCGACGAATCCGATCGCCCCGCTCACCGCCACCACGGTCCCGGTGACGGCGGCCGTCACGACGAACAGTTCCCGGCGCAGCCGTCGGGCGTCCACGCCCAGTGCGGCGGCCGTCTCGTCCCCCATGGCAAGGGCGTTGAGCCGCCCCGCCGACAGGGCGAGATGGACCGCCCCGGCGAGCACGGTGGCGGCCGCGACCGGCACCGAGCCCCAGGTCGCCCCGCCCAGGCTGCCGAGCAGCCACATCATCGCCGACCGGGCGGCTTCGCCACGGTCGGCACTGAACACCATGAGGGTGGTGACGGCCGAGAAGCCGTAACTCATCGCCGTACCGGTCAGCACCAGCCGCAGCGGCGTCAGGCCGTGTGCACTGCGCGCCGCCGCGTACACCAGGACCATGGCCGCCAGCGCCGAGCCGAACGCGGAGACCGGCAGCGCCCACATGCCCAGTACGGAGAACGCCCCCAGGAGGATCACCGCGTTGGCCCCGACTGCCGCCCCGGAGGAGATGCCGAGCACGAACGGGTCGGCGAGCGCGTTGCGCACCATGGCCTGTACGGCCACACCGACGGTGGCCAGGCCGGCGCCCACGACCGCCGCCAGGACGGTTCGGGGCAACCGGATGTGCCACACGATGGCGTAGGCGGACTGTTCGTCGGCCCGTATGGTGCCGCCGGTCAGCCCGGCCCGCAGCAGGTGCAGCACCTGGCCCCACGTCAGGTCCGAGGCTCCGAGGCCGACCGCGCACACGAGTGAGAGGAGAAGGAGGGCGGCGAGTGTGCCGGCGAGCGGCGGGGCCGGTATGCGCCGCGGGACGGGCGGAGCCGGCGCGGCGGTGGCCGCGGACGGGGACATGCTGACGGACACGCGTGCGGTCCTTCGCCTCGGGCCGCGTCCGTACACATCAAGGGGTGGCCCTCATGACGAGGACGTACGCCATCCCTCTCGCAGTCCGCGGCGAGCAGTCGGGAACTCCAGCCGTCCCACGGGTGATCGGGCTTGCGCGGCCTGCCCTGACGGGCGGGCGCGCTTACCGTTGCGGGTCAGCGCCGGATTCCCACCGGACTTCCCCCACGGGACGCGGTACGCAGCGTAGCAAGCACGGCGGGCCTCCCGTTCAGCGCGTGGGGGCCTCCACGCCGCGGCGAGGTCGTAGAGGTCCCGCGCCACCGCTGTGGCTCCGAAGCCGGCCAGGAGCTCGGCCGTCGACCCGCGACCCGCCGGGGGTGTTCCGGCGAAGGTCATGCGGATGGGCGGCCGCTTCGCCGGTTCCGGCGGCGCCGTTCACAAGACCGGTGGAGGAACGGCTCCGGAAAGGCGGCACATGTAGAATCGGCGCTCATGTCGAACCCTGATGACCTGCTCGTCGACATCGCCGCCATGGTGGAGTCCGAGCACTCCAATCAGATGTCCCTCACCGTCGTGATCCCCGGCGCCGTCATCACAGGACGGCTGGCTCCGGAGGCCGTCTGGCGGGAGCGAGTGGCCGAAGTACTGAAGGACTCGGACCAACTGGGTGCCTTCTCCCCCGTGTTCACGCGGGCCGGAGTCTGGCGCGACCGGCACGGTGAGGCCCCCTCGTACCTGCACTTCCATGTCGCGAGAATCCTCCAGGGCAGTGTGGGGATTCCCGAGACCGGCGGCATGTACCGCATCGCCATCAAGGACGTGAGCGCCTGGACGGTGGGGGACTTCAGCTACTCCGACCGCTGAGCTGACGGCCTTCGTGGCGGCGGGCCGGGACTCGACGGACGGTCCGGCTCACGCCACGTGGTCGCTGTATCCGCAGACCCAGGCGAGTGCGTCGTGCACTCCGCGGACGTAGTCGCGCTTCCCGGCCTGCAGAGTGGGGTCGTCCAGCTGGACCACCGCCGCGTCCACCTCGGCGGTCAGCAGCCGCAGGCCGGGAATGCCGTCGGCGCCCGCGCCCGTGACGGGTGACCGCTCCGCATGTCCCATCGCCCACTCGTAGGCCGCCGCGGCGCCGGAGGAGAACTCCGGCGCCGCTCTGCGTGCCGCCAGGCCCTTGAACACGAAGGCGACGTCCTCGTGCACCCTGACACCGATTCGCTGCTCGCCCTGCCGCTCGTTCGTGGTCACGTCGACCGACTTCCCTTCACCGGCAGCTCCTGACGTCCGCCGTCCGGGTCCTTCTCTGGCCCAGCCCTGAGAGGTGAGTGGCCAGGTGCCCATACGCCCTCCTGTTCCTCGGATGCGTTTTCGGTCGGTACCACGGGCGGGTTCCCCCTCACTCTGCGCCTACGCGCACGACGACGCCGCTGCACCCGAATCGCGCCGGCGGGTGCCCGGTGCGGGGCTCCGGCGGCCCGGCTCGCCACGCGTGGTGACACCCCCGCCCGCCCGGGTCGATACTTGGGCCATGAACGGGTCCGCGCCTGTCCTCGGGGACCTGCGGAAGCGGGTGGGAGCCGGGATCTTCCGCCGCGTCGCAGGCCCGGTCGGCCCTGCCACCAGGGAGCGTATCCACCACACACCGGGACCACGGTGGTTCGGGCCCGAGCGGCCCATCCGTACCGTGCAGGGCGACGCGTCCATGTTCATCGGCGGGCTGCGCGCCCTCCTCCTGCAGTCCCTGCACCCCCTCGCGATGGCCGCCGTGGACGCGCATTCCGGATACCGCGGCGACCCGTGGGGACGCCTGCAGCGCACGAGCACCTTCCTCGCCGTGACCACGTTCGGCACCGCGGACGACGCGCAGGCCGCCGTGGACCGCGTCCGCGCGGTTCACGAGCGCACACGGGGCACGACGGCCGACGGCCGGCCCTACCACGCGGCCGACCCGCACCTTCTGGGCTGGGTCCACGTGGCCGAGGTCGACAGCTTCCTCGGGGCCCACCAGCGCTTCGGCGCCCACCCCCTCGACGGCGCAGGCTGCGACGCGTACATCGCCGACATGGCACGCGTGGCATCGGCCCTCGGCGTACTCGATCCACCGCGCGACCGGCGTGAGCTGGCAGACCGGATCGACGCCTACCGCCCCGAACTGCGCGGCACCACGGAAGCCCGCGAGGCGGCGCGGTTCATCCTGCTCCATCCGCCCCTGCCGCTCGTGGCCAAGGGGCCCTACGCCCTGCTGGCCGCGAACGCGGTCGCCGCGCTGCCCCCGTGGGCCCGCAGCTCCCTGGGCCTGCCGAACCCGGGCCCCGCCACGGAGACCGCCGTCCGTCTCACCGGCCACGCCCTCACCCGGGCCATCCGCTGGGCCCTGGCTCCCTCCCGCACCGCACCGACCGCGCGACGACCGCCTCGGTGAGGACGCGGAGCGGCCGTGCGGTCGGTTCCGGGGTGCGTCCCTTGCTGTGCACCGCGGTGCGGACGCGCTGTGACGAGGCCCCGCCCGGCCGCGTGCGGGGTCACGTCCTGTCGCTCGGCTTCGTCGAGGACGGTGACTACGCCCTCGCCCGGGTGCAGGCGCAGGGCGGGAAGATCCTCGTGGGCGGCAACGCCCGGCCGACGCCGCGCCCCGGGCCGCCTACGCCGAGCCGGCCGTGGTCCGCGCCAGGGCCCGCCCCGGGCGGGGGCGCACGACGCCCCGCTCACCCGGTCGGTTATCGTGTGGCCTCGGCCCCGAGCGGGCAGCTTGGTCAACTGTCCCCCGTCGGGTGATGGTCCGTACGCCTTGACGGAGAACACGCGCGTGGCAACCACGGAGACACGTCCGGCACCCCTGCCGACCGGACTTCCCGGCATTCCCGGCCTCTTCGACCCGCCGTTCGTCGCCGACCCGTTCCCCACGCTGGCAGCGCTGCGGAGCACCTCGCCCGTCCACTTCGATCCGGACACCGGCCTGTGGCTGGTCAGCCGCTATGCGGACGTGCGGAGCGTGCTGCTCGACCCGGGGACGTATCTGCCGGACAACGCCCAGCACTCCGTGACACCCCTGCCCGTGCGCGTACTGCGTACCCTCGCCAGGGCGGGTTTCTCCCTGCCGCCCGCACTGGCCAACAACCGCGGCGCCGACCACGCGGACCTCCGGCGCCTGGTCATGCGCTTCTTCAACGCCGAGCGCGTCGCGGCGGCAGTGCCGACGGTCGAGCAGACCGCTGCGGAGATGCTGTCCGGTCCGCGGTCCCGCTACGCCGCCGGCGGCCGCTGCGATCTGGCCGCCGAGTACGCGCGGCTCCTGCCGTGCCGCGTGATGATGCGGCTCCTCGGCATCGACGGCGTCTCCGCCTCCACGCTCGCGACGTGGAGCGACGCCGCACTGGAACTCTTCTACGGTCGCCCTCCCGCCGATCGGCAGCTCCACCTGGCGGAGCAGGTCGGTGCGTTCCACCAGTGGCTGACCGCGCAGGTGTCCTCGGCCGCGGCGACGGACGGGCTCATCGGCGGACTGCGCCGGCACCGGAAGCCGGACGGCACGCCGCTGGACGCCGCGACCGCTGTGGCCGTGTGCTTCTTCGTGTTCATCGCCGGGCAGTCCACCACCGGGCAACTGATCTCCACGGCGCTCCTGCGGGCCGTGTCCGATCCGCAGGTCTGGTCGCGCGTCGCACGGGAGGACGGCTTCGCCGAGGCGTGGGTGGAGGAGATCCTGCGGCGGGAGCCGCCGGTCACCACCTGGCGCCGGGTGACCGCGCGTGAGACGGAACTGTCCGGTGTGCGCCTGCCGGCCGGAGCGCAGCTGCTGCTGATGCTGATGGGCACCGGGTCGGACCCCGAGGTGTTCGACGACCCCGAACGGCTGTGCCCGCACCGGGAGAACATCCGGCACCACCTGGCGTTCGGTGCGGGACGGCACCGCTGCCTGGGCGCCTCCCTGGCCCGCACCGAAGCCGCGGTCGCTCTGCGGGCGGCAGCCCGTGCTCTGCCGGACGCGGCGCTCGTGGAACCGGGGACGCAGCCGCCGATGCTCGGCCTGCTCTCCTTCCGCGCACCGCTTCAGGTCGTGGTGCACCGCCACTCCGGCCGGTGAGGGCGGGCCGCTCGGATACGCAGCGACGGCACGACCGAGGATCTGGCCTCTGTCCCCTCCTCGTGCGACACGCTCCCACCAGATCCACATCCCGAACCCTGTGCCGGATCAGCATGGAACGGCGCACGAGCGCATGGGACCGCATGGCAGCCCGGAGGTGAGGATGGCCCCGGCACTCACGACCACGCACCGGGATGGGGTCGTGCCGTTCCATCCCCTCATCCGCCCTGCGTGCGGGGCTCTTTGGAGGTTCGGACCATGCAGCGCACCTGTGTCCGGCGCACCGTTGTCGGCGCCGTTGCCGTGCTCGCGCTCGTCCCGCTGGCCGCGTGCGGCCAGGACGGCGGCCCGCCGGTCTCGTCGTCTCCGTCCGCGCAGACGACGAGGGCGACTACGGCCGCGAAGCCGTTCGTCGGCGCCTTCCAGGAGCTCGAGCGCCGGTACGACGCGCGGCTCGGCGTCTACGCCGTCGACACCGGCAGCGGACGCGAGGTGGCCTACAAGGACGGCCAACGCTTCGCCTACGCCTCCACGTTCAAGGCGCTGGCCGCCGGTGCGGTGCTGCGACAGCACTCCCCGGGCGGCATGGACCAGGTGATCACGTACTCCAGGGACGACCTGATCACCCACTCCCCCGTGACCGAGAAGCACGTCGGGACCGGAATGACCCTGCGGGCGCTGTGCGAGGCCGCCGTCCGCTACAGCGACAACGCGGCGGCCAACCTGCTCTTCGACCGGCTCGGCGGGCCGAAGGGCCTCGACGCCGTACTGGAGGAGCTCGGCGACGACGTCACGCGGATGGAGCGCCGCGAGCCCGAGCTGAGCCGATGGGCTCCGGGCGACACGCGGGACACGAGTACGCCGCGGGCGATGGCCGGGAACCTGCGCGCGTTCGTCCTCGGAGACGTCCTGGGCCAAGCGGAACGCGCGCAGCTCACCACGTGGCTGCGGACCAACAAGACCGGGGACGAGCTGATCAGGGCCGGGGTGCCCAAGGGGTGGGTGGTCGGCGACAAGACCGGGACGGGCAGCGGTTACGGCGCGCGCAACGACATCGCCGTCGTGTGGCCCCCCGACGCCTCCCCCATCGTCGTGGCGATCATGTCGAACCGCAGCGAGAAGGACGCCGCCTTCGACAACAGGCTGATCGCTCAGGCGGCGTCGGTGGTCACCGACACGCTGTCGTAGCCGGAGGTGCGTCCTGCCGTGCGGCGGCGCTCGGCAGGACGAGAGACCATTCTGTGGGGCCGTGTCCTCGCCGACAACGCCCGTGCCGTCCGTCAAGGGGGCTCCTGCAGAAGGTCAGTTCTGCGTCAAGCCCTGCGCCCGGGCCCGCGCGGGGTCTACGGTCGCCGTCATGAGGCGCATCAGTGGATCGCTTCGGGGGCGGGGCGGGAGAGGCGCCGCCTCCCGTGCGCCACGGCACGGCGGCTGGGCGCTGCACGTGCGGTTCGCGGCCGTCTGCGCCACCGTGCTCCTCACGATGCTGCTGGCCGTCGACGCGATCGCGGCCGGATTGACGCCGGCGCGTACCGCGCTGTGGACCGCGCTGGCCGTCCTGCTGTTCGTGGTGCTCGTGCCGCCGAAGGTGACCGTGGGGGAAAATTCCTGGGGTTCGCGCTTCCTGGTGTCGCGCGGTCTGCTGCGCGAACGGCGTGTACGCATGGACCGGCTGGTGTCGGTCCGCTGGGCGGACGGCGTGGCACAGCGCATCGTGCTGCGGGACACGGACGGGGGCCGGGTCGAGCTCGATCCGCGGGTCCTGGTCGCCGACCCGCAGCTGTGGCTGCTCCTCGACGAGGGCGGCCGGACCAGCCGTGCCGAAGGGCTGCTGCTGTGCGGCGCGGACGTCATGCGCGAGCTGGCCGAACGGCTCGAACGGGAGATGGCGCGGAACGTCTTCGAGGTGTCCGGTCTCCAGTAGCCGTTCCGGCATCCGCTGCAGCCGGGCCGGTTCACGGAGCGAACTGTGTCTCCACGGCGTGACCCGCGTTCTCGTGCAGTACCTCGGCGTGCCGGCGGGCGGCGCGGCGCTCGGTGGAGGTGAGGGTGTCGAACGGCTGGATCGTGACGGTCACCCGTTGTGCTGTGGCGCGTCGGCGCCAGGTGCCGGCGATCTCGCCGCGGACGATCAGCACGCCGGGGGGTGCCGTCGCGCGCCAGACGGCGCCGCGCCGGGCCCGGTCCGGCAGCAGGAGTTCGCGGTCGGCGAGTTCGGTCAGCGGATCGTACGGCGGCAGCAGCCGGACCTCGGAGGCGGCGGGCGCGGTCAGCAGCGCGTCGAGGTCCTCGTGGTGCACCCAGCCGCGCCGCCCCTCGACGGTGACCTCGGCGAGTTGGTCACCGAGCGGGTCCCACAGGCGCCGGGCGCCCGCCGGGGTGAGTGCCAGCCACTTCGCGAGGTCCGCCGGACGTGCCGGACCGCACCACCGCAGGAACCGGCGGACGAGCAGGCTGCGGCTGTCCTGCGGATCGGGTCGGCGCCGGCCCGTGGACCGCCGTACGTAGGGGAACGGTCCTGCGGTGCGCACCGCGATGCACAGCCCGGCCTGCAAGGTGGCGTACCGGAACAGGGTGTCCTGCACGTGGTGTACGCCGCAGCCCTGGCACCACGGGCGCAGCCGCAGGTCGACCACCTCGCTGAGTGCGGTGCTCAGCTCGCCCTTCGTGCGGGCCCGCCCGTCGGCGGTCACCGCCCGCATCGCTTCGGCGACTTGGCCGACCGCGGCACCGAGGCCAATGCGCTCGGCGGCCGGCTCTCGCCCGAAGGGACCGAGATGTTCCTTGGCCAGGTCGCGGGCTTCGTCCGGACGGAGCGCTGCCGCGAGAGTGGCCAGGTCCTCGGCCCGGTGCAGGTGCGTGGCGGCGCGCATGGAGTGGACCAGGGCGAGGCGTTCGGCATCGGGGCTCTCGCCGCGTGCCCGCAGGGCGAGGGCCGCGGTGCGGCCGGGCGGGGAGTCCTGAACCCCGGCCACCACCACGCCGTCGCGGAGCGGGTCGTCGGACGGGTGCTCGATGCGGTGCACTGCCACCCGGTAGTCCAGTACCTGCGCGCGCGTCACGGTGACCGGCTTGCGAACGGGGTCGACGTGGACCATCACACCTCCAGGACCATGCACAGGCTAGGCCCGCCACCGGCCCGCTCGCGGAAGCCGCGGGCGGACGCCCGTCCGTGTCCGCCTCCGGCCGGGCGACATGGACGGCACACGAGAACACGACCCGCCGGCTGCCCATGGAAGCGCGTCCTGACGGATCGGGCGCGAGGCGGCGCGACGGCTGCACCCGGCGGTGTCCGGCAGGGCGTGACACCGTGGAGGTGGGTCCCGGGCCGTCCGGTCCGCGAAACCGCACGTCTCCCAGGTGCACCGGCGCCACTGGTGCTCCCCGCCCGGTAAACCACTCCCGCTCCTTTTCCCCCGTTCGGCCCTCCCCGTTGGTCCGTTCGGCCGAGACGGGCTCCCATGGGGACGGGCCGTTTGTCGGGCCCGCGAGAGAAAGGCACGCCGATGTACGAGATGCGCGCCGAGGCCACCGCCGACCGAGGCGAACTGATCTGGCATGTGATCAGCAAGGGAACGTCCGCCAGTCCCCTGTGCGGAGTCCCCCTGGAGTTGTCCCCCGCCACGGCACCCCAGCTCGAAGCAGCCGTCGAACGCTACTGCTCCTCCTGCATGGACGCCTTCAGCACGGCACTGAAGAGCTCGTGATCGACGCCCGTGCGCTCATTCGGCGACGACGTGGCCCGCTCCGGGCGAGGAGGCCGCCGGTACGACGCGCACGCCCGGGTCCAGGCACCAGTCGAGCACGGCCGGCCAGGGACCGTACCCGGCGTCGAGGTCCAGATGCGCTCCTCCGGGCAGGAGGTCGCTGTCCAGTCCCAACGGCGTCGCGAAGACGGCCAGAGCGCCCTCGGGGCAGTAAGGATCGTTGTCCGACGCCACCAGCCGGGTGCCCCCGGGCGCCGCGGCCGCGACGTCGCGGCCCGTCACTCCGGAGTGGGCGAACGCGGCGATCTCCGGATGACCGGCCGCCGTCTCCGGTGCCGGAGGCGCCACCAGCAGGACCCGGCCGGCCAGGACCCGGCCGGGCCGGCGGGCCACCGCGTGCAGCCACAGCAGGCATCCGAGGCTGTGGCAGACGACGATCTCCCGCCCCCGCAGAGCCGTGAGCCTCTCGTCCAGCGCGTCGAGCCAGGTCCGCAGGTCCGGCCGGTCCGGGTCCGGCAGCTGGGGGTACGACGAGTCATGACCGGCATCGCTCAGCCGCCCGTCCAGCCAGCGCAGCCAGTGCCCGTCCGGGCGGTGGTGCTGCCAGCCGTGCAGCAGCAGGAAGGCGGGGCGGTCGGGGGCGTCGAGGGGCATCGGGTCTCGCGATCTGTGCACGGCCCGGCGGCGCGCTGCGGGCACAGGCGGGCGGAAGGTCCACGAACGCCGTTGTCCTGTGGTGCGGATGCCGCTTTCTACCAGCGCGGCTGACGACGGGCAAGGTCAAGTCGGGTGTCCGAGCCCGTCAGTCGGTGTCGAGACCGTCGACGAGGCGGTCGAGGAACCGGGCGAACGTGGCGTCGGGATCCAGGGGCCGTCCGGGTGCGGAAAGGGCTTCGGCGAGCTCCGGGTGGCGGCCGTCGGCGGCGACAGCCGCGAGGTAGCCGGCTACGGCCGCCGCCCGGTCGGAGGAGTCCGCGGCCGCCGCCTGCGAGGTCTCGTAACCGACGTGCCCGGCGACGAAGCCGGTGAGCAGGCTGAAGACCTCGAGCTTCGCGGCGCCGTCCAGCCGGGTGGGCCGCAGGGCGGCGAGCGCGCGTTCCAGGAAGGCCAGCGAGTTCGGGCCGAGGGTCCGCCGGGCGGCAAGGGTGGCGGGAAGCCAGGGGTGACGGAGCATCAGGTCTCGCTGGAGGTGGCCGATGCTCTTCAGGTCGGCGCGCCAGTCGCCCGTGAGAGGACCGGTCGTCGGCAGTTCGCCGCTGACGTGGTCGACCATCAGATCCAGCAGGGTCTCCTTGTCGGGGGCGTAGCTGTAGAGCGACATGACGCCGGCTCCCACCTGGGAGGCGACGCGCCGCATGGTGACCGCCTCCAGCCCTTCGGCGTCCGCGAGGGCGACCGCGGCGGCCGTGATGGCCTCGCGGCTGAATGCGGGCTTGCGTCCTCTGCCGGACCGGACGGGGTTCAGCCAGAGCTGTTGCGGGTCGACGCCTGTGGCGCCGCCGGCTTCGTCACCGCGGGTCACGTTTTCTTCTTCCTTTCCGGCGGCCGGACTTGCGAACGTCATCCAAGCATCCCTTATTCTCGTACGACGTACGAGAATAAGGGGCAAGCGTATGACACCACACGCGTGCGACGTCGCATCGAGGCCCGGCCGGGCCGTACCTGCCGGGAAACCGCCGCTGGCGTCACGGATGATGAGGGCGACGTGGCGCGGCCTGCCGGCCAGGCGCCACGAGGTCGGCTGGGAACCGGGGCTCGTGGTCCCGGCCGCGGACGGCAGCCCCCTCGTCACCGACCACTACTTCCCCCGCGCGGAGGGCGACTTCCCCACGCTTCTCGTGCGCTCGCCCTACGGCAGGGGCCTGCCGTGGTCTCCCATGTACGGCGTCCTCTTCGCCGAACAGGGCTTCCACGTGGTCCTGCAGAGCTGCCGCGGCACCGGCGGCTCGGGCGGCCGGTTCCACCTGTGGCGCAACGAGCCCGCGGACGGGCAGGCCACGGTGTCCTGGCTGCGGGAGCAGTCCTGGTTCAACGGGACGCTGGGCACGGTCGGCCCCAGTTACCTGGGCTATGTGCAGTGGGCGCTCGCTCTGGATCCGCCGCCGGAGCTCAAGGCGATGGTGGTGCAGGTCGGCCTGCACGATCCTCATGCCCTCTTCCACGAGGGCGGCGCCCTCCGGCTGGAGAACGCCCTCGCCGTGGGGCTCGGCATGACGTACCAGCACCGGGGGCTCACGCCCTTCGTGAGGGCGACGCTGCGCCTGCACCGCCGGCTGCGGGAGATCACCACCGCGCGGCCGCTGCGCGGCGCGTACGTGCCCGTCCTCGGCGAAGTCCCCTGGCTGGACGACATGATGACGCACCCGGACGCCGACGACCCGTACTGGCACGGCGCCGTCCTGGCCGAGGCGGCGGAACGGCTGACCGTGCCCGTCGCCCTGACCACCGGGTGGTACGACGGGCTGGTCGACCAGACCTTCCAGCAGTACGGCCGCCTGCGTCGGGCCGGATGCGAGAGCGCCCTGCTCGTCGGCCCCTGGACCCACACCTCGGCGCTTCAACAGGGCTGGCCGGTGGTGTTCGCCGAGAGCCTGGCCTGGTTGCGCGCGCACCTGTGCGACGACCGCGGCGGCCTGCGCCCCTCCCCCGTGCGCGTGCACGTCGGTGGCGACGGTACGTGGCGGGATCTCGACGGCTGGCCGGCGAACCCCGGCACGACCGCCTGGTTCACGTCCGCGGACGGGACGCTCACCGAGCGGGCGCCCGCGGACTCTGCACCGCCGGTGTCGCTCCGCTACGACCCGGCCGACCCCACCCCCTCGCTCGGCGGGCCCCTGCTCTCGCGCGACGCGGGCCCCCTCGACAACCGCGCCCTGGAAGCGCGGGACGACGTCCTGACATTCACCGGCTCTTCCCTGACCGCACCGCTGGACGTCCTCGGCCCGGTCTCCGCCCGCCTGCGGATCTCCACGGACACGGGATACGCCGACGTCTTCGCCCGCCTGTGCGACGTGGACGCACGAGGCCGTTCCACCAACGTATGCGACGGACTGACCTCCGTGCACACCTCCGGTGACGGTCCCTCGGAAGTCACCGTGCCGATGAGCTCCACCGCCTACCGCTTCGAGGCCGGCCACCGCGTGCGGCTCCAGATCAGCGGCGGGGCCCACCCGCGCTACGCACGCAATCCAGGCACCGGGGAGCCGCCGGCCGACGCCACCACCCTGCGACCGGTGCGCATCACCGTGCACACGGGCTCTGCCCTGTCACTGCCCAGTGATCCGGGGGCCGTGTGAACAGCGCAGCCTCCGGCTCCCCTCCTCTCGCGTGACGGTCAAGAACTCGATCCCGCGCCTTGGAGGCCCTGTTCGCCCGCCCCTGGCTCTGTCCCTCCGCGCGAGGGACGCGGCGGCGGCGCGGATACGGGAGTGCGCCCGGATCGAGGGGCCGGGAGTCCGATGGCCGCTAGGCGTGCCCGTCAAGCCGCCTGTGGGCTCGCAGCACGGCGTCGCGCAGCGCGATCTCGCGGCCGTCGTGCGCGGTGACCGAACGCGTCCTGGCCTCGGCGACGGCGATGTCCCACCGGTCGGGGTCCAGGCCCGCCGCGATCTCCTCGGCGGTGAAGTGCACCTCGCGGGCCGCGGCATGAGAGCCATGCGCCTGCGGCGCCGATGGGTGGTGGCCGACGACGAGCAGCGTGCCGCCCTGCGCGACCGATGCGGCCAGCCGGCGGAACAGCGCGTCGCGCGCCGCCGCCGGGTGCACGTAGTGCGTGGACACCAGGTCGAAGTGTCCGGCGGCGGGCGCCCAGGTGGTGAGATCGGCCTCGATCCACTCGATCCGGCTCGCGACGGCGTCGCCGAGGGCCTGGGCGTGCTCGCGCGCCCGGCGCAGCGCGGTGGCGGCGATGTCCACCGCCGTGACGCGCCAGCCGCGCGAGGCGAGCCAGACGGCGTCGGCTCCTTCGCCGCAGCCCGCGTCCAGTGCCGTACCGGGTGGGAGACCGCCGGCCTCCGTGACGAGCTGCGGATTGGGACGCCTGGCGTCGGCGGCCGCGTGACCGCGGTAACGCTCCTCCCAGTACTCCTTGCCGAATTCCTCGGACACATCCGTTCCTTCCTCGGACACGGCCCGTTCCTTTCCGTGGTTCACAGGCCGTGGCGACGGTTGCCCGCCACGACTTCGCAGACGCGTGCTTCGGACTCGGGTGAGAACGGGTCACGGCGGGCGGCGACCGCCTGCCGGGTCTCCTCGGCGACGAGGTCGGCGTTGATCCGGGCCGCCGCGGCGGCGCCTGCCGCGGCGGCACCGCCGACCTGCGCGACGAGATCGGTGACGTTGCCGGCGGCCCACACCCCGGGCACCTCGGTACGGCCCGCCGCGTCGGAGGGGATGTGCTCACCGGCCCCCGAGGGGTGCGCTGCCGGACGCAGTCCGAGCGACGTCAGGAAGCCGGCGCGCGCCACCATCCGCGGCGAGAGGGCCAGCGCCTCGCGGCCGACCACGGTGCCGTCGCCCAGCCGCACTCCCACGAGGCGGTCGTCGGCGATCTCCAGGGACGCCACTTCGCCCTCGACCACGCGGATGCCACGGGCGGCCAGCTGCTCCGCCTCCTCTCCGGCCGGCGGCGGCATGGTGTGGGAGAAGAACGTGACGTCGTCGCTCCACTGCCGCAAGAGCAGGGCCTGGTGCACCGACAGCGGCCCGGTGGCCAGTACCCCAACGGCCTGGTCACGGATCTCCCAGCCGTGGCAGTAGGGGCAGTGCAGCACGTCCCGGCCCCACCGGGCGCGCAGGCCCGGCACGTCCGGCAGCTCGTCGACCAGCCCAGTGGCCACGAGCAGCCGACGCGCCCGGACGGAACGGCCGTCGGTCAGCGTCACCTCGAAGTCCCCTCCGTGCTCCGACCGGAGGGACCGCCCGTCGCCACGAGCCACGTCACCGACCTCGCCGGTCACCACGTGACCGCCGTAGGCGCGTACCTCGGTCCGACCGCGCTCCAGCAGCTCGGCCGGCGGCATACCGTCCCGCGCCAGCAGTCCGTGCACGCCTTCGGCCGGGGCATTGCGCGGCGTGCCCGAGTCGATCACCACCACCGACCGCCGCGCCCGGGCCAGCATCAGCGCCCCGCTCAAGCCGGCGGCGCCACCACCGAACACCACCACGTCATAGCCGTTCCTCAGCTCATCGGTCACCGTGACCACCTCCGCGACCACCATGCGAGGAGCTGGGCCATTGCCGCAATGATGGTTGCCGGAACGGCAAAAGCAGAGGCATGCCCTCCGGGACCGGCGCTCAGCCGCACCGGCGTCGCCCGCCGGCCCGGCCGGTCCGGCGGGTCACGGGTCACGGGTCACGGGTCACGGGTCACGGGTCACGGGTCACGGGTCACGGCAGCGGCGTACCGCCCGTGGCGTTGACGATCTCCGCCGTGATGTACGTCGCCCGGGGCGAGGCGAGGAAGACGTACGCGGGCGCCATCTCGGCCGGCTGCGCCGGCCTGCCCAGCGGGGACTGCTTCCCGAACTCGACGGTGTCCGGCATCGTCGCCGGGATCAGCGGTGTCCACACCGGCCCTGGCGCCACGGCGTTGACCCGGATGCCGTCCGACGCGACCATCTGCGCCAGCCCCTGGGTGAACGTGACGATCGCGCCCTTGGTCATGGCGTAGTCCAGCAGGTGGGGGCTGGGCTTGTACGCCTGCACGGACGTGGAGTTGATGATGCAGCCGCCCCTCGGCATATGAGGAAGAGACATCTTCGACAACCAGAACATGCCGTAGAGGTTGGTCCGCATCACCCGGTCGAACTGCTCCGTGGTGATGGCGCCGATGCCGTCGGGCTGCGACATCTGATACGCGGCGTTGTTCACCAGGATGTCGATGCGGCCGAACTCCTCCACGGCCCGCTCGACCAGGCGGCGGCACTGCTCCTCCTCGCGGATGTCGCACGCCACCTGCACCGCCTTGCGCCCGGCGTCCTCGACGAGGGCCCGCGTCTGCCGGGCCTCGTCCTCCTCCTCGGGCAGATGGGTGAACAGCACGTCCGCGCCCTCGCGCGCGAACGCGAGGGCGACGGCGCGGCCGATACCCGAGTCGCCTCCGGTGAGGACCGCCTTCAGGTCCCGGAGCAGGCCGCTGCCCCGGTAGCTCTCCTCGCCGTGATCGGGCGGCGGGTCCATCGGTCCCGTCCACCCGGGGTGCTCCTGGTCCTGCGGGGGGAAGTCGGGCCGGGGGTGCTCGGTTCCGGGGTCCCGGCCGGCGCCGTTGTCGTCGCGCACGGAAGCCTCCTTCTGTTCGGCTGCGGCGGTGGCGTCACCCGCCTACCCTCCGGCCCTCCAGGAATGCACGCAAATGGGACTTCCGCCTCCCTCCGCCCCACCGCCCGCCGTTCAGCGGCGCCTCTCGTCGGGCCTCTGCACGGATTTCTGGGGCCGCTCCCCCGGCCGCAGCGCGTCCGCCGCCTCGCGGTCGCCGCTGTCGTCGTCGCGCACCTTCGTCCCGGCGTCCTCGACCTCCTGCCGGATCTCCTCGGCGGCCGTCCGCGGTGCGTGCCGTCGGTGCGTCCTGTCGTGGCCCATCGCCGTCTCCCGTTCCGTCTCGGGCACCGGGCGGTCCGCCCGGCGCTGTTCACCGGGCGGGTGCCCGCGTTCCGCCGCCCGAAGCGTTCGAGACCGTACGAGGGCGTCCCGGCCGGGGACGGGGCATCCGGGCGGCGAGCTCCCGTAGGGTGCCGGCCATGGCACGCCGCATCGCCACCAACACCAGGGGGGACATCGAAGAGTTGCTGTCGTTCGTACGGCCCCGTCACCGCGCGATCCTGCTGACCCGCCGGGCCGACGGCTCGCCCCAGGGATCACCGCTCACCTGCGGCGTGGACGACTCGGGCCGGATCGTCGTCTCGACCTATCCGGAGCGTGCGAAGACACGCAACGCCAAGCGGGACGAACGGGTCAGCGTCATCGTCCTGTCGGACGACTGGAACGGTCCGTGGGTGCAGATCGACGGCACGGCGGAGGTCATCGACTCACCCGAGTCTGTGGAGCCGCTGGTCGAGTACTTCCGCACCATCTCCGGGGAGCATCCCGACTGGGACGAGTACCGGGAGGCGATGGTGAAGCAGGGCAAGTCGATCATCCGCGTCACGCCGGAGCGGTGGGGTCCGATCGCCACGGGCGGATTCCCGGCCCGGCTCGCCGGGGACTGAGGATCCCTGGCCGCCGGAATCCGCCCCGACGGGCATCGTCACAGAAGCCGAATCGTCCTGGCAGGCACACCTGCCCGGCTACTCGAAGCGAGCCGTGTCGCCCGCTCCCCTGCGGACGATCTCGGCCTCCCCGCCGGAGAAGTCGATGACCGTGGTCGGCTCGGTGCCGCAGTCGCCCGAGTCGACCACGGCGTCCACGACATGGTCGAGCCGCTCCTTGATCTCCCAGCCCTGCGTCAGCGGCTCCTTCTCGTCGGGCAGGAGCAGGGTGCTGGAGAGCAGCGGCTCGCCGAGTTCGGCGAGGAGGGCCTGGGTCACGGCATGGTCGGGGATCCGGACTCCGACCGTCTTCTTCTTCGGGTGCAGCAACTGGCGCGGCACCTCCTTCGTCGCCGGCAGGATGAAGGTGTAACTGCCGGGCGTCGCCGCCTTGATCGCGCGGAACACGTCGTTGTCGATGTGCACGAACTGGCCCAGCTGCGCAAAGTTCTGGCACACCAGGGTGAAGTGGTGACGGTCGTCCAGATTCCTGATCGACCGGATCCTGGTGATGCCGTCGCGGCTGCCCAGCTGGCACCCCAAGGCGTAGCAGGAGTCCGTCGGGTACGCGACGAGCGCGCCGGAACGGATGCTTTCGGCCAGACCGGTGATGACGCGTCGCTGAGGATTCTCGGGATGCACGTCGAAGTACTTCGCCATCCGCCGAGTCTAAGGCCCGTCCGCCGATCGGTCGCCGTCAGGAGCCGCAGTGGGTCGGTGAGGCGGGCCGCGGCCGGTACGGGCGTGCGAGTCCCGCTCGTCGGGACGGCAACCGGGCGCGACGGGAGAACAGTTGGCTGACGGTCGGCCGGCGCTTTCGTCGGCCGCACCCCAGGACACGTCCGGCGCACGGGTTTCCGTGAGGGTGATCCCCGGCGACCATCCGGACGCTTCCGCGTGGCGTTCCGGCGCGCGCGCCGCGCACCTGGTGTGACCTGGCCCGGGAAAGGCACCAGCCACGGCGGAAGGGAACGGGGCGATGTTCAGGAACACCAAGGCGTTCAGCGGTTTCTCGGTGAACGACCTCGGCAGGGCCAAGCAGTTCTACGGCGACACCCTCGGTCTGGAGGTCGAGGAGTCCGGTGGCGGGGACATGCGCATGCTGTTCATCACCCTCGGCAGCGGGGCGCGCGTGCTCGTCTACCCCAAGGACGACCACCGGCCGGCCGACTTCACGATCCTCAACTTCGAGGTCGACGACGTCGACGCCGCCGTCGACGAGCTGGGGCGGCGCGGGGTCACGTTCGAGAAGTACCCCCAGTTCGAGGCGGACGAGAAGGGCATCGTGCGGCAGGCCGGCCCGACCATCGCCTGGTTCAAGGACCCTGCGGGAAACGTTCTCTCCGTGCTGCAGGAGCGCTGAGCCCGGTGGGCCCGTCCGGTCACGGACGGGCCCACCGGATCTAGGTGTATTGAGCACGAGCGT
>NZ_JABZEE010000149.1 GCF_013387495.1 Streptomyces sp. PKU-EA00015 | reverse complement strand
AGGATCGAGGTGAAGAATCCGAGCCCGTCGGTACGGCCCGTACCGACCAGCGGCTCCACTGCGTGCTCGGGGTGCGGCATCAGGCCGACCACGTTGCCCGCGGCGTTCGTGATACCGGCGATGTCGCGCAGCGAACCGTTCGGGTTGCCGTCGAGGTAGCGGAAGGCGACACGGCCCTCCGCCTCCAGCTCGTCGAGCGTGCGCTCGTCGGCGACGTAACGGCCGTCGATGTTCTTCAGCGGTACGGAGATCTCCTGTCCCGCCTCGTAGTCGGCCGTCCACGCGCTGTCCGCGTTCTCCACCCGCAGCTTCTGATCGCGGCAGATGAAGTGCAGATGGTTGTTGCGCAGCATCGCGCCCGGCAGCAGATGCGACTCCGTGAGGATCTGGAACCCGTTGCAGAT
>NZ_JABZEE010000148.1 GCF_013387495.1 Streptomyces sp. PKU-EA00015 | reverse complement strand
GTGGTCCACGCGGTGGTGGAGTTGGCGTTGTTCCAGGTGGCCTGGGTCTCGGTGAAGTCCCTCGTCAGCCCGTGCAGGTTGTACTGGGCCTTGGACGTGGCGACGTCGCGCGTGGTCATCGTGGACCACAGGAAGACCCGGCTCTCCAGCACCGTCGCGGTGGTGGGGATGGTGGTGGTGGGCCACTTGATCACCGAGCGCGTCTTGCCGTAGGTCGCCGAGTTGTTGCCGACGGTGAGCCAGTCCTGGCCGACCGTGCCCTGCTCGATGGTGTTCAGGTTGGTCGTCGGCTTCAGCGAGGACAGCGTGGTGTCGGTGACACCGGCGCCGGCCTGGATCAGACGCATCGTGCGGCCGGCCTTCGGGATACCCACCACACGGGTCGGGGAGCCCAGCACCTGCCCGTCGG
>NZ_JABZEE010000147.1 GCF_013387495.1 Streptomyces sp. PKU-EA00015 | reverse complement strand
TCTCATGGATCTGGCCACGATCGCGCTGACCAACGACCGGCGTAAGGATGCGGCGTGGGAACCGCGGTACACGGCCAAGGTCTACAACGCCTACAAGGCGCAGTTCGCAGCGCAGTTGGCGCAGGACAGCCCGGTGCGGGGTCTGCTGCCGGCCGACAAGAGCTGGTACAACGTCACGGGCAACTTCCTGGGCCTGGGCAGCAGCGTCGCGTTCAACAACCAGGGCGACAGCATCCAGACCGGTTCTCCGGCGCAGGCCGGCACCTCGGCACAGGCCGACAGCGACACAGGCGAAGCCCGTCCCCGGCTTCCGCAGGGGAACACCGACAGCGCGCTCCAGACGCAGCTCCCCGGCACGTCGCAGCCAAGGGGACCCAGTGACAGCCGCCCCCGCTTCGTGGTGCGTTCGGGCTTCGATGCG
>NZ_JABZEE010000146.1 GCF_013387495.1 Streptomyces sp. PKU-EA00015 | reverse complement strand
GCAGACGAACCCGACGACCATGCCATCGGCCGCTCCCGCGGTGGACTGACCACGAAGATCCACCTCGCTGCCGATGCCCGCTGCCGGCCCCTCGCGTTCGTTCTCACCGCAGGCCAGGCCGGCGACGCACCCGCCTTCACCGACGTCATGGCCCGCCTACGCGTTCCCCGTCGGCGAGGACGGCCACGCACCAGACCGGACCTGGTTTTGGCCGACAAGGCGTACTCCTCCCGCGCGATCCGCGAGCACCTGCGCAAGCGCGGCATCCGGGCAGTGATCCCCGTCCCGGCGGACCAGCGGAGCCATCGGCTACGTCGGGGCAGCCGAGGCGGCAGGCCACCGGCCTTCGACCGCGAAACGTACAAGCAGCGCAACACCGTCGAGCGGTGCATCAATCGCCTGAAGCAGTGGCGCGGCATCGCCA
>NZ_JABZEE010000145.1 GCF_013387495.1 Streptomyces sp. PKU-EA00015 | reverse complement strand
TGTATTGAGCACGAGCGTTGTTGACAGTCTTAAGGTCTTGATCATGGCGAAGGCCCCCGTGTGTGGTGGAGGTGTCGAATCTTCACCGCACGGAGGCCTTCGTGTCCCACCGTAATGCCCGGCTGACCGTCTTCGGGAGGCGGCTGCTGGTTGATCGTGTCCGTTCCGGCCGTCCGGTGGCGCATGTGGCGGCCGAAATGGGCATCTCCCGCGCCACGGCCCACAAGTGGGTGCGGCGGTTCGCTGCCGAGGGCGAGCCAGGACTGTACGACCGCCCCAGCAGTCCCCACACGACGCCGCACCGCACCCCGACCGACACCGAGGCCCGGGTGTGCCGGCTTCGGCAGGAACGCAAGCTGGGGCCGGCCCGAATCGGCCCGATCCTGGGCCTGCCTCCCTCGACCGTGCACCGGATTCTGACCCGGCACGGACTCAACCGCCTCTGCCA
>NZ_JABZEE010000144.1 GCF_013387495.1 Streptomyces sp. PKU-EA00015 | reverse complement strand
TAAGGAGCGCTGCGCCAGTTGGAGGGACATCGGCACGGCGGCGGGGTAACGAAGCAGTCAGCCCACGAGAAGCGGGGCAGCAGCACCGTCGAGGCCTGGGACCCGGGTCAACCAGCGCCCGCCACCTCACCGAGTTCGGCTCTGCCCGCCACGCCCCGCGCCATCGACGCCTGGCATGCCGGGCTCTTCCCCGACGAGCCGTACGCCGTCACCTCCGCACTGGCCGCTACCGATCCGCGCAACGTCGTGAACCAGCAGGCCGCGGAGGCATCCCGGGCCGAGGCCGCCCACCCCGCCAACGGCTCTCGCGCCTACACCCCACAAGTGCCCGTGGTGCAACCCACGATCTCTCTCTTCCCCAAGGAATCCCTCAGGGCGGGACGGTAAGCGGCTGACGGGCGATACTGACCAGCATGGCTGACTGGTTCATACTCCTGGGCTATCTGACTGTCGCGATAACGGCCTGGTGCCTCGACGGCGTCGCGCACAGCACCGCTGCGCAGGCCCGGCTGGAACAGTTCGT
>NZ_JABZEE010000143.1 GCF_013387495.1 Streptomyces sp. PKU-EA00015 | reverse complement strand
CTGGCGGGCCGGGACCAGGCGATGGACCAGACCACCTGGTGGGCGGACGCCGACCCGGTGCAGATGGTGCACGAGCTCACCCACCAGCTCGGCCTGCGCGACGAGTACCGTGACGCCGACTCCCCGCACCGCCCGCACATCCTCGGCAGCCTGCTGGGCGACTTCGACGGACCTACCGAAGACGCCTCCCTCGCCCCCGCCGGCCTGCGCGACCGGCACATGGCCCTGCTCGGAGCGCTCATCGGTGACGTGACCCCAGCGCCTCAGCAGAACGGCGACCAGGCCGACCAGAGCTGGGCGGCAGCCCGGAACGCCGCCGCCGCGGAAACTCGCGAGTCCATCTGGGTCGACCCGGTCTCCCTGCCCCGACACGCCGACGGCCCGGCAGTCACCGAGGTTCCGGCTCACATGCAGCAGGACTCGGGCGCGACCCCCACCGCTGCCGCCGAACCGGTCCTCGTTCCCCTCAAGTTGGGGAACTTCGAGTTCACCAACCTGAATCAGACGGAGAGGTACGTCGAGA
>NZ_JABZEE010000142.1 GCF_013387495.1 Streptomyces sp. PKU-EA00015 | reverse complement strand
CGGATGATCTTTGAAGACGGACCCTAGTCGCAGACGACGGCGAGTGGTCCGCGGTTTTCGGTGTGGTGTGGGGTGCGCCATTGGGTGGTGATGTGTCCGTGGGGGTGTGTGGGGTGTGTGGGGGAGTGGTCGGTTGGGTGGAGGGTGCGGGTGATTCGGAGGGTGAGGGGTGTGGTCGGTTCGCTGTGTGGGTGGGCTGTGGTGGTGTGGAGGGTGAGGTGTGTGCCGTCGGGGGTGTTGGTCACGACGGTGGATGTGATCCGGGTGGCCGGGTTGATGGTTCCTGAGTAGTGGTGTGTGACGGAGTGGTCGGGGGTGTTGCTGAGGTTTTGGGCCTGTGGCTGGGCGTGGCCGAGGATGGCGTGGAGGAGTTGTGTGACGAGTACCGGGTCGTGGGCGCCGTCGTAGATCCATCGCTGTCCCAGCACTCCGTGTTCGGCGGTGCCGATGAGGGCGTGATCGGCTCCGTGGAGGGGTGTTCCGTGGTAGGTGAGCGGGACATGGTAGGTGGGTGGTGGGTTGCCGGATGCGTCGGTGA
>NZ_JABZEE010000141.1 GCF_013387495.1 Streptomyces sp. PKU-EA00015 | reverse complement strand
GAACCTTTCGTCCCTCAATGCTGTAGCCGTGCCGGGCGAGACGCCCCACGACCTCGACGAGCAGCGAACGCTCGACTTCCTTGATGCGCTCGTGCAGAGCGGCTTCGTCGTCCGTGTCCCGGATCTCGACCACGCCCTGGGCGATGATCGGTCCGGTGTCGACGCCGTCGTCGACGAGGTGGACGGTGCACCCGGTGACCTTCGCGCCGTACGCCAGCGCGTCCCGCACGCCGTGGGCACCGGGGAAACTGGGCAGCAGCGCAGGGTGCGTGTTGACGATGCGCCCGCCGAACCGCGCGAGGAACTCCTTCCCCACGAGCTTCATGAACCCCGCCGAGACCACCAGGTCCGGCTCGTACGCGGCGGTGGCCTCGGTCAGGGCCGCGTCCCACTCCTCACGGGTGGCGAAATCCTTCACCCGGCACACGAAGGTCGGCAGCCCCGCCCGCTCGGCCCGCTCCAGACCGGCGATGCCCGACCGGTCCGCACCGACGGCGACCACCCGCGCCCCGAACCCCTCGGGATCGGCGGCGACGGCATCGAGCAGGGCCTGAAGGTTCGTCCCCGATCCGGAGACCAGGACGACGAG
>NZ_JABZEE010000140.1 GCF_013387495.1 Streptomyces sp. PKU-EA00015 | reverse complement strand
CTAGGGTCCGTCTTCAAACGGATCTTGCCCAGAGCAGGAACGATGCGAGGGTGACCGCTGCTTCGTAGGAAGTGGCGGTCTTCTCGTATCTGGTGGCGATCCCGCGGAAGCCCTTGAGCCGTTGAAGCAGCGCTCGATGATGTTGCGCCGCCGATAGGTCTCCCGGTCGAACCCTGGCGGTCGGCCGCCGTGGCGCCCGCGCCTCAGTCGGTGCCGTTGCTGGTCGGTCTTCTCCGGGATGGTGTGCGCAATGCCGCGCTTTCGCAGGTAGGCCCGGAAGCCCCGGGAGCTGTAGGCCTTGTCTGCGATGACCTGGGCGGGCCTGCAGCGCGGCCGGCCCTGGCCGGTGCGGGGAACACGGATCCGTTCCAGAAGAGGGCGCGCGCAGACACTGTCGTGGCGTTGGCCGGGCGTCAGCAGGATCGCGAGTGGGCGGCCCTTGCCGTCGCATGCGAGATGGATTTTGGTGGTCAGTCCGCCTCGGGATCGACCGAGGGCGTGATCGTCCGGTTCGTCCCGCCGCTGGCGCCCCCTTTTCGGCCGGTGGCGGCGGCATGCTGGTGGGCGCGGACGATGGTGGAGTCGATCTGGACCAGCCAGTCGATGTCGCCCTCTGCGTCCGCA
>NZ_JABZEE010000014.1 GCF_013387495.1 Streptomyces sp. PKU-EA00015 | reverse complement strand
CAGAAGATGACCGTCACCGGCGGCTCCTCGCTGCCGAAGGACGAGGTCGACCGCATGCGCCAGGAGGCCGAGCAGTACGCGGACGAGGACCACCGCCGCCGCGAGGCCGCCGAGACCCGCAACCAGGGCGAGCAGCTCGTCTACCAGACGGAGAAGTTCCTCAAGGACAACGAGGACAAGGTTCCCGCCGAGGTGAAGACCGAGGTCGAGACCGCCGTCGGCGAGCTGAAGGAGAAGCTCAAGGGCGAGGACACGGCCGAGATCCGCACCGCGACCGAGAAGGTCGCCGCGGTCAGCCAGAAGCTCGGCCAGGCGCTGTACGCGAACGCCGCCCCCGAGGGCGCGGCCGCAGGCGCCGCCGGTGAGGCCAAGGCCGACGACGACGTCGTCGACGCCGAGATCGTGGACGACGAGAAGGACGCAAAGGGTGGTGCCGCGTGACGGAGGAGACCCCGGGCTTCGACGAGAAGCCCGACGTCCCCTCCGGCGCCACCCCTGAGGACGCCGCCGAGTCCGCCGAGTCCTCCGAGAAGGAGGGCTCGGCGGCCCCGGCAGGGGACGCAGCGAAGATCGCCGGCCTGACGGCGCAGCTGGACCAGGCCCGCTCGGCGCTCGGTGAGCGCACGGGCGACCTTCAGCGCCTCCAGGCCGAGTACCAGAACTACCGCCGCCGCGTGGAGCGCGACAGGGTCACGGTCAAGGAGATCGCCACGGCGACGCTCCTGACCGAGCTGCTGCCCGTGCTCGACGACATCGGCCGCGCGAGGGAGCACGGGGAGCTGGTGGGCGGGTTCAAGTCCGTCGCCGAGTCCCTGGAGACCGCCGCGGCCAAGATGGGCCTGCAGCAGTTCGGCAAGGAGGGCGAGCCCTTCGACCCGACCGTGCACGAGGCCCTGATGCATTCGTACGCGCCGGACGTCACGGAGACGACGTGCGTCGCGGTGCTCCAGCCGGGGTACCGCATCGGCGAGCGCACGATCCGCCCCGCGCGGGTCGCGGTGGCCGAGCCCCAGCCGGGCACGGCGTCGGCGGCCAAGGAAGAGAAGAAGGCCGACGAGGAGAGCGGTGGCCCGGACGAGGGCTGACGCACGACACGTCCGGGAGGAGGGACGTCGATGAGCACGAAGGACTTCGTCGAGAAGGACTACTACAAGGTTCTCGGCGTCCCCAAGGACGCGACCGAGGCCGAGATCAAGAAGGCGTACCGGAAGCTCGCCCGCGAGAACCACCCGGACGCCAACAAGGGTGACGCCAAGGCGGAGGAGCGCTTCAAGGAGATCTCCGAGGCGAACGACATCCTCGGCGACCCCAAGCGGCGCAAGGAGTACGACGAGGCCCGCGCCCTGTTCGGCAACGGCGGCTTCCGGGCCGGCCCCGGCGCCGGCGGCACGTTCAACTTCGACCTGGGCGACCTCTTCGGGGGCGCCCCGGGCGGCGGCCAGGGCGGCGCCGGCGGTTTCGGCGGCGGCCTGGGTGACGTGTTCGGCGGCCTGTTCAACCGGGGCGCCGGCGCGGGTGCGCGCACGCAGCCGCGCCGTGGCCAGGACATCGAGTCCGAGGTGACGCTCAGCTTCACCGAGGCCGTCGACGGGGCCACGGTCCCGCTGCGGATGTCCAGCCAGGCGCCCTGCAAGGCCTGCTCCGGCACCGGCGACAAGAACGGCACGCCCCGCGTGTGCCCGACGTGCGTCGGCACCGGCCAGGTCTCGCGCGGCGGCAGCGGATCCTTCTCGCTGACCGACCCGTGCGTGGACTGCAAGGGCCGCGGCCTGATCGCCGAGACGCCCTGCGACGTCTGCAAGGGCAGCGGACGCGCCCGCTCCTCGCGCACCATGCAGGTGCGCATCCCGGCGGGTGTGTCCGACGGACAGCGCATCCGGCTGCGCGGCAAGGGCGCGCCGGGTGAGCGCGGCGGACCGGCCGGCGACCTGTACGTGGTGGTCCACGTGGACGCCCACCCGGTCTTCGGCCGCAAGGACGACAACCTGACCGTCACCGTGCCCGTCACCTACGCGGAGGCGGCGCTCGGCGGCGAGGTGAAGGTGCCCACCCTCGGCGGCCCCGCGGTCACGCTGAAGCTTCCCGCGGGCACGCCCAACGGCCGGACGATGCGCGCCCGCGGCAAGGGCGCCGTCCGCAAGGACGGCACGCGCGGGGACCTGCTGGTCACCATCGAGGTGAACGTGCCGACCGACCTCAGCGACAAGGCGAAGGAAGCGCTGGAGGCCTACCGCGAAGCCACCGCGGACGAGGACCCGCGGGCCGAGCTGTTCCAGGCCGCGAAGGGAGCATGACATGGAGGGTCGTCCGGGACGCAGTCGCAGCCCCTACGAACTGACCGACGAGTCGCCGGTGTACGTGATCTCGGTGGCAGCGCAGCTGTCGGGCCTGCACCCGCAGACCCTTCGGCAGTACGACCGCCTGGGTCTCGTCTCCCCCGACCGCACGGCCGGAAGGGGCCGGCGCTACTCGGCCCGCGACATCGAACTGCTGCGCACCGTCCAGCAGTTGTCGCAGGACGAGGGCATCAATCTGGCCGGGATCAAGCGCATCATCGAACTGGAGAACCAGGTCGCGGCGCTCCAGGCCCGCGTCGCCGAGCTGTCGGCGGCCGTGGAGGGCGCGGCGGCGGCGATGCAGCAGCGTGAGGCGCAGGTCCACGCCTCCTACCGGCGCGACCTCGTTCCGTACCAGGACGTCCAGCAGACGAGCGCGCTGGTGGTGTGGCGTCCCAAGCGGCCCGACCAGGGCGGCAGATCGTCCTGAGCAGTGTGTGCCGAAAGGGCCGGAGAGCGAATGCTCTCCGGCCCTTTTCGGGCTCTTGGGGGATGAGCCTGGGTACTCGCTTCGAGGCCACCGCTTGGGCCATGGGGCCGCGCCGGGTGCCGCGGGGGAATACGAGCGCGACCCGTCAGCGACTCCGGCGGGCGTTGAGCCGGGCGGCCTGGCGCGTGAGGTGGTCGCGCTCGGCGAGGTTGGGTGCCTTCTGGGCCGCCTCGGCGTACAGCCGTGCCGCCGTCGCCAGGTCGCCGTCGCGCTCGTGGAGGTATGCCGCCACCGCGGCGTGGCGGGGCATGGGGTGTCCCTTGCTCGAAGAGCTCGGGGTGGAGTCGTCCAGCGCCGCGAGCGCCGCCAGGCCGGCGCGCGGTCCGTCGGCCTCGCCGACGGCCACCGCGCGGTTGAGCCGGACGACCGGGCTGTCGGTCAGGCGCACGAGTTCGTCGTACCACTCGACGATCTGCACCCAGTCGGTCTCCTCGACGGTGGGTGCGTCGGCGTGGAGTGCCGCGATGGCGGCCTGGGCCTGGAACTCGCCCAGCCGGTCGCGGGCGAGGGCCGCCTGCAGGATCTCGACGCCCTCGGCGATCGACTCGGTGTCCCACCGGGTGCGGTCCTGCTCGGCGAGCGGCACCAGGCTGCCGTCGGGCGCGGTCCGGGCGGCGCGCCGGGCATGGTGGAGCAGCATGAGGGCGAGCAGCCCCGCCACCTCGGGGTGGTCGACCTGGGCCGCGAGCTGCCGGGTGAGCCGGATGGCCTCGGCGGCAAGGTCGACGTCGCCGGAGTAGCCCTCGTTGAAGACCAGGTAGAGGACGCGCAGCACGGTGGCGACGTCGCCGGGCTGGTCGAACCGCACGCCGGAGACGGTGCGCTTGGCCCGGCTGATGCGCTGTGCCATGGTCGCCTCGGGCACCAGGTAGGCCTGGGCGATCTGGCGGGTGCTCAGCCCGCCGACGGCGCGCAGCGTGAGCGCGACCGCGGACGACGGCGTCAGCGACGGATGGGCGCACAGGAAGTAGAGCTGGAGCGTGTCGTCCACCACGGGCGCGGGCCCGGGCGCCGGCTCCTCGTCGACGAGCTCCTCACGCCGGCGGCGGGCGGTGTCCGCCCGGGTCGCGTCGAGGAACTTGCGCCAGGCCACGGTGACGAGCCAGCCCTTCGGGTCCCGCATGGGGTATCCCCTGCTCGAAGAGCTTGGGGAGAGGTCGGCCGGCCAGACGCGGACCGCCTCGACCAGCGCCTCCTGTACGGCGTCCTCGGCCGCCGCGAAGTCGGCTCCGCGGCGGACGAGGACGGCGAGCACGCTCGGCGTGAGGTTCCGGAGCAGGGCCTCGTCCATCGATGAGGTCACTCCGTGATGGTGGGCGACACGCCGTAGAACGGCCGCAGCTCGAGCCACTCGTGGATCGGCTTCCCGCCCGCCCCGGGGGCGGCCGACAGTTCTCCGGCCAGCTCGACGGCGCGCTCGTAGCTGTCGACGTCGATCACCATCCAGCCGGCGATGAGGTCCTTGGTCTCGGCGAACGGGCCGTCGGTGACCGGCGGGCGACCCTCACCGTCGTACCGGACCCACGTCCCCTCGGGGGCGAGCGCCTGACCGTCGACGAACTCGCCGGTCTTCTCGAGCCGGGCCGCGAAGTCGTTCATGTACTGCATGTGCGCCGAGATCTCCTCCGGCGTCCACTGGTCCATGGGCACGTCGTTGACCGCAGCCGGGGCGCCTCGGTAGTGCTTGAGCAGCAGGTACTTGGCCATCGTTCTTCTCCTCGGTGCTGGTACGACCCATTGTGGTCGCGTTCACCTCGGGGACGGAGCCGGTCACGGGTTCTCGACATCGCCGTCCGAATTTTTTTTTGGCTCTCGTGGACGAGCCTCTTCTCGTCACGTCCGGGGGCAGGGCGGCGCGGCAGGAAGGTGCCGGGCCCCGTGCAGGAAGCTGACATGAGCAACCGGTCCGACGCTGCTGTTCCGGTGGCATTGTTTTCCTCGTCAGAACGACCCGTCAGGTCAAGGGGGAAGCAAGTGAACGCGCAGTCCAGGCGTCATTCGGTTCGCGTCAGGTCGATCGTCGTCCTGGCCGTGTCCGCGGCCATCGTCTGGGGATCGACAGGTACGGCCGGTGCCACCGCGGAGCAGCGGCCCGTGCTGTCGGCGTCGATACGCGGAAACGCTTCGCACGACCTGGTGGGGCGGGCGCTCGAGAAATTCTGCGAGAAGCACACGGGCGACCGCAGGCTGCCACCGCCCATCGACCAGTTGTGCAAGCCGGTCAACGGCTGGCAGTGAACTGACGGACCGAGAAGAAGAACAAACGGGAGAAACAGTGAAGAAGGCAATTGCCGGTGCCGGTGTGGTTCTCGGCGGCGTCGCCGCCCTGCTCGCCATGCAGGCCCCTGCCCAGGCCGCGGCGCCGTCGGTGACCGCATCCGCCGCCCAGAGCGCCGAGCCGAAGGCCGACATGAAGCCGATGTGGATCGGCTCCGTCGCCAAGGCCGCGGTCGTCCACGGCAAGGCGCTGGCCGGCACGCAGGCCATCCGCAGCCAGGTCGGCAACGTGGTCCGGATCGCGAGCCTCGGCTCCGCCCCGGCGGACACCACCAGCACGGGCGCGCCGACGGTCGAAGAGGTCTTCGACAAGTGACGAGTCATCTCGTGATCAGGAGGGTGGTGCTGCTCGGCGGCACCACCCTCCTGGGCCTTCACTTCGCTCTCGCCTCCTTCTCCCAGGCCCCCGCCACCCCGTTGAAGGTCCGCCACTTCGACAAGGTGAAGGGCTATCTGAACCCTTACTTCCTGCAGAACTGGATGCTCTTCGCGCCCGATCCCCTCGCCGACGACCGGGGCGTGCTGGCCCGGGCCCAGTGCCGGGACGGGAGCGTCACCGATTACCACGACGTCACCACTCCCTATGTGCGCGCGGCACAGGAGAGCAGGTTCTTCCCCTCCCGCATGTCGCGGCTGGTCTCCGCGCCCATGCAGTCCATCAACGCGACCGACCCGCTGCTCGACCGGCTGCGGGAGAAGCACAAGGACGACATCGCGAAGGACCAGAAGGACGCGAAGGGGAAGGTCCGCCTGATGCCGGAGGAGCAGAAGGCGCAGGACAACGCGGTCCGCTTCCTCTCCCGTTACTCCCTGACCCAGATGCCCGACGCCTGCGGCGGCGACCCCCGGCGGATCCAGGTGCGCATGTACGTGCGCGAACTGCCGCCCTGGTCGAAGCGCAACGCCCCGGCGAAGGCCGGCAAGGACACGGTGCAGGTCCAGGACTTCGACTGGCAGAAGGCGGACGAGCTGCGGTGATCACCTCACTTCGCGCGCGGCTGCGCGCCTCGGCGAGCCGTTCCCTGACCTCGCTCGACCGGCTCGGCTCGACGCCGTTCGCCGTCCTGGGCGTCTGTGGCACGCGGGCCCTGCTCGGCTTCGTCGGCTTCATGTTCTACGCCTCGCAGTACGCCGACCGGCACTATCTCTTCGGCCCCTCGGGCGTCGAGTCCTGGAGCCGTTTCCTCACCGTCCTGGACGAGACGGGCACCTTCAGCCTCTACGCGGTCAGCACCTCGACGGCCTGGTTCGAGCTGATCTTCCACCTCGGCATGCTGCTGGCGCTCGCCGTCATGCTGGGCGTCGGCGGACGGCCGGTGCTCGCCCTGCACTGGGTGTTCCTGTGGTCGGTGTACCAGCGGGACCAGTTCCTGCTCGACGGCGGAGACAACCTCGCGTACCTCGTCATCCCGATGCTGATGCTCACCCGCTGCTACGACCGGCTCTCCCTGACGAGCGGCCTGGCCGGGCGCGTCAAGGACCGGCTGCCCGCCGGCCTGCGCGCCGCGCAGAATCCGCTGCACAATCTGGGCGTGCTCGCCGTCGCGGTGCAGATCTGCCTCGTGTACGTCACCAGCGGCCTCTACAAGGTGCAGGGCAAGCTGTGGCAGGACGGCACGGCGCTCTTCTACATCATGCGCATCCCCGAGTTCGAACTCCCGGGATTCTCATGGCTGGTGTACGAGAACGACCTGCTGGTGATCGGCGGCACCTACGCCACCACCCTGTTCCTGGTCTACTTCCCGCTGGGCGTGCTCGTGCCGAGGCTGCGTCCCTGGGCGGCCGTGGCGTCGATCGGCTTCCACCTGTCGATCGCCTTCTTCATGGGGCTCACCGGGTTCGCCCTCACGATGGTGGCCTGCGACCTCATCTTCCTGAGCCGGCCGCTGGCCGCGGGGATCCGACTGGCGGACCGCGTCCGCGTCCGCGTCGGGGCGTCCGTACGGGAGCGGGCCGGATGGCCGGAACAGTCCGCCGTGACGGCGGCGCGGACGGCCTCTGCCGAGAATGCAGGCTGACCGTCCGGGTGAAGGCGGCCGTGCCGCCCGCCCGGACGAGACGTACAACATGAACGGGAGTCAACTGTGGCGATGGTCGGACTGTTCTGGATCACCGCGGACGCGGTGTACGTGGGCGCCCCCCCGGGCACCGAGGGCCGTGGCGTCCGGCTGACGGAGCAGGGCGTGGAGGCCGCGGCGGCCGGCGGCCACCGGGCCTGGGCATGGGCGGAGCTGCGCTCGGCGACGGTCGAGGGCGCCCCGGTGCGCAGCGCTTCCCGCCGCCGGCTGGCGCTGGCCGTGGAGACCGTCCTCACGGCGGCGCTGGGCGGCGCCGGTGAACCGCCGGAGATGCTGCTGCGGCTCGAGACCGCCCACGGCGCGGAGGAGCTGTCCGTGCATTCGGCGGCCGCCGGTGCGTACGCCGAGGAGGAGTTCGCCCTCTCCCAGGACCTGCTCGCCCGGTTCGTCGACGGCACCGCGTCCCCCCGGACGCTCACGGCGTGGGGCAGGGTCGCCGGCGGTACGACTCCGAAGCCGCTCGAGCGCCTGGCGCTGCTGCGGAAGTGGACCGGCGCATGAGGCGGTTGCTGCGTCCCGCGCCGGTGTGCGCGATCACCGGCACCGGTCCCGTACGGGCCGAGCACGGCCATGACCCGGACGCGTACGTGGAGATCGGATCCCTCACCAAGGCGCTCACCGGAACCCTGCTGGCGCGGCTCGCCGACGCCGGCCGGCTCGACCCCGACGACCGGCTGACCGCATGGCTTCCGGCCGTTCCCGCCGGATCGGAGATCACGCTGCGGCAGCTGGCGGACCACACCTCGGGTCTGCCGCGCCTGCATCCGCTGCCGACGTCGACCGACCCCCGCGACCCGTACGCCACCCTCGACGCCGAGGAGTTCGACAGGGTCCTGCGGCGGCTCGACGCGATCGCCGCACGGAAACCGGGCGCGGGCGAGGAGTACTCCAACCTCGGCTACGCCGTCCTCGGCGCCGCCCTGGAGGCGGCCGGAGGCGGCACGTACGAGGAACTGCTGCGCGCGCACGTGCTCACGCCGCTCGGCGTCGACGACGTCACCGCCCGGCCGCCCGCCGACCGGACGCTGACCGCCCGCGGCCTGTTCGGGCGGCCCCGCACCCCCTGGACCATGACCGGTCCGATCCTGCCCGCCGGCGGCCTGTGGGCGACCCCGCGGGCCGTGGCACGCCTCGTGCGGGGCCTGCTGGTGGACGGGGCGCTGGGCGAACCCGCGCTGTCCTGGCAGAGCGCGGGCGAGCTGCGCTGGCACAACGGGGCGACACGGGACGCCTCCGTCTTCGCGGGGGCCTTCCCCGGCACCACCACCTGGGCGGTCGTCCACCGGCTCGGCGGCCGGCCCGCCGGGACCGATCGGGCCGGGCTGAAGCTGCTCGCCGAGGCGAAGAAGGCCCCGCAGGACCGGGGAACCCCCGAGAGGCCGACGAGCGGATGACGGACGTCGACGTCGCTGTCGTCGGCAGCGGCCCCAACGGACTCGCCGCCGCGGTCACCATGGCCCGCGCCGGTCTGCGCGTCGAACTCCGTGAACGCGCCGACGACATCGGCGGCGGACTGCGCACCGCCTCGCTCTTCGACAGCGAGGTCGTGCACGACATCTGCTCCGCGGTGCACCCCATGGCCGCCGCCTCGCGGTTCTTCCGCGAGTTCGGCCTCGGCGCCCGCGGGGTGGAACTCCTCCACCCGGCGATCAGCTATGCCCATCCCCTCGACGGGCGGCCCGCCGCGCTCGCCCACCGCGACCTCGCGACGACCTGCGCCGGACTCGGCGCCGACGGCGCCCGGTGGCGCAGGCTCATGGAACCCCTCGTCGCGCACAGCACCGGCGTCGTCGACTTCATGCTGTCCGGGCAGCGGTCCCGGCCCGACGGCCTCGCCGCCCCGGCCCTGCTGGCACCGCGCGTGCTGCGCCACGGCAGCCCCTTCCACGGGTTCGCGACCGAGGAGGCGGCCGCGCTGCTCACCGGTGTGGCCTCGCACGCGGTCGGGCGGCTGCCCAGCCTCGCCTCCGGTGCGACAGCCCTGCTGCTCGGACACCTCGGCCACAGCACGGGCTGGCCGCTGCCGAGGGGAGGCAGCGCCGTCATCGCCCGCGCCCTCGCCGACGACCTCGTGGCGCACGGCGGCCGCATCCTTACCGGAGCGCCCGTCGCCGATCTGAGGGAGCTGAAGGGCGCACGGACCGTCCTGCTGGACGTGGCGCCGAAGGGATTGCTCGCGCTCGCCGGGGACAGGCTGCCGGACCGCTACGCGCGCGCCCTGGCGCGCTTCCGGTACGGCCCGGGCGCGGCGAAGGCGGACTTCCTGGTCTCCGCGCCGATCCCCTGGCGCGACCCGGACATCGGCCGCGCGGGCACGGTCCACCTGGGCGGCAGCCGCGCCACGATCCTGCGGCAGGAGACGCTCGCGGCGCGCGGCGTCCCGACCGCCGAACCGTTCGTCATGCTCGTCGATCCCGCCGTCACCGACCCGGGGCGGGAGGTGCGGGGCAGGCGGCCGGTCTGGGCGTACGCGCACGTGCCCAACGGCGACACGCGTGACCCGCTGCCGATGATCCGGGCCGCGATCGAGCGGCACGCCCCCGGGTTCACGGACACGGTCCTGGCCGAACGGGCCGTCACCGCCGCCGGGTTCGAGGCGTACAACCCGAACTACGTGGGCGGCGACATCCTGTCGGGGGCCATCAGCCTCACGCAGTCGCTGCTGCGCCCCGTGCCCCGGCTCGACCCCTACCGGACACCGCTGCGCGGGGTGTACCTGTGCTCGGCGTCCACGCCGCCCGGCCCCAGCGTGCACGGCATGTCGGGCTACTGGGCGGCGCGTTCCGCCCTGCGGCGCGAGTTCGGCGTCCGCACGGCTCCGGTTCTCGGCCCCGCGTCATGAGCGGCGGGAACGGCGGCCACCAGGCGGAGATCCGTGTCGTGCGCCGGGCCGCGGACGCGCCCGCCGCGCCCCTGACGGTGATCCGCCTGCTGGCCCTGCTGCCACCGGAATGGCCCTGCGCCACGCGTGTGTCCGCGGACCGGATCACGCTGTGGCTCGGGGCCGGTCCGGACGCGGCGCGCGCGGCGGTGGCCGGGGCGCTGCGGGACCGCGCGCTGCGCGGATGGTCGCTGCCGGACCCTCACGGGTGAGGTTCAGATCCAGCCGCGCTCACGGGCCAGCAGGGCGGCCTGCGGCCGGCCCGCCGCGCCGAGCAGCTGCATCAGGTCGGCCACATGGCGCCGGTAGGTGCGGACGGAGATGCCCAGCTCGCGGGCGCCGATCTCGTCCTTGCTGACCCGGCACATCGATTCCAGGACGCGTTGTTCCAGTTCGGTCGGGTGATCGGGGCCGTCGCCGTCCCGGCCGTGCGGCGGTAGGCGCTCCGCCTGGCTCCAGATCTTCTCGAACAGGGCGAGCACGTTGGCGACGAGCCCGTCCTCACGGGCGAGCAGGGCGCCGCGCGTGGTGTCGTCGGGATCCGCGGGCACCAGGGCGGTGCTGCGGTCGTAGACGAGGATGCGCTCGGTGACGGTCTGCGCTACCCGGATCTGCGCGCCCTGCGAGGCCAGTTCGCGCAGGTAGCCGGCGGTGGGCGGGTGGTCGAGCGCCGTGCGCGGCACGACGCTGCGGATCCGCACGCCGCGCCGCAGACAGCGCTGGTCGAGGGGACGGGCGTGCGCGATGTTCTCAGGCGTCAGCTCGGCGTACGGCTCGACCGAGAGGATCTCCTCGCGGGCGAAGAAGGCGAGGTCGTCGATCCGGGCGCGGATCCGCTCGACGTCCGCCAGCCGCTCGACGCGCGCTGCGCAGACGCCGTCCCTGGGCTGCTCCTGCCGCAGCTCGGCGACGAGGTGCCGGGCCTGGGTGACCCGGGCCAGCTCCCTGTGGAGCTCCCGAAGACGCAGGTCGGTGAGGCGCTCCACGGTGGTCTCCGGGTCCGCGGAGGCCAGTGCGTTCGGTCCGGTGCGGTTCAGCACCCCCAGCGCGCACAGGCGGTGCACGCCCGCGCGCACCTCGTGCCGATCCAGGCCCAGCAGTGTGTGGATCTCGTCGTCGGAGGTGTCCGGATTCCTCAGGAAGTGCCGGTACACGGCCTCTTCAGGAGCGCAGAGCCCCAGCCCGGACATGTCTGATCCCATTGCGTCGCCCCCGGTCATCCGCCGCCCCGACCGGCCCTGCGCGCGCCGGGCAGGATGGTCGGTCCCGCCCTGGCGCGAGGCCGTTCCGGCTGATGACCTGGAGTCTAACCCGCGAGGGTGACAGGGGAGTTCGGTCCGCGGTCCGCCCAGTCCCCAGTGCCTTCGCGGCGTCCGGGCAGGGGGCTTTGTGCGGCTCCTGTTCGCGCAGTGCGACAACATGGCCGCGGCGCGGGACGCCTGTCGGGGCATCTGGGCGGCGGTGCCTAGTCGCCGCTGCCCTCGGGCGGCAACTTCTCCTCCAGGATGCCCGACTGCGCGATGAGGAAGCCCAGTTGGGCGCGGCTTCCACTGCCGAGCGCGGCGGCGAGCTTGGCGATATGGGCGCGGCAGGTGCGGACGTTCATGCCGAGCCGGCGGGCGATGGCTTCGTCGACGTGGCCCTCGACCAGGAGTTTCGCGATGGAGCGCTGGACGCCGGTGATGCCGTCCACCGCGGGCGGGTACGGCATCTGCTGGGTGAGCGGTATCGCGCGGCACCACAACTGCTCGAACACCTGGGCCAGATAGTGGACGAGGCCGGGGTGGCGGAGTTCCAGCGCTATCTGCCGATCGGAGCGGGCCGGGATGTAGGCCACGGTCCGGTCGAAGATGATCAGGCGCTCGATGAGTTCTTCGAGGGTGCGGATCTCGACCTTGGCGTCGGCCAGCCTCTCCGCGTACGCGAGTGTGCCCTGGCTGTGGCGGACGGTGTGCTGGTACAGCGTCCGCATGCTGATGCCCCGTTCGACGACGGACTTCCCCCGCTCCAGCGCCTCGCTCAGCACGTGCTCGCTCCGCCCGCCGCCGGGCTGGACGGTGAGCACCTCGGTGTGGCATTCCATGGTGGCCAGATCGAGCGCGGCGTTGATGCGGCTGACTCCTTCCAGGACCGTGATGGCGTGCGTGGCCAAGGGGTCCTGGGCGCTGATGTTCATGAACGGCTCGAAAGAATCGGTCAGTTCGACCGCGAGGTGCCGCCGCTCCTGAATCTCTCGTTCGATGGGGTACAGACGTTGCGCGAGCGCCGCCGACGGCGGAACTGGGCGAAGCCAGTCCGGGGAGTCGGGGTCCGGGTGCAGCAGTGCGAATTCGACGAGGCAGGGAGCGATCGCCGCTTCGGTGCGGGAGATGCGTCCGGAGCGCAGTGCGCTGGCGTAAAGGCGCTTTCCTTCCTCGCACATTTCGGTTACGCCATGGGGATGTGCCCGACTTGTGTCGATTGTGTTCAAATCTCCACCCCCCAGGGTCCTGAACGTGCAAGAACATGATGCATCGCTTCTGTGGCATTCGCGTCCCTGGGTGAGGCATCGTCGGGAGGGCGGGGGAGAGGAATCCATCAAGTGAGGACGAAGCCGACTATGTACAGGAGAACGCTTCGCTCGGTGCTTGCCGCTGCCTTCTCTGCAGTCCTGCTCTACGGCGCGATGAGCGCCGGCGACATCGGGTGGGACAGCACACCCACGGGGGTCGGTTCTGGTCTCGTGCAGGCGGATGGCGACATCGGCTGGGACACCGCGCCGACGAAGGCGGAAGCATGACCATACCCCCGGACGACAGGGTCTTCCGACGGGAGATGGCGACGGCATATCGCTCCGGGTGGCACTTCATCGACCTCGTCACGGCAATCCCCCACCGTGGCGACTCGTTGATGGTCACCCTGTTCGGAGAGCCCATCGTCGTCGCCCGCGAAGAGGACGAGGACGTCCGCGCCTACCGGTGCCTGCGACGGCCGCGGGGAGCCCCGCAGCCCGTCCGCTGCGCCATCCGGTACGGCATGATCTTCGTCAATCTCGACGCGCGTGATCACCAGCTCGTCGAACCGGACACCACCGCCACCCCCCGCAGTGCCTGAGCGATTCCCCCGTCGTTTCAAATCGCTTGGGTGCTTCCCCCACACAACGGCGCCATCGTGGACCTGAAACACGATGGCGCCGTTGTGCTGCCCGAAGCCCCTTCCGCAGGGTGCTCCGGTGCGCGGCCGGCTACGCCCGGCCCATCGCGCGGGTCAGCGCGATCTCGATGACGACGCGGTCCGGGTTGGGTGTCGGCGTGCGCCCGTACCGCTCCGCGTAGCGGCTCACCGCGTCGGCGACGATCTCCGGCTCCGTACGGATCGTCGCGACGCCCTCCAGCGTCGCCCAGCGGCCCTTGTCCACCTGGCACACCGCGACCCGTGCGCCCTCCGGGCCGGCGGCCAGCACGTTGGCGACCTTGCGGCTGTGCTTGTTGGTGATCACCCGTGCCAGCCCGCGTGTCCCGCCCTCGGGGTCGTACGTCACTCCCACCGCCACGACGTGCGGCGTGCCGTCCGGGCGCGGGGTGGTCAGGGTGGACATGTGGTACTCGCGCCAGAAGCCGAGGTACGACGCGCCGGGGTTGCGGGGATCGATGGCCATGGGGCGGAACCTACCTCCGCGGGCTGTTCGTCAACACCCTGAGTGGAATAGACTCAACTTTGTGCAGGTTGACTGAGTCATGGCTGGGTACAGCCCATCAGCAAGGAGGAGAGAGGGCACGTGGACGCCGAGCTGACCAACAAGAGCCGTGACGCGATCAACGCGGCGAGCAACCGGGCCGTACAGGACGGGCACGCCGACCTGACCGCGGCACACCTGCTGCTCGCCCTCCTGGAGGGGCGAGGCCGTCAGGCAAACGAGAACATCACCGACCTGCTGGCCGCCGTCGACGCCGACCAGGCCGCCGTCCGGTCCGGGGCCGAGCGCCTCCTCGCGTCGCTGCCCAGCGTCACGGGTTCCACCGTCGCGCCGCCGCAGCCCAACCGCGAGCTGCTCGCCGTCATCGCCGACGCCGACCGGCGCGCCAAGGAGCTGGGCGACGACTATGTCTCCACCGAGCACCTTCTCATCGGCATCGCCGCCAAGGGCGGGCAGGCCGGAGAAGTGCTGTCCGGGCAGGGTGCCACGGACAGGAAGCTGCTGGACGCGTTCGAGAAGGCAAGAGGAGGGCGCCGGGTGACCACGCCCGACCCCGAGGGTCAGTACAAGGCGCTGGAGAAGTTCGGCACGGACTTCACCGCGGCCGCCCGCGAGGGCAAGCTCGACCCGGTCATCGGCCGGGACCAGGAGATCCGCCGTGTCGTGCAGGTGCTGTCGCGGCGCACCAAGAACAACCCCGTGCTCATCGGCGAGCCCGGCGTCGGCAAGACCGCCGTCGTCGAGGGCCTGGCCCAGCGCATCGTCAAGGGCGACGTGCCCGAGTCGCTGCGCGACAAGCGGCTCGTCGCGCTCGACCTCGGCGCGATGGTCGCGGGCGCGAAGTACCGCGGCGAGTTCGAGGAGCGGCTGAAGACCGTGCTGTCCGAGATCAAGGACAGCGACGGGCAGATCATCACCTTCATCGACGAGCTGCACACCGTCGTCGGCGCCGGCGCGGGCGGCGACTCCGCGATGGACGCCGGAAACATGCTCAAGCCCATGCTCGCCCGCGGCGAGCTGCGCATGGTCGGCGCCACCACCCTCGACGAGTACCGCGAGCGGATCGAGAAGGACCCGGCGCTGGAGCGGCGCTTCCAGCAGGTGCTGGTCGCCGAGCCGACGGTCGAGGACACCGTCGCGATCCTGCGCGGCCTCAAGGGCCGTTACGAGGCCCACCACAAGGTGCAGATCAACGACTCCGCGCTGGTGGCGGCCGCCACCCTCTCCGACCGGTACATCACCTCCCGCTTCCTGCCCGACAAAGCCATCGACCTCGTCGACGAGGCCGCCTCGCGGCTGCGCATGGAGATCGACTCCTCGCCCGTGGAGATCGACGAACTGCAGCGCGCCGTCGACCGGTTGCGCATGGAGGAGCTGGCGCTGAGGAACGAGTCGGACCCCGCCTCCAAGCAGCGCCTGGAGAAGCTGCGCCGCGACCTCGCCGACCGGGAGGAGGAGCTGCGCGGGCTGACCGCACGCTGGGAGAAGGAGAAGCAGGGCCTCAACCGCGTCGGTGAGCTCAAGGAGCGGCTGGACGACCTGCGCGGCCAGGCCGAGCGCGCCCAGCGCGACGGCGACTTCGACACCGCGTCCAAGCTGCTCTACGGGGAGATCCCGGCCCTGGAGCGCGACCTGGAGGCCGCGTCCGAGGCCGAGGAGGAGGCGTCCAAGGACACGATGGTCAAGGAGGAGGTCGGCCCGGACGACATCGCGGACGTGGTCGGCTCCTGGACCGGCATCCCGGCGGGCCGCCTCCTGGAGGGCGAGACGCAGAAGCTGCTGCGCATGGAGGAGGAGCTGGGGCGGCGGCTGATCGGCCAGGGCGAGGCGGTGCGGGCCGTGTCCGACGCGGTCCGGCGTACGCGCGCGGGCATCGCCGACCCGGACCGCCCGACGGGCTCGTTCCTCTTCCTCGGCCCCACCGGTGTGGGCAAGACCGAGCTGGCGAAGGCGCTCGCCGACTTCCTCTTCGACGACGAGCGGGCGATGGTCCGCATCGACATGTCGGAGTACGGCGAGAAGCACACCGTCGCCCGCCTCGTCGGCGCGCCGCCCGGCTACATCGGCTACGAGGAGGGCGGCCAGCTCACCGAGGCCGTGCGCCGCCGCCCCTACAGCGTGGTGCTGCTGGACGAGGTGGAGAAGGCCCACCCCGAGGTCTTCGACATCCTGCTCCAGGTCCTCGACGACGGACGACTGACGGACGGGCAGGGCCGGACGGTGGACTTCCGCAACACCATCCTCGTCCTGACCTCCAACCTGGGCAGTCAGTTCCTGGTCGACCCGCTGACCGGTGGCGAGCAGAAGAAACAGCAGGTGCTGGAGGTGGTGCGGGCCACCTTCAAGCCGGAGTTCCTCAACCGCCTCGACGACCTGGTGGTCTTCTCGGCCCTGTCGAAGGACGAGCTGGCACGCATCGCGCGGCTCCAGATCGACCGGCTGGCCCGCCGCCTCGCCGAGCGCCGGCTCACGCTCGAGGTCACCCCGGCGGCGCTGGAATGGCTCGCCGACGAGGGCAACGACCCGGCGTACGGCGCCCGCCCGCTGCGCCGACTGATCCAGACGTCGATCGGCGACCGCCTCGCGAAGGAGATCCTCGCGGGGGAGGTCAAGGACGGCGACACGGTGCGGGTGGACCGCTTCGGCGACGAGCTGATCGTGGGGGCGGCGACGGCGGGGGACGGCGCGGAGTAAGGCGCTTCGCGCGGTGTCCTCAGGCTCCCCTACGGCCTGGCGGCCGTGGGGGTCTCTCGGCGAAGGCCAGGGGGTGCCTCGGCGGGCTGTTTTCGCGCCACGCACATTCGGCCCCGCAAGCGTTTGAGGCACGCGGCTTGGGGTGGAGCCCCAACAGGCACACCGCGCACATCCAGCCTGGCCGGGGGCGCCGCCCACGGCCGCCAGGCCATAGGGGAGGTCGAGGCGCGGGGGGCGCGGGGCCGGAGCGCCCGGGGGGATCAGCTCGCAGCGGATCGGGTGCGGCGGGGCTTGCCACGCACGGGCGGGGATGGGAGAGGATGGCGGCATCCGTACGAAGGGAAATACACGGTGACCATCGATCCGTCCTCGATTCCGAATTTCGGGGGCCAGCCCCAGCCCCAGGCCGCAGGACCGGCGGGCCCCGTCGTTCCCGACCAGGACCTGGTCAAGCAGCTGCTCGAGCAGATGGAGCTGAAGTACGTCGTCGACGACGAGGGCGACCTCGCGGCGCCGTGGGAGGACTTCCGCACGTACTTCATGTTCCGCGGCGAGAACGAGCAGCAGGTCTTCTCGGTGCGCACCTTCTACGACCGCCCGCACGCGGTCGAGGACCGGGCGAAGCTCCTCGACACCATCGACGACTGGAACCGCCGCACCCTGTGGCCGAAGGTCTACACGCACCTGCACGAAGACGAGGAGACGAAGGAGCAGTCCCTCCGCCTCATCGGTGAGGCGCAGATGCTGATCGGCACCGGCGTCAGCCTGGAGCACTTCGTGTCGTCCACGGTCAGCTGGGTGCGCGCGTCGATCGAGTTCGACCGGTTCATCGTCGACCAGTTGGGCCTGGAGAAGGCCGAGGACGCCGGTGAGGAGAAGCCGGCCGACGACGCCTGACGCATCGGCGCGCCTGACGCACCACGCGTGCGCGAGGGCCCGGCGTCCATGCGGGCCTGTTGCTTCGCCCCGCCGTCATGCGGCGGGGCGAAGTGCTGCCACCGGGCCGGCGTCTCGGTCCGCCGGTGTCGGCGTGGGCACCGTCGCCCTGGTGGGAACGGCGAAAGTGGAGGGACGCTGAACGAGTCCCAGGAATCGGCCAACGTACAGACGCAGCAGAGCGCCGTCGACGCCATCAACAAGCACGGGGTCCAAGCCCCTGCACCTCTCCCGGCAAGAAGCCCGGCGAGGCGCGGGAGGCTTATGCGCTGACCGTCGACGCCCGGACCATCGGGGAAACTCGGGTGCACGGGGACGAGCTGCGACAGGTCCTCGTCGACTACGGCGGACGCGGTCACGAACGTGACCACCGTCCCCACCAGTGCACCGCACGCCCGCGACCCCGATGACGACCGGGCGAAGCAACCAGCGCGTACCGGCATTCCTCAGACGGCCAGGGACTTCAGCCGCGCGACCGCGTCCTCGAGGACGTCCCTGCGCTTGCAGAACGCGAACCGCACGAACGGGGCGCCCTGCTCGCGGTGGTCGTAGAAGACCGCGTTCGGGATGGCGACGACTCCACAGCGCTCGGGCAGCGACCGGCAGAACGCGAAGCCGTCCGCCTCGCCGAGCGGGCGGATGTCGGTCGTCACGAAGTACGTCCCGGCCGGCCGGTACACCGTGAAACCGGCGGCCGCGAGCCCCGCGCCCAGCAGATCGCGCTTGGCGTGCAGATCGGCGCGCAGGCCGTCGAAGTACTGGTCCGGAAGCCGCAGCGCCTCCGCGACCGCGTACTGGAAGGGCCCCGCCGACACGTACGTCAGGAACTGCTTCGCCGAGCGGACCGCGCTCACCAGCTCGGGTGCCGCCGTCACCCAGCCCACCTTCCAGCCGGTGAACGAGAAGGTCTTGCCCGCGCTCGAGATCGTGACCGTGCGCCCGCGCATCCCGGGGAAGGACGCGAGCGGCACGTGCTCGCCGTCGAAGACGAGGTGCTCGTACACCTCGTCGGTCACCACCAGCAGGTCCCGTTCCACGGCGAGGGCCGCGATCGCCGCGAGCTCGTCGCGGGTCAGGACCGTGCCGGTGGGGTTGTGCGGCGTGTTGAGCAGGATCAGCCGGGTGCGGGGGGTCACCGCGTCCCGCAGCTCGTCGAGGTCGAGCCGGTAGGCCCCCTCCTGCGGGCGCAGGGTCACCGGCACCCGCGTACCGCCCGCCATGGCGATGCACGCGGCGTACGAGTCGTAGTACGGCTCCAGCGCGATCACCTCGTCGCCCGGCTCCACCAGGGCGAGCAGCGCGGCCGCGATCGCCTCGGTGGCGCCCGCGGTGACCAGGACCTCGGTGTCGGGGTCGTGGACGAGCCCGTAGCGGCGGAGCTGGTGGTCGGCGACCGCCGTGCGCAGCTCGGGGATGCCGGGGCCGGGCGGGTACTGGTTGCCGCGTCCGTCGCGCAGCGCCCGGACCGCCGCCTCCCTGACCTCCTCGGGGCCGTCGGTGTCGGGGAAGCCCTGTCCGAGGTTGATCGACCCGGTCCGGGCCGCCAGCGCGGACATTTCGGCGAAGATCGTGGTGCCGAACTCCGCCAGCCTGCGGTTCAGCAGCGGTCGTGATCCGGGTTCGCGTCCTGTCATGGGCGCCATCCTGGGCCGAACCTCTGGAGTTGCTCAAGTCTGCTTTGGGTCCGGGAGGCCGAGGGCATCCCCCTGTCAGGCAGGTGAGCGTCACGGGAACACGACCGGAGGAAGCGGTCGCGCAGCGTCGCGGGGGGACTCCCCCAGAGCCTTCGGCCTGGGAGGTACCCCCACCGGGGGAATGCGAAGGACGGTGGGTGTGATGGTGATTTTCGGTGGTGTGGTCGTCGGGCTGGTGGTGGTCGTGGCCCTTGTGCTGGCCGTGTCCGCCGGCCGGAGTGCGGCGAGGACCGGCAGCGGCCGGAGGCGCCGGAGCGGCGGCGGGTCGAGCAGCTGGTGGGCCGGTGACGGCGGCAGCTCGTCCTCCTGCGGCAGCTCCTCCTCGTGCGGCAGCTCCTCGTCCTCGTGCGGCGGCGGCGGGGGTGGATGTGGCGGAGGCAGCTGACACGGGGCAGCTGGTCCGCGACCGGTGAAGGTGCCCGGCGGGTGAACTCCCGCCGGGTGCCTTCTTGTTGGTCGCTCTTCGCACAAGTGCCCAGAGTGGGGCGGGACTTCACGTGCCCCACGAGCCCTGTAATTCGTTGAACACGTGAACCGCCTGGCCCCCTGGGGGATGGAAACCATGCCAAGTTGGGTAAAAACGCTGTGGTTGTCGCGTAATTCGTGATTCCCTCACTGTGGAACCTGTTGGAACCATCCAGCCCTCGGACCTTCTGTGGACCCGAGCAGGCCACCCCCCATGTCGTGCGCCCCGTCTCCGGGGCGTCAGGTCCACGTGTCCACCCGCCGAAGCGCGTATGCGGAGCCGACCCCATGCTCACGACCATCGATACCGCCTACACCGACACCCGTGCCGACGACCTCGCCTGGGCGCTCGGCCGGGAGCCGCTGCCCGCCCTTGCCGTCCTCGATCTCGAACTATCCGGTTCCAAGCTTCAGTTGAGACTCCTCGGGGCGTCCCACCAGGTGCTGCTGGACCAGGAGGACGGCTCGTGCTCGGAGACCGTCGCCTGCATCCCGGGCAGCAGCACACCGCTGCCCCTCGGCGTGGCCAAGCGGCTCGGCGACTGGGAGTACGAGTTCGCCGCCCGGGTCGAGACGCTGTCGGAGCAGTCGTTCGCGGTCCGGGCCCAGGAGCTGCTGGCGCTGGTGGCCGACCATCCACACGGCCTCGCGGGCACCTTTCCCGGCTCGCCGCACGCCTTCACCGCCATGCTGGCCCAGCGCGTCGAGGACCAGGTGCGCTGGCGCACCTGGCACGCGTACCCGCAGGAAAGCCGCCTGGTGGTCACGCGTACGCGGGTCGGCGTACTGCAGCACCACGGGCCCCAGAGCCGGCGTGCTGAGCGCCGCCCGGACCGTGCGGTGCTGTAGTCAACCCCTGTGGGTGACAGGACGGATGTGGACTGTGACGTAGCGTGGCGGGGATGATCGGCCGGCAGCGCACCTCCCCGCCCCGCAACGCGGTGACGCCGCCCGTGAGCCCCGCCGCCGGGCGCGGTCTCGTGCTGGCGGCGGCCTTCGTCTGCGCGGCGTGCGGGCTGGTGTACGAGCTGGAACTCGTCGCGCTCGCCTCGTACCTGACCGGCGACTCCGTCACCCATGCGTCCGTCGTGCTGTCCGTCATGGTCTTCGCGATGGGTGTGGGCTCGCTGCTCGCCAAACGGCTGCGCTGCCGGGCCGCGGTCGGCTTCGGGGTACTGGAGGCGGTGCTCGCGCTCGTCGGCGGCGCCTCCGCGATGGTGCTGTACGCGGCCTTCGCCTGGGCGGGCGGGTCCCGCGTCGCGCTCGTGGCGTTCTCCCTGGCCATCGGGGTGCTCATCGGCGCCGAGATACCTCTGCTGATGACGCTCATCCAGCGTGTCTCGCGACGGGACGCGGAGGGCACCGTCGCCGATCTGTTCGCCGCCGACTACGTGGGCGCGCTGGTGGGCGGACTCGCCTTCCCCTTCCTACTGCTGCCCTGGCTCGGCGAACTGACGGGCGCGCTGGCGACCGGCGCGGTCAACGCCGTGGCGGGCGCCGTGCTCGTGCTGTGGCTGTTCCGGGCGGAGATGTCGGCACGCTGGCGGCTGCGGCTGCTCGTGCTGAACGGGGTGGTGCTCGCGCTGCTCGCCCTGGCGACGGCCTTCGTCGGCGACTTCGAGCGCGCCGCGCGCCGCGCGGTCTACGGCGACCAGGTGCGGGTCGCCGTGCACACCGGCGTCCAGGAGGTCGTCCTCACCGGCCGGCCGTCCCAGGCGCCCGACCTGTTCCTCGACGGATGGCTGAAGGTGCGCGGCCGCGACGAGCACCGCTACCACGAGGCGCTCGTCCACCCGGCCATGAACGGGCGGCACGAGCGTGTGCTGATCCTCGGCGGCGGCGACGGCCTCGCCGCGCGCGAGGCGCTCGGATACGGGGACGTCGGCTCGGTGACCATCGTCGAACTGGACGCCGGGCTCGTACGCCTCGCCCGCACCGATCCCGCCCTCGCCGCGCTCAACCGCCATGTCTACGACGACCCCAGGCTGCGTGTGGTCACGGCGGACGCCTTCTCCTGGCTGCGCGCCGCGCAGCGGGGGCAGTACGACGTGATCGTCTCGGACCTCCCCGACCCCGGCATCACCGCCGGCACCAAGCTCTACTCGCTGGAGTTCTACGGTCTCGCCCGCCGGGTCCTCGCACCGGGCGGGCGCCTGGCCGTCCACGCGGGGTCCGCCGCCCGGCCGCGCACGTACTGGACGGTCGACGCGACGCTGCGGGCGGCCGGTTTCTCCACCACCGCGTACCTGAACGGTTGTCCGGTGCGGGGCAGAGGCCACGCGGACACCGGCCCCGACCGGTTCCGGAACAGCACCGCGACCGCGCCCCAGAGGGGCTTCCTGCTCGCCTCGGCGGGTGGCGCCCCGCGGCTCGCGCTGGACCGCGGCGTGCCGCCGCTGCGCTCGCCGCTCGCCGCCGAACTCGCCGCCTACGGGCGGGCGGCCGAGCGCACCCGCGTGCCGGGCCTCGAACCGTCGACCCTGGTACGCCCCCGATACGTCCTCTGATGACACCGGCCGGGCGCCGGCTGTCGGAGGTCGCCGCGTGAGGCCCTCTACGCAGGGCTGCGCCGACGAACCGGCGCGCGAAGGCAGACGCGGCGGGCCCGGCTGAGTAGGCTCGGCTTCCATGGAGCATGAGGTGTTCGTACCCGTTCCGGCTGAGACCCTCCGACAGGTGCTGCGGGATCCCGCCCGGGTGGCCCGCTGCGTCCCGGGGCTCCAACAGGACGCCGACCGGGCGGCGGGGCCGCTGACCGGCAGGCTCAAGGTCCGGGTCGGCAGCCACACCATCACCTACCGCGGCGCCCTGCACCTCGTGGAGCAGGAGGGAGCCTTCGTGGCCGAGGGCGACGGCGCGGAGGCGCGCGGCAGCGGCTCGGTGAAGATCGTGCTGACGGTACGCCCGGCGCCGACCGACGGAGGGACGACGCTGACGTTCAGCGGTTCGTCGACGGCCGACGGCCGGCTCGCGGCCCTCGGGGCGTCCGCGCGGACGACGGCCGCCCACCGCCTTCTGGACCGGTTCGCCGAGGCGCTCGCGGTCGCGGCCTCCGACGGTGCGAGCGCGTCGCCCGAGGACGCGTCCGACGACGCCCTGGACGCGGACGCGCCGTCCGAGCAGCCTGCCGAGCCGGACTCCGCCCAGCCCGGCGCTCCCTCCGTCTTCGACGGACCGGTGCCCCCGCCGTCGCTCGGACAGGATGCCGACGACGAGTTCACCGACCTCGATGCGCCGGCCGCCGGCCTCGATGCCTCCGACGCCTCTGCGGTCTCCGCCGACGACGTGGACGACGTGGATGACGTGGATGACGTGGACGACCTCGACGACCTCGACGGCCTGGAGGAGCTGTCGGAGCTCCCCGCGGAGCCCGCCGCCGAGGCGGCCCACGCGCGGCGCACCATGATCGGCCGGAGCGCCGAGGAGGTCGACCACGCGCCCCCGCGCGGCCGTTACGCGCCGACCCCGGGTCCGGACCCTTCCGGCTCCGGCGCCACCCTGCGGTGGATCGCGCCCGCCGCGGCGCTCGCGCTTGCTTCCGCGGTCGTCGTCAGCCGTGTGCTGCGCCGCCGCAAGTAGTGCGGGCTAGTGTCGTCGTGTGAGTAGCGAAGAGAGCGTCCGGCTGGGCGCCGGCGACGTCGAGTTGACCGTGCATCCGGCGAACGGCTGCCGCATCGGAAGCCTGCGCATCGGCGGCACCGAGGTGCTGCGCCAGGGGGAGCGGTACGGCTCGTTCCCCATGGTCCCCTGGTGCGGACGCACCAGGGACGGGCAGTTCCGCAACGGGGACGTCGTCCACCAACTCCCGCTCAACGCGGCTCCGCACGCCATTCACGGCACCGGCCGCGACACCGCCTGGCGCACCGCGACGGCGGGCAAGAGCGAGGCCGCGTTCACCTACGATCTCGCCGAGCCCTGGCCGTACACCGGCAGGGTCACGCAGACCTTCGAGCTGACGGCTGAATCGCTGACCCTCGCGATGGGCGTGGAGACGTACGGGACGTCGTTCCCCGCCCAGGCCGGCTGGCACCCCTGGTTCCTGCGCAACCTCGGTAGCGGCGAGGACGTACGGGTCGCCTTCGCACCGGCGTGGCAGGAGGAGCGCGGCGAGGACCACCTGCCGACGGGACGTCGCATCGACCCGCTGCCCGGACCGTGGGACGACTGCTTCGGCATGCCCGACGGCCTGTCGGTCACCCTGACGTGGCCGGAGCAGCTGGAGCTGACGGTCGCGAGCCGCGCCGAGTGGGTGGTGATCTACGACGAGCAGGCCGAGGCCGTCTGCGTGGAGCCGCAGTCCGGCCCGCCGAACGGGCTGAACACCCATCCCGAACTCGTGACCCCGATCGAGCCGCTGGAGGTCACGACGACATGGACCTGGCGGCGGCTTTAGGGAGTGTCCGGTGGATCAGGGCCGGACAGGACGCGGCGTCCGGTGCATGGGGTCTCCCCAGGCCCGCACGGCCTGTGGGACGCATCGCAAAGCTACGGAGTGCCCTGACGGCGGAGCTGTTCGGGCATGTCGGCAACGCAGCGTGGGGGCACCCCAGGCGAAGCTCTGGGGGAGCGTCGTGGCCCCGGCCAAGGTCCGCCGGGCAGGCCCTAAGCTCATGGGCATGACTGACGTACGCGCTGAGCTGCTCCAGCAGATCAAGGACAAGGCCGTGGTGCACGGCAAGGTGACCCTCTCCTCGGGCATCGAGGCCGACTGGTACATCGATCTGCGCCGGATCACGCTCGACGGCGAGGCCGCGCCGATGGTCGGCCAGGTCATGCTCGACGCCACCGCCCACCTCGACTACGACTGCGTCGGTGGTCTGACGCTGGGCGCCGACCCGGTGGCGACGTCGATGCTGCACGCCTCGGCCGCCCGCGGCGGGCGGCTCGACGCCTATGTCGTCCGTAAGGCGGGCAAGGCGCACGGCATGCAGCGCCGGATCGAGGGCACGGACGTGAAGGGCCGTCGCTGCCTCGTCGTCGAGGACGTCTCCACCACCGGCGGCTCCCCGCTGACCGCCGTCGAGGCGGTACGGGAGGCGGGCGGCGAGGTCGTCGGTGTCGCCGTGATCGTCGAGCGCGGTGCCGCCCCGAAGATCGCCGAGGCGGGCCTGCCCTACGTCAACGCGTACTCGCTCGAAGAACTCGGTCTCGCGTGAGGCCATCCTGACCTGCGCTGATACCGACGGGCGTCCTGTTTCACGTGAAACGGGACGCCCTTGGCGCATCCTGGCGCGACGGGCTCTGTGGAGCCGGGCGGAGAGTCTGGAAAGATAGGCCGCGACGATGACGTCGCCCCCAGGTCAGGGCCAGCACCACATACCCGCACATCACAAGGAGCGGACACATGCCCATCGCGACTCCCGAGGTCTACAACGAGATGCTCGACCGGGCGAAGGCAGGCAAGTTCGCCTACCCGGCCATCAACGTGACTTCGTCGCAGACCCTGCACGCCGCCCTGCGTGGCTTCGCCGAGGCCGAGAGCGACGGCATCATCCAGATTTCCACCGGCGGCGCCGAGTTCCTGGGCGGCCAGCACAACAAGGACATGGTCACCGGCGCCGTCGCGCTGGCCGAGTTCGCGCACATCGTCGCCGCGAAGTACGACATCACCGTCGCGCTGCACACGGACCACTGCCCGAAGGACAAGCTGGACGGCTACGTACGTCCGCTGCTCGACATCTCCGCCGAGCGCGTGAAGGCCGGCCGCAACCCGCTCTTCCAGTCCCACATGTGGGACGGCTCCGCCGAGACCCTCGCCGACAACCTGGCCATCGGCCAGGAGCTGCTGGCGCAGGCCGCCGCCGCCAAGATCATCCTCGAGGTCGAGATCACCCCGACCGGTGGCGAGGAGGACGGCGTCTCGCACGAGATCAACGACGAGCTGTACACCACGGTCGAGGACGCGCTGCGCACCGCCGAGGCCCTCGGCCTGGGCGAGAAGGGCCGCTACCTGCTGGCCGCCTCCTTCGGCAACGTGCACGGCGTCTACAAGCCGGGCAACGTCGTCCTCCGTCCCGAGCTGCTCAAGGACCTCCAGCAGGGCGTGGGCGAGAAGTACGGCAAGACCGCGCCGTTCGACTTCGTCTTCCACGGCGGCTCGGGCTCGACGGCCGAGGAGATCAGCACCGCGCTGGAGAACGGCGTCGTGAAGATGAACCTCGACACCGACACCCAGTACGCCTTCACGCGTCCGGTCGCGGCCCACATGTTCCAGAACTACGACGGCGTCCTGAAGGTCGACGGCGAGGTCGGCAACAAGAAGACCTACGACCCGCGCACCTGGGGCAAGCTGGCCGAGGCGGGCATGGCCGCCCGTGTGGTCGAGGCCTGTGCGGCCCTGCGTTCCACCGGCACCAAGATCAAGTAGTGTTGCGGAGGGCCCGGCACCGTGACACGGTGCCGGGCCCTCCTGCTGCGTCCCTTGTCGGTGTCCCTGGCGTGCGGACTCAGCGCCCCGCCGCGGACGAGTTCGGCAGCCGGAGCCGGGGGCACCTCGCCCACCTCCTGGGGAAGTCGGCCGTCCTCGACTAGCCCGCGGGCGCGGGGGCCGGGAGGATGCCCGTATGGACATCAGGCTGTCCTCGGCCCAGGGGCGCTGGGTGGTCCTCACGACCGTCCTCGGTTCCGGGATGGCGCTGCTCGACTCGACCGTCGTCAACGTCGCCCTGCCCCAGATCGGCCGGGACCTCGACGCCGACCTGGCCGTCCTGCAGTGGACCGTCAACGCGTACATGCTCACGCTCGCCGGTCTCATCCTCCTCGGGGGAGCGCTCGGCGACCGCTACGGCCGGCGGCGGATCTTCGTGCTCGGCGTCGTCTGGTTCGCCATCGGCTCGCTGCTGTGCGGACTGGCTCCGAACGGCGGCATCCTGGTCGCGGCCCGGGCCTTGCAGGGCGTCGGCGGTGCGCTGCTCACCCCGGGGTCGCTTGCCCTGATCCAGGCGAGCTTCCACCCCGACGACCGGGCCCGCGCGGTCGGGCTGTGGTCGGGGCTCGGCGGCGTCGGCGCGGCGGTCGGACCGTTCGTCGGCGGCTGGCTCGTGGACGGGCCCGGCTGGCGCTGGGTCTTCCTGCTCAACGTGCCGCTGGCCGCGCTGTGCGTGCCCGTGGCGCTGCGGCACGTCCCCGAGTCGCGCAATCTTCGGGCGGTGGGCCGTTTCGACGTGCTGGGCGCGGTGCTGGGCGCGGCGGCGCTGGGCCTGGTGACGTACGCGCTCATCGACGCGACGGTGTGGCCCGGGCTCGTGGGCGTGCTGGTGGGGGTGGCCTTCGTCCTGGTCGAGCGACGGCGGCCCGAGCCGATGCTGCCGCTGTCCGTCTTCGCGATCCGGCAGTTCACCGCGGTCAACCTGGTGACGCTGTGCGTCTACGCGGCGTTCGGCGGGTTCTTCTTCCTCGTCGCGCTCCAGCTCCAGGTCGTCGCGGGCTATTCGGCACTCGGCGCCGGTACGGCGCTGCTGCCGACCACGGTGCTGATGCTCCTGCTGTCGGCGAAGTCCGGGGAACTGGGGGAACGGATCGGGCCGCGCATCCCGCTGACCGTCGGTCCGCTGCTGTGCGCCGCCGGGACGATGCTGATGCTCCGGGTCGGTGAGGACGCCTCGTACGTCGTGGACGTGCTGCCCGCCATGGTGGTGATGGGCATGGGCATGGTGACCCTGGTGGCCCCGCTGACCGCGACCGTCCTGGCGTCCGTGGACACCGCGCGGGCCGGGATCGCGAGCGGTATCAACAATGCGGCGGCCCGCGCGGCGGGTCTGATCGCGGTGGCGGCGCTGCCGCTGCTGGCGGGCATGGGGCCGGAGGCGTACCGCTCGGCGGCGGAGTTCGGGGAGACGTTCCAGCGTGCGATTCCGATGTGCGCGGTGGTGCTGGTGGCGGGCGCCGTGATCGCCTGGGCGATGGTCAGGGCGCCGGCGCCGGCGGAGGAGCACACGCACCCGGAGTGCCGGATGAACTGCGGGGTGTCGGCGCCCCCGCTGGAGCCGACCCGTGCGGAGCAGCCCGACGCGTGACGCCCCGGTGTGCGCGGGGCCCGGCCCCACCCGTCGGGGCCGGGTGGGCCACGCTGCCGTCGGGGCGCTGCCCCGAACCCCGTGCCTCAACCCCGGCGGCGGGCCGGGGTGCCCGGGGCTGGTGCCCCGAGCTCCCCGCCTCGAACGCCTGGGGTGAAACGGTGCCGGGGCTAGCGCTTCAGTTCCGCGTAGGCCTCGTCGCTGCTGTCCTTGAGGAACTGCCAGCAGCGGTCCGCCTCCTCCCTCTCCTCGATCGCGCCGGCGGCACGCGCCAGAGCCGCCAGGCAGCGCAGGAAGCCGCGATTGGCGCGGTGGCTGAAGGGGATCGGGCCGTGTCCCTTCCAGCCCGCGCGGCGCAGGGCGTCGAGCCCGCGGTGGTACCCGGTGCGGGCGTAGGCGTAGGACTCCACCACATGCCCGGCCTCGAAGGCGTCGTCGGCCAGCATCGCCCACGCCAGGGAGAAGGTCGGGTGCGCGGCGGCGACCTCGGCAGGCGTCGCGGACTGCTCGGCGAGCATCCGGTAGGCCTCTTCGTTCTCCGGCAGGTGGGTCGGGGGCGGACCGCCGAGCAGGTTCTCGTGAAGGTTCATGGCTGAAGTCTGCCATCGGCGCACCGCACCCGGCCGGGCCAGGGAACCGCTGCCTCATGGGCCACGTCCTCCCGGGTACGATCGCACGCGCTGTCGATTTACTCGTCCGCAGCCGATGTACACCGCCGGAACGGAGGCCCCACCCTCTCCCCCGGAAAAGCCGGCCGAACCGGAGGAGAGTTCCGTCTTGGGCAAACGCGCCGCCACCGGACGCGGGCGTGGACGTGGCCGCCGTTCCCCGTCCCGCCGGGACCGGGCACGTCGCCGTCCGCTCGGCCCGCTCCTCGTGCTCGGCCTGCTCGTCGGGGTGCTGTCCATCGGCGGCGGCGCCGCCCTCGCCCACTGGCGCAGCGGTGGCACCGGCACCGGCGCCGCGTCCGCGGCCCCGTCGCAGACGCCTCGCGCCGAACCGCTGACGTCCCCCGAGACCTCCCCCGAGAACTCTCCCGAGGCCGACCCGAAGCCGTCCGTCGCCGCCTCGCCGCGCCCCGGCGTGACCGTGTCGCCCAAGGCGTCCCCGAAGGCGAGCGGGCCGCCGGACGTGCCCGCCTCCGCAGAGGGGACGTTCACCGCCGCGCAGGCCACCGGCGCGGCGGCGGGCACCGGCACGCTGCGCCGCTACAAGGTCGAGGTCGAGGACGGCATCGACCTGTCCGCGCGGCAGGCGGCGGCCGAGATCGAGGACATCCTCGCCCACCCCCGGGGCTGGGCCGCCCACGGCCGCGGCCGGTTCCAGCTCGTCTCGTCGGACGCCGACTTCGTCATCAGGATCGCCACTCCGGCCACCGCCGACCGCCTCTGCCTCGCCCAGGGCCTCAACACCCGCGGTGAGCTGAACTGCGAGACGGTCGAGGGCGTCGTCGTGAATCTGAAGCGGTGGATGCTGGGGTCGCCGACGTTCGCCGGGACACCCGCCGAGTACCGGCACCTGATCATCAACCACGAGGTGGGGCACGAGATCGGCATCCGGCGGCACATGGGCTGCCCCGGCCCCGGCCGTCCCGCGCCGGTGATGATGCAGCAGATCAAGGGCCTGAACGGCTGCGTCTCCAACGCCTGGCCCTACGACGAGGACGGGACGTATCTCACCGGACCGCCGGTGTGAACCTCGTCCTATGATGCCGGTGGGGACCGGGGCCCACACCGATCAGGAAGGGGCGGACCGCTACCCGGATTCGTCGAGGAGACAGCGATGTCACATGACGCCGCCCCGAATCTGGACTTCGCGGGCACCACTCCGTACGAGGACTACGTCCAGGCGGATGTCCTCACCCACCTCCAGCACCCCCGTTCGGACGACCCGGGCGAGATGGTCTTCCTGGTCACGACCCAGGTCATGGAGCTGTGGTTCACGGTGATCGTCCACGAGTGGGAGACCGCGGCCCGCGCGCTGCGGGAGGACCGCGTCCCCGTGGCGATGGACGCCCTCAGGCGCTCCGTACGGGAGCTGGAGGCGCTGAACGCCTCCTGGCGGCCGATCGCCAACCTGACCCCGGCCCAGTTCAACGCCTACCGCGACGCGCTCGGCGAGGGCTCCGGCTTCCAGTCGGCCATGTACCGGCGCATGGAGTTCCTGCTCGGCGAGAAGTCCGCGTCGATGCTGGTGCCGCACCGCGGCGCGCCGCGCGTGCACGCGGAGCTGGAGAAGGCCCTGCACGAGCCGAGTCTGTACGACGAGGTGCTCAGGCTGCTGGCGCGCCGGGGCCACGCGATACCGGCCGAGGTGCTGGAGCGGGACCTGTCGCAGAAGTACGAGCCGTCCGAGCAGGTCGAGCGGGCGTGGGCCGAGCTGTACGCCGCCGAGGACCAGGACTCCGAGCTGGTGCGCCTCGGCGAGGCGCTCACCGACGTCGGCGAGCTGGTGTGGCGATGGCGCAACGACCATCTCGTGGCGACGCGGCGGGCGATGGGCTCGAAGGTCGGCACGGGTGGTTCGGCGGGCGTCTCCTGGCTGGAGAAGCGGGCCCGCAAGAACGTCTTCCCCGAGCTGTGGACGGCGCGCAGCCATGTCTGAGTCGCTGGCCGGGAAGGCCGCGGCGCTGGACGCCGCAGACGAACTGGCCGCCGCGCGCAAGCTGTTCGCGCTCGACGAGGCCGTGTACCTGGACGGCAACTCGCTGGGCGCGCTGCCCGCGCACGTGCCGGCCCGCGTCGCCGATGTGGTGACGCGTCAGTGGGGCGAGCTGCGTATCCGTTCGTGGGACGAGAGCGGCTGGTGGACGGCGCCCGAGCGGATCGGCGACCGGATCGCGCCGCTGGTGGGCGCGGCGCCCGGGCAGGTCGTGGTCGGCGACTCCACGAGTGTCAACGTCTTCAAGGCGGTGGTGGGCGCCGTGCGGCTCGTCGACGACCCGGCGCGTACGGACGTCCTGGTGGACGCCGGCACGTTCCCCACGGACGGGTACATCGCCGAGTCCGCCGCCCGGATGACCGGAAAGCAGCTGGTACTCGTCGACCCCGCGGACCTGCCCGCGGCCCTCGGGCCGACGACGGCGGTCGCGCTCCTCAATCACGTCGACTACCGTTCGGGCCGGCTCCACGACCTGCCCGGCCTGACGGCGGCGATCCACGACGCGGGCGCGCTCGCGGTCTGGGATCTGTGCCACAGCGCGGGCGCGCTGCCGGTGGGGCTGGACGAGCACGGCGTGGACCTCGCGGTCGGCTGCACGTACAAGTACCTGAACGGCGGCCCCGGTTCACCGGCCTACCTGTACGTCGCCGAGCGCCACCAGGCCGGCTTCGACTCCCCGCTGCCGGGGTGGAACTCGCACACGGACCCGTTCGCGATGACCCTCGGCTACGAGGCCGCGCCCGGCGCGGTCCGGGGCCGGGTCGGCACCCCCGACATCCTGTCCATGCTCGCGCTGGAGGCGTCGCTCGACGTCTGGGACGGGGTCTCGATCGACGCGGTACGGGCCAAGAGCCTGGCGCTGACGGACTTCTTCCTGGAGTGCGTCGAGGCGTACGTCCCGGCCGGGTCGGTGACCTCGCTGACGCCGGCGGCCCACGCGGAACGCGGCAGCCAGGTCGCGCTGCGCTGCGAGGACGCGCCGCGGGTGATGCGGGAGCTGATCGGCCGCGGCGTGATCGGAGACCTGCGCCGCCCGGACGTCCTGCGGTTCGGCTTCACGCCGCTGTACGTGGGCTTCGGTGACGTGGAGCGAGCGGCGCGGGTGCTGTCGGAGGTGCTGCGGGGCTGAGCGTCCGGGGGCGCTGCCCCGGCCCCGGTGGGGGCCGCGCCCCCGAACCCCGGGCTGGACTGCGCCCCCGGACCCCGGGCGGGTCTGCCGCTGCGCGGG
>NZ_JABZEE010000139.1 GCF_013387495.1 Streptomyces sp. PKU-EA00015 | reverse complement strand
GAGCCGCTGACCCGCGACAACGCCGCCCTGCTCCTCGTCGATCATCAGATCGGCCTGCTCACCGGTGTGCGCGACATCGGCGTCGCCACGCTCAAGCACAACGTGGCCGCTCTCGCGAAGGCGGCTCAGGTGCTGGACGTCCCCACCGTGGTGACCACCACGGGGGCGGACGGCCTGTGGGGCCCGCTGGTGCCGGAGCTGGCCGAGGTGCTCCCGGCGGACCTCGAGGTGATCGACCGCAGCACGGTCAACGCCTGGGACGACCCGCGCGTGCGCCAGGCCGTCGAGGCCACCGGCCGCAAGAAGCTGATCATCGCCGGTGTCTCCCTCGAGGTCTGCCTGGCCTTCCCGGCGATCTCCGCCACGGCCGCCGGCTATGACGCGTACGCGGCCATCGACGCCTCCGGCACCTTCAGCGAGACCAAGCGCACGGCGGGTCTGCTGCGCATGCAGCAGGCGGGCGTCATCGTCACCGACTACGCCACCACGATGGTCGAGATCCTCGCCGACAACGCCGACCCCAAGGCCTACGAGGTCTACGGGGCGCTGGACATGCCGTTCGCCACCCTGGTCGGTCAACTGTCCACCGCCTACTCCAAGAACAGCTGACCCGTCCAGCCACCGAGCCGCTCCTGCGGCGCTCATCCCCCGTAACGGCACCGCAGGAGCTCCCCGGGCGCCGGGCCCTGCCCCCCGCA
>NZ_JABZEE010000138.1 GCF_013387495.1 Streptomyces sp. PKU-EA00015 | reverse complement strand
GTCCCTCACTGTCGGATCCGTCTTCCTGAGGCGCTTTCGCCACCGGTGGTCCGTCCAGGATTACAGGATTTCACTCCTACCCTGGACGTACCCCTCAGGTCTTCCGGTCCCAAGCCGGACGGTTTCCGCTGGACGCCCACTCGTTAAGCGAGTGGATTTCCCAACGGACCTGTCTGGCAAGCTACGGACGCTTTAGGCCCAATAAAAGCGGCCATCACTCGGGCTGCCGGTGTTACCGCGGCGGCTGGCACCGGTCTTGCCCAGCCCTTATTCGTACACCGCCCTACGGTGTACAAAAGCGAGGACTATATGCCCTCGCACTCGGAATCCCCTTATCGCACTGTCGTGCAGTGTAAAGGTTTCGCGCCTGCTGCGCCCCGTAGGGCCCGGACTCGTGTCTCAGAGACCGTCTCCGGGTTCTCACTCTCATGACCCGTACCGATTATGGGCACGGTGGGCCGTTACCCCACCGTCTACCTAATC
>NZ_JABZEE010000137.1 GCF_013387495.1 Streptomyces sp. PKU-EA00015 | reverse complement strand
CAGTGTAAAGGTTTCGCGCCTGCTGCGCCCCGTAGGGCCCGGACTCGTGTCTCAGAGACCGTCTCCGGGTTCTCACTCTCATGACCCGTACCGATTATGGGCACGGTGGGCCGTTACCCCACCGTCTACCTAATCGGCCGCAGCCACATCCTACAGCGCCGGAGCGTTTCACGCTCATAGCATTCCAGCAGTAGAGCGCTATTTCGGATTATCCTCAGTTTCCCGAGGTTATCCGAATCTATAGGGTAGTTTGGCCACGTGTTACTGAGCAGTTTGCCACGGGTCTAAACCCGTGCGACTCGCATGGCTAAAGCGGATTCCGATAGCAATAGCCTCCGGCAGG
>NZ_JABZEE010000136.1 GCF_013387495.1 Streptomyces sp. PKU-EA00015 | reverse complement strand
GATGCTCAGCGCCTTGGCGCTGTCGACGGCGTTCATCGCCCCGTGGTGCTCGGCCGAGCAGCTACGCGTCGCCAACCGTGCCTCGTTGTGGGTCACGGCCGAGGACTGGCAGGTCGACCGTGTCGCGACCTCCGACGACGCCGTCCGCTCGATCGTGTCGGCATGTCAGGCGGTCGCCGACGGCGCCGCACCGGACGTCGACTGCGCACTCGGTCAGCTTCTCGCCGAGATTCGCGACGAGCTCGCCACCGGCGCCGGATTCACCGAGTGGCAGCCGGTGTGGCGCGAGGAGGTGCGTCGCATGCTGACCGCCGACATTCGAGAATGGGAGTGGCGGCACTCCGCACGACCACCCTCGTTCGCCGAATACCTGGACAACGCGGACAACTATGGCGCCTCCTTTGTCAACGTCTCGCACTGGATCGTCACCGGAGATGCCCAAACCCGGAGCCACCTCCCCGAGCTGATCGCGGCCAGCCGCGAGGTCCAGCGGATTCTGCGCCTGTCGAACGACCTGGCCAGCTACGAACGCGACATCAGGTCCGGCGACCTCAACGCCCTCCTGCTCGTCGACCGGGAAGAGGTGTCCCGACAGCTCCGCGACCGGATCAGAGCCTGCCAGGACCATCTCCACGCGCTGGAGGTCACCTGCCCACGGGAGGCGCTCTATCTCGCCCGCGAAGCGGGATTCACCACGGGCTTCTACCACGGTGCCGACTATTGGGGCGACAGTGAGCGCTGACTCGAGTCTGGTAAAGAAACCGCTGCTGCGAAATTTGAACGCCAGCACATGGACTCGTCTACTAGCGCAGCTTAATTAACCTAGGCTGCTGCCACCGCTGAGCA
>NZ_JABZEE010000135.1 GCF_013387495.1 Streptomyces sp. PKU-EA00015 | reverse complement strand
GGTCGTGGTTATGAACCGGCAGAAAAAGACCCCATCACTTTCCACGCCGTGCCTAAATTTGATCCCTCCAGCGGTTGTTTGCCGAAAAGTAGCGGCGGTTTGCCGAGCTATTCAAAAATCTTTGGCGACTGGTTGTGCGAAACGGCAGCGAAAGACAACAAGCTGATGGCGATTACTCCGGCGATGCGTGAAGGTTCCGGCATGGTCGAGTTTTCACGTAAATTCCCGGATCGTTACTTCGACGTGGCAATCGCCGAGCAACACGCGGTGACCTTTGCCGCCGGTCTGGCGATTGGTGGGTACAAACCCATTGTCGCGATTTACTCCACTTTCCTGCAACGCGCCTATGATCAGGTGCTGCATGACGTGGCGATTCAAAAGCTCCCGGTCCTGTTCGCCATCGACCGCGCGGGCATTGTTGGTGCTGACGGTCAAACCCATCAGGGCGCTTTTGACCTCTCTTACCTGCGCTGTATACCGGAAATGGTCATTATGACCCCGAGCGATGAAAACGAATGTCGCCAGATGCTCTATACCGGCTATCACTATAACGACGGCCCGTCCGCGGTGCGCTACCCGCGCGGTAACGCGGTTGGCGTGGAACTGACGCCGCTGGAAAAACTGCCAATTGGCAAAGGCATTGTGAAGCGTCGTGGCGAGAAACTGGCGATCCTTAACTTTGGTACGCTGATGCCAGACGCGGCGAAAGTCGCTGAATCGCTGAACGCTACGCTGGTCGATATGCGTTTTGTGAAACCGCTTGATGAAGCGTTAATTCTGGAAATGGCCGCCAGCCATGAAGCGCTGGTCACCGTAGAAGAAAACGCCATTATGGGCGGCGCAGGCAGCGGCGTGAACGAAGTGCTAATGGCCCATCGTAAACCAGTACCCGT
>NZ_JABZEE010000134.1 GCF_013387495.1 Streptomyces sp. PKU-EA00015 | reverse complement strand
GCGCCCGGAGGTTCTGGGCGGTCTGGGTGGCTTCGCCGGCCTCTTCGACGCCTCGGCTTTGAAGCGTTACGAGCGTCCGCTGCTGGCGTCCGCGACGGACGGTGTGGGGACGAAGGTCGACATCGCCCGGCGGATGGGCGTGTACGACACGATCGGGCACGACCTGGTCGCGATGGTCGTGGACGACATCGTGGTGTGCGGCGCTGAGCCGTTGTTCATGACGGACTACATCTGTGTGGGCAGGGTGCATCCGGAGCGGGTGGCCGGGATCGTCAAGGGCATCGCCGAGGGCTGTGTGCTGGCCGGTACGGCGCTGGTCGGCGGTGAGACGGCGGAGCATCCGGGTCTGCTGGGGCCGGACGACTTCGACGTGGCCGGTGCGGGCACGGGTGTGGTGGAGGCGGACCGGCTGCTGGGTCCGGATCGTGTCCGGTCGGGTGACGTGGTCGTGGCGATGGCGTCGTCTGGGCTTCACTCCAACGGGTACTCGCTGGTGCGGCATGTGCTGTTCGACCGGGCGGGGATGTCGCTGGAGCAGCGGGTCGAGGAGTTCGGCCGGACGCTGGGCGAGGAGCTGCTGGAGCCGACGAAGATCTACTCGCTGGACTGTCTGGCGCTGACCCGGACGGCCGAGGTGCACGCGTTCAGTCACATCACGGGCGGCGGGCTCGCGGCGAACCTGGCGCGGGTGATCCCGGAGGGTCTGCACGCGGTGGTGGACCGTTCGACGTGGACGCCGGGCGCGGTGTTCGACCTCGTCGGCCGGGCCGGCGACGTGGAGCGGCTGGAGCTGGAGAAGACCCTGAACATGGGCGTCGGCATGATGGCCGTCGTCCCGGCGGAGTCCGTCGAGGTCGCGCTGACCACCCTCGCCGACCGCGGCGTGGACGCCTGGGTCGCGGGCG
>NZ_JABZEE010000133.1 GCF_013387495.1 Streptomyces sp. PKU-EA00015 | reverse complement strand
TCGGGGAGCCCAGCACCTGCCCGTCGGTCGTCTTGACCGCGATCTGGTAGTAGTACGACTTCCCGATCTCCGCACTGCTGGAGTCCGGCGTCGGAACCGCGGTCGTGTCCGTGTAGGTGGTCGCCGTCTTGGCGACCGGCGCCACCAGCGTCGCGGCGGAGGGGGTGAACACCTGCTGCGTGGAGCGGTGCAGCTGGTACTCGGCGATGTCCAGGTTGGTGTCGCCGGTGGTGTTCTTGTACGCCGCCCAGGACAGCTCCGGACCGGTGCCGTGCACGACGGTCGGCGAGTCCAGCGACGTGCCGACCTTGCCGAAGGTGACCGTCAGACGCGGGATCGTGGACGTCTCGCCGCCGTAGTCGTAGTCCCCCGCCTGATACTGCGGACCGCCCAGCGGCGCGGTCGAGGACTCGTCCACGGCCTTGATCACAAAACCGTAGTTCGGCGACGTCCCCGAGACCCACTTCTGAACGGTGTCACCGACCCGGAAGTTGTGCCACTGGTTGTACTCGCCGATGTCCTTGCGGATCTGCGCCGGATTGACCAGCCGGACCGCGTCGGCGATCGTCCGCCTGGTCGCATCACCGGTGTCCCCGAGGACGATCTTACCGGTGTTGCCCTTGGCGAAATCGATCTGCGACGTACCCAGCTGACGCCAGCCCGTGGTGCCACTCGCCTGGTTGACCGTGAAGTTCGCGGTCGGCTCCGCAGAGGTCACCGTGTACGGGGCGGCCGTCGCACCGTCGGTCTGCACCGGCGTGTGGACCTCGACCTTGTAGTCCGCCGCATCCACGATGTTCGGCTGCCACGTGTACGACTCACCCGTCGCGGTGTTCTTGTTGTACGCGTAGTCACTGCCGTAACCGGTACCGGTCACCCGCGGCCACTCACCGACCGCCGCCGTACCG
>NZ_JABZEE010000132.1 GCF_013387495.1 Streptomyces sp. PKU-EA00015 | reverse complement strand
CTTTCCAGCGACTTGGCTTGTGCAAGCGAAACGGCCCCCGCCGGGGCGGGGGCCGTGGTCGCACTGCTGGTCAGTAGCGGGTGACGGTGAACCGGGTGGGCCATGCGCGGCGGGGGCCGTAGACGGTGCGGGCGTAGGCGTGGGCGGCCTCGGTCACGTCGTCGTGAATGGCGCGGTGGAGGGTGGGGGCGAGCGGCACGCTCGTGCCGTCGTCCTGGACGAACAGGCGGCTGCGACCACCGTTGTTGAGCACGGTCGCGGTGGTGGCGTCGCGGCGGGACCCTCGGTCAATGTGAGCAAAGAGGGTCGCGCGGGCGGTCTCCACGGGGTTGGGGAGGTATCCGGCGCACTCGGGGTCGCACGGCTCCTCCATGCGGCCGTAGAGGCTGCCTCCGCACGCGCACTGCTCGTTCCAGACGATGACCTGGTTCATGTCGCTTTCTCCTGTGGTGTCGGTGGTGAAGCCGGAGGCGGGTGCCGTTCCCGCCCCCGGCGGTGGTCGGGGCTGCTAGCCCTCGACGCCTTCCTCCGTACGGATCTGGCGGTAGATCGCGCCGGTGATCAGGGCGGCGAACCCCTCCTGTCCGGGCGTCATGCGGAGCATGGCGATGAACATCTGACCCGCCGTGGCGTGGAGCTCGGCCGTGGGGTCCTCCTGGGCGATGCGGCCAGCCATCATGTAGGCGGTGACGGCGGCGGCAAACACGTCCTCGGGGGTGTTGTCGAGCAGATCGCCGACGTGCTGGCCGGTGGTGGCCGCGAGGGGCTTCAGGAAGCGGTCAAGCACGTGGGCGGTGGCGGCCTCCATCTCCTCGCCGGTGTAGGCGGCTGCCTCGGTCTGCGCGTTGCTGCTGGTCATCTGCTGTGTCCTTTCGGGGTGTTGGTGGTGCCGGGGTGGGGTGCCGTTCCCCGTTCCGACAAGC
>NZ_JABZEE010000131.1 GCF_013387495.1 Streptomyces sp. PKU-EA00015 | reverse complement strand
GCTCTACCAACTGAGCCACGTCCGCATTGCTGCCGCTCGGCTCTCACCGGGCGGTGCGTTCACCACTGTACCTGATCCACATCGGTGGACGGTAATAGTGGTGCAGAGCGGGTGACAGGAATTGCACACTGCGCCTTCCCCCTGGAAGGGGGATGTTCTGCTACTGAACTACACCCGCATGCTCGGTGGGCCGGGCCTTTTCGGGCCTTGCCCCTCGGCGTGCTCCAGACTCTAGCCGATCACCAGGGGTGCAGTGCAACTCGCTGTGCCACCGCCCGCGTCCGGGCGCCGCGCGCCGGCCTCCCGGGCCGACGGCTCAACTGGCCTCGCGGAACGCCTCGTAGACGCGCTTGGGGATGCGACCCCGGGCCGGCACGTCCATCTTGCGCGACTGTGCCCAGGCACGGACGGCGGCCGGGGACGGCTCGAGCGAGGTGTGCCGGTAGGCGACGCGTGACTTGTCGCGCTTGGTGACGTTCGTCATCTTCCGGCCCGCTGCCACGTACGGGGCCAGGGCCTTGCGCAGTTTCTTTGCGTTGGACGTATTGAGGTCGATCTCGTACGACTTCCCGTCGAGGCCGAACATGACCGTTTCCGCCGCTTCTCCTCCGTCGATGTCGTCGGAGAGCGTGACCACTACTCGCTGAGCCACGGATATCGGTCCTTTCACTGCGGTATCACCGGTTCTGACGTGCGGTGATACCGGCTTTTCGGCCAACGAGGGGCAATGCTGCTTTCCTCTGCATTCCTTTGTACAGCGGATGGCCACGCATTGTGAAGCCCCGGCAATATTCTGCGCGTGTCCGCCACAAAGGCGTCAGGGATTCTTATCCGGGATTTCGCTGCGGGGCCCCGAGGTATCTACTCGCGTAGATTTTCGAGCCGGGTACGCTGAGGGAACCGCCCTCGCAACACACCACCGGGAGTGCCCGTGGCTCGCGTCGTAGTCGACGTCATGCTCAAGCCCGAGATC
>NZ_JABZEE010000130.1 GCF_013387495.1 Streptomyces sp. PKU-EA00015 | reverse complement strand
CGGTCCGTCACATCGGCCGGGGTCTCCATCGTCCGCACGTGCAAGGTGATACGGCAGGGGCGATTGCCGATGTACTCGCGGATGGTGTCGTGCTTCCGCAGCACATCGATGATCCGGACGGCCTTGTCCCGGTACTTCTCCTCCGTGTGCTTCAGGTTGGTGAACTCGAAGTTCCCCGACTTGAAGGGCGTAAGGATCGGTTCACCGGCGGCGTGAGCTGGTGTCACGTTCGGGTCCTGCGGCATGCGAGCCGGGACCTCGATGACTGCCGTGCCGTCGTCAGCCGACCGCGGCAGAGAAACCGGGTCCACCCACACCGACTTCCGGAGGACCGGATCGGTGGCTGTGCGAGCCGCATCCCAACTCTGCTCGCTGTCCTGCCCGCTTGGCTCAGGCTGCGGGGTCACGTCCCCGATCAGCGCACCCAGCAGGGCCAGATGCCGACCCCGCAGACCCGAGGTAACGAGCGAGAAGTCCTCGGGGTCCGCGCTCAGGTCGCCGAGGAGACTGCCCGGGATGTGCGGACGGTGCGGGGCGTCGGCGTCACGGTACTCGTCCCGTAGACCGAGCTGGTGCGTCAGCTCGTGCACCATCTGCACCGGGTCGGCGTCCGCCCACCAGGTGGTCTGGTTCATCGCCTGGTCCCGGCTCGCCAGGTCCACGGTCAGGTGCGGGGAGTCCGAGGGATCGACGTACTCGACAGTGACATGGAGGCGGTCGCCGTTCGGCAACCGGTAAGCAGGACGGTTGAGGAAATCCCGTACGCCTGCATCGAGTTGATCGGCAACATACGTGGTCTGCCCCTCGGGGCCGCGTATCGCGAGCCGGACGGTGAGGTCGGTGACCGGTTCGCCGTCGTGGGTGAACCGCCGCGCGTCGAAGGCCGACCGCACCACGAAACGAGGTCGGCTGTCGCGCGGACCCCTCAATTCGGGCGTGCCCAGCAGGGCTTGCCGGACACTCTCCTCGGTACTCTGAACGCTGTCGGATTCTTGCGGGAGCCGGGGGCGGGCCTCTTCCGTCGACATGGGCTGTTGGATGCTGTCGCCGCGGTTGTTGGTT